>JAWKYM010000005.1:0-269750 GCA_041396485.1 Burkholderiaceae bacterium | reverse complement strand
GCCCTTCCCGCGCGTGGGGACGAAGAAGCAAGGGCGGCAACCGGAGTCATGAGGCGCGATCGTAGTCCCCGGCCTTGACGCGCGGCAAGCACAGCGCGCAAAAGTTTGCACCAGGTCAAATCAATTCCGACAACGGGACTCGAGAATTCATCGACCACCGTCCGCCGCGCGGGGCTGCGGGCTGAGTCTTTAGGAGGCAAGGATGGACCCGAAACACGACGACCTGAACGACCCCCACGCGCCCGTTCCCTGGGTGCAGCAGCTGCTGGACAGCCCTTTCATCCTGCTGTTCCTGGGCGTGCTGATCCCCATGCTGGTCTACAACCTGTGGGGCGTGGTCGAAATCATGATGCTGCCCCTGGCCAAGTAGGCCGGCGCCCGCTCGCCCTTCAACCAAGAGGTTCACAACACCATGAGCGCCATCCTGCCGCCGTCGGAACGGCTTTGGTACAAGCATCCCATCGACCGGGTCGAGGGCACGTGGATCGTGCTGTCGCTGACCTGGTGCCTGATCATGTTCGTCATGATGGTCGGCTGGCACGTCTGGGGCAACCAGAACCTGTCGACCGAGACCTACCGCACCACGCCCGAGAAGTTCATGACCGCGGCGCAGGCGGTGGTCGACAAATACACGGTGCGCACCGAGGGCGAACAGAACACCCCCGTCGTCGCGCCGCCGCCCGGCAGCGATGTCTACGTGCTGGGCCGGCTGTGGAACTTCTGGCCCATCCTGGAGCTGAAGAAGGGCGAGCAATACCGCCTGCACCTGACGGCCATGGACTACAACCACGGCTTCTCCCTGCAGCCGCAAAACATCAACATCCAGCTGGTGCCGGGCTTCGAGCACGTGCTGACCATCACGCCCAACCAGTCGGGCCAGATCTCGATCGTATGCAACGAGTTCTGTGGAATTGGCCACCACACCATGGTGGGCCGCATGTACATCAAGGACTGAGGGACGCACCATGGGCCAAGCAACGACCTATCGCACCTGCCCGCGATCGGGCCTGCAGTTTGAAGCGCAGGCCGAAAAACTGATGATCTTCAACGCCGTCGCCGGCGTGCTGTTCCTGGCCTTCGGCGGCCTGCTGGCCATCGGCGTGGTGCTCACGCGCTGGCCGGCGGTGCACTGGCTGGAGGCCGACACCTTCTACATGGTGCTGACCGCGCACGGCCTGGACATGCTGATCTTCTGGCTGATCTTCTTCGAGATCGCCATCCTGTATTTTTGCGCCTCCACCCTGCTGCGCTGCCGCATCGCCACGCCGCGCCTCGCCTGGCTGGCCTTCGCGCTGATGGTGATCGGCTCGGTGGGCAACAACATCGTGGTGTTCCAGGGCAGCTCCAGCGTCATGATGACCAGCTACGTGCCGATGATGGCCTCGTCCTGGTTCTACCTGACCATCATCCTGTTTGCGGTCGGCGCGCTGATCGGCTGTGGCGTGTTCTTCGGCACCCTGGTGGTGGCCAGGCGCGACCGCACCTATGAAGGCTCGGTGCCGCTGGTGACCATGGGCGCCATCACGGCGGCCATCATCGCGGTGTTCACCCTGCTGTCGGGCGCCATCATCCTGGTGCCGACCTGGCTGATGTCGATCGGCCTGATCAAGCAGGTCGATCCGCTGGCCTATCGCACCATCTGGTGGGCGCTGGGCCACTCGTCGCAGCAGATCAACGTGGCCGCGCACATCTCGGTCTGGTACCTGGTGGCGGCCGTCGTCTTCGGCGCCAAGCCGATGAGCGAGCGCGTCAGCCGCACGGCCTTTTTGCTCTACATCCTGTTCCTGCAGCTGGCCAGCGCGCACCACCTGCTGGCCGACCCGGGCCTGTCCACGCCCTGGAAGATCGTCAACACCAGCTACTTCATGTATTTTGCGGTACTGGCCTCGATGCTGCACGGCCTGACGGTGCCCGGCGCGATGGAAGTGGCGCAGCGCGAAAAGGGCTTCACCAAGGGCCTGTTCGAGTGGCTGCGCAAGGCGCCCTGGGGCAACCCCACGTTCTCGGGCGTGTTCATCTCGATCATCGGCTTCGGCTTCCTGGGCGGCATCTCGGGCGTGATGATGGGCACCGAGCAGCTCAACATGATCATCCACAACACGATCTACGTGCCGGGGCACTTCCACGCCACCGTCGTCGTGGGCACCACGCTCACCTTCATGGCGCTGACCTACTACCTGATCCCGGTGCTGTTCAAGCGCGAGATGATCGCGCCCACGCTGGCCAAGTGGCAGCCGTACATCTTCGGCTTCTCGATGTACTTCTTCTGCCTGGTGATGATGGGCGCCGGCACCCTGGGCGTGTCGCGCCGCCACTGGGACATGGCCTTTTCCGGCAACCCGCTGGCCTACGAATGGCCGGGCGCGGCCTATCTGATGATGGGCCTGGTCGGCATCGGTGGCGTGGCGGCGATTGTCGGCGGCGCGATCTATATCTACGTCACGGTCGGCTCGCTGATCTGGGGCAAGCGCCTGGATCGCGGCACCGAGCGCGCCACCTTCACCCCGATCCCGCGCACCGCCCCCACCGTGGTGGCGCAAACGGCGGGCTCGGCCGGCTTTGCCGCGCCCGGCACCTTCGTGCTGGCCATGGTGTTCCTGGTGGCCTTCGTGCTGTACTACTTCATCAACTGGAAGTACCTGTCCACCCTGTGGGGCCTGAGCTGAGGCCGGGCCGTTGACCGCCGCGGCAGGCGCGGCGGCGGTCTGGAGTTTGAACGTGGTCATCAAAACGGTGTTCGGGTGCCTGGCCCAGCGTGCGCAACGCAGGCTGTGGCCACTGGCGGCGGCCCTCGCCCTGCTGGGTGCGGCCGGCTGGGCGCAGGCCGATGAGGCCCCGGTCAGCACCGTGCCGCGCCTGGACGAAGCGGCCGCCCTGGCCGCCGGCCAGGCCGTGATCGGCACCACCCCGCCCGACTTCACTTTTCTCGACCGCCAGGGCAAGCCGGTGCGGCTGTCGCAATACCGCGGCAAGCCGCTGCTGGTGAGCTTCATCTACACCGGCTGCTTCGAGATCTGCCCCACCACCACGCGCAATCTGCACGAGGCCGTCCGGGGCCTGGACAAGCTGCTCAGCCCCAATCAGTTCAACGTCATCAGCATCGGCTTCAACCAGCCGGCCGACTCGCCGGTGGCGCTGCGCTCGTTTGCCAGGCAGTACGGCATCGACTACCCCAACTGGGAATTTCTCAGCCCGCACGCCAAGATCGTGGAGCCGCTCACGCGCCACTTCGGCTTCAGCTACCTGGCCACGCCAGCGGGGCTTGACCACATCCTGGGCGTCACCGTGCTGGACGCCGAGGGCAAGATCGCCACCCAGGTCTGGGGCGACAAGCTGACGGCGCAGCAACTGGGCGAGCCGCTGCGCCAGCTGCTGGGGCGCGCGCCCCTCACCCAGCGCGAGACGCTGGCCGGCCTGCTCGAGCGCGTGCGCATCCTGTGCACCGTGTACGACCCCGAGACCGGCAGCTACCGCTTCAAGTACGCGCTGGTGATGGAGCTCGTCGGCGGCGCGGTCTTCTTCCTGTGGATGATCGGCTACGGCGTGGCCGAGTGGCGCCGTTCGCGCCGCGCGCGTCGCCAGGACCGAACCCCTGTCGTGCGGCCCGAAGGGGTGTTGCATTGACGGCCGCCGCGGTACCCTTTGCGTCAACGCCGCGCCTGCAACTGCTCACGGCCTGGCAGGCGCTGGAGCGCGGGGCAGGCCGCCTCACGGGCCCGGCGCTGAACCCGCTGCACCATCTGGGCAGCCTGGGTTTCCTGTGCTTCTGGTGCCTGGCGGCCAGCGGCATCTACCTGTATGCCGTGATCGACACCTCGGCTGCGGGCGCCCACGCCTCCATCCAGCGCCTGGCCGACTGGCCCTGGTTCTACGGCGGCTGGCTGCGCAGCGTGCACCGCTATGCCGCCGATGCCCTGGTGCTGCTGATGGGCCTGCACGTGCTGCGCGAATGGCTGCACGGGCGATTTGCAGGCCATCATGGCTTCAGCTGGTTGACGGGCGTGCCGCTCGTCGTGTTTGCCTTCGTGTGCGCCATCGGCGGCTTCTGGCTCAACTGGGACGCGCTGGGCCAGTATTCGGCCGAGGCCACCGCCGAGTGGCTGGATGCACTGCCCGGGCTGGGCGCGCCGCTGGCGCGCAATTTCCTGCGTGCGGACACGGTCGGCGACCGGCTGTTTTCGCTGTTCGTGTTCGTGCACCTGGGCATGGCCCTGCTCATGACCTTCGGACTGTGGTTTCACATCCAGCGCCTGCCGCGCGCGCGGGTGGCGCCGCCGTGGCCCGTGGCGGTGGCATTTCTCGGGATGCTGATCAGTCTGGCCGCCGCGGCGCCCATCACCAGCGGCCCGGCAGCCGACGTGGCGCAGGCGCCGGCAACAGTGGCCCTGGACTGGGTGCTGCTGTTCATCCACCCCCTGGCCGGCGCGGTGTCGAACGCGGGGGCCTGGGCCCTGGTGGCCGGCGCGCTGACTCTGCTGTTGCTGCTGCCGTTCTGGCCGCGCGCCAAGCTGACAGCGCCCGCGGCCGTGGTCGATCCGGCGCATTGCAGCGGCTGCCGCCGCTGCGTGGACGACTGCCCCTACGCCGCCATCCACATGGTGGTGCACCCCAGCGGCAAGTCGGGACACGCGCTGGCCCAGGTGGATGCCGAGCGCTGTGCCAGCTGCGGCATCTGCGCCGGCGCCTGCCCTTCGTCCACGCCGTTTCGCAGCATAGTGCAGCTGGTCAGCGGCATCGACCTGCCCCAGCTGTCGGTCAACACCTTGCGTCAGCAGCTGCGCCAGCGCCTGCTGGCCAGCTCGGCCAAGCATCCGATCGTGGTTTTTGCCTGCGCCCAGGCGCAGCAGCCGCCCGCCCTGCAGGCAGAGGACGTGGTGCCGATCGAGCTGGTCTGCGTCGGCCAACTGGCGCCTGCGTTTGTCGAATACGCGCTGCGCGATGGCGCTGCCGGCGTGCTGATCCAGGGCTGCACCGCGGGTGAATGCGCGTTTCGCGACGGCCCCCAACTGCTGCACGAGCGCCTGCAAGGCCGGCGCGAGCCCCATTTGCGGCCATCGGTGCCGCGCGCGCGTTGGGCTCAGGTCGATGCGGCCGGTGCGCGCCAGGCGCTGGATCAGCTGCGCGGCAGCGCCCACGCGCACGGCGCCGTCCATCCTTCTTCGGTTCTCCAGGTGATGTCATGAATGCCTCTGCCGCCGCCGCACCCCCGCGGCGCCCCGTCACGGCGGGCGCCTGGCTCGGCCAGGCCCTGCTGTATGCCCTGTTTGCCCTGTTCATCGGTGTGTTCTCGCATTGGCCCGTCTACCACCCCCTGCCGCCGGGCGAGGCGCTGATCAAGATCAGCTTCACCCACACCGGCAAGCCGGTGGGCGACTGCCGCCAACTGACCGAGGAAGAAAAAGCCAAGCTGCCGCCGCAGATGCGCCCCAAGCAAATCTGCCCGCGCGAGCGCTCGCCCGTCAGCATCGAGGTGGACATCAACGGCCAGCGGGTGCTTGCCCGCACCGCCGAGCCCAGCGGCCTCAAGCGCGACGGCAGCTCGGCCGTTTACCAGCGCCTGCAGGTGGCGGCCGGCGAGCAACGCATTGTCGTGCGCATGAAGGACGATGTGCGCGCCAGCGGCTTCACGGCCGAGCGTGAAGGCACGGTCACGCTCAAGCCCTCGCAAGTGCTCGTCATCGACTACAACGCCGAGAAGGGCGGCATTGTTTTCCAATGAACACGCTCTCCCACCCCACCCTTGGCGCGACATCGCTGTTTGGCCGTGCCGCTGCTGTCCCCAACACCTACGCCCTGCCGCAACCCACCACCGCGCAGCGCGCGCTGGCGCGCGCTTGGCTGGCGCTGGGCCTGGCCGCGCTGGCGGGCTCCGGCCTGTATTCGGTACTGCTGGTGCTGGCCCGCACGCCAGGACTCAATGAGTGGTTTCCGGTGGCCAATTTCTTCCGCGTGGCCCTGGTGGTGCACGTGGATCTGTCGGTTCTGGTGTGGTTTGCCGCCCTGGGCGGCATGTTGTGGAGCCTGAACAGCACCGAGCGCGCCCTGGGCTGGAGCTGGGCCGCCCTGGGCTTGTGCGGCAGCGGCACAGGGTTGATGGCGCTGGGCGCCTTCATCCGCCCGGGCGAGGCGATCATGGCCAACTACATCCCGGTGCTGCACGGGCCGCTGTTTTTGGCGGGTCTGGTGGTCTTTGGCCTGGGCCTGGGGGTGCAGGTGCTGCGCAGCCTGCTGGCCGCGCCGCGCCTGGGCGGCGTGATCGACGGCGAGCGCGCGCTGCGCTTTGGGTTGACGGCCAGCGTGGTGTGCGTGGCCGTGGCGCTGGGGGCTTTTGCCTGGTCGCTGGTGGATGTGCCGACGCAGCTGGATCTGCGTACCTACTACGAGATCCTGTTCTGGGGCGGCGGCCACGCGCTGCAGTTTGCCTGGACGCTGCTGATGCTGGCGGTGTGGCTGTGGCTGGCCAACGCCTGCGGTGGCCGCATTTTCCTCAGCCCGCGCATTGCCCTGTGGCTGCTCATGCTGGCGCTGGTCAGCGTGTTCGTCACACCCTATGCCTATGTGGCCTACAGCGCCATCAGCGTGGAAAACCGCCAGCTGCACACCTGGGCGATGCGCGTGGGCGGCGGCCTGGCCATCTTCCCCATTGCGCTGGCGGTGGTGCTGGCGCTGGCGCCGCTGCGCCGTTTGCGGGACGAGCAAAAGCCGCTGTGGGGCGCGCTGGTCAGCTCCATGCTGCTGTTCGCCTGCGGCGGCGTGATCGGCATGCTGATCAACGGCAGCAATGTCAAGATTCCCGCGCATTACCACGGCTGCATCGTGGGCGTCACGCTGGCGTTGATGGGCATCGTCTATCACTTGCTGCCCACGCTGGGCTATGGCCGCCCCGGCGGGCGCATGGCGCGCTGGCAGCCCTGGGTGTACGGGCTGGGGCAATTGATGCACATCATCGGCCTGGTGTGGTCGGGCGGCTACGGCGTGCAGCGCAAGGTGGCGGGCAGCGAGCAGGTGCTGCGCAGCACGGCCGAGGTGGCGGGTATGGGCCTGATGGGCCTGGGGGGACTGCTGGCGGTCATCGGCGGGCTGCTGTTCGTGATCGTGGTGCTGCGCGCCATGCGGGCCAAGGCGCAGGAGGTGCCGGCATGATCGGTGCACTGCAGGCGCTGATGCGCTGGGGCTTCATGCGCGTGGAGGCGCTGTTCAACCGCGCCTTTGGCGACCGCCTGAACCCCTATTACCACCTGGGCTCGCTCACCTTCTTCCTGTTCTGGATCGTGGCTGGCACGGGCCTGTACCTGTTTGCGTTTTTCGACACCAGCGTGACGGGAGCCTTCCAGTCGGTGGAGGGCCTGACGCACCAGCAGTGGTTCCTCGGCGGCATCGTGCGCAGCGTGCACCGCTACGCGTCCGACGCGATGGTCGTGACCATGGTGATCCACATGCTGCGCTACTTCGCCTTCGACCGGCTGCGCGGCTTTCGCTGGGTGTCGTGGGTCACCGGCGTGGCGCTGATCTGGCTGGTGTACGTGGCCGGCGCCAACGGCTACATGCTGCCCTGGGACCAGCTGGCGCAATACGTGACCACCGCCAGTTTCGAGTGGCTGGACTCGATCCCCATGTTCCGCGGCGCGCTGATCCGCAACTTCATCTACGACAGCACGGTGAGCGACCGGCTCTTCTCGCTGCTGGTGTTCATCCACATCGGCGTGCCGCTGGTCACGCTGCTCCTGATGTGGGTGCACGTGCAGCGCGTGCCCAAGGCGGCCATGCAGCCGCCCAAGCCGATTGCCATCGCGGCCTGCGTGATGCTGGTGGTGCTGGCTCTGGTGCTGCCCGTCGTCAGCCAGGGCGGCCCAGCCCACATGGCCGTGGTGCCCAGCGCACTCAAGCTCGACTGGCTGCTGCTGGGCCTGTACCCGCTGGTGCATATCTGGGGGCCGGGCTGGACCTGGGCGCTGGTGCTGGGCGTGTCGGGCCTGCTGTTGGTGCAGCCCTGGCTGGTGTGGCGGCGCGCGGGCGGCGCGGCACGCACGCTCAACGTGACGGTGCACCCGGACGCGCGCCATGTGCCGGCGCGGCGCGGCGAGACCATTCTGGAAGCCGGCCTGCGCGCCGAGCTGCCCCTGCAGTACGACTGCCGCGCCGGCGGCTGCGGCCTGTGCGTGTGCACGGTGCTCAACGGCCGCTTCGACCACGGCCCGTATCAGCCCGCAACGCTCACCGCCGCGATGCGCGAGCGCGGCCAGGCGCTGATGTGCTGCGCCGTGCCGCTCGAAGACCTGGAGATCGACGTCGAGACCCTCGAGCCCCTGACCAAGCACGAGTTCGACGCCACCGTGGTGGGCATGGAACGCCTGGCGCCGGAGGTGATTCGCCTGCTGCTGCAGCCGCCGGCCGACCTGAAGCTGGATTTCATCGCCGGCCAGTACCTGAACGTGATCCTGGAGGACGGCGAGCGCCGCGCCTTCTCGTTTGCCAACCCGCCGCACCAGCGCGCGCTGATCGACCTGCACGTGCGCCGCATTCCCGGCGGGCGCTTCACCGGCCACGTGTTCGAGGGCATGCAACTGGGCGACACGCTGCGCCTGGAGGGGCCGCTGGGTCGCTTCACGCTGCGCGAGGGCGAGCGCCCCACCGTCTTCCTGGCCGGTGCAACGGGCTTTGCCCCCGTCAAGAGCATCATCGAAGACGCCTTTGCGCGTGGCATCACGCGGCCCATGCGCCTGTACTGGGGCGTGCGCCAGGTGTCCGACCTGTACATGCGCGAACTGGCCGAAAGCTGGCAGCGCGAGCACGCCAACTTCCGCTTCATCCCGGTGCTGTCGGACGGCGCGCCGGGTGACGGCTGGGAAGGCCGGCGCGGCCTGGTGCACGAGGCGGTGCTGCAGGACTTTCCCGACATGCGGGGGCAAGAGCTCTATGCCTGTGGCTCCACGCGCATGGTCGAGACGGCGGTGCCGGCCTTTCTGGCGCAGGGCCTGGAAGAAGGTGCGTGCTTCTCGGATGCCTTCGTCCTCAACACGCCGCCTCCGGCTGCGCAGGCGCAAACCCAGACCTCATAGGCCGTTTGCTGCAGGCGGCAAACGGCGCCGAGATCTACTTCTTGCCCTTCATCAGCTCTTTGACGTTGGCCATGTTCTCCTGCATGCGCTGCTGCACCACCTTCCAGGCGTCGGCGCGGGTCTTCATCTCCAGCGCCGCCAGCTCGCGAAAGTCCTTCATGGCCTTGTTCATGCTGCGCTGCAGGGCCGCGCCCTGCTTGGCCATGGCGTCCTTGTCCAGCGAGTCCTTCATCTGGGCCTGCCACTCGGCCATGTTCTCGCGCAGGATCTCGTTGCGCCGCTCGGCCAGCGCGCGCATGCCCTCGTAGGCCTGGCGGTTGGCCTCGCCCAGCGCCTCGAAGTCCTTGCGTTGCCAGTCGGCAAAGGCCTTGACGTCAACCGCCGGGACTTTCATCTGCTTGAGCATCTGGGTGATGTCGCCCAGGTCGGGCATGCCGGTTGCGGCATCAGACGGCTTCTTGCTGGAACGCGTGGCCATGGCAATCCTCCGGTTGGCTGGTGGTGCCTGCCACTGTAGAGGACAAAGCGGCTTTTGTCATCCGCCGTCAACGCGAAGGCTCACCAGCGCCCGGCCTCCATGCGGATGGCGACGGCGCAGTCCTCGAAGATCTCCAGCTTGGTGATCTTCACGCGCACGCCCTGCACGCCGTGCAGGCCCAGCAGGCGCTGGCACAGCTTGCCGATCAGGCTCTCCAGCAGGTTGACGTGCTCGGCCGTGCACTCGTCGATGATGATCTGGCGCACCTTGCGGTAGTCCAGCACATGGGTGATGTCGTCGTCACGCGGGCGCAGCGGCTGCGCGCCCAGGTTGAGCTCGGCGTCCACCTGGATGGGCTGCGGCGCGCGCCTTTCGTGCTCCAGGATGCCCAGGTTGGCGTCAAAGCGCAGACCCGTCAACTGCAGGTGCTGCTGGCCGATGTCGGGGGGAAAGCTGGGTTGCGTCATGCCGGGTCTTTCCATGGCTTGATGGCCACGCGCTCGACGCCCACCGAGGCGCTGTCGGCATACACGTCGGGCTTGCGCGTGGCCACGCGCGCGGCCTGCACCTCGGGGCGGTTCAGCACGGCAGCCAGCACCGCGTCGCACAGGCTTTCCTGCAGCTCATGATGCCGCTGGCCAATGGCGCTGTCGATCACCTCGCGCACGAAGTCGTAGTCCAGCGTGTCGCGGATATCGTCACGCGCGGCGGCGGCATGCTGCAGCCGCACGCACAGGTCGACGTCAAACCACAGGCGCTGCGGGGCGCCGCGCTCGAAGTCGTGCACGCCGATGCGCACCGCGCGCTCGTGCCGGCGCAGGCTGAGCAGGCGGCACTCCAGCGCCAGACGCGCGTCCAGCGTGGCGAAAGCCAACAGCATCGAGTTCATGGTGCGCCCCGGACGCCGCCGGGCCGCCCCAAGGCGGCCGAAGCCCCCTCGGGGCCGAGGGCTGCGGCTCCGGGCTCGCCTGCGCGAGGCTGGACAGCCCGAAGAGGAGCCGCCTCTGGCGGCTCCGCGGTCTGCGAGACCAGCGCACCTCGCGCCAGCGGGGGAGCGTGGGGGCCCAATTCAACGGCAAACATCACGTCGCGATCGAGCGCCACCAGGTGCTGGCCGTTGTCGGCCTGCAGCGTGGCGCCGTTCAGGCTCACGTTCTCCGCGATGAACAGCGCGCAGCGCGCCACATCCGCCGGGTCGACGGGCTGGCGCAGCAGGTTGACGCGGCTGGCGCGCTCGAAGTTGTCCGGCGTCTGCGGCCCGCTCAGATACATCAGGCCGGGCGACAGGCCGCACACGCGCACCCAGGGCGCCAGCGCCTGCGCCTGCAGCGCCACGCTCTGGGCCAGCGCCAGCTTGCTGACGGTGTAGGAGAAATAGTCGGGGTTCAGGTTGTGCACCTTCTGGTCCAGCACGTGCACCACGCTGTGCTGGCCCGCCGTCGGCCGGCCACCCTCGGCCAGCGCCCGCGCCAGCCCGTTGGCCAGCAGCAGGGGCGCGATGGTGTTGGTGGAAAAATGGTCCAGCAGGCCGTCGGCGCTTGCCGACAGGGCGTCGTCCGCTTCAAAAACAGAAGCATTGTTGACAATGCAGTGCGGCAGCGCACCCGCCAGCGTGCGGCCCAGGTGCAGCACCTTGGCGCCCGCATCGGGCGCGCGCAGATCGGCCTGCAACAGATGGCAGTGGCGGCCGATGCGCTCGATGTCGGCCTGCAGGGCATGCGCCTCATCCTCCGAATGGCGATGGTGCGCCACCACGTCCCAGCCGGCGCGCGCAAAGGCCAGGCAGATCTCGCGCCCGAGCCGGCGCGCCGCACCGGTGACCAGCACGGTGCGTGCGTTGGAGGAGGAAGCCGCAGGGGACATGAGCCGCATTGTGGCAAATCGGCGCCGCCCGCGGCCGCGCGCATGGCGGACAATTCGCCCGTGTCCTCCACCCCCGCCTCGCCCGTCCCGTCCGCCGCACTGGCGGCGCACATCGCCCGCGCCATCCAGGCCGCCGGCGGCTGGCTGCCGTTCGACCGCTTCATGCAGCTGGCGCTGTACACGCCGGGGCTGGGCTACTACGCCCATGGCTCGTGCAAGTTCGGCCTGCTGCCGCACAGCGGCAGCGACTTCGTCACCGCGCCCGAACTTTCACCCCTGTTCGGCCAGACCCTGGCGGTGCAGGTGGCCGAAGCCCTGCAGCACACCGGCACCGGGGAGGTGTGGGAATTTGGCGCCGGCTCCGGGGCGCTGGCCGAGCATCTCCTGGGCGAGCTGGCGCGCCTGGGCCAGCCGCTGCGCCGCTACACCATCGTCGATGTGTCGGGCGCCCTGCGCGCGCGCCAGCAGCAGCGCCTGGCCGCGCACGGCGACGTGGTGCACTGGGCCAGCGCCCTGCCCGACGCCATGAGCGGGGTGGTGCTGGGCAACGAGGTGCTGGACGCCATGCCGGTGCAGGTGCTGGCGCGGCTGGACGGCGCGTGGCACGAGCGGGGAGTGGTTTGCAAGCCAAATGGGCCGGCAGTGCCCGCTGGTCAAGCGCAGTCAGCTATTGATTTGGAAGCATTCGCCTGGAGCGACCGGCCGAGTGCACTGCGCCCGCCGATCGAGATCGAGGGCACGCACGACGTCGTGACCGAAATCCATCCGCAGGCCGAGGCCTTCATCCGCACCGTGGCCGAGCGCCTGCAGCGCGGCGGCCGCGGCGCGGCGTTCTTCATCGACTACGGCTTTCCGGAGGCCGAGTACTACCACCCGCAGCGCCACATGGGCACACTGGCCTGCCACCGCGCGCACCGCATGGACGACGACCCGCTGGCGGACGTGGGCGAAAAGGACATCACCGCCCACGTCAACTTCTCCGGCATCGCCCTGGCTGCGCAGGACGCGGGCCTGGCGGTGCTGGGCTACACCAGCCAGGGGCGCTTTCTGCTCAACTGCGGCCTGGCCGAACGCATGGCCACGCGGCCGATCATCGAGCGCGCGCCGGCCATGAAGCTGCTCGCCGAGCACGAGATGGGCGAGCTGTTCAAGGTCATCGGCCTGGCCGTGGGCGAGGGCTGGGCCGCGCGCGGCTTTGCGGCGGGTGACCGCACGCATCGCCTGTAGGGCGTCGCCATGGTGCGCTGGCTGATCGTCGTCTTCCTGGCCCTGGTGCTCATCAACGGGCTGACCCCGCTGCTGCGCAAGTTCGGCCTGGGGCGACTGCCCGGCGACTTTCACTTTCGGCTGTTCGGGCGCGAATGGTTCATCCCGCTGGCCAGCACGGTGCTGCTGAGTCTGCTGGCCAGCCTGATCGCGCGTTGGCTCTGAACGCGCCCGGGCTCCGGCATCAGGCGGCGCTCTGGTCGTCCACGCTGGCGCCCGGCGCGTTGCCGATGCACGATGCGATTCCGGCATCGCGCGTGGTGGCGCTGGAATACATCTGGCTTTGCCCAATGACCTGCCCATTGGCTGCCTTGAGCGTGAAATAGGGGGAGCCGTCCTTGCCGGTCAGGCGCTCATAGCGCGCCTCATCGCCACCATTTTTCCTGACCGATTCAATGCCATTTGCAGCGCTGGCCTTGGACTCGTACATCTCGCTGCCAAGAATCACCTGGCCGTTGCTGGCCAGAAGGTTGAAGTAGAACTTGCCGTTCTTGGATTTCCTGAGTTCGAATTTTCCGGCCATGGTTTCTCCTGGTTGAAGCCACGCGCGTCCCCGCGACGCCACGCACCGGCATTGTTGCAGCCTTCACCCGCAAGGCCCAGGCAGCGCCTCACCGGCCCCGACCATCGCGCACACGCCCGGCAGTCGGGCACGATCCGCATCCCCGCTTGCGCTCAACCCTGCATGAAGCGCTTGGCCTTGGCGATCGACATCAGCATGCCCAGCGCCAGCCCCAGGGTCACCATGGCGGTGCCGCCGTAGCTGATGAAGGGCAGCGGCACGCCCACCACCGGCAGGATGCCGCTGACCATGCCCATGTTGACGAAGGCATAGGTGAAGAAGATGGTGGCCAGGCTGGCCGCCAGCAGCCGCGCGAACAGCGTCGGGCCGTCAGCGGCGATCATCAGGCTGCGCAGCACCAGGAAGATGAAGCCGGCGATGATGGCCAGGTTGCCGACCAGGCCGAACTCCTCGGAGAAGGCGGCAAAGATGAAGTCCGTCGTGCGCTCGGGAATGAACTCCAGGTGCGTCTGCGTGCCCTGCATGAAGCCCTTGCCCCACAGCCCGCCCGAGCCGATGGCGATCATGCCCTGCAGGATGTGAAACCCCTTGCCCAGCGGGTCGCGCGTGGGATCCAGCAGGGTGCACACGCGCTGGCGCTGGTATTCGTGCAGCACCACCCAGTCCATGCCGTCGGCGCACAGCTGCGGCTCGAAGGCCAGGATCAGCGCCACGCCGACGGCGGCGATCAGCGCCGGCGGCAGCACCAGCTTCCAGGGCAGGCCGGCAAAGAAGATCACGGCCAGGCCGGCGGCCAGCACCAGCATGGCGGTGCCCAAGTCGGGCTGCTTGACGATCAGCGCCACCGGCAGCGCCAGCAGCGCAAAGGCCACACCGAAGTCCAGCGCGCGGGTCTGCCCCTCGCGGCGGTGAAACCACCAGGCCAGCATCAGCGGCGTGGCGATCTTGAGCAGCTCGCTGGGCTGGATCACCACGCCCAGGTTGATCCAGCGCTGCGCCCCCTTCTTGCTGATGCCAAACAGGGCGACGGCCACCAGCAGCGCCACGCCCAGCACGTACACCGGCACCGCCAGCTGCATCAGCCGCTGCGGCGGCACCTGCGCGACGACGAACATGATGCCGGCGGCAATCAGCATGTTGCGCCCGTGGTCGGCAAAGCGCGTGCCGTGGTCGTAGCCCGATGAATACATCGCCAGCAGGCCCAGGCCGGCCAGCACCAGCATGGCCAGCAGCAGCAGCCAGTCGAACCCGCGCAAATGGGGCAACACGCGCTGCCACAGCGAGGGTCGGTCAAAAACAACAGCCATGGCGCGAATTATCCCGCGCGGGCATCCCGTAGGATGGGGTGATGAGCACCACCCACCTGCTGTACCTGCACGGCTTTCGCTCCTCGCCGCAATCGAACAAGGCGCGGCAGATGGAAACGCGCGTGCGGGCCGGGCACGCCGGCGTGCGTTGGTGGTGCCCGCAGCTGCCGCCCTCGCCGCGCGCCGCAGCAAAGCTGATCGATGACGGCACGGCCGACTGGCCCGCCGAGCGCATGGCCGTCGTCGGCTCCTCGCTGGGCGGCTACTACGCCACCTGGCTGGCCGAGCGGCGCGGCTGCCGCGCCGTGGTGCTCAACCCCGCCATCAACCCGGCGCGCGACCTGGCCGCCCACATCGGCGATCAAACAGCCTGGCACGACCCGGCGGAGCACTTCTTCTTTCGCGCCGAGTACATCGACGAGTTGCGCGCGCTGCACGCCGGGCCGCTGCGCGAGCCCGGCCGCTACCTGGCCGTCATCGCCAAGGGCGACGAAGTGCTGGACTGGCGCGAGATGCGCGCACGCTACGCCGGCGGCCCCATCCGCCTGCTGGAAGGCGGCGACCACGCGCTGACGGGCTTTGAACAGCAGATCGACGAGGTGCTGAACTTTCTGGACCTGGCGTGATCGGTCACCAGCGGCTTTACCTCGGCTTCACAGTCGCGACGCCAAACCGCCATGGCAGCGCGAGACAATTGCGCGATCACAAATCAATGATTGAAACAATAGTGATAAACCCTGATTCTCATGATCGCTACGGCAGCATCAGCCGCGCCCTGCACTGGGGCATCGCCCTGTGCTTTGGCTGGATGTTCAGTTCCGCCCTGACCCATCTGCTGGCCGAAAAATCGGCGCTGGACGCCTTGCTGTGGCCTACCCACAAGCACCTGGGCAGCGCTCTGATGGTGCTGGTGCTGCTGCGCGGCGCCTGGGCGCTGGCCAATGCACGCCGGCGCCCGCCGGCCATCAACCGCCTGGCGCACGCCGGCCATCTGGCGCTGCACACGCTGATGGTGGCCATCCCGCTGATCGGGCTGCTGCGCCAGTACGGCTCGGGGCGGGCCTTCTCACCGCTGGGCCTGCCGCTATTTCCGGGCTTTGATGCCAGCCAGAAGATCGACGGGCTGGTCGAGCTGGGCAACAACTGGCATGGCGAGCTGGGCTGGACGCTGCTGGCCCTGGTGTGCGGCCACGTTGCCATGGCACTGTGGCATCGGGGCCACGCGCAGCACGATGTGTTGCCGCGCATGATCGGCCGACCCGCCCCGGCGCGCTGACCCGATGCCTCGAGGATGGGACAATCGCCCTCCTCTATGCATCTTTTGTTCGACGAAGCCGGCAAGTTCCTGGCCGGCCGCATCCTTTCCGAGGCCGAAGCCTCCGCCCAGGTCGAACTCGACTCGGGCAAGCGCGTCAAGGTCAAGGCCGCCAACCAGCTGCTGCGCTTTGACAAGCCCGCCCCGGCCGAACTGCTGGCCCAGGCCGAGGCACAGGCCGCCGACGTGGACCCGGCGCTGGCCTGGGAATTTGCCCCCGAGGGCGAGTTCGGCTTTGCCGAGCTGGCCGCCGACTACTTTGGCGCCGCGCCCGGCACGGTGCAGCAGGCGGCGGCGCTGATGGCGCTGCAGCAGGCGCCGCACTACTTTCGCCGCGCCGGCAAGGGCCGCTTCAAGAAGGCGCCGGCCGACATCGTGGCGCAGGCGCTGGCCGCGATCGAGAAAAAAAAGCAGCTGGCCGCGCAGATCGCCGGCTGGGCCGGCGAGTTGGCCGCCGGCCGCTGCCCCGCGCCGATCGGTGAGCAGCTCTACAAGATCCTGTTCAAACCCGACAAGAACGCGCCCGAGTACAAGGCCGTGGTCGAGGCCGCACGCGCCACGCACCTGGCACCGCTGACGCTGCTGCAAAAGGCCGGCGCCATCACCTCGGCCTACCAGTTCCACTGGCAACGCTTCTTGTTCGAGAACTTTCCCAGGGGCACCGCCTTTCCCGCACTGCCGCCCCTGGTCCTGCCACAGGATTTGCCGCTGGCGCCGGTGCAGGCCTTCTCCATCGACGACTCGCAAACCACCGAGATCGACGACGCGCTGTCGCTGCAAGGCCTGGGCAGCGGCACCGTGGTGCTGGGCATCCACATCGCGGCGCCGGCCCTGGCCATCGCACCCGGTGACGCGCTGGACACGCTGGCGCGCGAGCGCCTGTCCACCGTCTACATGCCGGGCTACAAGATCACCATGCTGCCCGACGCCGTGGTGCAGGCCTGCACCCTGGCCGAAGGGCAGGCAGTGCCGGCGGTGTCGCTGTACGTCACGCTGGATGAGGCCACGCTGGCCATCCAGGCCAGCGAGACGCGCATCGAGCGCGTGCCGATTGCCGCCAACCTGCGGCACGACCAGCTCGACGATGTGATCACGCCCGAGTGGCTGGCGCAACCCGATGTTTCAAGCGAAATCGGGCTCCAGCGCTTGCCCATCAAGCGCGAGCAGCTATCATTTTTGTATAAATTTGCGCAGCATCTGAAAGCCCGGCGCGAGCAGGTGCGCGGCAAGCCCGAGACCTTCAACCGGCCGGACTACAGCT
The DNA here is from genome assembly GCA_041396485.1 of Burkholderiaceae bacterium. Lineage (GTDB taxonomy): Bacteria > Pseudomonadota > Gammaproteobacteria > Burkholderiales > Burkholderiaceae_C > Ottowia. Next base: position 252,678 of record JAWKYM010000005.1, on the reverse strand, counting down.
TCAAGCTGGTGCGCGTCGCCGGGCCGTCCCAAGACGCGCAAGCCCCCTCGGGGGGCAGCGCCAGCCACGAGGTGGCCAGCGTGGGGGCCAACAAGCTCGGCAACGACGGCGAGATTCCGACCGGCGACGAGCAGGTACAGATCAGCACGCGCCAGCGCGGCGCGCCGCTGGATCTGATGGTGGCCGAGCTGATGATCCTGGCCAACAGCACCTGGGGCGAATGGCTCAAGTCCCTGGGCGTGCCCGCCATCTACCGCAGCCAGGCCAGCCTGCTGCCGGGCATCAAGGTGCGCATGGGCGCCAAGGCGCTGCCGCACGCGGGCATCGGCGTGCCCAGCTACTGCTGGAGCACCTCGCCGCTGCGCCGATACGTCGATCTGCTCAACCAGTGGCAGATCATCGCCGCCGCGCGCCACGGCACGGCCGCCGCGCTGGCCGCGCCCTTCAAGCCCAAGGACGCGCAGCTGTTTGCCATCATCAGCGCCTTCGACGGTGCCTACAGCGCCTACAACGGCCACCAGGCCAGCATGGAACGCTTCTGGACGCTGCAATACCTGCAGCAGCACGGCATCACCGAGCTGGACGCCAGCCTGCTGCGCGAGCAGGCCGGCGGCGCCTGGCTGGCGCGCGCCGACAGCCTGCCCCTGGTCTTCACGGTCATGGGTTCGCAAACCCTGGTGCGCGGCGCCCGCGTGCGCGTCAGGCTGGGCGCCGTCGACCCCATTGCGCTGGACGTGCACGGCAGCGTCATCGAGGTGCTGGGCGAGCAGGCGCTGGCAGCCGCCCCGGACGGCGCCGACGAGGACGAGGACGCCGCCGCCGGCCCCCTGAACATCGCGGTGGACGTGAGCGAGGCCGAGCCCGGCGACGCCCGCGAGGGCCCGGCCGGATGATGGCCGTGCGCGCGCTGCCCTCGTGGCGCACGCTCAGCACGCTGCAGTGGGCGCTGGCGGTGTCGGTACTGCTGCACGCGGTGCTGCTGACGGTGCGCTTCGTCAACCCCGAGGGCTTGGCCCGGGTGTTCCAGGACAACACGCTCGACGTCATCCTGGTCAACGCCAAGTCCGATGAAAAGCCGGTCAAGGCCCAGGCCATCGCCCAGCACAGCCTGGCCGGCGGCGGCGAGGCCAAGGACGCGCGCATCGTCAGCACCCCGCTGCCGCCCAGCCCGCGCGAGGCCGAGGGCAACGACGCCATCGACGAAAACCGCCGCCAGATCGACCACATGATGCGCCAGCAATACCTGCTGCTGGCCCAGGTGCGCGAGCAGCTGGCGGCCCTGCCCCAGCCCGCGCCCGAAGCCGCCCGCGACGACCCGCAGGCGCGCGCCGAGCAGGAGCGCCGCGAGCAACTGCAAAAGCTGCTGGCCGCCATTGAAAAACGCGTTGACGAGGAAAACTCCCGCCCACGCAAGCGCTACCTCAGCCCCGCCACGCTGGGCGCCACCTACGCGGCCTACTACGATGACATGCGCCGCCGGATCGAGCAGGTGGGCACGGCCAACTTTCCGCACACGGCCGGGCGCAAGCTGTATGGCGAGCTGTTGATGGCCTTGCTGATCAACCACGACGGCCGCATCCTCGACGCGCGCGTGGTGCGCGGCTCGGGCAACCGCATGCTTGACCGCCTGGCCGAGGCCATCGCCCAAAAGGCGGCGCCCTTCGGCCCGTTCACGCCCGCCATGCGCAAGGACACGGACCAGTTCGACGTCACCGCGCGCTTTCGCTTCACGCACGAGCAGACGCTGGAGACCACGCTGCAGGCCGACGAACTGAGCGCCGCGGCACGCGGGAGCCGTTGATGCGGGTGCTGGGTCGATGGCTGCTGCTGGCGGTCCTGGCCGCGGCGCTGCTGCAGTTGTTCTTCATCGGCCGCATCGCGCTGATGGCCGTGATCGACCCTCAGTCCACCACCTTCGAACGCTCCGAAATCTGGCGCCTGGCCCGCCAGGGCGATTTGCGCTGGAGCCAGCAGTGGCGCGACTACGACGAGATCGCCGACACCCTGAAACGCGCCGTGATCGCCTCCGAGGACGACAGCTTTGCCAACCACGAAGGCGTGGACTGGGAGGCCATGGAGCGCGCCTGGGAGCGCAACGCCAAGGCCGAGGCCGCCGCCAGCCGCCGCGCCGAGCAAAACCTGCCTACACGTCCCATCAAGATTCGCGGCGGCTCCACCATTACCCAGCAACTGGCCAAGAACCTGCTGCTGTCGGGCGAGCGCACCCTGCTGCGCAAGGGGCAGGAGCTGGTGCTGACCTTTGCACTGGAGCGCCTGCTGTCCAAGCGCCGCATCCTGGAGCTGTACCTGAACCACGTCGAGTGGGGCACCGGCGTGTTCGGCGCCGAGGCCGCCGCGCGCCACTACTTCAAAAAAAGCGCGGCCCAGCTGACGGCCTGGGAAGCCGCGCGCCTGGCCGTCATGCTGCCGCGCCCACGCTATTTCGAGCAGCGCCCACGCTCGGGCTACCTGAACCAGCGCGCCAGCATCATCATGGGGCGCATGAAGGCCGCCGAACTGCCATGAGACGCACGACATGAGAATCCTCGGCATCGACCCCGGCCTGCGCACCACCGGCTTCGGCGTGCTGGACGCCGACGGTCCGCGCCTGGCCTACGTCGCCAGCGGCGTCATCCGCACGCACGACGCCGCCCAGGGCGACCTGCCGGCGCGCCTGAAGCTGCTGTTCGACGGCATCCGCGAGGTGCACGCGCGCTACCAGCCGCACGTGGCTGCGGTTGAAATCGTGTTCGTCAACGTCAACCCGCAAGCTACCCTGCTGCTGGGCCAGGCCCGTGGCGCCTGCGTGACGGCGCTGGTGCACTGCGAACTGCCGGTGGCCGAATACACCGCGCTGCAGATGAAAAAAGCCGTGGCCGGCCACGGCAAGGCCGCCAAGGCCCAGGTGCAGGCCATGGTGCAGCGGCTGCTGAATCTGCCCCAGGTGCCGGGCCCCGACGCCGCCGACGCGCTGGGCCTGGCCATCACGCATGCACATGCGGGCGGCGCCCTGGCCCGACTGCACGCCGCCGGGCTGGGCCGCACCACCAGCAGCATGTATCGCCGCTCCTGATTGGCAGCGCGCCCGCCGGACCGCTGGACGACCCTGCGCGCTGGCGCGCTACGGGATTCGCGCTTGGGAGCGGCCCTGCGCGCTCATTGGACGACCCTGCGCGCTGGCGCGCTACGGGATTCGCGCTTGGGAGCGGCCCGGCGCGCTCATGCCGGCTTGTCGGGCGTGCGACGCAACTCGCGGCGGCGGGCGGCTATGGGGTCGATGACGGCCTTGCGCCCCACCTGCGCCAGCTTGCCAGTGGGCGCCAGTGGCACAGCCGCCACCGCTTCACCCAACTCCGGCGGGGCCGCGCCCGCGTCCTGCCAGGCAAAGCCCTGGCGCACGCCGCGCAGCCCCAATTGCACGCGTCCGGCGCACACCTGCACGCTGACCGCATCCCGCTTTTTGGCCGCCGGAAGAGCCTGTACCCAGGCCAGCAGGGCTTGGCGCTGCGCCTGCTGCTGGCGGTGGGCCAGCAACTCGCGCTGCGCCTGCCTGACTTCCGCCTCACGCTCGGCGCGCGTCAGGCGCGGGTTGGCCAGCACGTCCGTGACGCGCCGGGCCAGCGCCCGCTCGACGGGGTCGGGGGATTGAGATTCGAGAAACTGAAACGTCGACATGAACACTCCTTGGCATGGTGAAAACCAGCGCGGCGCGGGCGGTGCAAACAGGCGCACCTGTCCCCGCGCAACGCTTCCAGCTCATGCCATCGGGGTGTTCAGTTCATGTCGACATCCAAAAACGTCAGGGGCGAATTCTCGCTCAAACTCCGACCTGCGGCGCTCACCGCGACGATTTGCGCTCGCGGGTATGACTGGGCAATTTCTGCCCGAGCCGCTGTCGCATCCATTCCGGCACATAGGAAATGGCTATTTCCTCCACGAAGTGCTCCGGCGCACACGCCATCCTGGCCATGGGGCTGCGGCGGATCAAATCGCAGGACTCCTCGAGCGATCGGCACAGCGTCACCTCGCAGCCGCAGCTGCCGCACACCCGCACCCGCGCGTCGCCGGTGCCCAGCATGCGCGCCCAGCGCTTTGGGGCACTGCATACCCCACCTGGGCCTGCAGTACTGCACTTCCACGCGCATGAGGAATGCGTAGGAATCGGTGGGGTCGATGGGCAACGGTGCTGGATTGTTTTGCAAGGTCATCAACCAAAATAGCATGAATGCCCCTCGGGACTTTCCCTAGGTTCCCGTCCAAGACATCCCAGGCAAGCCCCCCGCCTTGGCTACAGTGTCAGGCATGAAGTCCTCGCCACGCTCCCTTTTCAGCCCCGAGCACGACGCCTTTCGCGAGCAGGTGCACCGCTTTTGCGAGCACGGGATCGCCCCGCACCACGGCGCCTGGGAAGAAGCCCACGGCGTGCCACGCAGCGTGTGGCGGCGCGCCGGCGAGCTGGGACTGCTGGGTTGCTGGCTGCCCGAGGCGCAGGGTGGCCACGGGGGCGACCTGCTGTTCGACGTGATCGTGGCCGAGGAGCTGGGCCGCATCGGCGCGACCGGGCCGGGCTTTGCGCTGCACTCGATCATCGTCATGCCCTACCTGGCCGCGCATGCCAGCCCGGCCCTGCAGCGTGCCCTGCTGCCCGCCATGGTGCGTGGCGAGAAGATCAGCGCCATCGCCATGACCGAGCCCGGCGCCGGCAGCGACCTGGCGGGCATGCGCACGCAGGCGCGCCGCGAGGGATCACTACGTGCTGAACGGCCAGAAAACCTTCATCACCAACGGCCACAACGCCGACGTGATCGTGGTGGCCTGCAAGACCGACGCCACCCAGGGCGCGCACGGCGTGTCGCTGCTGGTGGTGACCGAGGGCATGGTCGGCTTCACGCGCGGGCGCAACCTGCGCAAGATCGGCCAGCACGCGCAGGACACGGCCGAGCTGTTCTTCGACCAGGTGCGCGTACCCGTGGACCACTTGCTGGGAGAGGAAGGCCAGGGCTTCAAGTACCTGATGCAGAAGCTGCCGCAAGAGCGCCTCTTGATCAGCGTGCAGTGCCAGGCGCGCGCCGAAGCGGCGTTGGCCTGGACCGTTCAATACGTGCAGGAGCGCCAGGCCTTCAAGCAGCGCCTGGCCGATTTTCAGAACACCCGCTTCAAGCTGGGCGCGCTGGCGGCCGATGTGGCCGCTGGCCGCGCCTATTGCGACCAGCTGCTGGCGCAACATCTGGCCGGCCAGCTGGACGCCGTGGCCGCCGCCGCCGGCAAGTTGTGGCATAGCGAACTGCTGGGTCGCGTGACCGACGAGTGCCTGCAGCTGTTCGGTGGCTACGGCTACATGCACGAGTACCCGATCGCGCGCGCGTACACCGACGCGCGCATCGAACGCATCTATGGTGGTACATCCGAAATCATGAAGGAGATCATCGCGCGCGACTTGCTGGATGCGCGCGGCCGATAGGGCAACGCTGAAGAAGTCTCTGCGATGGTGCGCGCCCTGATTTGGGATGGGCTGCAAGGCGCAAACCACAGCGATAGCCGTAGCTATCGCGAGGATTTGCAACGCCGCAGACCGCCCAAAGCGGGGATGCGCGGCGCGCAGGGGACTTGTTCAGCGTTGCCTTAGCCCCGTTCAGCCCAGCCAGCCCTGTACCGCCCGATTGAGCAGCGCCCCGCCCGCCACCAGCCAGCCGAACAGCAGCAGGGCCAGCAGCAGCGGCCGCAGCCCGGCTTTGCGGATGGCGCTGACGTGGGTGGTCAGGCCCAGCGCGGCCATCGCCATGGCCAGCAGGTGGTTGTCGAGCGCAGTCGCTGCGGCCGTCACGGGCTGGGGCAGCCACTGCAGCGAGTTGAACCCCACCACCGCGACAAAGCCGACGGCAAACCAGGGCACCGTCACGCGCGGTGTGCGCCGATCGGCCGCTGCGATCGCCCGATCGGCCGGGTCGGGATGCCGGGCCAGCCAGGCCGACAGCGCCAGCAAGAAGGGCGCCAGCATCATCACGCGCACCATCTTGGCAATCACGGCCGTGTCCGCCGCGGCAGTGCCGACGGCATTGCCAGCGGCCACGACCTGTGCCACCTCATGCACCGTCGAGCCGATGTAGATGCCGAACGCATGCTCACCCCCGGCGATGAAGCCCCAGCGCTGGTTGAGCGCATAGAGCACCGGATACAAAAAGGTGGCCACGGTGCCGAACACCACCACGGTGGCCACCGCCACCGTCACCTGCTCGGCGCGACCCTTGACGACCGGCTCGGCCGCCAGCACGGCGGCGGCGCCGCAGATCGAGCTGCCGGCACCGATCAGCATGGCGGTGGAGCGCTCCAGCCCGAGCCAGCGCGTGCCCAGCCACACCGCCAGCGTGAAGGTGCCACACACCACCACCGCGTCGATCAGCACACCGGCGGCGCCGACCTGCGCCACGTCCTGCAGCGTCAGGCGCAGGCCATATAGCACGATGCCCAGGCGCAGCAGGTTCTGCTTGGAAAACGCCACGCCCGGATCGGCCTGCGCCGCCACGCGCGCATAGCCCAGGTTGCCCACCCCCATGCCCAGCACGATGGCCAGGCTGAGCCCACTCAAGCCCGCGGCCTGCACCCCCGGGTACTCCGCCAGGCGCAGCGCGAGCCAGCCCAGCCCCGCACTGAGCGCCAGGCCCGGCAGCAAACGAGCTCCGGCCGCCCACCCATCCAGCTGGGCCGCTCTCGACATCGCAGACATTCACAACCCCATGGCAATCACGCACGCCACCGTGCACAAGCGGCACTCTAGGGTTCGTCAATCAATCCGTCCAACGAGTTGTTTTTGTATCATCAAGCTGTTTTATCAATAATTTGAGAAGCCTTGGCACCCCTGCACCTGACCCTGCGGCAACTGCAGGTCTTCGTGGCCATCGCCCAGGGCGGCAGCACCGCCGCCGCGGGCGTCGCCATCGGCCTGTCGCAATCGGCCACGAGCGCCGCACTGAAGGAGCTGGAGCGCATGCTGGACGCCCCGCTGTTTGACCGCGTGGGCAAGCGCCTGCAGCTCAACAGCGGCGGGCGCGCCCTGCTGCCGCGTGCCCTGTCGCTGCTGGATGGTGCCGCCAGCCTGCAGCGCGCCGCCCGCGGCGATCAGGACCGCCCGGACGCCCTGCGCCTCGGCGCCAGCACCACCATCGGCAACTACGTGCTGCCGCGCTGGCTCAGCCTGCATTGGGCCCCCTGGTACGCCGCGCAACCGCCCGAATGGCACGCCGAGGTGAAGATCGGCAACACCGCCGAGATCTGCCGTGCGGTGGCCGACTTCAGCCTCGACCTGGGCTTGATCGAAGGCCCCTGCCACGATCCGATGCTGAAGGCGAGCCCGTGGCTGCGCGACGAGCTGCTGATCGTCGCTTCACCCCGCCTGGCACGCCAGTTGCAGCCCCGGGCCAGTGCCGCGCCCACGGTACCCGTCGGCGTGCTGCGCCAGCAGGTCTGGCTGCTGCGCGAGGCGGGCTCCGGAACCCGCGTCGCCACCGACCACGAGTTGCTGCCGCATCTGCGGGCCTACCGCCGCAGCATCGAGCTGGGCAACTCCGAGGCCATCAAGCACGCCGCTGCGGAGGGCCTGGGCCTGGCCTGCCTGTCCGAATGGGTGGTGGCCGACCTGACCAAGTCTGGCCGCCTGGTCCGCCTGGCCACCACGCTCCCTCGCATGCTGCGCCCCTGCTACCTGGTGCTGCACCGGCACAAGCAGATCACCGGTGCGCTCGAGCGCCTGACGAGCGCGTTGATGCAGAGTGCCGCTTGACTCGCCGCAACGCACGCCTGTCGCGGCCGTCCGCCGTCCAGGCGGCCTCGCGACGCGTCAGAGCCCGAAGCCCGCTCCGGCACCGAGCAACGTGGCGATTCCCAGCACGCCAAAGACGGCGGCGGCCAGCGAATGCACCAGCCTCATCGGGATTCTGGCTGCCAGCTTGTCGCCCACGAACACCGCGGGCACGTCGGCAATCAGCATCCCCAGGGTGGTGCCAATGACCACCAGCAGCGGCGTTGCATAGTGCGCCGCCATGGCGACAGTGGCAATCTGCGTCTTGTCGCCCATCTCGGCCAGGAAGAAGGTGACCAGCGTGGCGCCAAACACGCCAAAGCGCTTGGCAACCGGCGTTTCCTCGTCTTCAATCCGGTCGGGGATCAGAGTCCAGGCGGCCATGCCGAGAAACGACAGCCCCAGTACCCAGCGCAGGATGCCCGGGCTGACGGCGGTGGTGATCCACGCGCCGAGGGCACCCGCCAGGCCATGATTGACCAGCGTGGCCGCCAGGATGCCCAGGATGATCGGCACCGGCTTCTTGAAGCGCGCGGCAAGGATGAAGGCCAGCAACTGGGTCTTGTCGCCGATTTCAGCAAGGGCAACGACGCCAGTCGATACGAGGAGGGCTTCCATGGACGTTTCCGGGCCGGATGACAGACGGTTGACCACCACGCATCCCCGGCCGAATCGGAGGCGTTGTGGTCAAAGGTCTTGCCAAGCATGGAAACCGCTGACGCCATGACCTGCGGGCCAAGTGTGTTGACGTCAGCCTCTCGTGGGGCCGAGAGCGGCTACTCCCCAATGACGTCGCAATTGTAGCAAGCGGCCTGGGTTGACGGGCTCAAGAAAAAAACCCCGCTCTCATTCAAGTAGCGGGGTTTTCAATGCCCATGCGGGCTTGTTTGGTGGCCTGGGGCGGAATCGAACCACCGACACAAGGATTTTCAGTCCTCTGCTCTACCAACTGAGCTACCGGGCCGTAAAGCGCGTGATTATAGCGGAGTTTTCCGCACTCACGTGGCCACTTGGCTGCTCTTGCGGCCGCGCGCCAGATCGACCCCCAGTTGCTTGAGCTTGCGATACAGGTGGGTACGTTCCAGGCCGGTTTTTTCGGCCACGCGGGTCATGGAGCCGCCCTCCTTGGCCAGGTGAAACTCGAAGTACGCCTTCTCGAAGGCATCGCGCGCTTCGCGCAGCGGCTGATCGAGTTCGAAGCTGCGTTGCGCCTGCGGGCTCAGGTCGAGCGCGGTGGGAAGCGACTGGCCGCCTGTCATTGCGGCTTCCACGGTGAGTTCCACCTCGGCGGCGCCCGTCCCGCCGGGCGGCCGCTCGCCATCGCGTGCGGGAGCGGCCGGGCTGGCAGTCGCCGCCTGTGCGCGCGCCAGCGCCTGCTCGACGGCCTTGAGCAGCTTTTGCAGGGTGATCGGTTTTTCGAGGAACGCGTGGGCGCCGATGCGCGTGGCCTCGACCGCGGTCTCGATGGTGGCGTGGCCGCTCATCATGATGACCGGCATGGTCAGCAGGCCCGCGCCGCGCCACTCCTTGAGCAGGGTGACGCCGTCGGTGTCGGGCATCCAGATGTCGAGCAGCACGAGATCGGGGCAGGCGCTTTGCCGCGCGGCCCTCGCCTGCGCGGCGTTCTCGGCCAGTTCGACGGTGTGACCCTCGTCATTGAGGATCTCCGACAGGAGATCCCGAATGCCCAGTTCGTCGTCAACCACCAGAATGTTGGCCATGGGGAAGCGTGTTTCCTTCTTTGTGAGATCAACCGGCCGATTGAATTGTCCCCGGGGATCCGGGAGCCGGCTCGAATGTCAATGATACTTGCGCCCCGGCAACGTGCCCATCGACGATGCGATTGGACACATCCACGCGCGCGTTGTGCTCCTCGGCAATCTTCTTGACCACGGCCAGACCCAGACCGGTGCCCTTGGCCTTGGTGGTCACATAGGGCTCGAAGGCGCGCTTGAGGATGGCGTCGGGAAAGCCGTGTCCGTGGTCGATGACCGACAGGCGCACGCGCTGCGCGCTGGTCGACCACTGGGTGCGGATGATGACGCCGGCACCCGTTGCCGGCGCCTGGCCGGCAGGGAGCGCGGGCGAGGCGTCGAGGCCGTTTTGCACCAGGTTGTGGATGACCTGGCGCAGCTGCTGCGCATCGCCCAGAATGGGCGGGCAGGCGCCGTCACGCACAAAGCGCACCGGCACCACGGCGTCATGGCTGCTGCCGTCCAGATGGGCGCCATACAGATGCAGCACTTCGGCCACCAGCTCGTTCAGGTCCAGAGCCTTCAGCTGAGCCGTGGGCAGGCGGGCGTAGTCGCGAAACTCGTTGACCAGACGCTTCATGGCGTCAACCTGATCGACGATGGTGTGCACCGACTTGAGCAGCAGCGCGCGGTCGGTCTCGGGCAACTTGTCGGCCAGCCGCCGCTCCAGCCGTTCGGCCGACAACTGGATGGGGGTGAGCGGGTTCTTGATCTCGTGCGCCAGGCGCCGCGCGACCTCGCCCCAGGCTTGGGTGCGCTGCGCAGAAACGATCTCGGAAATGTCGTCGAACACCAGCAGGCGCAGCCCGCCCGGCAAGGCCGCGCCGCGCGCCACCAGCGACACCGCCTCGGCATTGGCCCCCTCGGTGGTGCCATGCAGCTCGAAGGCGTGCTGCCAGTGGTCCGGCCCGTGCTCGATGCGTGCGGCCTCGAACTGGTCGAACTGGGTCTGCACGTCGCGTCCGAAGGCGTCCAGCTTGGGCAGCGCGGCCAGGGGCTGGCCGATACCGGCCGCCAGGGGTGCGCGCAGGATGCGCGTGGCCCCCGGATTGGACGACTGGACGACGCCGGCCGCGTCCAGCACGATGACACCGGCCGTCAGGTTGTCCAGGATGGTCTGCAGGTTGGCGCGCGCGGTCTCCACCTCGCGCATGCTGGTGTCCACCGCCGCACGGGCGTCGGCCAACTGGCGTGTCATGTCGGCGAATGAGCGCGTCAGGCCCACCAGCTCGTCGCGCCCTTGCAGGATGACTTTGGGCCGCAAGTCGCCCGCCGCCACCTGTCGCACGCCGTCGGCCAGCATCAGCAGGGGCGTGGCCAGCTGCTGGCCCAAGAGCACGGCCAGCAGCACCGCGCCGAATACGGCCAGGAACAGGGCCAGCGTCAACGTGCCGATGTACATCCGGCGCAAACCCTGGCGGCCCAGCGCCCGCTCCTGGTATTCGCGGTTGGCCTCCTGCACGGCCAGGGCGTTGTCAACCAGCACGCTGGGCAGTGGCTGCACCGCCTCGACCAGGCGCGCCTCGTCAGTCAGGCCCAGCGAGCGTCCGCCCACCACCGCCAGGGCGCGGATGCGCGCTTCGGGCAGGGCAATGCCTGCCGTGCGGGGGCCGGCAGCCTCGTCCAGGCCCTCGATCTGGGTCGCCACGCCCTGGGCACGCACGTTGCGCAGCATCTGCGCCGACGGCTTGGCAGGCGACAGGTCAAAGCGCGACAGCCCGGCACTGGCAATCAAGCGCCCCGAGCTGCTCCACAGGTTGGCGTCGGTGGCGCCGATCTGCGCGCGCAGCCGCTCCAGCGGCAGCGCGGCGGCGGTGTCGGGCGTGTCGGCCAGCTGGGCCGCGGCGCCGCGCAGCTGGTTGCCAAACTCGCGTGCCTGGGTCTCCAGCGAACTGCGCGCCAGGGTCAGGCCCGATTCGAGTGCACCCTCGACCTTGACGTCGAACCAGGTCTCGATCGAGCGCGACACGAACTGGTAGGACACGCCATAGATCAGCAGGCCCGGCAGAACGCCCACCAGGCCAAAGATGGCCGCCAGCTTGATCAGCAGGCGGCTGCCGAACTTGCCGCGCCGCAACCGCGACAGCAAGCGATAGACGCCCCACAGGATGACCAGCGCCAGCACCCCGGCCGCCGCGATGTTGACCCACAGCAGGCGAGCAAAGTAGCGTTCATAGAGCAGGCGGTTGTTGGTGGCCTGCACCAGCAGGAAGACCAGCACCAAGCCGCCCACCAGCATGGTGACGGCGGCCAGGCGCAGCGTCCAGCGGGTAACGCTGCCCTTCCCCGGCAGGTCCAGGTCGAACTCGCCCTGCGGCGCCGTCATGGGGTGCGCTCCAGCTCCAGAGGCTGGCGCCGCTCGAGCGACAGTTGCCAGTCCGACTGACGCAGCCCCCCCAGCTGGAAGGTGCGCGGCAGCTGGCTGGCGTCCAGCCGAAACTGAAACTGCAGCAGCTGCGCGCCGCCGCCGGCCAGCTGCTCGGCACTGGCGATCCTCCAGCCGGCGATGCGCCGCACCGCAGCCATCACCTCGTCCAGGGACTCGTACTGCTGCGACAGGCCCAGGCCCAGCTCGGCGTCGTTGATGGGCTCACCCGAGGTGGTGAGGCGCCAGTGCCGCGTGAGCGGCTGATAGGCCACGCGCGTGAAGCGCGCGGCGGCCGACAGCTCCTGATCAAACCAATACCAGCGCTCGCGCAAGACCTTGGCCTCGGCCACGAAGTGCACCGGAATGCCCTTGAGCAAGGCATCCTGCACCGAGGTGGCCAGCTCGAAGCTGAGCTCGGCGTACAGCAGCACCTCGTCGTCGCTGCGCTCGACACGCAGCGCCTGCACGCCCGGCGCTGCCGCCCACGCCGCGCTGGGCAGGCCGTCCAACCCGGCGCACAGCAGGGCCGCCAGCGCGCGGCGACGCGTGCGACCCTCAGGCGGCAGGCTTGTGCAGCAGGGCATAGAAGAATCCGTCTTCATCGTGCCCGCCATTGTCGCCAAGCTCGGCCCCGCCGCCCGGATGCCTCGGCAACAAATGGCCAGGGGCGACCAATTGGCGCGCGTCGGTGTTGCGTGCGACAAACGCTGCGATGCGCTCGGCCCCCTCCTGGCGAAACACCGAACAGGTGCAATACAGCAGGCGGCCCCCCGGCGCCAGCACGGGCCACAGGGCCTGCAGCAGGCGGTCCTGCTCGACGGCCAGCTGCGCGATATCGGAGGCACGCCGCAACCAGCGCACGTCCGGGTGACGACGCACGATGCCCGAGGCGCTGCAGGGCGCATCGAGCAAGATCGCGTCGAATGGCACACCGTCCCACCACTGGGCCGGCGCGCCCGCATCGGCCGCGAGAACCCGGGCTTGCAAGCCCAGGCGCTGCAGGTTCTGGCCGATGCGCGGGCTGCGCTCGGCACTCAGCTCCAGCGCCGTGACCTGAGCGTGCGGCGCCAGCTCCAACAGGTGCGCCGTCTTGCCGCCCGGCGCGGCGCAGGCATCCAGCACGCGCAGGGGCGTGCGATCCAGGCCGTCCAGCAGCAGGGGGGCGGCGCGCTGCGCCGTGGCCGATTGCACCGACACCAGCCCGCCGGCAAAGCCGGGCAGCTCATGCACCGGGCGCGGCGAGGCCAGCCGCAGGGCCGCAGCGCCCAGGGCGGTGGCCTCGATGCCGCGTTGCGCCAATTGCTGGGCATAGGCCGCCACCGTGCAGCGCCGCAGGTTGACCCGCAGATCCATCGCTGCGGGAGACTGGTTGGCCGCCAGCAGCGCTGCCCAGTGCTCCGGGTGGTCGGCCCGCAAGCGCTGGATCCACCAGCGGGGGTGGTTCCACTGCGCCACGGGGTCGTCGCCCAGCGCCGTCAGCAGGCCGTCGGCGTCGCGCCGGAGCTGGCGCAGGCAGGCATTGATGAAACCCGCCTGGCGTCGCAAGGCGGGCTCACGCTTGGCGGCCTCCACCGCCTGATCAACCACGGTGAAGGCGGGGTAGGCCTGGCTGCAGCCCGGCAGCAGCAGGGCGATGGCGCTGCACAGCAGGGCATCGGCCTGGGGCCCCGGCCGGCGCGGCGCCAGCCGGGCGCGCAGGGCCTGCGCCGTTCCCAGATGGCGCAGCACCTCGAAGCTGAGCGCCTGGGCGCCCGCGCGCAGTGTGAGCGGCACCCCCTCCAGCAGGCGGGTGAGCGACTGGCCGGCGCACACGCCCTCGATCAGGCGCGCCAGCACCTGCAACTGTCGCCACAGCGGCGGTGCCCGGCCGGCGGTGCCGTCGGCAACCGGCTCGATCATGGCGCCTCCTCCTCGAGCAGGGGCAGCGTCTGCGCCGCATGAAAACCGCACAGGCGCGCCATCAACGCGGCCGGAAACTGCCGGGCGGCGGCGTTGTAGCGGTGGACTGCGGCGTTGAACGCCAACGCGAGCGGCTGCTCCTGATGACGCAAGCGCTCCCACTGCACCAGCGCGGGCGTGGCGTCGATGGCCACGCGGCTGGCCCAGTCCTGGACCGGAATGCCCGTCCACGCCGCTTGCAGCGCCGAGTGCGCCAGCACCAGCCGGCCCACGGCATCCCCGTCGCCCGGCTGCGCGCGCACCGCCGCCAGGGCCAGGGCCCACTGCTCGCTGGCAGCGCGCAAACGCGCCCACGATGGCAGCGTGGGCGGGGGCTCGGGCGCGCCTGCACCGGGGTCAACCACGGTCGGCTGCTGGCCCTGCTTCAGCATGTCGCCGATCCAGGCCAGGCGCTCGGCGTACCGGGCATCCAAAGCGGCAAAGGCCGTGCCGATGGCGGCCCGCAGGCGCACCAGGCGGTTGTAGGCCCCCACGGCCCAGAACAGCACCAGCGCGAGGGCGGCGATTGCGATCACCAGCAGGTCAGGCATGGCCTTGGTCTTGGCTTCATATGAAAAACGCCCTGGCACGCCCATGGAGCGTGCGCAGGGCGCTATATTTTCAGAAGCAATCAGGCCGCCGAAGCCCCTTCATCGGGGACGGGCGAAGCCGTGGCCGCCTCGGTGGCTTCGGCCAGCTCGGCCGCTTCCGCCTCGGCAATGGCGCGACGCTCGGCCTCGTCCATCTGGTCCTTGGCCTTGCGCGCCTGATGATAGGCCATGCCCGTGCCGGCCGGAATCAGACGACCGACGATGACGTTCTCCTTCAGACCCCGCAGCTCGTCGCGCTTGCCCATGATGGCCGCCTCGGTCAGCACGCGCGTGGTCTCCTGGAAGGATGCGGCGCTGATGAAGCTGTCGGTGGACAGGCTGGCCTTGGTGATACCCAGCAGGATGTTGGAGTAGGTGGCGGGAATCTTGCCGTCGGCCTGCAAGGCCTCGTTGGTGTTGAGGATCTCCGAGCGCTCGACCTGCTCGCCGGCGATGTAGCTGGACTCGCCCGGGTTCTCGACCACGACGCGGCGCAGCATCTGGCGCACGATGACCTCGATGTGCTTGTCGTTGATCTTCACGCCCTGCAGGCGGTACACGTCCTGCACCTCGTCGACGATGTAGCGCGCGAGCTCCTCCATGCCCAGCAGGCGCAGTATGTCCTGCGGATCGGCCGGACCGTCCACGATGCTTTCGCCCTTGTTGACCACCTGGCCTTCGTGCACCAGCAGGTTCTTCTCCTTGGGGATCAGCTCTTCCCAGATCTTGCCGTCCGGGTCGGTGATCTGCAGGCGGATCTTGCCCTTGGTCTCCTTGCCGAACGAGATGGTGCCGGTCTGCTCGGCCAGCACGCCCTTGTCCTTGGGCGAGCGCGCCTCGAACAGCTCGGCCACGCGCGGCAGACCGCCGGTGATGTCGCGCGTCTTCTGGCCTTCGACCGGAATGCGCGCCAGCACCTCGCCGGGGCCGACGTCCTGGCCGTCCTGCACCTGGATCAGCGCGCCAACCTGGAAGCCGATGGTCACGGCATGGTCGGTGCCCGGGATCTTGACCTCGTTGCCGGTGGCGTCCACCAGCTTGACCTGCGGACGCACGATCTTGGCCGAGCCGCGGCGCTTGGGGTCGATCACGACCAGGGTGGACAGGCCGGTGACCTCGTCCACCTGCTTGGCCACCGTCAGGCCTTCCTCGACGTTCTCGAACTTCACGCGGCCGGCGTACTCGGTGATCACCGGGCGCGTCAGCGGGTCCCAGTTGGCCAGGATGGTGCCGGCCTTGATGGCCTGGTCGGCCTTGACGGTCAGCGTGGCGCCATAGGGCACCTTGTGGCGCTCGCGCTCGCGGCCGTGCTCGTCGTGGATGGTGATCTCGCCCGAGCGCGAGATCACCACCAGCTCGCCACGCGTGTTGGTGACGTAGCGCATGGTGGCGTTGAAGCCGATCGCGCCGCTGGACTTGGCCTCCACGTTGGAGGCCACGGCCGCGCGCGACGCTGCACCACCGATGTGGAAGGTGCGCATGGTCAGCTGCGTGCCGGGCTCGCCGATCGACTGCGCGGCAATCACGCCCACCGCCTCGCCGACGTTGACCAGGCCGCCGCGGCCCAGGTCGCGTCCGTAGCACTTGGCACACAGGCCGAAGCGCGTGGCGCAGGTCAGCGCGGTGCGCACGCGCACCTCGTCGATGCCGGCGGCCTCCAGCTCGTCGATGGCGTCCTCGTCCAGCATCTGGCCGGCCTTGATGACGACCTCGCGCGTTTCGGGGCTGACCAGATCCTCGGCCGCAGTGCGGCCCAGGATGCGCTCGCGCAGCGACTCGATCACCTCGCCGCCCTCGACCACGGCGCGCATCAGCGAGCCGTCGCTGGTGCCGCAGTCCACCTCGGTCACCGCCAGATCCTGCGTCACGTCGACCAGGCGGCGTGTCAGGTAGCCCGAGTTGGCCGTCTTCAGCGCCGTGTCGGCCAGTCCCTTGCGCGCGCCGTGCGTGGAGATGAAGTACTGGAGCACGTTCAGGCCTTCGCGGAAGTTGGCCAGATGGGCGTTTCGATGATCGAGCCATCGGGCTTGGCCATCAGGCCGCGCATGCCCGCCAGCTGGCGGATCTGCGCCGCGCGCGCCGCGGGCGTCTGAGTCGGCCATCATGTAGATCGAGCTGAAAAGACTCCTGGTCGACTCCCTTGCCGTGGCGGTCGGTCGTCTTTTGCTTGGCCAGTTGGGCCATCATGACCTTGGAGACCTCGTCGCCGGCCTTGCCCCAGATGTCCACCACCTTGTTGTAGCGCTCGCCGGCGGTGACCAGGCCCGAGACGTACTGCTGCTCGATCTCCTTCACTTCCTTCTCGGCGCGCTCGATGATGGCGGGCTTCTCGCCCGGCACCAGCATGTCCTCGATGGCGATCGAGATGCCGGCACGCGTGGCCAGGCGGAAGCCGTTTTGCAGCAGCTTGTCGGCAAACACCACGGTGTCCTTCAAGCCGCACTTGCGGAAGCTCGCATTGATCAGGCGCGAGATTTCCTTCTTCTTGAGCGCCTTGTTCATCAGCGCGAAGGGCAGGCCCTTGGGCAGGATCTCGGAGAGCAGCGCGCGGCCGACGGTGGTGTCCACCAGCGAGGTGGAGGCCACCAGCTCGCCGCTGGCCTTGTCCTTGGTCCACTCGGTCATGCGCACGGCGACCTTGGCGGTCAGCTCGACCACGCCACCGTCCAGCGCGCGCTGCACTTCGCCCACGTCGGAAAACACCAGGCCTTCGCCCTTGCCGTTGATGCGCTCGCGCGTGGTGTAGTACAGGCCCAGCACCACGTCCTGCGAGGGCACGATGGAGGGTTCGCCCGAAGCCGGGAACAGCACGTTGTTGGACGCCAGCATCAGCGTGCGCGCTTCCATCTGCGCCTCCACCGACAGCGGCACGTGCACGGCCATCTGGTCACCGTCGAAGTCGGCGTTGAAGGCGGCGCAGACCAGCGGGTGCAGCTGAATCGCCTTGCCCTCGATCAGGATCGGCTCGAAGGCCTGGATGCCCAGGCGGTGCAGCGTGGGCGCGCGGTTGAGCATCACCGGGTGCTCGGTGATGACCTCTTCCAGGATGTCCCACACCACCGGCGTGCCGGATTCGACTTCCTTCTTGGCCGCCTTGATGGTGGTGGCGATGCCCATGGCCTCCAGGCGCGCAAAGATGAAGGGCTTGAACAATTCGAGGGCCATCAATCCTGGGCAGGCCACCGGTGCAGCTTGAGCAGGGCCCACGGTGATGACCGAGCGGCCCGAGTAGTCCACGCGCTTGCCCAGCAGGTTCTGGCGGAAGCGCCCGCTCTTGCCCTTGATCATGTCGGCCAGGACTTGAGGGCGCGCTTGTTGGCACCGGTCATCGCTCTTGCCGCGGCGGCCGTTGTCCAGCAGGCTGTCGACGGCCTCCTGCAGCATGCGCTTTTCGTTGCGCGCAATGATCTCGGGGGCCTTGAGCTCGAGCAGGCGGCGCAGCCGGCTGTTGCGGTTGATGACGCGGCGGTACAGGTCGTTCAGGTCCGAGGTGGTAAAGCGGCCGCCGCCCAGCGGCACCAGCGGGCGCAGGTCGGGCGGCAGCACGGGCAGCACCTGCAGCACCATCCACTCGGGCTTGATGCCCGACTTGCGGAAGGCCTCCAGCACCTTCAGGCGCTTGGCGTTCTTCTTGACCTTGACTTCCGACCCCGTGAGGTCGCCGCGCAAGCGCTCGATCTCGATGTCCAGATCGATGCCTTGCAGCAGCTCCTTGATGCCTTCGGCGCCCATGTGCGCCACGAACTCGTCGCCATACTCCTTGCGCTTGGCGTCGTAGTCGTCCTCGCTCATGATGCTGAACTTTTTCAGCGGTGTCATGCCGGGGTCGGTCACCACGTAGGCCTCGAAGTACAGCACGCGCTCGATATCGCAGTGTCATGTCGAGCACCAGGCCCAGGCGCGACGGCAGGCTCTTCAGGAACCAGATGTGCGCGCAGGGCGCGGCCAGGTCGATGTGGCCCATGCGCTCGCGGCGCACCTTGGTCTGCGTGACCTCGACGCCGCACTTCTCGCAGATCACGCCGCGGTGCTTGAGGCGCTTGTACTTGCCGCACAGGCACTCGTAGTCCTTGATGGGACCGAAGATCTTGGCGCAGAACAGGCCGTCGCGCTCGGGCTTGAAGGTGCGGTAGTTGATGGTCTCGGGCTTCTTCACCTCGCCGAAAGACCACGAGCGGATCTTCTCGGGCGAGGCCAGTCCGATGCGGATGGCGTCGAAGTGCTCATCCGGCGTGAATTGCTTGAACAGGTCGAGTAGCGATTTCATTTGACTCTTTCCTTCTTGATCAGTTGGGGTCAGAGCACAATTTGCTGTGCAAATTCGTGGTCTGACCCGCAAGGCCCTTGTCGATTAAGAACGCTCGAGCTCGATGTCCAGGCCCAGGGAGCGAATTTCCTTGACCAGCACGTTGAAGGACTCGGGCATGCCGGCGTCGATCGAGTGCTCGCCCTTGACGATGCTCTCGTACACCTTGGTACGACCCTGAACGTCGTCGGACTTGACGGTCAGCATTTCCTGCAGCGTGTAGGAGGCCCCGTAGGCTTCCAGCGCCCACACTTCCATCTCGCCGAAGCGCTGGCCGCCGAACTGCGCCTTGCCGCCCAGCGGCTGCTGCGTGACCAGCGAGTACGGGCCGGTGGAGCGCGCGTGCATCTTGTCGTCGACCAGGTGGTGCAGCTTCAGGAAGTGCATGTAGCCCACGGTGGTCGGGCGCTCGAAGGCGTCGCCCGTTCGGCCGTCGTGCAGCCAGGCCTGCGTGCGCGTGGCGGTCAGGCCCTTGAGCTTGGCCACCTCCTCCGGGTACGCCAGCTTGAGCATGGCGTGGATGTCCTCTTCGGTGGCGCCGTCGAACACCGGCGTGGCGAAAGGCACGCCGCCGGTCAGGTTGCCAGCCATCTCCAGCAGCTGCTCGTCGCTCAGATTCTTGAGCTGCTCGGCGCGGCCGGTGCTGTTGTACAGCTGCTCGAGGTACTGGCGCAGCTTGGCGACGCGGTTTTCAGCCTGCAGCATTTCATTGATGCGTGCGCCGATGCCCTTGCCGGCCCAGCCCAGGTGCACCTCCAGCACCTGTCCCACGTTCATGCGCGAGGGCACGCCCAGCGGGTTGAGCACGATGTCGGCGGGCGTGCCGTCGGCCATGTAGGGCATGTCCTCGATCGGCACGATCTTGGATACCACGCCCTTGTTGCCGTGGCGGCCGGCCATCTTGTCGCCGGGCTGCAGGCGGCGTTTGACGGCCAGGTAGACCTTGACCATCTTCAGCACGCCCGCGGGCAACTCGTCGCCTTGCGTCAGCTTCTTGCGCTTTTCCTCGAACGCCAGGTCGAAGCTGTGGCGCTGCTGCTCGATCGAGGCCTTGATGCTCTCGACCTGGGCGGCCACGCCATCGTCGGCCGGACGGATGTCGAACCAGTGGTACTTCTCGACCGAGGCCAGGTAGGCCTTGTCGATCTTGGTGCCCTTGGCGATGCGGTTCGGCCCGCCGTTGGCCAGCTTGCCGACCAGCAGCTTCGATGCGGTCGAAGGCGTCGGCCTCGACGATGCGCAGCTGGTCGTTCAGGTCCAGCCGGTAGCGCTTGAGCCTTCGTCGTCGATGATCTGCTGCGCACGCTTGTCGCGCTGGATGCCCTCGCGGGTGAACACCTGCATCGTCGATCACCGTGCCCTGCGAACCCTGGTCATCCACGCGCAGCGAGGTGTCCTTCACGTCGCTGGCCTTCTCGCCGAAGATGGCGCGCAGCAGTTTCTCCTCGGGCGTCAGCGTGGTCTCGCCTTGGGCGTGACCTTGCCGACCAGCGTGTCGCCGGGCATGACTTCGGCGCCCACGTAGATGATGCTGACTCGTCCAGGCGGTTAGCGTTCCGACAGGTTGGGATGTCGCGGGCGGATCTTCTTCGGCACCCAGCTTGGTGTCGCGCGCCATCACCACCAGCTCGATGTGGATGCTGGTGTAGCGGTCCTCGGCCACCACGCGCTCGCTGATCAGGATCGAGTCCTCGAAGTTGTAGCCGTTCCAGGGCATGAAGGCGATCAGCATGTTCTGCCGATCGCGATCTCGCCCAGGTCGGTCGAGGCGCCGTCGGCGACCACGTCGCCCTTGGCCAGCTTGTCGCCGCGCTTGACGATGGGGCGCTGGTGGATGCTGGTGTTCTGGTTGGAGCGCTGATACTTGATCAGGTTGTAGATGTCCACACCCACTTCACCGGCCACCGCCTCGTCGTCGTTGACGCGGATCACGATGCGGGTGGCATCGACGTAGTCGACCACGCCACCACGGCGCGCCGTCACCACGGTGCCCGAATCGACGGCAGCCACGCGCTCGATGCCCGTGCCGACCAGGGGCTTCTCGGGCCGCAGCACGGGCACCGCCTGGCGCGACATGTTGGCGCCCATCAGCGCGCGGTTGGCATCGTCGTGCTCCAGGAAGGGCACCAGCGAGGCGGCCACCGACACGATCTGCGCCGGCGAGACGTCCATGTACTGGATGCGCTCGGCGCCCACCAGCACCGAGTCGCCCTTTTCGCGCGCCGACACCAGGTCGCCCGTCAGGCGGCCTTCCTTGTCCAGCGTGGCATTGGCCTGGGCAATGATGTACTTGCCTTCCTCGATGGCCGACAGGTAGTCGATCTCATTGGTGACCTTGCCGTCGACGACGCGGCGGTACGGCGTCTCGATGAAGCCGTACTCGTTCAGGCGCGCATACAGCGCCAGCGAGTTGATCAGGCCGATGTTCGGGCCTTCCGGCGTCTCGATCGGGCACACGCGGCCGTAGTGCGTGACGTGCACGTCGCGCACCTCGAAGCCGGCGCGCTCGCGCGTCAGGCCGCTCAGTCAGGCCGAGACGCGGCGCTTGTGCGTGATCTCGGCCAGCGGGTTGGTCTGGTCCATGAACTGGCTCAGCTGCGAGGCGCCAAAGAACTCCTTCAGGGCCGCGAGATCGGCTTGAGCGATCAGGTCGTGCGGCATCAGGGCTCTTGCTCGGCCTGGCCCAGGCGCTCCTTCACGGCCTTCTCGATGCGCGCCAGGCCCATGCGGTACTGGCTCTCGGCCAGCTCACCCACGCAGCGCACCCGGCGATTGCCCAGGTGGTCGATGTCGTCCACCTCGCCGCGGCCGTTGCGCAGCTCGACCAGAATCTTGACCACGGCCAGGATGTCGTCGTTGGACAGCACCATGGGGCCGGTCGATTCGTCGCGGCCGACCTTGGCGTTGAACTTCATGCGGCTCCACGCGCGACAGGTCGTAGGTGTCGGGGTTGTGGAACAGGCGCTGGAACAGGGCCTGCACGGCGTCCTCGGTCGGCGGCTCGCCGGGGCGCATCATGCGGTAAATGGCCACGCGCGCGGCAAACTCGTCGACGGTTTCGTCGGCGCGCAGCGTCTGCGAAATGTAGGCGCCCTGGTCGAGCTCGTTGGTGAAGATGCAGGGCAGCTCCTGCACGCCGGCGTCGCGCAGCTTCTTGAGCAGCGCCTCGGTCAATTCATCGTTGGCCTTGGCCACGATCTCGCCGGTGTCGCCATCGACGATGTTCCTGGCCACCACGCGGCCCAGCAGGAAGTCCTCGGGCACGCTGATGTGCGTGGTGCCCGACTGCTCCAGATCCCGCGTGTGGCGCGCGGTCACGCGCTTGTCCTTGGCCACCACCACCTTGCCCGACTTGTCGGTGATGTCGAAGCGCGCGACTTCGCCCTTCAGGCGCTGGGCGACGAACTCCATCTGCGCGCCGCTGTCCATCAGGCGGAAGTTGTCGTTGACGAAGAAGTTCGCCAGGATCTGTTTCGGGCGTCAGGCCAATGGCCTTCAGCAGGATGGTGACCGGCATCTTGCGGCGGCGGTCGACGCGGAAGAACAGAATGTCCTTGGGGTCGAACTCGAAGTCCAGCCACGAACCGCGGTAGGGGATGATGCGCGCCGAGAACAGCAGCTTGCCCGAGCTGTGGGTCTTTCCTGTCGTGCTCGAAGAACACCCCCGGCGAGCGATGCAGCTGGCTGACGATGACGCGCTCGGTGCCGTTGACGATGAACGAGCCCTTGTCGGTCATCAGGGGCACCTCGCCCATGTAGACTTCCTGTTCCTTCACTTCCTTGACCACCTTGGACTGCGAAGTGGAGGACTCGCGGTCATAGATGATGAGTTGCACGCGGGCGCGCACGGCCGAAGCAAAGGTCAAGCCGCGCGTCTGGCACTCGCGCACGTCGAAGGCCGGCTTGGCCAGGTTGTATTCGATGAACTTCATCTCGACAAAGCCGTTGTGCGAGACGATGGGGAAGGCGGATTCGAACGCAGCCTGCAGGCCCTCGTGGGTGCGCTTCTTGGGCGCGGAGTCGGCTTGCAGAAAGGCGGTGTAGGCGTCGCGCTGCATCTGCAGCAGGTACGGCACTTGCAGCACGCTGTCGCGGCTGCCGAAGCTCTTGCGGATGCGCTTGCGTTCGGTGAAGGTATAGGCCATGAAATC
This sequence comes from Burkholderiaceae bacterium, assembly GCA_041396485.1. Lineage (GTDB taxonomy): Bacteria > Pseudomonadota > Gammaproteobacteria > Burkholderiales > Burkholderiaceae_C > Ottowia. The sequence continues at coordinate 229,776 of JAWKYM010000005.1, read as the reverse complement.
TCCGGGCGATGAACCAATGGGTCCTGGATATCAGGCGACTTGAGCGTCAGGCGCAATGCGGCCTGACCAAAGCTTGGTGGCTGGCCACTACCAGCCGATGGCGGACAGCCGCGCGTTGCACGCGGCCCGGACCAAGTGGCCTTCTGCAGTCGGGTTCAGAAGACACTTGCAAGCAGCCGCCGGCCGCTTGCAGGTGCGCTCTGAAAGCGCGAAAGGCTGGCCCCAACAGCCAGCCTGTAAATCGAGGATGGAGCGTAGCGAGCGGCGCGAGGCTGGTTCGAGAAGCGCAGCCGTACTGAGGTACGGCGAGCATCGCAGGGCCAGGATCGCGTCGCGCAGTAGCTCCAGACCGATTTACTTGAGTTCGACCTTGGCGCCGGCCTCTTCCAGCTTCTTCTTGGCCGCCTCGGCGTCCGCCTTCGGCAGGCTTTCCTTGACGGGCTTCGGAGCGCCGTCAACCAGGTCCTTGGCTTCCTTCAGGCCCAGGCCGGTGATCTCGCGCACGGCCTTGATGACCGACACCTTGTTGGCGCCGGCTTCCAGCAGTTGCACCGTGAACTCGGTCTTCTCTTCCGCGGCGGCGGCAGCGCCACCGGCACCACCGGCGGCCGGGGCGGCCATGGCCGCAGCGCTCACGCCGAACTTCTCTTCGATGGCTTTCACCAGGTCGTTGAGTTCCATGACCGTCATGCCGTCCAGCGCGGTCAGAAATGCGTCTTTGTCAAATGCCATTTTGATTTCCCAATACAGTTAAACAGATCGTTTGGCGGCGCCTTCAGGCAGCCGCCGCCTCGCCTTCGCCCTTCTTGGCCGCCAGGGCACCCAGCACCACGGCGGTGCGGGAGATCGGCGACATGAGCAAGCCACACAATTGGGCCAGCAGCACTTCCTTGCTGGGAATGCTGGCCAGCTCCTTCACGCCGTTGGCATCCAGGGACTTGCCACCGTAGACGCCCGCACGAATCACCAGCTTGTCGTTGGTCTTCGCGAAATCGGCCACCACCTTCGCGGCAGCCACGGCGTCCTCGGAGAAGCCATAGATCAGCGGGCCGGACATCTGCTCGCTGGCCACTTCGAAGCTGCTGCCGGCCACAGCCCGGCGCGCCAGCGTGTTTTTCAACACGCTCAGGGCAACGCCTTGGCTGCGCGCCGAGGAGCGCAGTTTCGTCATGTCAGCGACCGTGACGCCGCGGTATTCCGCCATCACCAGCGTTTGAGCTTTTGCGGCGAGGTCGGTCACTTCTTTGATGACCGCTTCTTTCTCACTGCGATTCAGACTCAAGGTCTACTCCTTAAAAAGCGCTGCTTGCAAGCCGGCGGTTTGACCGCCCACCTGGGCAACGCACCTTCCAAAGCGACCGACTGTTCAGGAAAATCCTTCTCAGCAGGCTCGCCATCTGCGCTGGCCGCTCTCAAAATGAGAGTCGATTAAGTTCAGCCGAAGCCGACCCGCCAGCGGTCTTGGATGGCCTGCCGCAACCCGACGATCGCGGCAGCCCACCACATCGGCCCGCACACCGCCAAGCGGTCCGCGCGCCGAATTTCGTCATCAGGCGTTGATGGTCTGGGTATCCACCCGCACGCCCACGCCCATGGTGCTGGACACCGCCACCTTGCGCAGGTACACACCCTTGCTGGTGGCCGGCTTCGCCTTGTTCAGCGCCTCGATCAGCGCCGCCAGGTTGCCCTGCAGCTGGTCGGCCTCAAACGAGCGGCGACCGATCGTGCCGTGCACGATGCCCGCCTTGTCGACCCGAAACTGCACCTGGCCGGCCTTGGCGTTCTTCACCGCGGTGGCCACGTCGGGCGTCACCGTGCCCACCTTGGGGTTGGGCATCAGGCCGCGCGGACCCAGGATCTGACCCAGCGTACCGACCACACGCATGGCGTCGGGCGCGGCGATCACCACGTCAAAAGGCATGTCGCCGGCCTTGACCTGGGCGGCCAGGTCGTCCATGCCGACGATGTCGGCGCCAGCGGCCTTGGCCTCTTCGGCCTTGGCACCCTGGGCGAACACGGCCACGCGCTTGGTCTTGCCTGTGCCGTTGGGCAACACCACGCGCCACGCACCACCTTGGTCGGACTTCTCTGGCGTCGATGCCCAGCTGCACCGCCACGTCGATGGACTCGTCGAACTTGGCCGTGGCGTGCTCCTTGACCAGCGCCAGGGCGTCGGTCAGGGCGTACAGCTTGGTCGAGTCGACCTTGCCCACCTGGGTCTTTTGCTTCTTGGTCAGCTTGGCCATTTAGACGCCCTCCACCGTGACGCCCATGGAACGGGCCGAACCTGCAATCGTGCGCACGGCCGCGTCGAGGTCGGCCGCCGTCATGTCCTTCTGCTTGGTCTTGGCGATTTCCTCGAGCTGGGCACGGGTGATCTTGCCCACCTTGTCGGAGTTCGGCTTGGCCGAGCCCTTGTCCAGCTTGATGGCCTTCTTGATCAAGGTAGCCGCGGGCGGCGTCTTGATGATGAAGGTGAAACTCTTGTCCGCAAACGCGGTGATCACCACCGGCAGCGGCAGGCCGGGCTCGACACCCTGGGTCTGGGCGTTGAACGCCTTGCAGAACTCCATGATGTTCAGGCCGCGCTGGCCCAGCGCCGGACCAATGGGTGGAGAGGGATTGGCCTTACCAGCTGGCACTTGCAGCTTGATGAAGCCGACGATTTTCTTCGCCATGCTTTGCTCCTTGCGGGTTCAAACGCGCCGCATCGGCGCTCCCCGGGGGTTTCGACTCACCAAATGTGCCGTTCGCGCCGAGTCGGCAAGCGCGGACAGCTATGAATTCAATAGCATTCAGGCCTTTTCGACCTGCGCGAACTCGAGCTCGACCGGCGTGGCGCGACCAAAAATGGTGACCGACACGCGCAGCTTGCTCTTGTCGTAGTTGACTTCCTCGACCGTGCCATTGAAGTCGGCAAACGGGCCTTCCTTGACGCGGATGTACTCGCCCACCTCGAACTCCACCTTGTGGCGCGGCTTGTCCGTGCCCTCCTGCATCTGGTTGACGATCTTCATCACATCGTCTTCGGAGATGGGGGCCGGGCGGTTCTTGGCGCCACCCACGAAGCCGGTCACCTTGTTGGTGTGCTTGACCAGGTGCCAGGTGTCGTCGTCCATGATCATCTCGACCAGGACGTAGCCGGGGAAAAACTTGCGCTCGGTGGTGCGCTTGACCCCGTTCTTGATCTCGACCACTTCCTCGGTCGGAACCAGGATACGACCGAACTTGGCCTGCATGCCCGCACGGTTGACGCGCTCGCGGATGTTGCGCTCGACCGCCTTTTCCATGCCCGAGTAGGCATGCACCACGTACCAGCGCAGATCGGGGTTGGTGGACGCACCCGCGGCCATGTCCGTCATCACATCGCTCGTCATTGCTTCCACCCCAAAATCAGGTCATACAGCGACCATTGCAGGAACTGATCGGTCAGCCACATGAACAGCGCCAGGAACACGGTGAAGGCAAACACGAAGGCCGTGGTCTGCAAAGTCTCCTTGCGCGTGGGCCACACGACCTTCTGCATCTCGCGCCAGGAGTCGCGGCCGAAGGCGATCAGGCGCCGGCCGGACTCCGAACTCAGGAAAGCCACCACCGCCAGAATCAATCCGACGATCAGGCTGCCCCACTGAACCCAGGCACCGCGGCTGGACAACAGGTAAAACGCCGTCACCCCACCCACGACCAGCAAGCCGGCGGCCGCCAGCTTGGCCTTGTCAACTCCCGTGCTTACGGTTTCGATCTGCGTGCTTGCCATGTTGGCTGTCGGCTTTCAAATTCTCGGGAGATCGCGCGATCTCCAACACCATTCATCAGACGCACAAGCCCGCCGTGGCGGGCGGGCTTGGGGGCGCCACTACTTGCGAGTGGCAGGGGCAGTAGGAATCGAACCTACAACCTTCGGTTTTGGAGACCGACGCTCTGCCAATTGAGCTATACCCCTATAAGAACCCCGAAAAGCCCGATGCCTTATTCGATGATCTTGGCCACCACGCCGGCGCCCACCGTACGGCCGCCTTCGCGGATGGCAAAGCGCAGGCCTTCTTCCATGGCGATGGGGGCGATCAGCTTGACGGTGATCGAGACGTTGTCACCGGGCATCACCATCTCCTTGTCCTTGGGCAGCTCGATGGAGCCCGTGACGTCCGTGGTGCGGAAGTAGAACTGGGGACGGTAGTTGTTGAAGAAGGGCGTGTGACGGCCGCCTTCGTCCTTGGACAGCACGTACACCTCGCCGGTGAAGTGCGTGTGCGGCTTGATGGAGCCGGGCTTGCACAGCACCTGGCCGCGCTCGACGCCCGCGCTTGGTGCCGCGCAGCAGGATGCCGATGCTGTCGCCGGCCTGGCCCTGGTCGAGCAGCTTGCGGAACATTTCGACGCCGGTGACGGTGGTCTTTGCGTGGCCTTGATGCCGACGATTTCGATTTCTTCGCCGACCTTGATGATGCCGCGCTCGACGCGGCCGGTCACGACGGTGCCGCGCCCGGAGATGGAGAACACGTCTTCGACGGCATCAGGAAGGCGCCGTCGATGGCGCGCTCGGGCGGGAATGTAGCTGTCCAGCGCGTCGGCCAGGCTCATGATGGCCACTTCGCCCAGCTCGCCGGTGTCGCCTTCTGAGCGCCAGCTGGGTCGAGCCCTTGATGATGGGGGTGTCGTCGCCGGGGAATTCGTACTTGGAGAGCAGCTCAGCACTTCCATCTCGACGAGCTCGAGTGCTCGGCGTCATCGACCATGTCGCACTTGTTGAGGAACACGATGTAGGGCACGCCAACCTGGCGGGCCAGCAGGATGTGCTCGCGCGTCTGGGGCATGGGGCCGTCGGCGGCCGAGTGCTGCACAGGATGGCGCCGTCCATCTGGGCGGCGCCGGTGATCATGTTCTTGACGTAGTCGGCGTGGCCGGGGCAGTCAACGTGGGCGTAGTGACGGTTGGCCGTCTCGTACTCGACGTGCGAGGTGTTGATGGTGATGCCGCGCGCTCTTTTCTTCGGGGGCGTTGTCGATCTGGTCGTAGGCCTTGGCCTGGCCGCCAAATTTCTTGGCCAGCACGGTGGCAATGGCCGCCGTCAGGGTGGTCTTGCCGTGATCGACGTGACCAATGGTGCCCACGTTCACGTGCGGCTTGCTGCGCTCGAATTTCTCTTTTGCCATTTCTTCGACTCCGAAAAAATCAACTCAAACTACACACCGGAAGCGGTGATGCATGGTTGCATCACCGCAATTTCTGGTGCCCTTGGTGGGAATCGGACCCACGACCTCTCCCTTACCAAGGGAGTGCTCTACCACTGAGCCACAAGGGCAAATCTTGCTCAACACACCGCACAAGCCAACGAGACTGGAGCGGGAGACGGGAATCGAACCCGCGTCATTAGCTTGGAAGGCTAAGGTTCTACCATTGAACTACTCCCGCGAAGCCAAAGCCCCGGCGAAAGCCGTCTTCCTCGGCAAATGCCGCTTCCAAGCGCTCGCGTCCACAGGCTTTGTCGCGCTGCGTATCCCATTCGCTGGTGGAGAGGGCTGGATTCGAACCAGCGTAGGTGTAAACCGGCAGATTTACAGTCTGCTGCCATTAACCACTCGGCCACCTCTCCGGCGAGGAACTCGCAATTATGCCACTGTTTTGAAGTGGTGAGCAAGGCAGGGGCGCCAAGTCCGGCTCGGGCGCGCCACATCTTCTTGCATTTTCCCGTACGATGGGGCTGTCCGGCCTTGACCGCACGACTCCGACGTCCGTGCCGCCGCAAGGGCGCCGGCGGTTCCTGTTCGACCCTCACCTCCACCCATGCCCATGGTGTCCGATCGCCCCCCACTGCGCGCCGGATCAGAGCCAGGCCTCGGGGTGGACGGCAACCGCGCCGTGCCCGCGGCACTTCGCCCATGACCCCGCTGTTTTCTTCGCGCCGCCGACCGCTGTGGCTGGCGCTGGCACTGTTGGCGCTGGCCTGCGCCGCCCTGCTGGGCGCGGTCGGGGCCGCCCGCTCGGCCAAGCCGGCCGCGACGGCCGCTTCACAGGTGCAGGCCACCACCACGCGCGTGCGCCGGCAGGACGTGCCGATCGTGCGCACCGGCGTGGGCACCGTCACGCCCTTGGCCTCGGTGACCGTGCGCAGCCGCATCGACGGTCAGCTGGAGCGCGTGGGCTTTGTCGAAGGCCAGGACGTCAAGGCCGGGCAGCTGCTGGCACAGCTGGATGCGCGGGCGTTGAAGGTGCAGCTGGAGCAGGCCCGGGCGCAGAAGGCCAAGGACGCGGCGCAACTGGGTAATGCCCGTATCGACCTGCGGCGCTATCAGTCGCTGATCGCCCAGGATGCCGCCACCCGCCAGCAGTTGGACACCCAGCAAGCGCTGGTGGCCCAACTCGAGGCGGCGTTGAAGATGGACCAGGCGCAGATCGACGCTGCCCAGGTGCAGCTCGGCTATGCCACGATCACCGCACCCATCGGCGGGCGCACCGGCGCGCGTCTGGTGGACCCCGGCAACATCGTGCATGCAACCGATCCCGGCGGGCTGGTGGTGATCAACCAGATCGATCCCATCGCGGTCGTCTTCAGCCTGCCCGAGGGCGCCTTCCAGGACGTCAATCGCGCGCTCCAGGGCAGCCGCGAGCCGCTGGCGGTCCAGGTCAGCGAGCACGATGGCCGGCAGGTACTGGCCAACGGGCAGCTGACGCTGCTGAACAACCAGATCGACAACGCCACCGGGACGATTCGCCTCAAGGCGCAGTTCGGCAACCGGCAGCACACACTGTGGCCAGGCCAGTACGTCGATGCCCGGCTGGTGCTGGGGGTGCGGCGCGGCGCGCTCACGGTGCCGGCCGCGGCCGTGCAGCGCGGCCCGGAGGGCACCTACGTCTTCACCGTGGCCGACGACGACAGCGCGCAAGTTGCCAACGTCGAGGTGGCGCAGATCCAGGATGGGCTGGCGGTGATCGACAAAGGCCTGGTGGCCGGCCAGCGCGTGGTGGTCGACGGCCAGTACAAGCTGCGCCCCGGCCTGACAGTGGCCGAGGCGCCCGCGCCGGCCGCCAGCGGAGCCGGCCGGTGAGCCTGTCGGCCACCTTCATCCGCCGCCCCATCGGCACCTCGCTGCTGGCGCTGGCGATCTTCCTGGTGGGCGCGGCGGTGTGGCCGCTGCTGCCCGTGGCTTCGCTGCCGCAGGTGGACTTTCCAACCATCCTGGTGAGCGCCAAGCTGCCGGGCGGCAGCCCCGAGACCATGGCCTCGACCGTGGCGCAGCCGCTGGAGCGCCAGTTCTCGCAGATTCCGGGGCTGGCGCAGATGAGCTCGGAGAACACCCAGGACCAGACGCAGATCACGCTGCAGTTCGAACTGAACCGCGCCATCGACGGCGCGGCCCTGGACGTGCAGACCGCCATCAACGCGGCGGCCGGGCAGCTGCCGGCCAACCTGCCCAGCCCGCCGCGCTTTCGCAAGATCAACCCGGCCGACTTTTCCATCCTGCAGCTGGCGGTGCAGTCCGACACGCTGCCGCTGACCACCGTCAACGAGTACGCCGACACCATCCTGGCGCAGCAGATCTCGCAGCTCGACGGCGTGGGCCAGGTCATCATCTTCGGGCCGCAAAAGCCGGCCGTGCGCCTGCAACTCGACCCAGCCCGGCTGGCCGCGCTGGGCCTGAGCCTGGAGGCCGTGCGCAGCGTGGTGACCACGGCCACGGTGAGCCAGGCCAAGGGCTCGATCAACGGCGTCCACCAGAGCTTTACGGTGGACACCAACGACCAGATCCTGAGCGCCGAACCCTGGAACGATGTCGTCGTGGCCTACAAGGACGGCGCGCCGATCCGCGTGCGCGACGTGGGCCGGGCGGTGACCGGACCGGAGGATGTCACGCAGGCGGCCTGGGCCTTTGCCGGCGCCGGTGCACCGGCGGCGGGCAAGAATCCCATCAACGGCCGCGCCATCGTGCTGGGCGTGTTCAAGGTGCCGGGCGCCAACGTGGTCGATACGGTGCAGCGCATCCGCGCCGCCCTGCCCGCCTTCGAGGCCGCGCTGCCGCCGGCGGTGCACGTCAGCGTGCTGGTGGACCGCACGCAGAACATCAGCGCCTCGGTGGAAGACGTCGAGTTCACCCTGGTGCTGACCATCATGCTGGTGGTGATGGTGATCTTCATCTTTTTGCGCAATGTGCCGGCCACGCTGATTCCGGGCGTGACGGTGCCGCTGGCGCTGCTGGGCACGGCGGCGGTGATGTACCTGGTGGGCTTCAGTCTGGACAACCTGTCGCTGATGGCGCTGACCATCTCGGTCGGCTTCGTGGTGGACGACGCCATCGTGATGCTGGAGAACATCTACCGCCACATCGAGGACGGCATGGCGCCGCTGGAGGCCGCCATGAGGGGCGCGGGCGAGATCGGCTTCACCATCGTCTCGATCTCGGTGTCGCTGGTGGCGGTGTTCATCCCGCTGCTGCTGATGGGCGGCATCGTCGGGCGGCTGTTTCGCGAGTTCGCCGTCACCGTCACCCTGGCCATCGGGGTGTCGCTGCTGGTCTCGCTCACGCTCACGCCCATGCTGTGCTCGCGCTTCATCCGGCCGGTGCGGCCCGAGGCGCATGGGCGCGTGTTCCGCTTTTTCGAGCGCGGCTTCGACGCGCTGGCGCGCGGCTACCGGCGCGGCCTGTTGCTGGCGCTGCGCCACGAGTTCGCCACCTTGTGCGTCTTCCTGACCACATTGGCGGCCACGGTGGCGCTGTTCATCGTCATCCCCAAGGGCTTTTTCCCGCAGCAGGACACGGGTTTCATCTCGGGCTTTGCCGAAGCGGCACAGGACAGCTCCTCGAGCGCCATGGCCCGGCGGCTGCTGCAGCTGGCCGACATCATCGGGCGCGACCCCGACGTGGCCGCCTACAGCGTGCGCAACGGCTCGACCTTCAACACCGGGCGCGTGGCCATCTCGCTGCGGCCCAAGGCCGAAGGCCGCAGCGACAGCGCCGACCAGGTGATCCGGCGCCTGCGCCAGGCGGTGTCCCACGTCGAGGGCGTTCAGCTGTTCATGCAGGCGGGCCAGGACATCAACGTCGGCGGGCGCTCCTCACGCACCCAGTACCAGTACACGCTGACCGATGCCGACCTGCAGGAGCTGGACCACTGGGCGCCGCGCGTGCTGGCGCGCCTGCGCGAGCTGCCCGAGCTGGTCGACGTGGCCACCGACCAGCAGAACGACGCGCCCCTGGCCACGGTGACGATCGACCGCGCGCGCGCGGCCAGCTTCGGCATCTCGCCGGCGCTGATCGACGCCACCCTCAACGACGCCATCGGCCAGCGTCAGGTGGCGCAGTACTTCACGCAGACCAACAGCTACCACGTGATCCTGGAGGTCACGCCCGCGCTGCAGCAGGATGCCGCCTTGTTCGATCGGCTGTACCTCACCTCGCCCTTGAGCGGGCAGAACGTGCCGCTGTCGAGCATGGCGCGCATCGACACCACCAAGACCGGCTTTCTGTCGATCAACCACCAGGGCCAGTTCCCGGCCGTGACGCTCTCGTTCAACCTGGCGCCGGGCGCGGCGCTGGGCGGCGCGGTCGACGCCATCCAGCAGGCGCAGGCCGAACTGGGCGTGCCCGTCACGCTGCGCGGCAGCTTCCAGGGCACGGCGCAGGCCTTTCAAAGCTCGCTGGCCACCCAGCCCTACCTCATCACCGCCGCCATCATTGCGGTCTACATCGTGCTGGGGCTGCTGTACGAGAGCTACATCCACCCGCTCACCATCCTGTCCACCCTGCCCTCGGCCGGCGTGGGCGCCCTGCTGATCCTGATGGCCGGCGGCTATGACCTCTCCGTCATCGCGCTGATCGGCATCATCCTGCTAATCGGCATCGTCAAGAAAAACGGCATCATGATGGTGGACTTCGCCATCCACGCCGAGCGCCAGCAGGGCCTGGCGCCGCGCCAGGCCATCTATCAGGCCTGCCTGCTGCGCTTTCGGCCCATCATGATGACGACCATGTGCACGCTGTTTGCCGGCCTGCCGCTGATGCTGGGCACCGGCGCCGGCTCGGAGCTGCGCCGCCCGCTGGGCTGGGCGATGGTCGGTGGGTTGATCTTCTCGCAGGCCATGACGCTGTTCACCACGCCCATCATCTACATCTACCTGGATCGCGCGCACCAGTGGTACCTGCGCCGCCGCGGCACGGCACCGGCGCCCGCGCTCACCCCAACCAGTTGACGGGCGCCAGGCCCTGCTCTTGCAGCCAGGCATTGGCCTGGCCGAAATGCCCGCAACCGATGAAGGGCGCAGGCGGGCGCAGCGCCGACAGCGGCGAGGGGTGGTTGGCGCGCAGCACGCAGCGCGGGCCGGCGGCGGGTACGGCAGCGGCCACTGCGTCCCAGCGCGCCTGCGCGTGCGCGCCCCACAGCAGCACGCCCAGCGGGCGGGCGCTGGCCTGCAACGCGCTCAGCACCCCGTCCGTCAAGCGCTCCCAGCCGCGCCGCGCATGACTGCCGGCCTGGCCGTCTTCCACCGTAAGGCAGGCGTTCAGCAGCAGCACGCCTTGGCGCGCCCAGCTGGCCAGGAGGCCTGATTGCAACGCGGGCGCAGCGCCATGCTCGCGCGCCAGTTCCTTGAAGATGTTGCGCAGGCTGGGCGGCGCCTTGCAGTCGGGCCGCACGTCGAAGGCCAGGCCATGCGCCTGACCCGGGCCGTGATATGGATCCTGCCCCAGCACCAGCACGCGCACCTGCTCGGGCGGCGTCAAGCGCAGGGCCTTGAGCGGCTCGGGCGGGTAGATCACGGCGCCGGCGGCCAGCCGCTCGCGCATGAAGGCGTCGAGCTGCGCGCCGGCGGGGCTGTGCCAAAAGCGCGCGAGCACCGGCTGCCAGCCGGGCGCGACCGCATCCAGCGCCGGCGGCCAACTCTGCAGGCGATCGGGCCCGGGCGCGCCAGCGCTCATGCAAACAGCTCGGCCAGCGCCAGGCCGGGTTCGGGCGCGCGCATGAAGGTCTCGCCCACCAGAAAGGCGTGCACGCCGCCCTGGCGCATGCGTTGCACGTCGGCCCGCGTGGCAATGCCGCTCTCGGTCACCAGCAGGCGGTCGTCGGGCACGTCCTTCAGCAGCCCGAGCGTGGTGTCCAGCGAAGTCTCGAACGTGCGCAGGTTGCGGTTGTTGATGCCCACCAGCGGCGTCTTCAGCTTGAGGGCACGCTCCAGCTCGGCGCCGTCGTGCACCTCCACCAGCACCGCCATGTCCAGCGCGTGCGCCACCGCTTCCAGCTCGGCCATCTGCGCGTCGCTCAGGACGGCGGCGATCAGCAGGATGCAGTCGGCGCCGATGGCACGCGACTCGTAGACCTGCCAGGGGTCGATCATGAAGTCCTTGCGCAGCACCGGCAGCTCGCAGCTGGCGCGCGCCTGCTTGAGGTAATCGATGCGGCCCTGGAAGAACTGCCGGTCGGTCAGCACCGACAGGCAGGCGGCCGAGACCAGGCCATCGCCCTCGGCATAGCTTTGCGCGATGTCGGCCGGGACGAAGTCGGCGCGGATCACGCCCTTGCTGGGGCTGGCCTTCTTGACCTCGGCAATCACCGCCGCCTGGCCCTGGGCGATCTTGCCGCGCAGCGCGCCCACGAAGTCGCGCGTGAGCACGCGGCTTTCGGCGTCCTCGCGCATGGCCGTCAGCGGCACCTTCTTGATGGCCGCGGCCACCTCCTCGCGCTTGACGGCGATGATCTTGTCCAGGATGTCACTCACTTTTTCATAGCTCCTTGCGCTTGCCCAGTGCGCGTCATCGGCACTTTTTGCTTGAAACCGGCGCTCAGGCCGCGCCGGGGGACTGGCTGAAGGTCACCAGCTGCGCCAGCCGGTCTTTGGCAGCCCCGCTGTCGATGGCCGCGCGCGCGCGCTCGATGCCATCCGCCATGGTGGCCGCCACGCCGGCCGCGTACAGCGCCACGCCGGCGTTGAGCAGCACGATGTCGCGCGCCGCGCCCGCTTCGCCATCGAGCACGCCGCGCAGCAGGGTCACCGACTCGGCCGGCGTGGCCACCTTGATGCTGCGATTGCTCTGCATCGCCAGGCCGAAGTCCTCGGGGTGGATCTCGTATTCGCGGATTTCGCCGTCCTTCAACTCGCCCACCAGGGTGGCCGCGCCCAGGCTGACCTCGTCCATGCCGTCGCGGCCGTAGACAACCACGGCGTGCTCGGCGCCCAGGCGCTGCAGCGCGCGCACCTGGATACCGACCAGGTCGGGGTGGAACACGCCCATCAGGATGTTGGGCGCGCCGGCCGGGTTGGTCAGCGGCCCCAGGATGTTGAAGAAGGTCCGGCGTAGCGCCCATTTCGCGGCGGATCGGCGCCACGTTCTTCATGGCCGGGTGGTGGTTGGGCGCGAACATGAAGCCCACGCCGGTGGCCGCGATGCTGCGCGCGATCTGCTCGGGCGTGAGGTTGATGTTGACACCCAGCGCCTCCATCACGTCGGCGCTGCCCGACTTGCTGGACACGCTGCGCCCGCCGTGCTTGGCCACCCTGGCGCCGGCGGCGGCGGCCACGAACATCGCGCAGGTGCTGATGTTGAAAGTGTGCGAGCCGTCGCCGCCCGTGCCCACGATGTCCACCAGGTGCGTCGTGTCGGCCACCGGCACCTTGGTCGAGAGCTCGCGCATCACCTGCGCGGCGGCGGTGATTTCGCCGATGGTCTCCTTCTTGACGCGCAGGCCGGTGGTGATGGCCGCCACCATCAGCGGCGAGATCTCGCCCTTCATGATCATGCGCATGAGTGCGAGCATCTCGTCGTGAAAGATCTCGCGGTGCTCGATGGTGCGTTGCAGTGCTTCCTGGGGGGTGATGGACATGGCGATGCTCGTCGGTTGAAGATGAATCAGTGCGCGGTGGGCGCCTCGGTCAGGGCCAGCTTGGCGGCAAAGGCGATGAACACGGCGCCGGCCACGCCGTCCAGCCAGCGCGTGACGCGCGCCAGCATGCGGGCGCGCCCGGCCACCCAGGAAGCCGCCCACGCCCAGCCCAAGTTCACCCACGTGCTGTTGAAGGTGAACAGCAGGCCGAGCGCCGCGAACGCGAGCGTCGGATGCGCCGCATCGTGGGCAATGAACTGCGGCACGAAGGCCAGAAAAAACAGCGCCACCTTGGGGTTGAGCACGTTGGTCAAGAACCCGCGCCGGAACACCGTGCGCAATGGCAGATTCAAGTCAAATTGACCTCCAGCGCTTGTCCCATTTGCGCGGTCAGCTATCGTATCGATAGTATTCTGGCGCATGGCCGCACGCAGCATCTGCACGCCCACCCAGGCCAGGTACAGCGCGCCCAGCCATTTGAGCAGCGCAAACGCCGTGCTGCTGGCCGCCAGCAGAGCCGACAGACCCAACGCCGCTGCGGAAACATGGACCACGCAGCCCGCCGAGATGCCCAGCGCCGCCACCGCCCCCGCACGCAAGCCGGAACGCATGGCGTGGGCGCTGATGTACATCACGTCCGGCCCCGGCGTGAGGTTGAGCAGCAGGCCGGCGGCGATGAACAGCATCAGGGTATGAAGTTCGGGCATGGCGGTTTACCGGGGATCGAGAAAGTTCTTCAGCATCGCATGGCCGTGCTCGGTCAGGATGCTCTCGGGGTGAAACTGCACGCCCTCGATGTCCAGCTCGCGGTGACGCACGCCCTGGATCTCGCCGTCCTCGCTGGTGGCCGTCACGAGCAGCTCGGCCGGCACGTGCTGGCGATCGATCACCAGCGAGTGATAGCGGTTGACGGTGAACTGCCGGGGCAGGCCGGCAAACACGCCCTGCTGGTCAGTCGTGATGACGCTGGTCTTGCCGTGCATCTGCGTCTGCGCGCGGACGATGGGCCCGCCAAACGCCGCGCCAATGGCCTGGTGGCCCAGGCACACGCCCAGGATGGGCAGCTTGCCGGCAAAGTGCTGGATGGCCGCCACCGACACCCCGGCCTCGTTGGGCGAGCAGGGGCCGGGGCTGATGCACAGGCGCTCGAAGCCGCCGCGCCCGAACATCGCCTGCAGCTCATCCAGCGTCACCTCGTCGTTGCGCAGCGTGGTCACCTCGGCCCCCAGCTCGCCGAAGTACTGCACCAGGTTGTAGGTGAAGCTGTCGTAGTTGTCGATCATGAGCAGCTTCATCGTGGGCACTCCATGAAAACCGAACGGCCGGACGCAGAGGACGCAAAGGGTACGCAGAGGACGCAAAAGGAAGACAAAGACAAATTCATAGTTTGTTCACCAGCCTTTGGATGCCCTTGACGATGGGGAAGGAGTGGAAATTGATCAGCAGGCCCAGCTTGAGGCCAGACAGACGCAAATAGGTCAACAACTGCGCGCGGTGTGCATCGGTGAAGGCATCCAGCGTCTTCAGCTCGACGATGATCGAATCCTCGACGATGAAGTCCGCGCGATACACCGTGCCCACGTCATGCCCCTTGTAGGTGGCCGCAATCGGCACCTCACGCCGGTAACGCAAACCCCGCTGATCAAACTCGATGGCCAAAGCGTTGGCGTAGGCGCCTTCCAGCAAACCCACCCCCAGCACGCGCTGCACCTCCACCGCCGCGCCAATCACCTCGTGCGAACAATCATTCTCTATTTTTTGCTGTTCCTTTTGCGTCCTCTGCGTACCCTTTGCGTCCTCTGCGTCCGGCTGTTCTGCATTCAAGCCATTCATTCCAACCCCTCCTCCACCAGCTCGCTGGCGCGCAGCAGGGCGCGGGCCTTGTGCTCGGTCTCGCGCCATTCCATCTCGGGCACGCTGTCGGCCACCACGCCGGCCGCCGCCTGCACGTGCAGCATCTGGTCCTTGACGATGGCGGTGCGGATGGCGATGGCCAGGTCCATGTCGCCGGCGTAGCTCCAGTAGCCGCAGGCGCCGCCGTAGATGCCGCGCTTGACGGGCTCGAGCTGGTCGATCAGCTCCATCGCGTGCACCTTGGGCGCGCCGCTCAGCGTGCCGGCCGGAAAGGTGGCCTTCAAGACATCCATGGCGCTCAAGCCATCTCGCAGCAGGCCTTCGACGTTGCTGACGATGTGCATCACGTGGCTGTAGCGCTCCACCGCAAAGGCCTCGGTCACCTTCACGCTGCCGGTCCGGGCGATGCGGCCGATGTCGTTGCGCGCCAGGTCGATCAGCATCACGTGCTCGGCGCGCTCCTTGGGGTCATTCACCAGCTCCTGCTCGGTGGCCTGATCCTGCTCGGGCGTGGCGCCGCGCGGGCGCGTGCCGGCCAGCGGGCGAATCGTGACCTTGGTCCCCTCGGCCACGTGCTCCTGCCGCACCAGGATCTCGGGACTGGCGCTGACCACGTGGAAGTCGCCGAAGTCGTAATAGATCATGTACGGCGAGGGGTTGAGCGAGCGCACCGCGCGGTACAGCGACAGGGGCGACTCGGTATAGCGCTTGCTGATGCGCTGGCCCACCTGCACCTGCATGAAGTCGCCGGCGGCAATCAGGCCCTTGGCGCGCTCGACCGCGGCCAGATAGTCGGTCTTGGCAAAGGGGCGCTCGGCCGGATAGTTGGGCGTGGCCTTGACATGCGGCGCGCTGACCGAATAGCGCAGCTGCTCGCGCAGGTGCTTCAGGCGCTTCTTGGCCCTGGCGTAGGCCTCGGGTTGGGCCGGGTCGGCATAGACGATCAGGTAGAGCTTGCCCGACAGGTTGTCGATCACGGCCAGCTCCTCGCAGTGCATCAGCAGGATGTCGGGCGTGCCCAGCGTGTCGGGCGGGCAGCTTTGTTCCAGCTTCGGCTCGACGTAGCGCACCGCGTCGTAACCGAAGTAGCCCGCCAGGCCGCCGCAAAAACGCGGCAGGCCCGGCCGCAGCGCCACCTTGAAGCGCCGGTGGTAGGCCTCGACAAAGTCCAGCGGATTGCCCGCGTGCGTCTCGACGACCTGGCCGTCGGTCAGCACCTCCGTCTTGGCCTGGGCGCCAAAGCCGCTGGCGCGCACCACGGTCCGCGCCGGCAGGCCGATGAAGCTGTAGCGCCCGAAGCGCTCGCCGCCGATGACGGATTCGAGCAGAAAGCTGTACCTGCCGCCGCCGGGCCCGCCGGCCAGCTTGAGGTACAGCGACAGCGGTGTCTCGAGGTCGGCCAGGGCCTCGCTCATCAGCGGAATGCGGTTGTAGCCCTGGCCGGCCAGGCTCTTGAATTCGAGTTCAGTGATCACGGGTGTCGGGCCTCCAGCGCCCAAGGCAGTCGGCTCTGCCGCCTCAAAATTCTGCAGCGTGCCCTGCCGTTCGTTCTTCCCATTCAGGCATCCCGCCAAGGGGTGCCACCCATGCGCCCATTGCGGGCGCGAATCAAGCAATGTCAGTGGACTGGCTTGCGCCAAGGCCACGCCCCCTGGGCGGCCAGGCCCAGCAAAGCAGCGACAGTGCGGAGAGCGAACATGGCCCCAGTGTAGCAAAGGATCGGGCCAGCGCAGCCGGGGCGCGGCGCTACCGCTCTCGGCGTTTCCCCGCATGATCGGCCCCCATGACTGTGTCAAAATGAACGCAATAGAACGATCGTTCTTTTTTTGGGATGGGTGGCCATGTCAAAGCCCTTTGCATTCGCAATTCGTTCCAGCCGCCGTGCCCTGGGCGGTGCCGCGCTGGCGCTGGGTCTGGCGGCCGCGACGGCCACGCCCGCCCACGCGCGTGAGCTGGCCGGCCAGAACCTGCCCGAGCAGGTGACCGTGGCGGGCGTGCCCCTGCTGCTCAACGGCGCGGGCGTGCGCTACAAGGCGGTGTTCAAGGTCTACACCGCTGCCCTGTACCTGCCGCGCAAATCCAGTGCCGTCAACGACGCCCTATCGACCGAAACGCCCAAGCGCCTGGCGATCACGATGCTGCGTGAAATCGATGCCAACGAACTGGGCAAGATGTTCACGCACGGCCTGGAGGACAACCTGGATCGCGCCACCAGCGCCCGCCTGGTGCCGGGCATCCTGCGCATGAGCCAGGTGTTTTCAGAGCACAAGCGACTGAAGGAAGGCGAGAGCTTTCAGATCGACTGGGTGCCCGGCACCGGCGCGCTGCTCACCATCAAGGGACAACCCCTGGCCGAGCCCTTCGTCGAGCCGGCGTTCTTTCAGGCGCTGCTGCGCATCTGGTTGGGCGACAAGCCGGCCGACTGGCAGCTGAAGGACGCCCTGCTGGGAAAATCCGGCAAAGCCTTTTGAGGTGGCGGCCGGCCGCGGCGTCAGGGCGCCCCGTCCATCTCGGCCAGATAGAACCACTCCTGATCCACCTGCGACTCGGGAAACGGAAACAGCACGCAACCCGCGCGCTCGGCCCGCACGGCGCGGCCGTCTGCGCGCACCCCAATCACCTCGCCGGCGGCCACCGCATCAAAGCTGCGCCACTCGCGTGCCAGCGTGTCGCCCGGCGCCTCGCGCAGCACCACCTCGCGCAGGCGCGCCACGCGGCCGGTGTGCGGCGCGGGCGCCGACACCGTGGCCAGCCCCAGATGCGCCAAGGCGCCATGGATGGCTTGCACGGCCACCTCGATGGCCTGCGGATCGTCATGAAAGCCGCACTCCAGCGTGACGGCATAGCCGCCGTGGCTGCGCATGGATTCATTGGTGCCAATGCCGTCGTCGCCCGGCGCCTCGCCCCGCGCACGGGCCGCGTGGTCGTACACCTCCAGCCAGCCCTGCACCACCTGCGGCACGCCCAGCGCGCGCGCCAGCGCCAGCTCTTCGGCCGCGCGGGCAAAGGGCTCGCGCGGGCCAGCGTTGTCCAGCGGACCCACCATGGCAAAGGGCGCGCCCGCGGTGTGAAACGAATGCAGATCCAGCAGCGCATCGTGCGCGGCCAGCAGCGGCGCCAACTGGCGCGTGACGCGATCCTCGTAGTCCTGTGGGTCGGGGCGGGGCACGAAGTGGCGGTTCAGGTTGCGCTCGCCGCCGCGCGTGCCCTGCTTGAAGGCCAGCGGGTTGGCCACCGGCACCAGGGTCAGGCGGCCGCGCGCGAGCTGCAGGCGCCCGGCGTGCAGATCATCGACGACGCGCGCGATGGCATGCGCGCCGCAGACCTCGTTGCCATGCACGGCACCCAGCACGATCAGCGCCGGGCCGGGCGCCAGCGCCGCCCAGCTCTGCCAGTGCAGCTGTTCGGGGTTGGCCGCGGCACATTGCAGCAAGTCGGGCCGGCCGGCAATCACACCGCACCCTCCGTGGCGCCCGACCGGTGCGCCGCATCACGCGCCAGCGCCGCCACCAGCTCGGGCAGGCTGTCGAAGCAGCCGTCGGCATCCACCTCGCTCACCGGCTGGCCGTGGTTGTAGCCGTAGCTGAGCAGTGCCACCGGACAGCCGGCCGCGCGCGCGGCGGCCGCGTCGTTGCTGGAGTCGCCGATCATCAGCGTGGCCGCGGGTGGCGTACCCAGCGCGCGGCAGGTTTCCAGCAGCGGCAGCGGATCGGGTTTCTTGCGCGCAAAGCTGTCGCCGCCAAACACGTGGCCAAAGTACCCGTCCAGGCCCTTGGCCACCAGCAGCGCCTGCGCGTGCAGGCGCGGCTTGTTGGTGAGAACCGCCAGGGGCAGGTCGCACGCGCGCAGCGCCTGAAGCCCCTCGACCACGCCTGGGTAGACGCGGCTGTACTGGCCGTTGATGGGGCCGTACGCGGCCTGATAGAGCTGCCAGGCGCGATCGAACAAGGCCGGGTCGGCGTCGTCCGCCTGCGCCGGCCGGGTGGCCTGCAGCGCCGCCTCGACCAAGTGCTCCGAGCCCTTGCCCACCATGCAGGCGACGGCCGCGCGCGGCAGCGGCGCGCGCCCCAGCGCGTGCAGCATGGCGGCCAGCGCCACCTCGAAGTCGCCCAGCGTATCGACGAGGGTGCCGTCCAAGTCCAGCACGCAGGCCCGCGGGGGATGTGTTAATTTGAAGCTTTGCATCGCAGAGGCTACGGAGAGTCGAACCATGGGCATTCAATTTCGCAAGCTGGCCGCGCGCCGCAACATCCTGGCTGCCGCGTTGGCGGCGGCGGGCGCAACGGCCTGGGCGCAGGACAAGCAGACCGGCGGCGACAAGGTGGTGTACCACATCGACGACGCCGTCCACCAGGCAACCAAGGGCTTGCGCAACATTCGCAACCACCTAGACGTGGCACCCAAGACCCGGATCGTCGTGGTCACGCATGCCGATGGCGTCGATTTTCTGATGGAGGGCGCCAAGGACGCCAAGAATCCCAACATCGACTACGCCTCGCTGGTCAGCGCCCTGAAGGCGCGCGGCGTGCGCTTCGAGATCTGCGAGATCACGCTGCGCAACCGCAACCTCAAGAAGGACCAGTTCATCATGGACGCCGACTTCACGCCCTCGGGCGTGGCGCGCGTTGCCCAGTTGCAGAACCACGAGGGCTTTGCCTACATCAAGCCCTGATCGTCCCCGTGCTGCACGGCTGTTGCTCCCCCGCCCCTTTGGGGCGAGCGAGGAAGGCCACGCCCCTTGTCAGCCTTGCAGCGCGCGGCGCATCTCGCCGATCACGGCGGCGTAGTCGGGTTGGCCGAAGATGGCGCTGCCGGCCACGAAGGTGTCGGCCCCGGCGTCGGCCACCTGGCGGATGTTGGCGGGCTTGATGCCGCCGTCCACCTCCAGCCGGATGTCGCGCCCTGATGAATCAATGCGCTTGCGTGCCGCTTCCACCTTGCGCAAAGCGCTATCGATAAAGGACTGTCCGCCAAAGCCTGGGTTCACGCTCATGATCAGCACCAGGTCGATCTCGTCGATCAGCCAGTCCAGCACGTCCAGCGGCGCAGCCGGGTTGAACACCAGGCCCGCCTGGCAGCCGGCCGCCCGGATCGCCTGCACGCTGCGGTGCGGGTGCGCCGTGGCGTCGGGGTGGAAGCTGATCAGGCTGGCGCCGGCCTGCGCGAAGGCCTGGGCCAGCGCATCGACCGGCTGCACCATCATGTGCACGTCCAGTGGCACCGGGCGGTCATCGGGCGTGCGGGCGTGCTTCTGGAGTGCCTGCAGCACCATGGGCCCGAAGGTGAGGTTGGGCACGTAGTGGTTGTCCATCACGTCGAAGTGAATCCAGTCGGCGCCGGCGGCGATGACGTTCTGGACCTCCTCGCCCAGGCGTGCAAAGTCGGCCGACAGGATGGATGGGGCGATGCGGAAGGTGGTGCTCATGGCGAGCGATTGTCGCGCAGGTACCATGGCGCCATCATGGCGAAATACCAGTTCAGCGTGGAGGCCGCGCCCCGCTTCCTGCCCGATCAATCCGACCCCGAAGCCGGCCTGTATGGCTTTGCCTACACCATCACGGTGCACAACACGGGCGCGGTGGCGGCGCAGCTGATTGCACGCCACTGGATCATCCAGGACGCGCGCGGCCGCATCGAGGAGGTCAAGGGCCTGGGCGTGGTCGGCCAGCAGCCGCTGCTGCAGCCGGGCGAGGCCTTTCAGTACACCAGCGGTTGCCGCCTGCGCACGGCCAGCGGCAGCATGCACGGCAGCTATTTCTGCGTGGCCGAAGACGGCGAGCGCTTCGAGGCGCCGATTCCGCTGTTCGAGCTCGATGCCAACCACGATGCCGGCGAGCGCCCGCGCGTGCTGCACTGAAACCGGCTCACCATGGCAAACCCACAGCCTGAGCTGAACGAACTGCTGCGCACGCTGGATCCGCACGCACCGCTGGCCGAGCGCCACCTGTGGCTGATGCAGCTGCTGGACTGGGTGCGCGGCAAGCGCACCGAGCCCGAGGGCGCGGTGGCCCGCGTGCGCGAGCTGCTGGACGCCGCCGAGGCCGACCCGCAATGGCTGGTGCTGTGGCGCCAGTGGTGGGCCGAGTTCCTGACCGAGGTGGACGCCACGCCCCTGCTGGCCGACCTGGGCTTTGCACCTCGCAGCGCCTTCATGTCCGAACTGGCCGACCGGTTGCGGCGCAAGCTGATCCTGCCCACGCCCGAAACCACCGACCTGCGCGAGCTGTTTCCGCTGCTGTTTCCCCATGAGTTCGACGCCCGCTGGCTGCGCGCGCTCGACGCGCCCACGCTGCAGCGCCTGCGCCACGTGCTGCTCGGGCCGCAGGCGCCCGACAGCGCCCACAACTACGCCCTGCGCACGCTGCTGAACGCGCTGGCGCATGCGCTCAGCCAGATCAGTGCCACCGGCCAGTCGGCCGAGGTGCGCTCGCGCATGGCGCCGCAACTGCAGCGCGAACGGCCCTTTGCCACGCTGCCCATCAGCTTCGAGGCGCTGCGCCAGGCGGTGCTGACGCATGGGCGCACCAGCGCCCCGGCGCTGGTGGCGCTGGGCGCGCTGCGCGAACAGCTGGATACCTGCCGCGCCGCCGCCTCCACCGTGTACGAACACCTGAAGGAGCACGGCATCTCGGTGCACATCGAGTTCCAGTTGCGCCAGCTGCGCCAGCGCATCATCCGCGTCAAGGCGCTGCTGCTGTGCCTGGAAACCGACGCGCCGGCGCAGGCCACGGCGCAGCTGCTGTCGCACCTGGTGCGCGTCAACCGCGACAGCGGCAGCGTCAAGGCCCTGGTGCGCGACAGCACGCAGCTGCTGGCGGCCAAGGTGACCGAGCGCAACGCCGAGACGGGCGAGCACTACATCACCCACGACAAGGGCGAATACCTGCACATGATGGGCGCGGCCGCCGGCGGCGGCGCGGTGATGGCGCTGACCACGCTGAGCAAGCTGGTGATCGTGGGCCTGGGCCTGTCGGCCTTCTGGGGCGGCGTGGCGGCGGGGCTGAACTACGCCGTCTCCTTCGTCGTCATCATGCTGCTGCACTGGACCGTGGCCACCAAGCAGCCGGCCATGACCGCGCCCAGCATGGCCGCCAAGCTGAAGGACTTCAAGTCGCCGCAGGCCTACGAGGACTTCGTCACCGAGGTGGTGCACCTGCTGCGCTCGCAGTTCGTCGCCATCGTCGGCAACGTGGTGATGGTGCTGGTGGTGGCCTACGCGCTGTCCGCCGGCATCCAGGCGCTGGGCTGGGGCGCGCTGGTGGACGACGCGCATGCGCAGCACATCCTCGACGAGCACCACATGCTGGGGCGCACCATTCCGTACGCCATCGTCACCGGCGCGCTGCTGTTCGCGTCCAGCCTCATCGCCGGCTGGGTGGAGAACTGGTTCGTGCTGCACCGGCTGGACTCGGTCATCGCCTATCACCCGCGCATCACCCGGCGGCTGGGCGCCGAGCGCGCGCGCCGCTGGGGCCGCTACTGGGGCGAGAACATCTCCAGCTGGACGGCCAACGTCTCGCTGGGCCTGCTGCTGGGGCTGGTGCCGCCCATCGTGGGCTTTTTCGGCATCCCGGTGGAGGTGCGCCACGTCACCCTGGTGTCGGGCCAGATCGCGGTGGCGGCGCAGCACCTGGGCGCCGGCGTGTGGCAGGAGCCCGCGCTGTGGTGGGCCGCCGGCGGCATCTTCATCACCGGTTTTCTCGATCTGGCCGTCAGCTTTTACCTTGCGTTTCGATTGGCGCTGACGGCGCAAAACGTGACCGGCGTGGACCGCCGCCGCCTGTACGTCACCATGGGCCGGCGCGCGCTGCGCCAGCCGCTGTCGTTCTTCCTGCCGGTGAACGCGCCGGGCGCCGCCAGCCCCGCCGCCCCGGTTTCCGAGACCCGTGAATCGGGTTAGGATCGACCGGACCCTATTGTTTTCATCTCGCGCGTGCCCGCCCCCGGGCGCGGCCCGCGCCGAGCCCGCCACCCTTGACCGACGCCTCCACCAGGCAGGCGTCGGCCCAACGAGGACACCGGCCTTTGACCAGCCAATGGATTGCTCCCTGGAACGCAGCGTCGGCCTTCGCGCCCGCGCTCAACACCTTTGAATGGGCCCTGCTGCTGGCCCTGGCCGCGTTTGCCGGCCATATGGTGCAGCGCCTGGCCGGCCTGCCCAAGGTGCTGGGCTATGCCGTGGTGGGCGCGCTGGCGGGGGCAGCCGGCATGGCGGGCGCCACCTGGCCGCTGCGCGGCACCGGCCTGTTCCTGCTGGAGCTGGGGATTGCCGTGGTCCTGTTCGAGGCCGGCTCGCGCCTGCCGCTGCGCTGGTTCCGGCACAACCCCATGGTGCTGCTGCAAAGCGTGGCCGAGTCGCTGCTGACCTTTGCCGCCGCCTACGGCGTGCTGCGCGCGCTGGGGCTGGATGCGGCCGTGGTGCGGGCACTGGCCATCATCGCGGTGGCGGCCTCGCCGGCGGTGCTGATGCGCGTGGCGACCGACCTGCGCGCCGGCGGGCCGGTGACCGATCGCGCCATCGCCCTGGCCACGCTCAACACCTTGTACGCGCTGACCCTGGGCACGGCCATGCTGCGCACCATCGACCGCGGCGAGGGCACCTTGCTGGCCTCGTTGGCCTTCTCGCTCACCGTGCTGGGCGTGTCGGCGCTGGTGGGCGCGCTGCTGGCGGCGGTGCTGACCGGGGCACTGCGCCTGCTGCGGCCGACGAGCGGGGACACGGTGATCGTGATCCTGGCCCTGGTGGCGGCGGGCGTGGCCGGCACCACGCCGCTGGGTGGCTCGGCGCCGCTGGCGGCGCTGCTGGCGGGCCTGGCGCTCAAGCAGGTGCACCCGCGCCCGTGGGTGTGGCCGCGCCAGCTGGGCACCGCGGCCACCGTGCTCAGCATCGTGATGTTCGTGCTGGTTTCGGCCATGGCCGTGCGCGGCGACTGGGGCGCCACCAGCTTTGGCGCCGCGCTGGCGCTGATCGCCGTGCGCGCCGGCGCCAAGGTCGCCAGCCTGCTGCTGACGGGCTTTGGCACCGGCATGGCGCTGCGCCAGACGCTGTGGGTGGGCGCGGCCATGGTGCCCATGTCGGCGGTGGCGCTGCTGCTGACCTCGCAATTCGTCAGCGCCTCGCACGGCGTCGGCCTGCAGGTGGCCGCCATTGCCCTGCCCGTGATCCTGATCACCGAGCTGGTGGGCGCCGTCATGGTCAGCGTGGCCCTGGTGCGATCGGGCGAAGCCGCGCCACCGGAGCGCCGGCGCGAGCCGCCCGCGATCGACGGCGAGGAGGGCAAGCCATGAGCGCCGCACGGCCGCCCGAAGGCGCGAACGCCCCCTTGGGGCTGAGCGCTGCGGCTCCAGGCCTGCCTGCGCAGGTCTGGACAGCGCGAAGAGGCACGGGCTCCGACCGTGCCGCGGCCTGCAAGGCCAGCGCAGCCCGCGCAGCAGCGCAGCGGGAGGGAGTGTCATGAGCCTGCAAGCCTTTGCCCAATCCGACGCGCTCAGCATTGGCGTGGAGCTGGAGCTGCAGCTGGTCAACACCGTGGACTACGACCTGGCGCACTACGCCAGCGACATGCTGCGCCTGATGGCCAAGCACACGCTGCCCGGCTCGGTGGTGCCCGAGATGACCGAGGGCATGATCGAGATTTCCACCGACGTGTGCCACCACTGGAGCGAGGCGCACGGCCAGTTGGCGCAGATCCGCGACGCGCTGGTGAAAAGCGCCGACAAGCTCAACATCGCCGTGGTCGGCGGCGGCACGCACCCGTTCCAGCAATGGCACCAGCAGCGCATCTACGACAAGCCGCGCTTTCACCAGCTGTCGCAGCTGTACGGGTATCTCAGCAAGCAGTTCACCATCTTCGGCCAGCACGTGCACGTGGGCTGCCCCGACGCCGACACCGCGCTCTACACCCTGCACGGCCTGTCGCGCTACATCCCGCACTTCATCGCGCTGGCGGCCTCCAGCCCCTTCGTGCAGGGGCAGGACACGGCCTTCGACTCGGCGCGGCTGAACTCGGTGTTCGCCTTTCCGCTGTCGGGCCGCGCGCCCTGCGTGCTGACCTGGTCCGAGTTCGAGCAGTACTTCGACAAGATGACGCGCACCGGCGTGGTGCAAAGCATGAAGGACTTCTACTGGGACATCCGGCCCAAGCCCGAGTTCGGCACCATCGAGGTGCGCGTGTTCGACACCCCGCTCACCGTGCAGCACGCCGCCGCGCTGGCCGGCTACGTGCAAAGCCTGGCCGCCTGGCTGCAGACCCAGCGCCCCATCACGCCCTGCGAGGACGACTACCTGGCCTACAGCTACAACCGCTTCCAGGCCTGCCGCTTCGGGCTGGACGCGGTCTACGTGGACCCCGCCAGCGGCACGCACGTGCCGCTGCGCGAGCATCTGCTGGCCAGCTTCGAGCAGCTGGCCCCCTTTGCCGCGCAATGCCAGGCCAGCGGCGCGCTGGAGCTGCTGCACGCCGAGGTGCAGGCCGGCCGCAACCACGCGCGCTGGCTGCGCGAATGCCAGCAGCGCGAGGACCTGCTGGCCGAGGTGATCCGCCAGGCCAGCGGGCGCTTTCGGCACGACTGAGCCCCGGCGCCCTGGTTTGGCGGAACATCGTCACGCCGATCGGGTCACACGCCGCGATCGTTCCGTGGAACAATTTGCACCCATCATGACCTTGCGCATCGGCATCTCCGCCCGCCTGCTGCACCAGCCCCCCGCCGACTCCGGCCTGCCGCGCAGGCGCCTGCAGTTTCTTGAAAGCAACATGGCGCAGTGGATCATGTCGCACGGGGTGGTGGCGCTGATGATCCCCTTTGTCGACCAGAACATGGTCAAGACGCGCCGGCGTCTGCCCATCGTCGACCTGGTCGAGCAGCTCGATGGCCTGGTGCTGCAGGGCGGCGCCGACATCAGCCCGCGCTTCTATGGCGCCCAGCCCTGGACCGAACACTGCGACTGCGACCCGATCCGCGACGAGTACGAGCTGGAGCTGATGCACGGCTTTGTCGAGGCCGGCAAGCCCGTGCTGGGCATTTGCCGCGGCGCGCAAATGCTCAACGTCTACTGCGGGGGCACCCTGGTGCAGGACATTCCCAGCCAGTGGCCGGGCGCGGTGCGCCACGTCGATCTGGACCGCTACGAAACGCTGACGCACGAAGTGCACTTCGTCCCCGGCTCGCGCCTGTCCGACATCTACGGCTATGCGCCCCAGCGCGTCAACAGCATCCACCACCAGTGCGTGGGCGAGCTGGGCAGAAACCTGGTGATCGAGGCGCGCAGCCCCATCGACCGCGTGCCCGAGGCGATTCGCCACACCGGCCATGCCTTTGTCATGGGCGTGCAGTGGCACCCGGAGTTTCAGTTTCACGGCAGCGGCGCGCCCGCCGACGTGCTGGACAGTGGCCCGCTGATGATGGCGTTCCTGAAAGCCGCGATGCGCCGCGCCGGCCGCATGCGCCGCCTGACCGACCAGGTCAACCGCGTGCGCGAGCGCGCGCTCGAGCTGGGCGGCGGGCGCTGAGCCACGACGGCCCCCGCACCATGGGCGAATTCGACCTGATCGAGCGCTTTTTCAAGCAAAAAACGGCTGCAGCGCCCATCCATCCAGCGCAATCAGCTATCAAATCAATAGCTTTTGGCATCGGCGACGACTGCGCCCTGCTGCAGCCCGCGCCCGGTCAGCAGTTGGCCGTCAGCACCGACATGCTGGTCGAGGGCCGGCACTTCTTCGCCGATGTCGACCCGGCCGCGCTGGGCCACAAGGCGCTGGCCGTCAACCTGAGCGATTTGGCCGCCATGGGCGCCGAGCCGCTGGCCTTTACCCTGGCGCTGGCCCTGCCGCCCGCGCTCGCGCAAGACGCCGCCTGGCTGGATGCCTTCAGCGACGGCCTGCTGGCCCTGGCGGCGCAGCATGCCTGCCCGCTGGTCGGCGGCGACACCACGGCCGGCCCGCTCACTCTCAGCATCACCATCTTCGGCCAGCTGCCCGCCGGCCAGGCGCTGCAGCGCGACGGCGCGCAGGTGGGCGACGAGCTGTGGGTCAGCGGCACCTTGGGCGACGCCCGCTTGGCCCTGCAGGCGCTGCGCGGCGACATCGCCCTGCCGCCCGCGGCGCTGGCCGCCGCCCGCCCGCGGCTGGAGCGCCCCACGCCGCGCTTGGCGCTGGGCCGCTGCTTGCGCGGCATCGCCAGCAGCGCCATCGACCTCAGCGACGGCCTGGCGGGCGACGTGGGCCACATCCTGGCGGCCTCGCGCGTGGGGGCTTCCCTGGATGTCGATATTGCTTGCAATTTAATAGCTATTCGCGCTTTCCTGGAAAGCGCCAGCGGCCCATTCGATCTTGATTTTCGGCGGCGCACCGTGCTGTCGGGCGGCGACGACTACGAGCTGGCCTTCACCGCACCGCCCGGCGCGCATGACCAGGTGCTGGCCGCAGCACAGGCCAGCGCCACGGCCGTCACCCGCATCGGCCGCATCGAGTCCGCGCCCGGCCTGCGCCTGCACGACGCGCAGGGCCGCACGGTGGCCAGCGACTTTCGCTCCTTCGACCACTTTGGCTGAGCGCGCGCCATGCCTTCGCGCGCCGCCCGCCTGCTGCAGTTGCTGGACACCCTGCGCCGGCGCCGCACGCCCGCCACCGGCCCCGCGCTGGCGCACGAGCTGGGCGTGAGCCTGCGCACCCTGTACCGCGACATCGCCACGCTGCGTGAGCAAGGCGCGGCCATTGCCGGCGACCCCGGCGTCGGCTACCTGATGCAACCGGGCTTTCTGCTGCCGCCGCTGATGTTCACCGCCGACGAGCTGGAGGCCCTGCTGCTGGGCGCGCGCTGGGTCAGCCTGCAGGCCGACCCCGAGCTGGCCGGCGCCGCCGAGGGCGCGCTGGCGCGCATCGCCAGCACCCTGCCCGGCCCGGCGCGGGTGAGCCTGGAAACCAGCGGCCTGTTCGTGCCCCGGCGCGGCCCCGACGCCGCACCCGAGCCCTGGCTGCCCGTGCTGCGCCGGGCCATCCGCGATGAGCACAAGCTGGCGCTGGACTACCGCGACGCGGACGGCCGGGCCACGCGGCGCATCATCTGGCCCTTTGCCATGGCCTTCTTCGACCGCGCCCGCCTGATCGCCGCCTGGTGCGAACTGCGGCAGGACTTCCGGCACTTTCGCGCCGACCGCGTGGCCCATCTGGCCACCACCAACCAGCCCCTCCCCGAGCGCCGCCACGCCCTCATCCGGCGCTGGCGCGAAACCGCGTCCACCCTGCGCGACTGAAGCCTGCATGCTGCTGACAAAAACTGGCAGCGGCCGCGCGCACAGTGACGCCCTTCAGCACTTGAACGGAGATTGCCATGACCGCCCCCCTCACCTTCTATACCCACCCCTGGTCGCGCGGGCGCGTCACGCGCTGGATGCTGGAAGAAACCGGCCTGCCCTACGCCACCGAGGTGCTGCAGTACGGCAGCACCATGAAGGCCCCCGCCTACCGCGCCATCAACCCCATGGGCAAGGTGCCCGCCGTCCGGCACGGCGACACCGTGGTGACCGAGAACGCCGCCATCCTGATGTACCTGGCCGACCTGGTGCCCGGCAAGCAACTGGCGCCCGCCGCCGGCACGCCCGAGCGCGGCCCCTACTACCGCTGGATCGCGTTCATGGCGCCGGTGGAGGCCCTGCTCACCGCCAAGAGCGTCGGCGCGCTGGCCAAGCCCGAACAGGCTGGCTACGGCACCGAGGCCGACGTTCTGGACACGCTGGAGGGCGCGCTGCGCGGGCGCGATCACCTGGCGGGCGACACGTTCACCGCGGCCGACCTGTTCGTCGCCGCATCGCTGGGCTTTTACCTGCAGTTCAAGACCATTGATCCGCGCCCCGAGTTCGTGCGCTTTGCCCAGTTGCACGCCCAGCGCCCGGCGGCCAAACGCGCCAACGCCATCGACGACGAGCTGGCCGCCGCGCTGCAGAAGAGCGCCAGCTGACGCACGAGCGCCGCAGCGGCCGAGTGCATCGGGGCACATGGCATCTGCTTTTATTTCAATAGCACGTCGCGCTTGCCAGACAAGCGCAAACAACCGGTTTCATTGACGAACCCCGGGCGCGGCCACCAGGCCGCGCGTGCTGCTAGCATCGCAGGGCACCCCCCATTGGACCGCCCATGCCCCCCAGCCTTTCGTCCCGCCCACTTGCCCTCGCCGCGCTGGCCCTGGCCGCACTGGTCCCTGCCCATGCACAAAGCGCCGCGCCGCGCGCCGAGGGCGCCTCGCGCATCAGCGCCGTCAAGCTCTACCCCGGCAGTGCCACGGTCGAGCGCGTGCTGCGCGTGGCGCCGGGCGCGCGGCAGGCCACGTTCCACTGCCTGCCCGCGGCGCTGGACACCGCCAGCCTGCAGGTCAGCGCCGCCAGCGGCATCCGCGTGGGCGAGCTGGCGGTGCGCCAGCAGCCGCGCGAGCTGCTCGGCGCCGCCTGCGCCAGTCCGCTGGACGAGCGCATCCGCGCGCTGCAGGACCAGATCGCCGGCCTGCAGGCCGAAAGCAGCGCCATCGAGCTGGCCACCGGCTACTACAAGAGCTTCGGCCAGCCCGGCGACGGCCCGCGCGCCGGTACCACCACCCCGGCGCAGATCGCCGCCACCGCGCAGGCGCTGCGCCAGGGCGGCCAGGCGGCGCTTGCGCGTCAGCACGAGCTGGCACGCCAGCAGGAGCAGCTGGAGCGCGAGCTGAAACCGCTGCTGGCCGAGCGCGAGCGCAGCACCAGCGCGCATGCACGCGTCAGCACGGTGCAGGTCACGCTGGCCGCGCCGCAGGGCGGCGAGCTGCGCCTGAGCTACGCCGTGCGCGGCCCCGGCTGGCAGCCCAGCTACCGCGCCACGCTGGACAGCGCGAGCAAGAAGCTGCGCCTGGAGCGCCTGGCCCAGGTGGCGCAAAGCACGGGCGAGGACTGGGACGGCGTGGCCATCACCCTGTCCACCGGCCAGCCCGGTGCCGCCACCCAGGGTCCACTGCCCCGGCCCTGGCGCGTGGGCATTCAGCCGCCGCGCTCCGAGGCGCTGGAAGCGCGCCCCATGCCGGCGCCGGCGGCGGCGCCGATGCTGCGCGCCGCCCCCGCCGCCAAGGCCGCTGCGGCGGACGCCGAGGAGCCCAGCTTCGACGTCAGCGTGTTCCAGGGCAGCTTCGCCACCGAATTTGCCGTGCCCCAGCGCGTGACGGTGCCCTCCAGCGGGCAGCAGGTCACGCTGGCGCTGGGCGAGCAGGCGCTGGACACCGAGCTGCTGGTGCGCAGCACGCCGGCGCTGGACGCCCATGCCTATCTGATCGCCCGCTTTGCCACCCCGCCGGGCGTGTGGCCGGCCGGTGCGCTGCAGCTGTACCGCGACGGCGCCTTCGTCGGCAGCGGGCGCTTCGACGCCGAGCGCAGCGCGCGCGATGGCCTGGCCTTCGGCCGCGACGAGCTGGTCAGCGTGCGCAGCGAGCGCCCCGAGCAGCAGCAGGGCACGGGCGGCTTCATCGGCACGCGCAGCCAGCGCACCGACGCGCGCCGCTACAGCGTGCACAACCGCCACACGACGCCGATCCAGCTGCAGCTGCTGGACGCCGCGCCGGTGCCCGAGCACGAGGACGTGAAGGTCGAGTCGCAATACCAGCCCGCGCCGCAGACCGGGCGCTGGCACGACGAGCCCGGCACCGTGGCCTGGGAGCAGCCGCTGGCGGCCGGCGCCACGCAGGCCTTCAGCGCCACGCACGTGATCAGTTGGCCCAAGGACCAGCGCATCCAGGAACGGCGATGAATGCACCAGCGCCGCGGTATGCACCCCCTCGCCCCCTTGGGGGAAAGGGAGTCCGAGCGGGGGCGGCGCCATGAGCCTGTCCGAGCGCCCGCGCGACGAAGTGACCGACGTCACCCCTCGGCCACTGCCGACGCGCCCCGCTTCGTCCGCCGACGTCCCAGGGCCGCCGCCGGCCGCCGCGCCAGCGCCTCCGCCCCGTCTCACGGCCGAGTCGCCCAAGCGCCCCGGCGTGCGCTTTCTGCGCGCGCACCCGGCGCACTGGATCGCACTGGGTTTCGGCAGCGGCCTGTCGCCGGTGGCGCCGGGCACGGTGGGCACGCTGTGGGCCTGGCTGGCCTGGGTTGTGCTGGGCTTGTGGCTGACGCCCGCGCAGCTGGGCTGGCTGCTGGCCGTGTCGCTGCCCGTGGCCTGGTGGGCCTGCACGCGGACCGCCGAGCACTTGAACGTGGCGGACCCCGGTGCCATCGTGGCCGACGAGATCGTCGCCTTCTGGGCCGTGCTGTGGCTGGTGCTGCCGGCGGGCTTCTGGATGCAGCTGGCGGCGTTTGCGCTGTTCCGGTTCTTCGACGCCGTCAAGCCCGGCCCGGTGGGCTGGGCCGACCGCTTGTTTCACGACGCACGCGGCTGGCGCGGCGGCCTGGGCATCGTGCTGGACGACCTGGTGGCCGCGGGCTGCACGCTGCTGGTGATCGCGCTGGCGCGTGCGCTATGACCGATTCACTACAAAAAAATGAGCTACTTGCGCAGTCTGCACGCGCGCAAGCAGCCCAAATCGTTCAAAGCCTGGCCGCAGCGCTGACGCAGCGCGGCTGGATGATGGCCAGCGCCGAAAGCTGCACCGGCGGCGGCATCGCCGCCGCCTGCACCGAGCTGGCGGGCTCCAGCCACTGGTTCGAGCGCGGCTTCGTCACCTACAGCAACGCGGCCAAGACCGAGCTGCTGGGCATTCCGGCCGCACTGATCGCCACCCACGGCGCCGTCAGCGAAACGGTGGCGCGCGCCATGGCCGAGGGCGCGCTGGCCCATGCGCACGCGCAGCTCAGCGTGGCCGTCACCGGCGTGGCCGGGCCGAGCGGCGGCAGCGCGGACAAGCCGGTGGGCACGGTGTGGCTGGGCTGGTGCGTGGCCGGTCGCACGCACACCGAATGCCAGCACTTTGCCGGCGACCGCGCCGCCGTGCGCGCGCAGACGGTGGCGCACGCGCTGGCGCGGCTGCTTGAATTGCTGCCGCCGGCCTGAGGCGCCGCACGCGCCACGCCCAGCGGGCACGCCCGGCGCTGGCGAGCGTTCGGTAAGATGATCCGGTCGGCGCGGTCACCCGCCGCCCACTCGCCCGGAGCCTCGCCCATGTCCAAGCCCATGCCTTTTGCGCAAAGCATTCGATTCACCACCTGGGCCCTGTGCGCGCTGGGCTTGGTGCTCAGTGGGGTGGCGCTGGCCCTCTGGGGGCGCGGCGCGTGGGTGCCGCTGGTGATCTTCGGCGCGCTCACCCTGCTGGGCTGGCGCGACTACACGCAGACGCGCCATGCGGTGCTGCGCAACTACCCCGTGCTGGGGCACATGCGCTTTCTGCTGGAGTTCATCCGCCCCGAAATCCGCCAGTATTTCGTCGAGGGCGACCACGATGCGGGCGAGCCCTTTACCCGCGCGCAGCGCACCGTGGTGTACCAGCGCGCCAAGGGCGTGCCCGACGTGCGGCCCTTCGGCACCAAGCTGGACGTGGGCGCCAAGGGCTACGAGTGGATCAACCACTCGCTGCAGACGACCAAGATCGAATCGCACGACTTTCGCATCTGGATTGGCGGCAGCCCCGACGCGCCGGCGGTCGGCGTCTCGCCCTGCACCCAGCCCTACAACGCCAGCGTGTTCAACATCTCGGCCATGAGCTTCGGCGCGCTGTCCGCCAACGCCATCCGCGCGCTCAACCAGGGCGCCAGGATCGGCGGCTTCGCGCACGACACCGGCGAGGGCGGCATCAGCCGCTATCACCGCGAGCACGGTGGCGACATCGTCTGGGAGATCGGCTCGGGCTACTTCGGCTGCCGCAACGCGGACGGCAGCTTCAACGCCGAGCGCTTTGCCGAGCAGGCGCGCGAGCCGCAGGTCAAGAT
This sequence comes from Burkholderiaceae bacterium, assembly GCA_041396485.1. GTDB lineage: Bacteria > Pseudomonadota > Gammaproteobacteria > Burkholderiales > Burkholderiaceae_C > Ottowia. The sequence continues at coordinate 197,240 of JAWKYM010000005.1, read as the reverse complement.
GGTCGAGATCAAGATCAGCCAGGGCGCCAAGCCCGGCCACGGCGGCGTGCTGCCCGGCGCCAAGGTGACGCCCGAGATCGCGGCGGCGCGCGGCGTGCCGGTGGGCGTGGACTGCATCTCGCCCTCGGCACACAGCGCGTTCTCCACGCCGGTGGAGCTGATGCATTTCATCGCCCGGCTGCGCGAGCTGTCAGGCGGCAAGCCCGTGGGCTTCAAGCTGTGCATCGGCCACATCTGGGAATGGTTCGGCATCGTCAAGGCCATGCTGGAGACCGACATCACCCCCGACTACATCGTGGTGGACGGCGCCGAAGGCGGCACCGGCGCCGCCCCCATCGAGTTTGCCGACCACATGGGCGCGCCCGTGCAGGAGGGCCTGCACCTGGTGCACAACACGCTGATCGGCGCCGGCCTGCGCGAGCGCGTGAAGATCGGCGCCGCCGGCAAGGTCATCACCTCGTTCGACCTGGCGCGCATGTTCGCGCTGGGCGCCGACTGGTGCAACTCGGGGCGCGGCTTCATGATGGCGCTGGGCTGCATCCAGGCGCAGGTGTGCCACAGCGGCTTTTGCCCCACCGGCATCACCACGCAGGACCAAAAGCGCGAGCGCGCCCTGGTGGTGGCCGACAAGGCGCCGCGCGTGGCGCAGTACCACGCCAACACCCTGCATGCGCTGAAAGAGCTGCTGCAGGCCGCCGGCCTGATGCACCCCGACCAGCTCAGCACCCACCACATCGTGCGGCGCATCGACAGCGAGCGCATCCGCCTGCTGTCGGCCATCATGCCCACCATCCGGCCCGGCGCCCTGCTGAACGACCTGGCGCACCAGCTCAACGTGTATCGCCTGTACTGGCCGTTGGCCGACGCGCACAGCTTCAACCCGCGCAATCCCGATGCGGGCGAGCCCGACGGCGCGCCCGACATCCGCCCCACCGTCGCCGGCCGCCCCGCATCGGCCGCGCAGATCGCCGAGGCGCTGACCCGCCGCCGTGCCCCCCACCCCGGCGCCGTCACCCGGCTGGTGCCCGAGCAGTCCAACGCGCACCGTGCCGTACCCAGCGCCGACACGCCCACCCACGTGCCCAAGGAGTGGACGGCATCGGGCGCCAATGGGGCCGGCGGTGCGCCCGCGCCGGCTGCGCAGGAGGATCAGGTGGTGTAGGGGAGTTGCCGTGCATCGGTGCCGCAGCGGCATGCAATGAACGGAGCGGCATTTTTTCGGCGGAGCAGTTTGGATGGCCATCGGGAAGTCGACGCTTTGTTTTTGTGTAGACATTCATCTACAATAGACCATGGAAATAGCCGGGTTCGACTGGGATGAAGGCAACTGGCCAAAGTGCGGCAAGCACGGGGTCCCCCGTGAGGCAATCGAACGGTTGTTTCTCGAAGGCCAAGCGCGTATTGCGCCTGACCCAAAGCACGCCACACCGACCGAGAGCCGACACATTGCGGCAGGCCGGGTGGATGGCCGGGCCATGTTTGTAGCGTTTGCTTTTCGGGGCGATTTCATCCGCCCAATCAGCGCCCGCTACATGCACGCGAAAGAGGCAAGCAACTATGAAACGAGTACCTGAATTCAAGACCGATGCCGAAGCCGAAGCGTTCTTGGAGAAAGACCTTTCCGGCCTTGACTTCAAGCAGTTCAAGCCGATGCGGTTCGAGGTGGCGAATAAGGAAGCCGCCCTGAATATGCGCTTGCCTGCCGTCCTGATGGACGCGGTACGCGCCAAGGCCAAAGCCAAGGGCATCCCTTACTCCCGCTATGTGCGGATGGTGCTGGAAGCAGACTTGCGACACACGCAATGAACGATCCCGATGCGGAGCGGGCATGGTCTGGTGTAACGGCCTGGACGAGTACAGGTGCCGCCTCACGCCCCACCCCGGCGCCGTGACCCGTGACCCACATGGCGCCCGAGCAGTCCAATGCCGGCCGCACAGGAGGATCAGGTGGTGTAGTGAAGTTGCCGTGCGTCAGCGCCGCAGCGGCATGGAATGAGGCGAGCAGCGACGCCGGGGTCGGATCGAATCGGGGCGGCGCTGATTGGGCTACCATCCGCGCCCACCCTGGATCGCTGAAAGCCCTGTTCGGCGGCGTCATGCCAACGTTTCGACGACCAACCCATCAACACAACTTGCCCGGTCGCCCCAGCCGGCGGGGATTGGTGCGGGCGCGGCGCTGAAAGGGCTTCAGTGCGTCGTTGTGGTCATGGCGATGGCGTTGGCGGCCAGCGCAGTCCGGTGCCGGCGACGTGCGGGGCTTGGCCGCGATCCCATGCGGCCCAGACGCCAAAGAGCACCGGCTGCGCCAACGCGGCAGCGCGCGCCTCACCACACCCCGCGCGCCAGCACCGGCACCACGGCTTCGACGCGGCCGTCCTGCAGGCCGCCGCGCACCACGATCAGCTGGTTGTGCAGGTTGACGGTGGGGTCGCAGTGGCCGGGGATCAACCACACGGTGTCGCCCAGTGCCGGCAGGGCGGGCAAGTCGCCGCCGGATTCGAGCGGGGTGAGGATGGTGGCTTCGTCGCCGCCGTTTCGGGTGGCCAGCGGCGGCTGGCCGGGCAGCGGGTGGACGGTGGGGCCACCGCTGTCGATGGCGTGGCTCTTGTGGCCGGCGTCGCACACGGCGTGCCCAGCGGCCACGCTGATGACCTGCGACTTGACGAACAGCGCGGGCTCGAACGCGGGCTGCGCCGGGTCGCGCTCGTTGCGGGCGTAGTCGGCGTCCATGAAGAGGAAGCTGCCGGGCTGGATCTCGCCCCACAGGCCGCTGGCGGCCTCTTGGGCAAAGGTGCCGGTGCCGGCGCCGGTGATGAGCGGTGGGGCCAGGTCGGCCGCCGCCAGCAGCGCGCGGGTGGCGCGCAGCTGCTCGGCGCCGCGGTCGATGGCGGTGCGGCGCTCGGCCACGCTGCGCAGGTGCTGCGCGCCGCCGTGGTAGGCCTGCAGGCCGGCGTAGCGCAGGCTGGGCGCGCGCGCCGCCAGGGCGCGCACCAGCGCCACCACGGCGGGGCCGGGCGCCACGCCGCAGCGGCCCTGGCCGATGTCCACTTCGACGAACACGTCGATGGCGGCATTGGTCAGGCGCATGGCCTGGGCCAGGCGCTCGATGCCGTCCTCGCTGTCCACGGCGATGGCCAGGCGCTCGCCGCGCCCTTTCAGCAGATGGGCCAGGGCCGCCACGCGGTGCAGCTTGGACTGGGCAAGGACCTGGTTGCTGATGAACAGGTCGTTGATGCCGCCCGCGGCCAGCGCCTCGGCCTCGGCCACGGTCTGGGTGCACAGGCCGACGGCGCCGGCCTGCACCTGCATGTGGGCAAAGGCAGCGCTCTTGTGCATCTTGGCGTGCGGGCGCAGGCGCACGTTGTGGCGCGCGGCAAACTCGGCCATGCGCTGCAGGTTGCGGCTGGCCGCGTCCAGGTCCACCACCAGCGCCGGGGTGTCGATGGCCGCGACGCCTTGGCCGATCAGGGCCTGCAAGGCGGCGGGCAGGGCGTCAGGTGAAGCGTTCATCGCGTGTGTCGTCTTCCAGGTGAAGGCGGTCGGCCCAGCCGACCAGGGTCAGGCCGCTGTCGGGGGTCCACAGCAGGCGGTTGATGGCGGCATTGCCCAGCTCCCAGGTGCGCGCGTCCTGCAGGCCCAGGCCGGTGGCGGCGCGGTACAGCACGTCGAGCACGCCGCCGTGCGTGAACACCGCCACGTGTTTGCCCATGTTTTGTGTCGCCAGCGCGCACACCGCTTGCGTGATGCGCTCCTTGAATTGAAGCAACGACTCGCCCCCACCGGGCGGCGCCCAATGCGGGTCGCGCCGGCGCCAACGCTCGGCCTCCTGCGGCAGCTCGGCCGCGATGGCGGCAAACGTTCGGCCTTCAAAGGCGCCGAATCGCCGCTCGCGCAGCGCCGGCACCGCCATCAGGGGCGCCCCCGTGGTCTCGGCCGCGGCCTGGGCGGTCTGCAGCGCACGCGCCAGATCGCTGCTGCAGATCAGGTCGATGGGCTCGCGCTCCTGCGCCAGCGCGGCGGCCAGGCGCCGCGCCTGCGTGCGGCCGACCTCGTTGAGCGGAATGTCCAGATGCCCCTGCAGGCGCCCGTCCGCGTTCCACGCGGTCTCGCCGTGGCGCACGAGCAAAAGGCGGGTCCATTGCATGCGGCGATCATGCCACCGTCCCCCAGGCGACCGGGCGGCGCGTGCGCGGGCGGTTACGCTTCAAGCCCGGTTTGCCGCGTGCCGCCCGCCGATACCGAAGAGCCGTCGGCGGCCCATGGCAAACCGCCCCCAACCACTTGCCCCCTGCCCCATCCATGACCTCCGCCCCGCCGTCTGCCACCGCCATCACCCGGGATGGAAGTTGGGCCGCCCTGCTGCTGCTGACCACCGGCTTTGCCATGAGCCAGGCCTTTCGCACCATCGCGGCCATCATGGCCGAGCCGCTGCAGGCCGAGCTGCACCTGTCGCCGCAGCAGCTGGGCACGTTCGCGGCGGCCTATCACTTCGCCTTTGGCGCGCTGCAGCTGTTCATGGGCATCGGCATCGACATGCACGGCCTCAAGCGCACCGTGCTGGCGGCTTCGCCGCTGATGGTGCTGGGCGCCGTGCTGTCGGCACTGGCGGGCAGTTTCACGACGCTGGTGATCGGGCAGGTGCTGATCGGCATCGGCTGCGCGCCGGCCTTTCTGGTGTGCACGATCTACATCGCGCGGCACTTTCCGCCGGCGCGCTACACCATGGTGTCCAGCATCATCCTGGCCGTGGGCGGCATGGGCATGCTGATCACCGGCACGCCGCTGGCCTGGCTGATCGAGGCCAGCTCCTGGCGCATGGGCTTCTGGGTGCTGGCCGCCTGCGCCGCGCTGTCCTGGGGCGCCATCGCGCTGTGGATGCACGAGCCACCGCCGCCCGCGGGCGCGCCGCGCGAGTCGCTGCGTCAGGCCATTGCCACCATCGGCGCGCTGTTTCGGGTGCCGCACACCGCCGGCATCATGGTGCTGGCGCTGGTGACCTACGCCTCCTTCGTGGCCCTGCGCGGGCTGTGGCTGGGCCCGGCCATGATGCAGCGCTACGGCTGGAGCCTGGTGGCGGCCGGCAACCTGGCCGTCGCCGTCTCGGTGGTGGCGCTGGTCAGCCTGCCGCTGTTCGGCCGCTTTGACCCCGGGCCGCGCCGGCGTCGCGCCTGGATGCTGGGCGGCACGCTGGCCTCGGCGCTGCTGTTCGCGGCCATGGCCCTGCACCTGGGCGCGGGGGCCGAGGTGGTGCTGATGGGGCTGCTGTGCGCCGTGTCGGGCTTTGCCACGCTGCAGTACCCGGACGTGAAGGATGCCTACGAGCCGGCCGTCATCGGCCGCGCCATGGCCTTGTTCACCATGGCCTTGTTCATGGGCGTGGCCCTGATGCAATGGGCCACCGGCGCCATCGCCTCGGCGGCGCAGGCCCGCGGCCTGGACCCGTTTGGCGCGGCGTTCGGCCTGATCGCGCTGCTGCTGGCCGTGGGCGCCTGGGGCTTCTGGCGCCTGCCGCAGCCACCCACCCGAAGCCCGGCTCAGCGCTGAGCCGGCGCGGGCGTCGCGGCGGGCGCGGGCGACGCCTCGGGCACCGGCACCATGGGCACGTCGACGCGGTGCGCGCCGGTGGGCGGAGCGGGGTAGCCCTGCAGCGCGGCGGCAAACAGGGCGCTCAGCACGGCGGACGTGTTGGACCAGGTGCCGTCGTGGCGGGCACGCGTGTCGTAGACGATCTGGCCGCTGTGCAGGTCGCGCATCACCAGGCTGACTTCGCTGACATAGATCGGCACCGAGTCGTCCCACCCCAGCGGGCCGCCCCAGCCAAAGCCCAAGCCGCCGCCGCGCCAGCCCGTGCCAAAGCCCAGTGCAATGCGCGGGTTGCTGGGCTCGCCCCAGGCGTCGGCCCAGCCGGCGTAGACGCTGGCACCCACCTGCACGCTGACGCGCGCATCGGCCTCGTCGCGCACGGCGCCCACGCGCGCCAACGCCGCCTGCGCCAGCGCCTCGATCTGCGCCGGTGCGGGCTGGCCGGCCACGGGCGGCTGCGGCTCGAAGCGGTAGTGCACCGCCTGCAGCAGCGCCGCGCCGGGCCCTTGCGCGGCATTGGCGCGCACCTCGGCCGCCACGATGCGCGGGCCACTGGCGCAGCCGACCAGGCCCAGGGCGAGCATTCCGATGACGGCCAGACGTGCGATGCCCATGAATGACTCCCCGCTCAGGTTCGAATCGACGGAGGGGCAATCGGCTCTTCGTCGAAGGCCTTGTCGCCCATTGCGTCGAACACGCCGCTGGCCTGCAGATGCCGAAAGTCGTGCAGACTGGCATCCATCAGGTGGGAGGGCACCACGTTTTGCAGCGCGGTGAACATGCTCTCGATGCGGCCGGGGTGCTGGCGCTGCCACTGGCGCAGCATCTCGCCCACCTGCTTGCGCTGCAGGTTCTCCTGGCTGCCGCACAGGTTGCAGGGGATGATGGGAAAGCGCCGGTGCTCGGCCCAGGCCACCAGGTCGCGCTCATCCACGTAGGCCAGCGGGCGGATGACGATGAACTCGCCGTTGTCGCTGGTGAGCTTGGGCGGCATGCCCTTCAACTTGCCGCCGAAGAACATGTTGAGAAAAAACGTCTGCAGCATGTCGTCGCGGTGGTGGCCCAGCGCGATCTTGTTGCAACGCAGTTCGCGCGCCACGCGGTACAGGATGCCGCGGCGCAGGCGCGAGCACAGGCTGCAGGTGGTCTTGCCCTCGGGAATCTTGGCGCGGACGATGCTGTAGGTGTCCTGCGTCTCGATGTGGTGCTCGATGCCCAGCGCCTGCAAATAGCCCGGCAGCACCTCGGCCGGAAAGCCGGGCTGCTTCTGGTCCAGGTTGACGGCCACCAGCTCGAAACGGATCGGCGCGCGCGCCTGCAGTTTCAGCAGGATGTCGAGCAGGCCGTAGCTGTCCTTGCCACCCGACAGGCACACCATCACGCGGTCACCCGCTTCGATCATGTTGAAGTCGACGATGGCCTGGCCGACCTGGCGGCACAGGCGCTTTTCCAGCTTCAGGGCTTCGCGCTCGTCGCGCGTGCGGGCGGCGGGACCGGTGGTCGCGCCGCCCTCGGCCACGTCCTGCGACGCTGTGCGCTCGGGCAAATCAATCTCGGGAAACGTCATGGCGCGGATTGTCCCGCAATCGCCGCCCGCCGGCTTTGCTGCATGATCACATCATGCCCCTGCCACCCCTCAGCCTATCGCTGCAGTTCGCCCGCTTTGACGGCGCCTCCACGCACCGCGCCGCCCTGCCGCGCCACCAGGTCACGCGCTGGCTTCGACACGCGCTGGGAGACGACGTACAGGCGGCCGAAATCACGGTGCGGGTGGTCGATGCCGACGAGGGCCGCGCCCTCAACCGCGACTACCGCCACAAGGACTACGCCACCAACGTGCTGACCTTCGACTACGCGCAGGCGCCGACCGTGATGGCCGACCTGGTGTTGTGCGCCCCGGTGGTGGCGCGCGAGGCGGGCGAGCTGGGCAAGCCGCTGGCCGAGCACTACGCCCACCTGCTGGTGCACGGCGCACTGCACGCGCAGGGCTGGGACCACGAGACCAGCGCGCAGGACGCCGAGGCCATGGAGGCACGCGAAACCGCCATCCTGGCCGACCTGGGCTTTGCCGACCCCTATGTCAGGGCAGGTCGCGGGCGATAGTTCCAAGCATTTAAGGCCGCTGGCGCCCTATCCATCAGCGCAATGAGCTATTGATTTTATAGTTTTTTGCGTTCTTTGCGTATTCTTTGCGTCCTCTGCGTCCGGCTGTTCAGGCCTTCGAGCCCACCACCCGCAGCGGAATCGTCACCGGCCCGTCGTTCACCAGGGCCACTCGCATGTCGGCGCCGAACTCGCCCGTGGCCACTGCCGGATGCGCCGCTCGCGCCGAGGCCACGAAGTGGTCGTAAAGCCGCCGCCCCGCGTCGGGCGGCGCGGCCTGGGTGAAGCTGGGTCGGTTGCCGCCCGAGCTGTCAGCCGCCAGCGTGAACTGGCTGACGATGAGCAGGCCGCCGCCCACGTCCTGCACGCTCAGGTTCATCTTGCCCGCCGCGTCGCTGAAGATGCGCAGCTTGAGCAGCTTGGCCAGCAGCTTGTCGGCCTCGGCCTCGCCGTCGCCGCGCTCGGCGCACAGCAGCACCAGCAGGCCGCCGGCAATGGCGCCGGTCTCGCGCCCGGCCACGGTCACGCGCGCTTCGGCCACGCGCTGGATCAGGGCGAGCATGGCGGTCTTTCTTTCATGGCCGGATCGGACCGGCCGGCGCGCTGGTACCGGCCGGTTCGGCGTCCAGTGGCAGCAACTGGATGCTGATGTTCAATGGCGGCAGGGCGCGCAGCAGCGCCTGCTCCAGCGCGCTGCGCAGGGCGGCGGCGCGGCCCAGGCTCCAGTCGGCGGGCAGATGCAGGTGCACGCTGACGAACAGGCGCTGGCGGGCGCGGCGGCTCATCACGTGGTCGATGCGCAGGGCCTGGCCCGCGCCGTGGGCGGCGGAAAACTGCGCCAGCAGGTCGGCCACGCGCTGCTGCAGCTCGGGCTCGACGGCCGCGTCCATCAAGCCTTGCGACGAGCGCCAGATCAGCCGGCCCCCCTCGCGCAGAATGTTCAGCGCCACCGCCAGCGCCACCGCCGGGTCCAGCCAATGCCAGCCGGTGGCGGCCACGCCGATGACGCCCGCCACCACGCCGACCGAGGTCCACACGTCGGTCAGCAGATGGCGCGCATCGCCCTCCAGCGCCATCGAGCGATGCAGGCGCGAGGCACGCAGCATGATCCAGCCCAGGCCGCCGTTCAGCAGCGAGCTGGCCACCGACAGCCCGACGCCCCAACCCAGTTGCTGCAGCGGCTGCGGGTGCCAGAAGCGCGGCAGCGCCGCCCAGACGATGGCCAGCGCGGCGGCGATGATCAGGATGCCCTCGAAGCCGGATGAAAAATACTCGGCCTTGTCATGGCCAAAGGGATGGTCGGCGTCGGCCGGTCGCGCGGCCACCGTCACCATCCAAAGGCCGAAGGTGGCGCCGGCCAGATTGACCAGCGACTCCAGCGCGTCGGACAGCAGGCCCACCGAGCCGGTGAGCCACCAGGCCGCGGTCTTGGTGGCGAGCGTCAGCAGGGCCACCGCGATCGAGGCCGCCATCAGGCGGTGCGGCGTCAGCCAGGCCCGCGCGGCGCTCATGGGGTGGGCGATCCCGTCAGCCCAGCGTGACGCGCGCGAACTTGCGCTTGCCCACCTGCACCACGTAAGTGCCCGCCGCCAGCTTCAGGCCCTTGTCGCTCACCACGTTCGAATCGACGCGCACGCCACCGCCGTCGATCAGGCGGTTGGCCTCGCTCGTCGATGGCGCCAGGCCGGCCTGCTTGAGCACCAGGCCGATGCCCAAGGGCGAACCGGATAGCTGCACCTCGGGGATTTCGTCGGGCACGCCGCCCTTGCTGCGGTTGGCAAAGTCCTGCTCGGCGGCACTGGCGGCGGCCGCGCTGTGAAAGCGCGTGGTGATCTCGCGCGCCAGCAGCACCTTGGCGTCCTTGGGGTTGCGCCCCGCCGCCACCTCGGCCTTGAGCGCCTCGATCTCGGCCAGGGACTTGAACGACAGCAGGGTGTACCAGCGCCACATCAGCGTGTCGCTGATCGACAGCACCTTGGCGAACATGCTGTTGGCCGGCTCGGTGATGCCGATGTAGTTGCCCTTGCTCTTGGACATCTTCTCGACCCCGTCCAGGCCCTCCAGCAGCGGCATGGTCAGGATGCACTGCGGCTCCTGGCCGTACTCCTGCTGCAGGTGGCGGCCCACCAGCAGGTTGAACTTCTGGTCGGTGCCGCCCAGCTCCAGGTCGCTTTTCAGCGCCACCGAGTCGTAGCCCTGCATCAGCGGATACAGGAACTCGTGCACGCTGATCGACTGCCCGGCCTTGAAGCGCTTGTTGAAATCGTCGCGCTCCATCATGCGCGCCACGGTGTACCTGGCCGCCAGCTCGATCATGCCGCGCGCGCCCAGCGGGTCGCTCCACTCGCTGTTGTAGCGAATCTCGGTCTTGGCCTCGTCCAGCACCAGCTTGGCCTGGGCAAAGTAGGTCTCGGCGTTGGCGCGGATCTGCTCGGCGGTGAGCGGCGGGCGGGTGGTGTTGCGCCCGGACGGGTCGCCGATCAGGCTGGTGAAGTCGCCGATCAGGAAGATCACTTGGTGCCCCAGGTCCTGCAGCTGGCGCATCTTGTTCAGCACCACCGTATGGCCCAGGTGGATGTCGGGGGCGGTCGGATCCAGCCCCAGCTTGATGCGCAGCGGCCGGCCCGTGGCCTCGTGGCGCTGCAACTTGGCCAGCCAGTCGGCCTGGGGCAGCAACTCATCCACCCCGCGCAGGCTGATGGCCATGGCCTGCTGCACGGCGTCGGATATGGGGGTGCTGGTTACTTTTGTATCAGAATTCATCAGAAATGGGTTGTAGGCTCGCACCTACGTCGATATACTCATTCGCCAAGCCTGATTTTAGGGGCCGGCTCACGTCTTGAGCGTCATTGCCAGAAGGCCTGTCGGATTCTGGCACCCCCCATTCCCGGAAATTGCTGCGTGTGAAGCAAGAACTGATCTCCTCTGGTCTGGCGATTGCCGACTTCATTCATCGCCATCCCAAGCGCATCGTGGCCGCGCTGGCCGCGCTCCTGCTGTCCACCGGCGGCGGCGCCTTTGCCGTGGCCTCGCTGGGCGCCAACGCCGCCCCCACCGACCCGCTGCGCCTGGTGACCGAGGCCGTCAACCCCGACGCCGTGGCCGCCCAGCTCGACCAGCTCGACCGCTTCAGCTTCACCCTGTACCGCAGCGAGGCCACGCGCGCCGCCGACACGCCCGAAGCCCTGCTCAAGCGCCTGGGCATTGCCGATCCGGCGGCCGCCTCCTTCCTGCGCCGCAACGAGACAGCGTGGAAAGCGGTTTTCGGCCGCGGCACCACCGGCCGCACGGTCACGGCCGAGGCCGACGAGCGCCAGGGCCTGCTGCAGTTGCGCACCCACTGGGTCGATGGCGATGACGATCGCCAGTTCAAGCGCCTGGTGGTGCAACGGCAGGGTAGCGACTTCAGCGCCCGCATCGAGACCGCGCCGCTGGTGGCGACGCAACGCCTGGCCAGCGGCACCATCCGCAGCAGCCTGTTTGCCGCCACCGACGAGTCCGGCATTCCCGACAGCGTGGCCCGGCAGCTGGTGGACGTGTTCGAAAGCAGCGTGGATTTTCGTCGCGGCCTGCGGCGCGGCGACCGCTTCTCCATCGTCTATGAGGCGCTCGAGGCCGACGGTGAACCCGTCAAAACCGGCCGCATCCTGAGCGCCGAGTTCGTCAACCGCGGCCGGACGCAGGACGCGGTGTGGTTCCAGGCCTCCGGCAGCGATGCCGGCGCCTACTACGACTTCAATGGCCAGAGCCTGCGCAAGGCCTACCTGATCGAGCCGCTGGCCTTCACCCGCGTGACCAGCAACTTCGGCATGCGTCGCCACCCGGTGTTTGGCGGCATGCGTGGCCACACCGGCGTCGACTTTGGCGCCCCCACCGGCACCCCGGTGCGCACCGTCGGCGACGGCACGGTCGAGTTCGCCGGCGTGCAGCGCGGCTACGGCAACGTCATCTACATCAAGCACACGGACAGCCGGGACACCACCGTCTACGGCCATCTCTCGCGCATCAACGTGCGCGAGGGCGAAAAGGTGACGCAGGGCGAAAAAATCGGCGAAGTGGGCTCGACCGGCGTGGCCACCGGCCCGCACCTGCACTTTGAATTCCGCGTCAATGGCGAGCCGGTTGACCCCCAGGAGGTCATGGCCCAGCAGCGTGAGACGCCGCCGGTGTCACCGGCCGCCCGTTCGGCCTTCGCCAAGCTGGCGGCCAGCATGCAGCAACAACTGGCGGCGGCCAGTCAAGTCCAAGCGGGCGCCTTCCAATAAGCCGCGCCCCTTGCCACGCAAAAAAAAGCGCCTTCGGGCGCTTTTTTGTTGGCGCATGAGAGCCCGGCGCTCAGTCGGTGGTAAAGGACGAGCCGCAGCCGCAGGTGGTGGACGCGTTGGGATTGCGAATGACGAACTGCGCGCCCTGCAGGTCGTCCTTGTAGTCGATCTCCGCTCCGACCAGGTACTGGTAGCTCATGGCGTCGATCAACAGGGACACGCCGTTCTTGGTCATGACCGTGTCGTCCTCGTTGACCTGCTCGTCAAACGTAAATCCATACTGGAATCCCGAGCAGCCGCCGCCCTGCACGAACACACGCAGCTTCAGATCGGGGTTGCCCTCCTCGGCGACCAACTCGGCCACCTTGGACGCCGCGCTGTCGGTAAACAGCAGCGGCTCGGGCATGGCAAGGGAGGTTTCCTGGACGGCGGCGTTCATGGCGGACTCGGGCATGGGAAGAAAAGACAAGTTTAAGGCTTACTCGGATTTGTCGGGGCGCAACTCAAAAGTCGGCTCGATGGGCGTGGCGTCGGGCGCCGCAGGCTCCACCGGCGCCGCTGCCTCACGCACCGCCGGCGGCGGCGTCACCTGGGGCTGCAACTGGCCCGCCACGACGGCGCCGGGCTGCATTTCCAGCGTCTTGTAGCGCACATCGCCTTCGATGCGACCGCTGGCCAGCAGTTCCAGCCGCTCGCGCGCCTGCACCGGCCCGACGACCTGGCCGGCGATGACGATGTGATCGGCGCTGATGGCCCCCTCCACCCGCCCGTTCTCGTGGATCAGCAGCATGCTGGGCACGCCGTCGTCGCCCACCACGTCGCCCAGCACCACGCCTTCAATCTGCAGGCCGTCCTGGAAGGTGCAGCGGCCGGTGACCCGCATGCCCGCGCCAACGGCGCTGCGGATGGCGGGGGGGGTCTGCTTCTTGGTGATGCCCAGCATGTCGCGCTCCTCTGCTCTGGTGTCTGCGCTCTTTTACCACGAGCACCCGCCATGGAAAGCGATTTCCCTGCGCCGGACTGCCGGGCATGCCGGACAGCACCCCAAAACGAGGGACGCTCCGCAAAAAAAGAAACCGCGCCAACCCCACAGGAGCGGCGCGGTGGAGGGCCACAGAGCCCCGCGGGCGCGAATCAGCGCTTGCTGAACTGCTTGCGGCGGCGGGCGGAGTGCAGACCGACCTTCTTGCGCTCGACCTCGCGCGCATCGCGCGTGACGTAGCCGGCAGCCGACAGCTGGGGCTTGAGGCTGGCGTCGTAGTCGATCAGCGCGCGCGTGATGCCGTGGCGCACGGCGCCGGCCTGGCCGGACTCGCCGCCACCGTTGACGTTGACCTGCACGTCGAAGGTCTCGACGTGGTCGGTCAGCACCAGCGGCTGCTTGCAGATCATGATCGAGGTCTGGCGGCCGAAGAACTGCTCGATGGACTTGCCATTGACCGTGATCTTGCCGCTGCCCTTTTTCAGAAACACGCGGGCGACGCTGGACTTGCGACGGCCGGTGCCATTGTTCCATTCACCAATCATTGCGCGGCTCCTTACAGTTCAAGCGCCTTGGGCTGCTGGGCGCTGTGCGGGTGCTCGGCACCGCCATAGACCTTCAGCTTCTTGATCATGGCGTAGCCCAGCGGGCCCTTGGGCAGCATGCCCTTGACCGCCTTTTCCAGCGCGTCCGGGGTGCTTGGCCTGCATGTCGCGGAAGTTGGTCTCGCGCAGGCCCCCGGGATAGCCGGTGTGGCGATAGTATTTCTTGTCGAGCTCCTTGGCGCCCGTGACACGGAGCTTGGAGGCGTTGACGATGACGATGAAGTCACCGGTATCGACGTGAGGCGTGTAAATGGCCTTGTGCTTGCCGCGCAGACGGAGGGCAACTTCGCTGGCTACCCGTCCGAGGACCTTGTCGGTCGCGTCAATCACAAACCACTCGTGCGTCACGTCAGCAGGCTTGGCGCTGAACGTTTTCATGAGTTTTCCTTGAGGAAACTGGTTTGATGGGCCCTTTTCCACGGTCGGTGCTCCTCTCGGGCGAGAGCCTCTTAGGTGGCAGGTGGTGTTTTTGCCGCGGGGCCTCAAATCGCTGCAAAGCCGAGCATTTTAACCGGTTTTGTCGTATCGGCAAGCTCACCGCAGGGATGCCGGCGGCCCGGCTACCATAGCCGCCCATGTTCAGCTATCGCCATGCCTTTCACGCCGGCAACCACGCCGACGTCCTCAAGCACCTGATCCTGGTCGCCACGCTGCGCCACCTGATGCAAAAAAGCGCGGCGCTGACGCTGATCGACACCCACGCCGGCGCGGGCATCTACCGCCTGGACGACGCCGCCGCGCAGACCTCGGGCGAGGCGCAGGCCGGCATTGCCCGCCTGCAGGCGGCGTGGGCGGCGGATTTGAAGCAAAAACAGCCTCCAGCGCCCGACCAGCAAGCGCAATCAGCTATCAATCCAGAAGTGGCCATGCTGCCGGACTACCTGCAGCTGATCGCCAGTTTCAACCGCGGCGCGGCGTCGGGAGCGGCCTGGAAGGTCTATCCCGGCTCGCCGCTGATCATGCATGCGCTGATGACCGAGCCCGGGCGCGCCGCCGTGCACGACCGGCTGCGCCTGTTCGAGCTGCACCCCACCGACTGGCAGGCGCTGCAGGCGCACGTGGCGCAACTGGGGGCCGGCCGCCAGGTGAGCATGGCACGCGAGGACGGATTTGCCGGCCTGAAGGCGCTGCTGCCGCCGCCGGCGGCCGCGGGCGGCTCGCGCCGGGCGCTGGTGCTGATCGACCCAAGCTACGAAATCAAGAGCGACTACGCCAAGGTGGCGGCCGCGGTGCAGGACGGCCTCAAGCGCTTCGTGACCGGGGTCTATCTGGTCTGGTACCCCATCATCGCCCGGCCGGAGGCGCACGCGCTGCCGCGCCGCCTGAAGACGCTGGCGCAGCAGGCCGGGCGCGACTGGCTGCACGCCACGCTGAACATCGGCGTGCCGCCGGGCGGCGCACCCGGCCTGAGCGCCAGCGGCATGTTCGTCATCAACCCGCCGCACACGCTGGCGGCGGCGCTGCGCAGCGCCCTGCCCGCCGTGGTGCAGGCGCTGGGCCGCGGCCGGGGGCAAAGCTACACGGTGGAAGCCGGCTGAGACCCCTGGCCGCCCGCCGACGGCGGCCCGCCGAAGCGCTGCCCGCTGGCGGCATGGGGCGCCGGCAGCGCCCGCCCGTCGGCAAGCTGCAAGAGCGCGTCCAGGTGCCGTTCGGACGGCTCCAGCAGGCGCTGGTACAGCTCGCGCGTGAGCTGGCGCGCCGCGCGGCCGGGCCAGCCCGCGGGCAGCAGCACGTCGGGCAGCTCCGGGTCGCGCAGCAGCAGGCGCCGCCAGTCGTGGATCAGCAGGGTGCGCAGCAGGAAGGCGTCCTCGGGCGCGATGGGTTCGGCCGCGCGGTCGGCCTGCAGTGCCTGCGCGATGGGGCCGTAGCAGGCTTCGAACTGGGCATAGGCCTGGGCCAGCTCATCCAGGTTCCAGGCGCGGCGCACCAGCTCGGCGTCGCTCTCGCCCAGGCCGTGGCGGGCGTCGCTGGCCAGCAGCGGCAGCAGCTGAGCCGGCGCTTCGGCTAGCCCCTCGGTGGCCAGGGCCTGCAGCGCCTCGTCCAGGTCGGCGCCGGGGTGCACGAAGCAGTCCGCGCCGAGCTGGCCGAAGCCCTGCCAGGCCAGGGCCCGGCGCAGCGGTTCGCGTGCCTTGGCATCCAGCTCGCGCACCAGCAGCAGCAGGCGCCAGCGGCCGTCCCAGGCGCGCGGCCGGGCGGCGTAGATGGTGCGCGATGCTTCCTCGAAACGGCGCTGGCCCGCTTCGGTCAGCAGGTAGTCGGCGCGCCGGCCGTGCGGCTCGATGCGCAGCCAGGCCTGCTTGGCCAGGCGCGAGACGGCGGTGCGCACCAGGCGCTCGTCGATGCCCAGCGGCTGCAGCAGGCGGATCAGGCTGCCCACCCACAGGCGCCCGCCGCGCGGCGCCACCGCATCGCCGAACACCGAGATGATGAGCGCGCCGGCGCGCACGCGGCTCTGCTGGCGGTGCGCGTCGATGCGCGCGCGCGCCAGGGTGCTGGCCGACGCGGCGCGCTTCATGGGCTGGGGCCTGCCGAGTGACGTGGGAAGAGAGAAAACATCCGGACGCAGAGGACGCAAAGAGATCGCAGAGGACGCAAAAAAGACAAAACTAAATCGCTTTTAAAACAATAGCATATCGCGCTTGCTGCTTCAGCGCCACCGACGAAATTCATCCTAAATTTGGATTCTTCTGCGTCCTTTGCGTACTTTTCGCGTCCTCTGCGTCCGGCTGTTCCGGGCTTGACTCAAGGCAGCAGGTGCTCGTGGTCGGCGACGGTGGGTTGCTGCATGGCGAAGAAGCCTTCGGTGTAGATCATGTCGGCGCCGGCGCCCAGGGCCTTGGCAGTTCGCACGCAGGCGGCCGTGAACTCGGGGCTGCCGGCGGCGAACACCGTGTGCCTGGCCAGGTTGGGCAGCAGGCCGGGCAGCACGGTGTCGACGCGGCCGTGCAAGAAGCCCTCGGCGTGCTCGCGCGTGAGCGTGACACGATAGTCGAAGTTGCGGTGCTTGGTGCGCCACCAGGCCAGCAGGCCCTGGGCGTAGGCGTCTTCGCGCGTGCGCGCCGACAGCAGCAGCATGACCGGCTTGCGAAAGCCGCGGCGCAGGGCGGCCTCGGTCAGCGCCAGGATGGGCGCCAGGCCGGTGCCGGCGGCAAGGCACAGCACGGGCGTGTCCACCGCCGGATCGCCGATGAAGGTGCCGTAGGGGCCGCTGATCTTGATGCCCTCGCCCACGCCGAGTTGATCATGAATCCAGGCACTGGTCACCCCGCCGTCGGCGCGCGCCACCTGCAGCACCAGTTCGCCGTCGGGGCGCGGCGCGTTGCTGATGGAATAGGCCCGTGCCGGCACGCCGCTGCGCGGGTCGCCCACCGTGACGTACTGGCCGGGCCAGTATCGGATGGGCTGGCCCACCGGGCGCAGGTGCAGCTCGATGGCACGCGCCGCCACGGGGCGCTTGTCGGTGACGACGAACAACGCGTTCTCGCGCGGCGGAAACAGCCTGGGCCGCGCGTCGGCCGTGCCCCACTCGATCACCAGCTCCTCGGTGGTGGGCTTGGCCATGCACATCAGGCCAAAGCCGTCACAGCGCTCCTGCGGCGACAGCGCCATGTCGAGCACCATGCCCTGGTCGTACTCGCCCGACAGCACCTTGACCTTGCATTCGCCACAGGCGCCGGCGCGGCAGTTGTTGGGCAGGGCGTAGCCGGCTTTCTCCAGTGCCATGAGCACGGTGTCGCCGGCGGCCACATCGACGGTCTTGCCCGAGGGCTGGATGGTGACGCGGGACATGAATTCTCCTGAAATGATGTGTGGTGGCTGCCGATGGCGTCCACCGACAAAGGGGCGAAGGGCCGCGGAGCAGGCCACGCCAGCGCACGCGCGGACGGGGTCTCCCCGTCCGCTGCGTGGCCCCCTCGCAGGGGGGAGGCGAAGCGGAACGCAGTCCGCGAAGCCTGGGGGTGGGCCTAAAACACCGGGATGATGTCGTCCATGTCGGCGTCCGACACCTCCTGGCCCGTGATGCCGACCTCGGGGATCGCCGGGAAGGGAATGTTGTAGCGGTCGAGCACGCCCTTGAGGTTGATGATGGCGTTGCGCCAGTTTTCCTTTTTCATCTCGTAGGTCGGGATGCCGAAGCCCGCGCCGCGCGCCACCTCCTCGGCTTCGCGCTGGTTGGCGATGAAGTCAGCGGGCAGGTCCCAGAACTCCATCGGCGGCTCGAACAGCACGGCCGACAGGAACAGGTAGCCGGCGCGGATCTGCTTGGTGACGATGGCCTTGTGCTCGTCCTTCAGGCCGGGGTAGTCGCGCTCCATCACGGCCATGCAGATCGCCATGTGGCGGCCCTCGTCGCGGCCGATGTTCTTGAAGGCTTCCTTGAACACCGGCTCGCGCGCGCTCTCGTACATCTGCTTGAAGATGGTGGCGGCGGCGATCTCGCCCATCAGGAAGGAGCTGAACAGCACCGCCAGGTCGTACTTGGGCACGGCCTGCTTGTAGCCGTTCCAGTAGCGACCGCCGTTGAAGTACAGCCACTGGGCGTTCTTCTGCAGCCGCTTGCCCAGCTCGGTCTTGGGCTCATAGGTCAGCGGGTCGGGGTGGCCCAGAAAGCGCGTGATGGCCTGGCCGCACATGATCTCGTGGTTCTGCTCGTCGCGCGTGACCGAGAAAAAGCACTTGCGCACCGGGTCTTCCTCGTGCACCTCGTAGGTCTTGATCAACGCCTCGGCAAACACCGGCGGCGCCGAGGCGTCGAACACCGACAGCAGCGTCCACCAGTAGGCGATGGACTCACGCTCTTCCCACGAATAGCTGTCCACGTCCAGCGTGTCCCAGGGCAGCTTCTCGGGCTCCCAGGCCTCGCGCAGCGAGGCTTCCCACACCTCTTGCAACTTCTTGGTCTTGCTGTTCCAGGACAGCGGGTAGATGTTGGGCTGCGGCGTTGCGGGCGGCAGCTCCATCTTGTCGGCAAAGCGTTCCTTGTGGCTGGACATGGGGTCTCCTGGGTGCGGTTTGGGGGCTCAGGCCATTGCATGACATTGCAATGCTGAAACGCCACTATATTCGTCATATTACAAATATTCAACATAAAACATAATTTTTGTGATGTAATTGCCGGCATGCACCTGCCGCGCCGGTCGCCCGCCCGTCGGCGGAATTCCTCGACCGACTGGTCGGTCAATTCATCTACACTTGACGAGCGACACGACCGCCCGTGCTTTTGGAGACCGCGCCATGTACACCCAGTCCTTTTCCGTCCCCGACGACAGCGATGCCAAGGCCGCAGCCAAGGCCCCGGCCCGCGCGCTGAGCGCAGACGAGGCCGAGCACCAGGCGCGCTTTGACGCCCGCATCGACCAGGACGGCCGCATCGAGCCGCGCGACTGGATGCCCGCCGCCTACCGCAAGACGCTGGTGCGCCAGATCAGCCAGCACGCGCACAGCGAGATCGTGGGCATGCTGCCCGAGGGCAACTGGATCAGCCGCGCCCCCAGCCTCAAACGCAAGGCCATCCTGCTGGCCAAGGTGCAGGACGAGGGCGGCCACGGCCTGTACCTGTACAGCGCCGCCGAGACCCTGGGCACGAGCCGCGCCGAGATGCTGGACGGCCTGCACAGCGGCCGCGCCAAGTACAGCAGCATCTTCAACTACCCCACCCTCAGCTGGGCCGACGTGGGCGTGATCGGCTGGCTGGTGGACGGCGCGGCCATCATGAACCAGATCCCGCTGTGCCGCTGCAGCTACGGGCCCTATGCGCGGGCCATGGTGCGCGTGTGCAAGGAGGAATCCTTCCATCAGCGCCAGGGCTACGAGTCGCTGCTGGTGCAGATGCAGGGTACGCAGGCGCAGCGCGAGATGGTGCAGGACGCCGTCAACCGCTACTGGTGGAAGTGCCTGGCCATGTTCGGCCCGCCCGACGCCGACAGCCCCCACAGCGGCCAGGCCATGCGCTGGGGCATCAAGCGCTTTTCCAATGACGACCTGCGCCAGAAGTTCGTCGACGCCACCGTGCCGCAGGCCCGGGGGCTGGGCGTCACCCTGCCCGATCCCGACCTGAAATGGAACGAGGCGCGCGGCCACCACGATTACGGCGCCATCGACTGGGACGAGTTCTGGCAGGTGGTGAACGGCCACGGCCCCATGAACAAGGAGCGCCTGGCCACGCGCGTGAAGGCGCACGAGGACGGCGCCTGGGTGCGCGACGCCGCCGCCGCGCACGCTGCCAAGCAAGCCCAACGCCAACTGAAGGAAGCCGCATGACCGTCAACTCAACACCGCCGTCTGCCGTGAAGCCCTCCCCTGGAGAGGGGAGGGTTGGGGAGGGGTCGAACGTCAAGCCCGGCCCGCAGGCCAGCGCGAAGGCACTTCGCGACTGGCCCTTGTGGGAAGTCTTTGTGAGAAGCACGCAAGGCCTGGAGCACAAGCACTGCGGCAGCCTGCACGCCAGCGATAGCGCGCACGCGCTGCAGATGGCGCGCGACGTCTACACCCGCCGCCAGGAAGGCGTGAGCATCTGGGTGGTGCCCTCGCAACTGATCGCGGCCAGCGACCCCGAGGACAAGGCGCTGCTGTTCGATCCAGCCAGCGACAAGATCTATCGCCACCCCACCTTCTACGACATTCCCGACGAAGTGGGGCACATGTGATGGACGCGCGCGTCAAGCCCGCGATGGCATCCACCGACTACCTGCTGCACCTGGCCGACAACGCCCTGGTGCTGGGCCAGCGCAACGCCGAATGGTGCGGCCACGCCCCCATCCTGGAGGAAGACCTGGCCATGGCCAACCAGGCGCTGGACCTGATCGGCCAGGCGCGCCTGCTGTATCAGCTGGCCGCCACGCGCCTGAACGCCGAGGGCGCGCGCATGCGCCCAAGCGCCTGGCCGGCCGGCCCCGTGACTGAGGACACCCTGGCCTACTTCCGCGACGACCGCGACTTTCGCAACTACACGCTGCAGGAGCTGCCGCACAACCCCGGCCTGGTGCCCGCCGCCGGCGGCACACGCGACTGGGGCGTGTCCATCGTGCGCAACTTTTTCTATGCGGTGCTGATGGAAATGGTGTGGGAGCGGCTGGCCGCTTCGCCCGATGCCGATCTGGCCGCCATCGCCGCCAAGAGCCTGAAGGAGGTGCGCTATCACGTGCGCCACGCGCGCGACTGGCTGCTGCGCCTGGGCGACGGCACCGACGAGTCGCACCGGCGCGTGCAGGCGGCGGTGGACTACCTGCTGCCCTTCACGGCCGAGTTCTGGGCGGCCAGCGCGCTGGATGCGCAGGCCGCGCAGGCCGGCGTCGATGTGCCCGCGCTGCGCGCCGACTGGGATCGTGCCGTCGATGCCGTGCTGCAGGAGGCCACGCTCGCCCGCCCGCCCGCCGTCGACGGCTACGTGCCGCAGGGCAAGCAGGGCGTGCATTCCGAGCACCTGAGCTATCTGCTGGGCGAGATGCAAAGCCTGGCGCGCGCGCACCAGGGGGCGGTGTGGTGACTTCGTTTCTGCGTCCCCAGTTTTGCTCCCTCGCCCCTTTGGGGGAGAGGGCTGGGGTGAGGGGGCGCGGCTGTGCAACATTCAGGGGCGGCTGCCCTCACCCCCACCCTCTCCCAGAGGGAGAGGGAGCCAGAGTTCGCCGCCCTGTGGCAAGCCCTGGATGAACTCACCGACCCCGAAATCCCCGTCGTCACCCTGCGCGAGATGGGCATCCTGCGCGCGCTGCGCCGGGGCGCCGATGGCGAGGTGGAAGTAGTCATCACCCCCACCTACAGCGGCTGCCCGGCGATGGAGCAGATCCGGGCCGACATCGCCGCCGTGCTGGCGCGCAAAGGCGTGGCCGGCCGGGTGGTGACCCAGCTGGCACCCGCCTGGACGACGGACTGGATGAGCGATGAAGCACGCGAGAAGCTGCGCGCGTACGGCATCGCGCCGCCGCACGCGCCGCGCGCCGATGGCCTGGCGGTCATTCATTTTGCTCACCAAACAAGAGCTGCTTGCGCCGATGGGACGGGCGCCAGCGGCCGAAATGATTCAAAACCCGCCGTACCCTGCCCACAGTGCGGCTCGACCAACACCACCGAAATCTCGCACTTCGGTTCCACCGCATGCAAGGCGCTGTACCGCTGCCTGGACTGCATGGAGCCCTTCGACCATTTCAAGAACATCTGACCATGGCCGCACCGCGCTTTCACGACCTCACCGTTGCCCGCGTCACGCCCGAAGCGGCGGGTGCCGTGGCGCTCACCTTTGCCGTGCCGCCCGAGCTGGCGGACGCCTTCACCTTCGAGCCCGGCCAGTTCCTGACCCTGCGCACCGAACTGAATGGCGAGGACGTGCGGCGCAACTACTCGATCTGCTCCACGCGCCGCCACTACCAAAGCGCGCGCGAGCTGCAGGTGGGCATCCGCCCGATGGAGGGCGGCCTGTTCTCCAACTGGGCCGCCAGCCAGCTGAAAGCCGGCGACCGGCTGGCCGTGCTGCCGCCCGACGGGCGCTTCACCATCAAGAAGCCGCGCGCCCTGCACCGCGTGGGCTTTGCCGCCGGCTCGGGCATCACGCCCATCCTCAGTCTGGTGGCCAGCACGCTGGAGGACAGCGCGCACGCCAAGTTCAGCCTGGTCTACGGTAACCGCCGCATGGGCAGCGTGATGTTCAACGAGGCGCTGCAGGATTTGAAGGACCGGTACAAGGACCGCCTGACCCTGATCCACGTGCTGTCGCGCCAGGCGCAGGAGGTGCCGCTGCTGGAGGGCCGCATCGACGCCGCCAAGGTACGGCAACTGGTCGATACCTTGCTGCCGGCCGCCAGCATGGACGAGGTCTTCATCTGCGGGCCCGAGGCCATGATCGAGGCCGTGCAGGCCACGCTGCTCGAAGCCGGCGTGCCCGGCGACCGCATCCGTACCGAGCGCTTCACCTCGCCGCGCCTGGAGGGCATGAGCCCGGCCGCGCGCCAGGCCGCCATCCAGCACGCCGACCCCGAGGCGCCGGTGGGCCAGGTGCAACTGACCCTGGTGATGGACGGCAAGAGCCACCGGCTGGCCATGCGCCGCGATCAGAAAGTGCTGGACGTGGCCTTGGCCGTGGGGCTGGATGCGCCCTTCTCGTGCCGCGACGGCGTGTGCTGCACCTGCCGCGCCAAGGTGCTGGACGGCCAAGTCAGCATGGACAAGAACTTCAGCCTGGAGCCCGACGAAATGGCCCAGGGTTTCGTGCTGAGCTGCCAGGCGCGGCCCCTGACCGACGCACTCACCGTGAGTTACGACGAGCGCTGAGCGGCGCTCCGTCAGCGCAGACTGATCGAATCTTCGGCGCTCACCAACAGGGCGTCGACCCCGTCGTTCACCAGTTCGCGCAGCACCACGGTGTCGTGGCCGCGCTCAAGCATGCCCAGCGCCTTGGCGGCCGCGCGACTCAGATCGATCACCCGGCCAGCCACGAAGGGCCCCCGGTCGTTGATGCGCACCACCACCTGCTTGCCGGTGCGCGGGTTCTGCACCAGCACGCGGGTGCCAAAGGGCAGGCTGTTGTGCGCTGCGGTCAGCTCGTGCATGTCGTATGGCTCGCCGCTGGCGGTGCGCTGGCCGTGAAAGCGCGGGCCATACCAAGAGGCGACGCCGCGCTGCAGCGTGCGCCCCAGCTCGCGGCCCAGGCTGGCGGGGTCGAGGCCGGATGGCGCTGCGGCATCGGAGCGCGCGCCCAGGCGCGGCTTGAAGCCGGTGTAGTTGGGGCAGCGCATGTCGTGCACGGCCTTGGCCGAGCTGCAGGGCTGCGTCAGCGATGAGGTGGAAGTGTTTGGCGACACCGTCTGGGCCGCGAGCGGCCCGCATGCCAACAGCAGGGCGCCGACCCACGACATACGGCGCAAAACGCTTGAAGGCTGACGGTTTGCACTTCCCGAAATCGGCACCGCCCCGAGGGGGGCGCCGGGAGAGGTGTCCCGTAACATGCGGCGGATTCTAGGGGGCTCAGTCCGCCGGACAAGTTGTTTTATGTATCAAAACCGGGTTATTAGATCGAAAGCGTTGAGCAGGCCCAGGGCGTTAGATACAAATCGTTGAATAAGAAAGGCTTCGGGATCGTCCCGATCAGCGCCCCAACCCCAGCCGCTGGCACAAGCCCAGCGTGGGCGCGGCCTGGTTGAGGGTGTAGAAGTGCAAGGCGGGCGCGCCGCCCGCAATCAGGCGCTCGCACAGCCGCGCCATGACGTCAAAGCCAAAGTCCTTGATGGCCGCCACGTCGTCGCCCAGGCTTTGCAGGCGCAGGCGAATCCAGCGCGGCACCTCGGCGCCGCAGTTGTCGGCAAAGCGCAGCAGGCCCGTGCTGTTGGTGATGGGCATGATGCCGGGCACGACCGGCACGTCGAGGCCCAGCGCGCGCACTTCATCGACGAAATGGAAGTAGGCGTCGGCGTTGAAGAACATCTGCGTCACCGCCACGTCGGCGCCGGCGCGCACCTTGGCCGCCAATGCCTGCAGATCGGCCTGGGGCGACCTGGCTTGCGGATGCACCTCGGGGTAGCAGGCGGCGTAGAGGCGAAAGTGCGCGCCCGTCTCGGCGCGGATGAAGGCGATCAGGTCGCTGGCGTAGCTGAACTCGCCCCCCGCGCCATAGCCGCTGGGCAGGTCGCCGCGCAGCGCCACCAGGCGCGTGACGCCCATGGACTTGAGCTCGGCCAGCTGCGCACGCACCGACGCGCGCGTGGCGCCAATGCACGAGAAGTGGCTGACCGCCTGCGCGCCCTCGGCCAGCATCTCGCGCACCACGGCAAAGGTGCCGGCCTGGGTGGAGCCGCCCGCGCCATAGGTGACGGAGCAAAACTCGGGCGCCAGCGCATACAACTGCTGGCGCACGCCGCGCAGCTTGGCTACCCCCTCGGGGGTCTTGGGCGGAAAAAATTCAAAACTGATGGGCAGGGTCATGGCATGAACCAGTAAAAGGCAAGTGCTCAGGCGGCTTGTGCATGGATGAAGAATTCGCGGTTGCCGTCGCCGCCGGCAATGGGGCTGGGCAGCCAGTGGTGCACCGTCAGCCTCAGCTCGGCACAGGCTGCGTGCAGGCGCTGCTCGACCTGCGCATAGTGGCGGGCATCGCGCACGATGCCGCGCTTGCCGATGTCGGCCGGCTGCAGCTCGAACTGGGGCTTTACCAGCAGCAGCAGATGCCCGGCGGGCGCCAGCAGCGGCGCCAACGCCGGCAGCACCAGCGTGAGCGAGATGAAGGACAGGTCGCCGACGATCAAGTCGAAATTTGAATCAAATCGGCCTCCAGCGCTTGTTGGACAAGCGCAAGGAGCTATCAATAAAGAAGCATCGAGTTGCCGGGCATTGACGCCTTCCAGCACCCGCACCCGCTGGTCGGCGCGCAGGCGCGGATGCAGCTGGCCATGCCCCACGTCGATGCCCAGCACGCCGGCCGCGCCGTGCTGCAGCAGGCAGTCGGTGAAGCCGCCGGTGGACTGGCCCACGTCCAGGCAGCGCCAGCCGGTCACGTCAAGACCCGTCGCCGCCAGCGCGCCTTCCAGCTTGAGGCCGCCGCGCGAGACGTAGCGCGCCTCGGCGGCATCCAGCAGCTCGACCTCGGCGTCGGGCGGCAGCGCGTCGCTCTTGCCCAAGCTGCGCCAGGCGCCGCCGGGCCGGCGCCAGCGCGCGCCCGCCGCCAGCAGGCGCTGGGCCTGGCTGCGGCTGGCGGCCAGGCCGCGATCGAGCAGCCACTGGTCGGCACGCATGGGACGATTCTTGAACAAAACGGCCGCCAGCGCCCATGGATAAATCGTCAGCAGCTATTCTATCAATAGCGATAGGTGTCCGCCTTGTAGGGCCCCTGCACTGGCACGCCGATGTAGGCGGCCTGCGCCTTGGTCAGCTGGGTCAGCTCCACGCCCAGCTTGGACAGTTGCAGGCGCGCCACCTTCTCGTCCAGGTGCTTGGGCAGCACGTAGACCTTGCCCGCCTGATAGTCCCTGGGCCTGGTGAACAGCTCGATCTGCGCCAGCGTCTGGTTGGCAAAGCTGGAGCTCATCACGTAGCTGGGGTGGCCGGTGGCGCAGCCCAGGTTGACCAGGCGCCCCTTGGCCAGCAGGATGATGCGCTTGGCCGGTTTCTTGCCTTGCCTGGGGAAGATCACGTGGTCGACCTGCGGCTTGATCTCTTCCCAGCGGCAGTTTTTCTCGAGCGAGGCGACGTCGATCTCGTTGTCGAAGTGGCCGATGTTGCAGACGATGGCCTGGTCCTTCATGGCGGCCATGTGCTCGTAGCGGATCACGTCGCGGTTGCCGGTGGTCGTCACGAAGATGTCGGCCTTGTCGGCGGCGTATTCCATGGTCACGACCTTGAAGCCCTCCATCGCCGCCTGCAGCGCGTTGATGGGGTCGATCTCGGTCACCCACACCTGGGCCGACAGCGCGCGCAGCGCCTGCGCGCTGCCCTTGCCCACGTCGCCATAGCCGCAGACGACGGCAACCTTGCCGGCAATCATCACGTCGGTGGCGCGCTTGATGCCGTCCACCAGCGACTCGCGGCAGCCGTAGAGGTTGTCGAACTTGCTCTTGGTGACCGAGTCGTTGACGTTGATGGCGCGCAGCTTGAGCGTGCCCTTGGCCGACATCTCCTGCAGGCGATGCACGCCCGTCGTCGTCTCCTCGGTCACACCGAGGATGTTCTTCAGCCGGCGGCTGTACCAGGTGGAATCCTGCTTCAGCCTGGCCTTGATGGCGGCGTGCAGGATTTTTTCTTCCTCACTGCCGGCCTTGCCCAGCGCCTTGATGTCCTTCTCGGCGCGCGCGCCCAGGTGCATCAGCAGCGTGGCATCGCCGCCGTCGTCCAGGATCATGTTGGGGCCTTCGTGCTTGCTGCCCTTGGCGTCGAACTCGAAGATGCGGTGCGTGTAGTCCCAGTAGTCGGCCAGCGATTCGCCCTTGACGGCAAACACCGGCGTGCCGCTGGCGGCAATGGCAGCGGCGGCGTGGTCCTGCGTGCTGAAGATGTTGCACGAGGCCCAGCGCACTTCGGCACCCAGGGCTTGCAGCGTCTCGATCAGCACGGCGGTCTGGATCGTCATGTGCAGGCTGCCGGCAATGCGCGCGCCCTTCAGAGGCTGGGCCTTGGCGTATTCGGCGCGGATCGCCATCAGGCCGGGCATCTCGGTCTCGGCGATGGCGATCTCCTTGCGGCCCCAGGCGGCCAGGGACAGATCGGCAATGGCCGAATCCACGGTGGGTTTGAGAACAGCGCTCATGGTCTTCTCCAATCGAAGGTCTGAAAAACCACGCCTTGGAGGGAGGGCACTCACCGCACAGCCAGCGTGGGTGAGCGTCGTTGCATGAAATGTCCGAGCCTCGTGCCCCGCGCATCCCGCTTGCCGGGTGGGGCACTGCAACGCTCCTCGGATAGGGGGCAAATTATATCGGCGCGCTGGCACGGCGGCGCCAGCCAATGGCAATCCTTGCCATGCCCACGTAAAATCGCCCCATGAGCACCGTGACCATGAACATCTCGCTGACGGACGACCTCAAGGCCTTCGTGGATGCACGCATCAAGGCGCGCGGCTACAGCTCGGCCAGCGAATACGTGCGCGACTTGGTGCGCCGCGATGAGGAGCGGGCTGCCGAGGAGCGCTTCGTGGCGCTGATTCATGAAGGCCTCGACTCACCCGTTGGCCGCCCCTGGGATGAGCACCGGGCCGAGTTGCGCGCCCGCATCAACGCCGCCCGCGCCGCCGAATCCAAGCCCGCGTGAAGCCCGTGCAACCGCGTGCGGCGGCGGAAGTCGACGTCGGCAATGCCTTTGACCACTACTGGATGCAAGGTGGATGGCCATTGGCCGAGCGCTTGCTGGATGCCTACGATGCCGCCTTGGCCCACATCGCCGAACACCCCGGCACCGGCTCGCCGCGTCACGCCCGCGCGCTGCGCATCAACAAACTGCGGTTCTGGGCTTTGACCCGTTTCCCGTTCTCCGTGTTCTACGTGGAACAGGCTGACCACATCGACGTGCTGCGCGTGCTGCATCAAGCCAGCGACATTCCCCAACACCTGCACCCGCAGTAAAGCCCCTGCATTTCTCATCGTGTCCTACGCCTCCGAAACGCGCCGCCGCCGCACCTTCGCCATCATCTCCCACCCCGACGCCGGCAAGACCACATTGACGGAAAAGCTGCTGCTGTTTTCCGGCGCGATCCAGATCGCCGGCGCCGTCAAGGGCCGCAAAGCCAGCCGCCACGCCACCAGCGACTGGATGGAAATCGAGAAGCAGCGCGGCATCTCCGTCGCATCGAGCGTGATGCAGATGAGCTATCGCGAGCACGTCATCAACCTGCTGGACACGCCGGGCCACAAGGACTTCAGCGAAGACACCTACCGCGTGCTCACCGCCGTCGATTCGGCCCTGATGGTGATCGACGCGGCCAACGGCGTGGAGGCGCAGACGCGCCGCCTGATCGAGGTCTGCCGCCAGCGCGACACGCCCATCATCACCTTCGTCAACAAGATGGACCGGGAGGTGCGCGACCCGCTGGACATCCTGGACGAAGTGGAGCGCGAGCTGGGCATGCCCTGCTGCCCCATGACCTGGCCGGTGGGCCAGGGCAAGAGCTTCGGCGGCATCATCGACTTGCGCACGCGCAGCATGACGGTGTTCCAGGCCGGCAGCGACAAGCGCCCGCAGGACTTCGAGGTCATCCCGCTCACCGAATCGGACAAGCTGCGTGCGCGCTTCGGCGCCGCCTTCGACCACGCCACGGAAAGCCTGGAGCTGGCCGTGGGTGCATCCGAGCCCTGGGATCACGAGGCCTTCCTGGCCGCCAGGCTGACCCCGGTGTTCTTCGGCTCCGGCGTCAACAACTTCGGCGTGATGGAGGTGCTCAACGCCGTGGTGGACATGTCGCCCCCGCCCGGCCCGCGCATTGCTTACACCGAGGTCAACCGCCAGCGCGAGCAGGTCACCGTGCGCCCCGAGAGCGAAGGTTTTTCGGGCGTGGTCTTCAAGGTCCAGGCCAACATGGACGCCAACCACCGCGACCGCATCGCCTTCGTGCGCGTGGCCTCGGGCAGGTACACGCCGGGCATGAAGATGAAGGTGCAGCGCACCGGCAAGGAGCTGCGCCCGACCAGCGTGGTCACCTTCATGAGCCAGCGACGCGAGGCCGTCGATGAGGCGTATGCCGGCGACATCATCGGCTTCACCATCCACGGCGGCGTGCAGCTGGGCGACAGCATCTCCGACGGGCCCAACCTGCAGTTCACCGGCCTGCCCTTTTTGCCCCCGAGATGTTCATGACCGTGGTGCTGAAAAACCCCTGCGCACCAAGCAGCTGCAGCAGGGCCTGATGCAGCTCGGCGAAGAAGGCGCGATCCAGGTCTTCAAGCCCGACGCCGGCGGCAACATGCTGCTGGGCGCCGTCGGCCAGCTGCAGTTCGAGGTGGTGCAGCACCGCCTGAAGACCGAATATGACTGCGACGTGCGCCTGGAAGGCTGCCCCTACACCGGCGCGCGCTGGATCAGCGCCGACACGCCCGCCGAGCTGAGCGCCTTCGAGAACGCCTACCCCCTGCGCATGGCGCACGACGCCGCGGATGCGCTGGCCTATCTGTGCACCAGCCCGTATGACGTGCGGCTGGCGCAGGAGCGCTTTCCGAAGATTCACTTCCACCCGCTGCGCGAGCATGCGGGGATGGCGCTTCAGGCGGCTTGATCGTCAAGCGCCAGCGGGCGGCGCCTTGGGACACGTCGGCCGTGCGGCAAACCAGGCGACGCCGCGGTCCACTCCCTCCCGCGACAGCCCCGGGTTGCCCGCCAGCGCGTCCGCCCACTGCGCCGGCGCCGCCACGCGCGCCGCGCCCGTGCACGAGAAATCGAAACGCTGCGGATTGACGTGCACATGGACCTGGTCGAGCGAAGCCAGGACGAGGCGATAGCCGCTGGCCGCATCCACATCGGGGTTCAGGTAAAAGCCCAGATGCTGGTAGCGGTTGACCTTGAACCACTCATCCGCCGGCAGGCCCATGCGCTCCCACAGCGCGCGGTGCGGATAGTAGAAAACACCATCGGCAATGGGAATGCCAACGGCCGCAAAAACCATGGCGCCAATGGCGTCGCCATCCAGAATCAGGGTGCGTTGCAGCTGGCCCTTCGCATCCATCGCGAAGGCGCGCTGGTCTGCGGCCAATTCGATCTTTGCGGGGGCGATCCGCAGGGGGTTGAACCCCAGGGTGGCGAGCAACGACACCAGCGTCATCAAGGCCACTGCGGACCCCACGCGCCCCCACAGCGCCCAGCCGCAGATGAAGGCCGCAGCAACGGCCATGGCCGCAATCAGAACCGCGCTGCCCGCGTTTGGCACAAATGTCAACGGCGTGTGCAACATGGTCAGCACGACCAGCGCCGCACTCAGCAAAGCCAGGCCCAGGACAGCGGCCCGTCCCACACCGGACACCGGTGCTCTGATGCTGGGTGCCCCCAGACACAGCAGCAGCACCACGACCAGGCCAAAGCCCACATCCATGCGTGTCACGGGCATGTTGCCCCACAACGTAATGCGCGCCAGCTCGATGGGCACCCCCACCATGGTGTAGACCCAGTAACAGCCCAGAAACCCTGCGCATCCCAGCAAGATCCACCGCACTCGCGGATCGCGCACCCAAGCCAACGCCAGCCAAGCCAGCATCAGCAGCGGCAAGATGAAGTAGGAACTGGCTTCGGAGGGGTTGCTGTCCAGTCCAGTGGTGCGCAGCGACTCGAAATTGTGATAGCCGCGCAAGTGCCACCACCACCCCAGATCGCCCCCGGGAATGGCACCGCGCCCACCCGGATACACCGTGGCCCGCATGAGGGCGACGGCATCGCGCGTGTCCAGCCACCAGCTGCCCAGCAGCGCCCCCAGCACCAGGGCGCAAGCGGCCAGCCCAGCCCATTGGGCAACCCCGAAGCGCAGGTTACGGCGATTGTCCACGCACCAACCCAGGCCGACGAAGGCCATGACGCTGCCCACGACGATGATCCACGCGGGGTACAGCACCAGGCACCAGCACGCCAGCAGCCAGCCCAACAGAGCCCCCAGCACCACGCCCCGCCATGATTTGGAGGTGCGCAGCAGGTGCGCCGCCACGACGAACGCAAAGGCCGGAAACAGGGTGACGTACAGCGGCCAGTTCGACCAGGCCGCCGCATACGGGGCCACGCAGAACGTTAGGGACAAGGCGAAGTTCAGCCCGCGCTGCGCCGGCCGCAGCACATTGAGCATGCACCACAGGGCCAGCAGGCAGCCCCAGAACGGCAACTGCCAGTGCCAGGCCATCGCCTGGCGCAGCGGCAGCACGAAATAGCCCCAAGTGGCCGGCCGTGCCAGCGCCGCCCATTGCCACACCGGCACGCCGGTCATGCCGATCACGCCCATGTTCTGGCCGCCCTCGCCCAGCAGATCGTTGACCACCGGGAAACGCGGCTCGTGGTGCAGCTGCGCCAGCAGGTTGGGCAGCTGCACGCCCCACTCGTCGCCGCGCACGTCTTCATCACTCCACGTGATGCGAGATGCGCCTTGCACGTCCAGGAGACTTTGACCGTATGGGGTCTTGAACAGCTCTCCCATCGAGCTGCCCGTCACGCCCATCGCCACCAGCACCACGAACACGGCTCCGATCGCCGCTGTCATGCGTGGGCCATGCAACCAGCGCCGAGGCCATTCTGCACCGGCCCCCCAGTGGCGTCGCGCCAGGGCGATCGCGACGATACTCAGCAATACGACGAGCAGCGCGTTCCAGTGCCGTTGCTTGATTTCCTGCACCACCACCATCGGCGACTCGGTTGCCACCCCTTTGAGCGCAACGCGGTGTCCATCAGAAAACACCGCTTCCAGTTTCACCGGGTACGCGCCGGCACGCAATGCACCATGCAGGCGCACCCGCCAATCAAAGCCCACACCGACCTGCCCGCCGGTTGCCGGGTGACTGGCCGGGATGTCTGGACGCGCCGCCCAGCTCACCGCCTGCCCGCCCGACTCGTAAGTCTGCCCGCCCAGACTCAGGATCAGCTCAGGACGCTGATTTCCGTCGCTCCCCCCCAAGCTCCAGCCGCGCAGGTCCAACTGGCGTGTCTCGGCGTCATAGTCCCACGACTCGATCACCCCATAGGTCTTTGGAATGCCCGCGTCCTGGGCCCAGGTCGGCAAGGCAGTCAGCAAGAAAAGCAGCGTAAAAAACAACCGAAACAGCATGGATACTCGGCAGCAACATGGCGCGCCAACGTGGCGCGATTCAGTGCCGGGATTGTCGATGGGCCTGCGCCCCCGTCCGGAATCAAGACCCCCGCAAGCCGCGGCCGCCTAAAATTCAAGGCTTTTCGTCAGTTGCCCTGAGCTCCCGCCTCATGCCACTCACCCTTGGCCTCTACACGCTGCTTTGCGTGCTGGGCATCTCCGTTGGCCAGTTGCTGTTCAAGAAGGCTGCGGAGGCCTTGCCCGCCACCTTGTCGCTGATGGGCTTCGTGCAGAACGGCTGGCTGCTGGCCGCGCTGGTGCTCTACGGCATCACCACCCTGGGCTGGGTCTGGATCTTGCGCCACGCGCCGCTGCACCTGGCCTACCCGTTCATGGGCCTGGCCTTCCTGATCGTGCCGACCCTGGCCTGGGCCTTTCTGGGCGAACCCCTGCACTGGCGCACGCTGGCCGGCGGTGCGCTGATCATGGCCGGCGTGGCGCTGGCTTCGACCTCTTGACTGAAGCACGGCTTGCACACGATAATCTGACTATTCAGGTCATATTTTCAAGGCACAGTCATGCAAAGCTGGCAAGTGCAAGCGGCCAAGGCCCGGTTCTCGGAGCTGGTCAAGCAAGCGGCGCAGGAAGGGCCGCAAGACATCACGCTGCACGGGCGCTCGGTAGCGGTGGTGGTATCGCGCGAGCTGTTCGACCGCCTGTCGGGCAACGAGCAATCGCTGGCGCACTTCATGCGCGCCTCGCCCCTGATGGGCCACGACGAAATCGCCTTCGAGCGCGACCGGGGGCCCGGCAGCCTGCCGCGCGAGTTTTCGTTTTGAGCTATCTGATCGACACCAACGTTTTGTCGGAGCTGCGCAAGCGCAAGCCGGATGCGAACGTCGTGGCGTGGGTGCAAGAGCGCCCGCGCCAGTCGCTGCACCTGTCGGTGCTCAGCCTGGGCGAAATCCGCAAGGGCGTCGAGGACGTGCAGGACGCAGCGTTTCGCCAAGCCCTGACGGACTGGCTGGAAAACGATCTGCCCACCTATTTCGTCGGCCGGCTGCTGGACATCGACGCACCCGTGGCCGACCGCTGGGGCCGCGTGCAGGCCAGCGCCGGCCGCGACTTGCCGGTGATCGACGGGCTGCTGGCGGCCACCGCGCTGCAACACGATCTGACGCTGGTCACGCGCAACGTCAAGGATTTCGCGGGGCTGGGCGTGCCCCTCATCGACCCCTGGCAAATCCCATGAGCGCGCCGGGCCGTTCCCAAGCGCAAATCCCGCAGCGCGCAGCGCGGAGGGCAATCCAATGAACCGCACCACGCCCATGCGCATCGCCGTCGCCATCCCCTGCTACAAGGTCACGCAGCACGTGCTGGGCGTGATCGCCGCCATCGGGCCCGAGGTGGAACGCATCTACGCCGTGGACGACGCCTGCTCCGACGGCAGCGGCGACTTCATCGAGCAGCACAACGCCGATGCGCGCGTGCGCGTGCTGCGCAACCCCGAGAACCTCGGCGTGGGCGGCGCCATCGTCACCGCCTACAAGGCCGCGCTGGCTGACGGCATGGACATCGTCGTCAAGATCGACGGCGACGGCCAGATGGACCCGGCCCTGCTGCCGCTGTTCGTGCGCCCGCTGCTGCAAGAGCGCGCCGACTACACCAAGGGCAACCGGTTTTTCCGCCCCGAGTCGGTGCAGGGCATGCCACCGGTGCGGCTGTTCGGCAATGCGGTGCTGTCCTTTCTGACCAAGCTCAGCTGCGGCTACTGGAACGTGATGGACCCCACCAACGGCTACACCGCCATCCGCACCTGCGTGCTGGCCGAGCTGCCGCTGGA
Organism: Burkholderiaceae bacterium; assembly: GCA_041396485.1. Classification (GTDB taxonomy): domain Bacteria; phylum Pseudomonadota; class Gammaproteobacteria; order Burkholderiales; family Burkholderiaceae_C; genus Ottowia. The sequence goes on along the minus strand of JAWKYM010000005.1, from coordinate 163,681 downwards.
GAAGCTGGAGCGGCGCTACTTCTTCGAGACCGACATGCTGTTTCGCCTGAACACGGTGCGCGCCGTGGTGAAGGACGTGCCGATGGACAGCGTGTATGCCGACGAGCAGTCCAACCTGAAGATCGGCCGCGTGCTGCCCGAGTTCCTGCGCAAGCACCTGTCGCGCCTCTCGCGGCGCTATGTGTACAACTACCTGGTGCGCGACTTCAACGTGGGCTCGCTCTACAGCCTGTGCAGCCTGCTCTTGATCGCGGGCGGCGGTGCCTTTGGCCTGTGGCACTGGGTGGCCAGCGATCTCAGCCACCAGCCGGCCACCAGCGGCACCGTGATGCTGGCGGCACTGCCGCTGTTCATCGGCATCCAGTGCCTGATCGCCTTCCTGCACTACGACGTGAGCAATGTTCCCGTCGAGCCCCTGGCGCCGCAGTTGCACGCAACCCACGCGCAACCCGCCAACGACTGTCCGCCCGCCGAATGAGCTTTTTCCTCAACATGAAACTCGTCACCCTGCGCGTCGCCCTGGGGGTGGCGCTGTTCAGCTTTGCCAGCCTGACGCCGGCGCAGACCGCCGCGCCGGCGCGCCAGCCCTTGATCGTGGCGCCCACGGTGGAAGGCCTGCTGCTGTGCGACGAGGCCGTGGCCGACGCGCGCATCGGCGACATCAACGCAGCCTATGCCTTTTGCCGCCAGCGCAAGCTCAGCGGCACCGCCGCCCTGACGCGCCTGCTGGACACCCTGGAGCCCGGCGGTCCCAAGGGCGCGGTGCAGGTGGGCTACACGCTCACGCTGCAATTGTTGGCGCTGTACAAGAAGACGCCCAAGGGCTGGGCCATCGACACCGATCTGCTGGACGCCTACCTGCGCGTGATCAGCCAGGTCGATCGTCCGGTGGTGGTGTACCTCAGCGCCGACCACTTCGACTCGCTGGGCCCGCTGCCCACCGAGCTGGCCAAGGACCCGCGCAACCTGATGCACCTGGCCGGCGGCAAGCCGCTGGAGCTGGGCTACTTCGGCTATCGCATCGTCCCCTACACCCTGCTGACCGACTCTCACATCCCCGTCAACCACTACCGATTCGAGGCGCTGGAGCAGGTCGCCAAGCGGATCAAGGCATTGCCCAAGAAGGTGCAGGCGCGCATCGTCGCCTACACGCTGGCAGGCGAGTTGCACCAGATGTTCCCCGACTTCGAAAACGGCATGGGGGCCTGGCAGAACATCCAGGTCACCGACTACAGCGCCCCCTCGGTCGCCGGCTTTCGCGCGTGGCTGCAGGCCAAGTATCGGACGGTGGCTCAGTTCAACGCGCAAAACGGCTTCGACTACACCTCGTTCGACGCCGTGCCGGCCCCATCGCGCGACATTCGCAAGGACAAGCTCAACTCGTTTGGCGAGCACTACGACGCCTATGCCGATGGCACGCTGCCCATCGCCGGCTGGCTGTGGGACCCAAAGCAGAGCATCGAGCAACTCGACCTGTACCTGGACGGGCGCCGCGTCGGACCGGTGCAGCGCGGCCTGAACCGGCTGGACGTGTACCGCGCCGTGGCCGACATCACCACGCCCAACACCGGTTTCCGATACGAGCTGGATTTCAGCGCGCTGGCGCCTGGCCATCACCTGGCACAGGTGGTGGCCCAGTCGCGCGGGGCGCAATACCGATTGGCCCAGGTCGAGTTCGTGGTGGTGCCGCGCGACCAGGGCCGGGCCAAGAGCGCCCGGGTGCGTGAAGTGCCCGGCCTGAAGGATGCCAAGCAACTGGCGGGTGTTCGTTCCTGGCTGGACATGCCCCGCGCTCTGCAAGACGTGTACTACAACCCGCTGGCGCGCGACTGGAACGCCTACCGCGAGGCGCAGGTGGTCGGCTTTCTCAAGGCCTTCCATGCGCGCGCCGCCCAGGCGGGCCTGCCGGCCGACAAGCTGTATTCGCACCAGATCGTCCCCGAGGTCAACTCGTCCTGGAACGGGCAACTCTTTGCCGTGGGTGCCACCCTGCAGGGCGACACCCCCTGGAAGCAGGGCCTGAACATGTACGGTGGCGCTACCGACAGCGCCTGGCTGCGCGCCTTCATGGCCCGACGGGGCATCAGCGACTACGGCGCGCCCGAGTTCAACCCCCAGCAATGGAAGCGTCCCGGTGCCGCGCTGGCCGCGCTGCAGTCGCATTTCGACGGTGGCGCGCGCTTCATCAGCCCCTACTATTTCTCGGTCATCCCCGAGCGCTTCAAGGGCAGCGCCGAGCACGGCGTGAACCGCATGGAACTGGGCCCCAACAACACCAAGGACGGTTCGGACCAGTTCTACCGCGCCATCATCGAGTTCGCCAGGCAATGACCCCGCTGACGCAATGGCCGCAGGCAGCGCGCGCGCGCATCACTGGCGTGTTCACCGACATCGACGACACCCTGACCACCGAGGGCGCCATCACCCCCGACGCGCTGGACGCCCTGGCCGCGCTCCGGACTGCCGGCCTGCATGTGATTCCCATCACCGGCCGGCCGGTGGGCTGGAGCGAGTCGCTGGCCGCGAGCTGGCCCGTGGACGCCATCGTGGCCGAGAACGGCGCCGTGGCGCTGATTCCGCAGAATTCGGATCAAATTGGCCTGCAGCCCATATACCAAGGGCGCAAGCAGCTATTAAAAATATATCAACAACCTGCTCCGACCCGCACCGCCAATTTCGCCCGCATGCAGCGGGTGCTGGCCGAGATCGAGGCCACCGTGCCGGGTGCGCGGCGGGCGCAGGATTCCAGCGGCCGCGAGTGCGACATCGCCATCGACCACAGCGAGTTCACCCAGCTGCCCCAGGCCGCCATCGACCGCTGCGTGGCCCTGATGCACGCCGCCGGCATGAACGCCACGGTCAGCAGCATCCACATCAACGGCTGGTACGGCGCCCACGACAAGTGGGAGGGCGCGTGCTGGATCGTGCGTGAGCTGTTCGGACGCGATCTGCGCGCCGAAACCGAGCACTGGGTCTACGTGGGTGATTCGACCAACGACCAGCTCATGTTCGAGCATTTCGCGCACAGCGTGGGCGTGGCCAACATCGCGCGCTTCGTGCCCCAGCTGACCACGCTGCCGCGCTATGTCACGCGTGGCGAGCGGGGTGCGGGCTTTGCGGAGCTGGCGCGGGTGCTGCTGGACCGGCGTTGACCGGGGCGGCGGCGGCCGTGGCGGCGCGCGCCAGGTCCTCGCGCCGCACCTGCTGCCACGTCACCCAGGCCAGCCACACCACGGCCACAACGGAGGCCACGCCGATCAACCACTTGCCCAGGCGCACCTGGTCGTCCAGCAGATAGGCGTTGCACAGGCGCAGCGGCGAGTCGACATAGAGCGAGCCCACCACCGCCATCATGGGCAGCACGTTGCCCAGGAAGAAGAACTGCAGCACCAGGCCGGCCGGCCGCCAGGACAGGCGCAGCGCGGCACCGGCGGCCAGCAGCGCGGCCAGCTTGGTCCATTCCACCTCGGGGCGCAGCAGCGCCAGGTCGAGCACGCGCGGCACCATGCCCACGGCCAGCACCAGCGCCACGGCCAGCAGGCCGGCGATGCCATGGGCGTTGCAGCGCGCGATGGCGTCGCGCGCGCGGACCGGCAGGGCCGCGGCGAGCAGCGCGCCGGCCAGCATGAGCAGCGGGAACTGCGCCATCATGTGGCGCCACATGCCCGCTTCCAGCGCGTGGCGCAGCGGCGGCAGGATGAGCAGCGCCAGCAGCGCGCCACCGGCCAGGGCTTGGGCGCGCCGGCTCACAGCAGGCTCCGGTGCGCCGGCTGGCGCGCCAGATGGCGGGCATAGTCCAGCGCCAGCTGCTGCTCGGCCAGGTCGAACACGCGCACCATGCGCCCGCGCGCGTCGAACACCAGCAACGCAGCGTTGTGCTCGAAGTCGCCGCGGCCGCCGGGCACCACCACCACGCCCAGACGCCGCAGCAGGGCCTGCTGCTGGGCGCCGTCGAGCACCCGCACAAAGCGCCACAGGTCGGGCTCGGCCTTCAGACCCTGGGCATAGGCCCTCAACGCGGCCGGATCATCCTGCGCGCCGTCGAAGCTGATCGACAGCAGGCGCACGCCACTGGGCCGGCCGGCCTGGGCATCGGCCTGCAGGGCGTCCTGCAACTGCTGAAAGCTGCCGCCCAGCGTGCGGCACACCGTGAGACAGCGGGTATAGAAAAAGTCGACGATGGTCACGCCGCCGTGCTGGGCCAGCAGTTGCGGCAGCTCCAGCGTGCCTACGTCCGGTCCTTGCGCCAGCACGCGCGGCGCGGGCACCGGCTCAAGCGCCACCTCCAGGCGGCGCGCGCCCTCGTCGGTCCAGACCTGGAAGCCGTCTGTCAGCCACGTGGCCGCGCCCCAGCCGCACACGAGGAGCAGCGCGCTGGCAAGCAAGGTGCGCCACATGCCGCGCTCCGGTGACGCCCGCGCCCTACTTCACCAGCGCCTTGAGCGCAGCGCCGCCCTCGAAAGGCGTGGTGCGTGATGCACCCGCCTTGCGCTCGGCCTCGAAGACGCTGGCCTCGATCGGCCCGGACTTGTTGCTCCAGCTGCTGCGGATGTGACTGGCCACGGCGGCCAGTTCGGCATCGGAGAGCTGCTGGAACGAAGGCATCTGGCCATTGAATTTCTGGCCTTCCACCTCGATCTCGCCGGTGATGCCGTGCAGCAGGATGTTGGCCAGGATGCGCGGTTCGCCGTGCACCCATTCCGAGCCGTCCAGCGGCGGAAACACGCCGGGCAAGCCCTTGCCGGTGGCCTGGTGGCAGGCCACGCACTGGGCGGCGAAGATGGCGGCTCCGTCGACCGCGCCGCCGGCCGCGCCGGGCGCCGGCCCGGAGAGCTCGGCCAGGGTCCGCTGGTCGCCAAACCGGGAGTTGGCCAGGGGCTCGGAGTACAGGATGTAAACCACGCCCCAGAGCACCATGACCAGAGCGATCAGCAGCACGACCACAGGCATGGGGCGAATGGCCTCCTCCGGGTCTTCGCTTTCTCGGCGCTGTGCGTCTTCAAGCAGCTTGTCTTGACTCATGACGTCGGTCCTTTCAAGACGCGGCCGGGGATGTGCCCGGTGCCGGTGCCGCGGAGGTCTTGGCGCCGCCCGCGTCCTGCGGCTCGGGCGGCAGAATCGGATAGTTGCGTTTGAGTGATTGCAGGTATTTCACCAAATCCAGCGCCTCCGGTTTGGGTACCACCACCTTGCCTTGCGGCGCGTAGTCGGGTGGCAGGTTCACCACCTGCTCATCGGGGTCGGCCTTGTCCTTGACGTCAAACAGGTAGGGGTAGGACGGCATGATGGAGCCCGGCACATAGGCACGCGGCTGAAACAGGTGCCCCAGCTGCCAATCCTTGCTCGGCTGGCGCACGCCGATGTTGAACAGGTCGGGGCCGGTGCGCATGCTGCCCAGGAGGTGCGGCCGGTCGTAGACGTAGTCGCCCGGCACCGAGGCGCGCCCCCAGCCCCGTTTGGCATCGGCGGGGGCAAAGCTTTCGGAGCGCGGCTGCTGGCTGTGGCAATACATGCAGCCGTTGGAAATGTAGACGTTGCGCCCGCGCAGTTCGGCCGTGGTATAGGGCTTCAGCCCTTCGGGCGCCTTCACGTCGTGTACCTGGATGAACGGCAGGATCACCAGGGCCGTGACGGCGATGGCAAAGGTCACCATCGCACCCGCAGTCAGCTTGACTTCATTTTCCATGAACCGCCTCCATGGCCTGGGCCTGGGTCGAGAACAGCGCCGCACCCACCCGATTGGGGCCCATATGCAGCACCATGGCCAGGAAGTGCAGAACGAAAACCACGTGACTGGCCACCATCAGGCTGCCGCCGACGCTACGCCACTCCAGGTAGGGAATCGTGACCCTGACCGACTCGATGAACGGCCTGGCCGGGTCGAGCATTGCCAGGCCCTGCAGCCACCCGCCATAGCTCAGGAACACGAAATAGATCAGGATGCCGATGCTGGCCAGCCAGAAGTGCCACGAGATCAGCTTGGGAAACGGCCACTCGTGGTGCAGGATGCGCGGCATCATGAAATAGATGGCGCCGAACAGCACCATGGTGACGAAGCCGTAGGCACCCAGGTGGGCATGCGCCACGGTGTAGTGCGTGAAGTGCGCCACGGCCTGCACCGAGCGCAAGGCCTCGAACGAGCCCTGCAGGGACGACATCAGGTACATGAAGCCGCCGAACATCATGAAGCGCAGCACGGGCGAGTAGCGCGCCAAGTGCATGCGCCCCTTCATCGTCAGCGCCATGTTGATGCCGAAAGCCAGCACCGGGATGATCATCATCATGCTCTGCACGATGGACAGCGTGACCAGCCAGCCCGGCACCGGCCCACCCACCAGGTGATGGCCGCCGACCTGGGCGTAGAAGAACGCCAGCGTCCAGAAGCCCAGGATGGACAGGTTGTACGAGCGGATGGGCCGCGCAATGATCTTGGGCAGAAAGTAGTAAATGGCACCCACGGCGACTGGCGTGAACCACAGGCCCAGCACGTTGTGGCCGTACCACCAGTTCATGGCCGCCTGCTGCACGCCGAACTGCACGCCCGGCACCTTGCCGACGATGAACAACAGCGTGATCCACAGCAGCGCCGCGGTGTGGTACCAGGTGGTCACATACAGCGACTCGACCCGGCGGTTGACCAGCGTGTACATCACCGGACCAATGATGCAGATCATGCCGGCGGCAAAGAAGATCCCGATCTGCCAGGGCATTTCGAGGTACTCCAGGCCGTCCGTCCAGCCCGCGCCGATGGCGCCGACGCCGCTGGCAATGGCGACGTTGACCAGGGCACCGCCCAGCATGATCCACATCGACCCCATCAGCGGGCGACGCAGCAGACGCGGCATCAGCCAGATGATGATGCCCAACTCGGCATTGGTGATCCAGCCGTAAAGCACGGCCGTCAGGTGCATGGTGCGCATGCGCCCGAAGGTCATCCACGCCTCGCTCACCAGCCAGTCAGGCCAATGCAGCTTCAGTGAGGCGGTCAGGCCGGCGATGCCACCGAACAGCAGCCACATGCAGGCGAAGCTGATGAACATGAAGACCGGAAACGCGCTCGAACGGTCGGCCGCCAGGCGCTCCTCCATCTCCTCGGCATCGGGCGCGTGCACCATGTCGCCCGGCTCGACCGCGGCGGCCTGCAAGTTGGCCTGCCCCGCCGGCTTGAGCGCCGGATCGTCCACCCGCCCGATCTCCCCCCTGACAAAGATGGCCGAGGCCGCCCTGATGTTCTCGACCAGCAGGCCTTTTCTGAGCGACCAGATGAAGCCAAACAAACCCAGCAATGACAGCAGAAAGGCTGCCAGCAGGCTCAACAGGGCGCTGTCCATGGTTTTGAATCCGTCGTTGAGGTTGTCGGCCACCGCATGGGGCCGGTGAACGACCCGCGCCCAATCGTCCCGATGCGTTCGCGCGCCGGGGCCGATTCCCGAACCCGTACTCACCGCGCGCGGCCCCGTTTATGCCCTACCCACGCCGACTTGTCATCTTGACCTGGGACAAGCCACGGCTGGCAGCAGGGTTTCCACGGAGAGCTCCGCGATGCCCGCATTGCGCGGCCAACAAAAAAGCCGCCCGAAGGCGGCTTTTCGTCAGATTTTGGTTGCGCGAGGAGGATTTGAACCTCCGACCTTTGGGTTATGAGCCCAACGAGCTACCAGACTGCTCCATCGCGCGGCAAGTCTGAAATTATAGCCGATTTTTATTCGGCCTGGGGCTCGTCGCCCGCTTCGGGGCGATCAAGCAGTTCGACAAAGGCCATGGGGGCGTTGTCGCCGACGCGAAAGCCCATCTTCAGGATTCGCGTGTAGCCGCCCGGACGGGCCTTGAAGCGCGGACCCAGGTCGGCAAACAGCTTGCTCACGCTGGCATCGTCGCGCAGGCGGGCAAAGGCCAGGCGGCGATTGGCCACGCTGTCGTTCTTGGCCAGGGTGATCATGGGCTCGATCACGCGGCGCAGTTCCTTGGCCTTGGGCAGCGTGGTCTTGATCGCCTCGTGGGCGATCAGCGAGTTCATCATGTTGCGCAACATCGCCAGGCGATGCGAGCTGGTGCGGTTGAGTTTGCGCAGGCCGTGACCGTGTCGCATGGTGCTTTTCCTTTCTTGCCTTGTTGTGCAGGCCGCCGGATCAGGTACGGCCTGGTGCACGAAATGCCGCCCCGCAGGAGGAGGGCGGCGACTATGAAATCAATGGCTTTCAGCGCTTGTCCAGACCCGACGGCGGCCAGTTTTCGAGCTTCATGCCCAAGGTCAGGCCGCGCGACGCCAGCACTTCCTTGATCTCGTTGAGCGACTTGCGACCCAGGTTGGGGGTCTTGAGCAGCTCGTTTTCGGTGCGCTGGATCAGATCGCCGATGTAGTAGATGTTTTCGGCCTTTAGGCAGTTGGCGGAGCGCACCGTCAGCTCCAGTTCGTCGACCGGACGCAGCAGGATCGGGTCGAACTGCTGTGCGCTGCGCGCCTGGGTGGGCTCCAGGATGCCGCCCAGTTCGGGGCCTTCCAGCTGCGCAAACACCGCCAGCTGCTCGACCAGGATCTTGGCGGACGCCCGCACGGCTTCCTCGGCGGTGATGGCACCGTTGGTTTCGATCTCCATCACCAGCTTGTCCAGGTCGGTGCGCTGCTCGACGCGCGCGTTCTCGACCGCGTAGCTCACGCGCTTGACCGGCGAGTAGGAGGCATCGAGCACGATGCGGCCGATCGACTTGGTGGCCTCGTCGGCATAGCGCCGCAGCGTGCCGGGCACGTAGCCACGGCCCTTCTCGACCTTGATCTGCATGTCCAGCTTGCCGCCCTGCGACAGGTTGGCGATGACGTGCTGCGGATTGACGATCTCGACGTCGTGCGGCGTCTGGATGTCGGCGGCGGTGACGACGCCTTCGCCGTCCTTGCGCAGGCTGAGCGTGACCTCGTCGCGATTGTGCAGCTTGAACACCACGCCCTTGAGGTTCAGCAGGATGTTGACCACGTCCTCCTGGACGCCGTCGATGCTGGAGTATTCGTGCACCACGCCGGCAATCGTCACCTCGGTGGGCGCATAGCCCACCATGGACGACAGCAGCACGCGGCGCAGCGCATTGCCCAGGGTGTGCCCGTAGCCTCGTTCGAACGGCTCGAGGGTGACCTTGGCCTTGTGCTCGCCCAGGGGCTCGACGTTGATGGCTTTGGGTTTCAGCAATTGGGTTTGCATTGTCTTCAGACTTCCTCTCAATACCCCCGGCTCGTTACACCGGTAAGGCTGGTGAAGCGCCAAACCCGCCAGAGATGGCGGGCTGGAACTGGGTGCGTCGATGGGCGCGCAAGAATCAGCGCGAGTACAGTTCGACGATCAGCGACTCGTTGATGTCCGCGCCAAACTCGTCGCGGTCCGGCACCTTCTTGAACGTGCCTTCGGCCTTGTCGGCATTGACTTCGACCCAACCGGGGAAACCCACCTGTCCGGCCAGTTGCAGCGCTTCGAGCACGCGCGTCTGCTTCTTGGACTTTTCACGCACGGCCACCACGTCGCCGGCCTTGACCAGGTAGGACGGAATGTTGACCGGCTGGCCGTTGACCGTGACCGCCTTGTGCGACACCAGCTGGCGCGCCTCGGCGCGGGTGGAGCCAAAGCCCATGCGGTAGACCACGTTGTCCAGGCGCGACTCCAGCAGCGACAGCAGGTTGGATCCGGTGTTGCCGCGGCGACGCTCGGCCTCGGCGAAGTAGCGGCGGAACTGCTTTTCCAGCACGCCGTACATGCGCTTGACCTTCTGCTTCTCGCGCAGCTGCAGGCCGTAGTCGGAGGTGCGCTGGCCGGAAGTGCGGCCGTGCTGGCCGGGCTTGGATTCGAACTTGACCTTGTCGGTGATCGAGCGGCGCGCGCTCTTCAGGAACAGGTCGGTGCCTTCACGGCGGGAGAGTTTGGCCTTGGGGCCGAGGTAACGTGCCACTTTTCTATCCTTTGAACATCATCTGCCCCGGCCACTTGCCGAGGGAGCCGCCCGGTGCAAGCACGCAGACGGCGGTGGGCTTAAAACAACAAACAAGCAAAAAAACAAAAGGACACGGCGTGCGCAGCAACGCCGTGCTGACCCTTCGTTATCTCAAATCCGACGGCGCTTTTGCGGACGGCAACCGTTGTGCGGCACCGGCGTCACGTCGGAGATGGAATTGATGCGGATGCCCAGCGCCGCCAGTGCGCGCACCGAAGACTCGCGACCGGGGCCAGGACCCTTGATCTCGACGTCCAGGTTCTTGATGCCCTGGTCGATGGCCGCGCGGCCGGCCACTTCGGAGGCCACCTGGGCGGCGAACGGCGTGGACTTGCGCGAACCCTTGAAACCCTGGCCACCCGACGAGGCCCACGACAGGGCGTTGCCCTGGCGGTCGGTGATGGTGATGATGGTGTTGTTGAACGACGCGTGCACGTGCGCAATGCCGTCCGCGATGTTCTTGCGGACTTTCTTGCGAACGCGTTGCGCGGCGTTGCTGGCAGGAGCTTTGGCCATGTTTGAACGGTTCCTTGATTATTTCTTCAGCGATTGGGCAGCCTTGCGCGGACCCTTGCGGGTACGGGCATTGGTGCGCGTGCGCTGACCACGCATCGGCAGGCCACGGCGGTGGCGGAAGCCCCGATAGCAGCCGATGTCCATCAAGCGCTTGATGTTCATCGTGGTCTCGCGGCGCAGGTCACCCTCGATTGTGTACTTGGCGATCTGGTCGCGGATCTTTTCCTGGTCGCCGTCCGTCAGGTCCTTGACCTTCTTGGAATAGGCGATGCCGCAGGCGTCGCAGATGTCGCGCGCGCGCTGGCGGCCAATGCCGTAGATCGCCGTCAGGCCGATTTCGGTGTGCTGATGCGGCGGAATGTTGATACCAGCAATACGTGCCATGGTGGGTATGTCCTCTTGAACTATCTGACCGGCGAGCGGGGCTCAGCCCTGGCGCTGCTTGTGACGCGGGTCGGTGCAGATCACGCGAACCACACCCTTGCGACGGATGATCTTGCAGTTACGGCAAATTTTCTTGACCGAAGCTGACACTCTCATTTCATTCTCCTAAAACCCTTGTGTCCGGGGCCCTCGACCCCACTGGACGGCATTCATGTTCACGTTGACAAAACCGCTCGCGATGCCGGCGCTCAGCCGCCGAGCGTGGTCTTGAAGTTGGCCTTCTTGAGCAACGACTCGTATTGCTGGCTCATCATGTAGTTCTGCACCTGGGCCATGAAGTCCATTGTGACCACCACCAGAATCAGCAACGAGGTGCCGCCGAAATAGAACGGCACGTTGTAGCGCAAGATCAGGAACTCGGGCAGCAGGCAGACCAGCGTCACGTAGATGGCGCCCACCAGCGTCAGCCGCATCAGGATCTTGTCGATGTACTTGGCGGTCTGCTCGCCCGGACGAATGCCAGGAATGAACGCCCCGCTCTTCTTCAGGTTGTCGGCGGTTTCACGGCTGTTGAACACCAGCGCCGTATAGAAGAAGCAGAAGAAGATGATCGCCGTCGCATACAGCATGACGTAGATCGGCTGGCCCGGCGACAGCGTCGAGGCGATGTCCTTGAGCCACAGCATCGAGTCCCCGGTGCTGAACCAGCCCACCACGGTGGCCGGCAGCAGGATGATCGACGAAGCGAAGATCGGCGGGATCACGCCAGCCATGTTCAGCTTGAGCGGCAGGTGCGAGGATTGGCCACCATACACCTTGTTGCCCACCTGGCGCCGCGCGTAGTTGACCAGGATCTTGCGCATCCCGCGTTCGACAAACACCACGAAGTAGGTCACCAGGCACACCACGGCCACGATGAACAGCGCCACGATGATGCTCATGGCACCCGTGCGCACCAGCTCCATCAGGCCGCCGACGGCGCCCGGCAAGCCGGCCGCGATGCCGGCGAAGATCAGGATCGAGATGCCGTTGCCCAGCCCGCGCTCGGTAATCTGCTCGCCCAGCCACATCAGGAACAGGCTGCCCGCCGTCAGGCTGACCACCGCCGTCAGGCGAAAGCCCCAGCCCGGGCTGATGACCAGACCCTGCGAGGCCTCCAGTGCCACGGCAATGCCGAAGGACTGGAACATCGACAGCCCCAGCGTGCCGTAGCGCGTGTACTGGGTGATCTTGCGTTGCCCCGCCTGACCCTCTTTCTTGAGGGCCTCGAACGCCGGCATGACGTAGGTCATCAACTGCATGATGATCGACGCCGAGATGTACGGCATGATGCCCAGCGCGAACACGGTGAAACGCGACAGCGCCCCGCCCGAGAACATGTTGAACAGGTTCAGGATGCCACCCTGCTGGCTCTGGAACAGTTGACGCAACTGGTCCGGGTTGATGCCAGGCACGGGAATGTGCGCGCCGATCCGGTACACGACCAGCGCGCCCAGCAAAAAGAACAGGCGACGGCGCAGATCGCCGTATTTGCCCGTCTTTGCGACTTGGTTTGCGCCAGTAGCCACTTCAGTCAATCACTTTCTGATCGAACGACATCAGGCCAGCGCGCCGCCGGCTGCTTCGATGGCCGCCTTGGCACCGGCGGTGGCGCCAATGCCGGTCAGCTTGACCGCGCGGGTCAGCTCGCCGCTCTTGATGACCTTGACCACCCGAGCCAGCTCGCGCACCAGCCCCGCTTGCTTGAGCGTGAGCAAATTCACCTCGGCCTGGCCCAGACGATCGAGCTCGGCCAGCGTGATCTCGGCGTTGTACTTGAGCGAAGCCGACTTAAATCCGCGCTTGGGCAGGCGACGCTGCATGGGCATCTGGCCGCCTTCGAAGCCGACCTTGTGATAGCCGCCCGAGCGGGACTTCTGGCCCTTGTGGCCGCGACCGGCGGTCTTGCCCAGGCCCGAGCCGATGCCGCGCCCGACGCGGCGGCGCGCCTTCTTGGCGCCGTCACCGGGTTTGATGCTGTTGAGTTCCATGTCGCTGTTCCTTAGACGATGCGGACCAGGTAGTCGATCTTGTTGATCATGCCGCGCACCGCGGGCGTGTCCTGCAGCTCGCGCACGCTGTTGACCTTGCGCAGGCCCAGTCCGCGCACCGTGGCGCGGTGGTCCTCTTTGCAGCCAATCGGGCTGCGCACCAGCTGGACCTTGACGGTCTTGGTTTGCTCTGTCATGCCATCACTCCTCAGGCGGCGAAGATGTCTTCGACCGACTTGCCGCGCTTGGCCGCCACTTCGGAAGCCGTGGTGCAGTTGTTCAGCGCATCCAGCGTGGCGCGCACCATGTTGTAGGGGTTGGACGTGCCATGGCTCTTGGCCACGATGTCGGTGATGCCCAGCACCTCGAACACCGCGCGCATCGGGCCACCGGCAATGATGCCGGTACCGCGGGGCGCCGGTGCCATCATCACGGTGGCGGCGCCATGGTGGCCCGTCACGTTGTGGTGGATCGTGCCGTCCTTGAGCGAGACCTTGCGCAGGTTGCGACGCGCCTCGTCCATGGCCTTCTGCACGGCAGCGGGCACTTCCTTGGACTTGCCCTTGCCCATGCCGACGCGGCCGTCACCGTCGCCCACCACGGTGAGCGCAGCAAAACCCAGAATCCGGCCGCCCTTGACCACCTTGGTCACGCGGTTGACCGAAATCATTTTCTCGCGCAGGCCGTCCTCCGGACCGTCGCCTTGCGTTCTTGCCTGAAACCTTGCCATCTTGTCCGTCCTCGCAATCAGAACTGCAGACCCGCTTCACGGGCCGCTTCGGCCAGCGCCTTGACGCGGCCGTGATACGCAAAACCCGCGCGGTCGAAAGCGACCTGCTCGACACCGGCGGCCTTGGCACGCTCGGCAATGCGCTTGCCGATCACCTGGGCGGCGGCCACGTTGGCGCCCTTGCCGGCGGCGCCCAGCTGCTGGCGCATCTCGGCTTCGGCCGTGGAGGCACTGGCCAGCACTTTGGCGCCATCGCCGGAGATCACGGCGGCGTAGATGTGCAGGTTGGTGCGGTTGACGGTCAGGCGTGCCACGCCTTGCGTCGCAATGCGAATGCGCGTCTGGCGGGCACGGCGAAGACGCTGCTCTTTCTTGGTCATCATGATGCAGGTCCTTATTTCTTCTTGGTTTCCTTGATCACCACCTTCTCGTCCGCATAGCGGATGCCCTTGCCCTTGTAGGGCTCGGGCGGACGAGCGGCGCGGATCACGGCAGCCATCTGGCCAACGGCCTGGCGATCGGCGCCCTTGACGACGATCTCGGTCGGCGCCGGGGTCTCGACCTTCAGACCGGCCGGCATGTCGAAGTTGACGGGGTGCGAAAAGCCGATCGACAGGTTCAGCTTGTTTCCCTGGGCCTGCGCGCGGAAACCCACGCCCACCAGGGTCAGCTTCTTCTCGAAGCCCTTGCTGACACCCACCACCATGTTGTTCACCAGCTGGCGCATGGTGCCGCTCATGGCATTGGCCTCGCGCGACTCGCCCACCGGAGCAAAGCTCAGGTTGGCGCCGTCGGCACTGACCTTGACCAGCGGGTTGGCGGCCAGCTTCAGCTCGCCCCCCGAACCCTTGACGGTGATCTGTTCGTCACCGATCTTGACGTCCACGCCAGCCGGCACGGACACACCCATTTTTGCAATACGCGACATCTGTGCTTCTCCTTAGGCCACGTAGCACAGCACTTCGCCGCCGACACCGGTGGCGCGCGCCTTGCGATCGGTCATCACGCCCTTGGGCGTGGTGACGATGGCCACGCCCAGGCCGTTCATGACCTGGGGAATGGCATCGCGGCCCTTGTACACGCGCAGGCCGGGACGGCTGACGCGCTCGATGCGCTCGATGACCGGACGGCCGGCGTAGTACTTGAGGGCGATTTCGAGCTCGGACTTGCCGGCTTCGGACTTGACCTGGAAGCCGTCGATGTAGCCCTCGTCCTTCAGGACCTGGGCGATGGCGACTTTCACCTTGGACGACGGCACCGACACGGTCTGCTTGGCCACCATCTGCGCGTTGCGGATGCGGGTCAGCAGGTCGGCAATGGGATCACTCATGCTCATGTTGCTTTACTCCTGCCGATTACCAGCTGGCCTTGGTGACGCCGGGGATCTGGCCCTCGAACGCCAGCTCGCGCACCTTGGCGCGGCCCAGCCCGAACTGGCGGAACGTGCCGCGCGGACGACCGGTGATTTCGCAGCGATTGCGCTGGCGCGTCGGATTGGCGTTGCGCGGCAGCTTTTGCAGCGCCAGGCGAGCCTGCGCACGCTCTTCGTCGCTGCGCTTGGCGTCATTGGCGATGGCCTTCAGCTCAGCGTGCTTCTTGGCGTACTTGGCGACCAGTTTCTCGCGCTTGAGTTCGCGCTCGATCAAAGCGGTTTTTGCCACGGTCTGACCCTTTAGTTCTTGAACGGAAAACGGAAGCCCGCGAGCAGCGCCTTGCACTCCTCGTCGTTCTTGGCCGTCGTCGTGATGGAGATGTTCAGGCCGCGCAGGGCATCGACCTTGTCGTACTCGATCTCGGGGAAGATGATCTGCTCTTTGACGCCGACGTTGTAGTTGCCGCGGCCGTCGAAGGAGCGCCCCGAAATGCCGCGGAAGTCACGCACGCGCGGCAGCGCCACGGTGACGAAGCGGTCGAGAAACTCGTACATGCGCGCGCCGCGCAGCGTCACCATGGTGCCGATGGCCTGGCCTTCGCGGATCTTGAAGCCGGCGATGGCCTTCTTGGCCTTGGTCACCACGGGCTTCTGGCCGGCGATCTTGGTCAGATCGGCGACGGCGTTGTCCATGATCTTCTTGTCGGCCACAGCCTCGCTCACACCCATGTTGAGCGTGATCTTGGTGATGCGCGGCACCTCCATGGGCGACTTGTAGCCGAACTTCTTGATCAGCTCGGGCGCCACTTTTTCGCGGTAATGTTGTTGCAGTCGTGCCATGGTGAACCTCAGACCTTGATCTCTTCGCCGCTGGACTTGAACACGCGCACGCGGGTGCCGTCCTGCAGGGTCTTGATGCCGACGCGGTCGGCCTTGCCGGTCGCCTTGTTGAAGATGGCCACGTTGGACTGCTGAATCGGCATGGCCTTTTCGACGATGCCACCCTGGATGCCCTTCATGGGGTTGGGCTTGGCGTGCTTCTTGACCAGGTTGATGCCATCGACCAGCACGCGATCGGCGTCCACGCGCAGCGACACCGTGCCGCGCTTGCCCTTGTCGCGCCCGGCGATCACGATCACCTCATCGCCCTTGCGAATCTTGTTCATGTCTCGCGCCTTTCCTTACAGGACTTCGGGAGCGAGCGACACGATCTTCATGAAGCGCTCGGTGCGCAGCTCGCGCGTGACCGGGCCGAAGATGCGGGTGCCGATGGGCTCCAGCTTGTTGTTGAGCAGCACGGCGGCATTGCCGTCGAACTTGATGAGCGAGCCATCGCCACGGCGGATACCCTTGGCGGTGCGCACCACGACGGCGCTGTAGATCTCGCCCTTCTTGACGCGGCCGCGCGGAGCCGCCTCCTTGACGCTCACCTTGATGATGTCGCCAACGCTGGCGTAACGCCGCTTGGAGCCGCCCAGCACCTTGATGCACATGACGGACTTGGCGCCGGTGTTGTCGGCGACCTCGAGCCTGGATTCAGTCTGGATCATTGTTCAATGTTTCCCAACTTGCATCCGACTCAAGGATTGAGCCGGATCAGTCTTGGGCCCAGCGCCACTCGCCAACTTGAGGCGCGCAGTGCTTTCGCGGGGCTGAAATTCTTCCGCCAGTAACGGCGAAGCCCGTGATTATGGCCGATTCGGGGCCGGCGGTCAAGCGCCGGCCGCGCCCTGTTGTGCGTAGGCGGCAGCCAGCTGTTCGAAGGGCGCCTGCGCCGGATCGCGCCCCAGCTCGTCCTGCAGGACGGCGGCCACGGCGGGCGCGGCGCGCGCGGCCTGCGCGGCGTCCAGAAACAGCAGCCGGCAGCGCCGCGCCAGCACGTCTTCCACGCAGCGGGCGTACTCGTGGCGCGCGGCAAAGCGCACCATGGCCTCGGTCAGGCCGGGCGCCAGGCTGCGCTCCGCGCCGGGCAGGCTGGCCACCTGCGCGGCCTCGGCGCCGTAGGAGTGCAGGCCCTGCGGCTGGCTGATGCCGACGGGCTTGCCGCCCCCCGCCCCGCCGGCCCCCACCAGCTTCAGGCCGGCCGTACGCGAGGGACCGCGCGCCGCCAGCCGGCCGCTGTCCACGCATTGCGCCAGCACGTCCTCGGCCATGGCGCGGTAGGTGGTCCACTTGCCCCCCGTCACCGTGACCAGCCCCGAGCGCGCCACGCGCACCGTGTGCTCGCGGCTGATGGACTTGGTGCTGCCGGCATCGCCGCCGGGCCGCACCAGGGGGCGCAGGCCGGCCCAGCTGCTCAGGATGTCGGCGCGCGTGGGCGCCCGCCTGAGGTAGCGCGCGGCCTCGGTCAGGATGAAGTCCAGCTCCTGCGCCTGCGGGCGCGGCTCCAGCGGCACGTCGCTGCGCGGGGTGTCGGTGGTGCCCAGGATCAGCTTGCCCAGCCAGGGCACGGCAAACAGGACGCGACCGTCGCGCGTGCTGGGCACCAGCAGGGCGTGCTCGCCGGGCAAAAAGGACTGATCGACCACCACGTGCACGCCCTGGCTGGGCTCGACCATGGCTTGCAGCTTTTGCCCGGCCAGCTGCGCGTCCTGCTGGCGTAGGCCATCGACCCACACGCCGGTGGCGTTGACCACGCAGCCGGCCTGCACGCAAAACTCGCGCCCGCTCTCGGCATCGCGCAGGCGCAGGCCCACCGCCTGGCCGGCGTCGTGCAGCACCTCCAGCGCCTCGCAGTAATTGATCACCAGCGCCCCGTGCGCGGCGGCGGTGCGCGCCAAGGCCAGCGCCAGGCGCGCGTCGTCGAACTGGCCGTCCCAGTACTTCACGCCGCCCTTCAGGCCCTTGGGCTGCACGCCCGGCAGCAGGCGCTGCGTCTGCCCGGCACCCAGCCACTCGGTGGCGCCCAGGCCGGCGCGGCCGGCCAGCAGGTCGTACATCTTCAGGCCCACGCCGTAGAACGGCGTCTCCCACAGCTTGTAGGACGGCATGACAAAGGCCAGCGGCTGCGCCAGATGCGGCGCACTCTGCAGGATGTGCACGCGCTCGTGCAGCGCCTCGCGCACCAGATGGATGTCGCCCTGCGCCAGGTAGCGCACGCCGCCATGCACCAGCTTGGTGGCGCGCGACGAGGTGCCCTTGGCGAAGTCGTGCGCCTCCACCAGCAGCACGCGGTGGCCGCGCTGCGCCGCGTCCAGCGCCACGCCCAGGCCGGTGGCACCGCCGCCGACGACGGCCAGGTCGTAGCGCACGGGCTCGGCCAGGCGCTCCAGCAAAGCCGCGCGGTCGGTGGGCAGGGGAGCGCTGGTCATGGTGGAATTACTATATATTTGATAGCTTGCTGCGCTTGTTGGTCAAGCGCCAGAGGCCGATTTTATGCCTGAAACTTGGGTTCAAAGGGGCGCTACGCGCTTTCACGCGCCCAGCCGCGCGCGCGCTGCACCGCCTCGCGCCAGCGGGCCACGCGCGCGCGCCGCGCCGGCTCGGACAGCTGGGGCTCGAAGCGCCGGTCCACCGCCCACTGGGCCGCAATCTCGCGGCCGCCCGACCACACGCCTGTGGACAGCCCGGCCAGGTAGGCCGCGCCCAGCGCCGTGGTCTCGGTCACGCGCGGGCGCACCACGGGCACGCCGGCCAGGTCGGCCTGCATCTGCATCAGCAGGTCGTTGCGGCTGGCGCCGCCGTCCACGCGCAGCTCGCTGAGCTGAATGCCGGCGTCGCGCACCATGGCGCCAAACAGGTCGGCCGACTGCAGGGCGATGGCCTCCAGCGCCGCACGCGCGATGTGCGCGCGGGTGGTACCGCGCGTCAGCCCCACCAGGGTGCCGCGCGCGCGGCCGTCCCAGTCGGGCGCGCCCAGACCGGCAAAGGCCGGCACCAGAAAGACGTCGCCCGTGCCCTCCACGCTGGCGGCCAGGGCTTCGATCTCGGGCGCGCTGCGGATCAGCTGCAGGCCGTCGCGCAGCCACTGCACCGTGGCGCCGGCCATGAACACCGAACCTTCCAAGCAATAGGCCGTGCGGCGCGCGTCGGCCTCGTCCGGCCCTTGCCAGCCCACGGTGGTCAGCAGCCGGTTCTGGCTGGACACGGCGGCGTTGCCGGTGTTCATCAGCATGAAGCAGCCCGTGCCGTAGGTGTTCTTGGCCATGCCGGGCGCAAAGCAGGCCTGGCCGAAGGTGGCGGCCTGCTGGTCGCCGGCCACGCCGGCAATCGGGATCGCCGCGCCCAGCCACTCGGGCGCCGCCTCGCCCAGCACGCCGCTGGAGGGCACGATGCGCGGCAGCACCGCGCGCGGAATGTGAAACAGGCGCAGCAGTTCCTCGTCCCAGTCCTGCGTGTGGAGGTTCATCAGCATGGTGCGGGCGGCGTTGCTGGGGTCGGTGGCGTGCACGCGGCCCTGCGTCAGCTGCCAGATCAGCCAGCTGTCGATGGTGCCGAAGGCCAGCTCGCCCGCCTCGGCGCGGGCACGGGCGCCGGGCACCTCGTCCAGCAGCCATTCCAGCTTGGTGGCCGAAAAATACGCGTCCAGCACCAGCCCGGTCTTGCGCTGGATCAGGCCCGCCTTGCCCCGGCCTCGCAGGGCCTCGCAGCGCGCCGTGGTGCGCCGGTCCTGCCAGACGATGGCGCGTGCCACCGGATGGCCCGTGGCGCGCTCCCACAGCACCGTGGTTTCGCGCTGGTTGGTGATGCCGATTGCTGTGATTTCAGGAGCTGCTTGCGCACGTCCCGTAGTGCCTGAAGCCAGTTTTTGCATGCATTCGCGCGCCACCGCCAACTGCGTGGCCCAGATTTCCTGGGCGTCGTGCTCCACCCAGCCGGGCTGCGGGAAGTGCTGGGCAAACTCGCGCTGCGCCAGCGCCGCCACCTGGCCGCGTTCGTCGAAGGCAATGGCGCGGCTGCTGGTCGTGCCCTGGTCGAGTGCAAGGATGTATCGCATGGCGGCGAGCGTAGCGGATGGCCCCGGTCGGCACCAGCGGGCCTACACTGCCCGCTCTGCCTTCTGCCTTTGCCGACGTGTGGCCTGTGACGACCGACGTCGTGCTGCCAACTGCCAACTTGAAACCATGACTCCCCTACCCTCTACCCTGAAAATCGCCTTCATCGGCGGCGGCAACATGGCCAGCGCCATCATCGGCGGGCTGATCCAGCGCGGCCTGCCGCCGGCGCAGATCACCGTGGTCGAGCCCTTCGAGGCGGCGCGCGCCGCCCTGCACGAGCACCACGGCATCGACGCCCTGCCCGCCGCCGGCGCCGCGCTGGCGGGCGCCGACCTGCTGGTCTGGGCCATCAAGCCGCAAAGCTTTCAGGCTGCCGCTGCCCCCGTGGCGCCGCACGTGGGCGGCGCGCTGCAGCTGTCGGTGATGGCCGGCATCCGCTCGGATGCCATCGCCAAGGCCACCGGCAGCACGCGCATCGTGCGCTGCATGCCCAACACGCCGGCGCTGGTGGGCCGCGGCATGACGGGCCTGTTTGCCGGCCCCGGCGTGAACGAGGGCGACCGCGCGCTGGCCGAGGCCGTCATCCGCACCACCGGCGACGCACTGTGGGTGCAGCGCGAGGAGCAGCTCGACGCCGTGACTGCGCTGTCGGGGTCCGGGCCGGCCTACGTGTTCTATTTTCTGGAGGCCATGCAGCAGGCCGGCACCGAGCTGGGCCTGGCGCCTGAGCAGGCACGCCGCCTGGCCGTGGGCACCTTTGCCGGCGGCGCGCACCTGGCGGGCGCATCCGCCGAGCCGCTGGCCACCCTGCGCGAGCGCGTGACCAGCAAGGGGGGCACCACCCACGCCGCGTTGACGGCGCTGGATCAGGCAGGCGTGAAGGCCGCCTTCGTGCAGGCGATGCATGCGGCCTGCGTGCGCGCCAAGGAGCTGGGCGACGAGTTTGGGGGCGCGCAACCGGGCTGAGCGCCATCGTCGGCGCAGCTCCCAAAGAAAAAGCGCCCCACGAAGGGGCGCCGTGAATGACTGGCAGACCAGGCGCTGAACGCCCGGCCCGCCACCGCCTGGGCTCAGGCGCGGAACTTGCGGCGCACCGCGAAGCCCGCCATCAGCATGGCCAGCATGACCAGGCCCCATTGCGACAGCGTCGGGATGGGCGCCATCTGGCGTTCGCCAAAGTTGTAGGCGATCGCCGCGTCTCCACCGGACAGAACCACGTCCGTGAACAGGTCCTGGTTCACCGTCCCGGCGCCGGTGGCGCCAGTACCCAGCGTGTCCTTGCCGTCCGCCCAGCCTGCCGGGTGCACTTCGCGCACGCTGTAGGTGCCGGGCGCCAGGTTGGTGAACGCATAGTGGCCGTCGGAGTCGGTGGTGGTGGTGGCCACCACGGCACCGCCCTGCAGCAACTGGATGGTCACGCCGCCGATGCCACGCTCGCCGGAATTCTGGATGCCGTCATCGTTCTGGTCGTGGTAGACCGTGCCCGCGATCGAGGCCAGGCCCGCCGGGTCCACCGCGCCCTTCTCGCCAAAGTTGTAGTCGATGGCGTGGTTGCCGCCTGCCAGCACGACGTCAGTGAATTCGTCGCTGCCCACCGTGCCGGCGCTGTCCGCGCCCGTGCCGACGGTGTCCTGGCCATCGACCCAGCTGGCGGGGTGAACTTCGCGCACCGTGTAGGAGCCAGGCGCCAGGTTGGTGAAGGCGTAGCTGCCGTCAACGCCCGTGGTGGTGGTGCCCACCAGGACGCCGGCCTGCCACAGCTCGACGGTGACGCCGGAAATGCCTTCCTCACCCGCGTCGATGACGCCGTCGTCGTTGCGGTCGTGGTAGACCTTGCCGCCGATCGAGGCCGTCAGGGCCGGGTCGGTGGGCGTTTTCTCGCCAAAGTTGTAGTTGATGCCGTTGTCACCGCCTTGCAGGTTGACGCCCGTGAACTCATCGCTGCCCACCGTGCCCGCGCCCGTGGCGCCGGTGCCCAGGCTGTCCTGACCGTCGATCCAGCCCGCGGGTTGCTGCTCGCGCACGCTGTAGGTGCCCGGCGTCAGATCCACAAAGCTGTAGCGGCCGCCCGCATCGGTGGTGGTGGTGGCCACCACGACGCCGCCCTGCAGCAGCTCGATGGTGACGCCGGGAATGCCCTCTTCGGCGCCGGCGTCGATCGAGCCGTTGTCGTTGCGGTCGTGATAGACCGCGCCGGCAATCGTGGCCACCGGCCGCTCGCCGAAGTCGTAGCCCGACTCGTTGGTCTCGGCCGCCACGTGGATGTTGTCGATGATCTCGGTCACGTTGGTGAGCGCGCCCACGTCGCCGGCGCCGGTGCCGGCCTTGTTGCCGGTGGACTTGTAGCCCGCGGGCTGCGTCTCGCGCACGCTGTAGTCATTGCCGCCGACCAGGTCGGGGAACAGGTACTGCCCCTTGGCCAGGCCACCCGCTGGCACCGTGTACGTCACCGGGGTTCCGTCCGCCAGGGTGTTGGTGAAGGTGTCGCCCGCCGCCAGATCGGCCGTTGCCGTGACGGCCGTGGCCACCAGCACGCCGCCCTTGTACAGCTCCACCGTCACGCCGCCCAGGCCGGTGTCGGTGGGTGGGCTGAAGCCGGTCGTGGCGCCGTTACCGTCCGGGTCCTCGAACACCGTGCCACGCAGCGTGCTGGCGTAGGACGACAGGGTGTCGTGCGCGCCATTGGTGTCGAGGTAGCTGGTGCCGCTGAGGTTGTCCTTGTCGTTGACGAAGCTGCCCACCGTCCTGACCGTGACCGGCACGGTGATGGTGCAACTGGCGTTGGCCGCCACGCTGCCGCCCGTCAGGGTGACTGTCGCGGCGCCCAGTGGCGCGGCGACGGTACCGCTGCCGCAGGTGGTTGCGGCCGCGCCGGCCACCGTCATGCCGGCCGGCAGGTTGTCGGTCAGCGTGAAGCTCGGGCGCGCCTCGGTGTTGACGTTGACGATGGTCAGGGTCAGCGTGCTGGCCGAGCCGATTTCGACCCGCTTGGGCTCGAAGCTCTTGAGCACCGCCGTGTTGGCCACGACCGACAAGGTAGCCGAGGTCGGGGTGGGGTTGCTGGTGCCCACGTTGGTGGCCACCTCGCGCGCCCCAATGGTGTTGGTCTTGTTGCCGGTGGTGGTCATCACCACGTCCAGCTCCAGCGTGCACCGGTTGTCGGGCACGGCCGTGCCGCCGCCGCTGTAGGGCGCGAAGCGGAAGCCGGAGATGGTGAACGCCTGGCGATTGCCCGCCACGGCCACGTCGGCCGGCGTGCTGCCGTCGTTCTTGCGGCAGGTGGTGGCGATGTTGGGCGTCGGCGCCACTTCCATGCCCGCCGGCAGGTTGTCGGTCAGGGTGATCAGGTCCTGCGCCATCGTGCTGGCGCTGGTGGCGTTGAACAGCAGCGTCAGCTTGACGGCGCGACCACCCAGCGCGCTGCTTTGCGCAAAGCTCTTGGTCACGCCCACGCCGGCGCCGCCCTTTCTCAGGGTGGCGGTCACCGGCTCGTTGTTCGACTGGTTCTGGTCGTTGGTCACCCCGCCCTTGGCGATGGTGTTGACGATGCCGGTGCTGTCGGCCTGGCCATTGCCGCCCGTGTGCAGCACATCCACCTCGATCTGGCACGTGTCGTTGGCCGGCACGGTGCCGCCGGCGATGCTGACCGCAGCCGTCCCCGGCACCGCCGTGGGCGTGCCGCCGCAGGTGTTGCTCAGGTTGGCCGGATTGGCCACCGTCAGCGTGCCGAAGTTGGCGCTGTTGGGCAGGTTATCGGTCACGGCCAGGCCGGTGATGGCGCTGCCGGCGGTGTTGCTGAACCGGATGGTCAGCCGCGTCGTGGCGCCGCCAGCCGCGCCGATGGTGTCGGGCACAAACGACTTGCTGGTGTCCAGGTCGGAACGCACGATCACGCGCGCGCTGGCGCTGCTGGCGTTGGTTGCGCCCTGGGTGGTGGTGACCGAGGTGGCGCCGATGGTGTTGATGTAGTCACCGCCGAGGGTCTGATCCGTATCGTTGACCAGCTCGATGGCGTAGAAGCACCCTTGGTTGGTCGCCGTCTGGTTGTTGGGGCCGGCGCCGCTGTGCAGGGTCCAGCCGCTGTAGGTGATGACGTCCTGGCCGCCGACCTGCGTCACCGCCACTGCGCCGTCGGTGGCATCAGCCGATGCCGACTGGTTGCCGCAACCCAGCGGGTATGAAGTGCCATTGCTGAACCCGGCTGGCGGGTTTTGCAGGATGCGGAAATTCGTCGGGCTGGCCACGCGCAGGCCCGGCGGCAGGGTGTCGCTGATGCTGCCACCCGTGTAGGTGGTGTCATACACGGTGTTCTGCACCGCCACGCGCATCCAGAATTTTTCGCCCTTGGCAACGCGGATGGGCGTGGTGGTACCGGTCTGGTTGGTGCCATTGCTTTGGTAGAAGCGCTTGGCCACCGTCACGGCGCCGACGCCGCCGGTGCCGCCGGCGGCCGTGGCCGTCAGCTTGGCGGAGGTGGCGGCGTCGATGTTTCCACTCGGCACTTCGTTGAAGCTGACATTGGAGGTGGACAGCGCGTTGGTGTTGTTGGTGAACGCACTGGTGGCCTTGACCCAGACTTCCACATAGCAGGCACCCAGCACCCCGGTGCTGAGATTGGCCGCCGGCACCCGGAAGCCGCTGAGCGACAGCGACCCGGCATTGGGCGACACCGAAGGCGCCCCCGGCGGATTGGGCCACGTGCAAGTCCCACCCACGGCGCCGCCCACGGCCACGATGCCGGCAGGAAAGCTGTCCGTCAACGTGCCGTCCGTCAGCTCGCTCGCCAGCGGGTTGCTGAAGTACACCCGCATGCGCAGGGGCTGGCCGACCATGCTGGTGGCGGCATCCGTGGTAAAGGCCACGCCGTGCAGGTTGGCTGGGCTCGGCTGGATGTCGGTGTGCAAACTGTTGTTGCCAGACGCGCCCCCGTTCTGGAACGTCTTGGTCATCTTGACCTGGTTGCGCACGTTCAGGGTGGCGCTGGCGGCCACTTCGTTGTTGAAGCCACCGTTGGCGGTCACGCCGCCCACGGGAATGGTGTTGACCAGGGCCGCGTTGACGTTGCCGGCCTTGACCTTGACGGTGACCGTGCAGGTGGCGCCCGCGGCCAGGGTGGCGCCGGTCATGTCGACCGTGTTGGAGTCATCCGCCGTGGTGCTGGTGGGCGAGGCGCCGCACGACGACGAGAACGTGGGCGCGCCCGCAGCCAGCAGGCCGGCGGGCAGGGTGTCGGAAAAGCTGACGTTGTTGAGCGTCTGCTGGGGCAGCGCGTTGTTCTTGACGGTGATGGTCAGCGTGGACTCGCCGCCGGCCGGCACGTTGGCCGGGCTGAACGCTTTGGTGGTGGCCAGCGGGTTGACCGGGGCGCGAATCAGCAGCGCCGCTGAAAAGGGGCTGGACTCGTAGGTCTCGGAGCCGCCGTCCACCTTGGCCGTGGCGCCGCCGGCCGGCACGGTGTTGGTGACGTTGCTGTCGCCGGTGACGTTGCCAGCGTGCACCGGCAGCGTGATCTGGCACACCGGGTCTTCGGAGCCAGCCAGGCCCGGCGGCACGGCCGCATTGGTGATGGTGACGGTTTGCGCCCGGGTGTCGGCCGGCGAATCGAAGAAGTTGGTGAACGTGACCGTGCCCGCGGTGCAGCCGCTCTGACCGGTCACGGTACCGCTATCGGTGGTGAGAAAGTACAGCTGGCCGGTGGGCGTGGTGGCGGGCAGGGTGTCCGTCAGCGTGGCCTGCAGCGTCTCCGCCCGCGAGTTGAACAGGTCGAAGGTGAGCTGCGTGACGGCACCGGCGGTCACCTCGGTGGGCGCGAACTTCTTGTTGGCCAGAAAGCTTTGCGCCGAGGCGTCAAAACCCAGCAACAGCGCGCCGAGCGCAACGCCACCGTGCACCAGCGCACGCCGAAAGCGGGCGGGGGTTTGCAGAGCCCCCAGGCCCTTGGATTGATGTTTCATGAACTTCCTCACTCCCGGGAAATCGCGCCAGAGAAGGTGATGCAGCGATCACGCCAGCGCAGCCAATTCTCGTTTGATCCTACCACTCTGGCCGCAAGTTGCTGCTTTGATTGCCCTTTTTCGGCGATATCGCGTTGATGGAAAGCCTGTATCCGTGACCGATGTCACAGCGATGTGGGCTCATGCCGACGGTACGCAGGCAGGCAGCCGCATCAAGCGCCTGGGTAGGGCACGCTCAAGGCCAGCGCAATCCCCGCAAACACCGTGGCGCCCAGCCAGTGGTTCTGGCTGAAAGCCACAAAGCAGCCCTCGCGCGTGCGGCCCCGGATCAGTGTGTAGTGCCACACCGCCTGGGCGGCCGCACAAGCAAAGGCCAGGTACAGGATGGGCGAGGGCGCACGGGCCGCCGCCACGCCCAGCCACACGGCCAGATGGACGACATAAAAGCCCATCACCGCCGCCACGTCCCAGCGGCCCAGGGTGATGGCCGAGGTCTTGATGCCGATCTTGAGGTCGTCGTCGCGGTCGACCATGGCGTACTCGGTGTCGTAGGCCAGCACCCAGAAGGCGTTGCCCAGCAGCAGCACCCAGGCCTCGGCCGGCACGCGGCCCTGCACCGCCGCGTAGGCCATGGGAATGCCGAAGGAAAAGGCCACGCCCAGCACGGCCTGCGGCATGGACACCACGCGCTTGGCAAAGGGGTAGGCGATGGCGATGGCCAGCGCCGGAACGGACAGGGCGATGGCGGTGGCGTTGGTGGTGAGCACCAGGCCAAAGGCGATGAGGGCCAGCACGGCGCCCAGCGCCAGCGCCTCGCGCACGCTGACTTCGCCGGTGGTCACGGGCCGGCGCGCGGTGCGCTTGACGTGGCGGTCGAAGTCGCGGTCGGCCACGTCGTTGACGCAGCAGCCGGCCGAGCGCATGAGGATGGTGCCGGCCACGAACACGACCAGCAAATGCCAGCCCGGAAAGCCGCCCGCCGCCAACCACAGCGCCGACAGCGTGGGCCACAGCAGCACCAGCCAGCCGGCGGGGCGACTCCAGCGAATCAGATCAAGGTATTGGGCGAGCTTGGTGCGGGGGGCGGTGGCGGAGGTCATGCAATCAAATTGATAGCTGTTTGCGCTTGATTTGCAAGCGCTGGCGGCCTATTTTGCTTGAATTCTTCGGGATGGCGGTCGATGCATCCTTGACGTTCTGGGGTTGACTCACCGCCGCTCGCCCCACCCCTGCCCTCCCCCAGCGGGGGGAGGGAGAAAAACCGATCACGACAGGCGTGTGACGCCCGGCAATTCGCAGGCATAGATGGCGTTGCGCAGCGCGGCGATGGCCTCGTAGCGGGTGAAGCTGCGCCGCCAGGCCAGCACCACGCGGCGCGTGGGCGGCGCGGCGCCGGGCTGATCGTCGCGCACCGGCAGGTAGCGCAGCAGCGGCTCGGTGCCGTGCAGGTCGGGCGCGGGCACGGCCAGCGCCGGCACCAGGGTCACGCCCATGCCGGCGGCCACCATGTGCTTGATGGTCTCCAGCGACGAGCCCTCGAAGCTCTTGCGGATGCCCTCGGCCTGGCTGGCAAAGCGCGCGAACTCGGGGCAGACCTGCAGCACGTGGTCACGAAAGCAGTGGCCGGTGCCCAGCAGCAGCATGGTCTCGCCCTGCAGCTGCTGCGACGTGACCGACGCCTGCGCGGCCAGCGGGTGGCCCACCGGCACCGCGGCCACGAAGGGCTCGTCGTACAGCGGCGCGATCGCCAGGCCGGTGTCGGGGAAGGGTTCGGCCAGGATGGCGCAGTCGATTTCGCCGGTGCGCAGCATCTCCAGCAGGCGCACGGTGAAGTTCTCCTGCAGCATCAGCGGCATCTGCGGCGTGCGCTCGATGTTGTGGCGCACCAGCTCGGGCAGCAGGTAGGGGCCGATGGTGTAGATCACGCCCAGCTTGAGCGGCCCGCCCAGCGGGTCCTTGCCGCGCCTGGCGATCTGCTTGATCTCGGCGGCCTGCTCCAGCACGCTTTGCGCCTGGCGCACGATCTCCTCGCCCAGCGGGGTCACGGTGATCTCGCCGGCGCTGCGCTCGAACAGCTTGAGTTCCAGCTCGTCCTCCAGCTTCTTGACCGCCACCGACAACGTGGGCTGCGAGACGAAGCAGGCCTCGGCGGCCTTGCCGAAGTGCTTTTCGCGGGCGACGGCCACGATGTATTTCAGTTCGGTCAGGGTCATGCGCGCGCCTCACAGTTCTGGCACGCACCGCAGGTGGCCGCCGCCACGATCGCGCTGCGGGGTCGATCCCCGCTGCGCGGGGCCCCTCGCCCTCTCCTGCGCACGATCACGGCCACGATGTATTTCAGTTCGGTCAGGGTCATGGGCGTCAGGCCTTCAGGTAGTCGGATTTTCCGCCCAACCAGCGGTCCACGTGCCGGGCGGCCCAATCGGGGTGGCGTGCCAGCATCTGCGGCGCCGCGGCGCGCGCCCACTGCAGCAGGGCGCTGTCTTCGGCCAGGTCGGCAAAGCGCAGCAACGCGTCGCCGCTCTGGCGCGCGCCCAGGAATTCACCGGGGCCTCGAATGTCCAGATCACGCCGCGCGATCTCAAAACCGTCGCCCGTCTCCAGCATGGCCTTCAGGCGCGCGCGCGCCGTCTCGCCCAGGCGTCCGCCCTCGGGCACGCTGTACAGCAGCACGCAGGCCGACGCCGCCGCGCCCCGGCCCACGCGCCCGCGCAGCTGATGCAGTTGCGAGAGGCCAAAGCGCTCGGCGTGCTCGATCACCATCACGCTGGCGTTGGGCACGTCCACGCCCACCTCGATCACGGTGGTGCTGACCAGCACGTCGATGTGGCCGGCGGCAAACTCGGCCATCACCGCCTTTTTCTCGGCCACGGGCAGCCGCGCATGCAGCAGGCCCACGCGGGCGGCGGGCAGGGCCGCGCTCAACTCCTCGTGCGTCTGGCTGGCGTGGCGCAGGTCCAGCGCCTCGCTTTCCTCGATCAGCGGGCATACCCAGTACACCTGCCGGCCTTCGGCGATCTGCGCGCGCAGGCGCTCCACCAGCTCATCGCGCCGGTGCTCGGCCAGCAGCTTGGTGACGATGGGCGTGCGGCCAGGTGGCAACTCGTCCAGGGTGGACACGTCCAGGTCGGCGTAGTAGCTCATGGCCAGGGTGCGCGGGATGGGGGTGGCGCTCATCATCAACAGATGCGGCTCCATGGCGACTTCCCCCATTGGCGGAAGCTTGGGATGGAGGCCTGCCGCCGTCACATCGTGAACCGCCGCGCCCCCACCCCTGCCCTCCCCCAGCGGGGGAGGGGGCAATCCCCCCGCCTTTTGCCGCAAGGCCAGGCGCTGCGCCACGCCAAAGCGGTGCTGCTCGTCGATGATGGCCAGGCCCAGGCGCGCAAACTGCACCTGCGCCTGAATGACGGCGTGCGTGCCGATGACCAGCGCCGCCGCTCCGCTTTCGATGGCGGCCAGCATGGGCGCGCGCTCTTTTTTCTTCTGGCTGCCGGTGAGCCAGGCCACCTGCTGCCCGCGCGCGGCCAGCAGCGGCGCCAGCCACTGGGCCAGCTTGGCAAAGTGCTGCTCGGCCAGGATCTCGGTGGGCGCCATCAGCGCGCACTGCCAGCCGGCGTCGATCGCCACGCAGGCGGCCAGCGCGGCCACCACGGTCTTGCCGCTGCCCACGTCGCCCTGCAGCAGGCGGTGCATGGGCTGGGTGCGCGCCACATCGCGCGCGATTTCCTCGCCCACGCGGCGCTGCGCGCCGGTGAGCTGGAAGTGCAGCGCGGCCAGCAGCTGCTCGGGCAGGCCGCCGCGCGCCGCCTGCAGGGCCGGCGCCCGCAGGCGGGCGCGCTCGGCACGCGCCTGATGCTGCGACAGCTGTTGCGCCAGCAGCTCCTCGGCCTTCAGGCGCTGCCAGGCCGGGTGGCTGTGGTCTTGCAGCTCGCCCAGCGTCGAGCCGGCCGCCGGATAGTGCAAAAAAGTGAGCGCCTTGCGCAGATCCCATGCGCGCAAGGCTTCGATTTGGCTTGAAAACTCTTCGGGAATGCTCGCAGTCAGATCCGCCTGCGCCAGCCCCGCCAGCACGACCTTGCGCAGATACGCCTGGGGCAGCTGCGCCACCGTGGGATACACCGGCGTCAGTGCGCCGGGCAAGGCGCCGCCGGCCACATGCACCGTGGGGTGCATCATGCTCAATCCGCCGAAACCACCGCGCAATTCGCCCCGAAAACGCAGACGCGCGCCCACCGCCATCTGCTTGAGCTGCGAGGGGTAGAAGTTGAAAAACCGCAGCAGGCAGCGCTCGCCGCCGTCTTCCACCGTCACCAGCAATTGCCGGCGCGGGCGATACGTCACCTCCTGGTGCACCACCGTGGCCTCGAACTGCACCGGCTCGCTGGCGAGCACGCGCGCGGCCTCGGCCAGCGGGGTCAGGCGCGTCTCGTCCTCGTAGCGCAGCGGCAGGTGCAGCGCCAGGTCGATCGGGCGCACCAGGCCCAGCTTGCGCAGCGCCTTCTGTGGCGCGGACAGCGGCTTGGCGGGCGGGGCCGGGGCGTCGGGCATGGGACAATTCTGCCTTCCCCTTCACCTTCTCTTGGCACGGGCCCGTCCGGCCCTCAAGCATGACTGCACGCACTTTCACCACGAGCGACTTCGACTTCGCCCTGCCCCCCGAACTCATTGCCCAGCACCCCGCGCCCGAGCGCAGCAGCGCGCGCCTGCTGGACGGCAGCGGCATCCAGCCGGTCGATCGCATCTTTCGCGAGCTGCCCGCCCTGCTCACCTCCGATGACCTGCTGGTGTTCAACGACACCCAGGTGGTCAAGGCACGCCTGTACGGTGAAAAGCCGACCGGCGGCCGCCTGGAGCTGCTGATCGAGCGCGTGCTGCCCGACGGCAGCGTGGCCGCCCACATGAAGGTCAGCAAGAAGCCCCCCGTCGGCACGGTGCTGCGCATGGACGGCGGCTTTGCGGCCACGCTGCTGGGGCGCTGGCCCGACGCCGAAGGCGCCCTCTTCCATCTGCGCCTGTCGGGCGACGCCTACGCCACCATGGCCGCGCACGGCCACGTGCCGCTGCCGCCGTACATCCAACATGGCGACACCGACGAGGACGTGGCGCGCTACCAGACCGTGTTTGCCAAAAACCCCGGCGCCGTGGCTGCACCCACCGCGGCGCTGCACTTCGACGAATCGGTGCTGGCCGCGCTGGACGCCAGGGGCGTGCCACGCGCCGCCGTCACCCTGCACGTGGGCGCCGGCACCTTCCAGCCCGTCAAGACGGAGGCCATCGCCGAGCACGTGATGCACCGCGAGCGCTACCACGTGCCCACCGCCACGCAGGACGCCATCGCCGCCTGCCGCGCGCGCGGCGGCCGCGTGGTGGCCGTGGGCACCACCACGGTGCGCACGCTGGAGAGCTGGGCGCAGAGCGGCCAGGCCAGCGGCGACACCGGCATCTTCATCACGCCCGGCTTCGGCTTTCGGGTGGTCGATGCGCTCGTCACCAACTTTCACCTGCCGCGCAGCACGCTGATGATGATGATCAGCGCCTTTGCGGGTTACGAGCACGTGATGGCCCTGTACCGCCACGCAATCGCCGAGCGCTACCGCTTCTTCAGCTATGGCGATGCGATGTGGCTGGTGCGTCCCGGATAATTGCAGCATCGCGCGCGCGTTCTGCCCGCTCCCCTTCCTCTTCCTGTCCCTTGACGATGTCCAGCCTCTTTCCCTCCGCCGACCCCTTTGCCGACCCGTTCACGCTCGAGCTGCAGCGCATTCGCGGCCTGATCGAGGTCAATCAGCTTCGGCAGGCCGCACAAGCGCTGAACGAAGCGCAGAAAAACGCTCCCACGGATGCCCGTGTTCCTCTCCTTGGCATGCGGCTGGCCGAGCGCGCAAACAACCCAAACGCTGCCATCCAGGCCGCGCGAAAAGCCTTGAAGCTGGAACCCAACTGGCATGTCGCCCAGATTGAACTGGCCTTGCTCCTTTCCAAGCAGCAGCAAGGCGACGAAGCCATGCAGTTGGCCATGCAGGCGCTGGCCGCCACGCCGCACGAGATAAAAGTGATGGTCGGCGCCATCAACGTCGCGTTGTTTTCCGAGCGCTACGAGCAGACACGGACATGGGCGGAAGAAGGGATTCGCCGCTTTCCCCAGGATGCCGGCATTCAACTCTTTCTGGCGCGCTTTCTGGCAATGCAAGGCGAATACAGCGACGCACGAACCCACTATGAAGCGGTCCATGCGCGCATGCCGCGGCAACCCGAAGCCCTGAAAGGGCTGGTGAGTTGCGCCCTGAACGAACACGACAACGAGCAGGCGCGGCATTGGGCCGATCGCTTGTTGGGGCTGTATCCGCAAGACGAGGACGCGCGCTACTGGCATGCCCTTGCCCACGGCCAGACGCCATTGACACAGCCGGCTCAGGTGGTCACCAGCATCTTCGACGGCTACGCCCCTGCGTTCGACGCGCACCTGGTCAATTCACTGCAATACCGCGTCCCCCGGCGGGTGGCCGAAATCCTGAACGCCAAGCATCCCGACCGGCGCTTCAACCTGCTGGACCTGGGCTGTGGCACCGGCCAGGTCGGCGCCTACCTGGGCCGCATCGAGGGCCACATGATCGGCGTGGACCTGTCCGAAAAGATGATCGAGCAGGCCGCCAGGCTGGGCCTCTACTCGCGCTTTCACCGCGTCAACGTGCTCGACGCGCTGCGCGACACACCGGCCGGCCACTACGAGGCCATCACCTGCACCGACGTGCTGATCTACGTGGGCGATCTCACCCCGGTGATTCCCAACGCGCTGCGCATCCTCAAGCCCGGCGGCCACTTCGTCTTCTCGTGCGAGCGCGCGGGCGAGGACGAGCCCGACCTGGTGCTGCGCGAGGCCAGCAACCGCTACGCCCACAAGGCCTCGGCCGTGGAGCGCCTGTGTCGCGCGGCCGGTTTTGACGAGGTGGTGATCGAAGACCTGCCCATGCTGCGCATGGAAGGCGGCGCGCCGCTGCCCGGTTTCCTGGTGACCGCCCGCAAGCCGCTGGCCGCCTAGGAAGGCACGCGCGAACCACCCACACCTTCTGCACGCCATGCTGCACTTCGAGCTGCTGGGGCAAGCCCCGCACAGCCACGCCCGCCGCGGCCGCCTGACGCTGAACCACGGCGCGGTCGAGACGCCCATCTTCATGCCCGTGGGCACCTACGGCACCGTCAAGGGCGTGCTGCCGCGCAGCCTGCGCGAGATGGGTGCGCAAATCATCCTGGGCAACACCTTTCACCTGTGGATGCGGCCCGGCCTGGACGTGCTGCGCCAGTTTGGCGGCCTGCACGCCTTCGAGCAGTGGCAAAAACCCATCCTCACCGACTCGGGCGGCTTTCAGGTCTGGTCGTTGGGCGCCATGCGCAAGATCACAGAGGCCGGCGTGCACTTTGCCAGCCCCGTCAACGGCGACAAGCTGTTCATGTCGCCCGAGGTCAGCATGCAGATCCAGACCGTGCTGAACAGCGACATCGTGATGCAGCTGGACGAATGCACGCCGTATGAAACCCAGGGCCACGTGACGACCGAGGCCGAAGCGCGCGCCAGCATGACCATGAGCCTGCGCTGGGCCAAGCGGTCCCAGGACGAGTTTGCGCGGCTTGAAAACCCCAACGCCCTGTTCGGCATCGTGCAGGGCGGCATGTTCGAGCACCTGCGTCAGGAATCGCTGGAGCAGTTGGTGGCGATGGACTTCCCCGGCTACGCCATCGGCGGCGTCAGCGTGGGCGAGCCCAAGGACGAGATGCTGCGCATCATGGCGCACACGCCGCACCGCCTGCCCGCCCACAAGCCGCGCTACCTGATGGGCGTGGGCACGCCCGAGGATTTGGTGGAGGGTGTGGCCTGCGGCGTGGACCTGTTCGACTGCGTCATGCCCACGCGCAACGCCCGCAACGGCCACCTCTTCACCCGCTTTGGCGACCTGAAGATCCGCAACGCGCGCCATAAGAGCGATGCCCGCCCGATCGACGAGACCTGCCGCTGCCACGCCTGCGCGGGCGAATCCGGCGTGCCCTGGGCCGAGGGCGGGCGTGGCGGCTTCTCGCGCGCCTACCTTCACCACCTGGAGCGCTGCGGCGAAATGCTGGCGCCCATGCTGGCCACCATTCACAACCTGCACTACTACCTCAACCTGATGCAGGAAGTGCGCGCGGCGCTGGATGCCGGCGGGTTCAGCGCGTTTCGCGCGCAGTTCAAGGCCGACCGGGCACGCGGGGTGTGATTTCAAGAAAAGATCATTCTTGCATTTTCATCATGTCAATGCATAAAATGCAAGGATGTTTGAGCGAAAAATCCTGGCCAGCCTGCGCGAGGATCTGGCCGACTACCCTGCAGTCGCCCTGCTGGGCCCGCGCCAGGCGGGCAAAACCACGGTAGCGCTCGAGCTCGCCAGCCCGTCCGAGGCCGTGTACTTGGATCTCGAGTCTGAACTGGACCGCGCCAAGCTCGCCTCCCCCGAGTTGTACCTGGCTGAACGACTGGATCGGCTGGTCATCCTGGACGAAGTGCATCGCGTGCCCGGCCTGTTCCCGGTGCTGCGTGGGCTGATCGACCGTGCCAGACGCCAGGGGCGCCGCAGCGGCCTTTACCTGCTGCTGGGCTCGGCCTCACTCGACCTGCTGCAGCAAGCCGGTGAGAGCCTGGCCGGGCGTATTGCCTACCGCGAACTGACCCCCTTCAACGCCCAGGAATTGCCTGCCAGCGAGCACGCGCGCCTGTGGCTGCGCGGCGGCTTCCCCGAAAGCTATCTCGCCCGCAACGCCGCCGTCAGCTTTCGCTGGCGGCAAGACTTCATCCGCACCTACGTCGAACGCGACATCCCGCTGTTTGGCGTGCGTGTGGGCTCCGAGGCCCTGCGCCGCCTGTGGGGCATGCTGGCCCACCAGCAGGGCGCGCTGGTCAACGCCTCGGTGCTGGGGCGCAGCCTGGGGCTGGACACCCGCACCGTCAACCGCTACCTCGACCTGCTGGTCGAGCTGTTTCTGGTGCGGCGCCTGCAGCCCTGGCACGCCAACCTGGGCAAGCGCCTGACCAAATCACCCAAGCTCTACGTGCGCGACAGCGGCGTGCTGCATGCGCTGCTGGGCCTGCCCGACGAAGAGGCGCTGCTGGGCCACCCCACCGTCGGCGCCAGCTGGGAAGGCTTTGTGCTGGAAAACCTCATCACCGCCGCCGGGCCCCATGTCAGCGCTCACTTCTACCGCACCAGCAGCGGCGCCGAAATCGACCTGCTGCTGCATTGGCCCAGCGGCGATCTGTGGGCCATCGAAGTCACGCGCAGCCTGTCGCCCAAGGTGGAGCGCGGCTTTCACAGCGCCTGCGAAGACCTGAAACCCACGCGCAAGCTGCTCGTCTATCCCGGCAACGAGCCCTTTCCCCTCGGTCACGACGTGCAGGCCGTGCCGCTGGCTGCGCTGTGCGATGAACTGGCCCGGAAAGCCCGTTCATGAGTCGTGTTGCATTGGCCTTGGCGCGAGGACGCACCCGCCATGCAGCTCGCACTGGCACCCAGGCGACGATGGCCAGAGCCCCACGCCTTTATGCTTGTGGCCACGCCGACTGATCCGAACCATCCCATCCATCCCCCACGGAGCACCGCCTTGAAAACCCGCATCACCGAACTCTTTGGCATCCAGCACCCCATCATCCAGGGAGGCATGCACTTCGTCGGCCTGGCCGAACTGGCGGCGGCCGTGTCCAACGCAGGGGCCCTGGGCATCATCACCGGGCTGACGCAGAAGACGCCCGAGCTGCTGGCCAAGGAAATCGCGCGCTGCCGCACCATGACGGACAAGCCCTTCGGCGTGAACCTGACGTTTTTGCCCACGGTCACCTCGCCGGACTACCCGGGCTACATCCAGGCCATCGTCGAGGGCGGCGTGAAGGTGGTCGAGACCGCGGGCAACAACCCGCAAAAATGGATGCCGCTGCTGCACGAGCACGGCATCAAGGTGATTCACAAGTGCACCTCGGTGCGCCACGCGCTGAAGGCCGAGGCGATCGGCTGCGACGCTGTGAGCGTGGACGGCTTCGAGTGCGGCGGCCACCCGGGCGAGGACGACGTGCCCAACTTCATCCTGCTGCCGCGCGCGGCCGAGGAACTGAAGATTCCCTTCGTCGCTTCGGGCGGCATGGCCGACGGGCGCTCGCTGGTGGCGGCGCTGGCCCTGGGCGCCGAGGGCATGAACATGGGCACGCGCTTCATGGCCACGCAGGAGGCGCCGATTCACGACAAGGTCAAGCAGGCCATCGTGGCCGCCAGCGAGCTGGACACGCGCCTGGTGATGCGCCCGCTGCGCAACACCGAGCGCGTGCTGAACAACGCCGCCGTCGAGCGCCTGATTGCCAAGGAAAAGGAGCTGGGCGACAAGCTCAAGTTCGAGGACATCATCGAGCAGGTGGCCGGCGTCTATCCGCGCATCATGCAAAACGGCGACATGGACGCCGGCGCCTGGAGCTGCGGCATGGTGGCCGGCCTGATCCGCGACGTGCCGACGGTGAAGGCGCTGGTCGATCGCATCATGGCCGAGGCCGATGCGCTGATTGAAAAGCGTCTGGCGGGCATGTTGCGCTGAAGGCCCTCACCCCAACCCTCTCCCAGGGGGAGAGGGGGGCAAAACCCCAGCCGGCCGATCGCCCTCGCCCCTCTGGGGAGAGGGAGGGGTGAGGGGCTGCCCCGCGTGAATTAAATACCAAATTGGCCGCCAGCGCCCACCCATCAAGCGCAAAGCGCTACTAACAATATAGCAATCAGGTCGCCTGCCCCGCCGCCGTGCCGCAGGCGTGGCAGTAGCGCGCAAAGGCGTTCTTGCGCGTGGTGCAGCCGCCGCAGTGGTCGAACAGGCCGATGCCGCAGTGCGGGCAAAAGTCGGTCTTGCCGTCCTTCAGGTCGACCGGGCGCTCGCAGCCGGGGCACACGCCCTTGGCCAGGCGCGCCAGCGCCGTGTCGTACGAGAGCTCGCGCCGGCGCTCTTGCTCGGGTTGCGCCTCGGCCTGCTTTTGCCGCTCCATGTAGCGATTGAGTGCCACGATGGCCCAGCGCCCCACCAGCGCCGTGATGACGATGCCCACGATGTAGCGCACATAGCCGCCGTAGCTGGGCAGGTAGGGCACCAGCTCGACAAAGAAGGCAAACAGCGCAAAGAAGATGAAGCCCCAGACGAAGGGCCAGGCCGCGCTCTTGCGCTTCTTGACGAACAGCCAGCCCGCCAGCAGCAGCAGCGGCAGGGTCAGCGCCAGGCGGTAGCCGAACACGCGCAGCTCCTGCGCGCGCATGGCGCGGCTGTACTGCTCGCCGGCGCCATCCTGCAATTGCTGCAATTCGCGCTGCGCACGCTCGCTGGCCTGCTGGGCGTCCAGCTGCGCCTGCTGCTGCTTTTCGACGTCGGCGCGCGCGGCGCGCTCGCGCGCCTGCAGCGTGTCCAGCGCCTGGGTGCGCGAGACCACTTCGGGGTCCTGCTCGGCGCGCTCGGTGGCGCTGCGCGTGGCGATCCAGTTCTGGAAGCTCTTGCGCGCGTTGGCCACGTCGGCCTGCGCCACCTGCAGCTTCAGGCGCGCCTGCGCCAGCGCGTCCTGCGCCTGCTGCTCGCTTTGCTGCGCGGCCTTGATCGTGCCGCGCGCGGCATCGGCGCGGCCCTGGTCCATGAAGCGCTCGAGCGTGACGTGGCTTTCGACCTGGGGCAGGTCGCCCACGATGGTGCCGCCCAGCCCGATCAGGAAGCTGGCGAAGATGAAAGCCACCAGCCACAGGCCGCGGCGAAACCATTTTTCAGACAGACGAAGCGATTTGCTCATGATCTCCTCCCTGGATCGGTGCGCAGCATACAGGGGCCGACCGCCCCATGGCGCACGCCGCCCGGTCGCCCGGCCTGGGGCCGGGCGATCAGTCCGTCAGCCGCAGCCCATCCAGGCCCCAGTGATGCAGCAGCTCGCGCGCCAGCG
This sequence comes from Burkholderiaceae bacterium, assembly GCA_041396485.1. Taxonomy (GTDB): domain Bacteria; phylum Pseudomonadota; class Gammaproteobacteria; order Burkholderiales; family Burkholderiaceae_C; genus Ottowia. The sequence continues at coordinate 125,815 of JAWKYM010000005.1, read as the reverse complement.
CATCGGCGCTCAGAGGCAATGACAGGCTCACAACAAAATCGGCCTCTGGCGCAGACTGGATCTGCGTAACCAGCTCCTCAAATCGGAGCGTCAGCCAAACGCCCGCGTCGCTCATGCGAGCTTGCGCTGCCAGTCCCAGACGTAGCTTTCGCCGCGCGCCATGCGCTGCGCGTGCTCGGCCACGACCTGCTCGAAGCGGGCCATGTCGGCGCCGGGCACGCCTTGCAGGCGCGCGGTCAGCCGACCCTCGCCGGCGGTCAGCAGGCACAGGCCCAAAGGCAAGTCGATGCGGCCTTGTGCGTCGTCATGGGTGACGGCGAATTTGTGGCCCCAGTGCTTGCACAGGCGCGCGATGATGCGCGCCGGCTCGACGGTGGCGATGGTGGCGGTGGAAACAATGCGGTCGGTCGAAAGGGTGTCGGTCATGATGCAAGGTCCAAAAAATGCGGGGCGGCCGGCGGCCTCGATCAATCGAAGCGGAAGGCCGAAATGGTGGTGCGCAGCACCTCGTCGGAAAACACCTGGCGCCCGACGCTGTCGCCGGCGGCGCCGGCCACCACGTGCAGCGGCAGCAGGTGTTCTTCGGCACGTGGCGGATGCGACAGGCGCCCCGCCGGACCGCTGGCGCTGGCCCAGTCGGCCAGGCGCGCGTTGCGCTCGGCCGCGGGCAGGGCCACGGTGTCGCTCAACCAGCGGTCGAAGGCGGCACTGATCGGCGTCGAGCGCGGATCGCCATAGCCGCGCATGTTGTGATAGCTCATGCCGCTGCCGATGATCAGCACGCCCTCGTCCCGCAGCGGCGCCAGCGCCCGGCCGCAGTCGATGTGCGCGGGCGCGTCCAGGCTGGCCAGCAGCGACACCTGCAGCACCGGCACGTCGGCATCCGGAAAGGCCACCTTCAGCGGGATGAAGGTGCCGTGGTCGTAGCCGCGCTGGGTGTCCACGGCGGCGGCGATGCCGGCGTCCGCCAGCAGGCCGCGCGCGCGCTCGGCCAGCGCCGGCGCGCCGGGCGCGGGGTAGCGCAGCGCGTAGGTGTGCGGCGGAAAGCCGTAGTAGTCGAACAGCAGGCCCGGCTGCGCCGATCCCGTCAGCGTGACCTGCGGCGCCAGCCAGTGCGCCGTGACCAGCGCGATGGCTCGGGGCGCGGCCGGCAGGCTGGCCGGGATGCCGCGCAGGAAGGCGGCGGTCCGGTCCCAGGTGTCGGGCGGGTTCCAGTCCATGAAGAAGCAGGGGCCGGCGCCGTGCGGAATGTAGAAGGCGGGCATGCGCGCGCCGGCAGCGCGGGCGCCGGGTGACGGGGTGTGCGCGGTGGTGGTCATGGTGCCCTCCAGTTTGAGCGTTTGCCGCACCGTTTCAAAGCCCCACAATCGCCAGTCAGTTTCAACCCCGAGTGTGAAATCAAGGCCGGACATGGATCAGTTGACCAGCATGCGCGTGTTCGCGCTCACCGCACAGGCGGGCACCTTGTCCGGCGCCGCCCGCATCCTGGACATGTCGCCGGCCATGGCCACCAAGCACGTGGGCGCGCTGGAGGCTCGCCTGGGCGTCAAGCTGCTGCACCGCAGCACGCGCAAGCTGGTGCTGACCGAAGCCGGCCAGGCCTACCTGGAGGCGGTGCAGCGCATCCTGGCCGAGCTGGACGAGGCCGACGCCGCCGTCACCGCGCAGCGCACGCAGGCCAGCGGCCTGCTGCGCCTGAACACGCCGCTGGCCTGGGGCGTGCGCCACCTCGCGCCGCTGATGCCGGCCTTCAGCCGCGCGCACCCGGCGGTGACGGTGGAGCTGGGCATGACCGACGCCGCCGTCAAGCTGGTGGACGAGCGCTGGGACATGGCCGTGCGCATTGGCGCGCTGCACGACGAGAGCCTGCAGGCGCGCCGCCTGGGCGACTGCCGCATGCTGCTGTGCGCCGCGCCCGCCTACCTGGACGAGCACGGCGTGCCGCGCACGGTGGCCGACCTGGCGCAGCACAACTGCCTGGGCTACACGCTGTCGTCCACCAACACCGTCAGCGAATGGCGCTTTGGCGCCGACGGCCGCGTGCGCCAGCCGGTGCGCGGCAACCTGCACGCCAACAGCGGCGAAGCCCTGCTGGCCGCCGCGCTGGGCGGGCTGGGCCTGGTGTACGAGCCCAGCTTCATCGTCGGCGACGCCGTCGCGCGCGGCGCGCTGCAGGCCCTGCCGCTGGAGCATCCGCCGCACGACCTGGGCGGCATCCACGCCGTGTGGCCCGCCAGCCGCCACCCGCCGGCCAAGGTGCGGGCGATGGTGGATTTTCTGGTGGCGCGGCTGGCCGGCGAGAAGGCGTGAGCCCGCACCGACACGACGCAACGGTCTTTGCCCGGCACCTATCATGGCGCCTTGCCCGCCGCGGCCGACGGTGGGCACACTCCCATCGAATCCCATGACCCAAGAACCCGCCACGATCCCCTGGTCGCGCATCGTCGCCGACGTGGCCGACGCGCTGATCTTCATCGACCCGCAGGGCGTGATCCGGGTGTGGAATGCGCCCTGCGAGACCTTGTTCGGCTTTGAAGCGGCCGAGGCGCTGGGGCAAAGCGTGGACCTGATCATCCCCGAGCACCTGCGCTCGGCGCACTGGCACGGCTTCGAGCAGGCCATGGCGCGCGGCGCCACGCGTCACGGCGCCGAGGTGCGCACCACGCGCGCCACCCGCAAGGACGGACGCAAGCTGTACGTGGACATGACCTTCAGCGTGGTCAAGGACGAGCGCGGCCGGGTGCTGGGCTCGGCCGCGATGGCGCGCGACGTGACCGAGCGCTACCTGGCCGAGCGCGCGCGCAAGGCGGGCGGCTGAGGGTGCGGCAAAACAGCCGGACGCAGAGGACGCGAAGGATTCGCAGAAGGCGCAAAAGAGACAAAAACAAATTGCTTTCAAAAACAGAGCAATTGGCGCTTGGTGCGCAAGCGCATCCGCATGAAACCATCCATTTCTTGAGTTTTCTGCGTCCTCTGCGTCACTTTTGCGTCCTCTGCGTCCGGCCGTTTCACGGGGCTCCGTCAGCCCCCAAACGCACGCGCTACAGTGGCAGCGTCGCAACGGGAGGAGTCGCCGCATGGGTCTGAGTCTGGTGCCAAGCCGCGCGCTGCTGGGCCTGGCCGCGCCCGCCGTCACGGTGGAGGTGCACCTGGCCAATGGCCTGCCCAGCTTCACCCTGGTCGGGCTGGCCGAGGTGGAAGTCAAGGAGGCGCGCGAGCGCGTGCGCAGTGCGCTGCTCAACAGCGGCCTGACGTTTCCGCACAACCAGCGCATCACCGTCAACCTGGCGCCGGCCGATTTGCCCAAGGATTCGGGCCGGTTTGACTTGCCCATCGCGCTGGGCATCCTGGCCGCCAGCGGACAGATTGACGGCGCGCGTCTGGCGGGCTGGGAGTTTGCCGGCGAGCTGTCGCTGTCGGGCGCGTTGCGCCCGGTGCGCGGCGCGCTGGCCATGGCGGCAGCCCTGCGTGGCCTGCAGCCGGCGCCCCGGCTGGTGCTGCCGCCGGGCAGCGCCGACGAAGCCGCGCTGGTGCCCGGCCTGGCGGTGTACCGCGCCGCGCACCTGCTGGACGTGGTGGCGCAGTTCGTGCCGGGCGCCGATGGCGCCGCACCCACCGACGGCTGGGCGCGCGTGCCCGCCGCCGACCGCGCGCCCGAGCCGCGCTATCCCGACCTGGCCGACGTCAAGGGCCAGGCCGCCGCGCGCCGCGCGCTGGAGATCGCCGCAGCCGGCGGCCATTCGCTGCTGATGATGGGTCCGCCGGGCAGCGGCAAATCCATGCTGGCGCAGCGCTTTGCCGGCCTGCTGCCGCCCATGGACGAGGACGCCGCCCTGCAGAGCGCCGCCATCGCCAGCCTGGGCGGCAGCTTCGAGCTGGCACACTGGGGCCAGCGCCCCACGCGCGCGCCGCACCACACGGCCAGCGCGGTGGCGCTGGTGGGCGGCGGCTCGCCACCGCGACCGGGCGAGATCTCGCTGGCCGACGGCGGGGTGCTGTTTCTGGACGAACTGCCCGAGTTTCCGCGCGCCGCGCTGGAGGCGCTGCGCGAGCCGCTGGAAAGCGGTCGCATCCACATCAGCCGGGCCGCGCGGCGCGCCGAGTTTCCGGCGCGCTTTCAGCTCATCGCCGCCATGAACCCCTGTCCCTGCGGCCAGCTGGGCGCGCGGCCAGACGGCCGCCAGCCGCGCTGCCGCTGCACGCCCGACCAGGTGGCGCGCTACCAGGGCCGGCTGTCGGGCCCGCTGCTCGACCGCATCGATCTGCACATCGAGGTGCCCCAGCTGGCTCCCGACGAGCTGCTGGCCGCTGCCGCCGGCGAGCCCTCTGCCGTCGTGCGCGCGCGCTGCGTGGCGGCACGCGAGCGGGCACTGGCACGCCAGGGCGAACCCAACCAGGCGCTGCAGGGCCAGGCGCTGGACACGCACCTGCAGCTCGACCCCGCTGCCGCCGCCTTCGCCAGCAGCGCCGCCGCGCGCCTGGGCTGGAGCGCGCGCGCCACGCACCGCGCGCTGAAGGTGGCGCGCACCATCGCCGACCTGGCCAGCAGCCACGCGACCACCGTGGCCCACGTGGCCGAGGCGATCCAGTACCGGCGGGTGCTGCGGGCCGCGCCCGGCTGACGGGCGCCTTGCCCGGCGCCACCAGAGGGTTTAGATTTGACTTCGGTCAATGGCACCGGTACAAGAACGGGAGGATCATCCGCGAGACCGACACGCGACGTTCCCGTTTTGCCATCGCTGCCCACCCTGGGCCCTCGCCGCGCAACCCGGAGCCTGACTCATGAGCACATCCCCCACCCACGACCCCCGGCACGCCTCCACCTGGCCCGGCATCGCCACCACCGCCCTGCGCGTGGCCTTCGGCATCATCTGGATGGTGGGCGCTGCCCTCACCTGGCTGCCCGACTTCGCCTCGCACTACGTCGGCTACCTGCACAACGCCGCGCAGGGCCAGCCGGGCTGGAACTCCTGGTGGTTCTCGATGTGGATCGCGCTGGTCACGCCGCACGCGGCGCTGTTCACCTGGCTCACGCGCCTGGCGGTCTCCTGCATCGCCATCTGCCTGGTGATCGGCTTTGGCGGGCGCACGCTGTACGCCCTGGGCGCCCTGTTCAGCCTGCTGGTGTGGAGCACCGCCGAAGGCTTTGGCGGCCCGTATTCGGTGGGCGTGTCCAACATCGGCACCGCCATCATCTACGTGCTGCTGTTTGCCGCGCTGATCGGCCTGCACTACCGCGCCGGCCTGGTGCCCTACAGCCTGGACTACCTGATCGAGCGGCACTGGCCGCGCTGGCAGCGCATCGCCGAATGGAGCAGCGCCACCACCCCGCCGCCCGAGCCCGAGCGGTTGCCGGCCGGCGTGCAAATCATCTCGGTGCTGGGCATCGTGGTGGTGCTGGCCCTGCTGATCGCCGGCCTGCCCAGCACGCTCAACGTCAAGTCGGCCTCGCCCACGACGGCGGCGGCGGCGGTGTCGCCGCTGATGCTGGCATCCAAGGAACCCATCGCCAAGGCCCGCGACGCACGCCTGCCGCCCGTGGCCGGTGATGGCAAAACCGCCACGATCGAGGTGATCGCCGAGGACAAGAAGGTCACCATCGCCAACGGCGTGGAGTACCAGGCCTGGACCTTCGGCGGCGAGGTGCCGGCGCCCGTCATCCACCTGCGCCAGGGCCAGGTCGTGACCGTCAAGTTCACCAACCGCGGCACCATGCACCACGCGCTGGACTTCCACTCGGCCATCACGCCGCCGGACATGAACTACATCGACATCAATCCGGGCGAGACGCTGGAGTACACCTTCACCGCCGACACCGTGGGCGCCTTCGTCTACCACTGCGGCACGCCGCCGGTGCTGCTGCACATGGCCAACGGCATGTTCGGCGCCATCATCGTCAGCCCCGTCACGCCGCTGCCCGAGGCCAGCGAGAGCTACGTCATCGTGCAAAGCGAGTGGTACACGCAGCAGATGGCCGGCAACCTGATGGGCCCCAGCTTTGAAAAGATGCTGGCCATGCGCCCGGACGAGATTGTCTTCAACGGCATCGCCAACCAGTACCACGACCAGCCGCTGCCCATCACCGCCGGCAAGCGCGCGCGCATCTACTTCGTCAACGCCGGGCCCAGCCTGTGGAGCGCCTTCCACGTCATCGGCGGCATGTTCGACAAGGTCTATCCCGACGCCGACGCCTCGCACGCGCTCACCGGCGTGTCCACCTTCAGCGTGGGCCCCGGCGAGGGCGCGGTGTTCGACCTGATCGTGCCCAAGGCCGGCAAGTACCCCTTTGTCGATCACTCGATGGCCCACATGTCCATCGGCGCCGTGGGCGTGTTCGAGGCCAAGGGCGACACCCCCGCCACCACGCCCGCCAAGCCCACGCTGACCAAGGCCGCGGGCGCCGCCACGACGGCTGCCCCGGCGCACGCCGCCGCGCCCGCGCCAGCCGGACCCTACCAGTTCGATGCCGCGCGCGGCGACGCGCTGTACGCCCAGCACTGCGCGGCCTGCCACCAGGCCACGGGCATGGGCCTGCCCGGCGCCTTCCCGCCGCTCAAGGGCGACCCGGCGGTGCTGGACGCCAACCCGGCCAAGCACATCAAGACCATCCTGCACGGCATGCAGGGCGAGGCCATCAACGGCACGGCCTACCCCAGCCCGATGCCGCCGTTTGCAGCCCAGCTGTCGGACAGCGAAGTGGCCGACATCGTCAACCACGAGCGCACGTCCTGGGGCAACCAGGCCAAGAAGGTCACGGCCGACGAGGTCAAGGCGGCGCGCTGAATTGGGCCACGCGGCACGCTGTGCTGTTCACTCCCTCTCCCGCATGCGGGAGAGGGTTGGGGTGAGGGCAGGCGTCGCGCAATGGCCCCTTGGTTGAGGCCTTCAGCCCCTCATTTGACCGGCAAGAAGGCCAGAAAGGGCGCGGCCACCAGCCCCTGCACGTAGTCGATGGCGGCGCGCCGGTAGCGCTCGGTGCTGAAGGTGGCCAGCAAATCGAGCCGGCCGATGATCTGTCCGAACTCGCGCTCGAAGCTGAGATTGCGCACCTCGCCCGTGATCTCGTTGGCGCGCAGCAGCGGCTGGCCCGCGGCGTCGCGCCGCGTGTTCAGGATCCACAGCGCGATCTCCATGTTGCGTGCGGCGTTGTAGATGTGCTGCGGGTCGATGCCGTCCAGGTAGTAGAACTCGCGCTTGCCCCCATGCGCGGTGACCAGGGTGTCGGCACAGGCGGCGATGAAGGCCGCCACGCGATCGCCCGTGAAGCCGGGTGCCAGCGCCGTTGAGAGCGCGGCCACGTCGCGCTGGCCCTGCAGCGGCGCCCAGGGCTGGCCGCCCAGCACGCTGGCGTCCAGCAGCGCGAGGGCCGCTTCGCGCGTGGCCGCGGTCTTGCGCCATTCGGCCGGGTTGCGGCGGTACAGCTTGTCGGCCAGCCGGCGCAGGCTGGCCAGGTTGGCGCTCATGGCCACCTGCGTCAGGCGGTTGCCGTCGCTTTGCAGCAGCTCGCCCGACTGGAAGCTGGCACCCTGCACTTCGCCGTGCGGGGTGGGGGCGCTGCTGGCGCAGCCAGCCAGTGCGCCGGCAAACAAAAGGGCCGCCAAGGCGACCCCGTTGGCACCGCGCGCCGCGCGGTGCATGACAGGCAATGCCTCAGGCGTTCTTGCCGCCGTCCTTGTCCATGCCGAACGTGATCTCACCGGAAAGCTGGCCTCCTTCTTCGATCACGATCTTGCCATAGCGGATCTTGCCCGTGACCTTGCCCGTGGCGAAGATCACCAATTTTTGCCGCACCGTGAGCGTGCCGTCGAAGCTGCCGCGCACCTCGGCGATGTCGATCTCGGCCGAGCCCTTGAAGGCGCCCTGCTCGGCGATCTGGATCACGCGCGAGTTCATCGTGGCCTCGACCGTGCCCTCGACCACCAGCGTGTCGCAGTCGGTGATCTCCACGCCCTTGAGCTTGATGTTGGGGCCCACCGTCAGCTTGGCGCCGCTTTCCGCCGCCGCGGGCGCCGTCGCCAACGGGTTGGCGGGCGCGGCGGCCGGCACCGGGGCCGCAAAGGGCTGCGCGCTGCTGCCGGCGGACCCGAGCGAACTGGTGCCACCCAGCGTACTGCCGGTGGGGCGGGTGGGAGCGGGGTTGGGGTCGGTGTCGCGCTTGCCGAAGAACGGTCCTTGCAGTGCCATGCTTTCTCCTGAGTAACAATCGGTCGATCCTAAGGGCGCAGCTCGGGATAATGCGGCCAACAACGCGCAAGAGTCGTAACCAATTCATGGCCTGCGCGGCCGCGCCGATCCCGCTCGCCGGGACGCTACCATGCCAGCGCCCCGCAAAACCCCGCCCCTGCCCCGCATGCCCAACCCGCCCGCCTGGATCGAAACCGCCACCGACGGCCCCGGCGCGCGCGCGGTGCTGCAGGGCCGATGGACGGCCGGCGCCTTGGGCAGCAAGGCCGCCTGGCGCGCCGCGCAAGCGGCGCTGGCCCACGTGGCGCCGGGCGCCGCCTGGGATCTGCGCGCGCTGCAGGCCTTCGACCACCTGGGCGCGCTGGCCCTGTGGCAGCACTGGGGCCGCCAGTGGCCGGCGCAGCTGCAGGCCCATGAGGCGCAGCGCGCCCTGCTCGAGCGCGTGGCCACGCTGGGCGCTGCGGAGGTGCGCCGGGTGCGCACCGGCCTGGGCGCACGCGTGGATGCCCTGGGGACCGCCATCCTGGGCGCGCTGGTGCAACTGCGCGACTTCGTGGCGCTGTCGGGTCAGCTGCTGCTGTCGGCACTGCGCCTGCTGGCGGGGCCACAGCGCGGGCCCTGGCGCGATTTCTCCGGCCACCTGTACCGCATCGGCGCGCAGGCGCTGCCCATCACGGCGCTGGTGGGCTTTCTGATCGGCGTGGTGCTGGCCTACCTGATGAGCCAGGTGCTGCGCCAGTTCGGCGCCGAGACCTTCATCGTCAACATCCTCGGGCTGGCGCTGATCCGCGAACTGGGGCCGCTGCTGGCCGCGGTGCTGATCGCCGGGCGCTCGGGCTCGGCCATCACGGCGCAGATCGGCGTGATGCGCGTGACCGAGGAGCTCGACGCCATGCGCGTGCTGGGTATTCCCAAGGGCTTTCGCCTGGTGCTGCCGCGCGCCATGGCGCTGGCCATCGCCATGCCGCTGATCGCGGTGTGGACCACGGTGGCGGCACTGGTGGGTGGCGTGCTGGCCGCCGACGTGACGCTGGGCATCAACGCCAGCTATTTCCTGGAGGCGCTGCCGCGCGTGGTGCCGGCGGCCAACCTGGCGCTGGCGGTGGGCAAGTCTTTCGTGTTCGGCCTGTTCATCGCGCTGATCGGCTGCCATTTCGGTCTGCGCGTCAAGCCCAACACCGAAAGCCTGGGCCAGGGCACGACGGCCTCGGTGGTGACCTCGATCACGGCGGTGATCCTGATCGACGCGCTGTTTGCCGTGCTGTTCAAGTCGGTGGGCATCTGATGCAAAAAGCCGCCGACGCCAGCCAGAACAGCGCCGCCGGCGCGGCCGAGCCGATCATCGAGGTGCGCGGCCTGTGGAGCGTGTTTCCAACGGCCGGCGGCGGCCAGGTGGTGGTGCACAAGGACCTCGATCTGACGGTGCGCCGCGGCGAGGTACTGACCCTGGTGGGCGGCTCGGGCACCGGCAAGACGGTGCTGCTGCGCCAGATGCTGGGCCTGAACCGCCCGGCGCGCGGCCAGGTGACGGTGCTGGGCCGGCCGGTGGCCGAGCTGACCGACGCCGGCGCTGCCGCGCGCGTGGGCATGCTGTTTCAACAGGGAGCGCTGTTCTCGGCCTTCAGCGTGCTCGACAACATCGCCCTGCCGCTGCGCGAGACGCGCGCCGTGCCCGACGCGCTGGCGCGCGAGGCGGCGCTGCTCAAGCTGCAGATGGTGGGCCTCAAGCCCGGTGACGCGCACAAGATGCCGGCCGAGCTGTCCGGCGGCATGATCAAGCGCGTGGCACTGGCCCGTGCGTTGATCATGGACCCGCCCCTGCTGATGCTCGACGAGCCCACCGCCGGGCTAGACCCCGACAGCTCGGACGCCTTCGTGGCCCTGCTGCGCTCGCTGCACCGCGAACTGGGCCTGACGGTGGTGATGGTCACGCACGACCTGGACACGCTGTTCGAGCTGTCCGACCGCGTGGCCGTGCTGGCCGAGCAGCACGTGATCATCAACGCACCGGTGCCCGAGGTGCTGGCCTTCGAGCACCCCTTCATCCGCCACTTCTTCCTGGGCGAGCGCGGCCAGCGCGCGATGGAGCTGCTGCATTCCCGGCAGCAGCGCGAGAAAGGACAATAAGTCATGGAAAACAAAGCCCACGCCCTGGCCGCCGGCGCGTTCGTGCTGCTGGTCTCGGCCCTGCTGGTGGCCATGGCCCTGTGGCTGACGCGCGACGTGGCCAACACCACCAACTACGAGTTGACCACCTCGGACGGCGTGACCGGCCTGCAGGTGCAGGCCGCGGTGCGCTACAAGGGTGTGGCCGTGGGCAAGGTCACGGCCATCAGCTTCGATCCGCAGAAACGCCACAACGTGCTGGTCACCATCGCCGTCAGCCCGCAGGCGCCGATCACCGCCTCCACCTTCGCCACCCTGGCCTTCCAGGGCGTCACCGGCCTGTCCTTCATCCAGCTGGACGACAACGGCAACTCCGCGGAGCCCCCGGCCGCCGGCCCCGATGGCGTGCCGCGCATTCCGCTGCACCCCAACGCGCTGGGACAAATTTCGGACCAGGCCAGCGCCCTGATCGGCAAGGTGGACCAGGCGGTGGACCGGCTCAACCAGGTGCTGGCGCCCGAGAACCAGGCCAAGCTGACGCAGGCCCTGGCCGAGGTCGGCGCCGCCGCCGCCAGCGCCAACCAGTTGGCGCGCACGGCCGACCAGACCCTGCGCACCCAGCTCGACCCGGCGCGCGCCAACCTGCCCGGCCTGATCCAGCAGGCCAGCCGCACGCTCAAGGCCACCGAGGGCGCCGTCACCGACGCGCGCCGCACGCTGACCGGGCTGGATGCCGTGGTGGGCGACGCGCGCCAGGGCCTGGCCCGCCTGACCGGCCCCGGCGGCGTGCTGGAGCGCGTGGACGAAGGCGCCAACACCGTCACGCGCACCACCTTGCCGCAAATCCAGAACCTGACCGAGGACGCCAGCCGCACCATCCGCCGGCTGGACCGCATCGCCAACACCCTGGGCGAAAACCCGCAGGCCCTGCTGTACGGCAGCGGCGCCATCGCGCCCGGACCGGGCGAGCCCGGCTTTGTCGCCCCGGCCGCCGCGGGCGCGGTCGCTTCCCACTGAGCGATTACTATGAATTTCATAGCTTATCCCGCAATTCCCATGAGCGCCAAAGCCGTTTTTTGCTCCATGGTCCTGCTGCTGTCCGGCTGTGCCCTGCCGCTGCCCGACAAGCCGGTGCGCCCCGCCGCCTACGACCTGGGCCCGCCCCTGGCGGCCCCCGCCGACGCGGCCCGCGGTGCGAGCCTGGCCTTTGACGGCGTGGAAGCGCCCGCGGCCATCGACACCAATGCCATCGTCTACCGCCTGCTGTACGCCGGCGGCAGCCAGCAGCCGCGCCCCTACGCCCAGGCCCGCTGGAGCATGGCCCCCGCCCAGTTGGTGGGCCAGCGCTTGCGCGCGGCGCTGGCCGCCACCCATCCGGTGCTGGACTCCGGCAGCGGCTTGGCCGTGCTGGAGATGCGCGCCGAGCTGGACGAGTTTGCCCAGGTCTTCGCCTCGCCCGAGGCCAGCGAAGGCGTGGTGCGCCTGCGCGTGACCGTGACCGCGCCGCAGGCGCGCCAGGGCCGCCTGCTGGGCCAGCGCAGCTTCGTGCAGCGCGTGCCGGCGCCCACGCCCGACGCCGCCGGCGGCGCGCAGGCGCTGCGCGAAGCCACCGACGCGCTGGTGCGCGAAGTGGTGGACTGTGAGCACGCTGCCGGCGCCGCGGTCGTGATGGCGGGGCAGCGGGCGAAATTTTTCTGAACGCAGAGGGCGCAGGAAATTCGCAGAAGACGCAGCAAATTCAGAATTTGAAGGACGGGCTCAGGTTGCGCCGGTGCAACCTGCATTGAGCGCTGCGTTGTTGAGAGCAAGCTGCGGACTGTCTTTCTTGCGCCCGCTGCAAATGCTCGCCGCGCGTGCTGATCCGCGGCGGCGCGCTGGACGACATGCAGGCCGACCGGCGCGCCGCCGGCCACCTGAGCGGCAGGCACGGCCCCAGGCCGTTCAGGCCGCAAACCGCAGCTGCAGGCGGCAGCCCTGGCCGGGCGCGCTGTCCAGCGTCAGCTCGGCGCCCAGTTGCTCGGCCTGCTCGTGCAGGCCCATCAGGCCGAAGTGGCCCTCGCGCGGGCGCTGCACGTCAAAGCCCACGCCGTCGTCCACCAGCGTGAGGCGCCAGCGCGCCGGCTCGTCGCTGTCGGCGGGCGGCAGGCGCTCGGGCTGCAGCGCCAGCCGGACCTGGCGCGCCTGCGCGTGGCGCTGGACGTTGCGCAGCGCCTCGCGCGCGATCGACAACACCGCGGCCGCGCGCTCGTCCACCAGGTCGGCGGCGGCCGGGTCGATGTCGGCCACCGCCGCCACCGCGCTGCGCTCGGCAAAGCGCTGCAGCAGCGCCTGCAGCTCGGGGCCCAGGCCGCTGTCGTGCACGCCGGCCTGGCGCATCTGGCCGATGGCGGCCCGCGCCTCGGCCAAGCCGCGGGTGGCGGCCTGCTCGGCCTCGGCCAGTTCGGCGTCCCACTGCTCGGCACTCCAGCGCGGGCCCAGCTTGCGCATCAGCCGGATCTGGGTGAGCAGCGCCATCAGCGAATGCGCCAGCGTGTCGTGCAGGCCGCGCGCCAGGCGCAGGCGCTCGCGCGTGACGGCGGCGCGCCGGGCGTCCTGCGCCAGCCGCTCGATGCGCGCGGTGCGCGCCGCCACCCGGGCGTCCAGCTCGGTGTTGAGCTGCGCCAGCGCGGCCTTTTCGGCCTGCAGGTGGTCGATCAGCTCGGCCAGGGCCTGGCCGATGGCGTGCACCTCGTCGCGCCCGGCGGGCACCGCCACGCTGGGGCGCTGCCCGCCCTGAACGGCCCGCGCCTGCTGCGCCAGGGTGCGCAGCCGGCGCAGCGGTCGATGCGCCACGCCCACCACCGCCAGCGCCGCCAGCAAGCCCACGCCCAGCACGCCCAGCAGCACCGCGCGGCGCGTCTCGCGCGCCCGCGCCAGGGCGCTGGCGGCGTCCTCGCGCACCACCAGTTGCCAGCCCGCGCCGCCGGCCGGTCCGCCGGCATCGGCGGCGTCGGGCGGCCGGCCCACCAGGTAGCGGCCGTGCTCGCTCGGGTCGGCCAGCAGCACACCGTCGCGCAGCTGGGGCGGGCCCGCCAGCAGCCGCCCCTGTGCATCGAGCAGCAGCAACTGCAGCGGCGCGCCGCCCGCCAGGGCGCGCAGGCGCGCGTCCAGCTCGGCCTGCAGCCACAGCCAGGGCAGCTGCGCCACCAGCACGCCGGCCGGCGGCGCGCCGGCGCCGGCCAGCGGCACCGTCAGCACCAGGGCGTCGTCCTCATCGGCCGCGTGCGCGCGATGCAGGATGAGCTGCGGCGCGCGCAGCGCCTGCTCCAGGTGCCCCTGCAGGGCCCCGGGCGGCGCGGCATCCAGGCCACCGGTGGCGGCCAGCAGGCGGCCCTGGGCGTCGCGCAGGCCGATCCAGCCCAGCACCGGCTGCGCCCGCTGCAGCGCCTGCAGGCGCTCGGCCCAGGAAGATGCGGCGGCGCCATCGGACGGCCACTGCGCGGCGCTGGCCTGCAGGGCGGACAGCAGCACCTGCACGCGCGCCACCAGCGCATCGGCGGCCTGGCCAGCGGCCTGGCCCAGGCGCGCCTGGGTGTCGGCGCGCATCTCGCGCTCGGCCGTGCTGGCCGCCAGCTCGGCCGCCACCAGGGCGCCGACGGTGACCAGCACGAACACCGCCCAGCCGACGGCGGCGGCGATGTGGCGGCGCGGATCCAGCCGCTGCCCGAGGGACTCGCGCGACGCGCCGGCCGGCGGCGTGGACGCTTGCGATAAGCTTGATGTCATGCCATGCCAGGACAGAGCCAGGGTGGGTCCATTGTGGGCCCGCGGGCCACGCCGGAGCGCCCGATGACCGCGGCGCCGCTGCGCCTGCTGGTGGCCGACGACCAGCCCATCATCCGCCGCGGCCTGGCGCTGATGCTGGGGGCCGAGGACGACATCATGGTGGTGGGCCAGGCGGCCGACGGACAGGAGGCGCTGGAGCTGGCGCGCGCGCTGCAGCCCGACGTGGTGGTGATGGACCTGCAGATGCCGCGGCTGGGCGGCGTGGCCGCCACGCGCCAGCTGGCGGCCGAATTGCCGCGCGTGCGCGTGGTGGTGCTGACGACCTTCGACGACGACGAGCGGGTGTACGAGGCGGTGCGCGCCGGCGCCCACGCTTATCTGCTGAAGGATGCCGCCGAGGCCGAGGTGCTGGAGACCGTGCGCGCCGTGCACCGCGGCGAGTCGCGCCTGTCGCCGGCCGTGGCGCGCAAGGTGCTGGAGCAGTTTCGCACCCTGGCGGCGGATGCGCGCCACGCGGGCAGCCCGCCGCCCTACCCCGGCGCGGCGCGGCCGGGCGGCCCGGCGGCGCTGGACGAACCGCTGTCGGACAAGGAAGAGCGCGTGCTGGCGCTGCTGGCCGACGGCCTGTCCAACCGGCAGATCGCCGAGCGCGTGTTTCTGGCCGAGGGCACGGTGAAGAACTACGTCAGCCGCATCATGGACAAGCTGCATGCGCGCAACCGCACCGAGCTGGCGGTGAAGGCGCAGTCCCGACTGGGCTGACGGCCCCGCGCGGGCCGGCTATTGCATGAACCAGCCGTGGCTGACCACCAGCGACTGGCCGGTGAGGGCGTTGCTGGGCCAGGCGGCAAAGGTCAGCGCCGCCTGCGCGACGTCGTCGACGGTGGTGAACTCGCCGTCCACCGTGTCCTTGAGCATCACGGTCTTGACCACGTCGGCCTCGCTGATGTGCAGCTCGGCGGCCTGCTCGGGGATCTGCTTTTCGACCAGCGGCGTGCGCACGAAGCCGGGGCAGATGACGTTGCTGCGGATGTTGTGCGCCGCGCCTTCCTTGGCGATCACCTTGGCCAAGCCCTCCAGGCCGTGCTTGGCGGTGACGTAGGGCTCTTGAGCTCGGACGCCTCCTTGAGTGCACCGAGCCCATGAAGATGATGGCGCCGCCGCGCCCCGAGCCGATCATCTGCCGCACCGCCGCGCGCGCGGTCAGAAAGCCGCCGTCCAGGTGCACGGCCAGCAGCTTCTTCCAGTCCGCGAACTTGAAGTCCTGGATCGGCGCGACGATCTGGATGCCGGCGTTGCTGACCAGGATGTCGACCGCACCGAGTGCCTTTTGCACCTGGGCAAATCCGGCCTCGACCGCGGCCTCGTCGGTCACGTCCATGGCCACGGCCAGGGTCTTGACGCCCTTCTGGGCGATGGCATCGGCCGTGGCTTGGGCGTCGGCCAGCCGCAGGTCGGCAATGACGACGTTGGCGCCGGCATCGGCATAGACCTCGGCGATGCGTTTGCCCAGCCCGCTGGCGGCGCCGGTGACCAGCGCCGTCTTGCCCTTGAGGCTGAGGATGGTGCTGGCTTGAACTTGAGGGATGCTCATGAGAATGCTCCTTGGGATTCATGAATGAAATAGGCCATTTGCGCCCGTTGAATAAGCGCAAACAGCTATTGTTTTCATAGTAATCAAACTTTGTGTGCGGCCCCATCGGCCAGGTAGTCATGCACCACCTCGCCCAGCCCCAGCGTGAGGTCGGTCAGGATGTGCACCGCACCCACCACCTCCAGCACCGGCAGCGCCGCCACGGGGGCCAGCGCGTGCTCGAACAACTGCAGCGCGGCCGGGCCTTCCCAGGCGCCCTTGATGGTGACGTCCTGGCAGTGGTAGCGCACCAGCTCGCAGATGCGCGGCGTGCAGTCCACGTGCGGCATGATCTTGAGCAGGTAGTTGGCGCCCGTCACCGCCGCCAGCGCCTGGGCATGGTCGAACGGCCGGTGCTTGTAGCCCATGGTGCCGGTGGCCACGCGGATGTCGCCATAGTCCAGCGTGCCCACCAGCACGTCCTTGTCCACGCGCAGGCTGGGACCGGCCAGCTTCTTGGGAAAGCCCCAGATCTCGCGCCCGCCGGCAATCGGCGCGTCGTCGTTCAAGAACATGTTGTGCGAGTAGGTGCCCGGCGCGCCGTCGAAGGTAACCGGGATGACCTGGCCCGACTCGGTGTAGTCGCCGAAGCCGGTGGAGTCGGGCATGCGGATGAACTCCATCTTGACGATGGCGCCCGGCGCCGGCTGCAGCGGCGCGGGCACCACGGCCGCCAGCAGCGCGGGGTCGGTGCGGTAGCTGATGACCATGAACTCGCGGTTGACGAAGCGGTAGGGCCCGCGCGGATAGATCGGGCTGGTCAGCGGCATGGACCAGGCCTGGGAGCGGACATCGTGCAGATTCATGATGGGTCTTTCTTGGGAGTGACAGCAGAGGGGCGGCGCGCCATGGGCGCGTCGGGTTGATGGTCGAGCACGCGAAACTCGCCCGGCCGGGGCGCGCCCTGGCGGTCCAGCAGCTGCAGCGAGGCCAGCATGTCGGCGCTGCCGGCCTGCCAGTGCTCGGTCATGGACAGGTGCGAGAACTCGTAGTCCTTGGTCTGGGTCTCGGTGTCCTTGCGCCGATGGATCACGTGCACCAGGGTGATGGCCGCGTCCAGCGTGCCGGCCAGAAGGGCCTGCACCTCGGCGCTGCCCTGCTGGGCCTTGGGCACGAAGGCGGCCAGCCGGCGCAGGCGCTGGTGCAGTTGGTGGCGCTGGCGCACCTCGTCGCTGACCAGCCGGGTGCGGCTGGAATAGCGGATGTCCTTCTCGCGCTCGGCCGCATCGGCCAGCGTTTGCGGCACGCGGCCGCGGGCGCGAAACAGGTCGATCTGGAACACCGTGACCGGCTGCGTGGCGGGGCCTTCCAGGTGCTCCATCACGTAGGTCAGCGGGGTGTTGGACACCAAGCCGCCGTCCCAATAGAAATGCTCGCCGATCTGCACGGCACCAAAGCCCGGCGGCAGCGCGCCGCTGGCCATCACGTGCTCGGGGCCGATGCGCTCGCGCCGGTTGTCGAAATAGGTGAAGTTGCCGCTTTGCACGTCCACCGCACCGACCGAAAAGCGCATCGGGCCGTGGTTGAGCAAATCGAAGTCCACCAGCTCCAGCAGGGTGTCGTGCAACGGTGCGGTGTCGTACCAGCTGGCCGGCGGCTGCGGCCACCAGGCCAGCGGCGGACGCGGGGCGAAGAAGCCTGGCACGCCGATGGCCGCGCCCCACCAGGCCATGGCGTTGTCCCACCAGCCGCGCACGGGCGCCACCCATTCGGCCTGCGGGCGCAGCGGCAGCGCCAGGCTGACACGCTCCCAGAAGGCGCGCAGGCGCTCGACGCGCCGCCCCGGCGGGTTGCCGGCAATCAAGGCCGCGTTGACCGCGCCAATCGAGATGCCCGCCACCCAGTCCAGCGCTTCGCCGCGCAGCGCCAAGGCCTCATAGGCTCCGGCCTGATACGCGCCCAGCGCGCCACCGCCCTGCAGCACCAGGGCGGTGAGCGGCGAGGCGGAGGAACGGAGGCTAGCGTTGCGCGGCATGGGTGGGTCCTGAAAGCAGTTGGCAGCTGGCAGTGCGTCGATCGGAGCCAGCAAGTGAGTGACTTTTCGTCAGCGGCGCATCACCGCCAAAGAGCCGAAAGGCCGCGAAGCAGGCCATGCCGGTGATCGCGGTGGCTGGGCTTTGCCCAGTCACACGCGATGCCCCCTTGAGGGGGGAGGCGCAACATCGCGCAGCGAGTGGAGCAACGGGGGTGGGTCACATCATCCAGTGGAAGTTGGCATCCATGCCCTTGGGGCCGATGTGGACGTTGCGCGTCAGGGTGTCGCCCTTGTAGGCGGCGGTGATGTGATAGTCGCCCTGGGGCAGTTGCACATACGTCATCGGGCCGGCGTCCTTCAGGCGCAGCACGGCATGGCCGCTGTGGTCAAGGACCTTCAGCTTCACGTCGGCAACGAACTCGTTGCTGGACTTGTCGGAGAAGGTCATGCGCAGCGGCCAGTGGCGCGCGTCCTTGTGCATGCGCTCTTCGCTCAGCTTGCCGACCCCGCCGTTCAGGTAGGTGGCGCCGGGCATGACGGCGGACATCGTCACGTCTTCGTCGACCATCGCAGGCTTGCCGGCCTGCGTGGTCCGGGCCGGTGCGCCGGCGTTGGGCGCGGCGGCCCACGCGGGGGCAGCCAGCGTGCCGCCCAGCGTCAGGGCGGCGGCCAGCATCGCGCCGCGCAGGCCGATGCGTTGGAAGGTGAGCGAGTTCATGATGGGCTCCATGTTCATCGGTGCTTCGGGGATGCCCGCGAAGAAGACCGTTGAAGCGACGGCCCGGGGGCCGTCAGGCATGGCTCACACCATAGACGCGCTGGCCGCGCCGGCACAGTGCCGATGGTCACGATCTGCAGTGACCGATTGCACGGTCGGGGCCGCGCCGCGGCCCGCGGCCGGCTCAGCCCGCGGCGGGCGCGCCCGGCGTGCGGCGGCGGAACATGCCGTAGCCGTCCATCATCAGCACCTGCTCGCCGTGCTGGTTGAACATCTCCCAGATCGTGCGCACCAGGCCGACGTCGGGGCGCGACTTCATGGGCCGCGTCTCGATCACGCGCTGGCGCAGCGAGAGCGTGTCGCCGGGGAAAACGGGTTTCAGCCACTGCAGCTTTTCCAGGCCGGGCGAGCCCAGGCTGGACGATTCGAGCAGGAAGTTGCGCACCATCAGGCCCATGGCCATGCTGCAGGTGTGCCAGCCGCTGATGGCCAGCTTGCCGAACATCGACCGCGCGGCCGCCGCGTCGTCGAGATGAAAGGGCTGCGGATCGTAGCGGCCGGCAAAGGCCAGCGCCTCCTCGCGCTCGACCACCACGCTGCCCAGCTCGATGGTCTGGCCGGCGTGCAGGTCTTCCCAGTGGTACTTGATGGTCTTGGGGGCCTTGGTTTGCGACATGAAGGGTTCCGTCAAAAAAATGAAAGCAGCATCGCCCATGACGCGCGGGGCCGCTCTCTGCTAAAACAGGCCCATTATTCGCAAGTCCCGCCATGTCCCGCCCCATCGACTACTTCTTCACCCCGCAAAGCCCCTGGGCATACCTGGGCCATGCCCGTTTCGTCGAGTTGCTGCGCGCCAGCCGGCGTGCGGTGCGCGTGCTGCCGGTGGACTATGGCCGCATCTTCCCGCTCTCGGGCGGCCTGCCGCTGGGCCAGCGCGCGCCACAGCGCCAGGCCTATCGGCTGGTGGAGCTGCGCCGCCATGCGGAGCACCTGGGCATGGCCCTGAACCCCGAGCCGCGCTACTTCCCGGTCGATGGCAGCCCCGCCGCACGCCTGATCACCGCGGTGGCGCACACCGACGGCGCGGATGCCGCGCTGCGGCTGGCCGGCGCCGCGATGACCGCCTGCTGGGCCGAGCAGCGCGACATCGCCAGCGCGGGCACGCTGGCCGAGCTGCTGGACGAAAGCGATCTGCCGACCGAGCGGCTGGCCGCCGCGCAGGCGCCCGAGGTGCAGGCGCGCTACGAGGCGCAGACGCAGGCGGCCATCGACGCCGGGGTGTTTGGCGCGCCCACCTACGTGATCGAGGGTGAGCTGTTCTGGGGCCAGGACCGGCTGGACTTCGTGCGGCGGGCCTTGGGGGTTTGACGGGAGCCCCTGCAGGACAGCCGGACGCAGGGGACGCGAAGGAATCGCAAAGGACGCAAGAAATTCAATCTTGGGTTGTGGCGCGCGTCAGCATTGAACGCCCGACCATCCATACAGGAGCGAAAGCATGGGGCAATGGATTGAACTGAAGGCAGCGGACGGGCAGACCGTCAGCGCCTGGCAAGCCGAGCCGGCGGGCGCGCCGCGCGGGGCGGTGGTGGTGCTGCAGGAGATCTTCGGCGTCAACGCGCACATCCGCGCCGTGACCGACGGCTTTGCGGCCGAGGGCTGGCTGGCGCTGGCGCCGGCCACCTTCGGGCGGGTGCAGGCGGGGGTTGACCTGGGCTATGGCGAGGCCGACATGCAGACCGGCATGGGCCTCAAGCGCGCGGCCGAGGCCCTGCCCGCGCCCGGTGTGCTGCCCGACGTGCAGGCCGCCATCGATCACGCGCGGCAGGTGGGCGCCGGCAAGGTCGGCGTGGTCGGCTATTGCTGGGGCGGCCTGCTGGCCTGGCGCGCGGCCAGCAGCTGCAGCGGCCTGGGCGCGGCCGTGTGCTACTACGGCGGCGGCATGACCGCACCGGCCGAACTGGCGCGGCAACCCAGGGTGCCGGTGCAGGCCCATCTGTCGGACCACGACAAGTCGGTGCCGCTGGAAGGGGTACAGGCACTGCGCCAGGCCCACCCGGCCGTCGACGTGCACCTGTATCCAGCGGCGCACGGCTTCAACTGCGATCTGCGCGCCGCCTGGCACGCGCCGTCGGCGGCGCTGGCGCGCGAGCGCACGCTGGCCTTCTTCGCGCAGCAGCTGCGCTGACGGCGCGCCTCCGGCCGAGCCCTCTGGCCAACCCCTCAGGACGCCCGGGCCGAGCGCCGCACGGCGCCATTGGCCTTGACCTCGGCCTGCTTGAAGGTCTGGGCAAACTCGTCCAGATGGCCCAGCAGCGCGCGCAGCGCGGCGCTGTTGTGGCGCCGCTGCATGTAGATCGCGTGCAGCCAGATGTCCGTGGGTGAGAACCCCTCCAACGCGAACTCCAGCTCGCCGCGCTCGACATAGGCGGCCAGCGCGCCGCGCGGTCCCCAGACCACGCCCAGCCCCTGCACCGCCGTACTCATCAGGGGGATGAAGCTGGAGGCGGCAAGGCGTGGCTGCAGGGGCAACTCCAGCGGCTTGCCCTGCACGCTGAAGTGCCAGCGCGGCGCCTCACCGAACTGGTTGTAGGCCAGCTGCGCATGCGTCAGCAGCTCGTTCGGATGGGTGGGCTTGCCGTGCGCGCGCCAGTAGCTGGGGGCGGCAGCAGCCACGAAGTCGACGGGCAGCAGGCGCCGCACGATCATGTTGGCATCCTGAATGGGGCCAATGCGAAACGCCAGGTCGATGCCGTCCTCGGCCAGCTTGATCATGCGGTCGGTCACGTGCAGATCCAGCGTGACTTCGGGGTTCTGCTGCATGAAGTGGCCCAGCATGACGGGCAGGTCGGTCTGCATCAAGCCGTGCGGCGCGGTCAGCACCAGCCGGCCGCTGGGGCGCGTGGCGCGCTCGTGCAGCTCGCCCTGGGTCAGGTCGATCAGCTCCAGCAGCGCGCCGCTGCGCTCGAACAGCAGCTGGCCGGCGTCGGTAAGCGAGACCTTGCGCGTGGTGCGGTTGAACAGGCGCACGCCAAAACGCCCCTCGAGCTGCACCACCGCCTTGCTGACGTAGGCCGGTGACACGCCCTGGGCGCGTGCCGTCGCCGAAAAGCTGCCGCGCCGCGCAACTTCGCGGAAGGTCTGGATGAGGTCGAGGGAGTCCATGCGCCATTATTTCCAAAACAGAAACAGTCAAATCATTTATTTGGGCTTTTTTTGACACGCCGATCGCCGCAAACTACGTCCCATCGAAGGCCGCAAGACAGCGGCGATCGAAACCAAGCCGGCCCGCGTGCCGCCCCGTTTACGTTTACTGCAAGAAGGAAATCACCATGAAAAAACTCAACGCTTCCATCGCCGTCGCCGCTGCCCTGCTGCTGTCGGGCACCGCCTTTGCCGGCACCTTCCAGCCCGCCTCGGGCGAAGCCCCGTTTGCCGACCAGCCGGTCGCCGCCAGCAGCACGCTGCAACGCCAGGACGTGCGTGCCGACGCCGCGCGCCATATGCCGGCCGCCGGCGAGATGAACGCCCAGGCCGAGCCCGAACGCGCCAGCACCGTGACGCGCGCCGAAGTGCGTGAAGCCACGCGCCAGGCGATTGCCAGCGGCTTCCGCCCGGCCACCGGCGAAGCCGCCTGATCCGGCGGGCCGGCCCGCGGGCCGGCTGCAAGACTCCAAGCGCCCCGGTTGCACGCCCGTGCAGCCGGGGTTTGCGTTTTCAGGGGCTGACGTCGTCCCCGGGCTCGTGGGTGAGGTAGCGCCGGCGCCAGAACAGCAGCACGATGGCCAGGGCCAGCAGCACCAGCAGGGCCAGCGCCACCCACATGCCGATGCCGCTGTGAATCAGCGGCAGGTGGTCGAAGTTCATGCCGAAGAAGCCGGTGAACAGGTTCAGCGGCAGGAACACCGCCGTGATGGCGGTGAGCGTGCGCATGATGTCGTTGGTGCGCTGGCCCTGGGCGTTGAAGTGGATCTGCACCGCGGTCTCGGCCGACTGCTCCAGGCGCCGGGCGTGGTGCAGCACGCGGTCGATGTGCTCCATCACGTCGCGCGCGCGGGCCACCAGGCCGTCGCGCCGGTGCACCGCCTGCTGGGTATCGGCGCCCCAGTCCGACAGCGGCTGCTCGCGCAGCGCGTCCAGCCATTCCTGCATCGCGTCCTGCTGCTCCTCGCACAGCTCCTGCAGCCAGTTGAGCTGCTGGCGTGCGTGCATCAGCGCCGGCCAGGCGTCGGCCGCCGGGCGCGGGCGCAGCAGCGCGTGCTGGGCGGTCTCCAGCCGGCGCGTCAGCGCCTTGCGCAGCTCCAGATAGCTGTCGACCATGACGTTGATCAGGTGCAGCGCCAGGTCAACCGGGCTTTGCGGCAGGCGCGAGCGCACGCTGGCGGCATCCACGCTCAGTCGCGCATCGGTGGCCAGGCGTTCGATGAAGCCGACGGCCACCGGGCAGCCGGCCGGGTGCACGCTGACCAGCAGGCGGTCGAACACGGCAAAGCCGACCGCGCGCGAGTCGATGCGGGTGGCCGCATCGGGCGCGTCGGCCTGGGCGGCGGCGGCGCGCGCCTCCTCGGCCGTGGCCAGGCGGCGGAAGATCATGCGGTCATAGACCGAGGTGCCGTCGAAGTGCGAGGGATGGGCTTCGTTGGCCAGGTCGCGCGCATGCACGTCCAGCAGGGCCGAGCCACCCAGCTGCTGCGCCAGCGCCTGCTGCGCGGCCAGCGTGGCAGCGTACTCGGCGCGCTCCAGGTACACCCACACGAAGCCGTCATCCGGCGGCTGCGCCGGCGGGGTGTCAACAAAGCGCAGGCTGCCGGCGGTGAATTCGACGATGTGCACGGTGGGGCGCGGACTCTTGAATCAAATCGGGCTGCAGCGCCTGATGAACAAGCGCAGTAAGCTATTTATTTTGTAGCATACGGGCGGCGTCGCGGGCAAAGTAGGTCAGCACGCCGTCGGCGCCGGCACGCTTGAAGGCCAGCAGCGCCTCCAGCACCACGCGGTCGTGGTCGAGCCAGCCGTTGTGCGCCGCGGCTTTCAGCATGGCGTATTCGCCGCTGACCTGGTAGGCAAAGGTCGGCACGTGGAAGGTGTCCTTCACGCGGCGCAACACGTCCAGGTAGGGCATGCCGGGCTTGACCATCACCATGTCGGCGCCTTCCTGCAGGTCGATGGCGACCTCGCGCAGCGCCTCGTCGCCGTTGCCCGGGTCCATCTGGTAGACCTTCTTGTCGCCCTTGCCCAGGTTGGCGCTTGACCCCACGGCGTCGCGAAACGGCCCGTAGAAGGCGCTGGCGTACTTGGCGCTGTAGGCCATGATCCGCGTGTGGATGTGGCCCTTGGCCTCCAGCGCCTGGCGGATGGCGCCGATGCGCCCGTCCATCATGTCGCTGGGCGCCACGATGTCCACGCCGGCCGCTGCCTGCGTGAGCGCCTGCTTGACCAGCTGGCCCACGGTCTCGTCGTTCAGGATGTAGCCCGTTTTGTCCAGCCAGCCGTCCTGGCCGTGGCTGGTGTAGGGGTCCAGCGCCACGTCGGTCATGATGCCCAGTTCGGGAAAGCGCTTTTTCAGCTCGCGCACCACGCGCGGGATCAGGCCGCGCGCGTTGGTCGCCTCGCTGCCCTTTTCGTCCTTCAGCTTGGCGTCGATCACCGGAAACAGCGCCATCACCGGAATGCCCAGCTGCACGCACTCCTCGGCCACCGGCAGCAGCAGATCCAGCGATAGGCGCTCGACGCCCGGCATCGAGGGCACGGCCTGGCGCTTGCCCTTGCCGTCGAGCACGAACACGGGGTAGATCAGGTCGTCGCAGGAGAGCCGGTGCTCGCGCACCAGGCGGC
This sequence comes from Burkholderiaceae bacterium, assembly GCA_041396485.1. Taxonomy (GTDB): domain Bacteria; phylum Pseudomonadota; class Gammaproteobacteria; order Burkholderiales; family Burkholderiaceae_C; genus Ottowia. Next base: position 101,602 of record JAWKYM010000005.1, on the reverse strand, counting down.
GGGTGAAGTCGTCACGGCGCAGGCGGCGCGGGCGCAGGGCGGGAAAGGGGGCGGGAGCAAAAAGGGTCATGGCGAAAATTGTGCCGCAAACCGGCCCCGGTCCGGGCACGCGGCACGATCGCGGCGCCCCCGAAAAGTTCATGGGCTTTGTTGAGAAAGATGCACACTTTTGGTATATTTATTCCGGGCGATTCGTCGCTCCCCGCTTTTCCTCCCTGAGCGGGAGCCTTGATGTGTGACAGCAGACAGGCTTTTCAACCCCAGCCGCTCGCGGCTGGGGTTTTTTAATGGCCGCGCGCTCCCTTGCAGCTTGGCCGCCCCGGGCGCCGGCCTACACTTGCCCCATGTTGTGGATCAAAGCCCTGCACATCGTGTTCGTGGTCAGCTGGTTTGCGGGCCTGTTCTACCTGCCGCGCATCTTCGTCAACCTGGCGCAGGTGGCGCCCGGCGCCAGCGCCGAGCGCGCGCGCCTGCTGCTCATGGCGCGCAAGCTGCTGCGCTTCATGACGATGCTGGCGGTGCCCGCGCTGGGCCTGGGCCTGTGGCTGTGGCTGGGCTACGGCATCGGCCAGGGGCCGGGCAACGGCTGGCTGCACGCCAAGCTGGCCGTGGTGGCGCTGCTCATCGCCTACCACGCGGGCTGCGCGCGCCTGCTCGCGCGCTTCGAGCGCGGGCAGCCCACGCCCGGCCACGTGTGGTTTCGCTGGTTCAACGAACTGCCCGTGCTCGGGCTGCTGGCGGCCGTCATCCTGGTGGTGGTCAAGCCGTTCTGATCGAGATCGCGAGCGCCCGCCATGGGACGCCCCCCGCCTTCCACCGCCTGGCCACTGGCGCTGCTGTACGGCGCGTTGATCGTCTACGCCAGCCTGTTTCCGTTCACCGGCTGGCGCGACCAGGGCATCGCGCCCTGGGCCTACCTGCACGCGCCCTGGCCCAGGTACTGGACGAAGTTCGACCTCGCCATCAACCTGCTTGGCTACCTGCCCATGGGCTTTCTGCTGGCGCTGGCCCTGCGGCGCACGTGCGCGCGCTGGCCGGCGGCGCTGCTGGCCGGCCTGGCCACGGCCGCGCTGTCCTTCACGCTGGAGTGCCTGCAGTCCTGGCTGCCGCTGCGCGTGGCCTCCAACGTGGACCTGGGCTTCAACGCCCTGGGCGGGCTGCTGGGCGCGGTCGGCGCCGCGGCGCTGGATCGCTTGGGCGCCATCGACCGCTGGCAGCGCATGCGCAGCCGCTGGTTTGCCCGCGACGCGCGCGGCGCGCTGGTGCTGCTGGCGCTGTGGCCCATCGGCCTGCTGTTTCCGCTGCCGGTGGCCTTTGGCATGGGCCAGGTCTACGAACGCAGCGAGGACGCGCTGGGCGAATGGCTGCAGGGCACGCCCTTCCTGGACTGGCTGCCGGTGCGCGACATCGAGCTGCAGCCCATGCTGCCGCTGGCCGAGGCCGCCTGCGTCGCGCTGGGCGCGCTGGCGCCCTGCCTGCTGGGCTATTGCGTGATCGGGCAGCGCGGGCGACGCGCCGTGTTTGCGGCGGCCGCGCTGGCCGCGGGCATCGCGGTGTCGGCGCTGTCGGCGGCCCTGTCCTTCGGGCCGGCCAACGCCTGGGCCTGGGTGACACCCTCGGTGCAGCGCGGCCTGCCCCTGGCGGCGCTGGCCGCCGTCGTGTTGATCGGGCTGCCCGTGCGCGCCTGCGCCGGCGCCCTGCTGGCCGCCGTGCTGGCGCAACTGGCCCTGCTCAACAGCGCCACGCCCAACGTCTACTTTGCCGCCACGCTGCAAAGCTGGGAACAGGGGCGCTTCATCCACTTCTATGGCCTGGCCCAGTGGCTGGGCTGGCTGTGGCCCTTTGCCGTGCTGGCCTGGCTGCTGGCGCGCGCCCTGGCGCATGCACCGGTGCCTAAAATCAAGCCATGAGCCCCTCTGCCGCCCCGCCCTATTACCAGCGCCACATCTTCTTTTGCCTGAACCAGCGCACCAACGGCGAGAACTGCTGCGCCGACCATGGCGCGCAGGCCGCGTTCGAGCACTGCAAGGCGCGCGTGAAGGCCGAGGGACTGGCCGGTGTCGGCCAGGTGCGCGTCAACAAGGCCGGCTGCCTGGACCGCTGCGCCGGCGCGCCGGTGGCCGTGGTGTACCCCGAGGGCACCTGGTACTCGTACGTGGATACCGCCGACATCGACGAGATCATCGACGCGCACCTCAGGCGCGGCCAGGTGGTCGAGCGCCTGCTGCTGCCGCCGGACGTGGGCCGCTGAAGGGCACCCGCGCGCCCCAGCGCCGTGTTTACAAGCTTTTTCACGTTCTTGCGCGGATGCAGCGGGCGCGGGCAGCTATAATTTAGATAGCTGATGAACGCCTTGACCCAATCGCTCACGCTGTCCGGCCCCGCCGGCGCGATCGAGGCCCTGCTCGACACGCCCCTGCTGGCCGAGGGCGCCGCCCCACGCGGCACCGCCGTCATCGCCCACCCCCATCCGCAGTTCGGCGGCACCATGACCAACAAGGTGGTGCAGACCGTGGCGCGCGCCTGCGTGCTGTGCGGCTGGCGCGCGCTGCGCTTCAACTTTCGCGGCGTGGGCGCCAGCCAGGGCACGTATGACGAAGGCCGGGGCGAACTGCAGGACATGCTGGCCGCGATCGAGCAACAGGCGCCGGCCGACGCGCCGCTGCTGGTCGCCGGTTTCTCCTTCGGCGCCTTCGTGGCCAGCCAGGCCGTCGCCACGCTGCAGGGTCAGCGCCCGATCGAGCGCGTGGTGCTGGTGGGCACGGCCGCCTCGCGCTTTGCCGTGGCGCCCATCGCGGCGGAACTCCACGAGCGCACCCTGGTCATTCATGGCGAGCAGGACGACACCGTGCCCCTGGCCGCCGTGCTCGACTGGGCGCGCCCGCAGCAGCTGCCCGTCACCGTGGTGCCGGGCGGCGGCCATTTCTTCCATGGGCAACTGCCCCTGCTCAAGTCGCTGGTGGTGCGCCACGTGCACGCCTGAAGCACCTCCTTCGCAATCCTTTTCTCGCTTTCCCATGTCGATGAACCGCCTGCTCCGCTCCCTTGCCGTCCTCACCCTGTCCAGCGCCGCGCTGCTGGCCCAAGCGCAGGCGCCGCAGCCACCCGAGGTCGCCGCCAAGGCCTATTTGCTGATGGACGTCAGCTCGGGCCAGATCCTGGCCGGCAAGGACATGGACGCGCCGGTGGAGCCCGCCTCGCTGACCAAGCTGATGACCGCCTACGTGGTGTTCGACGCCCTGCGCGCCAGGAAGGTCACCCTGGCGCAGGCGCTGCCGGTGAGCGAGCGCGCCTGGAAGACGCCCGGTTCGCGCATGTTCATCGACCCCAAGATGCAGGTGCCGGTGGAGGACCTCATCAAGGGCATGCTGGTGCAGTCGGGCAACGACGCCACGGTGGCCCTGGCCGAAGGCGTGGGCGGCACGGTCGAGCGCTTTGTCGAGATGATGAACGACCAGGCCAAGGCGCTGGGCCTGAAGAACACCCACTACGCCAACGTCGATGGCCTGCCCGACCCGGCCCACATCACCACCGCGCGCGACCTGGCCACCCTGTCGGCGCGGCTGATGCAGGACTTTCCGGAAGACGTCAAGTACTTCGCCATCAAGAAGTACCGCTACCCCGGCACCCCGGCCAGCAACGACACCAACCGCAACACCCTGCTGTTTCGCGACCCCACGGTGGACGGCCTGAAAACCGGCCACACCAAGGCGGCCGGCTACTGCCTGGTGGCCACCGCGGCGCGCGACTTTCCCAACCTGAAGGGGCGCCGCCTGGTGTCGGTGCTGCTGGGCGCCGCCAGCGACAGCGCGCGCGCCAACGAATCGCAGAAGCTGCTCAACTGGGGCTACACCGCCTGGGAAGACGTGAAGCTGTTCGACGCCGGCCAGGCGGTGGCCACGCCGCGCGTGTGGAAGGGCAAGGCCACCGAACTCAAGCTGGGCAGCCTCACGCCCATCGTGGTGTCGGTGCCGGCCGGCACCGCCGCCCAGGTCAAGACCGAAGTGGCGCGCCCCGAACCGCTGGTCGCCCCCTTCAAGAAGGACCAGGTGGTGGCCACGCTCAAGATCACGCAGGGCGAGCAGACCCTGGGCGAGGTGCCGCTGGTTGCCCTGCAAGCCGTGGAGGAATCCGGCTTTCTCGGCCGCGCCTGGGACGCCATGCGCCTGTGGATCAAGTGATCGGCGACTGAGCCGGCCGCTCCCGCCGGGCCGGCGGCCGCCGCGCAGCTGCTGGCCCAGGGCCAGGTCGAGGCGGCGCGAGCCCTGCTGCACGCCCGGCTGCAGCAGCAGCCGAACGATGCGGCCAGTTGGCAGTTGTTGGGCCTGCTGCAGCCGCAACAAGGCCAGGCCGGCGCGCCGGCGCAGGCTCGTGCCCATTTCGACCAGGCGCTGGCGGTGGGCCTGCCCGAGCCCATCACGCACAGCAGCGCCGACTACGAGGCCCTGGCACTGCGCCTGGTGCGCGAGCCCGCCCGGCTGCAGGCCCTGCGCACGCGACTGGCAGCGGCGCGCACCAACGCGCCCCTGTTCGGCACCCGGCGCTTCACCCGGCACCTCGAAGCGGCCTGCCGAAGCCTGTGGCAGCGCCACCGGCAGGGCTTGGCGCCCGCATGCTTCGACGTCGTCCCGACCGACTGAGGCGCCTACGCCCGCACGAAGAACAGCGCGCTCATCACCAGGCCGGTCGCGATCACGATGGCGCGCACCCAGCCCGTCGGCAGGCGCCGGGCCAGACGCGCGCCGGCCACGCCCCCGGCGGTGGCGAACGCCGCCATCAGCAGCGCCGGCCCCCACACGATGGCGCCGCCCAGGGCAAACGCCGCCACCGACAGCACCGAGAGCACCGACGAGTTGAGGTTCTTGAGCGCGTTGGCGGTGTTCAGGCGTGTCTCGCCCACCAGCAGGTACAGCGCCAGCAGCAGGATGCCGACGCCGCCGTTGAAGTAACCCCCGTAGGCCGTGGCCAGCAGCAGGCCGGGCGTGCGCCAGGCGGCCAGGCGGCTGCCGCCTTCGCCCGCGCTACAGCGCGCCAGCCGCGGGCCGGCAGCAAACAGCACCGTGGCCAGCAGCAGCAGCCAGGGCACGACGCCGGCAAACACCTTGGGGGGCGTCACCAGCAGCAGCAGGGCGCCAGCCACGCCGCCGACGGCGCTGACCGCCATCTCGCGCCCCAGCAGCGCGCGCGGCAGCGGCGCCAGCTCGTGCCGAAAGCCCGCCACGCTGCCGAAGTAGCCCGGACACACCGCCAGCGCGCTGGTGGCGTTGGCCGCGATCGGCGGCACGCCCGCCCACACCAGGGCCGGAAAGGTCAGGAAGGTGCCGCCACCGGCCATGGCGTTGAGCCCGCCGGCGCCAAACGCCGCCACGGCCAGCACCGACCAGGTCAGGAAGTCAGCCGCCATAACTATATATTTAATAGCACATGACACCCATGCAACGGGCGCTGCAGGCCGATTTCATTTAAACTGGAGCGCCGACGCATCCGCCTGCACCGCGTCCAGTCCGAAGCGCTGGCCGCGCAGGTGGTCTTGCACGCAGCGCCACACCAGCGGGCTGCGGTGGCGCGCCTGGCTGGCGCGCACCTCGTCGGGCGTCAGCCACAGGGTGCGCACGATGCCGGCGTCCAGCGTGCGGCCGGGATCGGGCTCGCTGGCCGTGCCGCAGTAGGCGATGCGCAGCCAGGTGGTGGCCTCGCCCTCGGCATCGTGCGAGGCGGCCAGGTACACGCCCAGCAGGGCACTGGGCGTGAAGTGGCGGGCGGTTTCTTCCAGCGCCTCGCGCACCGCGCCCTGCTGCGGGGTCTCGCCCGGCTCCAGGTGACCGGCGGGGGTGTTCAGGCGCAGGCCGTCAACGGTGTTCTCCTCGACCAGCAGGTAGCGGCCGTCGTGTTCGATCACGGCCGCGACGGTGACGCGCGGCTTCCAACGGGGCTTGCTCATGGCGCCGATTATGCAGAGCATGCCGGGCACAGCCGGGCCGGCACGCCGAAATCAAGCACAATCGGCCACCAACACCGTGGGCCTTGGCCCCGCCCGTCGGACCACGCCCGGACCGGTCCGCGCACGTGCTTGAACGAGGAGAAGACTTCATGCTGATTGGCGTCCCCGCCGAAACGGCCGCCGGCGAAAGCCGCGTAGCCGCGACCCCGGAAACGGTCAAGAAACTGGTGGCGCAAGGCCATGCGGTCTGCGTGCAGGCCGGCGCCGGCCTGCGCGCCAGCATCACCGACGAGGCCTATGCCGCCGCCGGTGCGCAACAGGTGGATGCCGCCGCCGCGCTGGGCGCCGACATGGTGCTGAAGGTGCGCAGCCCCGCGCCGTCCGAGCTGGCCCACATGAAGCCGGGCGCGGTGCTGGTGGGCATGCTCGAGCCCTTCAACGCCGAGGGCCTGCAGCGCCTGGCGGCCGCCAATCTCACGGCCTTTGCGCTGGAAGCCGCGCCACGCACCACGCGCGCGCAGAGCATGGACGTGCTGTCCAGCCAGGCCAACATCGCCGGCTACAAGGCCGTCATCATGGCGGCCGACCGCTACCAGAAGTTCTTCCCCATGCTCATGACGGCCGCCGGCACCGTGAAGGCCGCGCGCGTGGTCATCCTGGGCGTGGGCGTGGCCGGCCTGCAGGCCATTGCCACCGCCAAGCGCCTGGGCGCCGTCATCGAGGCCAGCGACGTGCGCCCCAGCGTCAAGGAGCAGATCGAGTCGCTGGGCGGCAAGTTCATCGACGTGCCCTACGAGACGGCCGAAGAGAAGGAGGCCGCCGAGGGCGTGGGCGGCTACGCCCGGCCCATGCCGCAAAGCTGGCTCGACCGGCAAAAGGTCGAGGTCGCCAAGCGCGTGGCGCTGGCCGACGTGGTGATCTCCACCGCGCTGATCCCCGGCCGCGCCGCGCCGGTGCTGATCACCGAGGACATGGTCAAAAGCATGAAGCCCGGCTCGGTGATCATCGACATGGCGGCCGGCAAGGGCGCGCCCAACCAGGATGGCAGCGTGGGCGGCAACTGCCCGCTGACGGTGGCCGACCAGACCGTGACCCGGCACGGCGTGGTGATCGTCGGCGAGACCAACCTGGCCGCGCTGGTCGGCGCCGACGCCAGCAGCCTGTATGCGCGCAACGTGCTCGACTTTCTGAAGCTGGTGCTGCCGCCCGCCGCCAAGGGCGAGCCGGCGGCCACGTTCCGCATCGACCCCGAAGACGACATCGTCGCCGCCTGCCTGATGGCGCACCAGGGCGCCGTCACCCGCAAGTCCTGACGCGCACCGCCCATGACCGCTTCATCCCCTCTCCTTCGCCGCAGCGCCCGTGGCGTGGCGCTGGCCGGCGCACTGGCGCTTGGCGCCTGCACCACGCCCCCCATGGCGTCCGCCCCGGCCGCAGCCGTTGCGCCACAGGGCGCCGCAGCCGCCCCGGCCATCGAGGTGCCGCCCAGCGCCATCGGCACCTGGTACGACCTGGGTGCCCATGACGCCCCCTGGCTGGCCGGCGTGGGGCCCGCCCCCGCCAGCGGTGCCAGCGTGCCCACGCGCGTAGCCGGCCTGCAGCGCGCCGACGGCCAGTGGCTGGCCTTGGTTCTGGTTCAGCGCGTGCCCGGTGGCGGCAGCACCTGCGCCGCGCCCAGCCGGCTGCATGTGGCCGGCACCACCGGCTGCCTGCGCATGCGCCGCAACGCCGACTTCGACCACTGGCTGCAGCAGCAAAACCCGGTGCTGCAGCGCTGGATCGACACCCATGGCTGGACCGCACAACCGCGCGCCTGGATCAGCGACCGCGCGACGGGCAACGGCGACGTCCTGGAAGCCGTGGCCCTGGTCAACCCGGCGCTGCTGGAGCCCGTCACGCGCAACAGCCATGAGTTTCTGGCCAGCGGCGGCAGCGGCCTGGTCTGGGCACGCCAGTTTGCCCAGGCCACGCAGGCCGCCGCGGCCGGCGCGCCGCTGCGCGTGCCGCCCTTCCCCTACTCCGCGCCGCTGGCCACGCCACCCGCGCCGCCGGCCGGCACCGTCCCGGCGATGGTGACGGCGCCGCCGGCCGCCACGGCGGCCGTGCAGGTGAACCCGCCCGCAGCCCCCCCACCCGTGCGCGGGCCGCGCGCCGACCGCCAGTAATCCGGCCGCCGCGGCCCGAGCTTTTGAGGAGCCCCCCATGGATGTCGTATCCCACACCCTGATCAACCTGACCATCTTCGTGCTGGCCATTTACGTGGGCTACCACGTGGTGTGGACCGTCACGCCGGCGCTGCACACGCCGCTGATGGCCGTCACCAACGCCATTTCAGCCATCGTCGTCGTCGGCGCCATGCTGGCCGCGGCCTTGACCGTGGGCTGGTTTCCCAAGCTGCTGGGCGTCGCGGCGGTGGCGCTGGCTTCGGTCAACATCTTCGGCGGCTTTCTGGTCACGCGACGGATGCTGGAGATGTTCAAAAAGAAAGAGCGTCCGGCCAAGGCCGACGCCGCCAAATAAGGAGTCCTCGGCATGAGCATGAACCTCGTCGCGCTGCTGTACCTGATCGCCAGCGTCTGCTTCATCCAGGCCCTGAAAGGCCTTTCGCACCCCACCACGTCGATTCGCGGCAACGCCTTCGGCATGGTCGGCATGGCCATTGCCGTGCTGACCACGGCGGCGCTCATCGTCAAGATCTCGGGCTCCATGGCCGGCCTGGCCTGGGTGCTGCTGGGTCTGGTGGTCGGTGGCGGCTACGGCGCCTGGCGCGCCAAGACCGTCGAGATGACCCAGATGCCCGAGCTGATCGCGTTCTTCCACAGCATGATCGGCCTGGCGGCGGTGTGCATCGCGGCGGCCACCGTGCTGGAGCCGCACGCGCTGGGCATCGTGCAGCAAGCCGGCGAGGCCATTCCGGGCGGCAATCGAATCGAACTGGCGCTGGGCGCCTTCATCGGCGCCATCACCTTCAGCGGCTCCGTCATCGCCTGGGGCAAGCTGTCGGGCAAGAGCAAGTTCCGGCTGTTCCAGGGCGCGCCGGTGCAGTTTGCCGGCCAGCACTGGCTGAACCTGCTGCTGGGGCTGGCAGCCATCTTCTTCATCTTCGGCTTCTGGCATTCGCAAAGCCATTTCGACTTCGCCCTGGTGTGCCTGCTGGGCTTCGTGATCGGCGTGACGCTGATCATCCCGATCGGCGGCGCCGACATGCCGGTGGTCATCTCCATGCTCAACAGCTACTCGGGCTGGGCGGCAGCCGGCATCGGCTTTTCGCTCAACAACAGCATGCTGATCATCGCCGGCTCGCTGGTGGGCAGCTCGGGCGCCATCCTGTCCTTCATCATGTGCAAGGCCATGAACCGGGCCTTCTTGAGCGTCATCCTGGGCGGCTTTGGCGGCGAGGCGGCCAGCACCGGCGGCAAGCAGGAACAGCGCCCGGTCAAAAGCGGCAGCCCCGACGACGTGGCCTTCATGCTGGGCAATGCCGACAGCGTGATCATCGTGCCCGGCTACGGCCTGGCGGTGGCGCGCGCGCAGCACGCCGTCAAGGAGATGGTGGAAAAGCTCACCGAGAAGGGCGTGGACGTCAAGTACGCCATCCACCCCGTGGCCGGCCGCATGCCCGGCCACATGAACGTGCTGCTGGCCGAGGCCGAGGTGCCTTACGACCAGGTGTTCGAGATGGAGGACATCAACGGCGAGTTCGGCCAGGCCGACGTGGCCATCATCCTGGGCGCCAACGACGTGGTGAACCCCGCCGCACTGCAAAAGGGCAGCCCCATCTACGGCATGCCGATCCTGGAGGCCTACAAGGCCAGGACCGTGATCGTCAACAAGCGCTCCATGGCCGCGGGCTACGCCGGGCTGGACAACGAGCTCTTTTACATGGACAAGACCATGATGGTGTTCGGCGACGCCAAGAAGGTGGTCGAGGAAATCGCCAAGGCGATCGAATAAGCGACAACCGGCGCCCACCCGTCAGCGAGGCGCCATCGGCCTCGCTTTTTTTGTGCCCTATTTGACAGCGCTCCGGTCCGATGGCGCTGGCGCCAGTCACAATGCGTTGCATCCCGTTTTTCTGAACCAACCTGACGGAGGATTTCTGGCATGAGCGAGCGCATCTGGCTGAGTGGCTATCCCAAGGGCGTGCCGGCGGACATTGACCCGTCGGCCTACGGCTCGCTGGTGGACCTGATCGAGGAGAGCTTTGGCAAGTACGCCGAGCGCACGGCCTATCGCTTCATGGGCCACAGCGTCAGCTATGCCGAAACCGACCAGCAAAGCCGCGCCCTGGCCGCCTACCTGCAGAGCCTGGGCCTGGCCAAGGGCGAGCGCGTGGCACTGATGATGCCCAACGTGCCGCAATACCCGGCCGCCGTGGCGGCGGTGCTGCGCGCCGGCTACGTGGTGGTCAACGTCAACCCGCTGTACACCGCACGCGAGCTGGAGCACCAGCTGGTCGACTCGGGCGCCAAGGCCATCATCATCATCGAGAACTTCGCCGCCACGCTGGCGCAGTGCATCGCCCGGACGCCCGTCAAGCACGTCGTACTGGCGGCGATGGGCGACCGACTGGGCTGGCTCAAGGGCACACTGGTGAACTATGTGGTGCGCAAGGTCAAGAAGCTGGTGCCGGACTACAACCTGCCCGGCGCCGTGCGCTACAACGACGCGGTGGCCAAGGGCCGCGCCAGCCCCTTCAGCAAGCCCGCCCTGGGGCCCGACGACATCGCCGTGCTGCAGTACACCGGCGGCACCACCGGCGTCAGCAAGGGCGCCGTGCTGCTGCATCGCAACATCATCGCCAACGTGCTGCAGTCCGAGGCCTGGAACCAGCCGGTGATGGACGCCGTGCCCAGCGGCGAGCAGCCCACCAGCGTGTGCGCGCTGCCGCTCTATCACATCTTCGCCTTCACGGTGGGCATGATGCTGTCGATGCGCACCGGCGGCCTGCTGATCCTGATTCCCAACCCGCGCGACCTGCCCTCGGTGCTGAAGGACTTGTCCAAGGAAACCTTTCACAGCTTTCCGGCCGTCAACACGCTGTTCAACGGCCTGGCCCACCACCCCGACTTCGGCACCGTCAACTGGAAGAACCTGAAGGTCTCGGTGGGCGGCGGCATGGCGGTGCAGGGCGCCGTGGCCAAGCTGTGGCTGGAAAAGACGGGATGCCCGATCTGCGAGGGCTACGGCCTGTCCGAGACCAGCCCCTCGGCCACCTGCAATCCGGTCACCTCGAAGGAATTCACCGGCACCATCGGCCTGCCCATTCCCGGCACCTGGATCAAGATCCTGGACGACCACGGCGCGGAGGTGCCGCTGGGCCAGCCGGGCGAGATCGCCATCAAGGGCCCGCAGGTGATGGCCGGCTACTGGCAGCGTCCGGACGAGACGGCCAAGGTCATGACGCCGGACGGCTACTTCAAGAGCGGCGACATCGGCATCATGGACGAGCGCGGCTACACCAAGATCGTGGACCGCAAGAAGGACATGATCCTGGTGAGCGGCTTCAACGTCTACCCCAACGAGATCGAGGACGTGGTGGCCGCCATGCCCGGCGTGCTGGAGGTGGCCGCCTTCGGCGTGCCCGACGAAAAGACCGGCGAGGCCATCAAGCTGGTGCTGGTCAAGAAGGACGCCAGCCTGACCGAAGACGCCGTGCGCGCCTACTGCAAGGAAAACCTCACCGGCTACAAGCGCCCGCACGTCATCGAGTTCCGCACCGAGCTGCCCAAGACGCCGGTGGGCAAGGTGCTGCGGCGCGAGCTCCGCGATAAAACCACCGCCTGACATGCCTCGCATCGGCATCGTCAGCGCGCTGCACGAGGAGCTGGCGGCGGTGCTGCAGCGCCTGCCCGACGAGCAGCGCGAGTCGGTGGCCGGACGCGACTTCTGGTGCGGGCACTGGCACGGACACGCGCTGGTGGCGGTGCTGGCGCGCGTGGGCAAGGTGGCGGCCGCAACCACGGCCACGATCCTGATCGAGCGCTTTGGCGTCGACCGCATCGTCTTCACCGGCGTCGCCGGCGGCCTGGCCGCGGGGGTGAAGGTGGGCGACATCGTGCTGGCGCGCGAGCTGCTGCAGCACGACATGGATGCCTCGCCCCTGTTTCCACGCCACGAGGTGCCGCTGTACGGACGGGCGCGCTTTGCCACCGACGCCACGCTCACCGCCGCGCTGGCCCATGCCACGCAGGCCGTGCTGACGCAGCCCCAGGCCCTGCTGGGCGCCGGGGTGACGCAGGAATTTGCGCTGCAGGCGGCCCGGCTGCATCAGGGCCTGGTCGTCACCGGCGACCGCTTTGTCGCCACCGCCCTTGAGAGCGCCGCGTTGCGCGCCGCCCTGCCGGACGCCCTGGCCGTGGAGATGGAGGGCGCCGCCGTGGCCCAGGTGTGCCACGACTACGGCATCCCGTTTGCCGCCGTGCGCACCATCTCCGATCGCGCCGACGACAGCGCGCACGTCGATTTCAGCCGCTTTGTGCGGCAGGTGGCCAGCCCCATCGGCGCGGCGGTGCTGGAGGCGTACTTCTCGATGCTTTCAAAACAATAGCTGTCTGCGCTTGTCACGCAAGCGCTGCAGCCCGATTTGACTTGGAACGTCAGCACTTGGCAAAGGCCCCGGCCCTCACCCCAACCCTCTCCCAGAGGGAGAGGGAGCCAAACTCGAATGGCCGCGGAGCAGGCCAACCCAGTGCACGCCTGGCCGGGGTCTCCCCGGCCAGTGCGTGCGTCCCCCCTCAGGGGGGAAGCCGCGTGAGCGGCTCAGGGGGGAGTCATTTCAACCAGCCGCGGCGGCGGAAGTACCACATGGGCACCAGCGCGCTGGCAACCATCACGGCCAGGGCGTAGGGGTAGCCCCAGGCCTGTTCCAGCTCTGGCATGTTGCGGAAATTCATGCCGTAGATACTGGCGATCAGCGTCGGCGGCAGCAGGGCCACGCTGGCCACCGAGAAGATCTTGATGATCTTGTTCTGGTTGATGTTGATGAAGCCGACGGTGGCGTCCATCAGGAAGTTGATCTTGTCGAACAGGAAGGTGGTGTGGCTGTCGAGCGAATCCAGGTCGCGCTGGATCTGGCGCGCCTCCTCGAACTGCTCGGCGTCCAGCATCTTGCTGCGCATCAGAAAGCTGACGGCGCGCCGGGTGTCCATCACGTTGCGGCGGATGCGCCCGTTCATGTCCTCCTGGCGCGCGATGGTGGCCAGCACCTCGCTGGCCATCTCGTCGCTGATGTTGTCGTCCAGCACCTTCTTGCCGGCCGCCTCCAGGTCGTCGTAGATGCCTTCGAGCGTGTCGGCGCAGTATTCGGCGTCGGCGTCCAGCAGCTTGAGCAGCACCTCCTTGGCGTCCGTCAGCAGGCCCGGCATGCGGCGCGCGCGCATGCGCAGCAGGCGAAACGCCGGCACGGTCTCATCGTGGATGGAAAACAGCACGCCCTGGCTGCGCAGCTGCTCGTTGACGGTGTTGAGGATGAAGGCCACGCGCACCTGATGCGGCGCGTCCGGGTCGGCCACCAGAAAGTCGCTGCGGATGTGCAGCTCACCGTTGTCCTCGGCGTAGAAGCGCGCCGACTCCTCGATGTCCTCGTCGATCGCGTCCTCGGGGATCGACAGGCCGAAATACTGCTTGACCCAGCGCTTCTCCTCGGGCGTGGGCTCTTCCAGATCGACCCAGATGGGCTGGAAGCGCGACAGCTCTTCCAGCGATTCGATTTCTTCCTGGAACAGGCGGCCGTTCGACAGCGTGAAGACGTTCAACATGAGGCTCTCCCTGCAGCGGGGTGCAAGCGTCTGGCAGATGGATCAAGGCGGGGGCTTTCGGCCCCCCGCGCCAGCGTTCCAGGGAGGCGAAAGCTACCAACTGGGAATGGATTCCACGATGTGCTTTCAGCGTTCAAATCAACGGCGGCGATTATGGCATCACCCCGGGCGCGCAGCGGGATTGCACTGGGTTCGGATCGGGGGCATCATGGCGTTGCACGGGCCGCCTGCCACGCGGCCGGGCGCCGTGCATGGGCTCGTGGCCGCCCCCGTGTGTGCCCGTGGCGGCCACCATCGCAATCAAGGAGATTTGTATGAACTTGACGATCAGCGGACATCACCTGGAAGTGACCCCGGCGCTGCGCGGTTACGTGTCTGGCAAGCTGGACCGGATCACGCGGCATTTCGATCAGGTGATGGACGTGCGGGTGCTGCTGTCGGTGGACAACCTGAAGGAAAAGGACCGACGCCAGCGCGCGGAATGCAACATCAAGGTCAAGGGTGGCGAGCTGTATGCCGAGAGTGCGCACGAAGACCTGTACGCCGCGGTCGATGAGCTGATGGACAAGCTCGACCGGCAACTGGTGCGCGACAAGGACCGGCGCCAGACGGTGGATCGGGTGGCCGGAAAACATCTGATGTAAGATTCGCAAATAAAAACATCTGCAACCGACTCCACTTACAGAGCCGCCTTTATCCGGGCGGCTTTCTTTTCGATGACTGGATCGCCTTCGGGAGTACGCATGCGCACGCCGGGCCGCTCCCAGGCGCGCATCCCGCAGCGCGTCAGTGCGAAGGGCTGCCCAGTGAGCCAGCCCTTGCGCGGCGCAGCGCGGCATGGCCGGCGCACCGCCGCCCGGGACCGGGCCGGCCGGTCGGCGTAACATTGGCTCTTCACGGTGTCGCACCCATCCATGAATCGACTCGCATCCATTCTTCCCGCATCGCAGGTGCTGGTGGGCATCGAGGTCACCAGCAAGAAGCGGGCGTTTGAAGAAGCCGGCCTGCTGTTCGAGAACCTGCACGGCCTGTCGCGCGCGCTGATCGCCGACAGCCTGTTTGCGCGCGAGCGCCTGGGCTCCACCGGCCTGGGCCACGGCGTGGCCATTCCGCACGGGCGCATCAAGGGCCTGAAGGCGCCCATGGCCGCGGTGCTGCAGCTGCGCCAGCCGATCGGCTTCGACGCCCCCGACGAGCAACCGGTGGGCCTGCTGATCTTCCTGCTGGTACCCGAGGCGGCGACGCAAAAGCACCTGGAAATCCTGTCCGAGATCGCCGAGCTGCTGTCCGACGCCAGCCTGCGCGAGCGCATCAAGAGCGCGCCCACGGCCGAGCAGCTGCACGCGCTGATCGCCGACTGGCACTCGGCCCAGACCGGCTGAGCGGCAGGCAGGCCCAGCGTCAAGACGGCATGAAACCCACCGTCATCAGCGCCGACGTGCTGTTCGAGGATCACCGCGAATCGCTGCGCTGGGAATGGGTGGCTGGCCAGGGCGCGTCCGAGCGGCACTTCGACGAGGTGGCGGTGCGCCAGGCACGCTCGGGCGCCGACCTGGTGGGCTATCTCAACTACATCCACCCCTATCGCCTGCAGATCCTGGGCGAGCGCGAGGTGCGCTACATCAGCGAATGCTCGCCCGAGGACGGCGCGCGGCGCATTGCGCGCATCGTCACGCTGGAGCCGCCGGTGCTGGTGCTGTGCGAGGGCCAGTCTGCCCCCGACGCACTGGTGAGCATGTGCGAGCGCGCGCAGATCCCGCTGTTTGCCACCCACGAGTCGCCGGCCTTCGTCATCGACGTGCTGCGCACCTACCTGTCCAAGCACTTTGCCGACCGCACCACCATGCACGGCGTGTTCATGGACATCCTGGGCCTGGGCGTGCTGATCACGGGCGAGTCGGGCCTGGGCAAGAGCGAGCTGGGCCTGGAGCTGATCTCGCGCGGCAACGGCCTGGTGGCCGACGACGCGGTCGATCTGTTCACCGCACATCGACAGACCGCCATCGAGGGCGCTGCCCGACCTGCTGCAAAACCTGCTGGAGGTGCGCGGCATCGGCCTGCTGGACGTTCGCGCCATCTTCGGCGAGGCGGCGGTCCGCCGGCGCATGCGCCTGCGCCTGATCGTGCACCTGGTGCGCCGCGAAACCATGGAGCGCGACTACGAGCGCCTGCCCTACGAGCCGCTGTCGCAGGACGTGCTGGGCGTGCCGATCCACAAGGTGGTCATCCCCGTGGTGGCCGGCCGCAACATCGCCGTGCTGGTGGAAGCAGCGGTGCGCAACCACATCCTGCAGCTGCGCGGCATCGACACCTACCAGGAGTTCGTCGCGCGCCACCGGGTGGCGATGGAAAAGGGCGGCGGCTCGTCGCTGTGACGCCGCCCGGCGCGTCAGCCGCTGGTGGTGCCACGGCGCGGCGGCGTGCTGCCGCGATAGGCGCACACCACCTTGTTGCAGTGCGCGTACAGGCTCAGCGCGTGGTCGGTCAGGGTAAAGCCACGCTCGCGCGCAATGGCGCTCTGGCGCTGCTCGATCTCGGCGTCGTAGAACTCCTCGACGTGGCCACAGTCCAGGCACACCAGGTGGTCGTGGTGCTGCTCGTCGTTGAGCTCGTACACCGCCTTGCCGGCCTCGAAATGGTTGCGGCTGAGCAGGCCGGCCTGTTCGAACTGCGTCAGCACGCGGTAGACGGTAGCCAGGCCGATGTCGGAGTGCTCGGCCACCAGCAGGCGGTACACGTCCTCGGCCGACAGGTGTCGCAACTCGGACTTCTGGAAGATTTCCAGAATCTTCAGCCGCGGCAAGGTGGCCTTCAGGCCCGTGTTCTTCAGCTCGTTGAGGGTGTCGTCCATGGCGTGCAGCATACCCGCCGGCGCAACCCCGCGCTGCGCGCTGGCTACAATGCCCGGTCGTATTGTGCACAAGCTCCCCGCCGATGCCCCAGATGCCCCGCCCCCCTGTCCGCCATGCTGGCCGGGTGACGCTCGCCCTGTGTGTGGCCGCGCTCCTCGGCGCCTGCAGCTCCTTCAACGACGCCACGCGCGACATGGCCAATGCCCTCACGCTGTACAAGCCCGAGGTGGTGCAGGGCAATTTCGTGTCCAGGGAGCAGGTGGAGCAGCTGCGTCCCGGCATGACGCGCCTGCAGGTGCGCGACCTGCTGGGCACGCCGCTGATGACCCCGCTGTTTCACGGCAACCGCTGGGACTACGTGTTCACCATCGAGCGCCAGGGCGTCAAGCCCCAACAGTACCGCCTGACGGTGTTCTTCAACGGCGACACGCTTGATCATTTCGAGGGCGACGAGATGCCCAGCGAGAACGAGTTCGTGCAGCGCATCGGCCGCGACAAGACCTACAAGGTGCCACCGCTGGAGGCCACCGAGGCCCAGCTTGCCAAGTTCCCGGCGCCCGGCGCCTCGGCGGCCGCGGCCGCCGCCACGCCCACCCCCGAGCCGCCGGCCGGCGGCTATCCCCCGCTGGACAGCAGCCGCTGATGCTCCGGCGGCGCCCCGCACGCTGCGCCCCTTCCCCTTCATTGCCATGACCGCCGCCCCTGCCCTTCACCGCGTTGCCATTGCCGGCGTCACCGGCCGCATGGGCCAGATGCTGATCGAGGCCGTGCGCGCGGCCGACGACTGCCAGCTCGCCGGCGCGCTGGACCGCGCGGGCAGCCCGGCCCTGGGCCAGGACGCCGGCGCCTTTGCCGGCTGGACCAGCGGCGTGCACGTCACCGCCGACCTGGCCGCCGGCCTGCAGCAGGCACGCTGCCTGATCGACTTCACCCGCCCCGAGGCGACCCTGGCGCACCTGGCCGCCTGCCGCGCCCAAGGCGTGGCAATGGTGATCGGCACGACGGGTTTTTCCGACACCCAGAAGGCGGAGATTGCCGCGGCCGCGCGCGACATCGCCATCGTGCTGGCGCCCAACATGAGCGTGGGCGTCAACGTCACGCTCAAGCTGCTGGAGCTGGCAGCCAAGGCCTTGTCCACCGGCTACGACATCGAGATCATCGAGGCGCACCACCGCCACAAGGTGGACGCACCCTCGGGCACGGCGCTGAAAATGGGCGAGGTCGTGGCCCAGGCGCTGGGGCGCGAGCTGAAGGACTGCGCGGTGTACGAGCGCTTTGGCCACACCGGCGAGCGCGATCCCTCCACCATCGGCTTTGCCACCGTGCGCGGCGGCGACATCGTGGGCGAGCACACGGTGATGTTTGCCGGCACCGGCGAGCGCATCGAGATCGCCCACAAGTCCACCAGCCGCGCCGGCTACGCCCAGGGCAGCCTGCGCGCGGTGCGCTTTCTGGCCGGCCAGGCCAACGGCCTGTTCGACATGGCCGACGTGCTCAACCTGCGCTGACTTTCTTCGCCTCCGTTTTTCATGAACCTGCAACAAGTCTTCTCGCAAAGCGACGCCATCGGCAAGGCCGTGGCGCTGCTGCTGCTGGCCATGTCGGTCGCCAGCTGGGTGGTCATCGTCTGGAAGGCCTGGATGCTGCGGCGCGCCGGCGGCGACGTGACGCGCGCGGTGGCGGCCTTCTGGCAGGCGCCCTCGCTGCAGGACGCGGCCACGCACCTGCAGCAGATCGACCGCGCCGCGCTGGTGCTGCCGCTGGTGCAGGCCACGCAGCAGCCGGCCGGCGGCACCCTGGCCACCGCCGGCGACCGCGAGCAGCAGCTCACGCGCACGCTGCGCGGCGCGCTGCACGCCGTCATGCGCCGGCTGCAGTTTGGCCAGGTGCTGCTGGCCACCACCGGCTCCATCGCGCCCTTCATCGGCCTGCTGGGCACCGTGTGGGGCATTTATCACGCGCTCACCAGCATCGCCGGCTCGGGCCAGATCTCGATCGAGCGCGTGGCCGGCCCGGTGGGCGAGGCGCTGATCATGACCGCCGCCGGCCTGGCCGTGGCCATCCCGGCGGTGCTGGCCTACAACGGCTTCGGCCGCGTCATCAGCGCCATCGAGGCCGAGCTGGAAGGCTTTGCGCGCGATTTGCGCGAGTTGCTGTCCAACCACGCATAAGAGGCGATCTTGGCTTTCGGTCGGCTGGAGCGCACCAAGGGCAGCGAGCCCATGTACGACATCAACGTCACGCCCATGGTGGACGTGATGCTGGTGCTGGTGGTCATCTTCATCCTGACCGCGCCGCTGCTGGCCAGCTCGATCCGACTCGATCTGCCCAAGACCGACGGCGCCAAACCGGGCGATCCGCCGCAGTTCGTCACCGTCGCGGTGGACAAGGCGGGCCAGGCCTTCTTCAATGACAAGCCGGTCAATGCGGCCGAGCTGTCGGTGGCCCTGCAGCAGGCCAAGCTGGACAACCCCGACACCGAGGTGCAGCTGCGCGCTGACCAGGGCGTGCCCTATGGCCGCGTGGTCGAGGTCATGGGCCAGGCGCAGCAGGCGGGCCTGAACCGCATCGGCTTCGTGGCCGAGGCGCCTGCCGGCGCCCAGCCACCAGGCGCCGCGCCGCCGCCAGCGACCGGCGCCACGCGCTGAGCGCACCACCGTTTACAAGAGTTTCAAGGCTCAAGCGCTCATCCATCAAGCGCCGACAGCTATTGTTTTGATAGTCAATTGGCGGCTGCGGGCCGCCTACAATTTGCCCCATGCAAGACCAATACACGCATTCGGAGGTCGAGGCCGCCGCACAGGCCCAGTGGCGCGCGGCCGACGCCTACCGCGTCACCGAGGACGCGGACAAGCCCAAGTACTACGCCTGCTCCATGCTGCCCTACCCCAGCGGCAAGCTGCACATGGGCCACGTGCGCAACTACACCATCAACGACATGCTCACGCGCCAGCTGCGCATGAAGGGCTTCAACGTTCTGATGCCCATGGGCTGGGACGCCTTCGGCCTGCCGGCCGAGAACGCCGCGCTGAAGAACAAGGTGCCGCCGGCCCGCTGGACGTACGACAACATCGCCTACATGAAGCGGCAGATGCAGGCCATGGGCCTGGCCATCGACTGGAGCCGCGAGGTAGCCACCTGCGACCCCGGCTACTACAAGTGGAACCAGTGGCTGTTTTTGAAGATGCTGGAAAAGGGCATCGCCTACCGCAAGACCCAGGTCGTCAACTGGGACCCGGTGGACCAGACCGTGCTGGCCA
Organism: Burkholderiaceae bacterium; assembly: GCA_041396485.1. Lineage (GTDB taxonomy): Bacteria > Pseudomonadota > Gammaproteobacteria > Burkholderiales > Burkholderiaceae_C > Ottowia. The sequence goes on along the minus strand of JAWKYM010000005.1, from coordinate 81,789 downwards.
ACGAACAGGTCATCGACGGCAAGGGCTGGCGCACCGGCGCTGTCGTTGAAAAGCGCGAAATCCCCGGCTACTACCTGAAGATCACCGACTACGCGCAGGAGCTGCTGGACCACGTGCAGATCGGCAACGTCAAGGCCACGCTCACCGGCTGGCCCGAGCGCGTGCGCCTGATGCAGGAAAACTGGATCGGCAAGAGCGCGGGCGTGCGCTTTGCCTTCACGCACGACATTCGCGGCGCCGACGGCCAGCCGATCGGCGGCGGGCGCATGTACGTCTTCACCACGCGCGCCGACACCATCATGGGCGTGACCTTTTGCGCCGTGGCGCCCGAGCACCCGCTGGCCGCGCACGCCGCGCAGGGCAATCCCAGGCTCGCCGCCTTCATCGAGCAATGCAAGCTGGGCGGCACCACCGAGGCCGAACTGGCCGCCAAGGAAAAGGAAGGCATGGCCACCGGCCTTGCCGTCACGCACCCGCTGACCGGCGAATCCGTGCCGCTGTGGGTGGGCAACTACGTGCTGATGAGCTACGGCGACGGCGCCGTGATGGGCGTGCCCGCGCACGACGAACGCGACTTTGCCTTTGCGCTGAAGTACGGCCTGCCGATCCAGCAGGTGGTGCAGGTGGACGGCCAGGACTACGACGACACGCGCTGGCAGGACTGGTACGCCGACAAGCAGGCCGGCGTGACCATCAACTCCGACGTCTTCAGCGGCCTGCCCTATGCGGACGCGGTGGACGCCGTGGCCGAGGCGCTGGCCGCCCTGGACCTGGGCGAGAAGAAGGTGACCTGGCGCCTGCGCGACTGGGGCATCTCGCGCCAGCGCTACTGGGGCACGCCGATCCCGATCATCCACTGCGCGGACTGCGGCGCGGTGCCGGTGCCCGAAAAAGACCTGCCCGTGGTGCTGCCGCAGGACCTGGTGCCCGACGGCAGCGGCAACCCGCTGAACAAGTGCGAGGCCTTCCTGCAGGTGGCCTGCCCCTGCTGCGGCAAGCCGGCGCGGCGCGAGACCGACACCATGGACACCTTCGTGGATTCGTCCTGGTACTTCATGCGCTATTGCGACCCGAGCAACAGCGAGGCCATGGTGGCCGGCGGCACCCGCCACTGGATGCCGATGGACCAGTACATCGGCGGCATCGAGCACGCCATCCTGCACCTGCTGTACGCGCGTTTCTGGACCAAGGTGATGCGCGACCTGAAGCTGGTGCAGGTGGACGAGCCCTTCACGCGCCTGCTGACGCAAGGCATGGTGCTCAACCACATCTACAGCCGGCGCACCGCCAAGGGCGGCAAGGACTATTTCTGGCCCACCGACGTGGAGAACGTCACCGACGACAGCGGCAAGGTCATCGGCGCGCGCCTGAAGAACCCGGCCGAAAGCGGCGACGGCCTGTTGCCCGTGGGCACGCCCATCGACTACGAGGGCGTGGGCACCATGTCCAAGTCCAAGAACAACGGCGTCGATCCGCAGGCCTTGATCGAGAAATACGGCGCCGACACCGCGCGCCTGTACACCATGTTCACCGCGCCGCCCGAGCTGACGCTGGAGTGGAATGACGCCGCCGTCGAGGGCAGCTACCGCTTTCTGCGTCGGGTGTGGAACTTCGGCGTCAAATGCAATGCTATTGAAAATATAGCTGCTTGCGCGCAACAGGCAAGCGCCAGCGGCCAAAACGGCATTGAACTGGGCAAGGCCGCCAAGGCGCTGCGCCATGAAATCCACACCGTGCTCGGCCAGGTCGAGCACGACTACCAGCGCCTGCAGTACAACACCGTGGTCTCGGGCGGCATGAAGATGCTCAACGCCCTGGAGGCCTTCAAACCCGACGGATCCGCGGGCGACACCGCCGCGCTGGCCGAGGGCTTCTCCATCCTGCTGCGCGTGCTCTACCCCGTCACGCCGCACATCACGCATCAGCTGTGGCAGCAGCTCGGCTTTGCCGCGCTGCACGGCGACCTGCTGGACGCACCCTGGCCCAGGGTGGACACCAAGGCGCTGGAACAGGACGAGATCGAGCTGGTGCTGCAGGTGAGCGGCAAGCTGCGCGGCGCCATCCGCGTGCCCGCCGGCGCCAGCCGCGAAGCCATCGAGCAGACCGCGCTGGCCAGCGAAGCCTTTGCCAAGTTCGGCGCCGGCGCCACGGTGCGCAAGGTGGTGATCGTGCCCGGCCGCCTGGTCAACGTGGTGCTGGGGTGAACGCCATGCCGCGCCGCCGCACCCTGCTGCTGGCCGCTGCCCCGCTGGCCCTGGCTGGCTGCGGCTTTGCGCTGCGCAAGGCGCCCAACTTCGGCTTTCACAGCATCTTCCTGGCGCTGCCCGCCAGCTCCGCGCTGGGGCTGGAGCTGCGTCGGCAACTGCAGGGCACGGGGCAGATCGAGGTCATCACCGACGCCACGCAAAAGGCCAGGGCCGACGTGGTGCTGGACAGCGCGGGCGAGCAGCGCGAGCGCGCGGTGGTCAGCCTGACGGCCACGGGCGAGGTGCGCGAGTTCCAGTTGCGCATCCGCTTTCGCTTCAAGGTACTCACCCCCGCCGGGCGCGAGCTGCTGCCTTCCTCGGAAATCCTGCGCGAAATCGACCAAAGCTACAGCGAGTCGGCCGCGCTGTCCAAGGAGCAGGAGGCGCTGATGCTCTACCAGAACATGCAGAGCGACATCGTGCAGCAGGTGATGCGACGGCTCGCGACAGTCCGGCTTTGAGATGCAACTGAGCGCCACCCAACTGCCCACGCACCTGCAAAAGGCCCTGCGCCCGCTGTACGTGCTGCACGGCGACGAGGCCCTGCTGGTGCAGGAGGCGGCCGACGCCATTCGCGCCGCCGCGCGCGCCCAGGGCTATACCGAGCGCAGCAGCTTCACCGTGGCGGGCGCCAACTACGACTGGAGCGCGGTGCTGGCCGCCGGCGGCTCCCTGAGCCTGTTTGCCGACAAGCAGATCGTCGAAATCCGCGTGCCCTCGGGCAAGCCGGGAAAGGACGGCAGCGCGGCGCTGCAGCAGGTCGCGCAGCACGCCGCCGACAACGAGGCCGTGCTGACCCTGGTGCTGCTGCCGCGGCTGGACAAGGCCACGCGCGGCTCGGCCTGGTTTGCCGCGCTGGAGGGCGCGGGCGTGGCGCTTCAGATCGACAGCGTGGAACGTGCCGCGCTGCCGACCTGGATCGCCCAGCGCCTGGCCGCGCAGGGCCAGCGCGTGCAGGCGGGCGAGGCCGGGCAGCGCACGCTGCAGTTCTTTGCCGACCAGGTGGAGGGCAACCTGCTGGCCGCGCACCAGGAGATCAGCAAGCTGGGCCTGCTGCACCCGGCCGGCGAACTGACGCTGGAGCAGGTGGAGGCGGCCGTCACCAACGTGGCGCGCTACGACGTGTTCAAGCTGTCCGAGGCCGTGCTGGCTGGCCGGCGCGAGCGCGTGCAGCGCATGATCGACGGCCTGCAGGCCGAGGGCGTTGCCGCCGTGCTGACGCACTACGCGCTGGCCGAGGACATCCGCGCGCTCAAGCGCGTGAAGGACGCCATGGCCGCCGGCAAGCCGCTGCCGATGGCGCTGCGCAGCGAGCGCGTGTGGGGCCTGCGCGAGCGCCTGTTCGAGCGCGTGCTGCCGCTTTTGACCGAGCGTCAGCTCGACGCTTTGCTGGACGCTGCCTGGCGCGTGGACGGCATCGTCAAGGGCCTGCAGCACCCCGGCTGGCCGCAGGATCCCTGGCAGGCGCTGCACCGCTTGGCGCAAAGCCTGACGGGCGCCTGCGCGCCGGCGCGCTGACCCCGGCCCGCGCCGGCACACTCCGCGCAGACCCCACCGGTGGTGGCCGATACAATCGCGCGCAAGTGAAGATGACCCCAACCGAACAGAAGACCGCCCGCCTGACGGTGCTGATCGACCCCGCCAAGAAGCGGGCCTTCGAAGCCCTGTGCGCGGCGCAAGATGTCACGCCTTCGCAGGTGGTGCGCAAGCTGATCCGCGAGTACCTGCAGCAGCATGGCGTGCAGTGGGCGCCCGCACGGGATGCGGATGACACGGACCGCCGCGCGTCGCCGACCGACAAGCGCCCCTGAACGCCCTTTGCGCGGCGCCGCCCGCCGCCCCCCCAGCAAAAAACCCCGCATCGCGGGGTTTCGGTTTTCTGAGGGCGTGCGCCCGGTCTCAGAAACTCAGTTCCTTGTCCACGTCCTGCGCCTTGCGACGGGCCATGGCCAGGTTGGCCCGGCTCTTGTCCAGCACGCAATAGATGAACACGCCCTCCTTGCGTGAGGAAGGGCGAACAATGTGGTACTGCTTGCCCAGCGTGATCAGCATGTCGTCGATCACGTCGTTCAGGCCCAGCGCGCGCATGGTCTTGACCTTGGCGCGCATCACCTCGGTGTTGCCGGCAGCCGCCACTTCCAGGTCCACGCCGCTGCCGACCGAGCCCAGCATCATGCCGCTGGCGGAATCGACGATGGCTGCGCACATGGCGCCGTCCAGGGTCATCAGTTCATCGAGGGAGGTTTTGATATTGGCCATGCGGTCATTCCTGTGGTGGTTAAAAAATTCAATCCGAAACCAAACGACTTGAATCAAGCGGCATATTTGACACTGTCCTTCTGAAAGAACTGCCTGACCTTTTTGGGCGATTTCTGCAAGTGCCTCAGATGCCCGATTGCCGCCTGCTTGAGCTGACCCTTCTTGCGGTTGGGCGCCTTGGCCAGAGATGGCTGCCTTGAGGTTGGCATTGAGCATCTCGTCGGGGTTCAACTCGGGGCTGCCGGGCAGGTAGAACACCTCGATGTCCGCCTTGTTCTGCTCCAGCCAGGCCTTGACCAGCTTGGCGTGGTGCACCTTCAGGTTGTCCAGCACCAGAAACACCTTGCCTGCCTTGTCTCCTTGCGGGCGTCTTGCACCAGGCGTTTCATGAAATCGATCAAGATCGCCGCGTTCATGGCGCCTTCGAAGACCTTGAAGCGCACCTGCCGCGGTTGGTGACGCTGGAGATGATCGACAAGCCCTCTCGCCGCTGGTTCACGCGTATCTCGGGTGTCTGGCCCATGGGGGCGCAGCTGCGCCCGCGCACATCGTCCGAGCGCAGGCCCGTCTCGTCGGCCCAGTGAATTTGCGCGCCTTCGCCTTTGGCACGTTGCTCGATCGCGGGGTATTGCTCATCGAGCCAGGCGCACCGCCGCGGGCTGCTGCTCATAGGCGCGCTGGATGGGCTTTTGCGGGTGAAGCCCCAGCGGCGCAGGTACAGCCCCACGCCTTGTCAGCAGCACGCCGCAGCGCTGCTTGATGAGCCCTGAACCGCCTGGCGGCCTCACAGGGCAAAGTCCATCTTGAGCTGGATCGGGCGTGTTGTCGACGATCAGGTATACTTCGCGCTCTTGCTCTTCGCTCAGGGCGCGCAGTGCACCCACGGGACGACCGCAGGGTTTGTCGGCCAGGGCCTTGGCGCCGCTCTTCGTCATAGCGTTTGCAGCTGTTGAACACGCCCGTGCGCGACAGCCCCAGATCGGCGCCGATGGCCTCATAGCTCCAGCCTGCGCGGCGCAGCTTGATGTTCTGCCTGCGACGCTCTTGCCGCGCATCGGAGCTCAGTTTCCTCATGTCGATTGGTTCCATGAAGATTATCTGGGGATCGTTATCACTATTTCAAGTTGTTTGATTTCTAATCAATAAAAAATTCAATCAATCTGCAGCTGCCGCTGGTCGGCAACGACCGATGGCTTGATGCAGATCATGTGCTTTGTATGTTAATACCATTAGCAGATAAATTGAGACGAATTTGCACAAAAACCAACCCTAGCCCATGACTGGCGTGGCGCCGCCGCATCCCGGCAGGGCGACGCTGCCCGCGCCGCTTTTTTGGGACAATGGCCGGATGAACGCATCCAACGTCGTCGAAACCATGCATGCGCTGGGCCTGCAGGCGCGGCAGGCCGCGCAGGCCATGGCCCGCGCGTCCACCGCCCGCCGCAGCGCCGCCCTGCGCGAGTTGGCGCGACTGCTGCGCGCCCATGGGCCCGCGCTGGAGTCCGCCAACCAGGGTGACCTGCAGCGCGCCCGCGCAGCCGGCCTGGCCGCGCCCCTGCTGGACCGCCTGAAGCTCACGCCGCCCATCATCGAGACCTGCGCCCAGGGCTGCGAGCAGCTCGCCGCCATGCCCGACATCATTGGCGACATCGTGGGCCTCAAGCAGCAGCCCAGCGGCATCCGCGTGGGACAGATGCGCGTGCCGATCGGCGTGTTCGGCATGATCTACGAAAGCCGCCCCAACGTGACCATCGAGGCCGCCAGCCTGTCGATCAAGAGCGGCAACGCGGCCATCCTGCGCGGCGGCAGCGAGGCGATCGAGTCCAACACCGCGCTGGCCGCGCTGGTGCAGCAGGCGCTGGCGGCCGCCGGCCTTCCGGTCACGGCGGTTCAGCTGGTGCCCACCACCGACCGCGCCGCCGTCGGCCAGCTGATTGCCATGCCGCAGTATGTCGACGTCATCATCCCGCGCGGCGGCAAGGGCCTGATCGAGCGCATCGCCGCCGAGGCCAGGGTGCCCGTCATCAAGCACCTGGACGGCAACTGCCACAGCTACGTGGACGAGCCCTGCGACCTGGATTTGGCCGTGACGGTGGTGGACAACGCCAAGACGCAAAAGTACAGCCCGTGCAACGCCACCGAGAGCCTGCTGGTGGCGCGCGGCGTGGCCCAGGCCTTTCTGCCGCGCATCGGCGCCGTGTTCGCGGCCAAGGGCGTGGAGATGCGCTGCGACGCCGAGGCGCTCGCGATTCTCAAGCAAAACAAGGCTCCAGCGCCCGCCAGTCAAGCACAATCAGCTATCGATATCGAAGCATTCCTGAAGCCGGCCCAGGAATCCGACTGGTTCGAGGAATACCTGGCGCCCATCATCAGCATCAAGGTGGTGGCGGGGCTGGACGAGGCCATCGCCCACATCAACCACTACGGCAGCCACCACACCGACGCCATCCTGACCACCGGCCACGGCCACGCCCAGCGCTTTCTGCGCGAGGTCGATTCGGCCAGCGTGATGGTCAACGCCAGCACGCGCTTTGCCGACGGCTTTGAGTACGGCCTGGGCGCGGAGATCGGCATCAGCACCGACAAGTTCCACGCCCGCGGCCCGGTCGGCATCGAGGGACTGACTTCGCTGAAATGGGTGGTGCTGGGCGAGGGTGAGGTGCGCGGCTGAGCGCTCCCGATTCCGTCCACTTCGTCAGGCACCAATTCAAGGCATGAAGGTCAGCGTCATCATCGTCACCTACAACCGCGAGCGCTTCATGCCCGCGATCTACGACGTCTATGCACGGCAAACCCATCCCGACACCGAGTTGCGGGTGCTGGACGACAGCGATGAGCCCTCGCCGTTTTTCAGCCGGCTCGACGACCCGCGCGTGCACTACACGCACACGCGCGAGCGCCTGAGCATCGGCGGCAAGCGCAACCGCCTGATCGAGCAGGCCCAGGGCGAGTGGATCTGCCACTTTGACGACGATGACTACTATGCCGACCACTACATCGCGCACATGCTCGCGCAGGCGGGCGACGCCGACTTCGTCAAGCTGAGCGCCTGGTTCAACTTCTCCATCGCCCCGCGCCTGCTGACGTACTGGGACACGAACACGCTGGAGCCGGCCTTCTATCGCCAAAGCGGTGCCGGCCTGCAACCGGTTGCCATGGGCCAGCACGATCCCCGGCAGTTCCAGCGCTCGTCCCTGCTGGGCTTTGGCTTCAGCTATTTCCACAAGCGTCACGTGGGGCTGAAGTACCCGTTCAAGGAAGTGTCCTTCGGCGGCGACTACCCGATGCTCGACGCCTTCGTGCAAGGCGGTGGCAGGTTGCAGCTGCTGCGCGACGAAGAGGGGCTGGTTCTGCACCAGTTGCATGGCAGCAACGTGTCGCACGTCTTGCCGCAGTACCGGCTGCCAGCCTTCATGCTGGGGCGGCTGTTTCCGGGCCATCAGCGTTACCTTGAGCTGACCCAGTAAGCGCCGGGCCATGGCGTCTGCGCAAGCGCCGGGAGCCCGCCCGGTCCTGCGGCAACGGCGCGGGCGCCATCGGCTGCGGTGCCCGGGCGGTGCTTCCAGCCTGACGGCCGCCACACGCCGCTTCCCCTTTACACTGCGGAGCATCCAACCACTGCGCCGCCCATGGTTCCCCACCTCATCACCGCCCTCAACGGCCCCATCACCGAGCTGGAGCAGCGCCTGCTCGATGCCACGCCGGTGATCGAGCGCTGGTTTCGCCTGGAATGGATGGAGCACACGCCGCCGCTGTACTGCGCGGTGGACATCCGCAACGCCGGCTTCAAGCTGGCGCCGGTGGACACCAGCCTGTATCCCGACGGCTGGCACAACCTCTCGCCCGACACGCTGCCGCTGGCGGTGCAGGCGGCGCAGGCGGCGATCGAGAAGATCTGCCCCGAGGCCCACAACCTGCTGATCGTGCCCGAAAGCGGCAAGCTGTCCAGCTTCTATCTGGCCAGCCTGGCGCGCCTGGCCGAGATCTTCGGCATGGCGGGGCTGAACGTGCGCCTGGGCTCGGTCGATCCGCTGGTCAAGCGCGCCAGCACCATCACCCTGCCCGACGGCCAGAAGCTGACGCTGGAGCCGGCGCAGCGCCAGCGCTTCCGCCTGGGCCTGAAGCACTTCGACCCCTGCACCATCCTGCTCAACAACGACCTGCCCGAAGGCGCGCCGGGGATCCTGGAAGACCTGCACGAGCAGTACCTGCTGCCGCCGCTGCAGGCCGGCTGGACAGTGCGGCGCAAGAGCCGGCACTTCCAGTGCTACGAGGACGTGAGCAAGCGCTTCGGCAAGCTGGTGGGCATCGACCCCTGGCTGATCAACCCGCTGTTCGCCACCTGCGGCGAGATCGACATCCACGAGGCCTATGGCGGCGAATGCCTGCGCACGCACGTGGACGCGCTGCTGGCCAAGATTCGGCGCAAGTACAAGGAGTACGGCATCGGCGAGAAGCCCTTCGTCGTCGTCAAGGCCGACCACGGCCCGGGCGGCATGGGCATCATGACGGTGCGCGACGTGAAGGACCTGGCCGACATCGGCGCCAAGGCGCCCAAGGCCGGCGGCGTGCCCGTGCCGACGGGCGAGGTCATCATCCAGGAGGGGGTGCTGACCGGCGAGCGCATTCACGAGGCGGTGGCCGAGCCGGTGGTCTACATGATCGACCGCTACGTGGTGGGGGGCTTCTACCGCATCCATGCCGAGCGCGGCAGCGACGACAGCCTGAGCGCGCCGGGCACGCGCTTCGTGCCCCTGCCCTTTGCCGGCAACGCGCACCTGCCGCGCCCCGGCGCCAAGGGCGAGGCGCGCGCGCCCAACCGCTTCTACATGTACGGCGTGATCGCGCGCCTGGCCATGGTGGCCGCCAGCTACGAGCTGGAGGCCACCGACCCCGAGCTGGTGGACGCGGCCTGACAAGACGCCGGCGCCACCGGTGCGCTTCGCCCCGTTTGGCGCGCCGACCCAGTCGGCGCACAATGAACCGCCCCCCCGCCCGATCGCCCATGGCCGAATCCAAGACCTCGCTGCCCACGTTGATGATCGGCGCCATTGGCGTGGTGTTTGGCGACATCGGCACCAGCGTGCTCTACACCGTCAAGGAGATCTTCGGCGCCGGCCACGTGCAGTTCACGCACAACAACGTCTATGGCGCGCTGTCGCTGATCTTCTGGACGCTCACGGTCATCGTCTCCATCAAGTACGTGGTGCTGGTGCTGCGCGCCGACAACAACGGCGAGGGCGGCCTGGTGGCCATGCTGACCCTGGCCTCCAGCGCGGTGGCCGACAAACCGCTGCTGCGCCGCGGCATGCTGATGGTGGGCATCTTCGGCACCTGCCTGTTTTATGGCGACGGCGTCATCACGCCCGCCATCACCACGCTGGGTGCCATGGAAGGCCTGGAGGTGGTCTCGCCCACCTTCGCCGAATACGTCATCCCGCTCACGCTGGTCGTCCTGTTTGCGCTGTTTCTGGTGCAGAAGAAGGGCACGGCGGGCATCGGCCGCTTCTTCGGACCAGTGATGCTGCTGTGGTTTGTCGTCATCGCCCTGCTGGGCGTGCTGCAGATCGCGCACAACCCGCGCATCCTGTGGGCCCTGTCGCCGCACTACGCGCTGGCCTTCGCCGCCCAGCATCCCGGCGTCACCTTCATCACCCTGGGCGCCGTGGTGCTGTGCGTGACGGGCTGCGAGGCGCTGTACGCCGACATGGGCCACTTCGGCAAGCGTCCCATCCGCCTGGCCTGGTTCACCATCGCCATGCCGGCACTGGTGCTCAACTACTTCGGCCAGGGCGCCCTGCTGCTGGCCGAGGGCAGCGCGGCGGTCAAGAATCCGTTCTTCCACATGGCGCCCGACTGGGCCACGCTGCCGCTGGTGGGCCTGGCCACGGCGGCGGCCGTGATCGCCTCGCAGGCGCTGATCTCGGGCGCCTTCAGCGTCACCAAGCAGGTGATCCAGCTGGGCTTTTTGCCGCACCTGACGATCCAGCACACCAGCGTGCGCGACATGGGGCAGATCTACATGCCGCTGGTCAACTGGGGCCTGTTCGTGACCATCGTGCTGGCCATCGGCATGTTCCGCTCGTCGGGCAACCTGGCCGCGGCCTACGGCATTGCCGTCACCACCGACATGCTGATCACCACGGTGCTGACCTTCTTCGTCGTGCGCTACGCGTGGAAGCTGTCGCTGACGCTCACGCTGGCGGCCACGGGCTTCTTCCTGGTGGTCGATCTGCTGTTCTGGAGCTCCAACCTGCTCAAGCTGGTGCATGGCGGCTGGTTTCCGCTGGCCATTGCGGGCGCCATCTTCGTGCTGATGGTGACCTGGCGCGACGGCCGCGCACTGCTGCACCAGGCGCTGCAGGACACGGCGCTGGACCTGAAGGAATTCCTGGCCTCGCTGTTCGAGGCGCCGCCCACGCGGGTGGACGGCACGGCCGTGTTCCTGACCTCCGACCCCGGCATGGTGCCCAACGCGCTGCTGCACAACCTCAAGCACAACAAGGTGCTGCACGAGCAGAATCTGTTCGTCAGCGTGCACCAGCACGAGATCCCGTGGATCGGCATGGAAAAGCGCCTGGAGGTCGCGTCCCTGGGCCACGACTGCTGGCAGATCGTGCTGCACTACGGCTTCAAGAACGACCCCGACCTGCCCAAGGCCCTGGCGCTGCTGGCCGGGCGCGGCGTCAAGCTCAACCCGATGAGCACCAGCTACTTCCTGTCGCGCCACATCGTCACGCCCACCGTGGGCACCGGCCTGATGCCCTGGCGCGAAAAGCTGTTTGCCTACATGCACCACACCGCCACCCAGGCGGCCGAGTACCTCAACCTGCCCAACAACGCGGTGGTCGAGCTGGGCGGCAAGGTTGAGATCTAAGTCAAATCGGCCGTTGACCCGCGCCCAGAAAGCGCAAACAGCTCTCTTTTTGATAGCAATCGAGTCGCCACTGTCGCCCGCTCACTGAACGATTCCGCGCTGGCGCAGCGCGGCGATCTGCTCCGCGCTCAAGCCCAGCTCGCGCAACACCGCGTCGCTGTCTTCACCCAGGTGCGGCGCGCTGGTGCGCACGCCACCGGGCGTGGCCGACAGCTTGGGCACGATGCCCGGCACCGTCACGTTCTCGCCGTCGCGCGTGGCTTGCACCAGCAGCATCTCGCGCGCCCGGTAGTGCGGGTCTTCCGCGATGTCGCGCGCGGTGTAGACCTTGCCGGCCGGCACGCGCGCGGCGGTCAGGGTATCCAGCACGGCCTGCACGCTGCGCTGCCGGGTCCATTGGCCGATGGCCGCGTCGATCTCGGCCACGCGCGCCACGCGGCCGGCGTTGTCGGCCAGGTCGGGCGCGGCGCCCAGATCGGCGCGACCGATGGCCTGCATCAGCCGCTTGAAGATGCTGTCGCCATTGCCCGCCACCAGCACCTGGCTGTCCTGATGGCAGGGGTAGGCGTTGCTGGGCGCGATACCCGGCAGCGCGCTGCCGGCGGGGCTTCGCGCACCGCGCCGAAGGCGCTGTACTCGGGGATCAGGCTTTCCATGCAGTTGAACACCGCCCGTGCAGCGCCACGTCGATCACCTGGCCCGCGCCGCCGTGCGCCCGGCGGTGGTGCAGCGCCAGCAGCACGCCGATCACGCCGTGCAGCGCCGCCAGCGTGTCGCCGATCGACACCCCCACGCGCACCGGCACGCGGCCCGGCTCGGCCGTCAGATGGCGCAGGCCGCCCATGGCCTCGCCCACCACGCCAAAGCCCGGCCGGTCGCGGTACGGCCCCGTTTGCCCGTAGCCCGAGATGCGCAGCATGATCAGGCCCGGATTGAGCGCATGCAGTTGCTCGGGCGCCAGGCCCCAGCCCTCCAGCGTGCCGGGCTTGAAGTTCTCGATCAGCACGTCGGCCTCGGCAATCAGCCGGCGCGCGATGTCCTGCCCCTCGGCCTGGCGCAAGTCCAGCGCCAGCGAGCGCTTGTTGCGCGCCTGCACCTGCCACCACACCGAGGTGCCGTGCTGCAGCAGGCGCCAGTTGCGCAGCGGGTCGCCCGCGCCCGGCGGCTCGATCTTGATCACCTCGGCGCCAAAGTCGCCCAGCGTCTTGCCGGCAAAGGGGCCGGCGATGAGCTGGCCCATCTCGATCACGCGCAGGCCGGCCAGGGGGGTGGCTGAGGGGAAGGTCATGGGTGGAGATTCTGGTGCAGCAGACGGGCTGCCCATTTTCGTTGCTCACGTGTGGCTCGCCACGCCGCATCATCTCCTGTAAGCTTTGAAAATCCCTTCAAGCTGCCACGCCATCGTGTCACCGCCCTTGCCTCCGAGCCCGTTGCGACGCACCCGCCTATCTGGCCATGGCCTCGTGCCACAGTCGCCTCGGCGGAGTTTCACCTGTCGCTGCCCGATTCGCGATCAAGCGAACTGGGCCGCCTCCCAGCCAATTCACCCGCCGATCTTCAAAAATCAAAGGCGCCTCGAAGGGTCTGCAGAAAAGGCTGGTGGTGCCCTCTCCTGCCCGGACCTGCGAGCTCATCCATGAACATCACCGACCCGATTGTCCGACAGTGTGTCTACCGGCCTGATGCGCTGGCACTCATCGAAAACGGCGAAGAGACGACCTATCGCCAGTTGCTGCATCGCGTGGTCGCGTCGATGGAGCACCTGCGTGCGGCAGGAGTTCAACGCCATCAGCACGTGGCACTCGATGTGGACTTGAATGCGGCAGCGATCGTAGTCATTTTGGCGCTGCTGCGCATGGGCGCCTCCGTGTCCATTGTTCGCAGCACCTACTCGTTGGCGGAAAGAAATGCGTTGATGAAACGCCATGAAGTGGCGTACATCGTCCATTCCTCGGTACCCGGCTGGTGCACGCCAGATCCGACGCTACCGTCCTTCACCAGCCTGCTGCTGAAGGACGTGACTGCGGATCCATCGGTCGGGCCAATGGAATCGATGGCGGCCATCGACGCGCACCACGATGCCAGCGACGACATTTGCCTGATCAGCACCACTTCAGGCACCACCGGCATCAAGAAGAGCGTCGCACTGACTCACGCCGAATTCTTCAATCGCCTCGGCCTCGACCAGAAACTCTGGCTCAAGGAGTCCGGTCGAATCTATTTGGCGATCAACCTGGAAACGTCGCTTGCCAAGACGCTGATGATCAGGACCTTGAGCACTGGCAATGCGCTCATCATCGCGAGCGGGCGTGACCCCGTCGGATTCTTCGATGTAGTCAATCGCGATCGCCCAACCCGGATCGTGACGGGTACGGGGGTCATTCCATTGCTGATTGAGTCTGAGCGGCACCATCCGCAACGAGCCCGCCTGCATGCACCGACGGCTGCGGCCATCACCGTAACCGGTAGCGAAATTCCAGTGGCTCAACTCCAGTGGATGATGACTCGCCTGGGCCCGAACGTCCAGGTTCAGTTGGGCTCCACCGAAGCATCCCAAACTGGCTTCGTGGACGCGGCCACCATCATGGGTGACCCCAGCATCAGCAGCGTCCTGCTGCCCTGGGTTTGCATGGAAGCTCTGGATGACCATGGACACGTGCTGCCGGCCGGACAGGAAGGATTGCTGCGGATCAAAAGCCCCTCGATGGCACGCGAGTATTTTCGCGATCCGCAGGCCACGGCGCAAAGCTTCCGCGACGGCTGGTTCCACCCGGGCGACATCGGTGCAGTGGACACCGCAGGCCGCATCCGGATGTCCGGGCGCTTCAGCAGCCTGATCAACATGGGTGGCAACAAGATCAATCCTCTGCTGATCGAGCGCCTGCTCAATCGAATCCCGGCCATATTGGAGTGCGCCGTCATCGCGGCAAGTCCGAACGACATGGCGAGATCGGTCCTGACGGCGGTTGTCGTGCCGAGATTCGCGGTCGACAAAGATCAGCTGACACAACAGATCAGGAACGCATGTGCGTCGGACCTGGGCGCGGAATATGTTCCGTCCGCAGTCGCGTTCTCGTCGGCATTGCCCAGAAACAGTGGCGGCAAAGTCATGGTTGACGAACTTCAACGATCGATGGCCGCTGCGCTCGCGAGCAGAAATGGCTGAAGCGATGAACAAGCACCTCGACCCGGACGTCTGTCGGCGCACGATACTGGTGGGCGCCGGCCTGGCTTCGCTGCTGCCCAGCGCATGGGCCCAGTCACCACTGCGCATCGTCGTGCCTTCACCCCCGGGTGGCCCGCAAGACCGACTGGCCCGATTGCTGGCGCAACAGCTTTCGATGCTCAGAAACGAACCCGTGATGGTGGAGAATCGTCCAGGTGCCGATTCAGCCATCGCCACCGAGCACGTCATCGGCGCCCGTCCGCCCGAGCGAACGCTGCTAATCACATCGAGCGTTCTCGCGCTCGGCGTCGTACAGAGGAAATTCCGGTTCGATCCCCTGAAAGACCTCAAGCCGGTGATCCGGGCCGTCGACATGGATGTCATGTTGGTGGCGCGGCCCGACCTGCCGGTCGCCCGGCCCGCAGATCTGATCCGATACATCGAACAAGGTCACACCTTGAATTGTGGTGCAGGACTCGGTCAGATGTTCCTGGCGTGCCTGCAATTGCGCGGCCACCTGGGTGACAACGTGACCGCCGTCCCATTCAATGGCATCGCCAAAGTGGTGACGGACCTCTTGGGTGGGCACATCGACATCGGCGTCGTACCAACCAATGATGCACGACCCCACATCGCCAGCAACCGAATCAAGCCTCTGGCAATCACCAGCCACGCGAGCACGGGACACGCATACGCGCAACTGCCGCTCATCAGCGCGACTTGGCCCGATATCGAGCTGAAGTCCTACATGGGGATCTACGCGCCGGGAGCGGCGTCGGACGACGCCATTGCCCGGTGGAACGCAGACATCAACGCGATCCTGCATCTCACGCAAGTGCAAGACGCGCTGGCAACGTTTGAGATGACCGCCGTCGGCGGCAGCCCTCAATTGCTGAAGACGACACTGCTGCAGAACTTGGCCCATTTCCAGCATCTCCAGCCGCTGCTGGATGCCGAAGGCCGTTGAGCGCCGCGTCCGTACCAACCCGGCCCAGGTCGCCCCACCCGCGCCATCCACATTCACCCCGATGTCGTTTTTCAAGGACCTGAGCCTGTCGGCCGCCAGCGCCGGCTTCGTGGCGGTGCTGGTGGGCTTTACCAGCTCGGTGGCGCTGGTGTTCCAGGCGGCGCAGGCCTTTGGCGCTTCGCAGGAGGTCATCAGCTCGTGGATGTGGGCGCTGGGCCTGGGCATGGGGCTGACCAGCGCCATTCCCTCGCTGATCCTGCGCCAGCCGGTGATGATCGCCTGGAGCACGCCGGGCGCGGCGGTGCTGGCCAGCGCGGGCCTGGGCTTTGACCTGGGCCAGGCCACGGGTGCCTTCATGGTCTGCGCAGCGCTGATCCTGCTGTGCGGGGTGACGGGCTGGTTCGAGCGCGTGATGAACCGTATCCCGATGGCGATTGCCTCGGCCCTGCTGGCAGGCGTGCTGGCGCACTTCGGCATGGCGGCCTTCGGCGCGGCGCGCACCGCCCTGCCGCTGGTGCTGGTGATGCTGGGCGCCTACCTGCTGGCGCGGCGCTGGTGGCCGCGCTACACGGTGCCGATCACGCTGGCGGTGTCGATTGCATTTGCCGCCTGGCAGGGCACGATCCGCTGGACGGCGGTGCACTGGGACTGGGCGCAGCCGGTATGGACCACGCCGGTGTTCAGCTGGCAGGCGGCCGTCAGCGTGGCGCTGCCGCTGTTCGTGGTGACCATGGCCTCGCAAAACCTGCCCGGCGTGGCGGTGATGCGCGCCACGGGCTATCAGTTGCCCGTGAGCCGCCTGATCAGCCTGACCGGCCTGGCCACGCTGGTGCTGGCGCCCTTTGGCGGCTATGCGCTCAACCTGGCGGCCATCACCGCCGCCATCTGCATGGGCCCCGAGGCGCACCCCGACCCGGCGCGCCGCTACACCGCGGCGGTGGTCAACGGCGTGATCTATGTGCTGATCGGCCTGTTTGGCGCCGCCGTGGCCGGCCTGCTGACGGCCTTTCCAAAAGAGCTGGTGGCCGCCATTGCCGGGCTGGCGCTGCTGGGCACCATCGGCTCGGGGTTGCAAACGGCCGTGCAGGACGAGACGCACCGCGAGGCGGCGGTCATCACCTTTTTGGTCACGCTCTCGGGCGTGACGATTGCCGGCATCGGCTCGGCCTTCTGGGGGGTGGTGGCTGGCAGCGTGGCGCTGCTGGTCACGCAGGCACGGCGAAAGCCCGGCGCCGCGCAGGCCCGGCCGCGTTGAGGCAAGATTTGACCCGACGCCCTACGAAAGCTCTTCATGAACCTGCTGTTCATCGCCGACCCGCTGGAACACTTCAAGACCTACAAGGACACCACCTTCTCGATGATGCGCGAGGCCCAGCGGCGCGGCCACCGCATCGCGGCCTGCGGGCCGCAGGATGTGCACTGGCAGTCCGGGAGCGTGGTGCGCGCGCGGGTGCGCCCGATCACGCTCACCGGGCGGACGCCAGAGTGGTTCACCGAAGAGGCGACTGAGGACGTGGCGCTCAGGGACTTCGGCGCCGTGCTGATGCGCAAGGACCCACCCTTCGACGCCGAATACATCTACGCCACCCACCTGCTGGAGCAGGCCGAACGTGAGGGCGCGTGCGTGGTCAACAAGCCGGCGGCGCTGCGCAACCACCCCGAAAAGCTGGCCATCATGGAGTGGCCGCAGTTCATCGGCCCGACCCTGGTCACGCGGTCAAGCGACGAGATCCGCCGCTTTCACGCCCAGCACGGCGACATCATCTTGAAGCCCCTGGACGGCATGGGCGGCATGGGCATCTTCCGCGTCAAGCCCGACGCGCTCAACCTGGGTTCGATCATCGAAACGCTGAACCAGGATGGCGCGCAGACGGTGATGGTGCAGCGCTTTCTGCCCGAGATCAGCGCCGGCGACAAGCGCGTGCTGATCATCGACGGCGAGCCCGTGCCCTTCGTGCTGGCGCGCATCCCTCAAGGCAGCGAGGTGCGCGGCAACCTGGCGGCCGGCGGCAAAGGCGTGGCCCAGCCCATCACCGACAGCGACCGCGCCACGGCGCGCGCCATCGGCGCCGTGCTGGCCCCGCGCGGGCTGCTCCTGATCGGGCTGGACATCATCGGCACGCACGTGACCGAGATCAACGTCACCAGCCCGACCTGCTTCCAGGAGATCCACGAGCAGACCGGCTGCGACGTGCCGGCGCTGTTTGTCGACGCACTGGAGCGCCGCGTGGCAGCTGCCTGAGTCCCCCGAGCTGTTCAAATTTGTAGCGCCTCGCGCAATCTGGGTGCTGAGGCGCAGCCTCTACGCCTTGTAACGCCGCACTCCGGGTTATCCCGCATACTGCGCGCCTTTCGGTCTGCACCCACTGCGCGGGCCGGGCATGCAGGAACAGACAATCATGACGGCTGGCGGTATCGGCTTGCGCTACAACCCGGCGCTGGATGGCTTGCGGGGCGTGGCCATCGCGCTGGTGATCCTGTCGCACGCGCACGTGCCGCTGTTCGACGGCGCGTTCTTCGGCGTCGACCTGTTCTTCGTGCTCAGCGGCTACCTGATCACCTCGCTGCTGCTGATCGAGCTGCAGACCGAGGGCCGGCTGGACTACTGGCGCTTTTACCGCCGCCGCCTGCTGCGCCTGATGCCGGCGCTGCTGCTGTTTCTGGCCGTTTACGTGGCGGTGGCGCCGCTGCTGTGGCCGGGCGCCAACGACGCCCTGAGCGACGCCCTGGTGTCGGCGCTGTACCTGGCCGACTACGGCATCGCCTTCTTCGACCAGCCGGCCAGCCTGCTGCACATGTGGTCGCTGTCGGTGGAAGAGCACTTCTACCTGATCTGGCCGCCGCTCCTGGCGCTGCTGGTGGCGCGCTGCAGGCGCGGCCACGTGTGGCGCGCCATCGCCGTGCTGTGGCTGCTGGCCACGGCGTGGCGCCTGCTGTGCGTGTCCTGGGACCAGGCCTTCTACCAGGTGTTCTTCCGCTTCGACACGCGCGCCACGGGCCTGCTGGCCGGCTCGCTGCTGGCCGCGCTGCTGCACGAGCAGCCCGAATTCATCGCCCGCGCCCACCGCCACCTGCACCACGCGCTGTGGCTGCCGCTGGCGGTGCCGCTGCTGATGGGTCTGGGTTGGGACAGCAGCGACGCGCTCTCCTGGGGCATGCCCGCCGTCGAGGGCGCGGCCGTGGTGGTTCTGGTGGCCGTGCAGCGCCAGCGCGGCGTGATCTGGCAGATGCTGAGCGCGCCCGCCCTGGTCAAGCTGGGGCAGCTGTCCTACGGCGTGTACCTGTGGCACTACCCGGTGGTGCGTTACTTGCGCGCCGATCTGCCCTGGCCGTGGGTGGTGCTGCTGGGCGGCACCATTTCGCTGGCGCTGGCGGCCCTGTCCTACTACAGCATCGAGCGCTGGGCCCGGCGCTGGCGCGACGGCAGCCCGGCGCCGGCCCGCAAGCGCCCCCCGGTGTCGGCGCCAGCCCATTGAATCGCCGCGCACGATTTCAAGCCAAATCGGGCTGTAGCCCGCTTGCAACAAGCGCAATAAGCTATTATTAACGTAGCATTCAAGGCGGTGCATCGCCCACGCTGCGGGCCCATCCCGACTATCATCGCGGGGCCATGCCCGAGTCCCAGCCGCATCCGAGCGCCGCACCGATTGCCGACGAGGACCTGGGTCCGCTGGCGCCGTTTCGCCACCGCGTGTTCAGCCTGCTGTGGAGCACCTGGCTGATAGCCAACCTGTGCATGTGGATGAACGACGTGGCGGCGGCCTGGCTGATGACCACGCTCACGTCGCAGCCCAACTGGGTGGCGCTGGTGCAGACCGCTGCCACGCTGCCGGTGTTCCTGCTGGGCCTGCCCTCCGGCGCGCTGGCCGACATCCTGAACCGCAAGCACTTTTTGCTGTTCACCCAGCTGTGGGTGGCGGTGGTGGGCGCGCTGCTGGCGCTGGCGGCGTTTTCCGGGGTGCTCACGCCGCCGCTGCTGCTGTTGCTGCTGTTCTTCAACGGCGTGGGGCTGGCGCTGCGCTGGCCGGTGTTCTCTGCCATCGTGCCCGAGCTGGTGCCGCGCCCGCAGCTGCCGGCCGCGCTGGCGCTCAACGGCGCGTCGATGAACGCGGCGCGCATCGGCGGGCCCCTGATTGCCGGCGCGCTGATCGCCAGCCTGGGCAGCGCCTGGGTGTTCGGCCTCAACGCCGTGCTGTCGGTGGGCGCGGCGGTGGTCATCTCGCGCTGGCGGCGCCCGCACACGCCGCACCCGCTGGGGCGCGAGAGCCTGCGCGGCGCCATGCGCGTGGGCCTGCAATACGTGATGCAGTCGTATCACCTCAAGGGCGTGCTGCTGCGCATCGCGCTGTTCTTCTTCCACTCCACCGCGCTGATCGCGCTGCTGCCGCTGGTGGCGCGCGAGGTCGAAGGCGGCAACGCCGGCACCTTCACCTTTCTGCTGGCGGCCATGGGCGCCGGCGCCATCGCCTCCACCTTCGTGCTGCCGCAACTGCGCCGCGCCTTTGCGCGCGACCGCCTGGTGCTGGCCGGTGCCGTCACGCAGGCGGCGATGATGGCGCTGATGGCCGTCACCCGCAGCCTGTGGCTGGCCGTGCCCGCCATGCTGCTGTGCGGCGCGGCGTGGCTCACCACGGCCAACTCGCTCAGCGTGTCGGCGCAGATCAGCCTGCCCGACTGGGTGCGCGCGCGCGGCATGTCGATGTACCAGATGGCCATCATGGGCGCCACCGCCTCGGGCGCGGCGGTGTGGGGCCAGGTGGCCACCTGGACCAGCGTGCCGCTGACGCTGGGCATCGGCGCGGTGAGCGGCATCCTCACCATGCTGCTGGCCACCTGGCGCATGCCCGACCGCGGCGTGATCGACGACCCCACGCCGGCCGGCCCCTGGCCCCTGCCCCAAGTCGATACGCCGCCACCCGAGGGCCGCGTGGTCGTCACGGTGGAATACCAGATCGACCCGGCCCGGGCCGACGCCTTTCGCGCACTGATGGAAGAAAGCCGCCGCTCGCGCCTGCGCGTGGGCGCCGTGGCCTGGGAGCTGCTGTCGGACATCAACGAGCCCGGGCGCTTCATCGAGGTGATCGAGGACGCCTCGTGGACCGAGCACCTGCGCCGCTTCGAGCGTGTGACCGCCACCGACGTGGCGCTGCGCGAGCGCAAGCTGGCGTTTCACATCGGCGCGGAACCGCCGCGAGTGCGGCGGGCGCTGCGCGAGAGCACGGTGCGCGCCGCTCCGGCCTTGACCCCCTCTCCCCCTGGGAGAGGGTTGGGGTGAGGGCCAGCAGCCTGCCCAAGGCGAAACGATTTTTGGATGGGATCGGGCCCTGGCGCTTATCCATCAAGCGCAAGCAGTTCGACTTTTATAGCGAACCCCGCTTCAACGGGCAACCCATGGCCGACGTCAGCCGCCCTGCGACTTGCGTCGCTGTCGCAGCGCCATCGCCGCGAGACCCAGGGCCATCAGGACATAGCCGTAGGTCGTCAAGGTTGGCACGCCTGTGACCGCGGCGGCCTGGATGGTGATCGGGTGGGCCATCGAGGCCGTACCCCACGTGAAAAGTCCGTTCTTGTCAGCCCCCAGCACGTAATCCAGCGTGGCAGCGCCCAGCGTGGTGGGACGAATCCGCAGCGTGACCGTGGCGGTGGTGCCCACCGGCAGTTCGACAGCGGGCATGATGATCACGCCCGCGAACGTCTGCCACGCATTGGCGGGCGCCGTCGGCGCGATGCCGGGCGTGGAGGCGGCGCTGGCGGAACAGGTGCCGGACACTCCTCCCGCATATGTGCAGGACTCCACGGTCCAACCAGCCGGCAGACTGACCGATACGTAGGGGGTGCAGCTGCTGGCCACCTCGCACGCGGACGTGGACGTGGCATTGATCTGCACGTTGAACGGCACGTTGACCTGGCCGCTGGCCGGCTGCTGGACGCTGGTGACGTCGATGCAGGCACTCAGCCACAAGGGCGCCAGCACGACTAGGCCGCGGACCAAGGCCTGGATGACACTTTTCATGTTTCTCCTCCGGCTTGTTTCGAGATGAGTGTCATCGTAACAAAATTTGCACTTTGTTCATACCCGCGCGGGCGCCCCGTCCACGAACACCTTCAACTCCCCCGGCGCAAACGGCGTCCAGGCCTCGTCGCAGGTCAGCGGCGTGGTGGCGACCACGGCCACGCGGTCGCGGGGCGTGGTGTGCTCGGCGAAGTTGATGGCCAGGTCCTCGTCCTGCAGCCGAGCGCGGGCAAAGGGGTGCTGGCGCACGATGTAGCACAGCCTGGTGGAGCCATGGGCCCACAGCGCCTGGCCGTTGGACAGCAGCAGGTTGAACGTGCCGTGGCGCGCCACCTGGGGCAGCAGTTCGGCCAGGGTGCGCGTCAGCTCGTCGACCGGCGGCAGGCTGGCGTGCGACTTGGCCAGCTCCTGCATCAGCCAGCAAAAGGCGCGCTCGCTGTCGGTGTCGCCCACGGGGTGAAAGTGGCCGTGCAGGCGCGGGTGGTAGTCCTTCAGGTCGCCGTTGTGGGCAAACACCCAGGTGCGGCCCCACAGCTCGCGCACGAAGGGGTGGCAGTTTTCCAGCAGCACCCGGCCCACCGTGGCCTTGCGGATGTGGGCGATGACGTTCTTGCTCTTGATCGGATAGCGCCGGATCAGCTCGGCAATGGGCGAATCGGCCGCCGCGCCCGGGTCCAGAAACACCCGCGCCCCGCGCCCCTCGAAAAACGCGATGCCCCAGCCGTCGGCGTGGTGGTCGGTGCGCCCGCCGCGCTGGGCAAAGCCGGCAAAGCTGAACGTCACGTCGGTGGGCGTGTTGCAGTTCATCCCGAGCAGCTGGCACATGGGCGCCAGTATGCAACGGCGGCGTCAAACCCAGTCGAAATGCGCGGTGAAATGGCGCAGAAATTTCGGCTGCTTGATGATCTTCACGCCGCGAATGTGGGCGGCCTTCTCTTTCACCTCGGCAATCACCTCGGCCGCGTAGTCGAAGTGGCTTTGCGTGTACATGCGTCGTGGAAAGGCCAGGCGCACCAACTCCATGCTGTGGAAGTGCTCCACGCCGTCGTCGCCGCGCCTGCCGAACATCACCGAGCCGATCTCCACGCCGCGGATGCCGCCTTCCAGGTACAGCGCATTGCACAGCGCCCAGGCCGGGTAGTGCGCCACCGGCATGTCGGGCAGCACGGTCCTGGCGTCGATGTAGACGGCGTGCCCGCCCGTGGGCTTGACGAAGCCGACGCCCGCAGCCTCGAGCTTTTCGCCCAGGTACTCGGCGGTGCGCAGGCGGTAGCGCAGGTAGTCCTCGTCCAACCCCTCCTGCAGCCCCACGGCCAACGCCTCCAGGTCGCGCCCGGCCATGCCGCCGTAGGTGGGAAAGCCCTCCATCATGATCAGGTCGCTGCGCACCGCGTCCAGCCATTCGTCCGAGCGCAGCACGATGAAGCCGCCGATGTTGACCATGCCGTCCTTCTTGGCGCTCATGGTGGCGCCGTCGGCGTAGCTGAACATCTCGCGGGCGATGTCGCGCACGGCGGTGTTTTCATAGCCCGGCTCGCGCATCTTGATGAACATGGCGTTCTCGGCAAAGCGGCACACGTCCATGATGAAGGGCTTGCCGTATTTCTTGAGCAGGGCGGCGCAGGCGCGGATGTTGGCCATGGACACGGGCTGGCCGCCGCCGGTGTTGTTGGTGACGGTGAGCATGCCGAACGGAATCCGCGCGCCGTGCTGGCGCAGCACGGCCTCCAGCCGCTCCAGGTCGATGTTGCCCTTGAAAGGATGAAGGGTGGCCGGCTGCAGGCCGACCGCGGCCACCAGGTCCAGCGCCTCCACGCCCATGGATTCCAGGTTGCCGCGCGTGGTGTCGAAGTGGCAGTTGTTGGGCACCAGGTCACCGGCCTTGCAGACGGCAGAAAACAGCACCTTCTCGGCGGCGCGGCCCTGGTGCGTGGGCACGAAATGCGACATGCCGGTGATGTCCTGCACCACTTTCTGCAGGCGATAAAAGCTGCGCGCGCCGGCGTAGCTCTCGTCGCCCTCCATGATGGCGCCCCACTGGCGCGCCGACATGGCGCCGGTGCCTGAGTCGGTCAGCCAGTCGATCAGCACGTCCTCGGCGCGCAGCAGGAAAACGTTGAGGTGGGCGGCGGCCAGCATCTGCTCGCGCTCGGCGCGCGTGGTCACGCGAATCGGCTCGACACTCTTGATGCGAAACGGCTCGATCAGGGTCTTGGGCATGGGGTGGTCCTTGGTCGGTTAAAAACTCCGAGCCAAGGGTGCCACCGGGGCCAGGCCCGTGGTGTCGGTTTATTCCAACGACAGGGTCTTTGGGCCCACGCGGGGCTCAAGGCTGCGGCGCGGCCTGGGCGCACCGGTGGCAGATGCACGCCCGGCCGCGCGCCGGTGCCGGCACGCGCGCGAGCACGGCGGACGCAAACGTCGCCCGCGTGCACCAGCACGGCGGCTGCGGCTGGCCGCTGGCGCGCTGGGCCTGCATGGCGCAGGCGTTGTCACCCCCGCACAGGGGGCAGCGCGAAGGATCGACGGCGGGCGGCAATGGCATGTGGGTGGTATTCTGCGACAGAGCGGGCGCCCTGCCGGGCGCCCGCATTGACCTGCTCGGGAGATTCGCCATGACCCAAGCCCTGACCGCCGTCCAATCGCAGGAACTGCACCGCCTGCTGCTGGCTCGCCAGGGCGAGCTGCAGGCCCAGATCGCGCAAGACCGCGCCAACCTGGCCCCGGCCGAGGACACCGCCGGCAGCGTGTCGCAGGACGAGAACGGGCGCCTGACCAACCAGGCGCGCGAGATCGAATCGGCGTTGACCACGCTGGACACCGGCGAGCTGGCCCGCATCCAGCGGGCGCTGGAGCGCATGGCCGAGGGCAGCTACGGCCTGTGCGTGGAATGCGGCCGGCCGATCGCCTTCGAGCGCCTGAAGATCGAGCCCATGACCCTGCACTGCGTGGCCTGCAAGTCGCGGCGCGAGCAGAAGCAGGGGCTGCGCGGTTGATCGGGCCGCCACCTCGGGCGGCCATTTTCATGCATCAAATCAGGCTGTAGCGCTTATCTGATAAGCACAGAAAGCTATCTTTTATATAGTGTTCAATGGGGCACGTTCGCCCCGACTCCCCCCTGCGACAGGGGGAGCAAGCCGCTTCAAGCCCCCGCTTTCACCCGCTGCCGCCAGGCGTGCAGCAGCGGCTCGGTGTAGCCGCTGGGCTGGGTGAGGCCCTTGAAGATCAGGTCGCTGGCGGCCTGGAAGGCGGGGGACTTGTCGAAGTTGCCGTGCATGTTGCGGTACAGCGGATCGCCCGCGTTCTGCTGGTCCACCAGGGCGGCCATACGCTGCAGTGTGGCGCGCACCTGGCCTTCGCTGACCACGCCGTGCAGCAGCCAGTTGGCGATGTGCTGGCTGCTGATGCGCAGCGTGGCGCGGTCTTCCATCAGGCCCACGCCGTGGATGTCGGGCACCTTGGAGCAGCCCACGCCCTGGTCCACCCAGCGCACCACGTAGCCCAGGATGCCCTGGCAGTTGTTGTCCAGCTCCTGCTGGCGCTCGGCGGCGCTCCACTTGGCCTCGGGCACCACCGGGATGCTCAGCAGGCCATAGAGCAGATCGTCGCGCAGGGCGGTGATGTCGGCCTGCTCCAGTTCGGCCTCCAGCTGCTTCTGCACGTCGCTCACCAGCACCTGGTGGTAGTGCATGGCGTGCAGCGTGGCGCCGGTGGGGCTGGGCACCCAGGCGGTGTTGGCGCCGGCCTTGGGGTGGTTGATCTTCTGCTGCAGCATGGCCGCCATCAGGTCGGGCATGGCCCACATGCCCTTGCCGATCTGCGCCTTGCCGCGCAGGCCGCAGGCCAGGCCCACCAGCACGTTGCTGCGCTCATACGCGGCAATCCAGGCGCTGCTCTTCATGTCGCCCTTGCGGTACACCGGGCCGGCGCGCATGCAGCTGTGCATCTCGTCGCCGGTGCGGTCCAGGAAACCGGTGTTGATGAAGGCCACGCGGCTCTTGGCAGCGGCGATGCAGGCCTTGAGGTTGACGCTGGTGCGGCGCTCCTCGTCCATGATGCCCAGCTTGACGGTGCTGTCCGCCAGGCCCAGCAGCTGCTCGACGCGGCCGAACAGCTCGCTGGCAAAGGCCACCTCGGCGGGGCCGTGCATCTTGGGCTTGACGATGTAGACGCTGCCGGTGCGCGAGTTGCGAATGCCGCCCGCGCCCTTGCCTTGCAGGTCATGCAGCGCGATGGTGGTGGTAACGACGGCGTCCAGGATGCCTTCGGGGATTTCCTTTTCGCTGCCGTCGGCGGCCTTGTACAGGATGGCCGGGTTGGTCATCAAATGGCCGACGTTGCGCAGGAACATGAGCGAGCGCCCATGCAGCTTGACGTTGCCCTTGCCGGCGGGCTTGACGTAGACGCGGTCGGGGTTGAGGCCGCGCGTGACGGTATGCCCGCCCTTGTCGAAGCTCTCGGTCAGGGTGCCGCGCAGGATGCCCAGCCAGTTGCGATAGGCCAGCACCTTGTCCTCGGCGTCCACCGCGGCAATGGAGTCTTCCAGGTCCAGGATGGTGGAGACGGCCGCCTCGACCACCACGTCGGCCACGCCCGCCGGGTCGGTCTTGCCAATGGGCGAGCGGGCGTCGATGCGGATGTCCAGGTGCAGGCCGTTGTGCACCAGCAGCACCGACGAGGGCGCCTTGGCATCCCCCTGGTAGCCCACCAGTTGCGCCTTGTCCAGCAGCTTGCTGCGCTTGCCGCCGGCCAGCTTGACGACGAGCTCGCCGTCCTTGATCTGGTAGGCCACCGAGTCGAGGTGCGAGCCCTTCTTGAGCGGTGCCGTGCGGTCCAGCATGTGGCGCGCCCACTCGATCACCTTGGCACCGCGCCTGGCGTTGTAGCCCTTGCCCTTTTCCAGGCCCCTGGTTTCGGCGATCACGTCGGTGCCGTACAGCGCGTCGTACAGGCTGCCCCAGCGCGCGTTGGCGGCGTTTAGCGCGTAGCGCGCGTTCAGGATCGGCACCACCAGCTGCGGGCCGGCCTGCACGGCCAGCTCGGCGTCCACCTTCTTGGTGGTGACCTTCACCTTGGCGGGCACCGGCACCAGGTAGCCGATGCCTTCGAGGAAGGCGCGGTAGGCGCGCATGTCCTTGATGGGGCCGGGGTTGGCCTGGTGCCAGGTGTCCAGCTCGGCCTGCAGGCGCTCGCGCTCGGCCAGCAGGGCAGCGTTCTTGGGCGCCAGCTCGGTGACGATGGACGAAAAGCCCTTCCAGAAGCGGCCTTGGTCCACGCCGACGTCGGGCAGCACCTCGCGGTTGATGAAGTCGAAAAGCTCGGGGGCCACCCGCAGGGCGCCCGCCTGGATGCGTTGAGTCATGGCAGATGAAACGTCAGGAAAAATGCCGGCCGCCCTTGCCGGCAGCCGCCCAAGCCCGACTATATTTCAATCGTTATAGGCAAAAAAGAAGCTCTGGATTGCAAAACCATTGACTTTTTTGCACAAATGGCTCAACGCCGCCGCGCGTCGCGCCCTGCCGTCAGCGCAGGGGCTCGCGCACCGCCGGCGCCGCCAGCCACAGGCCCGCCATCCACAGCGGCGCTGCCTGCAGCACGGCCAGCAGCACGCCGCCGCTGCGCCAGGCCCAGGCCAGCGCCAGCAGCACCGCCACCGCCTGCAGCCCCAGGGCCCAGCGACTGCAGCGCATCAGCAGGGCGCCCACCCCCGCGCAAGCCAGGCCGCACAGCAGGTAGTAGGCGCCGCCGCCGCGCCCCAGCAGCGCCAGCCCGCCCAGGCCCAGCAGCACGCCCCAGGCGATCAGCACCAGGCCCACCAGGCGCGGCGGACCGTCCTGGCGCGCGCGTTCGAGCTGCTGGCGCTCGATCAGCACCCAGGGGTCGATGCGCGCGTCGTGCGGCGGGGCAGCGGCGGCCGGGACGCCGCGCGGCGGCCGGTGCACGGTCGTCGCGGATGGCGCAGGCGGCGCCGCGGCGCCCGGCGACTCGGGCACCGCCGCGGCCCGCATGCGCCGCTCCAGCTCGGCGCGGGCGCGCCGACTGCCGGCCTCGGCCAGGCGCTGCAGTTGCACCAAGTTGAGCGTGCGCACGTCGGGCGTGCTGCGTGGCGCGGAAGATGCGGGTGGGGCGGATGAGGTCACGGCGATGGGCGGCAACTGCTGGCCGGCATGATGGCACACCGGACGGCCCAGGCCAACGGCCGCGCCTGCCGTCCGTCGTGGCCGGCGCGCCGGCTGTCGATAATCCACGCCCATGGACAAGCTCAAGGCCTACGAGACCTTGGCCTCGGTGGCCAGCCGCGGCAGCCTGAGCGCGGCCGCCCGGGCCGAGGGCGTGGCACCGGCCATCATCGGGCGACGCCTGGACGCGCTGGAGGCGCAGCTGGGCGTCAAGCTGCTGGTGCGCAGCACGCGGCGCCTCGCGCTCACGCACGAGGGCGCGGCCTTTCTGGACGACTGCCAGCGCATCCTGGCCGAGGTGGCCAGCGCCGAGGCCAGTGTCTCGGCCGGCGGCGTGCAGGCCAGCGGCCAGCTGCGCATCACCGCGCCGGCCGGCTTTGGCCGCCGCCACGTGGCGCCGCTGGTGCCGCCCTTTCATGCCGCGCATCCGCGCCTGCGCATCTCGCTCAACCTGGCCGACCGCATCGTCGACCTGGCGGCCGAAGGCTACGACTGCGCCGTGCGCGTGGGCGACCTGCCCGACTCCTCGCTCATCAGCATCCGCCTGGCCGACAACCACCGCCTGGCGGTGGCCACGCCGGCGTATCTGCGCCGCCGCGGCGTGCCGCGCCATCCGCGCGAGCTGGCGCGCCACGACTGCCTGGTGCTCTCCAGCGACGCCTCGCAGTCGCGCGGGTGGTCCTTCACGGTGGACGGGCAGCTGACCCACATCCGCCCCGACGGCCCGCTGGACTGCAGCGACGGCCAGGTGCTGCACGCCTGGTGCCTGGCCGGCCACGGCATCGCCTGGCGCTCGACCTGGGAGGTCGAGGCCGAGATCGCCGCCGGTGCGCTGGTGCCCGTGCTGCAGGCCTACGCCGCACCGCCCAACGGCATCTACGCCCTGCTGCCGCACGCCACGCGCCACCTGCCGCTGCGCGCACGGCTGTGGGTGGACTGGCTCAAGCAGCACTACGCCGACCCGGATTTCTGGACGCGGCCGGCCAGCCCGTAACATCACGCGATGCTCGAACCCCTTCTTGCCTTTCTGCACATCAGCGCCTTCATCGGCTGGATCGTGTTTGCCACCGCGCAGTCGGCGATCTGCCGCGCCACCTGGTTCAACGCCGCCACGGTGCCGCGCCTGGTGCGGCTGGACAAGATCTTGTGGATCGCCACCACCTTGGTGCTGCTCACCGGCCTGGCGCGGACCTGGCTGGGTGCCAAGGGCTTTGCCTGGTACTGGAGCAACCCGCTGCTGTGGGCCAAGTTCAGCCTGTTCATGGCCGCCGCGCTGCTGCAGATCGGTCCGACGCGGGCCTACCGACAGTGGCAGGCCGCGCTCGACGCGGGCGACGCGCTGCCCGATGAAGCCGCCATCAACCGCGCGCGCAAGCCCATCATGCTGGGCACGCACCTGGTCGCCCTGATCCCGCTGCCGGCGGTGTTTCTGGCGCGCGGCTGGTGAACCCCGGCCCCAAGCCCATGGTGCTGTGCGCCGACGACTACGCCCAGCACGCCGGCGTGACGCAGGCCGTGCTGGCCTTGGCGGCGCAGGGGCGCCTCACCGCCACCAGCGCCATGGTGCTGTCGCCCCGCTGGCGCGAAGATGCCGCGCCGCTGCGCGAACTGCGCGGCCGCATCGACGTGGGCCTGCACCTGGATTTCACCAGCGACTTTGCCATCGCCGCCGGGCATGGCCTGAGCCTGGGCACGGCCATGCGCCGCGCGCTGCTGGGCGGCTTTGACGCCGCGGCCGCGCGCGGCGTGATCGAGCGCCAGCTCGACGCCTTCGAGGCCGCCTGGGGCGCGCCGCCCGACCACGTGGACGGCCACCAGCACGTGCAGCAATTCGCCGGCATCCGCGAGCCGCTCGTCGAGCTGCTCGCGCGGCGCTACGGAGCGCGCGCGCCCTGGCTGCGGGTGTCGCGCGCCCCAAAGGGCCAGCGCACGCTCAAGAGCCGGGTGATCGCCGGCCTGGGCGCGGGCGCTCTTGAATCGATAGCTTCTGGCGCGCGTATTCCGTGCGCGCCGGTCCTCTCCGGCATCTATGACTTTGCCGGCGACGAGGCCGGCTACGCCCGGCGCATGGCCGGCTGGCTGGCCGACTCGCCGGCCGGCACGCTGCTGATGTGCCACCCCGGCGCGGCCCCCGACGCCGCCGCCGCGCCCGACCCCATCGCCACCGCCCGCCGCTGGGAATGGGCCCACCTGGCCAGTCCCAGCTTTGCCGCACAACGCGCCGCCGCCGGCGTGCGCCTGGCGCGTGGCAGCACCCTCTACTCCGTTCAGCCATGACTTTCCCCCCTCATGACGCGGTGCCCGCCCCGGCGCCCGCGCCCGGCGCGCGTGCGCGCGCCTGGGCCCCGCTGGGCTTCGTGCTGCTGCTGGCCGTGCTGGCCGCGCTGCGGCCACTGTCGGTACCCGACGAAGGGCGCTACGCCGAGATCGGCCGCTGGATGCTGGTGTCGGGCGACTGGCTGACGCCGCGCCTGGACGGCTTGCCCTTCTTTCACAAACCCCCCCTGACGCACTGGCTGCAGGCCGCCAGCATGGCGGTGTTCGGCGTCAGCCCCTGGGCCGCGCGCGTGCCGGGCCTGCTGCTGGCCAGCGCCATGCTGGCCGGCGTGTGGCTGGCCGGCCGCCGCCTGGGCGATGCCGCGCTGGCGGGGCGTGCGGCGCTGATGCTGGGCGCCAGCGGCGGCTTTCTGATTGGCGGCCAGTACGTCAACCACGACATGGGCGTGGCCGCCTGGATCGCCACCGCCATCTGGTGCTTTGCCCGGGCCTGCTGGGACGGCGAGCGCCCGCACGCCGGCTGGGCACGCGCGGGCTTTGCCGTGTGCGCCGGCGGGCTGCTGACCAAGGGCCTGATCGGCGTGGCCCTGCCGGCACTGGTGATTGGCGCCTGGCTGCTGGCCACGCGCCAGTGGCGCAAGGCGCTGCACCTGCCCTGGGTCAGCGGGCTGCTGCTGTTTGCCGCCATCGCCCTGCCCTGGTTCGTGCTGGCCGGCGAGCGCTACCCGGGCCTGTGGGCCTATCTGTTCGGCGTGCAGCAGTTCGGGCGCTACACCGGCGGCGGCTTCAACAACCCGCAGCCCTGGTGGTTCTACGGGGCGGCCTGCGCGCTGCTGCTGTTTCCCTGGGCCTTTTTTGCCGCCTGGGATGGCCTGATGCGCCTGCGCCGCACGCGGGACCCGGCAGCAGCAGCCGACCCGCAGCGCCGGCTGGCCGTGCTGTGCTGGATCTGGCTGGGGGCCATCGTGCTGTTTTTCTCGCTGCCGCGCTCCAAGCTGATCGGCTACGCGCTGCCGGTGCTGCCGCCACTGGCGCTGCTGGCGGCCATGGGCTGGCAGCGCGCGCTGGGTGGTCGCCGCCATGCCGGGCGCGCCTTCGCGGCCCTGCTGCTGATGGCCACCGCCGGACCCGTGGCCATCACGCTGGCGGCCCCGCGCTGGGACCGTGGGCGCCTGTCGGGCGACGTGGCGCAGGCCCTGGCTTGCCGCGCTGCGCCCACGGACGCCATCTACGTCGCGGGCGGCTACCCGATGGACCTGCCCTTCGTGGCGCAAACGCAAAAGCCCCTGCACGTGGTGCAGGACTGGCCACGCGTGCGCGCCATGGCCGGCGACAACTGGAAGCGCGAGATGTATGAGGCCGGCGACTTCGAGCCCACCCTGGCCGCGCGCATCCTGCTGGAGCCCGCTGCACTGGCCCAGGCCCGCGCACAGCCCCACACCTGGCTGTTGGCCCCGCGCCAGACCGACCCCGCCACCCAGGCCCTCACCGCCGGCTGGCAGGCGGTGCTCGAGGGCCGGGCCTGGGTGCTGTACCGCTCCGCCGCCTCAGCGGCGAAAGGCCCAGAAGCGCCCCAGCACGAAGGTTTGCCCGGCTGCCACGCCCATGGCGGCAAACAAGGCCAGCCATGAGGGCCAGCCCGCGCCGCGCAGCAGCAGCGAGAACACGCTTTCGTTGACGGCAAACCCGGCCAGCGCCGTCAGGGCAAAGCGCAGCAGGCTCTCGCGCACGCCGGTGCGTGTGTCGCGAAAGCTCAGGCGGCGATGGCCCGAAAAGCTGACGCCGAAGGCGATGACGAAGCCCAGCGCATTGGCCAGCTCGGGCCACATCCAGGGCTTGGCCAACCCGAACACCGCCGCATGGGTCAGCGCCGCGCCCACGCCGACGGCCAGAAACCACAGGCCCGAGCCAGCCAGATTCACGTGCGATCCACGGACGGACGGGGCAGGCCGGTGCCGACCTCGGCGGCAACCAGGAACAAGGGACGCTGCTTGACCTCGTCGTAGATGCGCGCCACGTATTCGGCCAGCAGGCCGATGGACAGCAGCTGCACCCCGCTCAGGAACATCATGCCCGCCGCCAGCGTGGAATATCCGCGCACCGGATTGCCCAGCCAGAAGTACTCCAGCACTACCCAGGCGCCATAGCCCAGCGCCGCCAGCGACAGCGCCAGGCCCGCAAAGGCCAGCACGCGCAGCGGCGCGGCGGTGAACGCCAGCAGGCCCGTGGTGCCCAGGCCCAGCGCGCCGCTGAGGCCGTAGTGGCTTTCGCCGGCACGCCGCGGCAGCGGCTCATAGTCGAGCGCCACGCTGGCAAAACCGACCCAGGCATACAAGCCCTTCATGAAACGGTTGCGCTCGGGCAAGGCCAGCAACGCATCGACCGCGCGCCGGTCCAGCCAGCGAAAGTCGCCCGCATCGCGCGGAATGCGAACCCGGCTGCGCCAGTTGACGATGCCGTAGAACGCCCCCACCAGGCGCCGGTGCAGGGCGGTCTGGTCGGCGCGCGTTCGGCGCACCGCATACACTACGTCGGCGCCCGCCTGCCAGTGGCGCAACATGTCGGCCAGCAGCGCCGTGGGGTGCTGGCCATCGGCGTCCATCAGTACCACCACCTCGCCGCGGGCGGCGGTCAGGCCGGCGGTGAGCGCGGCCTCTTTGCCAAAGTTGCGCGACAACTGCACCAGACGCAGCGCCGGCTCGCGCTGGCACAGGCCACGCACGACAGCCACCGTGTCGTCGCGGCTGCCGTCGTCCACCACCACCAGCTCGACGCGCGGCGACAGCGCGCGTAACGCCGCCAGCACCTGAGCCAGCACCTCGGGCAGCGCAGCGGCCTCGTTGTAGGCCGGCATGACACAGGAAATCGACGGGATTCGGGCAGCGCGCTCGCTCATGCGTGAATCATGCCAAAAGAAACCCCGCCTCGATTGCGCGGCGGGGTGCTGAGTGAAACGCCAGTGCCTTACTTCTTGAGGCACTCGCTCATGAAGCTCTTGCGCTCGTCGCCCTTCTTGCCTGCGGCCTCCTTGTTGCAGGCCTTCATCTTGTCCTGCTGGGTGGCCGGGGCGGCGGCGGCCGTGGTCGCGGCGGCGGCGGGCTTATTGCTCAGGCAACTCTTCATGAAGGCCTTGCGCTCATCGCCCGTCTTGCCGGCGGCCTGCTGGTTGCAGGCCTTCATCTTTTCCTGCTGGGGCGTCATCTTCTTGGCGGTGGCGCCGGCTGCGGGTGCGCCGCCCAGGCATTCCTTCATGAAGGCCTTGCGCTCGTCGCCCTTCTTGCCTTCGGCCTGCGTGTTGCAGGCACTCATCTTTTCCTGTTGCGCCGTCTTGGCGCTGGCCAGGGTGGGGGCCGCGCCCAGGGACAGGGTCAGGCCGGCGGCGGCGATCAGGGACAGCAGTTTGCTCATGAACGGTCTCCTCTTGCTTCAAGTGGGTTTGAACGGGAACTTGCGGCAGGCATCTTGGCACGCCGGCCCGCCAGTTACAACGCCCGGCCCCGCCCATCGGATGACCCAGTGCGACAAAGTGCGCACTTGCCGTACCGGCCGGGCAGGTTCTTGCGCCCCGTAAAATTGGCCGATGCAGTCGGTCAAACAATTTCTGCTTGCGGCGCTGGCCGCCGAGCTCGCCAAGCTGGCGCCGGACACCCCGGTGGCGGCGGCCTTCGAATCTCCCCGCCAGCCCGCGCACGGCGACTGGGCCTGCACGGCCGCCATGCAGCTGGCCAAGCCGCTCAAGGCCAATCCGCGCCAATTGGCCGAGCAGCTCAGAAGCGCCCTGCTGGCCACGCCGGCGTTCGGCCAATGGGTCGATGCCATCGAGATCGCCGGACCGGGCTTTCTCAACATCCGTCTCAAGCCCGCCGCCAAGCAGCAGGTCGTGCACGAGGTGCTGGCCCAGCGCGAGCGCTTTGGCTGGCAGGCAGCGCGGGACGAATCGATGATCGTCGAGTTCGTCAGCGCCAACCCCACCGGCCCGCTGCACGTGGGGCACGGGCGCCAGGCGGCACTGGGCGACGCGCTGTGCAACCTGTTTGCCACCCAGGGCTGGCGGGTGCACCGCGAGTTCTACTACAACGACGCCGGCGTGCAGATCGAGACCCTGACGCGCTCGGTGCAGTTGCGCGCCCAGGGCATCAAGCCCGGTGACGCCGGCTGGCCCGAGGCCGCCTACAACGGCGACTACATCCAGGACATCGCCGACGACTTTCTGGCGCGCGCCAGCGTGCAGGCCGACGACCGCCAGTTCACCGCCAGCGGCGACGTGAACGACCCGGACGGCATCCGCCAGTTCGCCGTCGCCTACCTGCGCCACGAGCAGGACAAGGACCTGCGGGCCTTTCGCCTGCAGTTCGACGAGTACTACCTGGAGTCCAGCCTGTACGCCAGCGGCCGCGTCGAGGCCACGGTGCAGCGCCTGATCGCCGCCGGCAAGACCTACGAGCAGGACGGCGCGCTGTGGCTGCGCTCGACCGAGTACGGCGACGACAAGGACCGCGTGATGCGCAAGTCCGACGGCGGCTACACCTACTTCGTGCCCGACGTGGCCTACCACATCGCCAAGTGGGAGCGCGGCTACCACAAGGCCATCAACATCCAGGGCACCGACCACCACGGCACCATCGCGCGCGTGCGAGCCGGCCTGCAGGCCGTCGGCCTGGGCATTCCCGCGGGCTACCCCGACTACGTGCTGCACACCATGGTGCGCGTGGTGCGTGGCGGCCAGGAGGTCAAGATCAGCAAGCGCGCCGGCAGCTACGTCACGCTGCGCGATTTGATCGAGTGGACCAGCGCCGACGCGGTGCGCTTTTTCCTGCTCTCGCGCAAGCCCGACACCGAGTACACCTTCGACGTCGATCTGGCGGTGCAGCAGAACAACGACAACCCGGTGTACTACGTGCAGTACGCCCATGCACGCATCTGCTCGGTGCTGCAGGCCTGGGGCGGCGATGCGGCGGCGCTGGCCCGCGCCGACCTGACGCCGCTGGACACCCCGGCCGCCCAGGCGCTGATGCTGCAGTTGGCGCGCTGGCCCGACGTGCTGGCCGGCGCCGCGCAGGACCTGGCGCCGCACGACGTGGTGTTCTACCTGCGCGAGCTGGCCGCCAGCTACCACAGCTATTACGACGCCGAGCGCATCCTGGTGGATGACGAAAGCGTCAAAAATGCCCGCCTGGCCCTGGTCGCAGCCACCGCCCAAGTCCTGCACAATGGCTTGTCGCTGCTGGGCGTGAGCGCGCCGGCGCGGATGTGACGAAACCTGCAAGCATGAAGAAATCCAGACAATACGGCGGCACCTTCCTGGGCCTGATCCTGGGCGCGGTGGTCGGCCTGGCGGTGGCGCTGGGCGTGGCCATCTACGTGGCCAAGGTGCCCGTGCCCTTTGCCAACAAGGGCGCGGCACGCACCAGCAGCCAGGACGCGGCCGAAGCCAGCAAGAACCGCGACTGGGACCCCAACGCCGCCCTGCGCAACCGCGACGACAGCGCGCCGGCCGCCCCGGCCGCCGGTGCCACCACCGGCGGCGCGGTGGCGCCCGCGCCCTCCGCCATGCCAATCCCCGCGCCGGCCGTGGTGGGCGGCCCGGTGGCCCGCACGGCGCCTCCCGAGGCCCGCGCCAGCGCCGCCGAGCGTACGCCGCCCAAGCCCGGCACCGCGACGCGCCTGCCGCCCTCGGCCGATCCGCTGGGCGACCTGGCCGCCGCACGGAGCGGCACGGGCACGGGCGCCAGCGCCGACCCCTTCACCTATTTCGTGCAGGCCGGCGCCTTCCGCGCGCAGGGGGACGCCGAAGCCCAGCGCGCGCGCCTGTCGCTGATGGGCGTGGAGGCGCGCGTGAGCGAGCGCGAGCAGGCCGGCCGCACCGTGTACCGGGTGCGCGTGGGCCCGTTCCAGAACCGCGACGCCGCCGATCGCGTGAAGGCGCGGCTGGACGACAATGGCCTGGAAGCCGCCCTGGTTCGCGTCCAGCGTTGACGCGCCGCACGGGAACTTGCCAGCGGCAACACCGCTCAATAGGGCCGACAAGGATTGGAGAAAACCGAAATGAAACGACGTGAATTCACTGTGGCCGCCGCCGTCGCGGCCCTTCCCGGGCTGCTCGCCCTGCCCGCACACGCGCAGTCGGACAAAACCTACAAGACGCTTGACCCGCGCGCGCCGGTCGACGCCCCGCCGGGCCAGATCGAGGTGGTCGAGTTCTTCTCGTACGGCTGCTCGCACTGCATGCACTTCGAACCCATCATGGACGCCTGGGTCAAGACCCTGGCCAAGGACGTGGCCTTCCGCCGGGTGCACGTGGGCTTTCAAAGCAGCTTCGCGCCACTGCAAAAGATCTTCTACACGCTGGAGGCCATGGGCAAGGTCGACGGCGCCATGCAGGACAAGGTGTTCAAGGCGCTGCAGACCGAGCGCGTCAACCTGACCAAGCCCGAGGTGCTGTTCCCCTGGGCGGCCAAGCAGGGA
Source organism: Burkholderiaceae bacterium (assembly GCA_041396485.1). Lineage (GTDB taxonomy): Bacteria > Pseudomonadota > Gammaproteobacteria > Burkholderiales > Burkholderiaceae_C > Ottowia. The sequence continues at coordinate 45,340 of JAWKYM010000005.1, read as the reverse complement.
CTGGATCAGGCCAAGTTCGAAAGCACCTACAACTCCTTCGGCGTGGCCACGCAGCTGCGCAAGGCGGTGCAGCTGCAGGACGCCTACAAGGTCGAGGGCACGCCGGCGCTGGGCATTGCCGGGCGCTACTACACCGATGCCTCCCTGTCCAACGGCTTCGAGCCCATGATCAAGCTGGCCAACCAGTTGATCGAGCAGGTGCGCAAGGGCGCCTGACGCGGCCCCGCACCCGCGCCCACACCAGCCCGCTTCGGCGGGCTTTTTCGCGCCGGCGCCAGTCGGTGCCGGCGCCGGCGGCCCGTACAATGGCCACTTCACCCAAGCAAAAACCGTGCCTCACATGGATGATCGCCTTTCGTTTGCCGCGCCCGCCTGGCACCGCTGGGCCTTGGGCGTCTTGCTGGCCCTGGCTGCCGTGCCAGCCCTGGCCGAGCGGGCCGACCGCGACCAGCCGATGAACATCGAGGCCGATGCGCTGCGCTACGAGGACAAGCAGCAGCTGTCTACCTTCACCGGCAACGTGGTGGTGACCAAGGGCACCATCGTGATGCGCGGCGCCAGGCTGGAGGTGCGCCAGGACAACGAGGGCAACCAGAGCGGCGTGATGTTTGGCGCACCGGGCAAGCGCGCCTTCTTTCGCCAGAAGCGCGAGGGCGTCAACGAATACATCGAGGGCGAGGGCGACTCGATCACCTACGACGGCAAGAGCGACATCGTGCGCTTCGTGCGGCATGCCGAAATGCGCCGCCTGGTCGGCACCACGACACAGGACGAGGTGACGGGCGACGTCATCGTCTACAACAACCGCACCGAGGTCTACACCGTCGAGGGCGGTCCCCACACCGCCGGCACGCCCGCGGGCAACGGGCGCGTGCGCGCGGTGCTGGCGCCGCGCAACGCGGCCAGCCAGCCGGCGCCGGCCGCCGTGCCGCTGCAGCCCTCGCGCAGCCTGCCGCCCACCGGGTCCGCGCAGTGAACCTGACGACCCGCACCGCTCCCGCCGACGGCCCGCGCAGCCGCATGCAGGTGCGCGGGCTGCGCAAGAACTACGGCGCGCGCCGCGTGGTTCACGACGTGTCGCTGGACGTGATGAGCGGCGAGGTGGTGGGCCTGCTGGGCCCCAACGGCGCGGGCAAAACCACGTCGTTCTACATGATCGTCGGCCTGGTGCGCGCCGACGCCGGCAGCATCCGCATCGACGAGCAGGCGGTCGAGCACATGCCCATCCACCGGCGCTCGCGCCTGGGCCTGTCCTACCTGCCGCAGGAGGCCTCGATCTTCCGCAAGCTCACCGTGGCCGAGAACGTGCGCGCCGTGCTGGAGCTGCAACAGGACGATGACGGCAAACCCCTGGCGCGCGCCGAGATCGAGCGGCGCCTGACCGAGCTGCTGGAGCAGCTGCACGTGCAGGATTTGCGTGACTCGCCGGCGCCGGCGCTGTCCGGCGGCGAGCGCCGGCGCGTGGAAATCGCCCGCGCGCTGGCCACGCAGCCCCGATTCATCCTGCTGGACGAGCCCTTTGCCGGCATCGACCCGATCGCCGTGATCGAGATCCAGCGCATCATCGCCTTCCTCAAGTCGCGCGGCATCGGCGTGCTCATCACCGACCACAACGTGCGCGAAACCCTGGGCATCTGCGACCACGCGGTCATCATCACCGAAGGCCGCGTGCTGGCCACCGGCACGCCGACCGACATCGTGGCCAACCCGGACGTGCGCCGGGTCTATCTGGGCGAGCACTTTCGGCTGTGAATAGCGCCCCCACGCTCCCCTGCTTCGCATGGTGCGCTGCCCCCAATGGGGGCGCTCGCCGCCTCGGGGCGGCCCAGCGGCAGCGATGAAACCCGGTCTCTCGCTGCGCACCTCGCAGCATCTCGCGCTCACCCCGCAGCTGCAGCAGTCCATCCGCCTGCTGCAGCTGTCCACGCTGGAGCTGGCCGGCGAGGTGGAGCAGATGCTGCAGGACAACCCCTTCCTGGAGCGCGAGGACGAGCACGGCGAGGCAGAGCCCGCGCCCGCCGCGCTGGACGCGCCCGAGCGCATGGCCAGTGACGCCCCGGACGCTCCTGATTTGGAAGCTGTCAGCGCCGATGTAGCAAGCGCTGAAGCCGAATTCGACCTCAAGGAAAGCGGTTTTGACAGCTGGGACGGTGACGGTGATGCCGAGGACGCGCCCAGCGACCGCGAATGGGCCGATGGAACGGCGACCGGCCCCGGCGCCGGCGGCGACGAGCGCGAACCCGGCGAGCGCGACGCCCCCCACGAATCGCTGCGCGATCACCTGCACGCCCAGGTGCTGGCCCTGCGCCTGGCGCCCGAGGACGCGGCGGTGCTGCGCTTTCTGATCGAATCGCTGAACGAAGACGGCTACCTGGAGGATTCGCTGGCGCAACTGGCCGCCACCCTGGTGGACGACAGCGACGAGCTGGACGCGCTGGACACCCTGGTGCACCGCTTCAACTTTGCGCTGAAGCTGCTGCAGTCGATGGAGCCCGCCGGCGTGGGCGCGCGCAACCTGCCCGAATGCCTGTCGCTGCAGCTCAAGGCCCGCCTGGCCGATGGCGCGCCGGCACCCGCCGCGCAGGCCGCGGCCCGCGCCGCGCTGGTCCTGCTGGCCCAGCCGCAGGCGCTGGATGCGCTGGCCCGCCGCGATGTGCGGCGCCTGGCCCAGGCCAGCGGCCAGGACGAAGCCGCGGTGCGCGCCGCCATGGCGCTGATCGCCACGCTGGAGCCCAAGCCGGGCCGGCGCTTTGCCGACGTCGAGCACCACGTCATCGTGCCCGACGTCATCGTCTCGGCCAGCGGCAGCGGCGCGACCCAGCGCCTGCGCGTGCGGCTCAACCCCGACGTGCTGCCGCGCCTGCACGTGCACGAGCAGTACGCGCGCGCGCTGCGCGGCGGCAAGGACGGCGGCGGCCACGCAGCGCTGAGCCAGCAGCTGCAGGAGGCGCGCTGGTTCATCCGCAACATCCAGCAGCGCTTCGACACCATCCTGCGCGTGGCCGAGGCCATCGTGCAGCGCCAGCGCAGCTTCTTCACGCACGGCGAGCTGGCCATGCGCCCGCTGGTGCAGCGCGAACTGGCCGACACCCTGGGCGTGCACGAATCGACCATCTCGCGCGTGACCACCGCCAAGTACATGGCCACGCCGCGCGGCACCTTCGAGCTGAAGTATTTCTTCGGCTCGGCCCTGGGCACCGAGACCGGCGGCAACGCCAGCAGCACCGCCGTGCGCGCGCTCATCAAGCAGTTCATCGCCGCCGAAGACCCGCGCCGCCCGCTGTCGGACAACCGGCTGGCCGAGATGCTCAAGGAGCAAGGCATCGACTGCGCGCGCCGCACCGTGGCCAAATACCGCGAGGCGCTCAAGATCGCCCCCACGCCCCTGCGCAAGCAGCTCTAGTGCGCCTGCCCTTCATCATGGCTCGCATCGTTTTCGACCTCCCCGCGCAGTTCGGCTTTTCGACCGAGCTGCAGATCTACATCAGCCACGTCAACCAGGGCGGGCACCTGGACAATGCCCAGTTGCTGAGCCTGGTGTCCGAGGCGCGGTTGCGGTTTTTCCAGTCCCTGGGCTGGCGCGAAGGCCAGGTCGAGGGCACCGCCATCGTCGTCGGCGACATGCTGGCGCAGTACAAGTCCGAGGCCTTTCATGGCGAGACCCTGCGCGTGCGCATGCAGCCGCTGGACTTCAACCGCTACGGCTTCGACCTGGTGTTCTGCATGACTGAAGTGAGCCAGGGCCGCGAGGTGGCGCGCGGCAAGACCGGCATCGTCTTCATCCATGCCGACACGCGCCGCGTCACGCCCATTCCGGCTGCCGTGCTGCGCAAGCTGCAGCGCTGCGCGTCCGCGCCGGGGGAGCCGTCATGACCCAGTTGACCCTGTTTTTGCCCTGCGCCGGCGGCGTGGAGGACTTTCTGGCCGACGAGGTGCATGGCCTCACCGGTCTGGTCGGGCAAGACCTGCTCACCCTGCGCGGCGGCGTGCGCGTGCGCGGCGACTGGGCCACCGTGCTGCGCCTGAACCTGATGAGCCGGCTGGCGCAGCGCGTGCTGATCGAGCTGGCGCAGGCGCCCTACCAGAGCGAGCAGGACCTGTACGCGCTCGCGTCGGGCGTCGCGTGGGAAGACTGGTTCACCCCGCGCCAGAGCTTTCGCGTCGACCTCACGGCCCAGGCCAGCCCACTCAAGAGTCTGAACTTTGCCACCCTGCGCATCAAGGACGCGGTGGCCGACCGCTTTCGCCAGCAGGCCGGCGGCCTGCGCCCCAGCATCGACACCCAGCGCCCCGACGTGCGCGTGCAAGCCCACCTGACGGCCGAGCATGCCCAGCTTTACATCGACACCAGCGGCGAGCCGCTGTTCAAGCGCGGCTGGCGCCAGGACAAGGGCGAGGCGCCGCTGAAGGAAACCCTGGCCGCCGCCATGCTGGCCGCGAGCGGCTGGTGGCAACCGGCCACTCGCAGCGTGTCGCCCCTGCCGCTGTACGACCCCTGCTGCGGCTCGGGCACCATCGTCATCGAGGCCGCGCAGCTGGCCCTGGGCCTGCCCGCCGGCGGGCAGCGGCGCTTTGGCTTCGAGCGCCTGAAGGGCTTTGACGCTGCGCAGTGGATTGCTACCAAAACAGAAGCTGTTCGAGCTTTTCCAACAAGCGCCGGAGGCCAAAATGGCTCTGAACCGCCGGCGCCCCGCGTGTTCGGCAGCGACGTAGCCCACCGCATGGTCGACTTTGCCCAGCGCAACGCCGCGCGCGCGGGCGTGGCCGCGGCCGTGCAACTGCGCGGCGGCGACGCGCTGCAGCGCCAACCGCCCGTGCCGAGCCCTGGCGTCATGCTGCTGAACCCGCCCTACGGCGAGCGCATCGCCGCCGCCGGCGTGGCCGGACGCGGACGCGAGGCCTTCCAGGGCGGCACCCTGGCGCAGCAGCGCGCCCATGGCGAGCCTGCGGCCGACGTGAACGCCGGCGACGAATTCTTTCAACGCCTGGCCGCGCACTGGAAGAGCCACTACGCCGGCTGGAGCGCCTGGCTGCTCACCCCCGACCTCAAGCTGCCCGGCCGCCTGCGCCTGAAGGAGACGCGCCGCGTGCCGCTGTGGAACGGGCCGATCGAATGCCGGCTGTTCAAGTTCGAGCTGACGGCGCGCACGCTGCGGCAGCCGTCCCAGTAACTCATGGCGCTGCACACCGTCCGCCACGCACCAAACCCAAAGAGCCCAAAGGCCGCGGAGCAGGCCGCGCCCGCGATCGTCGTGGCCGGGGTCTCCCCGGCCACTGGTGACGCCCCCTGGAGGGGTGATGCCTAAACATCGCGCAGCGAGTGGGGCAAGGGGGTGGCTCTATTTCAAGCCACTGGCTTGTAAGCCACCACGTCGATCTCCGCCCGGAAAGTAGCTCATGTGGATGCGGTTGAAGGCGCCGAAGTCGCGCGCATCCTGCAGCCACACGGTGCACTTGCACACCGCGCCCGAGGTCCAGCATTGGCGCAGGCTACAGACCGATTTCAATTGGTGCTGGTTTGAACTTCGACGTCCAAGAACTGGGTAGCGTCCCGGGGTAGACAACCCCGAGGAGCGCGCGTGAACGCTGGATAAACCCTGTTCGCCCAGGTCATGGAACTGGTGCCCTGGACGAGCTTCGCTCGCATCGTGCGCTGCATCAGGCCATGGCCTTCCTCGTCACCCACACGAAATCACCGATGGATGCGCGGCAGGTGTGCCCGGCAACCACAGACTGCACCATGGGTGTGATCTGCGATCGGCGCGTGGATGCTGGGTGGGCACCATTCCACCAGAAAGTATTCAGAGCATCTACGACGCATTCAATTCAGGGACCCGGAGTCGGGCAAGACGCTGGTGTTCCGGATCAACAACGCGGCGCTGCCGGCTCTTGACCATTTGCGTCGCTCCTTGCTTGAATTGAATCACTCAGCAAGGGATGCGTTTTTCGGCGGCAAGGTCAATGACGGATGGGGCTGAGTTGACAGAACTGCATACACTGGCGGCCTACGCTCCTATTGCCTGGTGCCGCGTATGTCCTCGCCATTCACTTTTTGCCGATGGATCGGGATCAGCTTGGCCTGCGCGCTGCTGCACGGCTGCGGCCAAGCGCCTTCCGAGACGCTCCAGCACGGGCCTTTCGAGATCGTGGCCAGCGGCCGCCGCGTTTCCACCGGCACGTTTCCCAACACGGGCGGCAACCCCTTCGCCACGCAGGAGGTGACGGCCTTCTCGCTACGCTGGCGCGGCCGCGCCGTGGAGGTGCCGGGGCGGGGCAGCAGCTTCTGGCACGTCTTGCGCCTGCTGGATGCGCCGCGCCCGGCCGTGCTGCTGGTCGAGCGCGACTTCACCCTCGTCACCGAGGAGGGCGGGCAGTTGCGGGTTCTGCCCCTCCATAGCGAGAGCGCCTCGCTGGCCGAGGCACAGTGGCTCGACAGCGACGCCGGCCAGCCGGGCGCGCCGCAGGCCTGGGGAATGGCCAAGGTCGATCCCACGGCGCAGACCGGCTGGAAAGGCGGCCGTTTCCTGCTGCTGGGTTCGCGCGTGGTGCTGGACGTGGAAACCCTGCAACGGCACGAAGTCGAACCTTGGATGCCCATGGTGCCCGGCCAGCCGGTCACCAGCCTGATGCGCGAGGGCGATCGTGCGCGCGCCTTCTCGCCCGGCCGCACGCAGTACGTGCTGGCGGGCTCGCAATACGATTACGCGCGCAGCCATGGCCAGGTGCATGGCCTGCTGGTGGTGGACCTGCTGCGCGGCAACGCCTACGAATTGCGCGTTGATCGACGCCGCATGCCTTTTGTCGATGCGGACGACATGGATTTGCGCTGGATCAGCCACTACTTCGCCTGGCAGCTCGACGCGCAAGGGGAACGCCTGGTGCCGCGTGCCGATGCGCCCCGACTGCCGTGGAAGGGGCGCATCGGCAACACCTCCGGCGGGAATGTGGAATACCACGTCGAACGCGTACGGCCTGCACTACTGGATGCGTTGCGGCGCGTGGCGCTCGCCCAGCCGGGCGCCGCGCCGGCACCGGACTGGCTCGACCCCGGGCGCGGCGTTGACGGCAACACGGTGCGCATCGGGGCCTGCCTGCTGGGGCTGTCGGCTAACGCATCCGGACAGATGCCGGGGGATGCGTTCGGCGGCGTCGGCATCCATGTCGCCCAAGGGAAGGGCAGTCCATGCAATGAAGCGGTGCGCCAAATTGCCGCCGCGATGGATGCCGAGCTGGCCACCGGCCGCCACGACGGGCTGGTCGTGCTGGATTGAGCCCTTCACAAACAAACAAGTTCCTAAACTGCGGCAGCCCACTCGCCCCGTTGCCATGTTGAAAGCACCCATTGCCCCCCAGTGCATGCACCTGACCTCGCGTGACTACACCGGGCGCGACAAGACCGACGCGCTGCGCGAGTTCTATGGGCGCGAATTGATGCGCGTGGAGTTGCAGCCCTTCGAGGGTGCGAGCCCTACCCAGGCCACCCAGGAGGGTCTGGACTTCGCCACCACCATGCTGCCCCTGGGCGGCAACTCCATCTACGTCCAAACCGAGTGCACGCCCAGCCGCATGTGGCGCTCGCCCAAGATGCTGCACGACGGGGATGACGCGCTGTACCTGGCCGTGGCCTGGGGCGGCGGCGTTTTCCATACGCCGCGCGAAAGCCTCCCCCTGGATGGCGGCCGGTACGCCATCGTCTCCAAGGCGCGTGTGCACGAATTCGTCAACCTGCGGGGTGGGGCCAGCGCCTGCATCCAGGTGCCGCATGGCGCCCTGGCGCGGCGGGTACAGGGGCTGGAAGAGGCGCCGCTGCGCCTGCTGCCGCCCGACAGCCCCGAGCCCGCGCTTGCGATGGGCTATGCGCAACTGCTGGCGGGCAGCGCCACGCTGACCGCGCCACTGCTGAACTCGGCCCTGTCGCACCTGCAGGAGCTGATCGCGGGCATGCTCGCGCCTGCTGCGCGGGGTGCGCAGCCATTGGAGCGTGCAGCGGCAGACGTGCCCCGCCTGGCGCTGATCCGCCGCGACATCCTGGCCCGCATCGACCGGGCCGACCTGGGCCTGGCGCAGATCGCGCGCCTGCACCATCTCACGCCGCGCCAGGTGCAGCGCCTGTTCGAGCGCGAGGGCACGTGCTTCTCAGATTTCGTCAGCCAGGCGCGACTGAGCCGCGCGCGGGCCATGCTGGCCGACCCCGCGCAGCGCCAGCGCCGCGTCCTGGAGATCGCGCTCGACAGCGGCTTTGACGACGTGTCCGCCTTCAGCCGCGCCTTTCGGCGGCAGTTCGGCATGTCGCCGAGCGAGGCGCGCAGCCAAGCGGGCTGAGCCGCCGCGCTGCCCATGTCGCGTTAGGCATAGCGATTGTCGTTTTCAGCACGGACGGGCCGCAGCGCTATCCCAAGAATCGCCGCAGCTTCCGGACCCATGGTGTGGCCGGGCCACTACCAGCGCTCCATGCCATTCCCCATCCGTCTCCTTGCCGCCGCCTTGGCGAGCCTGCTGCTTGCGCTCACCAGCAGCGCCGCCCACGCCATGTTCATCATCGTCAATGACATCGGCGACGCGGGCGACGCCAACCCCGGCGACGGCATCTGCGCCACGGCGGCCAACATCTGCACCCTGCGCGCCGCCGTCGAGGAGGCCAACGCGCTTCCGGGCTCCGACGGCATCCAATTCAACGTTGGAACCGCTACCATCGAGTTGAGCAGCCCTCTGGTGCTTACGGAATCCACCAACATCAATGGCGGCGAGAAGATCACGCTGGACGGTCAGCACGCCACGCGCCACTTCACGCTGAGCGGGGCCAACTACGGGCTGTTCGGCCTGGCACTGGCCAATGGCAGCGCGTCCGACGGCGGCTCCATTCACGTCACCAGTTCCACGCTGACAATCAACCACGTTGACTTCACCAACAACCGCGCCACGGGTGTGGGCGCGGGCTTTGGTGGCGCCGTCTACGCCACCCACACCACCGTGTCCGCGCAACGCGTGCGCGCCAGCGGCAACCAGGCCAGCCACGGCGGCGTCTTCTACATGGGCGGCGCCGACAAACTGGCGCTGGAAGAATTCGTGGCTGAAGGCAACTCGGCCGTCTTCAGCGGCGGCGCCGTCTCCTATACAGGCACGAACCTTTTGATCGGGCACAGCCTGTTCCATAACAACATCACGACCGATCCGGCCGGGCAAGGTGGCGGCATCGACGTGGTGCCCCTCACCACCAGTGCCTTGACGATCGAAAGCACCACGTTCGAGAGCAACGCCTCCGCCATCGGCGGCGCGCTGGCCGTGCGCTCGGTGGCGGGCGGCGTCATCACCCACGCCACCTTCGCCAACAACAACGGGGGGGCAAATGGTGCCATCGTGGTTTGGGGTGCGGGCACGCAGGTCACGCTAAAGAACACACTGGTGGGCGCCAGCTTCGGCGGCCCCAACTGCCGCGCGCAGGCACCCGCCGCGCTGGCCGACGGCGGACACAACCTGCAGTTCGGCAGCGGATCGGCGGATTCGTGCGGTGCCAGCATCCCGCAAGCCAATCCGCTGTTGGCTGGGCTGGCCGACAACGGCGGCTTCAGCCGCACCATGGCGCTGCAGCCGGGCAGCCCGGCCATCGACGCCATCGACGCCGCCAGCGGCTGCATTGGGGGGCAGTGGGACCAGCGTGGCGTGTCGCGCCCGGTGGGAACGGGCTGTGACATTGGCGCTTTCGAAGCGGACGCCCCGGTTGGGCCGGGCAGTGGCGGCGCGCAGGGCGTCGCTGCGATCCCCAGGCTGGACGCCCAGGCTCTGGTCCTGTTGTCAGGCGCCCTGGCGGCAGGCGCGGGTGCAGCGTTGCGGCGGCGCAAGCGCAGGGCCGCTTGAACCAAATCCGCCTCTGGCGCCCGTTCTGCAAACGGGAGCAGCTAGGGCGACGCTGGGCCATGCGGGTTGGTTCTGCTGCCAGCCTTGGTGGCGGGGACGGGCGCGCTGCGTCGGCGCAAACGAGGGGTAAATGCAAAGCCTCTTCAACGCCCATCCAGCAGGCGCAGGCAACTATTGAATCCATAGTTGATGCCGAATCAATACGCGCCTGCCTGCGCCACCGCAGCCGCACGACACCTGCGGCTGCGGCATCTCACCGGCTCACGTCTTGGCCCTCCCGCCAAACGCGCGCGACACCTCGACCATGAAGGCCCGCGCAACGGGCGGCAGCGTGCGCCCGATGCGCGTGACGATGCCGATGCTGCGCGCCGCCTGCGGCCGCACCAGGGGCACGGCGACCAGGCCCTTCATGCTCATCAGGCCCAGGGTCAGGCGCGGCAGCGCGGTGATGCCCAGGCCGGCGGCCACCAGCGCGCCGCAGGCGGTGACGCTGGGGTATTCCAGCGCCGGGCGCAGCGCCAGGCGTTTTTGCACGAACACCGCATCGGTGATGGGCCGGATGCTGCTGGCCGGCGCGCTGGCGATGAAGGGCCGCTGGGCAAACACCGACCAGGGCACGGTGGGCCGCGCCGCCAGCGGGTCGTCCGCACGGCACAGCAGCACCATCGGGTCGTCCAGCAGCGGCTGGTAGCGCAGGTGCTGCTGCGGCGCGGGGCGCACGCTCAGGCCCAGGTCGGCGCGGCCCTCCTCGACGGCGGCCAGCAGGGCCTCGGCCGGCGCCTCGATCAGCGTGAACTCAACGGCCGGGTGCGTGCGCCGCAGCGCCACCATGGCCGCAGGCACCAGGGCTGCGCCGGCCGAGGGCAGCGCCGCCACGGTAACGCGGCCGCTGCGCCCGGCCATGAACTCGCCCAGCTCGCTCAGCGAGGCATCGAAGTCGCGCAGGATGCGCTGGGCCACCGGCAGCAACTCGCGCCCGGCGGCGGTGATCTCCACGCGGCGCGTGTCGCGGTCGAACAGGCGCGTGCCCAGCGTCTGCTCGGCCTGGCCGATCAGGCGGCTGACGACGGGTTGCGCCAGCCCCAGCACAGCCGCCGCGCGCCGAAAGCTGCCTTGAGCTGCCACCGTGACAAAGGCCTCCAGCTGCCGCAGGCTCAAGTCGATGCGCATGGGATTGATCCTGTTTTGTAATCACAGAAATAGAAATGTAGTGCTTCCCATATCACACCCCCGCGCCTAGACTGAATGCCGACCCCCTGGAGACAAACATGAAGAAGGATGGCCATGCCTGGCGTGCTTGACGGCGTACGCGTGCTCGAACTGGGCCAGGTGCTGGCCGGCCCCTTTGCCGGCGCCATCCTGGCCGACCTGGGCGCCGACGTCGTCAAGGTCGAACGCGTGGAGGGCGGCGACGACGCACGCCAGATGGGGCCGGCGTTTCGCCATGGCGACGCGCTCAACTTCCAGGTTTTCAACCGCGGCAAGCAATCGGTGGCGCTGGACCTCAAGAGCCCCGAGGGCCTGGCGGCCTTCGAGCGGCTGGCGGGCGCGGCGGACATCTTCATCCACAACCTGCGTCCCGGCGTGCCCGCCAAGCTGGGCATCGACGGCCCGGCGCTGTGCGCGCGCCATCCGCGCCTGATCTATTGCGAAATCTCGGCCTTCGGCCACCTGGGGCCGATGGCGCTGCAGCCGGGCTACGAGCCGCTGGTGCAGGCCTTCAGCGGCCTGTCCAGCACCAACGGCGGGCCCGATGACCCGCCCATGCGCTCGGGCGCCTCGATGTGCGACCAGGGCAGCGGCATGTGGGTGGTGATCGGCGCGCTGGCCCTGCTGCACCGGCGCGCGCAGACCGGGCGCGGCGGCATCCTGAACACCTCGCTGCTGGAGACCGCCTTGGTCTGGAATGGCCAGAAGGCCGACGCCTATGTCAACGAAGGTCGCCTGCCGCTGCGCGACCGCTCGGGTCACCCCGGCTTCGTGCCCTACGAGGCCTTCGACACGCAGGATGCGCCCCTGCTCATCTGCTGCGGCAACGACCGCCTGTTCGCCAAGCTGGCGGCCGATCTCGGCCGCCCGGACTGGCTGAGCGACGCGCGCTTTGCCACCAACCGCGCGCGCCTGGCCAACAAGGCGGGGCTGCTGGAGCAGCTGGTGCCCCTGCTGCGCGCGCGGCCGCGTGCCGAATGGGTGGCGCGCTTCGAGGCCGCCGGCGTGCCCTGCGCGCCCATCCACACCGTGCCCGAGGCGCTGATCCACCCGCAGGTGCGCGCGCTGGGCATCCTGGCGCCGGTGCCGGGCGAGGACTTTTCGCTCACCGCCCTGCCGCTCACGATCGACGGCCAGCGCCCCTTGCCGCGCGCCGGTGCGCCGCGGCTGGGCGCCGGCAACGTGGCACACGGCCTGCCCGCCACCCCCGATCCACAAACCCCCAAGGAGACTCCATGAACATCCGATTGACCCGGGCGCTCACCGCGCTGGCCACGGTCGCCGCCACGCTGCTGGCCCAGCCCGCCGCCGCGCAGGACTACCCCAGCAAGCCCATCACCCTGGTCGTCCCCTTCGGCCCGGGCAGCGGCACCGATCAGATGGCGCGCCTGTACGCCAAGGCGCTGGGCGACGAGCTCAAGCAGCCCATCGTGGTCGAGAACAAGGGCGGCGCCAGCGGCTTCATCGCCGCGCAGTACGTGGCCAAGGCCGCACCCGACGGCTACACGCTGATCATGACCACCAACACCACGCACGCGGCCAACGAGCACCTGTTCAAGAAGCTGCCCTACGACCCGGTGAAGGACTTCGCACCCATCAGCCTGTTGGCCACCGGGCAGATGCTGCTGCTGGTGCCGCCCAGCTCACCCTACAAGAGCGTGGCCGATCTGCTGGCCGCCGCCAAGAAGGAGCCCGGCAAGCTGGACTTCGGCAGCGGCTCCTCGTCCAGCCAGGTGGCCGGCTATCTGCTGGAGCAAATGGCGCACGTCAAGATGGTCAACGTGCCCTACAAGAGCAACCCGCAGGCCATCACCGACCTGATCGGCGGGCGCTTCAGCTTCATGTTTGCCGACGCGCCCACCGCCCTGCCCCAGGTGCAAGGCGGCAAGCTGCGCGCCCTGGCCGCCAGCAGCAGCAAGCGCCTGGCCACCCTGCCCGATGTACCCACGGTGGCCGAGGCGGGCGTGAAGGGCTACGACATGGCTTACTGGTTTGCCGCCTACGCACCCGCCGGCACGCCCAAGCCCATCATCGACAAGCTCAACCAGGCCTTTGCCAAGGCCACCCACACCGAGGAGGTCAAGGCCAACCTGGCGCGCACCAGCGGCGAGGTGGCGCTGAGCACGCCCGAGGGCCTGGCGCAGTTCCAGGCCGCCGAATCGAAGAAGTGGGGTGCCGTGATTCGCGCCGCCGGCATCGAGCCGCAGTGAACCGGAGATCCACTGCGATGACCGGCCCCCTGCACGGCGTGCGCGTGCTGGACCTGACCACCGTCTTCATGGGCCCCTCGGCCACCCAGCACCTGGCCGACCTGGGCGCCGACGTGATCAAGATCGAGGCGCCCGGCGGCGACTCCACGCGCAGCATCGGGCCCTGTGGCGACATCGGCCTGGGCCCGCTGTTCATGGGCCTGAACCGCAACAAGCGCAGCGTGGTGCTGAACCTGAAAAAGCCCGAGGGGGTAGCCGCCCTGCTGCGCCTGGCGCAGGGGGCCGACGTGCTGGCCACCAATGTGCGGCCCGCAGCGATGAAGCGCCTGGGACTGGGCTATGAAGAAGTGGCCGCCGTGAACCCGCGCCTGATCTACGCCAGCATGGTGGGCTTTTCGCAGCGCGGGCCCTACGCCGCCAAGGCCGCGTTCGACGACTTGATCCAGGCCGCCACCGGGCTGGCCGCCGCCGTGGGCCAGGGCGCGGGCGGCGAGCCGCGCTACCTGCCCATCACCATCGCCGACCGCTCGGTGGGGCTGTATGCCTTTGGCGTCATCAGCGCCGCGCTGTACGCCCGCGAGCGCACCGGGCACGGTCAGGCGGTGGACATTCCGATGTTCGAGACCATGATCCCCTACGTGCTGGGCGACCACCTGTACGGCCATACCTTCGACCCGCCCAAGGCGGGCTTCGGCTACCCGCGCCTGATGTCGCCCAACCGCCGCCCCTACAAGACGAAGGACGGCTACGTCTGCTGCCTGATCTACACCGACCGGCACTGGGACATCTTCCTGCACGCCGTGGGCAAGGGCGATTTGCTCAAGACCGACCCGCGCTTTGCCAATATCCGCACACGCACGCAGGCCATCGACTCGCTCTACCAACTGGTGGCCGACGAGCTGGTGCACCGCAGCACGGCCGAATGGCGCGAGGTGCTGCCAGAGTCCGAGATCCCGATCTTCCCGATGCACACGTTTGACAGCCTGCTGCAGGACGAGCACCTGGCCGCGACGGGCTTCTTCGAGCACACCGAGCACCCGGTGGTCGGCAAGATCCTGGAGACCGCCGTGCCCAGCGAATGGTCAGGAACCCAACCGACGCAGCGCAAGCCCGTGCCCATGCTGGGCCAGCACACGGCCGAGGTGCTGCGCGAAGCCGGCTACGCCGAGGGCGAAATCAACGCGCTGATCCAGCAAGGTGCGGCACGCACCGCCACCCCACCGCAACCCAAGGAGCCCAAAGCATGAGTGACACCCCTTCCGCGCCCGAGCTCGGCGTCCGCCAGCAAGGCGGCGTGCTCTGGCTGACGATCAACCGCGAAGCGCGCCGCAACGCCATCAGCCCCACGGTCTTGAAAGGTCTGATGGAGGCGTTGACCACCGCCAACAGCGACCGCAGCCTGCGCGCCATCGTGCTGACCGGCACGGGCGACAAGGCCTTTTGCGCCGGCGCCGACCTGGCCACCGGCCAATCCTTCCAGTTCGACTATTCCGAGCCCACTCAGGGCATCGCCAACCTGTTTCGCCTCACGCGCCAGCTCAACGTGCCACTGATCGCGCGCGTCAACGGCGCCTGCATGGCTGGCGGCATGGGCCTGATGGCCATGTGCGACATGGCGGTGGCCGCGCCGCACGCCATCTTCGGCCTGCCAGAGGTCAAGGTGGGCGTGTTTCCGGCCCAGGTGCTCTCCGTGCTGAACGGCCTGATCGGCCCACGCGCGCTGACCGAGCTGTGCATCACCGGCGAGCCCATCAACGCGCACGAGGCGCTGTCCATCGGTCTGATCAACCACGTGGCCGAAGACCTGGACGCCGGCGTGCAGGCGCTGCTTGACCGCTTTCTCGACAAGTCGCCCGCCGCCATCCGCCGCGGCCTCTATCTGATGAAGCGCATCGGCGCGATGTCCTTCGAGGAATCCATGGCCTTCACCGAAAGCCAGATCGCCTTGTTCGCACTGACCGAGGATGCGGCTGAGGGCCAGGCGGCCTTTCGCGAAAAGCGCAAACCGAAATGGAGTGGGAAATGAGCCAGGAAAAAGTGGTTCGCATCGGCGGTGCCTCGGGCTTCTGGGGCGACTCCAGCGTGGGCGCGCCGCAGCTGGTGCACAGCGGCCAGATCGACTATCTGGTGTTCGACTACCTGGCCGAACTCACCATGTCCATCCTGGCCGCCGCGCGCCTGAAAAAGCCCGAACTGGGCTATGCCACCGACTTCGTCACGGTG
Source organism: Burkholderiaceae bacterium (assembly GCA_041396485.1). Classification (GTDB taxonomy): domain Bacteria; phylum Pseudomonadota; class Gammaproteobacteria; order Burkholderiales; family Burkholderiaceae_C; genus Ottowia. Next base: position 29,843 of record JAWKYM010000005.1, on the reverse strand, counting down.
GCGATGAAAAGCGTGCTGAAGGACGTGGTGGCCAAGGGCATCCGCGTGGTCAGCAACGCCGGCGGCGTCAATCCGCAGGGCTGCGCCGATGCGCTGCGCGCCTTGGCGGCCGAGCAAGGCGTCGACGTCAAGATCGCCGTCGTCACCGGCGACGACGTGATGCCGCAGCTGCCCGCGCTGCGCCAGCTGCAGCCACCCGTCGTCGAGCTGCAAAGCGGCGCGCCGCTGCCGGCCAAGGTGCTGACGGCCAACGCCTACCTGGGCGCGGCGCCCATCAAAGCCGCGCTGGATGCCGGCGCGCAGATCGTCATCACCGGCCGCTGCGTCGATTCGGCCGTGACGCTGGGCGTGCTGATGCACGAGTTCGGCTGGACTGCGCAAGACCTCGATCAACTCGCCGGCGCCAGCCTGGCCGGCCACATCCTCGAATGCGGCTGCCAGGGCACGGGCGGGCTGCATACCGATTGGCGCGACGTGCCCGACTGGGCACACATCGGTTACCCCATCGTCGAATGTGCGTTTGACGGCAGCTTCACCGTCACCAAGCCCGCCGGCACGGGCGGGCTGGTGGCGCCGCAGGTGGTGGCCGAACAGATGCTATACGAAGTCCACGACCCGGCGGCCTACCTGCTGCCCGACGTGGTGTGCGACTTCACGCAAGTGACGATGCGCCAGACCGGGCCGCACCGCGTGCACGTGAGCGGTGCGCGCGGCCAGGCGCCGACTGCCAGCTACAAGGTGAGCAGCACGTATCTGGACGGCTTCAAGACATCGGCGCAGCTGACCATCGTCGGCTTCGACGCCGCCGCCAAGGCGCAGCGCACGGGCGAGGTCATCCTGGAGCGCGTGGGCGAGCTGCTGGCCGCGCAAGGCCTGGCGCCCTTCAGCGCGACGCACCTGGAAGTGCTGGGCGCGGAAAGTTGCTACGGCCCGCTGGCCGATCCCGCCGTGCTGCAAACCCGCGAAGCCATCCTGCGCCTGACCGCACGCCACCCCGACAAGGCGGCGCTGGAGCTGCTGGCGCGCGAGATCGCCCCCGCCGGCACCTCGTTCGCGCCCGGCACCACGGGCTCGGGCGGCGGACGCGCCGGCGTCTCGCCGCTGATTCGGCAATACGCATTCCTGCTCGACAAGGCGCGCGTGACGCCCGCCGTGACTCTGGACGGCGCCCCGGTCCCACTCCCGCTCCCGCCTGCGGGAGAGGGCCGGGGTGAGGGCAAGCGGCCTTCCTCCAGCACGCAATTTGATGAATCAAATCCGGCCTCAGCGCCCACTGGACAAGCGCAAACAGCTATTAATTCAATAGAAAACGACACCGATACCGTCGAAGTCCCCCTGATCCGCCTGGCCTGGGCGCGCTCCGGCGACAAGGGCGACACATCCAACATCGGCATCATCGCGCGCCGCCCCGAATGGCTACCGCTGTTGCGCGCCCAACTGACCGAAGCGCGCGTGGCCGAGCACCTGGCTCATATGGTCAAGGGCCGCGTCACGCGCTTTGAAGTGCCGGGCATTCATGCCTTCAACTTCGTGTGCGAACAGGCACTGGGCGGCGGCGGCATGGCCTCGCTGCGCAACGACCCGCTGGGCAAGGGCATGGGGCAAATCCTGCTGGCCCTGCCGCTGCGCGTGCCCAAGGCCTGGCTGTCCTGACCCTCTTTCCGGAGACTTCCCATGACCGAATCCCGCACCCTGCACCCGAGCCGCCGCACCGTGCTGACCGCCCTGGCCAGCACCCTCGCCGCGCCCGCGGCCTGGGCCCAATCGGCCAGCCATCGCCCCATCCGCATCATCGTGGGCTTTGCGCCCGGCAGCGCCAACGACCTGATCGCGCGCGAGTTGGCGCGCTACATGGCCGATTCGCTCGGCCAGCCGGTCATCGTCGAGAACCGCGCCGGCGCCGGCGGCTCGCTGGGCACCGAGGCGGTGGCCAAGGCCGCGCCCGACGGCCTGACTCTGGGTCTGGGCACCAGTTCGCAGATGGTGATGAACGTGGCGCTGTATCGCCACCTGCCCTTCGACGTCGAGACCGACCTGCGCCAGATCGGTCTGGTCGGCCGCACGCCCCTGGTGCTGGCGGGCAAGGCCAGTGGCCCCAAGACGCTCAAGGAGCTGATCGGCAATGCCCGCGCCAACCCGGGCCAGGTCACCTACGGGTCGGGCGGCACCGGCTCCATCAGCCACATCGTGGGCGAGGCCTTTGCGCGCGCCGCCGACATCCGGCTGAACCACATCCCCTACAAGGGCAACGGCCCGGCCATGGCCGACCTGGCCGGTGGCCACGTGGACATGGTGTTCGACGGCATCATCACCTCGCAGCCCATGGCCCAGCAGGGTCGGGTGCGCCTGCTGGCCTTTGGCGGCCAGCAGCGCAGCCCCGTCATCCCCGAGGCGCCCACCTTTGCCGAACAGGGCCTGCGCGAGTACGACGCCTATTCGTGGAACTGCCTGTTCGCCCCCGCCAATACCCCCGACGCCGACATCGCGCGCCTGAACCAGGCGCTCAACGCCGCCCTGGCCCTGCCAGAGATGAAGGATCGCCTGGCACGCGGCGGCTCGGACAACCTGGGCCCCTCCACCCCCGCGCAGGCCGACGCCTTTGGTCGCAAGGAACGCGCGCGCTGGGTGCCCTTCGTGCGCAGCTTGAAGCTGGACGTGGGTTGATCTTGCACCGTGCCATCGGCCCGGCCGGCGCGGTGGTGATCGACACCAACCGCGTGCTCGACCTGTGGCTGTTCGACGACCCGCAGGTGGCTCGGCTCAAGCAGGCCATCGAGACCGGTGCCCTGCGCTGGCTCGCCACCGGCGCGATGCGCGACGAGCTGGCGCGCGTGCTGGGCTATCCCGCCGTCGCGGCCCAGCTCGAACGCCGCGGCCGCATCGGCGCGCAGGTGCTGGCTGCCTTCGACCAATGGGCGCAACTCGTGCCCATCGCTCCGTCTTCCGCGCCGCGCTGCCGCGACGTGGACGACCAGGGTTTTGTCGACCTGGCCGTGGCGCAGGGCGCTGCCTTGTTCAGCAAGGATCGGGCGCTGATCGAACTGAGCCGCGCCCTGGCGTCCCTGGGCGTGGCTGTGCACGCCGCCGACTGGCCGGCGGAGGGCGACAGCTATCAAAAATAGAGTTCACTGCCGCGCCTGAAAAGGGCTGAGGGTGTGGACAGGGTTTACCATCGCCCCCATGCAAGCCGTACTCGACGCCCTGACCGACAAACTGCGCAAGGCCGTCGAGCAAGGCCGGCCCCTGCGCATCCGCGGCGGCGGAACCAAGGACTTCTACGGCCAGTTCCTGCACGGCGACGTGCTGGACACGCGACCGCTGGCCGGCATCCTGGACTACGAACCCAGCGAGTTGGTGGTCACCGTGGGCGCCGGCACGCGCCTGGGCGAGCTGCAGGCCGCACTGGCCGAGCGCCGGCAATACCTGTCCTTCGAGCCGCCGCAGTTCGGCTCCGCCGGCACGGTGGGCGGCATGGTGGCCGCCGGCCTGGCCGGCCCCGCGCGCGCCAGCGTGGGTGGGGTGCGCGAACACGTGCTGGGCGTGCAAATCCTGAGCGGCAAGGGCGAGCTGCTGAACTTTGGCGGCCAGGTGATGAAGAACGTGGCCGGCTACGACGTCAGCCGCCTGATGGCGGGCGCCCTGGGCACGCTGGGCGTGATCACCCAGGTCAGCCTCAAGGTGTTGCCGCTGCCACCGGCCGAATGCACCCTGGTGTTCGAGCTGTCGGAGACCAGCGCGCGCCAGCAGCTCAACCGCTGGGGCAGCCAGCCGCTGCCCATCAACGCCAGTTGCTGGCACGCCGGCCATCTGGCGGTGCGCTTGCGCGGAGCGCACGCCGCCATCGAGGCCGCGTGCCGACACATGGGCGGCACGCTGCTGGAGCCAACGCGCGCCGGCAAGCAATGGAGCGCCCTGAGAGACCAGCGCCTGCCGTTTTTTTACCTGGACGCCGGCCAGGCACTGTGGCGCGTGAGCGTGCCCGACACCGCCACGCCGCTCAACCTGGGACCCACGCTGGTCGAGTGGCATGGCGCGCTGCGCTGGCTGCGCCTGCCGCCCGCGGCCGCGCCGCAGGTGCGCGCCGCGGCCGCACGCGCGGGCGGGCACGCCACCCTGTTTCGCGGCGGCGACGGGCGAGTGCCGGTGTTCACGCCCTTGCCCCCGGCGCTGGCGCGGATACACGCCCAGCTCAAGCAGGCCTTCGATCCGGCGGGCATCCTCAACCCCGGTCGCATGAGCACCGATTTCTGATGCAAACCCATCTCGCGCCCGAATTCCAGAACACGCCCGAAGGCCAGGAGGCCGAGGCCATCCTGCGCAAGTGCGTGCACTGCGGCTTTTGCCTGGCCACCTGCCCCACCTACCAGCTGCTGGGCGACGAGCTGGACAGCCCGCGCGGACGCATCTACCAGATCAAGCAGGTGCTGGAGGGCCACGCGCCCACGCGCGAGACGCAGCAGCACCTGGACCGCTGCCTGACCTGCCTGAACTGCGAGAGCACCTGCCCCAGCGGTGTCGAATACGGCCACCTGGTGGACATCGGTCGCCAGGTGGTCGAGCGCAAGGTGGCACGCCCCACGGCCGAAGCCCGCCAGCGCGCGCTGCTGCGCACCGGCCTTTCGTCGCCGCTGTTCGGCCCCGCCATGCGCCTGGGCCAGGCGGTGCGCGGGCTGCTGCCGGCATCGATCCAGGCCAAGGTGCCCGCGCGGCGCGACGCCGGCCGCTGGCCGCGCGCCACGCACGCGCGCAAGGTGCTGCTGCTGGAGGGCTGCGTGCAACCCTCCATGGCGCCCAACATCAACGCCGCCACCGCGCGCGTGCTGGATGCCGCGGGCATCCAGTGCATTCGCCCGCGCGGCCAGGGCTGCTGCGGCGCGGTCAAGGTCCATCTGGCCGACGACGCCGGCGGGCGCGCGCAGATGCGCGCCAACATCGACGCCTGGTGGCCGCACATCGAGCGCGGCGCGGCCTTCGCCATCGTCATCAACGCCTCGGCCTGTGGCCAGATGGTCAAGGACTACGGCCACCTGCTGCGCGGCGACACGCACTACGCCGCCAAGGCCGCGCGGGTGTCCGAGCTGGCGCGCGACGTGAGCGAGCTGCTGCCCGACATCGTCGCCACCCTGGCCGACCGTGTACGCCCGCACGCCGGCGTGCTGGCCTGGCACGCGCCCTGCACGCTGCAGCACGGCCAGCGGCTGCGCGGCGGCGTCGAGGAACAGCTGGCGCAGCTGGGCTTCACGCTGCGCCCGGCCGCGCAGGAGGCCCACCTGTGCTGCGGCTCGGCCGGCACCTATTCGGTGCTGCAACCCGAGCTGTCAAGGCAGCTGCGCGAGCGCAAGCTGGGCCACCTGCAGGGCGAGACTGCGGCCGAGCGCCCGGCCGCCATCCTGTCGGCCAACATCGGCTGCATCACCCATCTGCAGGCCGGCACCGAGCTGCCGGTGCGACACTGGATCGAGATACTGGATGAATCACTATCATATTGATAGCTATTTGCGCTTTCCCAATGGGCGCCCGGGCCCGATTTGGCTTGAAGTTCAGTGACGCACCGCCAGCACGGCCGTCAGCATGATCAGCGCCCCGCCCAGCCAGACCATGGGCGTGGGGTGCGCGGCACCGAGCACGAACGACGAGACGGTGGCGATCACCACCTCGGACAGCATCAGCAACGCCGTCACCTGCGCCTTCAGGCGCGCCGCACCGTATTGCAGCGCCAGGTTGCCACCCAGAAAGCCGGCAGCCAGCACGAGCACCCACGGCAGCCAGGCCGCCGACAGCGCCGGCAGCGGCCCGGCCGTGCCCACCAGCACCAACGCGCCCGCGGTGAACAGGCCGCCACAGAACATGGCCAGCGCGCGCCCGTCCTCGGGCGTCTCGCGCCAGCGGTGCACCAGCGCATTGGTCAGCGCAAAGCAAAAGCCGCCCGCCAGGGCCAGCCAGTCGGCCGCGCTTTGCGGCAGCGGCCAGGATGAGCCGGGCCGCCACAGCACCAGGGCCACGCCCGCCAGCGCCAGCGCCAGGCGCACCAGGGCGGCACGCGTGGGCCGCTCGCGCAGCAGCCACCAGGCCAGGCCGATGGACCACACCGGCATCAGGTAGAACAGCAGGGTCACGCGCACCACGTCGCCCGCGGTGATGGCCCAGTTGAAGCACACGTTGGTCAGCCCCGCCGCCGCGGCCAGGCCCCACAGGCGCGGGTGCCGCGCCAGCGCGCGCGCGCCCTGCGGGCGCCACAGCAGCAGCGCCGCCAGAGCCAGCGCATAGACCAGGACCGTGCCCCACACCGGGTGCAACCCGCGCGCCTGCAGCGCCTTGAAGGGCAGCCAGGCCAGGCCCCAGACGGTGGCGTTCAGCAACAGGGCCAGCGCCGGGGCGGCGGCGCTCGGACGAGCGGTGGTGCTCATCCTTGATGAAGGCGGTCGCTGCGCGCCAATGCCAGCAGGCGATCCAGCTCGGCCGCGTGGTGGCGCTGGTTGTGGCGATGCCAGTGGCGGATCAGCGCCATCATGACCACCACCACGGTGCCAAACAGCGCGATGGCGCCAAGGGCCGGCAGGCCCAGGCCGGTGGCCGCGCTGTAGAAAGCGCCCAGCCCCAGGATGGCCGCCTGCTCGTTGAAGTTCTGCACCGCGATGGAGCGCCCCGCCCCCATCAGGTTGTGGCCACGGTGCTGCAGCAGGGCGTTCATGGGCACCACGATGTAGCCGCCCAAGGCGCCCAGCAGAACCAGGAAGGGCACGGCCACGCCCAGGTGGCGCACCCCCACCATGCCCGCCACCAGCACGCCCATCAGCAGGCCCAGCGGCAGCACGGCGGTGGCGCGGTCCAGCCGCACCCACATCGACGCGGCCACCGCTCCCGCCGCCGTGCCCAGCGCCACCACGCCCACCAGGTTGGACGCATCGGTGGTGCCGTAGCCCAACGCCACGGCGGCCCAGGCCAGCACGATGTAGCGCATGTTGCCCGACACGCCCCAGAACAAGGTGGTGGTGGCCAGCGCGATCTGGCCCAGGCGGTCGTGCCACAGGCGCCGGTTGCAGCGCCAGAAGTCGGGCAGCAGCAGCCACATGGCACGTCGCGGCAGGCGGCGCATCTTGACGCCGGTGCGCGGAATCCACAGGTTGATGGCCGCCGCGATGGCGTAGACGAACACCAGGCCGGCAATGGCCGCCTGGGCCGGCTTGTCGATGCCGGTGTCGATCCAGGGAAAGTCGAAACTGAGCAGCCAGCCCGACAGGTGCGGGCTGACCAGCTGCCCGCCCAGCACCACGCCCAGGATGATCGAGCCGATGGTCAACCCCTCGATCCAGCCGTTGGCCTTGACCAGCTGCGAGGGCGGCAGCAGCTCGGTCAGGATGCCGTACTTGGCCGGCGAGTAGGCCGCCGCACCCAGGCCGACGATGGCGTAGGCCAGCAGCGGGTGGCCGCCGAACAGCATCAGCACGCAGCCGACGATCTTGATGGCATTGCTGAGAAACATCACCCAGCCCTTGGGCCGCGAGTCGGCAAACGCCCCCACCCAGGGCGCCAGCACCACGTAGAACAACGCGAACATGGGCACCAGCGCGGCCTGCTGCCAGTCGGTGGCGCCGTTGCGGCGCAGCATCTCCACCGCCGCGACGAACAGCGCGTTGTCGGCCAGCGAGCTGAAGAACTGCGCGGCCATGATGGTGTAGAAGCCGCGCTTCATGGAGTCGGGGGCGGGAGGCAGGGGGCGGTGCGAGACAACGACAGGAGCAAGCCGAAGCCGGAAAACGTGGGCGGTTATAGCACGCAGCCCCGCCCGGGCCGGCGCCCCCGCGGGATGCCTGCAATGCCACAATCGTCGCCACCCGCTGTCTGCCCCGTTGCGCCATGCCCCGTCCCATCCAGGCCACCATCCACACCGCCGCGCTGCGCCACAACCTGGCGCGCCTGCGCGCCGCCGCCCCGGGCGCACGCCTGTGGGCCATCGTCAAGGCCAACGCCTACGGCCACGGCATCGAGCGCGCCTACGAAGGCCTGCGCGGCGCCGACGGCTTTGCCCTGCTGGACCTGGCCGAGGCCGAGCGCGTGCGCCAGCTGGGCTGGCGCGGGCCCATCTTGCTGCTGGAGGGCGTGTTCGAGCCGCGCGACCTCGAAACCTGCTCGCGCCTGGCCCTGTGGCACGCCGTGCACTGCGACGCGCAGATCGACTGGCTGGCCATGCACAAGACGCACGCGCCGCACCGGGTGTTCCTCAAGCTCAACTCGGGCATGAACCGCCTGGGCTTCACGCCCGAGCGCTTTCGCGCCGCACATGCGCGGCTGTCGGTGCTGCCGCAGGTCGAGGAAGTGGCGCTGATGACCCACTTTGCCGACGCCGACGATGCCCGCGACATCACCGCCCAGTGGGCCGTGTTCGAGCGCGTGACCGAAGGCTTGCCCGGCGAGCGCAGCGTGTGCAACAGCGCCGCCACCCTGCGCCATGGCCATGACGCCGCCGTGCGCGCCGACTGGGTGCGCCCCGGCATCGCGGCCTATGGCGGCTCGCCCGACCACCCCACGCACGACGCCGCCCACTGGGGCCTGCAGCCCGCCATGAGCCTGAACGCCGGCCTGATCGCCGTGCAACAACTGCGCGCCGGCGACACCGTGGGCTACGGCTCCACCTTCACCGCCCCGCAGCCCATGCGCATCGGCGTGGTGGCCTGCGGCTACGCCGACGGCTACCCGCGCCACGCGTCGACCGGCACGCCGGTGCTGGTGGATGGCGTGCGCACCCGCCTCCTGGGGCGCGTGAGCATGGACATGCTGGCGGTGGACTTGGAGCCCGTGCCCAAAGCCATGCCCGGCAGCCAGGTCACGCTGTGGGGCCGCTCAAGCCACGGCGCCGTGCTGCCCATCGACGAGGTGGCGCAAGCGGCCGGCACCATCGGCTACGAACTGATGTGCGCGCTGGCGCCGCGGGTGCCGGTGGTGGTCGTGGACTGAAAGCGTTCAGATCAAGAACGCGTCGTAGCCGGTCTTGAGAATCAGCGCCCCCACCACCACGATGAACACCCAGCGCACGAAGCCCGCGCCGTGCTTGAGCGCCAGGCGCGTGCCGATCAGGCTGCCAACCACGTTGGCCACGGCCAGCGCGGCGCCCACCTGCCACCAGATGTGGCCCTTGGCCGCAAACAGGGCGAGGGCCGACACGTTGGTGGCCACGTTCAGCAGCTTGGCCGCCGCCGAGGCGTTGAGGAAGTCGTAACCCAGAAAGCGCACGAACAGGAAGATGAAGAAGCTGCCGGTGCCGGGGCCGAAAAAGCCGTCGTACCAGCCGATGACGAGGCCAATAGCACAGGCCAGCCACAGCTCGCGACGCCCATCCTGGCGCGGGGCGTGCACCCGACCCAGGTCTTTCTTGGCCAGGGTGTAGAGCAGCACGGCCAGCAGGATCACCGGCAGCAGCTTGCGCAAAAAGGACGGGTCGATCACCGTCACCACCCAAGCGCCGAAGAAAGCGCCGACAAACGCCGCCCCGGCCGCCGGCGCCATCACCCGCCAGCGCATCTGCACGCGTCGTGCGTATTGCAGGGTGGCGATGCCAGTGCCCCAGACCGAGGCGCTCTTGTTGGTGCCGAACAGCGTGGCCGGCGCCGCTGCGGGGTAGGTGGCGAACAGGGCCGGAATCAGGATCAGGCCGCCGCCGCCGACGATCGAGTCCACCAGCCCGGCCAGCAGCGACGCGGCCGTGACGATCAGCAAGTCCATGGATAAAAACGGTCAACGAGGGAATCGGGCCCGCGCGGGACCAACGGCGCGCCGTCGGCACAGGCCAGGGCCTCGATTGTCGGCGATTGGCCGCCGCCAGGCCGCAGCGCAGCCCGGCCAAAACAAAAAGGGCACCCTGGGGTGCCCTTGAAAGAATGCAGACCGGTTTGAACTGCCGCTCGGCCTGTCGAATGATCTTGTTGCTGTTGTTGGCGGTCGGTTGTCTCCTCGGCCCCTCGTGGCGCCAAGCCCGGAGGGCGGCAGCGCTGACAAGGCCAACTGTATCCGCGTCATGTGCCGACGCGCATCGGGACTTGCCCGAACTCCAGCACTCCAGTCATTCCAGATGACGGAAATACTACCGAAAACGAAACATTAAGCATCCAAATCAGCGCTTGTCGTTCCCAATTTGCGGCAACATGGAGCCAGCGCCCAGTTCCAGCAGGCCGCTCTTGGCATAACCGGCCAGCTTGGCGCGGGTGTCGGTGATGTCCAGGTTGCGCATGGTGAGCTGGCCGATGCGATCAAGCGGCGAAAACGGCGCGTCCTCCACCTTTTCCATCGACAGGCGCTCGGGCGCGTAGGTGAGGTTGGGCGATTCGGTGTTGAGCAGGCTGTAGTCGTTGCCGCGGCGCAGCTCCAGCGTGACCTCGCCGGTCACGGCGCGCGCCACCCAGCGCTGGGCCGATTCGCGCAGCATGATGGCCTGCGGGTCGAACCAGCGGCCCTGGTACAGCAGGCGGCCCAGCTTGAGCCCGTTGATGCGGTACTGCTCGATGGTGTCCTCGTTGTGGATGCCGCTGACCAGCCGCTCGTAGGCGATGTGCAGCAACGCCATGCCCGGCGCTTCGTAAATGCCGCGGCTCTTGGCCTCGATGATGCGGTTCTCGATCTGGTCGCACATGCCCAGGCCGTGGCGTCCGCCGATGCGGTTGGCCTCCAGGAACAGCTCGACCGGATCCTGGATCTCGCGGCCGTTCAGCGCCACCGGCTGGCCTTCGTCGAAGCGCACGCGCACTTCCTCGGGCCCCACCTCGACCTCGGGCTTCCAGAAGGCCACGCCCATGATGGGCTTGACGATGCGGATGCCGCTGCTCAGAAACTCCAGGTCCTTGGCCTCGTGGGTGGCGCCCAGCATGTTGGAATCGGTCGAATAGGCCTTTTCTGCCGACATCTTGTAGTCAAAGCCCGACTTCTGCATGAATTCGGACATTTCCTTGCGCCCTCCCAGCTCGTCGATGAAGCGCTGGTCCAGCCAGGGCTTGTAGATCTTGAGCTGAGGGTTGGCCAGCAGGCCATAGCGGTAGAAGCGCTCGATGTCATTGCCCTTGAACGTGCTGCCATCGCCCCAGATGTTGACGTTATCAATCTTCATCGCGTTGACCAGCATGGTGCCGGTGACGGCCCGGCCCAGCGGCGTGGTGTTGAAGTAGGTGGCGCCGGCAGTCTGCACATGAAAGGCGCCGCACTGCAGCGCGGCAATGCCTTCGTGCGCCAGCTGCGCGCGGCAGTCGACCAGGCGCGCCTTTTCGGCGCCGTAGGCCATGGCCTTGCGCGGGATGGCGTCGTAGTCGTCCTCGTCGGGCTGGCCCAGGTTGGCCGTGTAGGCGTAGGGCACGGCGCCCTTCTGGCGCATCCACAGCAAGGCGGCGCTGGTGTCCAGGCCGCCGGAAAACGCGATGCCGACCTTCTGGCCGACGGGGAGGGATTGGAGGATGGTGTTGGACATGAGGGCAGCACGGCGGCCAGGATGCCGCCGGTGATGAAAAGAAACTCCCTATTGTCGGCTGTTTTGCGACGCCCCAGGCTGGCGGGACCGCCCCGCAGGCCAGATCACGGCGCGAGCTGGCCCTTGGGATTGGGGCCAAAGCGGTTGTCGCCGGGCGTGCCGTCCTGCACGGTGAACACCAGCAGCACGATCCATCCGACCAGCGGCACGAGCGAGATCAGCAACCACCAGCCGCTGCGGTTGGTGTCGTGCAGGCGGCGCGCGCCCACGGCCAGCGAGGGCAGCAGCGTGGCCAGCACGAAGATGCCGGCCAGCAGGCCCGGGCCCTCGGGCAGGCGAGTGGCGCCGAACAGGCGGTCCACGAAGCCCAGCACGAAGTAGATGATGGTGTAGATCAGCACGAAGTACCAATACTCGGCGCGCTGGGCGCGGCCGGTGAACACGGCGTACTTCTTCAGCACGGTCAGGAACCAGTTCATGGATGCCTCCTCGGGTCTGTTCTGGGGGCGCCGGCCCCGACCCAGTGGCAGGCCGGCGCGGGGCCCATTGTGGCGGGAGGTCGCGGCGCTGCCAACGGGCCTGCGGCCAACGGCAATCAGGCGCCCGCGGCAATCCAGCGTGCCGCCTTCTCGGCCATCATCAGCGTGGGGCTGTTGGTGTTGCCGCTGGTGATGGTGGGCATGGCGCCGGCGTCGACCACGCGCAGGCCCTGGACCAGGCCGCCCTGGCCATCGCGCACCTGCAGGCGCGGGTTCAGCACCACTGCCGGATCGCCGTCGCGGCCCATCTGCGTGGTGCCGACGGGGTGGAAGATGGTGCTGGCGATGTCGCCCGCCAGGCGCGCCAGGTCGTCGTCGCTCTGGTATTGCACGCCGGGCTTGAACTCCTCGGGCGCAAAGCGGGCCAGGGCCGGCTGCGCCATGATGCGGCGCGTGACGCGCAGGCTGTCGGCGGCGATGCGGCGGTCGGCCTCGGTGGCCAGGTAGTTGGGGGCGATGGCCGGCGCGTCTTGAAAACGCCCGCTCTTGACCTGCACCGTGCCGCGGCTGGTGGGGTTGAGGTTGCACACGCTGGCGGTGATGGCGCCAAAGCGGTGCAGCGGTTCGCCAAAGGCGTCCAGGCTGAGCGGCTGCACGTGGTACTCGAGGTTGGGCCAGGCCAGGTCGGGCGAGGAGCGGGTGAAGGCGCCCAACTGGCTGGGCGCCATGCTCATGGGCCCGGTGCGGCGCAGCAGGTATTCGAACCCGATGGCGGCCTTGCCCCAGGGCGTGGCGGCAAGCTGGTTGAGCGTGCGCGCGCCCCGCACTTTGTAGACGCTGCGGATCTGCAAGTGGTCCTGCAGGTTGGCGCCCACGCCGGGCAGGTCGGCCAGCACCTCGATTCCGTGCTGGCGCAACAAGGCGGCCGGGCCGATGCCCGACAGCTGCAGGATTTGCGGCGAGCCGATGCTGCCCGCGCTGAGGATGAGCTGGCCGCCCGGCGCCAGGCGGGCTGCGGTCATCGCGCGGCCCGTCCACACCTGGGCGCCCGTGCAGCGCAGTCCCGCCTCGCCGCGCTCGATCAGCAGGCGGGCCACCTGGGCGTTGGTCCACAGCTCGAAATTGGGCCGCCCCAGGCAGGCAGGGCGCAGGAAGGCCTTGGCCGTGTTCCAGCGCCAGCCGGCCTTCTGGTTGACCTGGAAGTAGCCCACGCCCTCGTTGTTGCCCTGATTGAAGTCGTCCGTGGCGGGAATGCCGGCCTGTACCGCGGCCTCGGCAAAAGCGTCCAGCACGTCCCAGCGCAGGCGCTGGCGGTCCACGCGCCACTCGCCGCCGTGGCCATGCCAGCGCGCGTATTCAGACGAAATCGGGCTCTGGCGCCCATTGGACGGGCGCGATGCGCTATCCAATTGATAGTTATCCTCGTGTGCCATGAAGTCGGGCAGGCAGCGCTCCCAGCGCCATTCGTCCTCGCCCGTCAACGCCGCCCACTGGTCGTAGTCGCGCGCCTGGCCGCGCAAATACAGCATGCCGTTGATGCTGGAGCAGCCGCCCAGCACCTTGCCGCGCGGGTAGCGCAGCGTGCGGCCATTGAGCCCCGCTGCCGGCTCGGTCTGGTAAAGCCAGTCGGTGCGCGGATTGCCGATGCAGTACAGGTAGCCGACGGGGATGTGGATCCAGTGGTAATCGTCCTTGCCGCCGGCCTCGATCAGCAGCACGCGCTTGCCGGCGTCGCGCGACAGGCGGTTGGCCAGCAGGCTGCCGGCGGTGCCGGCGCCGACGATGATGTGGTCGAAAGTGGAGTCGCTCATGGCGGCGGGTGTTTCCTGCGCAAATGCAATGCCCGCAGGATACCGCCGCAGAGCGACTACAGACCGAGGTTTGGCGCCAGCGCCCGCTTGACGCTGCCCAGGTCCGCGCCGCTGCGCTCGGCCATGTCGGCGGCCTGGTTTTCGTCGATGGGGCCGACGTTGAAATAGGTGCTGGCCGGGTGGCTGAAGTAAAAGCCGCTGACGCTGGCGCCGGGCTGCATGGCAAAGCTGTCGGTCACTTCCATGCCCACTTCGGCCGCATTCAGCAATTTGAACAGCGGCTGCTTGACGCGGTGGTCGGGGCAGGCCGGGTAGCCGGGCGCGGGGCGAATGCCCTGATATTTCTCATCGATCAGCTCCTCCCTGGAGAAGTGCTCGTCGGGCACGAAGCCCCACAGATCGGTGCGCACGCGGTGGTGCAGCCATTCGGCGCAGGCCTCGGCCAGGCGGTCGGCCAGAGCCTCGAAGGTGATGGCGCTGTAGTCGTCATGCTGGGCGATGAACTCGGCGATCTTCTCGCGCGCGCCGATGCCGGCGGTGCAGGCAAAGGCGCCGAGGTAGTCCCTGCCGATGGATGCGCCGCCACCCTCACCCCGGCCCTCTCCCGCAAGCGGGAGAGGAAGCAGGGAGCGCGGCGCGATGAAGTCGGCGAGACACCGGCTGGGGCGCAAGTTTCCTTCGGCATCCTCCTGCTTTTCGGTCTGCTGGCGCAGGCCGTACCAGGTCAGCACCACCTCGCTGCGTGACTCGTCGGCGTACAGCTCGATGTCGTCGTCACGCACGGTGTTGGCGGGCCACAGGCCGATCACGGCGTTGGCCGTCAGCCAACGGTGCTCGATGATGTTCTTCAGCATGGCCTGCGCATCGTTGTAGACGCGCGTGGCCTCCTCGCCCACCACCTCGTCGCTCAGGATGGCCGGAAAGTGGCCCGCCAGGTCCCAGGTCTGGAAAAACGGCGTCCAGTCCATGAAGCGCACCAGCTCGGCCAGGTCGATGTTCATGAACACGCGTCGGCCGATGAATTTGGGCACGGGCGGCGTGTAGTGCGCCCAGTCGATGGCGGTCTTGTTGGCGCGAGCCTTGGCCAGCGGCCACAGGGGCTGCTTTTTCTTGCGCGCGTGCAGATCGCGCACGTGCTGGTAGTCGGCGCGGGTGTCGGCAATGAATTTTTCGGCGCCCTCGCCCAGCAGGTTCTGCGCCACGCCCACGCTGCGCGAGGCGTCGGGCACGTAGACCACGGGGCCGTCGTAATGCGGCGCGATCTTGACGGCGGTGTGCACGCGGCTGGTGGTGGCGCCACCAATCAAGAGCGGAATGTTGCGGCTGCGGAAGTATTCATCCTTCTGCATCTCGCTGGCCACGTGCTGCATCTCCTCCAGGCTGGGGGTGATCAGGCCGCTCACCCCCACCAAGTCGGCGCCCACTTCCTTGGCCTTGGCCAGCAGTTCGTGGCAGGGCACCATCACGCCCATGTTGGTGACCTCGAAGTTGTTGCACTGCAGGACCACGGTGACGATGTTCTTGCCGATGTCGTGCACGTCGCCCTTGACGGTGGCCACCACCAGCTTGCCCTTGCTCCTGACGTCGCCGCCCGCCGCCTGCAGCTCGGCCTTCTCGGCCTCGATGTAGGGCAGCAGGTGGGCCACGGCCTGCTTCATCACGCGCGCGCTCTTGACCACCTGCGGCAGGAACATCTTGCCCGCGCCAAACAAGTCGCCCACCACGTTCATGCCGTCCATCAGCGGGCCTTCGATGACGGCCAGCGGGCGGCCGCCGCCAGCAATGATCTTCTGGTAGCACTCCTCGGTGTCTTCGACCACGAAGTCGGTGATGCCGTGCACCAGCGCGTGCGACAGGCGCGCCTCCACGCTCACCGGCTGCCCGGACGTGCCGCGCCAGGCCAGCTTCTGGCTGTCGTCCCGGGCCGTGCCCTTGGCGGTCTCGGCGATCTCCAGCAGGCGCTCGGTGGCGTCGGGGCGGCGGTTGAGCACCACGTCCTCCACGCGCTCGCGCAGTTCGGGCTCCAGCTCGTCGTACACGCCCACCATGCCTGCGTTGACGATGCCCATGTCCATGCCGGCCCGGATGGCGTGGTAGAGAAACACGGTATGGATGGCCTCGCGCACCGGGTCGTTGCCGCGAAAGCTGAAGGACACGTTGCTGACCCCGCCCGACACCTTGGCGCCGGGCAGGTGCTGCTTGATCCACCGCGTGGCCTCGATGAAGTCCACCGCGTAGTTGGCGTGTTCCTCGATGCCGGTGGCGATGGCGAAGATGTTGGGATCGAAGATGATGTCCTCGGGCGCGAAGCCCACCTCATCGACCAGGATGCGGTAGGCGCGCGCGCAGATCGAGGTCTTGCGCTCCAGCGTGTCGGCCTGGCCCTGCTCGTCAAAAGCCATCACCACGGCCGCGGCGCCATAGCGCTTGATCAGGCGCGCCTGGCGCTTGAACTCCTCCACCCCTTCCTTCATGCTGATCGAGTTGACGATGCCCTTGCCCTGCAGGCAGCGCAGGCCGGCCTCGATCACGCTCCACTTGCTCGAGTCCACCATCACCGGCACGCGCGCAATGTCGGGCTCGCTGGCCATCAGATTCAAGAAGCGCACCATGGCGGCCTGGCTGTCGAGCATGGCCTCGTCCATGTTGACGTCCACCACCTGGGCGCCGTTTTCAACCTGCTGGCGCGCCACGCCGAGCGCCTCGCTGAACTGACCCGCCATGATCAGGCGCTTGAATGCGGCCGAGCCGGTGACGTTGGTGCGCTCGCCGATGTTGACGAACAGATGGCCCGCGCCGATGGTCACCGGCTCCAGGCCGGAGAGCTTCATCGGGGGGACGGCAAGGGGGGCAGAAGTCATGATCTCACCTGCGGCGGAGCACAGTCAGGTGAGCGTCGTTGCAAATCGTGGGGTGCGAGCCGCCAAGCCTGACGGGACACGCGCCCGCTGCAACGCTCCTTGGCAGCCAAGCGGCGATTTTAAGGCGCGCACCACACCGCCCGCTGGCGTGGGCCTACTGCACCAGCCGCACCTCCAGCCCCGCGCCGCGCAGGCGCTCGACCAGCTCGCTCACGTGCTCGTGGCCGCGCGTCTGCAGCACCATCTCGATCTCGACGTTCTGCGCCGCCAGCAGGGTAAAGGCGCGCTGGTGATGCACCTCGTCCACGTTGGCGCCGCACTCGGCCACCAGCGCAGTGATGCGCGCCAGCGAACCCGGCACGTCGCGCGTGCTGACGACGATGCGCACCAGCCGGCCCGAGCGCACCATGCCGCGCTCGATGATGGCGGCCAGCAGCATGGGGTCGATGTTGCCGCCCGACAGCACCATGCCCACCTTCCTGCCGGCCAGCCGTTCGGGATGGCGCAGCAGGGCGGCCAGGGCGGCGGCGCCGGCGCCCTCGACCAGCGTCTTCTCGATCTCCAGCAGCAGCACGATGGCCTGCTCGATGTCGCCCTCGTCCACCAGCAGGAAATCGTCCACGTTGCGGCGGATCGCCTCCACGCACAGCGGTCCGGGCGCGCCCACGGCAATGCCCTCGGCGATGGTGCTCACGCCCTGCTCCAGCTGCGTGCCCTGCATCAGGTTGACCATGGCCGGAAAGCGCCGGGTCTGCACGCCGACCACGGTGATGTCGGGCTTGATGGCCTTGGCCGCGGTGGCCATGCCGGCAATCAGCCCGCCGCCGCCCACCGGCACCACCAGGGCTTGAAGATCGGGCTGCTGCGCCAGCATCTCCAGCGCCGTCGTGCCCTGGCCGGCCATGATGGCGGCGTCGTCGTAGGGGTGGACAAACACCCGGTTGTTCTCGTCGGCGAGCTGCCGGGCATGCGCATAGGCCGCCTCCAGCGTGGCGCCGTGCAGGATCACCTGGGCGCCGAAGCCGCGCGTGCGCGCCACCTTGACCCCCGGCGTGAAGCTGGGCATGACGATGGTGGCCGGAATGCCCAGGCGCTGCGCGTGGTAGGCCACGCCCTGCGCGTGGTTGCCCGCGCTCATGGCAATCACGCCGCGCGCGCGCTCGTCGGCCGTGAGCTGCACCAGCTTGTTGCAGGCGCCGCGCTCCTTGAAGCTGGCGGTGAACTGCAGGTTCTCGAACTTCAGGAACACCTGCGCGCCGGTCAACTCGGACAGCGTGCGCGACTCGACGCAAGGGGTCTCGAGCACCTGCCCGCGCAGGCGCGCGGCGGCTTGTTGGATGTCGGCCAGTTGCAGCATGGCGCGATTGTGCGCCTCGCGCCGTGGGGGCGCGATCAGATCGGCGGCGCCAGGGTGTCCTTGAGCACGCGCAGCACGAAGCTCGACTTGCTGTGCCGAATGCCGGGAATCTTGTAGAGCTTCTCGCGCAGCAGCCGCTCGTAGTCCGCCGTGTCGCGCACCGCGATGCGGATCAGGTAGTCGTAGTCGCCGGAGACCAGATAGGCCTCCAGCACTTCCGGGATCGCCGCCAGCGTGCGGCCGAATTCGTACAGCGTCTCGTCGGTGTGGCTGTCCAGGGTGAGCTGCACCAGCACCGTGTCCTTGTAGCCGAGCCGCGCGCGATCGACCAGCACGGTGTACTGCCGGATCACGCCCTCGCTCTCCAGGCGCTTGATGCGGCCCCAGCAGGTGGTCGGCGACAGCCTAACCGCGGCGCCGATCTCCTGCAGCGTGCGGCGCGAGTCGGCCAGCAGCTCGCGCAGGATGGCCAGGTCGTGCTGGTCGAAGCGGGCCGCGGGCGCGCCCGGATCGGGCGGGCGCGGGTGCACGAGCGGGGTCTGGGCGGATTTCATGCGTGACGATTGATTTTCGGCCGATTGATCAATTTATCGCATGATATTCAATCACGACCCCATTTGGCCTGAATATTCGAAAGCCATTTCGGCCCGTTTGGCTGAACAATGGGTTTCCTTATGGACGCCCTTGCCACCCTCACGCCCCCGCCCGCAAGCCCTGCCGTCCGCGCCGCCAACGGTGCGGAGTGCCTGCTCGACACCCTGCTGGCCTGCGGCGTCGACACCCTCTTCGGCTATCCCGGCGGCGCCGCGCTGCCGCTGTACGACGCGCTGCATGCGCGGCCCCGGCTGCGGCACATCCTGGTGCGCCACGAGCAGGCCGCGGTGCACGCCGCGCAGGGCTACGCGCGCACCACCGGCCGCGTGGGCGTGGTGCTCGTCACCTCCGGCCCGGGGGTCGGCAACACCATCACGGGCCTGCTGGACGCGATCAGCGATTCGGTGCCGATCCTGTGCATCAGCGGGCAGGTGGCGACGGCGGTGATCGGCACGCAGGCGTTTCAGGAGTGCGACGCACTCGGGCTGTCGCGCCCGGTCACCAAGTGGAACCACCAGCTGCGCTCGGCCGGCGACGTGGCGCCCGCCGTGCGGCACGCGCTGCAGGTGGCGGCCTCGGGGCGGCCCGGGCCGGTGCTGCTGGATGTGCCCAAGGACATCCAGCTCGAACGCACGACACCCGCAGCGCCCAGCCCGGCCTGGTCCGCCCCCGCCGCGGCCGCCCCCACGCTGGCCGCGGGTGCGGTCGAGCGCGCCGCCGACCTGCTGCGCACGGCGCGCCGCCCGGTGCTCTACGGCGGCGGCGGCCTGATCAACTCGGGCCCGCGGGCCTGCGCCGCCTTCACGGCGCTGGCGCGGCGCTGCCAGCTGCCCACCACCCTGACGCTGATGGGCCTGGGCGCACTGCCGGCGTCGGACGAGCGCTTCCTGGGCATGCTGGGCATGCATGGCACGGTCGAGGCCAACCTGGCCATGCACCACGCCGACCTGATCGTCTGCGTGGGCGCGCGCTTCGACGACCGCATCACCGGCCGGCTGTCCGACTTCAGCCCCGGCGCGCGCACCATCCACATCGACATCGCGCCGGAGAACATCGGCCGGATCGTCCGCACCGACGTCGCCCTGGTCGGCGATGCGGCGCAGGTGCTCGAGGATCTGCTGCAGGCGCTGCCGGCCCAGCCCGACGCGACGCGCCTGCACGCCTGGTGGCAGCGCATCGAGCGCTGGCGCTCGGCCCGCTGCCTGGACTTTCGGCCCAGCGCCACGCAGATCCTGCCGCAGCAGCTGATGGCCGAGCTGCAGCAGCGCCTGGCCGGCCGCGACGCCATCGTCGCCACCGACGTGGGGCAGCACCAGATGTGGGCCGCGCAGTACCTGCGCTTCGAGCAGCCGCGGCGCTGGCTGACCTCGGGCGGCGCCGGCACCATGGGCTACGGCCTGCCGGCGGCCATTGGCGCGCAGATCGCGCACCCGGAGCAGACCGTGGTCTGCGTCAGCGGCGATGCCTCCATCCTGATGAACGTGCAGGAGCTCGCCACCGCCGTGCAGCACCAGGCGCCCGTCAAGCTGATCCTGTCCAACAACGGCTGCATGGGCATGGTGCGCCAGTGGCAGCAGCTGGTGCATGGCAACCGCATCAGCCACAGCGGCAACGCCGCGGCGCCGGACTTCGTCGCGCTGGCCCGCGCCTTCGGCTGGGCGGCGGCTGGCGTCGCACGGCCGGCCGAGCTGGGCGCGGCGCTCGATGCCTGCCTGGCCCACCCCGGCCCGTACTTGCTCGACGTGCAGGTGGCGCCGCTGGAAAACTGCTACCCGATGATTCCCGCCGGGCGCGGCCACCATGAAATGATGCTGTCCGACACGCAGTGGTACCGCGACAACCGCCCGGAAAATACAAGTCAAATCGGCCGTTGACGCCCGCCTGACGGGCGCAAAAAGCTACGTTTTTGATAGCAAATCGGAACCGATCTCACGCCGCGGATGCCGGCAGCCCGAACACGTGGTCGAACGCCCAGTTGAAAACAAAGGTGTAGATCAGAAAGAAAAGCATCAGCCCCAGGTCCATCACCAGCGCCTGCCACAGGCCCACGCCAAACCACCAGGCAAACAGCGGCACCAGCACCAGCGCCAGCCCGCCCTCGAAGCCGATGGCGTGCGCCAGGCGCCGCGCCAGGCTGCGCCCGCGCTTGACCTGGCGGCGCTCCCAGCGCTCAAACAGGGTGTTGAACGCGAGGTTCCAGGCCACGGCAATGGCCGACGACACGGCCGCGATCACGCCCGAGTGCGCCGCACCCGAGTCCGTGAACCCCATGAAGCCAATGGTGGCCACGACGATGGCGATCAACTCGTAGATCGTGACGAAGGCCACGCGCCGCCACGGGCCCTGAAAGGAGAACAGCAAGGGGGATGACACCGACATGAGGCGCCACTGTAGCGAAGCGCCGGCCCGGGCGGTGGCGCCGGGCTTCTGGCCGCCGCGGTCACATGCGGATGCAAGTGCAGTGCCGGGGCCCGGCCGCCAGCCGGCACAATGCACCTGCGGCCGGCGCGCGCGATGCGTCCGGCCCTCTGCGCTGTCGCTCCGGGCGTGCCCCGGCCGGCGTCCGCCCGAACCCCTCGTCCCCCGCATGCTCCGTTTCCGTCCGATCCCCCTCGCCCCCCTGTTGCCCCTTGCCTGGCCTGCCCTGTGCGCAGCGCAGTCCCCCACCCCCCCAGCCGATCCGCAACCCCCGCTGGAATCCGCCCTGGCCTGGCGGGCCTGCCTGGGCCAGGGCGACACCGTGCGCCTGGCCTGCTTTGACGACTGGGCACGCCAGCAGCAGGCGCTGCTCCAGGCCATCGAGGACAAGAGGCGCTCGGTGGCGGCCTCGCCCGCGAACAACGTGGCGCCCAGCGCACCGGCGGCGACGGTGCGCGACCAGGTGGCCGAGGCCGTGGCAAGCACCCAGCCCGAGCGCGCCGAGGACAGCGCGACCGTCTCGGGCTCGACCGGCATCGTCGGCGTGGGGCTGGAGCAGGGCTGCCGCGACCGCCAGTTTTCCGAGCTGTCGCGCTTCTGGGAGCTGGAGTCGGGCTCGAGCTGCCCGACCTTCGGCCTGCGCGCCTTTCACCCCAGCACCGCCTCGGTGGCCGTGGGCGACCGCGTCAACGGCCAGCCCCAGTCGGCCAACCCGGCCAACAGCGCCCCCACGGCGGTGGACTACCAAGGGCATGAAATGCGGCTGTCGCTGTCGCTGCGCACCAAGCTGGCCTCGGGCCTGTTCACCCCCGCAGGCGGCACGCTGCGCGACTCGCTGTGGGCGGCCTACACCCAGCAGTCGTACTGGCAGGTGTTCAACAGCGGGCTGTCGCGGCCGTTTCGCAGCACCGACCACCTGCCCGAGCTGATCTACGTCTACCCCACCACGTTCAAGCTGCCCGGCGGCTGGCTGTGGCGCTATTCGGGCCTGGGCCTGGCGCACCAGTCCAACGGCCAGAGCGACCCGCTGTCGCGCAGCTGGAACCGCGCCTATGCGATGGCCGGCTTCGAGCAGGGCCAGCGCCTGAACCTGCAACTGCGCCTGTGGCACCGCCTGCGCGAGAACGGCGCCAAGGACAACAACCCGGACATCGTCCGCTACATCGGCCGCGGCGACATCACGCTGGGCTGGAACATCGACAGCAAGAACACGCTGCGCGCCACCTACACCGGCTCGCTCAATCGCTACGGCTCGGGCCGCCTGGAGTGGACGCGCTCGCTGGGCAACGGCTGGGGCAACACGTTTTCGGGCCTGCGGCTGTACACCGCCATCTTCCACGGCTATGGCGACAGCCTGCTGGACTACAACTTCCGCCGCACGGTGTTCTCGATCGGTCTGAGCCTGGTGGACTTCTGAACATCGAATACCGGACGCAGAGGAGGCAGGACAGATTCAAAAATCAGGCTGAAATCGAGGTGTCATGCATCTTGCATGCTATCGTTTTTGAATCGAACTGCAAGGATTGCGATTCCTTTGCGCCCTCTGCGTTCGGCTGTTTCGGGGTCTTTGCCCCGCGGAGATCGCTAAGCTCGCCGCATGCCCACCCTCACGCGCCGCCAGCTCGTCGGCCTGCTGCTGCTGACCCTGATGTGGGGCCTGAACTGGCCCATCATGAAAGTCTCGCTGCGCGAGCTCACGCCGCTGCACTTTCGCGCCGCCACCATGATGGGCGGCGCGCTGCTGCTGGCCGTGTACTTCCGCGCCCGCGGCGTGCGCATGCTGCCGCAGGGCGTGCGCGAGTGGCGCGACGTGGTGGTGCTGGGCGCGCCCAACATCCTGGGCTGGCACGGGCTGTCCATCATCGGCGTGGCGCACCTGCCGCCCGGGCGCGCGGCCATCCTGGGCTTCACCATGCCGGTGTGGACGGTGCTGCTGTCGGTGCTGTTCTATCGCGAGCGCTTTACCGCGCGCCTGGCGCTGGCCGTGGGCGCCGTGCTGGCCGGCATCACCCTGCTGCTGTGGAGCGAGCTGGGCCACCTGGCCGGCAGCCCGGCCGGCATCGCCTGGATGCAGGCCGCCGCCTTCAGCTGGGCGCTGGGCACCATCTGGATGCGCCGCGCGCAGCTCACGCTGCCGGCCGAGGCCCTGGTGGTGTGGATGATGGTGCTGGCCGCCATCGCCATCCAGGTGCTGGCCCTGGCGCTGGAGCCCGCGCAAAGCTGGCGCCTTAGCGCGCCGGTGTGGGCCAGCCTGGTGTGGTCGGTGGGGATCAACTACGGCGCAGCCCAGGTCATCTGGTTTGCGCTGGCGCGCGCGCTGCCCTCATCCACCAGCGCCATGAGCATCATGGCCGTGCCCATGGTGGGCGTGCTCAGCAGCCCGCTGATCGTGGGCGAATGGCCCAGCTGGCAGGACCTGGCGGCCATGCTGTGCGTGGTGCTGGCCATTGGGGCGGTGCTGCTGCCCGTGCGCCGGAAACTATCGAATCAATAGCTGATAGCGCCTATCCAGCAAGCGCTGGAACCCGATTTCTCTAAAATTCTCAGCGGGCTCAGGCCGCTTCTTTGTAAAACCCCGCCGCCTGCACCCCGCGCGGCGCCAGCGGCCCCACGGCGCGCGCGATGGCGCCGATGTGATCGGGCGTGGTGCCGCAGCAGCCGCCGACGATGTTGACCAGGCCCTCGGCGGCAAACTCGTGCAGCAGGCGGCTGGTCACATCGGGGGTTTCGTCGAAGCCGGTGTCGCTCATGGGGTTGGGCAGGCCGGCGTTGGGGTAGCAGCTGATGAAGGTGTCGGGCGCCGCCTTGGCCAGCTCCTGGATGTAGGGGCGCATCAGCGCCGCGCCCAGGGCGCAGTTCAGGCCCACGGCCAGCGGCTGGGCATGGCGCACGCTGTACCAGAAGGCGGTTACGGTCTGACCCGACAGCACGCGGCCCGAGGCGTCGGTGACGGTGCCGCTGATGATGAGCGGCAGGCGCTCGCCGCTCTGCTCGAAGAACTCGTCGATGGCGAACAGCGCCGCCTTGGCGTTGAGCGTGTCGAAGATGGTCTCGACCAGCAGCACGTCGGCGCCGCCTTCCACCAGGCCGCCCACCTGCTCCAGGTACGCCGCGCGCAGGGTTTCGAAGTCGACGTTGCGCGCGCCGGGGTCGTTCACGTCCGGGCTGATGCTGGCGGTCTTGGGCGTGGGGCCCAGGGCGCCGGCGACGAAGCGGGGTTTGTCCGGCGTGCTGTATTTGTCGCAGGCGGCGCGCGCCAGCCGGGCCGAAGCCACGTTCATCTCGCGCGCCAGCTCGGCCATGTCGTAGTCGGCCTGGGCCACGCTCGTCGCGCCAAAGGTGTTGGTCTCGATCAGGTCGGCGCCCGCGGCCAGGTACTTCTCGTGGATGCTGGCGATCACGTCGGGGCGCGTCAGGCTCAGCAGCTCGTTGTTGCCCTTGACGTCCTTGTGAAAATCCTTGAAGCGCTCGCCGCGGTACTGCGCCTCGCCCAGCTTGAGCTGCTGGATCATGGTGCCCATGGCGCCGTCGAGGATGACCAGGCGTTGCTGGAGGATGGCGGGCAGCGCAGCGGCGCGGGTGTAGGGGGCAAGGCTCATGGCTTCATTGTAGAAAGCCCATGGCCCGTCCGTGCATTGCTGGGACAATCACCCCGTGCTTGCCATGCTCCGCTCCCTTGCCTCGCGCCCGCCCGCGGCGCCCACCGCCACCACCGCCATCCTGCGCGAAGTCTTCGGCTACGAGCACTTCCGCGGCCAGCAACAGGCCATCATCGAGCAGGTCACCGCCGGCGGCGACGCGCTGGTGCTGATGCCCACCGGCGGCGGCAAGAGCCTTTGCTACCAGATCCCGGCCATCGCGCGCCAGCGGGCCGGGCGCGGCGTCACGCTGGTGATCTCGCCGCTGATCGCGCTGATGCACGACCAGGTGGGCGCACTCGATGAAGTGGGCGTGCCCGCCGCGTTTCTCAACTCCACGCTGGACTGGGAGCAAGCCGAGAACATCGAGCGGCGCCTGCTGGCCGGCCAGCTGACGCTGCTGTATGCCGCGCCCGAACGCGTGGCCACGCCGCGCTTTCTGGGCCTGCTCGATACGCTGCACGCGCATGGCCAGCTCAGCCTGTTCGCCATCGACGAGGCGCATTGCGTCAGCCAGTGGGGCCACGACTTCCGGCCCGAATACCGTCAACTGACGGTGCTGCACGAGCGCTGGCCCAGCGTGCCGCGCATTGCGCTCACGGCCACGGCCGACGCCACCACCCGCGCCGACATCGTCGAGCGCCTGCAGTTGCAGGACGCCCGGCAATTCGTCAGCAGCTTCGACCGCCCCAACATCGCCTACACCATCGTCGACAAGAAGGACCCGGCGCGCCAGCTCCTGCAGTTCATCGAGGACGAGCACCCGGGCGAGGCCGGCATCGTCTATTGCCAGTCGCGCCGGCGCGTGGAGGAGCTGGCCACGCTGCTGTGTACCAAGGGGCTGGACGCGCTGCCCTACCACGCCGGCCTGCCGGCCGACGAGCGCCGGCAGAACCAGGACCGCTTTCTGCGCGAGGACGGCGTCGTGATGGTGGCCACCATCGCCTTCGGCATGGGCATCGACAAGCCCGATGTGCGCTTTGTCGCCCACGTGGACCTGCCCAAGAACATCGAGGGCTACTACCAGGAGACCGGCCGCGCCGGGCGCGACGGGCTGCCGGCCGACGCCTGGATGGCCTATGGCCTGCAAGACGTCGTCAACCAGCGCCGCATGATCGACGAGAGCCCCGCGGGCGACGACTTCAAGCAGGTGATGCGCGGCAAGCTGGACGCCCTGCTGGGCCTGGCCGAATCGACCGGCTGCCGGCGCGAGCGCCTGCTGGCCTACTTTGGCGAGGCCATGGTCGGCGATATCAATTCGATAGCTGTCAGCGCACAACCGGCAAGCGCTAACAGCCAATTTGACGCAGAACCGGCACGCAGGCGCTACCGCCCGGGCTATTGCGGCGCCTGCGACAACTGCCGGCAACCGCCCGAGGTGTGGGACGCCACCGACTGCGCGCGCAAGCTGCTGTCCACCATCTACCGCGTGCACCAGATGAGCGGCATCGGCTTTGGCGCCGGCCACCTGATGGACATCCTGCGCGGCAAGGCCACCGACAAGGTCAAGCAGTACGGACACGAGCAGATCAGCACCTTCGGCCTGGGGGCCGAGTTCGGCGAGGCCGAGCTGCGCGGCGTGCTGCGCCAGCTGATTGCCGTTGGCGCGCTGCGCGTGGACGCCGAGCGCTTCAACACCGTGCACCTGCTGCCCGCCGCGCGCCCCATCCTGCGCGGCGAGCAGGCCGTCCAGCTGCGCGCCAACCGGGTGGCCCCGGCCCGCGAACGCCGCCGCAAGCCGCGCGACACCCCCGCCCGAGCGCCCGCCGCCGCGGCAGGACTGGACGCTGGCGCGCAGCGGCGCTTTGCCGCGCTCAAGGCCTGGCGCGCCGAGGTGGCGCGCGAACACAACGTGCCCGCCTACGTGATCTTTCCCGATGCCACCCTGGCGGCCATCGCGGCGCGGGCGCCCCGGGCACTGGACGAGCTGACGGGCATCAGCGGCATGGGCGCCACCCGGCTGGAGCGCCATGGCGCCGAGGTGTTGCGCGTGTGCCAGTCGGTGTCCTGAACCGCCGGGCCAGCCCGACGCCCCGCGCACCGGCGGCGGTGCACAACGTCACGCCGGCACGCACGAAAGACGACTGCGGCGCCACAGCGCCGCGCGAAGCGTGAAGCAGTGCACAGACGGCCCGTCCGTCCTCCAGCACAATCGCCCGCCACATCCCGCGCAAGCCGGCCTCAGCCTGAAAGCACGCCATGAGCACCACCCCATCGACATCCACGCGCAGCCTGCTGGCCCGGGCGCTGGCGGCCGTCGCGGCCCTGATGCGCGCGCGGGGCGGACGAGCCCGCCGCCCTGGCGGCGCCGCCACGCCCACGCCGTGGACCCATCTGGCCCAGCTTGCCACGCGCTTTTTCGACGCGCGCGGCCTGACGCCCGAACATCCGGCCGCCCCTTGGCGCGAGGCCGACAGCCGCATGCTGCACAAGGGCCAGCGCCGATACCTGGTGCATGCCGCCCATTGGCAGGCGCCGCGGGTGGAGGCCTCGACCGTGCAGGCGGTCATGCGCGCCGTGGCCAAGCATCACGCAACGGCCGGCATCCTGCTGTGCGCCGCCGATGTCTTTACCCCGGCGGCCCGCGCGCTGGCCCGCGAAAACGCCATCTTGCTGCTCGACCCAAGTCAGTTGCGCCCGCAGCAGCGCGCCAGCGAGGACGCCGTCCACCCGGCGTCGAGCGCGTCGCGCGCCGGCCCATCGACCTTCGCCGCCCCCCTGGCCCCACAGCCGGCGCCCGCTGCGCCGCGCCGGCCCGTCTTGCGCCCCGATCACGAGGTGCGGGGCCGGCGCGACTTCATGCCAACCGTGCCGCTCACGCCCGGCGAGCTGGCCACGCCGCGCTGACCCCGCGGCGCTCTGCGGCGCATGCCCGCCCCGGTGCATGCGCCAGGGCATCCGGCCGGTGGGTCATTGGACCCAAAATGGGCAAATGGGGTATATTGGCCTTCATCGGCTCTTCTGGAATTTGCCATGACCGCCACCTTGGCCCTGTCCCCATCCGCCGTGCAGGCGCTGCCGCGCACCCCCGCGTCCGACGTCAAGAAGCTGGGCTGGCGCGGCGTGATGCGCACCGTCGGCCGAGAAGGCCGCGTGCTGGTCACCAACCACGACCAGCCCGAGGCCGTCATCCTGTCCACCGCCGAATACCAGCGCCTGGTGCAGGCGGCCGAAAGCGCCCAGGCGCGCCAGCAGGATGCGCTGCAGGCGCTGCGCCAACGCTTTGACGAACGCCTGGCCGCACTGTCGGCCGACGACGCCGGCGCGCGCCTGCGCGCGGTGCTGGC
Organism: Burkholderiaceae bacterium; assembly: GCA_041396485.1. Classification (GTDB taxonomy): domain Bacteria; phylum Pseudomonadota; class Gammaproteobacteria; order Burkholderiales; family Burkholderiaceae_C; genus Ottowia. The sequence goes on along the minus strand of JAWKYM010000005.1, from coordinate 1,949 downwards.
CCAGGCGCCGGCCCTGGAAGGGCAAGTGCGCGCCGGCCAGACGCATTGAACGGCCCCTGCCGATTACTCTTGAATTGATAGCTGCCTGCGCCCGATCCACAAGCGCAAACACCGTATTTCACTCCGAATGCCGCGCCCCGTCCTCTACGTGCTGGCCGGCGTCAACGGCGCGGGCAAAAGCTCCATCGGCGGCCACGGGCTCACCCGCGCTGGCTTGGCCTGGTTCAACCCCGATGCGTTTGCGCGCGAGCTCATGGCCGCCACCGGCTGCGCGCAGGCCGCCGCCAACGCCGCCGCCTGGACCGAAGGCATGCGCCGGCTGGATGCCGCCGTCGCGCAGCGGCACAGCTTCGCCTTCGAAACCACCCTGGGCGGCCGCAGCGTGCCCGCACGGCTGCGGGCCGCCTCCCGCACGCACGACGTGCTGGTGTGGTTTTGCGGGCTGGAATCACCCGAGTTGCACCTGGCGCGCGTGCGCCAGCGCGTGGCCGCCGGCGGCCACGACATTCCCGAGGCCAAGATCCGCGAGCGCTGGCACAGCGCCATCGCCAACCTGATCGCCCTGCTGCCCGACCTGGCCGAGGTGCGCGTGTTCGACAACAGCGCCAGCGTGGCGCCGGGCCAAGCCGTACCTGACCCGGTGGCGGTGGCGGTGCTTCAGCAGGGGCGGCTGGTGTGGCCGGCGGCGCATGACGCCGCGCAACTGGCGCGCACGCCCGACTGGGCCAAGCCGGTGCTGGAGGCGGGGCTGGCGGCCTGATCGCCCCGACGACGGCCCGATGTGAGCAGAAAAAAGCCCGCCACGATCGGGCGGGCGGCTGGTCGCGCAGAAACGCGCGTCCTCAGTGCAGGCGACCGCGGCGCACCGCCACCATCAGGCCCAGCATCAGGCTGAGGCCCAGCAGCGCCAGGTTGCCCAGGGTGGGGACGGGCGCCACCGTGGCCGGCGGCGGCACGACGACCTCGGGGCCGGCCCAGAGGCTCGAAGGCGGAATGTCCTCAGCACCACCATCCCTATACACCGCCGAGTTGTCGGCCGCCCAACTGCCCGGCCCGGTCAGCGTGTAGTTGAAGCGGTAGAAGCCGTTGTATTGGCTGTCATTGCTCTGGTCATTCTGGAAGATGCCGGTGAGCGTGCCGGTCATACTGCTGGGCATGACAGTCGTCTCGTACCAGTTGGTGGTGGTGTTGAGCGTGGCCGGGCTGGCGAAGTTGGCGGTGAGGTTGAGGTTGAATTCGACAAACGTCCCGCCTGAAATATTGGAGGGCCCGCTTGGGTTTGGCACCGGCCAGAAGCGCGCTGCATTCAGGCTGTCTCCATTGCCGCCGGAGACCGTCAGCTGGAACTGGGTATAGCCGGGTTGCCAGCCGCCAGTAACGGTGGGGGCGGAACTTTGCAAGTAGTACTGGATGAAACCGTTGTTGGTGTTGTTCGGGTTGCCCCAGCCGTCGCCGCTGGCCGGTGTCATGGTGAAGTACCAGGCGGTGCTGAAATAGGTCAAGTCCGTGCCGTAAGCAGCCGGCGCTGTGCTGGTGACACTGAGGTTGCCGTCGCGCGCGTCGGTGCGCGTATTGCGCGGGCCGTTGGAGACGGTCTGAATGGTGTACGGCCCCCCGGTGGGGTTGGTCTGGTTTTGCGCGTCAGCCAACGTGGCGTAACGGGTGACCGTGCCGCTGTAGGTGAAGTTGTCGAGGCTGGCGCTCAGCGGAACAGCTTGGGCGAGGCTGGCGCCGGCCAGCGCCACAATGGCCAGGCCGCTACGAAATGCAATATGACACGACATGAAGTTCCTCCAATGCAAAAAGCACCCCGGGCCAGCAACAGCCGGCTTTTCTCGTGGCAACGCAACTGCTTTGTCGCCACAACGGGAGCCTTGATTTCTCAATCATACTGACCTGTGCACCAAATAGTGCGGTAAGGCGTTAAGGATTGATGAGAATCGATGGAC
>JAWKYM010000004.1:0-377603 GCA_041396485.1 Burkholderiaceae bacterium | reverse complement strand
TCGTCGTCTCCTGCGGCACCTGCTACGACCAGCTGGCCGACTACCGCTTCGACGAGATCTTTCCGGGCAGCCGCATCGTGGACATCCACGAATACCTGCTGGAAAAGGGCATCACCCTGCCCGCGGCCCAGCAGGGCGCCTACCTGTACCACCAGCCCTGCCACGATCCGATGAAGCAGCAGGATTCGCTGAAGACCGTCAAGGCGCTGATCGGCGAGCAGGTCGTCAAGAGTGAGCGCTGCTGTGGCGAGTCGGGCACGCTGGGCGTGACGCGCCCCGACATCTCCACCCAGGTGCGCTTTCGCAAGGAGCAGGAGATCAAGAAGGGCGAGGCCGCCTTGCGCGCCAGCGGCGCCGTGGCGGAGAAGGCCAACGTGAAGATCCTGACCAGCTGCCCCAGCTGCCTGCAGGGCCTCAAGCGCTACGAGGACGACTTGACCAATGGCCTGCTGGAGGCCGACTACATCGTCATCGAGATGGCGCGCCACATTCTGGGCGAGAACTGGCTGCCCGACTACGTGGCGCGCGCCAACGCCGGCGGCATCGAGCGGGTCTTGGTTTGAATACTATTCAAATAATAGCTGTTTGCGCTTGATGGACGGGCGCTGCAGGTCGGTTTGGCTTGGAGCAGCGCCGCGGCCCACGGTCAGGGTTCAGGCGGCGGTGGCGCGGCCTCGCTGGCCGGCGCCTCGTCTTCGACCACGTTGAACAGCGCCCAGGCCGCCACGAACAGCGCCGCGATGGCCGGGCCGATGACGAAGCCGTTGAGGCCGAAGATCGAGATGCCGCCGATGGTGGACAGCAGCACCAGGAAGTCGGGCAGCTTGGTTTCCTTGCCCACCAGCAGCGGGCGCAGCAGGTTGTCGACCATGCCCATCACGCCCACGCCCCACACCGCCAGGCCAATGCCCGACATCACCGAGCCGGTGGCCAGCAGGTAGATGGCCACCGGTGCCCAGATCAGCGCCGCGCCCACGGCGGGCACCAGCGACAGCACGGCCATGGTCACGCCCCACAGCACCGCGCCCCCGATGCCGATCACCACGAAGGCCAGGCCGCCCAGCAGGCCCTGCACCAGGGCCACCACCACCGTGCCCTTGACGGTGGCACGCACCACGGTGGCGAACTTGTGCAGCAGGTAGTTGGTGTGGGCCGGCTGCATGGGCACGGCGTCGCGGATCAGCCGCGCCAGCGCGCGGCCGTCGCGCAGGAAGAAAAACAGCAGGTACAGCATGATGCCGAGGTTGACCACCACCAGCAGCGTGTTCTGCCCGATGGCCAGCGCGCGCGCCGTCAGCGCCTGGCCGCCCTGCACCAGCAGCGCCGACAGCTTGTCCATCACGTCCTGCAGGCTGACCAGGCCAAAGCGGCCCATCAGGCTGTGCACCCAGGCCGGCAGTGCGTCCACCACCTGCTGAAAGTAGGCGCGCAGGTCCAGCCCGCCGCTGCGCACCCGCTGGCTGAAGCTGGCCGCCTCGTCCGCCATGGCACCGATGATCAGGATCAGCGGCACCACCACGATCAGCAGGCAGATCAGCAGCGTGCCCAGGGCCGCCAGCGTGTCGCGCCCGCGCAGGGCCAGGCACAGGCGCCGCTGCAGGGGCATGAACATGAGGGTCAGCACGACGGCCCAGAACACCGCGCCGAAAAAGGGCGAGATGACCCACAGGAAGGCCGCCGACACGCCGGCCAGCAGCAGCAGGAAGACGGCACGTTGCAGGGCGGGTGAATTCACGGAGCGTGGCGGCGGGCGGGCGGGGCACAAAGATTATCAGAACGCCGGCAGGGCCTTTGCCGCATGGCGCGGGCCGGGCCCCGCGGCCGCGGCACAATCCATGCGGCACCTTGACCTGCGTGATCACCGATGGCAACTCCCAGCTCTTCCCCCGTCGTCCAGAAATCCGCCTCCGCGTCGCCGCCCGAGGCCATCACCGTCCACGCCAAGTCGCGCGTGCTGGAGCTGGTGTGGGCCGACGGCACGGCCTATCGCATCCCGTTCGAGCTGATGCGCGTGTATTCGCCCTCGGCCGAGGTGGCCGGCCACGGCCTCGGCCAGGCGGTGCTGCAGACCGGCAAGCGCGAGGTCGAGATCACCGCCCTGGCCCCGGTGGGCAACTACGCCGTGCAACCGCGCTTTTCCGACGGGCACGAGAGCGGCATCTTTACCTGGGACTATCTGCGTCACCTGGGCGCCAACCAGGAGCAACTGTGGCGCGACTACGCCGCGCGCCTGGCCGCTGCCGGCCGCGACCGCGACGCTCCCATGCCGACGCTGGGCAAGGCGCCGGCCGGTGCGCAGAGCTTTTCGGCCCGGCGCAAGCATTGAGACGGCGCGTCAACCGGTGTTGCGCAGCCCCGCGGCGATGCCGTTGATGCTGATGTGAATGCCGGTCTGCACCCGGTCGTCGTCCTGCTGGCCGGCGCGCCAGCGGCGGATCAGCTCGACCTGCAGGTGGTGCAGCGGATCGATGTAGGGAAAGCGGTGGCGGATGGAACGCGCCAGCGCCGTGTTGCCGGCCAGGCGTTGCTTCTCGCCGGTGATGCGCGTGAGCAGCTCGCTGGTGCGCTGCCACTCGACCTCGATGGCGCCAAACACCTTCTTGCGCAGCCGGGCATCGGCCACCAGCGCGCTGTAGCGCTTGGCCAGCGCCAGGTCGCTCTTGGCCAGCACCATGTCCATGTTGGACAGCAGGGTGCGAAAAAAAGGCCACTGGCGGTGCATCTGGCGCAGCAGCGCCAATTGTTTGGCCGGCTGTTGACCCGGCGCGTCGATGAAGGCCTGCACCGCCGAGCCGAAGCCGAACCAGCCCGGCAGCGTGAGGCGGCACTGGCCCCAGCTGAAGCCCCAAGGAATGGCGCGCAGGTCCTCGATGCGCTGGCTGGGCTTGCGCGAGGCCGGGCGTGAACCCAGGTTGAGCTGGGCGATCTCGCGGATCGGCGTGGCGCTGAAGAAATAGTCGGTGAAGCCCGGCGTCTCGTACACCAGCGCGCGGTAGGCGGCCATGCTGGCGCGCGACAACTGCTCGGCCGCCGCCAGGAAGGCAGGTGGCGCCGGCCGGGTGGGCTGCAGCAGCGTGGCCTCCAGCGTGGCGGCCACCAGGGTTTCCAGGTTGCGCCGGCCGATCTCGGGGTTGGCGTACTTGCTGGCGATCACCTCGCCCTGCTCGGTCAGCCGAATCTGCCCGCGCACCGTGCCCGGCGGCTGCGCCAGGATGGCCTGGTAGCTGGGCCCGCCGCCGCGCCCCACGGTGCCGCCGCGGCCGTGGAACATGCGCAGGCGAATCGGCACGTCGGGTTGTGCGGCGTTCATTTCGTCGAACAGCGCCACCAGCGCAATCTCGGCGCGGTACAGCTCCCAGTTGCTGGTGAAGATGCCGCCGTCCTTGTTGCTGTCGCTGTAGCCCAGCATGATGTCCTGCTCGCCGCCGCTGCGCGCCACCAGCGCGGCGATGTCGGGCAGCGCATAGAACTCGCGCATGATGGGCGCGGCGTTGCGCAGGTCCTCGATGGTCTCGAACAGCGGCACCACGATCAGATCGGCAACGGCTTCGGTATCCAGAGTGCCGCGCATCAACCCCGCTTCCTTTTGCAGCAGCAGCACCTCCAGCAGGTCGCTGACGGTCTCGGTGTGGCTGATGATGCAATGGCGAATGGCGCCGCGTCCGTAGCGGCGCAGCGCCTGCGCCGCGGTTTCGAAGATGGCCAGCTCGCCGCGCGTCTGATCGCTGTAGGGTGCGTCCGGCACGCGCAGCGGGCGCGCGTCGTTCAGCAGGCGCAGCAGCAGGGCGCGGCGCCCGGCTTCATCCAGCGCGGCATAGTCGGCCTCGATGCGCGCGGCGGCCAGCAGCTCGGCCACCACGCGCTCGTGCTGGTCGGAGCTTTGGCGCAGATCCACCGTGGCCAGATGAAAGCCGAACACCTCGACGGCGCGAATCAGGGGATGCAGGCGTTCGGCCGTCAGCGCGGCGCCGCGGTGCGAGTCGAGCGAGGTCTCGAGGGTGCGCAGGTCCGACAGGAACTCGTCGGCGCTGGCATAGGCATCTTGCGGCGCCACGGCATGACGCGCGGCTTCGCCTCCGGTCAGCTCCTTCAAGGTGGCGGCCAGGCGCGCGTACACGCCGGTCAGCGCGCGCCGATAGGGCTCGTCGTCGCGGTGCGCGCTGGTGTCGGGCGAGCGCTCGGCCAGCGTGCGCATGGCGGGCGAAACCTCGGCCAGCCGGCTTGACAGCGAGAGTTCGCGCCCCAGGTGGTGCACCTCGGTGAGATAGTGGCGCAGTGCCACCTCGGCTTGGCGGCGCAGCGCCAGTGCCAGGGTCTCGGCGCCGACGTTGGGGTTGCCGTCACGGTCGCCGCCGATCCACTGGCCCATGCGCAGGAAGGGCGCCACGGCGTGCTGCGACCCCAGTTCGCGCTCCAGGTCGGCGTAAATCCTGGGGATCTCGCGCAGAAAGGTGCTCTCGTAGTAGGACAGGGCGTTCTCGATTTCGTCGGCCACCGTGAGCCGGCTGTAGCGCAGCAGGCGGGTCTGCCACAGCTGCGCCACGCGCGCGCGCAGCCGGGCATCGTTGGCGGCCAGCTTGCGCGGCGTCAGTGCGTCGCGGCCGGCCTTGAACAGCTGGGCGCGCTCCAGGATGTCGTCGCGCTCGGCCAGCAGTTGGGCGACCTCGCGCTCGGCGTCCAGGATGCTCTTGCGCTGCACCTCGGTCGGGTGGGCCGTCAGCACGGGCGACACGTGGCTGGCCGCTAGCGTGCGCGCCACCGCGCCGGGCCCGATGCCGGCCGCGCGCAGGCGCGCCAGCGCCACCTCGATGCTGCCCTCCTGTGCGCTGCCGGCGCGTTCGTGCACGGCGCGGCGGCGGATGTGGTGGCGATCCTCGGCCAGGTTGGCCAGGTGGCTGAAATAGGTGAAGGCGCGGATTACGCTCACCGTCTGCTCGCCCGAGAGCGACTTGAGCAGCTTCTTCAGCGCCGTGTCGGCCGTGGCGTCGGCGTCGCGCCGGTAGGCCACCGACAGCTGGCGGATCTGCTCGACCAGCGCGTAGGCGGCTTCGCCCTCCTGCTCGCGGATCACGTCGCCCAGGATGCGCCCAAGCAGGCGGATGTCTTCGATCAGCGGCCGATCCTTGTCGGCCTTCTTGGCAGTGGGTGTCATGGGCGGAGAGTCTTGGCGCGCGCCGGCTGCGCTACAGTCGCAGGGGAGCCGCATGGTAGCGCCATGCCCGGCGCTGAACACAAGGCAAATTGGCATGACGAGCACGCATTTTGGTTATGAGACGGTCGACGAGCGCGACAAGGCGCGGCGCGTGCGCGGCGTGTTCGACTCGGTCGCCTCGCGCTACGACCTGATGAACGACCTGATGTCGGGCGGCCTGCATCGCCTGTGGAAGCGCTACACCATCATGGTGGCCAACCCGCAACCGGGCCAGCGCGTGCTGGACATCGCCGGCGGCACGGGCGACCTGGCGCTGGCCTTTGCCAAAAAGGTGGGCGCAACCGGCCAGGTGGTGCACACCGACATCAACGAAGCCATGCTGCGCACCGGGCGCGACCGCCTGCTGGACGCCGGCGTCATCCTGCCCACCACGGTGTGCGACGCCGAGCAGCTGCCGTTTGCGGATGGCCACTTCGACCTGGTCAGCGTGGCCTTTGGCCTGCGCAACATGACGCACAAGGACGCCGCGCTGCGCGAGATGGCGCGCGTGCTCAAGCCCGGCGGGCGCCTGCTGGTGCTGGAGTTCTCGCAGGTGGCCGCGCCCCTGCGCAAGGCGTACGACCTGTATTCGTTCAGCGTGCTGCCGCGCCTGGGCCGGCTGGTGGCCGGTGATGCAGAAAGTTACCGCTATCTGGCCGAATCCATTCGCATGCACCCCGGCCAGGCGGAACTAAAGGCCCTGATGAAGGTCAACGGCTTTGGCCACGTGGACTACCACAACCTGACCGCAGGGGTGGTGGCGCTGCATGTCGGCGTCAAATGTGGCTGACGCGCACGCCGGGGGGAGGGTCCGAAGGGGCAAAAACCAAGACGGCATGCGGGTTTTCAGGCATCATTTGTCATCGACCGATTCCATCCATCTGACCCAGGGAGATCACCTCGGATGAAACAGCATCACCTTCTTTCGCGTCTGCTCACGCTGCTTTTGGCAGTGTTCTTGGTGGGCGCCTTCAGCTTCGAGGCCGAAGCCAAGCGCCTGGGCGGCGGCAAGTCCATGGGCCGCCAGTCCAGCAACGTCACCCAGCGCCAGGCCACGCCGCCGGCTGCGCCCAGCCAGGCCACCAACTCGGCCACGGCAGCGGGTGCCGGGGCCGCCGGCGCCGCCGCGCGCAAGCCCTGGGCGGGCATGCTGGGCGGCCTGGCCGCCGGCCTGGGCCTGGCCTGGCTGGCCCACTCGCTGGGCCTGGGCGCCGAATTCGGCAACATCCTGCTGATCGGCCTGCTGGTGCTGGCCGCCGTGGCGGTCTTTGGCATGCTGCGGCGCGCGCGCCAGGGCGGCGTGGGGCCGCGTCCCATGGCCTACCAGGGTGCCGGCGCGGCCGACCCGGTCAGCCCGCCGCAGTACAACCCCACCAAGATCGGCAACGACGCCTCGGCCCGCCCGTGGGACGTGCAGGGCGCCGCGCTGGGTGGCGGCGCGGCCGGCGGTTCCATGATCGGCTCGGCGCTCAAGGGCTCGCAAGGCTGGGGCATTCCGGCCGACTTCGACGTGGCCGGTTTCACCGACGCCGCCAAGCGCAACTTCATGGCCTTGCAGCAGGCCTGGGACCGCTCCGACATTCCCACCCTGCGCGCCATGATGACCGACGAGATGCTGGCCGAAATCCAGAGCCAGCTGGCCGAGCGCGAGCGCACGACCCCGGGCCAGTCCAGCACCACCGAGGTGCCGGTGCTGGAGGCGCAGCTGCTGGGCATCGAGGAGCAGGACGAGCTGTACATGGCCAGTGTCGAGTTCAGCGGCATGATTCGCGAGGACGCTTCCTCCGGCCCGAGCCCCTTCCGCGAGGTCTGGAACATGACCAAGCCCAAGAGCGGCCGCGGCGGCTGGCTGGTGGCGGGCGTGCAGGCCCTGCAGTGACCGGGCCGGCGGCCTGAACGACGGCGCCCTGGGGGCGCCGTTTTTTTGCCCGCGCGTGGTCAATCGTCATCAATAATCGGGGCATCATGAATGCGCCGTCTCCTCTTTCCTTTCTCACTGAAGGCCTGGCCAAGCTTGGCGCGGGCCTGAAGGCCCCCGACTGGCTGGTCGACGAGCTGCAGCACCGCCTGGTGCTGTTTCTCAACCACGTGCTGATGCAGGAGCCCGAGGCCCAGGCGCGGCTGGCGCGCCAGAGCGGGCGCGTGGTCAAGCTGCGGTGGGGCGCGTTCTCGATGCAGCTGGCGGCCACGCCGGCCGGTCTGTGCGAGCGCGCGCCGGTCGCCGAGGCAGACCTGCTGCTGACCGTGACCGACAGCTCGCCGCTGGACCTGCTGAAGGACACGCTGCGCGGCGAGCGGCCCGGCGTGCGCATCGAAGGCGACGTGGAGTTTGCCGCCGAGGTGAGCTGGCTGGTCGACAACGTGCGCTGGGATGCCGAGGAAGACCTGGCCCGCCTGATCGGCGACGCGCCGGCCCACACCCTGGCCGAAGGCGGGCGGGCCATCGCGCAGGCCCTGCGCCAGCTGGCCAGCCGGCTGACGGGCGTGGGCAAGGCGTGATGCGCTTCGGGCGCGCCGTCACCATCGTCTGGGTGGCCTTGCGCCACGGGTTGGACGAGTTGGTGCTGACCAGCTTTCAGCACCCCGGCCTGCGCCTGCTGGGGCGTATCGCCCGCATCGGGCGCGACCTGTCGGCCCCGCGCGGCCAGCGCCTGCGCGAGGCGCTGGAGCAGCTGGGTCCCATCTTCGTCAAGTTCGGCCAGGTGCTGTCCACCCGGCGCGACCTGCTGCCGGTGGACATTGCCGACGAACTGGCCCTGCTGCAGGACCGCGTGCCGCCGTTTCCGGGCGAGGTCGCCATCGCCACCATCGAGCGCGCCTTTCGCAAGCCGGTGGGCGAGCTGTTCACCCGTTTCGAGCACCAGCCTGTGGCCAGCGCCTCGATCGCCCAGGTGCACTTTGCCACCCTGGTGGACAAGGCCGGGCGCGAGCGCGACGTGGCCGTGAAGGTGCTGCGTCCTGGCATGCTCAAGGTCATCGAGCAGGATCTGCAGCTCATCCGCATGATGGCGGGCTGGATCGAGCGCCTGTCGGCCGACGGCAAGCGCCTGAAGCCGCGCGAGGTTGTGGGCGAGTTCGACAAGTACCTGCACGACGAGTTGGACCTGGTGCGCGAGGCCGCCAGCGCCGCCCAGCTGCGCCGCAACATGGCGGGACTGGACCTGGTGCTGATCCCCGAGATGTTCTGGGACCTGTGCCGCTCCGACGTGATCGTGATGGAGCGCATGAGCGGCATCCCCATCGGCCAGGTCGATCGCCTGCGCGAGGCCGGCGTGGACATCCCGCAGCTGGCGCGCGACGGCGTCACCATCTTCTTCACCCAGGTGTTTCGCGACGGCTTCTTCCACGCCGACATGCACCCCGGCAACATCATGGTCAGCGTGGAGCCGGCCACCTTCGGGCGCTACATCTCGCTGGACTTCGGCATCGTCGGCACGCTCACCGAATACGACAAGGAGTACCTGGCGCAGAACTTCACCGCCTTCTTCCGGCGCGACTACAAGCGCGTGGCCGAGCTGCACGTGGAAAGCGGCTGGGTGCCCAGGGACACGCGCATCGACGAGCTCGAGTCGGCCATCCGCAGCGTGTGCGAGCCCTACTTCGACCGTCCGCTCAAGGACATTTCGCTGGGCATGGTGCTGATGCGCCTGTTCCAGACCTCGCGGCGTTTCAATGTCGAGATCCAGCCGCAGCTGGTGCTGCTGCAGAAGACGCTGCTCAACATCGAAGGGCTGGGCCGCGAACTCGACCCCGAGTTGGACCTGTGGAGCACGGCCAAGCCCTTCCTGGAGAAATGGATGCTCGAGCAGGTGGGCCCCAAGCGCCTGTGGCGCGAGCTGCGCCAGCAGGCGCCCTACTACGCACGCATGCTGCCCGACCTGCCGCGCCTGCTGCACGAATACCTGCGCCAGCACGCCAGCGAGACACCCAACGCCGAGCAGCGCCAGCTGCTGGCCGAGCAGCGGCGCACCAACCGCCTGCTGCAGGCGCTCTTGTATGGTGCCGTCGGCTTCGTGCTGGGGCTGATCGTCATGCAGATCCTGGTGCGGGTGCTGGTCTTCTAAGAAAAAATTGGCTGTAGCGCCCGTAGATCAAGCGCAGATAGCTATAAAAATAACAGTTGCTTAAAACGGCGACAATCGCGCGTCCGCGTTGCCCCGTCTGTTCCTTGACCTGGAGACAACTCATGCTGGTGAGCTTCATCGTCCTGTACCTTCTGGCGTCCATCGCCATCGGCCTGTTTGCCGCGCGGCGGGTGCGCAACACGGCCGACTACGCGGTGGCCGGGCGCACGCTGCCGCTGCCGGTGATCATCGCCACCACCTTCGCCACCTGGTTTGGCGCCGAGACGGTGCTGGGCGCGCCGGCCAAGTTCGTCGCCGAGGGCCTGCACGGCACGGTGGAAGACCCGTTCGGCGCCGGCCTGTGCCTGGTGCTGGTGGGCCTGTTCTTCGCGCGCAAGCTGTACGCGATGAACATCATCACCATTGGCGACTACTATCGCCGGCGCTTCGGCCGCACGGTCGAGGTGCTGTGCTCGGCCATCATCATCTTCAGCTACCTGGGCTGGGTGGGCGCTCAGGTGACGGCGCTGGGCCTGGTGTTCAACCTGCTGAGCGCAGGCGCCATCTCGCTGGCCTGGGGCATGGCGATCGGCACCGGGATCGTGCTGGTCTACACCCTGTACGGCGGCATGTGGTCGGTGGCGCTGACCGACTTCGTGCAGATGATCGTCATCACCGTCGGACTGGTGCTGATCGCCTGGTACGCGGCCGAGCTGGCGGGCGGCGCGGGCAAGGTGATCGACTACGCGGCGCGCGAAGGCAAGTTCCAGTTCTTTCCCACCGGCGGCGCCAAGGAGTGGACCTTCTTTCTTGCCGCCGCCATCACCATGATGCTGGGCTCCATCCCGCAGCAGGACGTGTTCCAGCGCGTGATGTCGTCCAACAACGCCCAGACGGCGCGGCGCGGCCCGGTGGCCGGCGGCCTGCTGTACATCGGCTTTGCCTTCGTGCCCATGTTCGTGGTCATCGCCGCGCTGCTGGTCATGCCCGGTACCGCCGGCCTGCTGGCCGACGACCCGCAGAAGGTGCTGCCGACCCTGGTGATGGAGCACATGCCGGTGGGCCTGCAGGTGGCGTTTTTCGGCGCGCTGCTGTCGGCCATCATGTCCACCGCCTCGGCCACCATGCTGGCGCCCTCGACCACCTTCGTCGAGAACATCCTGCGCAACCTGAAGCCGGGCATGAGCGACGTCCAGACGCTCAAGGCCATGCGCATCAGCGTGCTGGTGTTCACCGTCTGCGTGCTGGCGTACTCGATCACCATGCAAGGCTCGTCCATCTACGAGCTGGTCTCGGGCGCCTACCAGCTGCCCCTGGTCGGCGCCTTCGTGCCGCTGGCCTTCGGCGTGTACTGGAAGCGCGCCACCACCCAGGGCGCGTTGCTGGCCATGGCGCTGGGCATCGGCGTCTGGCTGCTGTTCGTGGCCAGCCCGATGCTGCACGAGGCCTTTCCGCAACAGCTGGCCGGCGTGCTGGCGGCGCTGGTGGGCATGGTGGGCGGATCGCTGGCGCCGCAGTGGCTGCCCGATCACAAGGGGCACGCGCCGCATTACGCGGCAACGCCAGGCTGAACCGCGGGCCCGGCCGCGGCCCAGCGCCGCAGGGGGGCGCCGCCTATAATTGAGGGTTTTTCGTCCGACTGAAAGTCGCGTCGTCATGCCCATCTACGCGTACAAGTGCGCCGCCTGCGGCTTTGCCCAGGATGTGCTGCAAAAAATCTCTGCTGCCCCGCTGACGGTCTGCCCGTCCTGCGGGCAGCCGCGCTTTGCCAAGCAGGTCACGGCCGCCAGCTTCCAGCTCAAGGGCTCGGGCTGGTACGTGACCGACTTCCGCCACGAGGGCAGCGCGCCCGCCGAGGGCAAGGCCAACGGCCACGACGGCGCTGCCGCAGCCGCGCCCGCGCCCGCCGCCGAGGCGGCCGCGCCAAGCCCGGCGCCGGCACCCGCAGCGCCCGCGCCCGCGCCGGCCGCGAGCGGCTCGTCCACGCCCTGAACCCGTGCTGAACGCTCGCGCATGATGTCCCGCCTGCGGCAATATTTCATCACCGGCCTGCTGGTGTGGTTGCCCATGGGCGTCACGGTGTGGGTGCTGCTGTGGCTGGTCGGCATCCTGGACGGGGTGTTTCGCGGCGTGCTGTCGGCCTTCGAGACCATGGTGCCACCCCTGCAGCCGCTGGCCACACAACTGCGCCACGTGCCCGGCCTGGGCGTGATCCTGGTGGCCATCGTCATCGTCGCCACGGGCCTGTTCGTGGCCAACATGTTCGGCCAGTGGTCGGTGCGCCAGTGGGACCGGCTGATGACGCGCATCCCGGTGGTGCGCAGCATCTATTCCAGCGTCAAGCAGGTGTCGGACACGCTGTTTTCCGGCTCTGGCCACGCCTTTTCCAAGGCCTTGCTGATCCAGTACCCACGCCCCGGCGCCTGGACCATTGCCTTCCTGACCGGCCAGCCCAGCGGCGAGGTGGCGGCGCACTTGGGCGAGGGGCACCTGAGCGTGTACGTGCCCACCACGCCCAACCCGACCTCGGGTTTTTTTCTCATCGTGCCGCGCGCCGACGTGGTCGAGCTCGCCATGAGCGTGGACGAGGCGCTCAAGTACGTCATTTCCATGGGCGTCGTCGCGCCGCCGCCGGTGCGCGCGCTGACCCGCCCCGATTCCTGATTCATCGAAGGTCCCCTGTCCATGTCCATGCGTAGCCATTACTGCGGTCTCGTGACCGAAGCCCTGCTGGGTCAAACCGTCAGCCTGTGCGGCTGGGTCAACCGCCGGCGCGACCACGGCGGCGTGATCTTCATCGACCTGCGCGACCGCGAGGGCTACGTGCAGGTGGTGTGCGATCCGGACCGCCCCGAGATGTTCCAGGTGGCCGAGGACATCCGCAACGAGTTCTGCGTGCGCGTGGTGGGCCTGGTGCGCGCGCGCCCGGCCGGCACCGTCAACGAGCAGCTCAGGAGCGGCCAGATCGAGGTGCTGTGCCAGGAGCTGACGGTGCTCAACGCCTCGGTCACGCCGCCGTTCCCGCTGGACGATGAAAACTTGTCGGAGACCACGCGCCTGACGCATCGCGTGCTCGACCTGCGCCGCCCGGCCATGCAGCGCAACCTGATGCTGCGCTACAAGACGGCGATCCAGGTGCGCAACTTTCTCGACCAGCAGGGCTTCATCGACATCGAGACTCCCATGCTGGGCAAGAGCACGCCCGAGGGCGCGCGCGACTACCTGGTGCCGTCCCGCGTGCACGACGGCCAGTTCTTCGCGCTGCCGCAGTCGCCCCAGCTGTACAAGCAGATGCTGATGGTGGCCGGCTACGACCGCTACTACCAGATCACCAAGTGCTTCCGTGACGAGGACCTGCGCGCCGACCGCCAGCCCGAGTTCACGCAGATCGACTGCGAGACCTCGTTCCTGGGCGAGGAGGAAATCCGCGCCATCTTCCAGCGCATGATCAGCGAGGTGTTCCAGCAGCAGTTGGGCGTCGACCTGGGTGAGTTCCCCGTCATGGCCTACCAGGAGGCGATGCACCGCTTCGGCTCCGACAAGCCCGACCTGCGCGTCAAGCTCGAATTCACCGAGCTGACCGACGTCATGAAGGACGTGGACTTCAAGGTCTTCAGCACCCCCGCCACCACCCCCGGCGGGCGCGTGGTGGCCCTGCGCGTGCCCGGCGGCGCGCAGATCTCGCGCGGCGAGATCGACGGCTACACCGATTTCGTCAAGATCTACGGCGCCAGGGGCCTGGCCTGGATCAAGGTCAACGAGGTCGCCAAGGGCCGTGATGGTCTGCAGTCGCCCATCGTCAAGAACATTCACGACGCCGCGCTGGCCGAAATTCTCAAGCGCAGCGGTGCGCAGGACGGCGACATCCTGTTCTTCGGCGCCGACAAGCTCAAGGTGGTCAACGACGCCATCGGCGCGCTGCGCCTGAAGGTCGGCCACAGCGAATTCGGCAAGAAAAGCGGCCTGTTCGAAGACCGCTGGGCGCCGCTGTGGGTGGTGGACTTCCCGATGTTCGAGCACGACGAGGAAGACGACCGCTGGGTGGCCGTGCACCACCCCTTCACCAGCCCCAAGGACGGCCACGAAGACCTGATGGAGACCGACCCCGGCGCCTGCCTGTCCAAGGCCTACGACATGGTCTTGAACGGCTGGGAGCTGGGTGGCGGCTCGGTGCGGATCCACCGCGCGGAGGTGCAGTCCAAGGTGTTCTCGGCGCTCAAGATCGGCCCCGAGGATGCACGCGCCAAGTTTGGCTACCTGCTGGACGCGCTGCAGTACGGCGCGCCGCCGCACGGTGGCCTGGCCTTCGGCCTGGACCGCCTCATCACGCTGATGACCGGCGCCGAATCGATCCGCGACGTCATCGCCTTCCCCAAGACCCAGCGCGCGCAAGACCTGCTCACGCAGGCACCCAGCGCCGTCGACGAGAAGCAGCTGCGTGAGTTGCACATCAAGCTGCGCAATCCGCTGCCCGCCGCGTAGCCCGGCGTGTGCGGCTCGAGGCCGCCCGCGCCAGCCCCTGGGGGGCTCTGGCGCCATTTTCACGGGCGGCCCCGGCCCTTCGGCGGCGCTTCGTCCGCGCGCATCCTGGCGCTGCGGCGTGTCCCGCATGCCTGCAGGAGCGGCGTGGCCGGAAGGCGTCTGCTACGATGAATTCTTTGCCAAGGAGGTCCCTGATGTCCAACCTGTCCGAGATGGCCGATACCGCCGTGGAAGCCAAGGAAGAACTTGTCGCCAACCTGCGCCGCGTGATTTCCGACGCCGAGGATTTGCTGGCCGCCACCGCCGGTGACAGCGACAGCCGCATTGCCGAGCTGCGTGCGCGCGCCAAGCAGAACCTGGCGGTGGCGCGCGAGAAGCTGGCCGACGCCGACGCCGCCCTGCGCGCGAGCGCCCGCCGCGCCATGAACGCCACCGACGACTACGTGCACGAAAATCCCTGGTCCTCCATCGGTGCTGCAGCCGCCGTCGGCATGCTGATCGGCGTGCTGCTGGGCCGCCGTTGAGCCGGGCGCGCGGACCATCGGCTCGAGCGGGCGCGTCGTGAGCGCAGGCACCGAAAGCACGCTGGCGCGGGTGCGTCAGCTGCTGGCCGACGCGGTCGAGCTCGTCCAGGTGCGGCTTGAGTTGCTCAGCCTGGAGGCGCGCGAGGACATCGGCCAGTTGCTGACCCTGGGCGTGCAGGCCGCGCTGGCCGTGGTGCTGCTCAGCTTTGGGCTGATCTTCCTGGCGCTGTTTCTCACCGTCTTGCTGTGGGACAGCCAGCGCCTGCTGGCGCTGGGCATCTTCACCACCGCCTTTCTGGGCGGCGGCGTGGTGCTGGCCCTGCTGGCCTGGCAGCGCCTGCGCCGGGGGTTGCGCCTGTTTCGCTCCAGCATCCAGGAGCTGCAGGCCGACCGGGAGCGGCTGCGCTCATGACCGACGGTTCTTTGCCCGTCCGTGCGCGCGAGCTGGCTGCCCGACGCGAGCGCCTGCTGCTGCGCTCGGCCCAGTTGCGCGAACGGATCGGCGCCCGCGCGCAGGTGATGCGCCCGGCATTTCGCGCCGTCGATCGCGTGCGCGGCGGCGCGCGGGCGGTGCGCGAGCGGCGCGGCTGGCTGCTGCTGGGTGCTGCCGCCCTGGCCGGTGCGGCGCTGGTGCGGCCGCGCCTGGTGCTGGGCCTGGGTGCGCGGGCCTGGGCCGGCTGGCAGACATATCGGCGCGTGCAGCCGATCGCGCGTGCGCTGCTGCGTCAATGGCTCTGACCGTCCGCGTTCGCCGAAAGGGCACCGCGCCATGCCGCCGCCCAAGTCCACTCCAACCCGGCCCTACAAGATTCCCCAGTCCGTGCTGGTGGTGATCCACACCGCCGCGCTCGACGTGCTGCTGATCCGCCGTGCCGACGTCGAAGCCGAGTTCTGGCAATCGGTCACCGGCAGCAAGGACCGCGAGGACGAGGCCCTGCGCGACACGGCGGTGCGCGAGGTGCGCGAGGAGACCGGGCTGGACGCCGCCGCGCCGGGCCATGTGCTGACCGACTGGAACCTGGAAAACGTCTACGACATCTACCCGCGCTGGCGGGCGCGCTACGCGCCGGGCGTGACGCGCAACGTCGAGCACGTGTTCGGGCTGCGCGTGCCCGCCGGCGTGGCCGTGCGCCTGAGCCCGCGCGAGCACAGCGACTTCGTGTGGCTGCCCTGGCGCGCGGCGGCCGACCGCTGCTATTCCTACACCAACGCCGAGGCCTGCCTGCTGCTGCCGCGTTTTGCGCAAGGGGCGGCGCCATGATCGACGTCCCGCCCGGCGACATCCTGGGGCCGCAGCGCCTGCGCGTGGCCACCTACAACATCCACAAGGGCGTGCAGGGGCTGGGCCCGACACGCCGGCTGGAGATCCACAACCTGGCGCTGGCCGTGGACAGCCTGGACGCCGACATCGTCTGCCTGCAGGAAGTGCGCGCCGAAAACCGCCGCGAGGCGCAGTACTTCGAGCGCTGGCCCGAGCAGCCCCAGGCCGACTTCCTGGCGCCGCTGGGCTACGAGGTGGCCTATCACACCAACGCCGTCACCCGGGATGGCGAGCACGGCAACGCGCTGCTCTCGCGCTGGCCCATCATCCACGTGCGGCACGAGGACATGTCGGACCACCGCTTCGAGCAGCGCGGCCTGCTGCACGCCGAGCTGCGCGTGCTCGGCGCGCCGCTGCACGTCATCGTGGTGCACTTCGGCCTGATCCCGGCCAGCCGCCTGCGCCAGGCGCTGCAGCTGCGCCGCTACATCGCGCGCGAGGTGCCGCTGGACGAAGCGCTGCTGGTGGCCGGCGACTTCAACGACTGGGGCACGCGCGTGCAGCGCCTGTTGCGCGTCGATGCCCTCAAGGGTTTCGAGGGCGAGCGCACGCTGACCTATCCTTCGCGCTTTCCGGTGGCGCAGCTCGATCACATCTACGCGCGTGGCATGCAGCTGCTCAGCCTGCAGGCGCCGCGCGGACGCGTGTGGCGGCGCATGTCCGACCACCTGCCGCTGATTGCCGAGTTTCGACTCGCCGCGAGCGGCTCCTGAGGCCGGCACCGGCGCGGGCGCGGCACGGGCCGTGCTGATACCATCGACGGCGACATGACCCGCATTCACCCCGCCACCCCCCTGCACGCCGCGTCCGCCGACGAGGGGACGCCCGTCTCGGTCAAGATTCGCGAGCGCGTGCGCGCCGCCGGCCAGCGCTTCAACGCCAACGACAACATCGCCGAGTTCATCCAGCCCGGCGAGCTCGAGCACCTGCTGGACGAAGTCACCGACAAGATGCAGACCGTGCTCGACAGCCTGGTGATCGACACCGAGCGCGACCACAACACCGCCCGCACCGCGCGGCGGGTGGCCAAGATGTACCTCCACGAGGTGTTCAAGGGCCGTTACGAGCGCGCGCCGAGCATCACCGAGTTTCCCAACGCCGAGCACCTGAACGAGCTGATGATCGTCGGCCCCATTACCGTGCGCTCGGCCTGCAGCCACCACCTGTGCCCCATCATCGGCAAGCTGTGGATCGGCGTGATGCCCAACGAGCACACCAACGTCATCGGCCTGTCCAAGTACGCGCGCCTGGCCGATTGGATCATGGGCCGCCCGCAGATCCAGGAAGAAGCCGTGGTGCAGCTGGCCGACCTGATCCAGCACAAGACCAAGCCCGACGGCCTGGCCCTGGTCATGCAGGCTTCGCATTTCTGCATGGCCTGGCGCGGCGTCAAAGACATGGACAGCCGCATGATGAACTCGGTGATGCGCGGCGTGTTCCTGAAGGACGCCAACCTGCGGCGCGAGTTTTTGTCCTTGATTCCCCGGGAGGCATGACATGCTGGTTCGACTGCTTTACGCCAGCCGCGCGGTGGACCACGCGCCCGCGGCCATCCAGGCCATTCTCGACTCGGCCAAGCGCCACAACCCCGACAGCGGCGTGACGGGCCTGCTGGTGTACGGCGGCGGCGTGTTCATGCAGGCCATCGAGGGCGGGCGCCAGGCCGTGAGCGACCTGTACGGCACCATCTCGCGCGACCCCCGGCACAAGGACGTGGTGCTGCTGCACTACGAGGAAATCGCCGAGCGGCGTTTCAGCAGCTGGACCATGGGCTTGGTGGACGTGGCGCGCATCAACACCAGCGTGCTGCTCAAGTATTCGGAACGGCCCGTGCTCGACCCCTACGCCGTCTCGGGGCACGTATCGATGGCGCTGCTGGACGAGCTGATCGCCACCGCCAGCATCGCCTGCCACGCCTGATCGAAGGGCGCGCTCCGGCTGGCACCGGGGCGCATCGTTTCATATGTGAAATCGACCGCTTGCGCTTGATGGACAAGCGCAAACAGCTATCAAACCGATAGTTTCAAGTCGGTGCTGCGTCTGCGCTGACCGGTGTTTCCGCAGCGGCACCGGCGCCCCGCAGCGCGGCCAGCGCCTCGGCGTCGGTGCGCCACAGCTGCAGAACGGGTGAGGGCGCCAGGGCGCCGGCGGCGCGCAGCACCTGGTCGGCCGGCAGCTTCAGGCCGCTGACGAGCAGGCGCACGCCGCGCTGCTCCAGTTGCGCCAGCACGCGGCCAAACACCTCGGTGCCGGTCACGTCGATGTGGTTGATGGGCTGTGCCAGCAGGCAGACCTGGCGCGTGTCGGGGTGCTCGGTCAGGTACTCGACCACGCAGCGCTCGAACTCGCCGGCGCTGGCAAAGTCCAGCGCCGCGTCCATGCGCAGCGCCAGCGTGTGCGGCGCCAGCGGCGGCAGCTGCCACAGGTGGCGGTCGCGCAGGGTGCCGTCGGGGTGCAGGCCCACCTCGATGATGCGCGGGTGCAGGTGGCGGTACAGGTAGTGCGACAGCGCCATCAGCACGCCGGCCAGCACGCCCCAGTACAGCTGCGGCGCGGCGGCGATGGTGATGGCGAAGGTGCAGGCGGCGATCACCCCCTCCACGCGCGAGATGCGCCACACGCGCAGGAATTCGCGCGGCTTGAGCAGGCCCACCACGGCCACCACCACGATGGCTGCCAGCACCGCCTGCGGCACGTGGCGCAGCAGCGGCGTGAAGAACAGCAGCGCCAGCAGCACCACCACGACGGAGAAGATCGTGGCCCAGCCGGTCTGCGCGCCGGCGTACAGGTTGAGCGCCGAGCGCGAGAACGAGGAGCTGGTGGCGAACGCGCCCGACAGGCCCGAGACGATCTTGGCCAGGCCCTGGCCGATCAGGTCCTGGTCCTGGTCCCAGCGCTCGCCCTTGCGCTGGTTGTCCACCTTGGCGCTCGATGCGGTCTCCAGAAAGCTGATCAGGGTGACCACCAGCGTGGGCAGCACCAGCTGGCCCAGCGCGTGCCAGCCCGGCCAGGTGGGCACGTACAGCGAGGGCAGGCCCTGCGGCAGCCGCCCGATCACCTTGCCGCCCGTGGCCTCGAAGCCGACCGCCCAGCTCACGCCGGCGGCGATCAGCACGATCACCAGGATGCTGGGAAAGCTGGGCCGCCAGCGCCGCGCCAGCCACAGCAGCGCCAGCGACCCCAGCCCGAACGCCGCCGCAAAGGGGTTGATGGCGGGTTGGCGCAGCATGTGCGCCCAGCCGCCCGCAAAGCCCAGCAGCGCAGGCAGCTGCGAGCCGATGATGAGCACCGCCGCGGCCTGCGTGAAGGCCGTCAGCACGGGCGAATTGACCAGGTTGAGCAGCCAGCCGAAGCGCGCCAGCCCCAGGGCGGCCTGCAGCAGGCCCGACAGCAGGGCCAGCCACACGGCCAGGTCCACCCACTCGGCGCTGCCAGGTTGCGCCAGCGGCGCCAGGCCGGCGTAGATCAGCAGGCTGGTCAGGGCCACCGGCCCCACCGACAGCCGCGCCGAGGCCGAGAACAGCACCGCCGCCAGCGCCGGCAGCAGCGAGGCGTAGATGCCCGTGATCAGCGGCATGCCCGCCAGCTGCGCGTAGGCCACGCCCTGCGGGATCACCATCAGCCCCACCGTCAGGCCGGCCAGGGCCTCGCTGCGCAGCAGGGCCCGCGTGGGACGCGGCCAGCGCAGAAAGGGCAGGCGACGGGTCAGGCCAGGAGGCAGGGACATGGTGGAGAGCGGATGTCAGCGCGGGCGGGCTTGGGACGTTACATTGCGCAGGTACGCCACCATTCGCGCATGTCGCTGTCCTTGTCGGGAGAACGATGATACCCACCCCCTCTCCGCAGTTGATGCAACGCACACTCGCCGTCCTGGCACTGGCCATGCCGCTGGCCGGCTGGGCCCAGGCCTACAAATGCGTGGACGCGGCCAGCGGCCGCACGCTCTACACCGACCAGCCCTGCAAGGGCGGTGCCACCGTGGTGCCCAAGCCCACGGAGGAGCAATTGCAGCGCGACGCCGAGCGTGCGCAGCAGGCCCGCGAGCGCGGCCTGCAGGAGCGCGAGCAGGCCGTGTTGCGCCAGCAGGAGCAGCTGGACGCGGCGCGCACCGCCGAGGCGCTGCGCCCGGCGCCGGTGCCGCCGGCCGAATCGGCGGCCTGTCGCAGCGCGCGCGAAGAGGCCAGCTTTCGCGCCGCCAGCGTGACCGCCAGCGAGGAGCAGATTCGCACCGCCCGCGCCAACGCCGCGCTGGCCTGCGGGCAGCCGGCGCCGCCCGAGATCGTGGTGGCGCCGCCGCCGCCACGCTGGCGCCCGCATCCGTGGCCCGATCGCCGGCCCCCGCCGGTGCGGCCCCGCCCGGCAAGCTCGCAGCCCAGCTTTGCGCCCGGCACCGAGCCGTTGCCCATGACCACGCGGCCGCCCTCGGCGTCGCGCTGACGTCTTGGTGCGGGTCAACGCTGGGGCATGTCCTTGTACGAATAGCCCAGGCTGATCGTGGCGTCCCCGGGGATGGGCGGCATGCTCGCGTTCCAGGCCAGCCAGTCGGCGCGCAGGGCCTCCAGCCGTGCAGGCTCCTTTCGGGCCAGGTTGGCGCGCTCGCGCTCGTCGCCGGGGATGTTGAACAGGTATTCGTTCTCGTCCACCTTCAGGTACTTCCAGTCGCCCACGCGCAGGGCGCGCTGGTCGCGGTGGTTCATGCGAAAGTGCAGCGGGCGGTCAAACGCGTGCGCGGCATCGCGCAGCACCGGCAGCAGCGAGACCCCGTCCAGCGGGTAGTCGGGGTGCGCGGCCACGCCGGCCGCATCGAGCATGGTGGCCGACCAGTCCATCGTCATGCACAGTTGCGCACTCTCGCCGCCCGCGCGGATGACGGCCGGCCAGTGCGCGATCCAGGGCACGCGGATGCCGCCCTCGGTCAGGTCCATCTTGCCGCCCACCAGTGGCCAGTTGTCCGAAAAGCGCTCGCCGCCGTTGTCGCTGGTGAAGACGACCAGCGTGTTGTCCGACTGGCCGGTCTGGCGCAGGGCGTCGATGATCCAGCCGATGCCCTCGTCCATGTGGTGGATCATGCGGCGATAGACATGGATGTTGCCGGCCGCCAGGTCGAACAGGTTGTCCCGGATGCTGGGCGCGCGCGCGGCGTCGTCCCGCGTCTCCCAGGGCCAGTGCGGCGCCGTGTAGTGCAGGCTGACGAAAAACGGCGCGTCCTGCCCGGCCATGCGCTCGACGTAGTCCACCGTGCGCCGGGACAGCAGGTCGGTCAGGTAGCCGTCTTCGTGATGCGGCTGGTCGTTCAGCCACAGGTCGTGGCGGCCGCTGGAATCGCAGTGCGTGAAGTAGTCCACCCCGCCGGCCAGGGGCCCAAAGCTTTCCTCGTAGCCCGACTTGAGCGGCCCGAAGTGGGGCCCAAAGCCCAGGTGCCATTTGCCGATCAGCGCCGTGCGGTAGCCCGCGCCGCGCAGCAGCGAGGGCAGGGTGGGGTGATCGGGCGGCAGGCCCAGGCTGGTGCTGCCGCGGCTCTTGCTGTTGATCGGCTCCTCGGCCGCGCCGCGCAGGCGGTACTGGTAGCGCGCCGTCATCAGTGCAAAGCGCGTGGGCGAGCACACGGGCGAATTGCTGTAGCCCTGGGTGAAGCGGATGCCGCCCGCGGCCAAGTGGTCGAGCACCGGCGAGACCGGACCCCAGGGCTCGTCGCGCCCGCCATAGCAGCCCAGGTCGGCGTAACCCAGGTCGTCGGCGACGATGAAGATGATGTTGGGCCTATTTTTGCTGGTCATTTTGACCTTTTGCGCTTTCCAATCATGCGCAGTAAGCTATAAATAGGATAGTAATTCGATTGGCCCGCCGGATGCGTTGATCAGGGTTGATAGCCAGAATGTTGCACGACGGGCGCCCATTGCGCGCGGTAGGCCTTGAGCATGGCGGCGGTCTGCGCCGCCGTGGCCGAAACCGGCACCATCCTGGCGTCGTGAAACTTGCGCTTCGTGTCCTCGTCCTTCATCACCTCGGCAATGGCCTGCGACAGGCGCGCCACCTCGGCCTTGGGCATGCTGGCGGGGGCGAAGAAGGCGTTCCAGCCGGTGGCCACCAGGTCCAGGCCGGACTCCCTGTAGGTCGGCACGTCGGGGGCAAAGGTCGAGCGCTTGGCGCCCGAGCTGGCCAGGATGCGCAGCTTGCCCGCCTCGTGCTGCGGCAGCAGGGTGTCCAGCGTGTCGAAGGCCACCGGCACCTGGCCGCCGATCAGGTCCGTGAGCAGCGGGCCCGAGCCGCGGTAACCCACCACCTGGCCCTTCACATGCGCCTTCTCGCTGGTCATCAGGGCGAAGAAGTGCGGCAGGCTGCCGGTGGCGGGCACGCCGAAATTGGCCTGCTTGGGGTTGGCGCGCAGCCAGGCCAGCAGGTGCGACAGCGACTTGACCGGCACGGCGGTGGCCACGGCCACCCCGAATTCGTATTCGCTGACCTGGGCCACGGGCTGAAAGTCCTTCTCCGGGTTGTACCCGGCATCCTTGAACACCAGCGGCGCTACCACGATGGTGGCCGGGTTGGCCAGCACCAGCTCGCGCCGGCTGGCGGGTGTCAGCTTGCCTTGCTGCATGGCCAGGCGTCCGCCCGCGCCGGTCTTGTTCTCGACCACCACCACCTCGCCCAGCTTGGCGCCCAGCTTGTCGCCGATGATGCGGGCGGTGCGGTCGCTGGAGCCGCCGGGCGCGTAGGGAACGACAATGTGCAGCGGGCCCTTGACCTGGCTCCAGGCGGGGGCGGCGAGGGACGAGGCGGCCAGTGCGGCGGCGGCAGTCAGGGCGGAGCGTCGAAGCATGGCAGGGTTCCCTTCTCGTGTTGCGCTAAATGACCAGGATCAAGCACTTTAGGCGCCGGCCCTGAATTGACAAAATCAATCCATCTCGGGAGTTTCCCCAATGTCCCCACGCGATCTGCTGGCCCCCCGGACCCTGGACGACATGCTGCTGTACGCCATGTGGCAGCTGCAGGCTTGTGCGGGCAGCTTGGTTGTGCGCATGTGCGAGGGCCAATTTGGCATCACGCGACGCGAGTGGCGCGTGCTGGCGCAACTGGCGGCGCACGAGGGGGTGCAGTCGTCCGAGCTGGCGCGCCACGCCGCGTTGGACCGCGCCCGTACCTCGCGCGCGCTGACGGGCCTGGTGGCCAAGGGTCTGGTCGAGCGCACGCCGCGCCCCGGCGACCGGCGTGAGGTGCTGGTGCGCCTGTCGCCGCAGGGCCGTGCGTTGCACGCGGCCTTGCTGCCGCGCGTGATGCAGATCAATCGCGAACTGCTGTCGGCCTTGAACGAGGGCGAAGTGCGCCAGCTGGAGCAGTTTTTTGCACGCCTGCAGCAGCAGGCCGAGCAGATGAAGGCCGGCGCACCCGATGGCGCCGTGCGGGTGCCGTAGCGGGAGCCCAGGCGCGCGGGGCGACACAGGCATGGTCGAAATAGTTCGTTTGAGCCACGCCGATCTGTTTGGTCGGCTGCGACGGCGGCATCGGCCGCGCCGTTGCCGCCGCGCTGGGCGTCAGGCCGGAGTCCATCGAGGGCAAATGGGATGGCCTGATCGCCGGTTGGTGCTGTGCACGGTCAGCGTCGAGATCGCGGCCGGACAGGTCACCACGCTGATCGGCCCTTCGGGCAACGGCAAAAGCACGCTGCTGCACTGCATGAATCTGCTGGAAGTGCCGGACACCGGCAGCCAGACGCTGGGCGCCCAGGCCGTGCACTTTCGCCCGGACGTGCGGTCCACCTGCAAAGCCTGGTTGCCGTCAAGCGCTGGAGCTGCTGGAGGAGGTCCAACTCAAGGACAAGGCGGGCGCCTGGCCCGCAAGCCTCCTCGGCGGCGAAGTGGTCGAGGCGGGGGCGTCCCAGGCCGTCTTTGAGCCGGCGCGCGATCCGCGCACGCGCGACTTCGTCAAGACTTTGACCCAGGCGTGAGGCTGCAAAGCAAAAGGCCCAAGCGATTGACTCACTTGGGCCATTTTTTGGATGTCCTGGTCGGGGTGAGAGGATTCGAACCTCCGGCCTCTACGTCCCGAACGTAGCGCTCTACCAGGCTAAGCTACACCCCGAAGGCCGTGCGCCGGTGCTCGATCAGGAGCGCCGCTGCAGCAGCTGAGCCGACAATTCTAGCAAACTCTCGGTGTACGGATTGGCGTTGAACCCTTGCAGGGCTTCGACTGCGCGTTGCGCTTGCTCGGAGGCCACGTGGCGGGCCTGCTGCAGCGCGCCGCAGTTGCGCACGATCTGCAGGATGGCAGGCAGCTCGTCGGTGCTGCCCGACTCGATGGCGTGGCGCACCAGGGCGGCCTCGTCGGGGGTGCCGCGTTGCATGGCCACGATCAGGGGCAGGGTTACCTTGCCTTCGCGCAGATCGTCGCCCAGATTCTTGCCCAGTTCAACCGCGTCGCCCTCGTAGTCGAGCACGTCGTCGATGATCTGAAAGGCCGTTCCCAGCGACTGACCGTATTCGGCGCAGGCTTGCTCGACCGCAACCGGGCTGCCCGCCAGCACGGCGGCCAGGCGGCAGCTGGCCTCGAACAGCTTGGCGGTCTTGGAACGGATGACGCGCAGGTAGGCCGCCTCATCCAGTGCCGCATCGCGGATGTTCATCAGCTGAAGCACTTCGCCTTCGGCGATGACGTTGGTGGCGTCGGCCAGGATCTGCATCACGCGCATGCTGCCGGTCTCGACCATCATCTGGAAGGCGCGCGAGTACAAAAAGTCGCCCACCAGCACGCTGGCCGGGTTGCCAAACACCTCGTTGGCGGTGGACTTGCCGCGGCGCAGCGTGGATTCATCCACCACGTCGTCGTGCAGCAGGGTGGCGGTGTGGATGAACTCGACCACCGCCGCCAGGTTGAAGCGCTGGGCGCTGGTGCAGCCCAGTGCGCCGCAGGTCAGCAGCAGCAGCACGGGACGCAGACGCTTGCCGCCCGAGGCAATGATGTAGCGCGCCACCTGCCCGACCAGCGGCACGCCCGAGTCCAGGCGTCGCGCGATGGTGGCGTCGACCTCGCGCATGTCGGCAGCGGCCAGTTCGAGCGCGCGGTGATAGGGGGTGGAGGAGGCGGACAAGGCGGACGGCAGGGTGGGTCGGACGGGGCAGGCGAAGGCCGCCTGCGGCGCCGGCGATTATAGGTTTGAGCCGGGGCCACCCGCGGCGCGCCAGGGCTTGGTTTGCCAGCAGGGGCGAATGCCGATATAATGCGCAGTTCGCCGGAAATCCGTCTGGCGAGACTTAACCAACAAGGGTTTTCATATGTACGCGGTCATAAAAACCGGTGGCAAGCAGTATCGCGTGGCTGCCGGCGAAAAGATCAAAGTAGAACAGATTGCTGCGGACGTAGGCCAGGAAATCACCCTCGATCAGGTTCTGGCTGTCGGCAGCGGCGGCGATCTGGTGGTGGGCGCGCCCCTGGTGTCCGGCGCCACGGTGGTGGCCAAGGTGCTGTCTCACGGCAGGCACGACAAGGTGCGCATCTTCAAGATGCGCCGTCGCAAGCACTACCAGAAGCGCCAAGGCCATCGCCAGAACTACACCGAGCTTGAAATCGGCGCCATCAACGGCGGCAAATAAGGAAGGAATGCGACATGGCACAGAAAAAAGGCGGCGGCTCCACACGCAACGGTCGTGATTCCAAGCCGAAGATGCTGGGTGTGAAGGTGTTTGGCGGCCAGGCCATCAGCGCCGGCTCCATCATCGTGCGCCAGCGCGGTACCAAGTTCCACGCCGGCACCAACGTCGGCGTGGGCAAGGACCACACCCTGTTCGCCCTGGTGGACGGCCAGGTGTCCTTTGCCACCAAGGGCGCGCTGAACAAGCACACGGTCATCGTCACCCCGGCGGCCTGAGTCTCTCGAACTCCGGCCCAGGCCAAAGCCCCGCGCCGCGGGGCTTTGGTGTTTTTGCGGCTGCCCTAAACTCCCTGCATCATGAAATTCGTCGACGAAGCCTTCATCGACATCGCCGCGGGCGATGGTGGAAACGGCTGCGTATCGTTTCGCCACGAGAAATACAAGGAGTTCGGCGGGCCCAACGGCGGCGACGGCGGGCGCGGCGGGCACGTGTTCGCGGTGGCGGACGTCAACCTCAACACGTTGATCGACTTTCGCTACGCGCGCCGCCACGAGGCCGGGCGCGGCCAGCACGGCATGGGCTCGGATATGTTCGGCGCCGCGGGCGACGACATCACGCTCAAGATGCCGGTGGGCACCATCATCAGTGATGCCGAAACCGGCGAGGTGCTGTTCGAGCTGCTCACCGCCGGCGAGAAGATCATGATCGCCAAGGGCGGTGATGGCGGCTTTGGCAATCTGCGCTTCAAGAGCGCCATCAACCGTGCGCCGCGGCAAAAAACTCCTGGCTGGCCCGGCGTGCGCCGCAGTCTCAAGCTGGAGCTGAAGGTGCTGGCCGACGTGGGCCTGCTGGGCATGCCCAACGCGGGCAAGTCCACCTTCATCGCCGCCGTCAGCAACGCCCGGCCCAAGATCGCCGACTATCCCTTCACCACGCTCTATCCCAACCTGGGCGTGGTGCGCGTGGGGCCCGAGCAGAGCTTCGTGGTGGCCGACATTCCGGGGCTCATCGAGGGTGCATCGGAAGGCGCGGGCCTGGGCCACCAGTTCCTGCGTCACCTGCAGCGCACGCGCCTGTTGTTGCACATCGTCGACTTGGCTCCCTTCGACGAGGGCGTGGACCCGGTGGTGCAGGCGCGTGCCATCGTGGCCGAGCTGAAGAAATACGACCCGGCCCTGCACGCCAAGCCGCGCTGGCTGGTGCTCAACAAGCTGGACATGGTGCCGGCGGCCGAGCGCGCCGCCCGCGTGAAAGACTTCGTGCGCCGCCTGCGCTGGAAGGGACCGGTGTTCGAAATTTCGGCGCTGACGCGCGAAGGCTGCGAGCCCTTGATCCGGGCCATCTACCAGCACGTGCATGCCGAGCAACGCGCCGACGCGGGCGAAGAGCCGGTCGATCCGCGTTTCGCCGATCAGTAGATTACTATTAAAATTATAGCTATCCGCGCTTGATGGGTGCGGGCCAAGGCCATCAATGATTCAAGACTCGAGCAGCGAGGTGCTGCGCCAGGCGCGGCGCATCGTGGTCAAGGTGGGCTCCAGCCTGGTGACCAACGAGGGCCGCGGGCTGGACGCCGCCGCCATTGGCGAGTGGTGCCGCCAGCTGGCGCTGCTGGAACGCGGCCATGAAGGGCAAGAGCCGCGTGAACTGGTGATGGTCTCCAGCGGCGCCATCGCCGAGGGCATGAAGCGCCTGGGCTGGGCCAAACGCCCGCATGAGGTCAATGAGCTGCAGGCTGCTGCGGCCGTCGGCCAGATGGGCCTGGCCCAGATGTACGAGACCAAGCTGCGCGAGCAGGGCCTGCGCAGCGCGCAGGTGCTGCTGACGCACGCCGACCTGGCCGACCGCGAGCGCTACCTGAACGCGCGCTCCACCCTGATGACGCTGCTGCAGCACCAGGTGCTGCCGGTCATCAACGAAAACGACACCGTGGTCACCGACGAGATCAAGGTGGGCGACAACGACACCCTGGGCGCGCTGGTGGCCAACCTGATCGAGGCCGATCTGCTGGTCATCCTGACCGATCAGCGCGGCCTGTACACGGCCGATCCGCGGCGTGACCCCAAGGCCGAGTTCGTGCACGAGGCGCGTGCGGGCGATCCGGCTCTGGAACGCATGGCCGGCGGCGCGGGTTCAAGCATCGGCAAGGGTGGCATGCTGACCAAGATCGTCGCGGCGCGGCGCGCGGCGGGCTCGGGCGCCTCCACCGTGATCGCCTGGGGGCGCGAGCCCGACGCGCTGCTGCGCCTGGCCGCGGGGGAAAACATCGGCACCCTGCTGGTGGCGCCCACGCACAAGACGCAGGCGCGCAAGCAGTGGATCGCCGACCACCTGCAACTGCGCGGCGCCATCACCGTGGACGAGGGCGCGGCCACCAAGCTGCGCCGCGAAGGCAAGAGCCTGCTGCCCATCGGCATGACGCAGGTCGAGGGCGATTTTTCGCGCGGCGACGTCATTGCCATTCGCGACAGCGCGGGCCGTGAGCTGGCGCGCGGCCTGGCCAACTACGCCAGCGCCGAGGCGCGCCTGCTGTGCCGCCGACCGTCCCGGGACATCCCCAGGCTGCTGGGCTACAGCGGCGAGCCCGAGATGGTGCACCGCGACAACCTGGTTCTGACGCAGGCGGCCATTGCCGTCGATCAGTAGTAGAGCACCTGATCGCCGGTCTTCAGCGCGCGCACGATCTCGGCCACCGAGCTGCGCGCGGTGGTGCCGTTGCACATGCCGCCGCGCGCCAACTGGTAGGGGTGGCGCACCATCACATTGCTTTGCCCCATCATGGGCTTCCACTCGCTTTCGGTGCTGGGCGTCCAGGGGCCGCCCTGCACCTGGCGGGCGTAGACGCGGTATTCGCCCGTGGCGCAGCGAATGCCTTCGTAGGTGGCATTGACGGCCGAGGTGCCGCGGGCCACCACCACGTAGCGCACGATGCCGGTCTGCACGTTGACGCTGATGGTGGCCGGGTCCACCCCCAGTTTCACCGCCGAGGTGCGCGGCATCTCGATGTCGATCAGTTTGCTCAGGCTGTAGCTGGGCGGCGGTGGCGGGACGTCTTCCTTCCAGTCGGCGCGATCCAGTTCGGCGGTTTGCGCGCCGGCGGCCGCTGCCAGCACCAGTAGGGCGGCGCTGGCCAGCGCCCGTGCAAGGGTGAAGGCACGCATCAGGAACCGCTCCGGGGAATGAGGGGCGAGCGCAGCCCGCCACTCAGGCTGGCGCCCGGGGGCAGTTCGATTCCGACCGGCGTCGTCTCGGGGCCAACGTGCGCCAGCGGCGCCGGCTGGGTGGAGGCGTCGCCGCGCTCGCGCATGCGCGCGCCGCCGCGCAGGTAGCGGTTGCGCTGCTCGGGGCGCGGCAGAAAGCGCGCCAGTTCGGTCAGCGCCAGCTCATACACGCCGCGCTTGAACTCGACCACCACGTCCAGCGGCACCCAGTAGTCGTTCCAGCGCCAGGCGTCGAACTCGGGGTGGTTGGTGGCGCGCAGGTTCAGGTTCCAGTCCTGCACCACGAGCTGCAGCAGATACCAGATCTGCTTTTGGCCCTTGTAGTGGCCGCGGGCGTCGCGGCGGATGAACCGGTCGGGCACCTCATAGCGCAACCAGTCACGGGTTCGGGCCACGATGCGCACATGCTCCGGCAGCAGTCCCACTTCCTCGTGCAGCTCGCGGAACATGGCCTGCTCGGGCGACTCGCCCCGATCAATGCCGCCTTGCGGGAACTGCCAGGAATGGGTGCGGATGCGCTTGCCCCAAAAGACCTGATTTCTCTGGTTGAGCAAGACGATGCCGACGTTCGGGCGAAAGCCTTCCCGGTCAAGCATAATCAAACCCCAAATTCAATAAGTTGTGACCATTATGCACGGCATGAAACGCAGGGCAAGTGGGCACAAACCCCCTGTGCGGCGCCCGGTGGGCGCCCCCCGCCCATGAAAGCCTCCCAGTTCCTGATTTCCACCCTGCGGCAAGCGCCGGCCGATGCCGAAGTCGTCAGCCACCAACTGATGATGCGCGCCGGCATGATCAAGCGCCTCGCGGCCGGCATCTACACCTACATGCCCATGGGCCTGCGGGTGATCCGCAAGGTCGAGGCCATCGTGCGCGAGGAGATGAACCGCGCCGGCGCCGTCGAATGCACCATGCCCGTGATCCAGCCGGCCGAGCTGTGGTCCGAGAGCGGGCGCTTTGCCAAGATGGGGCCCGAGCTGCTGCGCGTGCGCGACCGCCATGAGCGCGACTACGTGGTGCAACCCACCAGCGAGGAGGCCGTCACCGACATCGCGCGCCAGGACTTCAAGAGCTACAAGCAGCTGCCCAAGAACCTGTATCAGATCCAGACCAAGTTCCGCGACGAGCGCCGCCCGCGCTTTGGCCTGATGCGCGGGCGCGAATTCATCATGAAGGACGCCTACAGCTTCGACCGCGACGAGGCCGGCGCCAAGCGCAGCTACCAGGTGATGGCCACGGCCTACCGCGCCATCTTCGACCGCTTTGGCCTGCACTACCGTGCGGTGGCGGCCGATTCGGGCGCCATCGGGGGCGATCTGTCCGAGGAGTTCCAGGTCATCGCCGCCACCGGCGAGGACGCCATCGTGTATTCCACCGGCAGCCCCTACGCCGCCAACATGGAAAAGGCCGAGGCCGCGGCGCCGCGGGGCCCGCGGCCGGCGCCGGCGCAGCCCATGGCCAAGACGCCCACGCCCGGCAAAGCCACCTGCGCCGACGTGGCTGAGCTGCTGGGGCTGCCCCTGCAGCAAACCGTCAAGTCGCTGGTGCTGGCCACCGACGATCTGGACGGGCAGGGCGAGGTGACCCAGACCCAGGTCTGGCTGCTGCTGCTGCGCGGCGACCATGACTTGAACGAGGTGAAGGCTGCCAAGCTGCCGGGCCTCGCCGCAGGCTTTCGCTTTGCTACCGTGCCCGAAATCCTGGAGCACTTCGGCACGCTGCCCGGCTACCTGGGCCCGATCGGCCTGAAGAAGCCTGTCAAGATCGTCGCCGACCGCGAGGTCGCCATGATGGCCGACTGGGTCTGCGGCGCCAACGACAAGGATTTTCACCTCACCGGCGTCAACTGGGGACGCGACCTGCCCGAGCCCGACGCCGTCGCCGACCTGCGCAACGTGGTGGCGGGCGACGCCTCGCCCGATGGCCAGGGCCAGCTCGCCATCGAGCGCGGCATCGAGATCGGCCACGTGTTCTACCTGGGCACCAAGTACAGCCGCGCGATGGACGCCACCTTCCTGGACGAGGACGGCAAGCCCAAGCCCTTCGAGATGGGCTGCTACGGCATCGGCATCACGCGCCTGCCGGCCGCGGCGATCGAGCAGAACCACGACGAGCGCGGCATCATCTGGCCCGACGCCATCGCACCCTTCACCGTGGTGATCTGCCCCGTGGGCATGGACCGCAGCGAGGCCGTCAAGTCGGCGGCCGAGACGCTGTACGCCGACCTGCTGGCCGCCGGCGTGGACGTGATCCTGGACGACCGCGGCGAGCGCCCCGGCGCCATGTTCGCCGACTGGGAGCTGATCGGCGTGCCGCACCGCGTGACGATCGGCGACAAGGGCCTGAAGGATGGCCAGCTCGAGTACCAGCACCGCCGCGATGCGGCCGCCACCCGCGTGCCGGTGGCCGAGATCGCCGCCTTCGTGAAGGGCCGGCTGGCCGGGTGAGGATGCCAGTCGGGGGCCGCCGCGCGTTGCTGCGCACCCTGCTGGCGCTGCCCGGCGGCGCGCTGCTGGGGCCGCGCCCCGCACGGGCCGGGGGCCAGTTGGAGGAGCCCCTGGCCGATGCCGTGCGCACCGCCTTGAGCGCGGCCATTGCCAATGATGCGCCGCCGGTGCCGGTGTTCGACGACACCGAGGCGCGGCTGGCCTATTTGCGCTGGCTCTCGCAGATGAGCGACCGGCTGTACAGCCGCATGAAGGACTTCGCCACCCGCGTCGGGTTCTTGCAGACCCTGTGGTACGAGGCCCGTCGCGCCGGGCTGGACCCCTCCCTGGTGCTGGGCCTGGTGCAAGTCGAGAGCGCGTTTCGCAAGTACGCCGTCTCCAGCGTGGGCGCGCGCGGCTACATGCAGGTCATGCCGTTCTGGAGCCGGGTGATCGGCGACGGCGACCCGGGCAAGCTGTTTCACATGCAGACCAACCTGCGCTTCGGCTGTGTCATCCTGCGCCACTACCTCGACCGCGAGCAGGGCAACCTGTACCTGGCGCTGGGGCGCTACAACGGCTCGCGCGGGCAGGCGCCGTATCCGAATGCCGTGTTCAGCGCGCAAAAAAAATGGCATTTCGAGCGTTAGCGCAGGCGCATATTGCGCAAGCAGCTATCAATCAAATAGCTTCCCCATCATTCATGGCGAGGCCTGGAGCGGCGCCTCGCGCGTGACCAGCACCTGGTCGATGCGGTAGTTGTCCACGTCCATCACCTCGAAGCGGTGGCCGTCCCACAGCACGCGGTCGGTGCGCCGGGGCACGCGGCGCAGCATCACCATCAGAAAGCCGGCCAGGGTATCGTACTCCGTCAGGTGCGGGGGCTCCTGCAGGTCGAGCGCGCGCAGCACGTCCGGCATGGGCGTCAGGCCGTCGATCAGCCAGGAGCCATCGTCGCGCCGCACGATCATCTCCTCGTCTTCCTGCGTCACCAGCTCGCCCATCACGGTGCTCATCACGTCGTTGAGCGTGACCACGCCCACCACGGTGCTGTACTCGTTGACGATCAGGGCGAAGTCCTCGTGCTGCTGGCGAAACTGGTGCAGCACCTCCGACAGACTCAGGCGGTCGGGCACCACCACCAGCTTGTGCAGCAGGGTCTCGTCGGTCAGGCGGATCGGCTGGCCGTTGAGCACGCGCTGAAACAGCTCCTTGGCGTCCACGTAGCCGATGGCCTGGTCCAGCTCGCCGCGACACACCGGGTAGGTCGAGTACGGCTCGGCGGCGATGCGCGTGCGCACCACCTCGTCGGGGTCGTCGTGGTGCAGCCAGGCGATGCGGTCGCGGGGCGTCATGGCGCTGCTGACGACCCGGGTTTCCAGCTCCAGCAGGTTCTCGATCACCTGCTGCTCGGGCCGGTCGATGGCGCCGGCCTGCGTGCCGGCCTCGGCCAGCGCCAGGATGTCGTCGGGGGTGATGCGCTCGTCGCGCTGCAGCGGCAAGCCCAGGGCGCGCATCAGGGCGTCGGTGCAGCGCGCATACAGCCAAACCAGCGGCTTGAGCGCCAGCCGCACGGCGTGCATGGGGCCGATCAGGGCCATGGCCACGCGCTCGGGCTCGGCCATGCCCAGGCGCTTGGGCAGCAGGTCGGCAAACACCACGAACATCGAGGTCACCGCCAGCACCGAGATGACAAAGGCGGCGTCAGCGGCCAGCCCCTCGGGGAGCCACAGCGCCAGCAGCCGAGCCAGCGGCGGGCCGAACAGGCCCTCGCCCACGATGCCGCCCAGAATGGCCACGGCGTTGACACCAATCTGCACCGTGGTGAAGTAGTCGCCCGGCTGCTCCTGCACCTGCAGCACGCGCAGCGCGCGCGCATTGCCCTCGTCGGCCAGGGGGCGCAGCCGCAGCCGGCGCGAGGCGGCCAGCGCGATCTCGGCCAGCGAGAAAAAGGCGCTGACCGCAATCAGCAGCACAATCAGCAGCAGGCTCTGCGTGAAACTCATGAAGCGTGGACGGATGTTGGCCGGCCCACGCGGGATGCGGCGGGCGTGCCAAGCCAGTGTAGGGGCAATCGCGCGCGTTTCCGGCGGCGCCGGAAGGCGCAGGGCGCTGACTATAATTTTTCGGGGGTGTAGTCGCGCAGGGGCGCCATGGTGCGGCCCGAGTTCCTTAACTGCTGATGAGCGAGGTTCGTGATGTATGAGGTGCTGATCCGCGAAGCGGCCGTGCGATTTGGCCTGGGTGACAAGGCGCTGCCCGTGCTGCAGATGCTGCTGGCCTACATGACGGCCAAGGACAGCGGAGGGCTGGTCGGCTTTCTTGAAAAGTTCAAGGCCGCCGGCCTGGGGCCGTTGATCCAGTCCTGGCTGGGCGGCGGACCGAGCGCCCAGCCCATCAGCAACAGCCAGCTCGAAACCGTGCTGGGCTCCAGCGGCGGCCTGCTGTCGCTGGTCAGCGGCAAGCTCGAGCTGGGGCGCGACAACGTGACCTCGGCCTTGGGTTATCTGCTGCCGGCGCTGGTGGGCAAGCTCACGCCCGGTGGCAGCATGCCTTCCAACCTGCCGCCCGAGGTGCAGAGCCTGGCCGAGGCCGGCCAGCAGTTGATCGCTGCCCCGTCGCCGGCCGAACTGACTTCGGGCGGCATCGGCGGCAGCCTGCTCAGTTGGCTGCCCTGGGTGGTGGTGGTGCTGGCCGCGCTGTTTGGCCTGAGCTACTGCGGCAAGGACAAGGGCGGCAGCGCGCCGCCGGCGGTTGAAGCGCCGGCATCGGCGCCTGCCCCGGCGGCATCCACGCCGGCAACCCCGGCCGCTGCGGCATCGCAGGGGGCGCCAGCCAGCGTCGAGCCAGCCACGCCCGCGTCCGAAGCAGCGCCGGCGGCGGCGCCCGCGTCCGAACCTGAGACGCCCGCGTCGGCCGTCGTGTCGGGTGATACGCGCGCCTGATTTCAAGCAGCGCGAAAAAAACGGACGCCAGGGGCGTCCGTTTTTGCGTGAAGCGGGAAAACTCAGGCTGCGTTGGCACTCACCAGTTGCTGCAGCTCGCCCGACTCGTACATCTCCATCATGATGTCGGCGCCGCCGATGAACTCGCCCTTGACGTAGAGCTGGGGGATGGTGGGCCAGCGGCTGTAGTCCTTGACACCCTGGCGGATGGCCTCGTCCTCCAGCACGTTCACCGTGGTCAGCGTGGCGGTGTCCACGCCGACGGCTTTCAGAATCTGGATGGCGCGGCCCGAAAAGCCGCACATCGGAAAGTTGGCATCGCCCTTCATGAACAGCACGACGTCATGGCCTTTGACGAGCTGCTCGATGCGTTGCTGGGTGGTTTGGTCCGTCATGGTGATTCCTGTTGCAGAAGGATGAATTATCCCATTTCGGGTGCAACCCCATGGCGCGCAAGCCCGATCAAAAACAAGGGCGCCCGGTGGGCGCCCCTGCGATGCGCGCGGCGGCAATCAGGCGATCGCGAACGCGTTGCGGTCCTTGCCCTCGATCCAGCGTGGCGGCTTGCCGCGGCCGGTCCAGGTCGCGCCGGTGGCCGGGTCGCGGTACTTGGGCGCCACCTTGTTGCCGCTCGCGCCCTTGCCGCCGCGGCGGCCCGGAAACACGTCCTGCACGTTCAGGCCATATTCGGCCACCAGCGCGCGCACTTTCTGCACGGTGTCGGCGATTTCGCGCTTGCGCGCTTCTTCCACCTGAATAGCCAGTTCTTTTTGCTTTTGCAGCAGTTCCTTGTAGCTTGCCATGGCAAATGAATCCCTAGTGAATGAGAGGGCCCCGAATATATCTGGAGTTGACCCACTTTCGTGGACGGGTATTGGTTTGATTCTCAAACCGTTTCGGGTGTTGTCTCGATATGCACGACGGCATCTTCGACAACATCAAACAGGGCTTCGTTGTTCCTTTCAAAGTTCAGGGGTGAGAGGTAGCCCAGGCCGCTGTGACGGCGCCGGGGGTTGTACCAGCCTTCAATCCAGGTGAAGACCGCCATGCGGGCCTGCGCCTTGCTCTGGAAGCTGTTGCGCTCGATGAGCTCGCCCTCCAGGCTGGCGAAGAAGCTCTCAGCCATGGCGTTGTCGTAGGCATCCCCTACCGTTCCCATCGAAGGGCGCACGCTCATCTGTCTGCACCGTTCACCAAAGGCCAGGCTGGTGTACTGGCTTCCTTGGTCCGAGTGGTGAATGACGCCCTTGGCTTTGCGCTGCTCCAGCGCCATGTTCAACGCTGCGAGCACGAGGTCTGCAGTCATGCGCTCGCCCATGGCCCAACCCACGACGCGGCGACTCCAGACGTCGATGACCACGGCCAGGTAGAGGAACCCCATCCAGGTAGGCACGTAGGTCATGTCCGCTACCCACAGCTGGTTCGGGCCACTGGCATGGAAACGCCGGTTGACCAGGTCACGGGCCGGCGTCTGGCGCTTGTCGCGATGGGTGGTCACGGTGAACCCTCGTCGCTTGCTGATGCCTTGAATGCCGGCCGCTCGCATGAGACGCGCCACACGTTGGCGGCTGATGCACACGCCTTGTTCGATGAGCTCGAAGCGCACCCTGGGCATGCCGTAGGACTCGTAGGATTCCTTGTGAATCTGGCGGATACGCTCGGTCATCACGGCATTGGCAATGCTGCGTTGTGAAGGAGCTCGCTCACGCCAGGCATAGAAACCGCTGGCGGAGACGCCGAGCACGCGGCACATGGTGCGAACAGGGAGGTCGGCCTGGTTTGCCATCACGAGTCCGAAGACTTCGTTGAAGTCGCATCGCTGCGACCCGCAAACCAGGCCGTAGCCTTTGCCAAGATGTCGCGCTCCGTCTGGACCTGGCGCAACTGCCGGCGCAAGCGCACCAGCTCTTCCCGCTCGGCAGTGGTCAGGCCTTCCTTGCCGGGCAAAGGCTTGCCCTCGTCAATGGCAGCCTGGCCGACCCAGTTGGTGATGGATTGGGCGGTGACGCCGAACTCGCGCGAGAGCTGCGCGGGTGCGCGGCCGGCTCGAACCAGCTCGACCATCTGCTGGCGGAATTCCGCCGGGTACGGCGGTCGTACTTTGGACATTTGCGACTCCTTGAACACAAAGAATGATGTGTCCACGGATTCGGGTCAACTCCAATCACTGCCCGCGGCCAGGCAATATTCATGCAGGATTTACCGGCAAATGGCTCATATCTCGGTATCGGCCGCCAGGGCGCGATGGGCCTTGATTTTGTCGATGCGGCGTCCCTGCATCTGATGCACGTCGAATATCCAGCCCGCGCAGTTGATTTGCTCGCCGGTTTGCGGCAGCCGGCCCAATACCGACATCAGCAGGCCCGCCAGGGTGTTGTAGCGGTTCCTGTCTTCCTGCGGCAATTCGTCGATGTCCAGCCGGGCCTTCAGTTCACTGATGGGCATCAGGCCGTCCAGCAGCCAGCCGCCGCCGGGCGTGGGCGTGGCCCAGGCGTCGATGTCGGCATCGGGTTTCAACTCGCCCGTAATGGCCTCCAGAAAATCGCGCGGTGTCATCAGGCCCTGTACCACGCCATATTCATCCACCACAAAGGCCAGGCGCCCCGACTTGGCGCGCAATTGCTCCAGCATTTCCAGTCCGCTCAGGGTTTCGGGGACGAATTGCGCTGGATCGGCATGGGTTTCGATGGTTTCACCGGCGTGCGGGCCCAGCGCCAGCAGGCGGGCCACGGAAATCACCCCCTTGACCTCGTCCAGGCCATTGCGGCAAACCGGATACCAGGAATGCACGCCCTTTTCACCATGACGCGCCACATAATCGAGCGCCTGCGCCACGCTCAGGCTGGCGTCCAGCCAGTCGATATCGGCGCGTGCCACCATCAGCGAGGTCAGCGGGCGGTCATCCAGGTGAAACACGTTGCGCACCATCTGGTGCTCGCGCGCCTCGATCAGGCCGGCGTCCACGCCTTCCTCCAGGCTGGCCGATATTTCTTCCTCCGTCACGCGCCGGCCCTGCGTCTCGTCGATGCGCAGCAGCCTGAGCATGCCCTGCGTGCAGCGCGAAAGCAGCCACACGAAGGGCTTGGCCAGGCGCGCCAGCCAGATCATGGGCCGGGCGATCCAGCGCGCCACCGTCTCGGGAAACATCTGGCCGATGCGCTTGGGCACCAGTTCGCCGAACACGATGGTGGTGAAGGTGATGATCGCCACCACCAGCGCCGTGCCCGCCACCGAGGCCACACCAGCGCTCAGTCCCAGTCGCACCAGCCATTCCGCCACCGGCCCGCTGAAGGCTGCCTCGCCCACGATGCCGTTGAGCATGCCGATCGAGGTGATGCCCACCTGCACCGTGGACAGAAACTGTGTGGGGCGCTCTATCAGCCGCAGCGCGGCGGTTGCGCCGGCATCGCCGCTTTCCTCCATGGCCGCCAGGCGCGCCTTGCGGCTGGAGGCCACCGCCAGTTCGGACATCGCGAACACGCCGTTGAGCAGGGTCAGAAAAACAATCAGGATGAAGTCCATGCAGGCCGGGGATGAGCCCGGTGGAGAATTGGGGCCATGGCACTCTACCTGATTGGTGATGTCCAGGGCTGCGACGACGCCCTGGGCCGGCTGCTGGACGCGGCGGCGTTTTCTCCCAGCCGCGACCGGCTGATCGTGCTGGGCGATCTGGTCAACCGCGGCCCGGCCTCGCTGGCGGCGCTGCGCCGGCTGATGGCGCTGGGCGATGCCGGGCAAAGCCTGCTGGGCAACCACGACCTGCACCTGCTGGCCCTGGCCTGCGGGGTGCGCCCGCTGCACCGGCACGACACCGTGGGCGATATCCTGGCCGCGCCCGACCGCGGCGCGCTGCTCGACTGGCTGCGCCAGCGCCCCTTGGCGCTGCGCGAGCAGGGCGTGCTGCTGGTGCACGCCGGCGTGTTGCCGTCCTGGACCGTCGGACAGACCCTGGCCCTGGCCGGCGAGGTGCAGGCGGTGCTGCGCAGCGCCGACTGGGCGAGCTTCCTGCAGCAGATGTATGGCAACGCGCCCGACCAGTGGCGCGACGAGCTGCAGGGCGCCGAGCGCCTGCGCGTGATCGTCAACGCGCTCACGCGCCTGCGCTTTTGCACGCCCGAAGGCCGCATGGAATTTGCCACCAAGGAGGGCGGGGCCGCGGCGGCGCCGCCCGGCCACCTGCCCTGGTTCGATGTGCCGGGGCGCCGCACGGCCGGTGTGCCGGTCGCCTTTGGCCACTGGTCCACGCTGGGGCCTGTCGAGCGGCCCGACCTGATTGCGCTGGACACCGGCTGCGTCTGGGGCGGCTGCCTCAGCGCCGCGCGGCTGGACGGTCAGGGCCGCATGGCCGAGCGCATCCAGGTGCGCTGTCCGCAGGCGCAGACGCCCGGCAAGGGATGAAGCGCCTGGCCCTGGCCCTGCTGCTGGCCGCCGCGCTGCTGTACGCGCTGGCCACGGCGCTGGCGCCGCGGCACGCCGCCTGGGGCTATGTGGCGGCCTTTGCCGGGGCGGCCATGGTCGGCGCCATCGCCGACTGGTTTGCCGTGGTGGCGCTGTTTCGCCGGCCGCTGGGCCTGCCGATTGCGCACACCGCCATCATTCCGGCCAGCAAGGACCGCATCGGCCACGCGCTGGCGCAGTTCATGGCCACGCATTTTCTGGCCACCGACTGGGTGCTGGCTCGCCTGCAGTCCTGGGACGCGGCGGCCCATGCCGGTGCCTGGCTGGCACAGCCGGCGCATGCGCGGGCACTGGCCGATCGACTGGCCGGCGCCGGTGCCTGGGCCAGCGCGCTGGGGGACGACGCCCGTGCGCAGGCGGCCTTGGCCGAGCTGGCGCGCGCCGGCCTGCGCCGGGTGGACGTGGGGCACCTGGCCGGCCGGCTGCTGGGCGTGCTCACGCAGCAGGGGCGCCACCAGCAGTTGCTCGACGGCCTGCTGGCCCAGATCGCGCGGCTGCTGGGCGAAGAAAGCGTGCAGGCCGGCATCTGCGAGGCGATTGCGCGCGAGGTCAAGGCGCTGAAGCTGGTGGGCCTGGACCAGGTGGCCGCCCGCCTTGCAACGCGCAAGCTCATTGTCGTCATCGCCCGCACCCTGCTGGACATGGCCGAGGATCCGCAGCACCCGCTGCGCCAGCGCTTCGACGCCCTCATGGCCGACTGGGTGCAGCGCCTGCAGCACGACGGCGCACTGCGCCAGCGCGCCGAGCGCCTGCGCGACGAGTTGCTGGCCAGCCCCGCGCTGGCCGCCGGCGTGGCCGAGCTGTGGGGCCAGTGGCGGGCCTGGCTGGCGGCCGACGTGCAGGAGGGCGACTCCGGCCTGCGCCAGCGGCTGGCGGGCGCCCTGCAGGCGCTGGGCGAGCGCCTGCAGGGCGACGATGCCTGGCGCGGCTGGGTCAACGGCCAGCTTCAGGTCGCAGTGCCGCAATGGCTGGCGCGCTACCGCGGCGACGTGGTCGCCTGGATCGAGGCGCGCGTGCAGGCCTGGGATGCGCAGCAACTCAGCGCCGAGCTGGAGCGCCACATCGGGAGCGAGCTGCAGTACATCCGCATCAACGGCACCCTGGTGGGTGGGGGCGTGGGCTTGCTGATCCATGCCGTGACGGCATGGATGCAACGATAGCTATTATTTGAATAGCTGGTTGCGCTTGCGGAATGGGCGCCAGAGCCGAATTTGGCTT
Source organism: Burkholderiaceae bacterium (assembly GCA_041396485.1). GTDB lineage: Bacteria > Pseudomonadota > Gammaproteobacteria > Burkholderiales > Burkholderiaceae_C > Ottowia. The sequence continues at coordinate 338,166 of JAWKYM010000004.1, read as the reverse complement.
GAAATCTGGCCGACGCCGATCGGGACCGCTCAGGACGTTGGCTCGGGCGCCTTGAACAGCGCCGCCACCGTGCGCTTGGGCTTGATGTTGGCCGAGCGGCCGGCGCGCGGGCGCTGGGGCGTGTCCCAGGCGGGGGGCGCCTGTTCGGCGTCGGCCTGGGCGGTGTAGGGCTGGCTGAAGAAGGGGTCAGCCGGGGCGCTGGGGGCTGGACGCGGCGGGGCGCTGCGCCGCTCGCCGCGGGCGCGGCGGGCGTCGTCGCGGCTGTCGCCCGTCTCATGGTCCTGCCAGCGGCGGCGGCCGTCGTTGGCACGGCCGTGCGGACGCTCGCCGTCGAACTCCAGGTGCTCCAGCTCGATTTTGGTCTTGAGCAGCTTCTCCAGCTCGCCCATCAGGCGCTGGTCGTGCTTGGTGACCAGGGTGACGGCCAGGCCCGAAGCGCCGGCGCGGCCGGTGCGGCCGATGCGGTGCACGTAGTCCTCGGGATTGAAGGGCACGTCGTAGTTGAAGACCGCCGGCACGTCCTTGATGTCCAGCCCGCGCGCGGCCACGTCGGTGGCCACCAGCAGGTCGACCTCGCCGGCCTTGAAGGCCTCCAGCGACTTCAGGCGCTCGTCCTGGCTCTTGTCGCCGTGCAGGGCGGTGGTCTTCAGGCCGTCGCGCTCCAGCGCGCGCGCCAGCCGCGCCGTGCCCAGCTTGCTGTTGCAGAACACGAAGGCCTGGCGTAGCTCCTTGTCCTTGAGCACCTGGCGGATGGCGCGCCGCTTGTCCTCGTCGTCCAGCAGGTAGAAGTGCTGATCGACGGTGGAGGCGGTGGCGTTAGGGCGCGCCACCTCGATGGTGATGGGGTTGCTGAGATAACTTTCGGCCAGGCGCTTGATCTCGGGCGAGAAGGTGGCCGAAAACAGCAGCGTGGTGCGGCTCTTGGGCAGGTGGCTCAGGATGCGCTGCAAATCGGGCAGGAAGCCGATGTCGAGCATGCGGTCGGCCTCGTCGAGCACCACGTATTCCACCTGGTTCAGCACCGCCGTCTTGGCCTCGATGTGGTCCAGCAGGCGCCCGGGCGTGGCCACCAGCACCTCGACGCCCTGGCGCAGCTCGGCGGTCTGCGGCTTCATGTCCATGCCGCCAAACACCACGGCGCTGCGCAGTTGGGTGTACTTGGCGTACTGCTTGACCTGGTCGGCCACCTGCACCGCCAGTTCGCGCGTGGGCAGCAGCACCAGCGCGCGCACCGGGTGGCGTGCGGGCGAGAGCGAGGCCGTTTCGTGCTTGAGCAGGCGCTGCAGCAGCGGCAGCGAGAAGGCCGCCGTCTTGCCGGTGCCGGTCTGCGCCGCGCCCATCACGTCCTGGCCCGCCAGCACCACCGGAATGGCCTGCGCCTGGATGGGAGTCATGGTCTCGTAGCCCATGTCGGCCACGGCGCGCTTGAGGGGTTCGGCCAGCGCGAGATCGGAGTATTTGGTCGTCATCAACCCACTATTGTCGCACTTTGGCCTGTTTCGGGCCGGGCGGGCGACGGCGCCCGCCACACGGGCGCCTGGGCCCGGCCATCAGAGGCTGTGCGCGTTGAAGGTGTCGCAGGAGGACACGCTGCCGCTCTTGTAGCCCTGCATGAACCAGCGCACGCGCTGGGCGCTGGAGCCGTGGGTGAAGCTGTCGGGCACGGCATAGCCCTGGCTGCGCTTTTGCAGCGTGTCGTCGCCGATCTGCTGGGCGGCGTTGACGGCCGACTCGATGTCGCCCGCATCCAGCCACTGCTTGGCCTGCTGCGACCTGTTGGCCCAGATGCCGGCGTAGCAGTCGGCCTGCAACTCCAGCCGCACCGACAGTGCGTTTTGCTGCGCCTGGCTGATGCGCCCGCGCATGCTGTCCACCTTGCCGGTGATGCCCTGCAGGTTCTGCACGTGGTGGCCGACCTCGTGCGCCACCACGTAGGCGCGGGCAAACTCGCCCGGTGCGCCCAGCTGGCGCGTCATGGTGTCGAAGAAGTCCATGTCCAGGTACACCTTCTGGTCGCCTGGGCAGTAAAACGGCCCCATCGCCGCCTGGCCGGTGCCGCAGGCCGTGGGCGTGGCGCCGCGGTACAGCACCAGCTTGGGGGCGGGGTAGCGCTGGCCGGCCTGCTGGAAAATCTGGCCCCACACGTCCTCGGTCGAGGCCAGCACGGTGGAGACAAAGGCCGCATTCCTGTCATTGGCCGGCGGCGCATGGGCCGGCCCCTGCTGCTGCATCTGCGGTGCGCCGCCGCCCGAGAGCACGCCGATGGTCGTCAGCGGGTTGATGCCGAACACCCCCCAGCCGATCAGTGCCAGCACGATGGTGCCGATGCCGATGCTGCGCCCGCCGATGCCAAAGCCGCCGCCCCCGCCGCCGCTGCGGCGATCCTCGACGTTGTCCGACTCGCGTTGACCTTCCCATCTCATGCTTGGCTCCCGGTGGCGCGGCTTGCGCTAAATTGGCACGATGGTAGCGCCATCGTCTTCCCGTCATCCGCCCAGCAAGCCCGCCGAATGCAAGCCGGTGTTACTCACCGGCTTCGACCCTTTTGGCGGCGATCCGATCAACCCGAGCTGGCTGGCCGCGCGCGCGCTGCACCGGCGGCGCATTGCCGGCCATGCGGTGGTGGCGGCGCAGCTGCCCACGCAGTTCGGCGCTTCGCTGGCGCGCCTGCACGCGCTGCTGGCCCAGCACCGGCCGGTGCTGGTGATCTGCCTGGGCCTGGCGGCCAGCCGCAGCGCGCTGTCGCTGGAGCGCGTGGCCATCAACGTCGATGACGCGCGCATTGCCGACAACGCCGGCGCGCAACCCATCGACGCGCCCGTGGTGGTCGACGCGCCGGTGGCCTATTTCTCGCGCCTGCCCATCAAGTCCATGCATGCGGCCATCCAGGCGGCCGGCATTGCCGTGGAGGTGTCGCAAACGGCCGGCACGTTTGTCTGCAACCACGTCTTCTACGGCTTGATGCACCACCTGGCCACCACGCGCGGCTTCGTGCGCACGCGCGGCGGCTTCATCCACGTGCCGCCGCTGTCCGAGCAGGCGCCGCATGGCCTGCCGCTGGCGCACATGGTGGAAGGCCTGCGCATCGGCATCCGCACGGCGCTGACGGTGACGCGCGATGCCCGCCACGGCGCGGGAGCGGTGGACTGATGGCTGCCCTGCTCGATGCGCAGCAGACCGCGGCTCGCCTGCCATGGGCGGCATTGGTCGATGAAATCGAGGCGTTGCTGCAGGATGCGAGCGTGCACATCCCCGAGCGCATCGTCATGCCCACGGCGCACGGGGCCGTGCTGTTCGTCATGCCCGGCTGCGACGCGCGCGTGGCCATGACCAAATTGATCAGCTTCACGCCCGCCAACGTGGGCAGCGCCACGCCCACCATCCAGGGCGATGTGACGGTGTTCGACGTCGCCAGTGGCACGCGCCGCCTGATTCTGGATGGCCCCACCATCACCGCGCGGCGCACCGCCGCCGTGTCGGCGCTGGCCGCGCGCTGGTTGGCGCCGACCCTCGGCGGCCCGATGCTGATCGTCGGCGCCGGCGTGCAGGGAGGGCGCACCTGGAGGTGTTTGCCCAGGTGCTGGGCGTGCGGCGCTTTCGCATCGCCTCGCGCAGCGCCGCCAGCGCGCAGGCGCTGGTCGATCACGCGCAGGGACTGGGTCTGCAGGCCGCGGTGGCGCCGGATGCCGACGCCGCGCTGGCCGATTGCCCGCTGGTGGTCACCTGCACGCCCGCCAGTGCGGTGGTGCTGCGCGCGGCGCCGCGGCCCGATGCCTTCATCGCGGCGGTGGGCGCCTTCACGCCGCAGATGGTCGAGCTGGCGCCCGGGCTGTGCCGCCATTTGGCCGAGCACGGCCGCATCGTGGTGGACACGCGCGAGGCCGAGCACGAGGCCGGCGATCTGTTGCAGGCGGGGATCAACGCCAGCGCCTTGCCAAGTCTGGGCGACGTGGTGCGCGCTGGCCGGCGGGAAAGCTTTGGTCCGGTGCTGTTCAAGAGCTGCGGCTGGGCCGGCTGGGACCTGGCGGCGGCGCGGCTGGCGGCACGGGGGTCTGAAAAGGCGAGAAAGGATGCCTTCGGCGCTGGGTACTGATCAGGTAATGGATGGCGTATTCGCTCCATTACGCTGATCGTTTTTGTGTGTCGGTTTTTATTTGGTAGTGCCTTGCTGTAGATACGGGTGTGGATCGATGGCTTTCCCGCCCTGCCTCAGTTCAAAATATAGTTTGACTTGACCGGTTCCGCTGCTACCCATTTTTGCAATTGGTTGTCCGGACTGCACAAAAGCATTTTGTTGGACTAAGAGTTCGTTGGTGTGAGCGTAAGCCGTCAAAAAAGTATTTCCATGCTTTACGATGACCATCGTTCCATACCCTTGAAGGCCCGACCCAGCATATACAACGGTCCCCGCAGCAGCGGCGCGCACCACGGCACCTGCCTGAGTAGAAAAATCTAAGCCTTTGCTGCCAGATTGACCATAGCTCTTGACAATCGATCCTTCGACTGGTTGTGATAGCAGAATGGATTCTCGTGTAATATTATTTGAAGCGCAGCCGGAAAGAAAAAATAAACTCAATGAAAATAATGCTAGGGGTCTGAACCAAGTTTGGGCTTTCATATTGAATTTCATGGAATTTTGCGGGCTGGAGAATATTTGTCGAATTCTGATTTCGGGAATTTGAAACAAGAATAGTATTGCAGCACTGCGAGGCACAGACTACGCCTTCGGCAACGTCACCCCCACCTGCCCCTGGTACTTGCCGCCGCGGTCCTTGTAGCTGGTCTCGCAGACCTCGTCGCTCTCGAAGAACAGCACCTGCGCGCAGCCTTCGCCCGCGTAGATTTTGGCCGGCAGCGGGGTGGTGTTGGAGAACTCCAGCGTCACGTAGCCTTCCCACTCGGGCTCGAAGGGCGTGACGTTGACGATGATGCCGCAGCGCGCGTAGGTGCTCTTGCCCAAGCAGATGGTCAGCACGTTGCGCGGGATGCGGAAGTACTCCACCGTGCGCGCCAGCGCAAAGCTGTTGGGCGGAATGATGCAGCTGTCGCCATGAAAGTCGACGAAGCTTTTCTCGTCGAAGTTCTTCGGGTCCACCACGGTGCTGTGGATGTTGGTGAAGATCTTGAATTCGGGCGCGCAGCGGATGTCGTAGCCGTAGCTGCTGGTGCCGTAGCTGACGATCTTGCGGCCATCGACCGCGCGCACCTGGCCGGGCTCGAAGGGCTCGATCATGCCGTGCTCCTGCGCCATGCGGCGGATCCACTTGTCGCTCTTGATGCTCATGCTGCGTCACTCACCGATTGATAGCTGATTGCGCAGCGTGGCTGCGCGCAAGAGCGCCATTTTGCCTTGAAACGGAGGGCGCTCCGCTTCAGTGCGGCAGGCTGCCTTGCACGCCTTGCACCAGGTAGTTCATTTTCAGGATTTCGGCGTCGCTGGCGCTTTGGCCTCGGGGCACCCGCAGTTTGCCGGTGTTGTCGGTGATGGGGCCGGCAAAGGGCTGCAGGCGGCCGGCGGCGATGTCCTGTTGCCGCGCCAGCACCTCGTCGCGCACGGCGGCGGGCACCTTGGGGCCGAAGGCCTCGATGCGCACCATGCCGGCTTTCACGCCGCCCCAGGTGTCGGTGCTTTTCCAGGTGCCATCGCGCACCGCGCGCACGCGGGCGATGTCGTAGGCGTCCCAGTGGTGGGTGACGGCGGCCAGTTGCGCGTGCGGCGCCACGCTGCGCATGTCGGAGTGGTAGGCAATGGCCAGCTGGCCGCGCTCCTCGGCCGCGCGCATGACGGCGGTGGACGCGCTGTTGAAGGCCAGCACGTCGGCGCCCTGGTCCATCAGCGCCATGGCGGCTTCGCGCTCGCGCGGCGGGTTGAACCATTCGTTCAGCCACACCAGCTTGACGGTGGCCGTGGGGTTGACGCTGCGCAGCCCCAGCGTGAAGGCGTTGATGCTTTGCAGGATCTCGGGGATGGGAAAACCCGCCACGTAGCCCACCACGCCGGTCTTCGTCATGCGCCCGGCGGCGATGCCCGACAGATAGCGCCCCTCGTAGTAGCGCGCGTTGGAGGTGGCGACGTTGGGCGCGCGCTGCACGCAGGTCTGGCACTCGAAGCGCACGTGCGGGAATTCGCGCGCCACGCGCAGCACCGGCTCCATGTAGCCGAAGCTGGTGGTGAAGATGATGTCGTTGCCCTGGCGCGCCAGGTCGCGCAGCACGCGCTCGGCGTCGGGGCCCTCGGCCACGTTCTCGACATCCGTGGTCTTGACCGCGTCGCCCAGCGCCTTTTGCACCGCCTGGCGCGCCAGCTCGTGCTGGTGCGTCCAGCCGGTGGGCGTGATGGGCGTTACGTAGACCCAGGCGGCGCGCGTGGGCGGCTGGGCCGGCGCGGGCTCCTCAGCGTGCAGGGGGGCGAAAAAACAGGCGGCCGCAAGCGCGGCCACGAGGTTTTTGTACATGGTTGTCCTCGACATGGCCCCGAGTGAATCAAGTCGCGGCGCCGTCGGGGCGGCAGCGCTGCGGAGGCGATTTTACCGGGCCGCGTCGTGCCCCAGTTCGTGCGCCCGCTCGAAGCACTCTTGCAAGCGTTGCCGCCAGCGCTGCTTCTGGCCAGCATCCACGAAGCTGGCCTCGAAGCTGTTGGCCGCCAACCGATAGGCGGCGGATGCGTCCATGCCCGTCGCCGCAAACACCGCCTGCAGGTTGGCGTTGACGTAGCCGCCGAAGTAGGCCGGATCATCGCTGTTGACCATGGCGCACAGGCCGCCGTCCAGCAGGGCGGGCAGGCTGTGGCGCGAGAGGTCGGGGAAGACCTGCAGCTTCTGGTTGGACAGCGGGCAGACGGTGAGCGGGATGCGCTGCTCGGCCAGGCGCTGCATCAGCGCGCTGTCGCGCACCGCCTGCACGCCGTGGTCAATGCGCTCGGCCTTCAGCACGTCCAGCGCAGCCCAGATGTAGGCGGGCGGTCCTTCCTCGCCGGCGTGGGCGACGATGTGCAGGCCCAGCTCGCGGCACCGTGCAAACACGCGGGCAAACTTCTCGGGCGGGTGGCCCAGCTCGCTCGAGTCCAGCCCCACGCCGAGGAATGCATCGCGAAAGGGCAGCGCCTGCTCAAGCGTTTCGAACGCCTCGCGCTCGCTCAGGTGGCGCAAAAAGCACAGGATCAGCGCGCTCGTGATGCCCTGTTCACGCCGGGCCTCTTCCTGCGCGCGCGCCAGGCCGCGGATCACCGCCTCCATCGCCACGCCGCGCGCGGTGTGCGTCTGCGGGTCGAAGAAGATTTCGGCGTGAACTACATTGTTTGTCGCAGCTTGCGCAAGATAGGCGCGTGCCAGGTCGTAGAAATCCTGCTCGGTCTGCAGTACGGCCGCGCCCTGGTAGTACAGGTCGAGAAAGCTCTGCAGGTCGCTGAAGGCGTACGCCCGGCGCAGCGCCTGGCTGTCCGCGTAGGGCAGCGTGAGTCCGTTGCGCGCGGCCAGGGCAAAGGCCATCTCGGGCTCCAGCGAGCCCTCGATGTGGATGTGCAGCTCGGTCTTCGGCATCGCGGCCAACAGCGCCGGCAGCCGATCAACCGCGATGGGTGGAAGGTGGGGGTTCATGCGATCATCATGCACGACATGCCGCTCATGTCCCGCTGGCGTAAAGCACACCTCGCGGGCTGCGGCACAGGCCCCACAGGCGGATGCCTGACAGCTCGGCCATGCGCACGCCCATCGTTGTGGGGGCCGACACGGTGGCCAGCGCGGCGATACCCACGCGCGCGCACTTGCGCACCAGCTCATGGCTGCCGCGGCTGGTCAGCACGACGAAGCCGGGCTCGGCCAGCCTGCCTGCGCGGGCCAGCGCCCCGATCAGCTTGTCCAGCGCGTTGTGGCGGCCCACGTCTTCCTTCACCTCGGTCACCTCGCCGTCGATGCGGGCCCAGCCCGCGGCGTGCACCGAGCCCGCATGGGCGTTGAGCTGCTGGCGCGGCGTCATCTGCGCCAGCGCCTTGAGCACGGTGGGCAGTTCGACCTGTTCGATCCAGTGGCGGCGGCTGACGGGCAGCGGCGACAGGTCGAGCGCAGCCAGGCTTTCGACGCCGCAGATGCCGCAGCCGGTGCGCCCGGCCAGGCTGCGGCGCCGGCCCTTGAGACGTTCGAAGCAGCCGGTGGCGATCTCCAGCTGCACCTCGACGCCCGGCACGCCAGCGGGCAGGCCGGCGGCGCTGGCGTCGACCGGCACGACGTCGATGCCGTAGCAGTCGTCGGCGCCATCCAGGATCCCTTCGGACAGCGCAAAGCCGAGCGCGAAGTCTTCCAGCTGCTCGGGCGTGGCCATCATCACGGCGTGCGAGATGCCGTTGAACACCAGTGCCACCGGCACTTCGGCCGCCAGCGCGTCGTCGCGCAGCACGCCCTCGGGCGGCGCGCCGGCTTCGCCGACCACGCGCACGAGCAATTGCTGCAGTGTGGGCAACGTGGGAGCGGCGGTGTCGTGATCAGGCATGGTTCGAAGCCGTCAAAAGTTCGTTCAAATTCTAGGGTGTGTCGTGGCATGTCCGCATCAACACACCAGTCGCCGCGAGGCGAGGCCTGACGGTTGTGAAGAATCGTGGCATAGTTACATCTATTGTCAGGAGACTGCGATGAGCAAGAAACCCAAGCAGGCCTACACCCGGCTCACCGAGCCGCTGGTACGCGATGGCGGCGTGCTGCGCCCCGCCACGTGGGACGAGGCGCTCACGCGCGCGGCCGATGGCTTTCGCCGCAACCTGGCAGCTCACGGCCCCGACGCGTTCGGCATGTTCTGTTGCTCGCGCGCGACCAACGAGCTGAACTTCATCGGCCAGAAGTTCACGCGCGCCGTGATCGGCACCAACAATATCGACTCCTGCAATCGAACCTGACATGCGCCCAGCGTCGCCGGTCTGGTGACGGTGTTTGGCGCGGGGGGCGGCACGTCTTCCTACCGCGAAATCGAAGATGCCGATCTGATCATCTTCTGGGGCAGCAATGCCCGTGAAGCGCATCCGATCTTCTTCCACCATGCGTTGAAGGCGATCCACAAGGGCGCCAAGGTTTACGGGGTGGACCCGCGCCGCTCCAAGACTGCCGAGTGGGCCGACACTTGGCTTGGTCTGGATGTCGGCACCGACGTGGCGTTGGCTTACGGCGTCGGCCGCGAGATCATCCACGCCGGCCTGGTCAACGAGGAATTTGTTGCCAACGCCACCACCGGCTTCGAAGAGTACGTTGCCGCTTGCGAGCCGTGGACGCTGGAAGTCACTTCGCGCGAGACGGGGGTGCCGGCTGAGCTGATCCGTGAACTGGCGCACGATTACGCCAAGGCCAAGCGCGCGCAGCTGTGCTGGACGCTGGGCATTACCGAGCACCACAACGGCACCGATAACGTGCGCGCGCTGTGCAATCTCGCGTTGCTGACCGGTCACGTCGGCAGGTGGGGTTCGGGCCTGGTGCCGGTGCGTGGTCAGAACAATGTGCAAGGCGGCGGCGACATGGGGGCCATCCCTAAGAACCTGCCGGGGTTCCAGAGCGTGGAGAACCCCGAACATCGGGCCAAGTTCGAGCACATGTGGGGCGTCACCTTGCCGCCGAAGGGCGGACTGACGCTGTCGGAAATGATGGAGGCGATGGACGAGGGGCACTTGACCAATTGCTACATCATCGGCGAGAACCCGGTGCAGTCCGACGCCGACACCACGGCGGTTGCGCGGCGCCTGGAGAACCTGGATCACCTGGTGGTACAGGACATTTTCCTCACCAAAACCGCCACGTTCGCCGACGTGGTGTTTCCATCGGCAGCGGCATGGTGCGAGGGTGAAGGTACCTTCACCAGCAGCGAACGGCGGGTACAACTGGTGCGCAAGGCGCTGGAGCCGCCCGGGCAGGCCAAGGACGACATCGAGATCATCCGCCTGCTTGCCGAACGCATGGGACACGTCTGGCCGGTGCAGACGGCCGAGCAGGTCTGGGACGAGCTGCGCGCGCTGTCGCCGGCGCACCATGGCATGAGCTACCGGGTGCTTGCCGAGCGCGGTGGCGTGCAATGGCCATTTCCTGAAGAAGATGGCCCCGAGTCACCCTTCCTGCACGGCCGATTGTGGGAAAAAGACCCCGCCAAACGCGGGCGACCGGCGCCGTTCGGCATCATCGAGCACCGGCTGCCGGTGGACAAACTCGACGACGAGTTCCCCTTGCGTCTGACCACCGGGCGACGCCTGACCGACTACAACACCGGTGTGCAGTCCGGAGGCTTCAATTCGCCGATCCGCTTTGGCGGTTGCGTCGACTTCTCTCCGGAGGACATGGCTCGGCTGTGCATTGAAGAGGGAGAGACGGTTCGGGTGACCTCGCGCCGCGGATCCGTGCTGGCGCCCGCGCGCCTCGACCCGGGCCTGCGCCCGGGTCTGCTGTTCATGGCCTGCAACTTCCCTGACGACGTAGACGTGAACGCACTCACCATCGAGGCCAACGACCCGATCGCCAAGACGGCGGAGTTCAAGGCCACGGCGGTCAAGATCGGCAAGATCACCGACGAATCGACTCAGAACCGGGGCTCTGCCGTTGCGGTCGATCATCGAACACCGGCTGGCGATCTGGCTGCCGCCAAGTAGGAGGGATGCGTTTTGGATCTGAAGTTCTCCAATGCCGAGCCGTTCCCCGAGGAGCGTGAAGCCATTGACAGGCGCCTCGGAGCGCCGGAGGAAGGCGGCTGGCATGGCGGCGAACGGGACGAAAAAGACCACCGGCGCGCACGTTCCGGTCACACGGCGCGGGCTCGGCGGCATCTCGTGCTCGAGGCGCTGCACGCGGTCAACGACCGTGTGGGCTGGATCAGCCCCGGCGCGCTCAACTACATCGGCAAACGGCTCAGCGTGGCGGCCGCCGACGTGTACAGCGTGGCAACGTTTTACGCGCTGTTTTCCACCAGACCGCGGCCCAAGCGCATCGTCCATGTCTGCACCGACATCGCCTGCATGGCGCGCGGATCGAAGGATGTGTGTGCAGGGCTCGAGAAGCGGTTGGGGCCGGCCGGTGCCGACTCGGGCTGGAAGCACAGCCCCTGCCTGGGTGTGTGCGAGCGCGCCCCGGCGGCGCTTGCGGTCGAGGCGGGCGATCCGCCGCACGAGCACCTGCTCGGCCCCGCCACTGTCGATGATGTTGCCCTTGCGCTGAGCGCCGGCCCTGCGGTGCTCGCGGCCGAGACCCCGCCGGCCATGGCCGTGCCGCAGGCTGGCCAGCAAGGCCTGATGCTGCTTCAGCGCGTCGGCCAAGTCGACCCCGAGAGCATCGACGACTATTTGGCAACCGACGGCTACGCCGGGCTGAAGCAAGCGTTCGCGATGGGGCCCGACAAGGTCATCAGCGAGGTCAAGGCCTCCCGGCTGATGGGGCGTGGCGGCGCTGCGTTTCCGGCCGGCGTCAAGTGGGAGAGCACCGCCAAGCAGACGGCCACGCCACGCTACCTGGTCTGCAACGCCGACGAGAGCGAGCCCGGCACCTTCAAGGACCGCGCCCTTCTGGAGGGCGACCCGTTCTCGCTGATCGAGTCGATGACCATCGCGGGCTACGCCTTCGGCGCCGAGCGCGGCTACATCTATCTGCGTGGGGAGTATCCACGCGCAATGCGAATGCTCTCCAACGCGATCGACAAGGCGCGCGAACGCGGGTTTCTGGGCAGCGACGTTCTGGGCTCCGGCTGGCGCTTCGACATCGAGATCCGGCGTGGCGCCGGCGCCTACATCTGCGGCGAAGAGACGGCCATCTTCAACTCCATCGAGGGCTACCGGGGCGAGCCGCGCAGCAAGCCGCCGTTCCCGTTTCAAAGCGGCTTGTTTGCTAAACCGACCGTGGTCAACAACGTCGAGACGCTTTGCAACGTGTCGCTGATCATGCGCATCGGCGCTGCGGCCTACACCAGGATCGGAACCGAAGGCTCGACCGGCCCCAAGCTGTTCTGCGTATCGGGCAATCTGATGCGCCCGGGCGTGTATGAGGTGCCCTTTGGTGCCACCTTGGGCGAGGTGCTCCAGCTGGCCGGCGGTGTGCCACCGGGCCGAACGCTGCAAGCGGTGTTGCTGGGTGGCGCGGCGGGCGGTTTTGTGCGCGCCGATGAGCTGGACATTCCACTCACGCTGGAAGGGGCGCGCGCCCACAACACCACGTTGGGTTCCGGCGTGGTTCTGGCGTTCGACGACACCGTCGATCTGACCGGCATTCTGTTGCGCATCGCCAGCTTCTTTCGCGACGAGTCCTGCGGTCAGTGCGTGCCCTGCCGCGTGGGCACGGTGCGCCAGGAAGAGGCGCTGCTGCGCATCATGCGCAACCGACGCGATGCCGATGCCCTAGAGCGCGACATCGTGGTGCTGCGCGATGTTGGCCAGGTGATGAAGGACGCCTCGATCTGTGGTCTTGGTCAAGCCGCGTGGAACGCCGTCGAGTCGGCCATTGACCGGCTTGGCGTCCTGAAGGAGAGCTCATGAACGCGCGAGATCCGGACCATCTCGTCGGAACCGACACGCCCATCAAGTCGGTCACGATCACCGTCGATGGCGACCCGGTGAGCGTGCCCGAAGGCAGCACCATTTTGGACGCCTGCAATGCCGCACGCAAGGACACGCCCACGCTGTGTTGGGGCGACACGCTTACGCCCAAGAACGCTTGCCGCGTGTGCATGGTCGAGTTGAAAGGCTCGCGCGTGCTCGTGCCTTCGTGCTCGCGCAAGGTCGAAGCCAACATGGAGGTCATGACCGACACCGAGCGGGTGCGGCACAGCCGGCGCCTGGTGCTGGAGTTGCTGGGCTCCTCGGTCGATCTGTCGACCACGCCGCACATCGACGAATGGATGGCACGCTACGCCGCCGACCCCGACCGCTATGGCGAGCGAGCCGACGAAAATTTGCACCGCGACATCCACGAACCCGGCGAGCACCACGTTGGAGACGGCACGGTTGCCGCCACGATGAACCAGCCCGACAAGATCGACAACGACCTGTACGTGCGCGAGTACAGCAAGTGCATCCTGTGCTACAAGTGCGTGGACGCCTGCGGCACCCAGTGGCAGAACACCTTTGCCATCCAGATCGCGGGGCGCGGCTTCGACTCGCAGATCTCGACCGAATACGCCGTCCACCTGCCCGATTCCGCGTGCGTGTATTGCGGCAACTGCGTGGAGGTGTGCCCGACCGGAGCCTTGTCGTTCAAATCCGAGTACGACATGCGTGCCGTCGGCACTTGGGACGAGGCAAAGCAGACAATGACCACCACCGTTTGCACCTATTGCGGCGTTGGCTGCAACGTGGAATTGCATGTGCAGGACAACAAGATCGTCAAGGTGACTTCGCCCCACGACCACGCGGTTAGCCATGGCAATCTGTGCATCAAGGGTCGGTTCGGCTTTGCGCATGTTCAAAGTCGCAAGGACGAGGACAACAGCCGTTAGGGCGCCGCAGGCGCATTCGCGATCACGTTGGCGGCTGTTGCACCACTTCGCGGTGATCGTCGTCGATCCGTCGCGTCCATCCGCGCCGGTCCAGATGCTCCAGCAGTGGGATCGCCACGCGGCGTGAGGTGCCCATCGCCTGCCGTGCATGGCTGGTGGTGAATGGCTGCGGCAATTGCGCCAAGGCGCGCAGCGCGAGCGCCGGTGCGGAGGGCAGCAGAACCACGCCACCGGGCAATCGCAGCAAGCGCTGGGCGCGCTCGGCCAGCGCCAACTCGCGCCCGCCCAATGCGAGCGCGGCCAGCTCGTCGATTTTTGGTGCGAGGAAAGGATTCGCCGACAGACGAGCCTCCAGCCTGGAAACACCGACCTCGGCGCTGCCAAGGTCGGCACGAGCCTTGGGCAGCCGGATGTGGCCGTTGTGCAGTTCAAGCCCGACGTCCGCGACCAGCCGATCGATGAAGTGCGCTGCGGGCGTGGGTAGAGCATTGCGCAACGCCCCCGCGGAGACGCCGGGCGTGAGCGGGTCGCGCCGGTCATCGTCCTCTACCAGGGCGTGCAACTGCTCCTGCCACGCGGCGTAGGCCGTGCCGTCCACCCACCAGCGACCCAAGCAGAGAACCTGTGGTGGCGGCGTGGCGTCAAGGTTCAGCAGGCCGAGCCGGCGCAGATGATCCACCTCGACCGCGCCGCGCTCGGCCACCTTGGCCCGCACGTCGCCTTCGGGCGGCATGTCCGCCAGGGCCAGTGCGCGCCGCTTGCCAGCCCCGCGGCGCGCAAGCTGCGGCGGGTCGCAGTCGAGCACGTCGACGCCGCACAGCACGACGCGCCGCCCTGGGTCGCGCAGCAGCAGTCGATCGCCCACGATCAGCGGCAGCGATCCCTCCAGGCTGATGCGGGCGTGCTCGGCGTCGAAACAGCGCAGCCGGGCCGGGACTGCGGCCGTCCCGACGTGCACCATGATCTGCGCGGGCGCGTCAATCAGCGCGGCGCCAGCCCTGCGGCGCACGTCGACCGTGACCGTCATCGGCCAGGCGCCGGGGGCCACCAGGGCCTGGCCGCGGCGGACGTCCCCTGCCGCCACGCCGCGCAGATTGACCGCGGCCCGGTTCACCGGACGGAGCCTGTCGGCCGGCGCGCCGCGCGACTCGAGGCCGCGCACGACGACCTCGCGCGGCGGCTGCCCCTGGCCTACGACCACGAGCCGGTCCCCCTTGGCGAGGGTGCCCGCGGCCAGCGTGCCGGTGGCCACCGTGCCCGCCCCCGAGATGCTGAACGAGCGGTCGATCCACAGCCGCAGCCGGTCGCCGGCGGCGGGTTCGGGCACTTCGGCCAGAACCTGATCGAGCACCCGCCTGAACTGGTCGAGGCCGCTGCCCTGCGTGGCCGACACGGCGACGGCTGGTAGATCCCGCAGGCCGGTGCCCGCAAACTCGCTGCGTGATCGCGCCATCGTTGCAGCCACCCAATCGGGCGCGCGGTCGGCCTTGGTCACCACGATCAGGCCGTGGCGGATGCCGAGCGCAGCGATGGCATCGCGGTGCTCGCTGGACTGTGCAGACCAGCCTTCGTCTGCAGCCACCACGAAGCACACGATCGACACGTTGGCCAGCCCGGCCAGCGCGTTACCGACAAAGCGCTCGTGGCCGGGTACGTCGACGAAGGCAAGTTCGCGGCCCGAGGGCAGCGTCGTCCACGCGAACCCGAGATCGATGGTGAGGCCGCGCCGGCGCTCTTCCGCCCAGCGGTCCGGCTCCATGCCGGTCAGCGCGCGGATCAGTGTGCTCTTGCCGTGATCGACGTGACCAGCCGTGGCGACGACGTGCGTCGTCATGGCTGGTCGCGCGGTGGGGTGGCTGCGTCGGGCGCCAGCGCCGCGAACACGGCAGCGATGAGCCGCTCGTCGTCGGATTCGGGCACGCAGCGCAGATCGATCAGGCAGGCGCCGTTATGGACGCGCGCCAGGACGGCGGGGTCACCCATGCGCAGACGTGCCGCAACGTTCTCATGCAACTGTACTGCCCAGCCGGGCAGCGGCAAGCCAGGCGCGCCGCCGCCGCCGACGCGACCGTCGTGGGAAACAACGGGAGCCTTCACGGCCGCGCCAAGCCGCTCGGCGCGCTGGCGCAGGTGTTCGGGGTCGGCGCGCAGCGCGGCGGTGACAGGCGGCACGCCACCGCGCAGCGTCGCCTCCAGCGCAGCCAGCGTCAACTTGTCGGCGCGAAAGGCGCGTGCCAGTGGATGCCGCGCCAGCCGGGCAACGAGATCGGCTCGGCCCAGCACGAGTCCGGCTTGCGGACCGCCGAGCAGTTTGTCGCCGCTGGCGGTCACCAGATCGGCCCCCTGCTCCAGCGCGCTGGCTGCGTCGGGCTCATCCGGCAACAAGGAATCCGGCGCAAGCAGGCCGCTGCCCAGGTCGGCGATCAGTGGCACGCCGCGCTCGGTGGCCAGTGCACGCAAGTCGGCCAGCGATGCCGATGCGGTGAAGCCTTCGACACGAAAGTTGCTCGGGTGCACCTTGAGGATGCAGCCAGTCTCCGACCCGATGGCGCTGGCGTAGTCGGCCAGATGGGTGCGGTTGGTGGTGCCGACTTCGACCAGTCGCACGCCGGTCGAGGCGATCAAATCGGGCAGCCGAAAGCCGGCGCCAATCTCGATCAACTCGCCCCGACTCACCACGACCGGCCCGCCAGCGGACAGCACGGTGGTTGCCAGGTACAAAGCGGCGGCGCCGTTGTTGACCACCAGCGCGTCGCCTGCGGCCGGGCATGCCGCCAGCAGCGCCGCGCGCGTCCAGGCGCCACGGCGAGAGCGAGCGCCGGTGGCCAGGTCAAGCTCGACGTCAACGTATCCGCTTGCCGCGACCAGCGCATTGACGGCGGCTTGCGAAAGCGGCGCTCGTCCCAGGTTGGTGTGGATGACGACACCGGTTGCGTTCAGTACCGGCCGCAAAGCGGTGGGACGCTGCCGTGCCAAGGTGTTCAACAGCGCATCTTCTACCTGCTCGGCAGGCAGCTCACCGGCGCGGGCGCGCTGCAGCACGTCGTTCAACAGGGTGCGCAGCACTGGTTCACCCAGCCGCGATCGGGCTGCCACCATGGCCGGCAGGGCCAGCAGGTGGTCGGTGCGCGGGATCATTCGGCGTGGGTCGTCCTGCTTGGGCTTGCTGCTCATTTCCTAAATCTGCGGCATCGACTTGGCGGCAATTGGCGGAGGTGGACGGGAATCGAACCCGCCAGACCGAGATGCTCGGTCTCACCGATTTTGAAGACCGGGGGGCCCACCAGGAGCCCAGACACCTCCTCGTGGCGAGGATGCTAGCAGCAGACTGCCTGACGTCCGTCGGGCTATGGCACCTAACGCCGCACAGGTGCACAAGCCAGTCGACTACTGATTTAATAGCTACTAGCGCTTGTCAGACAGGCGCTAGTGGCCAATTTGGCTCAAACAAACGCCATCGGCGAGCAGTGCGCGGCGGCTTGTGTGCGCCTGCCGTCGCGCCGCTACTGAAACAACTTGGCCGCGTTCAGCAGGGTTTTGTAGATTCCGCCGGCCAGCGGAATGCCCACAAACAGCCAAGCCACGGCGATCAACACGGGGGGTGTTCTCTTGATGTCGTTGTTTTGCATTTCGTAAGCTCCTCAGGCTTTGGCCGTTTGTGGGGTTGCGCCGGACGGGTTGGCACTGTCAGCGTCGCTCTTCATGTGGTAGCGCGCGTCCACGGCCTTGACCAGGAAGTTGCAGATGAACCCCAGCACCAGCAAGCCGGCCATGATGTACATGGTGCCGTTGTAGGCCTGCGCTTTCGGAATGCCGTGGTTGATGTTGTACTCGCGCAGGTAGTTGATGAGCACCGGCCCGGCGATGCCCGCCGCCGACCAGGCGGTGAGCAAAATGCCGTGTATGGCGCCGACGTAGCGCGTGCCAAACATGTCCCGCAGATAGGCTGGCACCGTGGAGAAACCGCCGCCATACATGCTGACGATGATCAAAAAGCAGATCACGAACAGCACCACGTTGCCCGATCCACCAGCTTGCGGCACCGTGAGGTACAGCACAAAGCCAAGCACCATGTAGACAAAGTAAGTGCTCTTGCGCCCAATGTAGTCTGACAGCGAAGCCCAAACGAAGCGTCCGCCCATGTTGAAGATGCTCATCAGCCCGACCAGGCCGGCGGCGGCAATCGCCGTGATGCGGCCGGGGAACATCTCCTGGCTCATGGCTGACGCCTGCCCCAGCACACCGATTCCGGCAGTGACGTTGAAGAACAGCACGAACCAGATCAGCCAGAATTGCGGCGTCTTGATGGCGTCGTACACGAACACGTCGTTCTGGGAGATGAGCTTGCTGGAGGTGGTGGGCGCAACAAACCCTTCTGGCTTCCAGTCCGGCGCCGGCACGCGCACGATGGCTGCACCCACCATCATGAAGATGAAGTAGCCGATGGCCAGCGTGACAAAGGTGGCCATCACGCCCATATCGGTGTCGGTGCGAAAGTGGTTCATCAGCCACACCGATAGCGGCGCGGCAATCATGGCGCCGCCGCCAAAGCCCATGATGGCCATGCCCGTAGCCATGCCGGGTCGGTCGGGAAACCATTTCATCAGCGTGGACACCGGTGAGATGTAGCCGATGCCCAGCGCGCAGCCACCGATCACGCCGTAGCCCAAATAGATAAGCCACAGCTGGTGTGTGGAGACGCCGAACGCGGAAATCAGAAAGCCTGCCGCCCAGCAGCAGCCGGCGGTGAACATGGCCTTGCGCGGGCCGCCTTCTTCGACCCAGCGGCCGAACACCGCCGATGACAAGCCAAGAAAAAGCATGGCAATCGAGAAGATCCAGCCCAGCTCGGTCAGCTTCCAGTCGCCCTCGGCCGACGCCTTGATGCCCAGCAGTTTGGTCATCGGCAGGTTGAACACGCTGAATGCATAGGCCTGGCCGATGCACAGGTGCACGCAAAGTGCAGCCGGTGGCACCATCCATCGGCTGTAGCCCGGCTTGGCGACCGTGTGCGCGCGATCGAGAAAAGGGAGCAGCGAGCCCGAACCGGAACCCGTGCTGTTGGCACTTGTCATGACGTTTTCTCCTCCGCCCAGATGGACTTTTTTATTTTGATGTGGGTCAAGGACGACGCGTAACGCGGGAATGCCCTAGGCAGGCGGCCCGAAATCTGCCGCCCGCCCGCCCCCGCCATGCCGTGCTCAAGCCATCAACCGAGGTTCATTGGCGAGCATCAATTTACTCTTATTTTGATAGTAAATATTCAGTATCGAATCAAGGTTTCGCGCTTTGTAGACATGCGCAAAAAGCTATATGAAAGATAGCAAATTCCTTGAATGTCAAATTGCCAGACGCCAGCCCCGTGCGCGCAGCACCGGGTCAGCCACGCGGGCGTCGCCGGCAGCCGACGGCCCCTCAGGCAATCACGCCGAAGCTGATGCCGCTGTCCTTGAGGTAGCGGCGGTAGGCGGTGGACATGCGGTCAACCGCGGCGTGCGCCTCGGCGCCGGGCGCCAGCGGCAGGCGCTTGGGACGCTGCGATTCGAGGATGGGCTTGTCCTGGCTGAAGATGGTGTCCTGAAAGTCGATCAGCCGCGCGTCGGGCGACTCGAAGTCGTTCATCGCCATGCGCGTCCAGGCCACGCTGCTTTCCTCGCTGACCGGGCAGACGAACATGGCGATCGACTCCTGCATGCCCTCGATGGCGGTGGTGCCGGCCTCGGGCACCTTGGTCAGCACCGCCATGTAGGGCGCGGTGACTTCGTAGGTGTATTCCACCTGCGCGCCGCTTTCGGCATGGATCGACGAGCGCGGCTGCCAGGCCTGGCAGCCGGTGGCCAGCACGCCGCGCTCGGTGCGTGTCACCTCGTAGGGCTCGATGGTGGTGTGCGCGCGGCTGCCCAGCCAGCCGTCGTGCACGTAGCCGAAGTGCGCCATGTCCAGGAAGTTCTCGATGATGCGTGGCGCGCTGGCGGCCACGACATAGGGGCCGCTGGTGGTCTTGCGCAGGCGGGTCTCGGCCTCGGCGGCAAAGGCGGGCAAGTCGTGGATCGGCAGTGGCTCGCCTTCGGGCGCGGCCAGGCGCACCCAGACCATGCCGTAGGCCTCGCGTGCCTCGTGCACGTGCGCGCCATGGCGCGGGCCGGGCTGGAAGTCGGGCGTGGCCGGAATGTGGGTGCAGCGCCCGCCGCCCTCGAAGCGCCAGCCGTGGTAGGGGCATTCCAGCTCGCCGCCTTGCACGCGCCCCATCGACAGGCGCGCGCCGCGGTGTGGGCATTGGTCCTGCCAGGCCTGCGTGGCGCCGCTGCCGTCGCGCCACAGAACCAGGTCCTCGCCCAGCAGGGTGACGGCCAGCGGCTGGCCGCCCACGACGTGGCTGAGTGCCACGGGATGCCACAGGGTCTTTTCCAGCATCGGGGTCATGTTCATCAAAGAAAAGTGGCTCTATCCCTTGTATGGAAAGCGCAAACAGCTATCTATTTTGAAGCGGGTATGGTGCCTTCGACGCCCTTGACGAGGAAGTTGATGGCGCCCATCCAGGCGTCGTCGGCTCGCGTGCCGGCAGCCAGCTGCTCCTTGCCGTTGACGTCGATCACCGGGCCGTTGAAGACGTCGAAGCTGCGGTCCTTCATGCTGGCCTTGATCTTCTCGACCTCGGCGCGCACCTCGGCGGGGATGCGCTCGGACAGCTTGATCAGGTCGTTCTGCCCCTCGGGCACGCCCCAGCGCGTGACCTGCCCGCCCTTCCAGCTGCCGTCCAGCGCCGCCTGCACCGCCTTCTTGTAGTAGTGGCTCCAGTCGGCGATGCACGAGCCCAGGTGGGCCTGGCCGCCGAATTCGCTCATGTCCGAGTCCCAGCCGAAGGCCAGCTTGCCGGCCTGGTTGACCGCCTGGATGACGGCGGGCGAATCGGTGTTCTGCAGCAGCACGTCGGCGCCGCCGGTCAGCAGCGACTGCGCGGCCTCGGTCTCGCGCGGGGGGTCGTACCAGCTGTTGGTCCACACCACGCGCGTGACGATGTCGGGGCGCACGCGCTGCGCGCCCAGGGTGTAGGCGTTGATGTTGCGCAGCACCTCGGGGATCGGCACCGAGCCGACGTAGCCCAGCGTGCCCGACTTGGTCATGTGCCCGGCGATGATGCCGGCGAGATAGGTGTCCTGGTAGAAGCGCGAGTCGTACACGTTCAGGTTGGGCGCCGTCTTGTAGCCGGTGGCGTGCTCGAAGCGCACCTGCGGAAAGTCCTGCGCCACCTTCACCATCGCCTCCATGAAGCCGAAGCTGGTGCCGAAGATCAGCGTGTTGCCCTGGCTGATCAGGTCGCGCAGCACGCGCTCGGTGTCGGCACCCTCGGGCACGCTTTCGACAAAGCTGGTCTTGAGCCTGCCCTCGAACTCGGCCTGCACCGCCTTGCGGCCCTGGTCGTGCGCGTAGCTCCAGCCGGCGTTGCCGACCGGGCCGACGTAGATCCAGGCGGCTTTCAGGGGTTCAGCGGCCGCGGCGGGGGCCGGGGCGGCGGCGGGCTGGTCGGCGGCCGGCGGCGCGCCGGCTTCGTCCTTCTTGCCGCAGGCGGCCAGGGCGAGGGGGGCCAGGGCGCCGGCGGCGGCCCATTGCAGCAGGTGGCGTTTGTGCGAATCGATGGTCATGTCGGGATGAGGTCTGGCCGGCGGGCCGGGGCGCCCGGTGCCGGAGCCTGCAGTTTACGCAAGCGGGCGCCGGCGTGAAAAAAAGCGGCGGCGGGTTGCCCCGCCGCCGCCGTGGCCGATGGGGCCGGGCCGCTTACTTGGCGCCCGGCACCTTGCCTTCGACGCCCTTGACGAAGAAGTTGACGCCGCCCAGGAACTTGTCGTCGGCGACCTGGTCAGCCGCCAGCACTTCCTTGCCGTCGTTGTCGGCCAGCGGGCCCTTCCAGATGTGGTAGGTGCCGGCCTTCAGGCCGGCCTTGACCTCTTCGACCTTGGCCTTGGTCTCGGCCGGCACGTCGTCGGCGATGGACACCAGGTCGATCGCGCCTTCCTTGACGCCCCACCACTGGTTGGGGCCGGTCTTCCAGGTGCCGTCCAGCACGTCGGAGACCGCCTTCTTGTAGTAGGGCTCCCAGTTGATGATGGCCGATCCCAGGTGGGCCTTGGGCCCGTAGGCGGTCATGTCCGAGTCCCAGCCGAAGGCGCGCTTGCCCATCGATTCGGCGGTCTTGAGCACCGAGGCCGAGTCGGTGTTCTGGAACAGCACGTCGGCGCCGCCGTTGATCAGCGAGGTGGCGGCCTCGGTCTCCTTGGGCGGGTTGTGCCACTCGTTGATCCACACCACCTTGGTCTTGATGTTGGGGTTGGTGAGCTGCGCGCCCAGCGTGAAGCTGTTGACGTTGCGCACCACCTCGGGGATCGGCACCGTGGCGACTACGCCCAGCACGTTGGACTTGGTCATGGCGCCGGCGATCACGCCGGCCATGTAGGCACCTTCATACGTACGGCTGTCGTAGGTGCGCAGGTTGGGCGCGGTCTTGTAGCCGGTGGCGTGCTCGAACTTGACCTCGGGGTTGTCCGCCGCGACCTTGAGCATCGGCTCCATGAAGCCGAAGCTGGTGCCGAAGATCAGCTTGTTGCCCTGGGCCACCAGGTCACGCGCCACGCGCTCGGTATCGGGGCCTTCGGGCACGTTCTCGACAAAGCTGGTGATGACCTTGTCGCCGAATTCCTTTTGCACCGCCTTGCGCGCGTTGTCGTGCGCGTAGCTCCAACCGCCGTCGCCCACGGGACCGACGTAGATCCAGGCGGCCTTCAGCGGCTCGGCCGGGGCTGGGGCGGCAGCGGCTGCGGGTGCCGGAGTCGGCGCGGCGGCCGGTGCGGCGGCTTCTTCCTTCTTGCCGCAGGCCGCCAGGGTCAGGGCCGCGGCCGACAGCGCCGCCAGGCGCAGGGCGCTGCGTTTGTTCAGATCGATCATCGAAAATCCTCCGGGTGCGGGGGTGAAAAAAAAGCCATTTTAGGGACCGCCGGCATGGGGCCGGCACTCAGCCGGGGTAGAACGGCTTGCCCAGCGAGGCCGGCATGTTGACCCGAATCCAGGTCGGGTTGCGCGAGATCAGCGCCAGCACCACGATGGTGGCCAGGTAAGGCATGGCCGTGAGCAATTGGGTGGTGATCTGCACGCCCTGGCCCTGCAGGTAGAACTGCAGCATGGTCACGCCGCCAAACAGGTAGGCGCCCAGCAGCACGCGTGCCGGCCGCCAGGTGCCGAAGGTGGTCAGCGCCAGCGCGATCCAGCCCTTGCCCGCCACCATGCCCTCCACCCACAGCGGCGTGTAGATGATGGACAGGTAGGCGCCGGCCAGCCCGCACAGCGCGCCGCCCGTGATGACCGCCGCCAGCCGAATGCGCCGCACCGGGTAGCCCAGCGCGTGCGCCGACTCGGGCGACTCGCCCACCGAGCGCAGCACCAGCCCGGCACGAGTGCGGTACAAAAACCAGATCAAGCCCAGGCACAGCGCAATGGCGCCATACACCAGCGGGTGCTGGCGCAGCAGCGCCGGGCCGATAATGGGCACGTCGCCCAGGCCCAGCCAGTTGAAGCGCGGGCGCTCGGGCATCTTGGCCTGCACGTAGCCGATGCCGACAAAGGCCGAAAAGCCGGCGCCAAACAGCGTCAGCGCCAGCCCGGTGGCGTACTGGTTGGCGTTGAGCCAGATCACCAGCCCGCCAAAGGCCGCCGCCAGCACGGCGCCGGCGACCATGCCGGCGGCAAAGCCCAGCCAGTCGCTGCCGGTGTGGACGACGGTGGCAAAGCCGGCAATGGCTGCGCACAGCATCATGCCCTCGGCGCCCAGGTTGACGATGCCCGACTTCTCGTTGATGAGCAGGCCCAGCGCGGCCAGCGCCAGCACCGTGCCGGCGCTGAGCGTGGACGCGAACAGCAGCGGATAGGCGTCCATCAGCGGGCTCCCTGGCGCCGGGCCGTGCGCCGAACGCGGTAGTTGACCAGGGTGTCGCAGGCCATCAGCGAGAACAGCAGCAAGCCTTGGAATACATCCGTCAGCGACTTGGGCAGGCCCAGGCGCGACTGCGCCAGCTCGCCGCCGATGTAGAACATGCTCATCAGCAGGGCCGCCAGCACCATGCCCAGCGGGTGCAGCCGCCCGACAAAGGCCACGATGATGGCGGCAAAGCCGTAGCCCGCCGGCACGAAGGGCGTGAGCTGGCCCACCGGCCCGGCCACTTCCAGCGCGCCCGCCAGGCCGGCCGCGCCGCCGGAGATCAAAAGCGCCGTCCACAGCGCGCGGCGCGACGAAAAGCCGGCGTAGCGCGCCGCCGCCGGCGCCAGCCCGCCCACCTGCAGGGCAAAGCCGCTGCGCGTGCGAAACAGGTACAGCCACAGCAGGGCGGCGCCGCCCAGCGCGATCAGCGCGCCGATGCTGACGCGTGAGCCGGCCATCAGGCGCGGGATGCGCGTGACGGCCTCGAAGGTGCGCGTCTGCGGAAAGTTGTAGCCCGCCGGATCCTTCCAGGGGCCGAACACCAGGAAGTTGAGCACCTGCACCGCCACATAGACCAGCATCAGGCTGACCAGGATCTCGCCGGCGTTGAAGCGGTCGCGCAGCAGGGCAGTGATGCCGGCCCACAGCATGCCGCCCAGCACGCCCGCCAGCAGGATGGCCAGCACGATCCAGCGCCCGGTGTCCTTGTCGGCCAGCAGGGCGATGCCGCCGGCGCAGATGGCGCCGATGATGTACTGGCCCTCGGCGCCGATGTTCCAGATGTTGGAGCGAAAGCACACCGCCAGCCCCAGCGCGATGATCAGCAGCGGCGTGGCCTTGACGCCCAGCTCGCCCAGCGCGTAGGCCGACTTGATGGGTTCCCAGAAAAACACCCCCAGGCCCTTGACCGGGTCCTTGCCCATCAAGGAGAACAAGGCGACGCCGATGACCACCGTGATGACCAGTGCCAGCAGGGGCGAGGCCCAGGCCCACAGGCGCGAGGGCGTCGGGCGCAATTCAAGCCGCAGCATGGGCCACCTCCGCTGTGCTGCCTTCAGCGCCGGGCCACAGCCCGCTCATCCACTGGCCGATCAACTCCACCGTGGCATCTTGCCTTGGCAGGCTGGGCGAGAGCTGGCCCTTGGCGATCACGTGCAGGCGGTCGCTCAACTCGAACAGTTCGTCCAACTCCTCGCTCACCACCAGCACGGCGCAGCCGGCGTCGCGCAGCGCCAGCACCTCGGCGCGGATCTGCGCGGCGGCGCCCACGTCCACGCCCCAGGTGGGCTGCGAGACGATCAGCAGCCGGGGCCGGGCGTCGATCTCGCGGCCCATCAGGTATTTCTGCAGGTTGCCGCCCGACAGCGAGCGCGCCGCGGCGCCGGGCCCATTGGCCTTGACGCGAAAGCGCTCGATGATGCCCTTTGATTGCGCGCGCAGCGCCTTCACGCGCAGCCAGCCCAGGCGGCCCACGCTTTCGCGGCGCGTCAGCAGCAGGTTGTGCGCCAGGCTCATGTCGGGCACCGCGCCGCGGCCCAGGCGCTCTTCGGGCACGAAGTGCAGGCCCAGCGCGCGCCGACGCGCCGGATGCAGCGTGCCAGCGGGTTTGTTTGCTATGGTGATGGAAGCTGCTGGCGCGCGCCGGTCTTCGCCCGACAAGGCATACAGCAGCTCGCGCTGGCCGTTGCCCGAGACGCCCGCAATGCCCACCACCTCGCCCGCGTGCACCTGCAGCGACACGCCCTGCAAGTCCACCCCGAAGGGCGATTCGCGCGGCAGGCTGAGCTGCTTGACGGCCAGCACCACCGGGCCCGGCGTGTGCGCGTGGTGCTCCAGCGGCGGCGGCTCGGCGCCGATCATCAGGCGCGACAGCGAGGCGTTGGTCTCCTGCCGCGGGTCGCACACGCCCGTCACGCGCCCGCCGCGCATCACCGTGCAGGCCGTGCACAGCGCGCGAATCTCGTG
This sequence comes from Burkholderiaceae bacterium, assembly GCA_041396485.1. GTDB lineage: Bacteria > Pseudomonadota > Gammaproteobacteria > Burkholderiales > Burkholderiaceae_C > Ottowia. The sequence continues at coordinate 312,794 of JAWKYM010000004.1, read as the reverse complement.
CAGCTTGTGGCTGATGTACAGGATGGAGCAGCCCTCGGCCGCCAGCTGGCGCAGCGTGACGAACAGCTTGTCCACCGCCTGCGGTGTCAGCACCGAGGTGGGCTCGTCCAGGATCAGCAGGCTCGGATGCGCCAGCAGGGCGCGGATGATCTCCACGCGCTGCATCTCGCCCACGCCCAGGGTGTGCACCGGCCGCTCGGGGTCCACGTCCAGGCCATAGGCCGTGGCGGTCTCCGCAATGCGGCGCGTCACCTCGGGCAGCGCCAGCGACTTGTCCAGGCCCAGCCACACGTTTTCAGCCACGGAGAGCGTCTCGAACAGGCTGAAGTGCTGAAACACCATCGCGATGCCCAGCTGGCGCGCCTCCTGCGGGCTGCGCACGGCCACCGGCTGGCCATTGACACGCACCTCGCCCGCGTCGGGCTTGACCGCGCCGTAGATGATCTTCATCAGCGTGCTCTTGCCGGCGCCGTTCTCGCCCAGCACGGCGTGGATCTCGCCCGCTTGCACCGACAGCGCGATCTGGTCGTTGGCCAGCACACCGGGGTAGCGCTTGGTGATGCCGACGAGTTCGAGCCGGGGCGGTGTCGAGGGGGCGGTCACGGGCGGGTGGCGTGGGTTGGGTTGGGAGTCGGTGTGGCGCGCCATGTTACATGGCGCAGCTCCCTGGCGCGCATCGGGAAAACGCCGGGTTGGCCCCGGGTGGACTGTGCGATACTACGAAATTAGGAGCTTGTGGCGCAATCAATACGGGTGCCAGAGGCGATTTTGATCTTGAATCACCCCTCGGAGCACGCACCGGGGCACCGTCCGCTGCCGACCATGATCGAGCTCATCCGCCACTACCGCAGCCGTCTGCCCGACTGGGTGAAGGACTGGCTCGACGTCATCGTTCCTGGCGCGCAGATCGCGCTGATCGTGCTGCTGGCCTGGGCCCTGAACGGCCTTTTCAAGCACGCGCTGCATCGCCTGGAGCAGCACTACGGCCTGCCGCTCAAGCTGATGATTCCGCTGCGCGGCATCGTGCGCTGGATCATCATCGTCGCCGCCGGCCTGCTGGTGCTGGGCCGGCTGGGCGTGTCGGGCGAGGTGCTGTGGACGGCCTTCACCGGCTTTGCCGCCGTCGGCGCGGTGGCCTTCTTTGCGGCCTGGAGCGTGCTGTCCAACCTGTTTTGCGCGCTGCTCATCATGACGGTGCAGCCGTTTCGCCTGGGCGACGACATCGAGGTGCTGGACACCGCCGAAAAGCCCGGCGCCAGGGGGCGGGTCAAGGACATCAACCTGCTCTACACCACGCTGGAGGAGGACGAGGGCGAGCAGCGGCGGCTGCTGCAGATTCCCAATGCGCTGATCTTCCAGCGTGTGGTGCGGCGCTGGCCGGGCGGCGGAGTGATGGCCCGGCCCAACTTGCCAGCCACAGGCGTTCCCCTGGATCGGCCTGTGCCCTGACGCGCGAGGAGGCATCGGAACGAAAAAAGCCAGCCCATCCGGGCTGGCTTTTTCGTACGACTTGGTGGTGGTAGGTACCGCCATTTATCGTTATCAGGCCATATCACGCGGCATCGCAAATCTGCCTGAAACCCGCATGAAATCTAGCTTTCCTTGATTCAACTGCTATCAGGCCATATCATCCAAGCTAACGCCTCGTGTGGGGCTGGATGTGGGGCTGAAAAATGGCAAAGACAATCACCGACCGGCAGGCAAGGGCCATCAAGCCGGGCAGCAAACCGATACCGACGGGCGTCATTGGCTTGACGCTGCAACCGACAAACACGCCGGGCCGTGGCAAGTGGCTGATGCGCTTCGTGTCGCCAGAAACCGGCACGCGCCGGGATATGGGCTTTGGCACCTTCCCTGATGTGGGCGTGGCCGATGCGCTGGCCGCTGCCCAGGCCGCGCGTGAATCAATCGCTGCGGGCCGTGACCCGATTCATGAGCGCCAGGCAAAGCAGGCCGTGCCCACGTTCGAGCAGGCCGCCCGCGCACGCTGGGAGCAAGTGGCATCGAGCCTGCGCAACGACCGGCACCGCGCATCGTGGTTGCAATCGCTGGCGATGCATGTTTTCCCCGCCATCGGTGGCGTGAAGGTTGACGCCTTGACACCGCGCCAGTTTGCCGACGCACTGGAACCGGTATGGCTCGAAATTCCCGAGACTGCCCGCCGCGTAAGGGCGCGCTGTGCCGACGTTATGGCGACGTGCTGGGCGCAAGGCCATACGCAAGGCAACCCGTTGGACGTGGTGGGCCGCTTGCTGCCCCGGCAACCGGCAAGGGGTGAGCAGCATCAACCCGCTATGCCATGGCAGGCCGTGCCCGGTTTCGTGCAAAAGCACCTGAGTCGCGCGCCGGCTTTAGGCGGGCGCGCTGCCCTGCTGTTCGCTGTGCTGACCGCTGCGCGTAGTGGGGAAGTGAGGGGCGCGACGTGGGCGGAAATCGACCTGCAGGCCGGGCTATGGGAAGTGCCTGCAAGCCGTATGAAAGCGCGCCGTGCGCATCGTGTGCCACTGCCTGCCGCTGCGCTGGAACTGTTGCGCCAGCAATGCCCCGACGGCACGCCGCCGCCTGATGCGCTGGTGTTTCCGAGCCTGAGGGGAAAGTCGCTTTCCGATATGGCCCTGACAAGCATCTTGCGCAAGGCCCAGGCCGCAAGCGACACACCAGGCCGCGTGGCTACTGCCCACGGTTTCAGGGCGAGTTTCAAGAACTGGGCAACCGACTGCGGATTTGATGGCGAGTTGTCCGAGCGGGCGCTGGCCCACACCATTGGCAACAAGGTACGCGCCGCCTATGAGCGAACGACGCAACTTGAGGCGCGTCGGGCCATGATGGCTCAATGGGCCGCGCACGTCATGGGCGCTGGTGAAAACGTGGCGTCCATCGGGCAGAAAAAGCGGGCGTGAGCGCATGAAAAAAATACCGCCGTTCGCCACGATAGAGGTGGTTTGGGCGACCGAACCCCTGACCTGCGACGTGTTGGTGAACGGCCAGACGGTGGCCAGTTTCACGGATAGCGCAAGTGCTGAGGCCATGGCGCGAGAATTGTTCGCGCAGCGCGTCGCCGCCGAAGGTTCGCTTGAAGAATCAGACCCCGCCCAGTATTGGCAGCAAAGCTATGGTGAACTGCGCAATCGTCTGGGGGAGCGCGAAGAAAAGCTGCAGCGCTTCAATCGAACGATGATTGACGCACAAAGGCAAAACTGGAAGGTGGCGCAGCAGCGACGCAGCGCATCCAGCAAACCGCGACAGCCGCGCCGCTCGCCGCTGCGACAGTCCATCGTTGATGCCCTGCGCGCGCTGCGCGCCGATGGGCAATCGCTTCACGATGCGTTGCGGAGTCTCACGCATTCGCCGCCCGGTGCACTGCGCGTGCGCAGGGAAGGCGAGCGCTGGCGCTTCGAAAACGAGGACGAAGATTGGCCGCCCGAGTTGTTGACGCGCCAGCAACTGAACGAACTGTTCAAGGCCGCCCAAAAAAAGCCGGGAAGTTAACGCCGATAGCTGCCCCTGCGCTAAAAAACTTGCGTCAAGCCGAATCAACGCGGTTCTAGCGCAGTCAGGGGCATTTTCGGCCCGTCCTTGATTGCGCCAGCACCGCGCATTTCAAGGACTTGACGAATGACTGTCCCGACTGTTGCGCCTGCCGCCATGGCACCCAAGCAGGCCGCCGCCTACTGCGGTTTCAGTGTGCCGACCTTTTGGCGACTGCAACGCAATGACGCCAGCTTTCCCCGCGCGTTCAAGGTTTCGCCGGGCCGCTGCGCCGTGTTGCGCGCTGAGCTGGATACGTGGCTTGCTGCCAAGCGAGGGGGCGCGCAATGAGCACCACCGCCGAAACCCTGCGCGCTGAAATCGCGCGCCTGCAAAAAGAACTGGACGCCGCAACGCGCTGCCTCACGCTGTCTGTCCGACGCGAAAGCAAGAGCCGATTTGCTGCTGGCCGCGTCAAAGAAGGACGTGCGCTACTTCATTCAATTCGACATTTTTCCCGGTGGCGGGGACGATGTTTCCAACGTTGACGGTGACGGGATGTATGCCGGCGCGCGCGCTGAGCTGCGCAACATCGAGTGCCCGCGCATTCAGATACCGGTGGGCATGAATCACGCCGACGCGCTTACGCGCTGTATCGACAAGCTGCGCGACTGGGCCGCACGTGCGCCCGAACTTTTCAACGTGGAAATCGAGCCCGGGCCGATGATTTTGAGGAGGTGCCATTCTGATGAAAGCGCACCCCACCAAAACCAGCCCGGCAACGCCTGCAAAAACGTCCGGGGCTCAGGGCGAACAACTCAGTTTTCTGCCGCCGCCGCCATTTTCGCCGATATGGCCCCGAGAACCCTTATGCGACCGCGCGCTGGGTTTCTTTTTATGGATGGCACCAGCATGAACCACCCCGAGTTTGAGGCGCGCGCACGCAAAGCTGGCGACTGGGTGCTGTGGTGTTTCAACTGCGCACGCTGGGCTGGCCGGTGAAACCGTCGAGATACCCGCCCCGACGGCAGAAAACCCGCATCGCATCATCACCCGCTACCACCTGGCACCGCACCACGTTGCCCAGAGCGCTGGCGCAACTGGGGGCCGCGCGATGATGGCGACGGACACCGAACGCGCCCGCGCCGCGCTGCAATCCATCCCGCCCGACTGCGACCGTGATACATGGGTGCGCGCTGGCATGGCCGCCCATGCTGCCGGCACGGACTTCGAAGACTTCGATTCTTGGAGCGCCCAGGCCGGCAACTATGACGCCCGCGCCGCGCGTGACACCTGGCGCAGTTTCAAGGCCGGCAAGGGTGTAGGGGCTGGCACGCTGCACCGCATGGCGCGCAGAGCATGGGCACCAGCAGGAAAGGCCCGCTAAGGCCATCAAACGGGCCGCTGCGCCCATAACCGCGCCGCGCCTGGCATGGCACCTGCCGACGTGTGGGCGCGCTGTGAGCCCGCTACGAACGCGCACGCCTATATCGAGCGCAAAACCGCCCAGGGGGTGCCGCTTGATGGCCTGCGCGTGGTGCCTGCTGGTGACGCGCGCTGCGCATCGGTGGCAACAGCATGGCCGGCGCGCTGGCCGTGCCCGCCTACGCTGCCGACGGCACGCTGCAATCGTTGCAATTGATACCGCCCCAGGGCAAGAAAATGAACCTGCCCGGCGCACCGATGGCCGGCGCATCGTTCACCGTGGGCACGCCCGACGCTGGGCCGCTGTACCTGGTGGAAGGCATCGGGCAAGCATGGGCCTGCTGGCAAGCGACAGGCCGCCCGCCTTGTGCTGTTTCGGCTGGGGCAACGTGGGCACGGTGGCGAAGCCAGTTGCACCAGCGTGACGCATCCGCCCGCGGTGCTGGTGCCCGACGTGGGCAAGGAGCCCCAGGCCGAAAGCATCGCGCGTGAGCTGGGTTGCAGCGTGGCCGCCATGCCCGAGGGCGAGCCGCAAAACTTCGATTGCAACGACCTGGCGCAACGCGACGGGGCCGACGTGCTGGCCGCGCTGCTGGAATCTGCAACGGCACCCGAGCCCGAGCCGCCGCCGCTGGCCGTGAGCTTTGCCGACGAACTGCCGACCGGCTATGAGCCGCCCGACGAACTTGTCGAGGGCGTGCTGACGGTGGGCGCTGCCGGCATCCTGTACGGTGATTCCAACTCGGGCAAAACCTTCGCCGCCGTCGATTTGGCTTGCGCCCTGGCGCGTGGCGTGCCATGGATGGGCCGCCGCACCGAACCCGGCCTGGTGCTGTACCTGGCCGCCGAAAGCCCGGCATCAGTTCGTGCGCGCCTGCAGGCGTACCAGCAGCATCATGGGGTGCGCGTGCCCGACTTCGCCATCGTCGGTAGTCCCGTGGACTTGTTCGCCAGCGAAGCCGACACCGACGCCGTGATTCAAACCATCAAGGCAATCGAGCGCCAGCGCGGAAAGCCCGCCCGCCTGGTGATTGGCGACACCCTGGCACGCCTGAGCGCTGGGGCGAACGAAAACAGTGGCGAGGATATGGGCCGCGTGGTGCAACGTGTTGACCGTATCCGGGCTGAGACTGGCGCGCACTTTCTGGTGATTCACCACTCGGGCAAGAACCAAGCCAACGGTGCCCGATTTGGAGCGGCATCCGCGCCGCCGTCGATACCGAAATCGAAGTGACGGACGGGCCGCAGGGCCGATGCACTGAAATCACGAAGCAGCGCGACCTGAACAGCAAGGGCGAGCGCATCGGGTTTCGGCTGGAACCCGTCACGCTGGGCACCACGAAATGGGGCACGCCGGCAACGGGCTGCATTGTGCAAGCTGCCGATGCACCAGCGAAGGCGCAGGGCAAGCGCATGGGCGAGGTTGAAGGCGCGGTTATCAGTACCTGGCGGCGTGAAGGTGGGCACCAGAAAAGCCGAGGTAGTAAAGCACTTCGCTGGCCGCTACGAAAAAAGGCCCAGTGTACCGCGCCATGAAAACACTGGCGACGGCAGGCGCAGTGCACAGAAGCCGCCGGCATGGTGTGCATCGCAGGGGCCGCGAAATGAACGAGGTACGCGAAGAAAAAGCCGCTGGTACGCGAGGTACGCCGGGGTGCGAAGCCGCCCCAGTGAACGAGTACCTAAACGTACCCATTCACGCACCAAGGCACATGAGGTACGCGAAGGTACACCACCCTATAGGGGTGTACCCGGCGTACCTGTACCCGGCTTCATGCCTGGACGACATTCAAACCGCGTACATCACTCACGCCATGCGCTACCCACACGCTGCACCACCGCGCCCGCTTGCCCGGTGCAAAGCGTCTGCCGGCCTGGTGCTGGGCTGTGGCGCGACTACCTGGCCGCGCTGCGCCGCCCGTGCGGTACATTACCGACAAGCGACGGGCCGCACGCCGCACCGCTCTCGAAATTTCCCGTCGCGATTCTACGAAAGAAAACCCATGAACGCAAACATCAAAACCATCATCGATTTTTTGAATGACCGCATGGACGGCGAGAAGCTGTGCCTCTATCAAACAGCGTCGAGCTTCAAGCGCTGGGCTACGCAATTTCCGAGCACCGCAACGGTGGCACCAAAACAAGAACTCCAAGAGCTGGGGCTTCGCGTGCTGGGCGTGTGCATCGACCGCGTGCGCAGCAACATCGCCACAGAGCAAACCCTGCGCGCTTTTATCCAGCCGGGGAGGGCGACCATGATTAAGCGTTTTTGCTTTTGGTCACGACCCCGCGTGCCGTTCGCCTGGCGCAACAAAAACGGCGCTTGGAAAGCATCGCCCGCGCTTTGCTGGCTGTTCGCGCAGACAGGCCGCGAACATCGCGCGGGCTTACCTGATTCGACGCCATCGGCATCTTGTTTCCTTACTTTCGCGCCCGAGTGCGCGGGTTTCACACCATACCTGGCCTGACTGATGCACGCGGGACGCTGCTTCGGCAAGGCCAGCCCTTTCAGGTCACATGGGTTCGGCGACCCAGAGAGCGCCGTTAACCGGCACACGGCACCCGATGCAACCCATCAACCCCTGCACGCGGGACGCGCAGCCGGCAAAACGGCAACGGTCGAAGCGGCGCAATAAAGCAAAAACCCTCATTTCCTGAAAGACAAAACCATGTCCGACATTTCCGAAATCATCCGTCTGGTCCCGAAGCCCAAAGGCGCAGACATTAAATCCTGGCGCGATGCGCAGGAATCCAAAATCACCGAGCTGCAGCAATCCACTGACCGGTTCATCCTCGAATCGCAGCGCCCCGGCGCGAACACCAAAAGCGAAAGTAAACCACCAGCCTGCAGATGGCCGCAAGCTGCCCATGCTGGCACGCGAGCAAAAGGCGACCGACCTTTACCGCACGAACGACAGCGACGGGTTCAGCCTGGGCGACTTCGCACGCGATGCCATCGTGGGCAGTCGCAAAGCCCAATCCAGTGCAGCCCTGGTGCCCACGTTCATTGGTGGGCAGGTCATCGACATGGTGCGCGCCCGCACGGTTGTCGTGGAAGCTGGTGCAGGAACCATCGTGATTGATGGCCCGACGAATTTGGCCCGGCTGACCAGTGGCCCGACGGTGTATCAGCACACCGAGGCCGCTGTCGATATCACCGAAAGCGACATCGTTGCATCGCCGGTAGCGCTCAATCCGAAGTTGCTGGCCTGCACCATCCCGTTGACCGTGGAAGTCGTTGCAGACAGTCCTAACCTTGATGCAGTGCTGAACATGGCCCTGGCTGGTGCGTTCGCTGCAAAGCTCGATGCCCTGTGCATCGCCACGCTGCTGGCAGATACCAACATCCCCGACAGCGCTGCAGGTCAAGACCCTGCTGTTTGGGCGAAAGTCCTGGAAGCTGTCGGCGCTGCTCTTGGCTTGAATCAGCGCCTGCCATCGGCACACATCAGCGCCCCGGCTGACTGGATTGCCTGGGCATCGCAACTGGCAAGCACTGCAGGAACCTGGCTGGGCAAGCCACCCGCACTGGCTGGCATGGCCGAACTGCAGACCACCGGCCTGACCGCTGGAACGGCCTTGTTCGGCAACTTTGCAGAAGCCTTTGCGATTGCATTGCGCAGTGACCTGCGGGTCGAAGTGGTGCGCCACGCGAAGCCAACCAGCGCATCGCACCTGCTGGTGGCCCACATGCGCGGCGATGGTGTGGTGCTGCAGCCTGGGCACCTGTTCAAGCAATTGAAAACCGTCTAAGAGGTGCAAGGGCGTGAGGGGAAACCTTCACGCCCTTTTTGCTTATGACACAGCACGAACAAACCATCAGGGCGCACTGCGCAGAGCATGGCATCCAGATACGCGAGTACCCCAGCGGCACCATTCGCTTCATCGCGCAAGGCGTTGATGTGAGCTATGCCGACTGGAGGCACGCAACCACCGATAGCCTGGCACCGCACCACCCCAAGCGGCGCAGACTGGCAAAGCAAGAGTACGACCCACTGCACGCCCGGGGGGCTTTGGCCTTTGAGGGGTGGAAGCTGGAAACCGGCAAGTCCCCGTCACGTTCTTAACCCTGTAGTTTCGAGGAACCGCTATGGCCCGAAAATCAGCCGCCGCACTGGCAACCCCGAGCATCTTCAGCACGAAGCGCCCGCCGCCGCCTGCTGGCCTGCCCCCTGGCGCTGCTGCACTGTGGGTTTCAATCTGCGCCGGGCTTGATGCGAACTACTTTTCGACCGGCGACATGGTGCTACTTGAGGCGCTGTGCATGGCAGACCATCAAAAGAGGCTTTGCGATGCGCTGGTGCTGCGTGACGGGCCTATCCTGGCCGATGGCGCAATCAATCCCGCCGCCAAGTTATCGAACCAGTACGCGGCGACGATGGCCGCGCTATCGGGCAAGCTGCGACTGTGCAAGTCCGCGACGACCAGACCAGAAAGCGCCGGGCTGAAAAAGGCGCTGCATTCTGGCGTGAAGCCGTGGGAGACAAGCCCCGAGATGTCGGAGTATTTCAATGACTGACGACCAGTTCAAAACCATCATGCAAGCCCTGGCCCGGCTGGCGAAAGAGAGCGCGCAACTCAAGGAGTTGGTGATTGATGTGGTGGGCGACGTTGCCGACCTGCAAGCGCGCATCGAAGCCGTGAACATGAGGTTCGACGAGTAGGGGGCCGTCCAAAGTCTGCAGCCCTCGAACCGGCGACACCCCACCGTTTCGCACGCGGAGAAAAAATCCCCCTTTGCGAAGTATTCAAATCAGCAAATGACCGAAGCCCCCGACGCGGGGCTTTTCTTCTGTCTGGTGCGACGTGGGTAGCGTGAGCGCGCCAGCGCGCGCGTAGAGGGCGCAGGCCATCAAGCGGCGCAGGCAGATTTGGGGGGCGCTGCACCCGGAGGAAATTCAGGTGGGAAAAGTTTGCCCACCTGAATCTGCGACCGGGTACAAGCAGCCGCCACCGCAGGAAAAGGGTTTCGCCGCTTCAACGGCCGCAGTCTCAGGCGAGTCCAAGCGCGCCATCAACCAGCACCTGTCCCGCGCCGATGCCCTTGGCGATGACCTGGAGCGCATTGTCGGCACCAGCGAGCGCGTGGAGATTGGGCGGGCGTTGGAGGGGGAGTTGCAGGGGCGGAATCTGGCAACGTTGAAGCAAAACGCCGTTCCGGAAAATTTTCCGGGACGGAGCGCCCCCAAAGGCGACACCCGCGACCTAGCCGCCAAAGCCGCAGGGTTCGGCAATGGCAAACCGCGCGCATGGAGGGCAAAGAGGAAACCGGCAACGTTGCCGGATTGCTGGCCGTGCTGGTGCTGGGCTCAAAACTGAGCCGTGCATGTTCTGCGCTTGTTCCGCCCGCTGGCCGTGTTGCGATGGCCCGACACTGGCGCAAGTGTGGGGCTGAATGTGGGGCCATGTTTCCGAGAGCTTCAATTTCATCAATGAAATCAACCGCTTGCGATGAAAACATGGTGGTGGTAGGTGGAATCGAACCACCGACCTTGGGGTTATGAATCCCACGCTCTAACCGACTGAGCTATACCACCCAAAGCGCAAGATTATACGGGGAAACGGGCACGGTCCCGTCAGCGGTGCTTGAACTGCGGCGCGCGCTTGCCCACGAAGGCGTCCATGCCTTCCTTCTGGTCTTCGGTGGCAAACAGGGCGTGGAACAGCCGCCGCTCGAACATCACGCCGTCGGCCAAGGTGCCTTCAAAGGCGCGGTTGACGCATTCCTTGGCGGCCATCGTGGCCAGGCGGCCGAAGCCGCAGATGGTCAGCGCTGCGGCCAGGGTTTCGTCCATCAGCTTGTCCAGCGGCACCACGCGGCTGACCAGGCCGGCGCGTTCGGCCTCGTCGGCATTCATCATGCGGGCCGTTAGCGCCATGTCCATGGCCTTGGCCTTGCCCACGGCGCGCGGCAGGCGCTGGGTGCCGCCGGCGCCGGGGATCACGCCCAGCTTGATTTCGGGCTGGCCGAACTTGGCGTTGTCGGCGGCGATGATGAAGTCGCACATCATCGCCAACTCGCAGCCGCCGCCCAGGGCAAAGCCGCTGACGGCGGCGATCACGGGCTTGCGGATGGAGCGGATGGTTTCCCAGTCGCGCGTGATGTAGTCGTCGCCGTACACGTCGGCAAACGTGTAGGTGGCCATGGCGCCAATGTCGGCGCCGGCGGCAAAGGCCTTTTCGTTGCCGGTGATGATCATGCAGCCGATGGCGTCGTCGGCCTCGAAGGCCTTGAGCGCCTGGCCCAGCTCGACCATCAGCGCGGGGCTGAGGGCGTTGAGCTGCTTGGGGCGGTTGAGCGTGATGATGCCGACGCGCTCGCCTTCGGTGCGCACGTTGATGAATTCGTAGGCCATGGGCGATTCCTCTGGGTTCGATGCCGTGAAATCAGCGACTATAGCGAGCCCGCCGGCACCATCCGGTTACCCGACCCATCGGTTGGTTAATGGTAGATTTCACGTTTCGGAGACAAGACCTCATGAATCAACCCACTTCCACCGATGTTCTGTACGAGGAGCAGGGCGCCGTTGCCGTGCTCACGCTCAACCGGCCCGCCTCGCTCAACAGCTTTACCCGCAGCATGCACCGCGCCCTGTGGGCGGCGCTGGACCGGGTCGAGGGCAACAAGGCCATTCGTGCCCTGGTGCTGACCGGTGCGGGGCGCGGCTTTTGCGCCGGCGCCGACCTGTCGGAGTTCGACTTTGCCGACGGCCCCGATCTTGAAAAACGCGCCGACCCGGGCCCGGTGATCGACCAGGCCTTCAACCCCACCACCCGCCGGCTGATGCAGGTGCGCGTGCCCACGGTGTGTGCCGTCAACGGCGTGGCCGCCGGTGCGGGCGCGTCGGTGGCGATGGCGTGCGACGTGACGATCGCGGCCCCCACGGCCAGCTTCATCCAGGCCTTCAGCAAGATCGGTCTGGTGCCCGACAGCGGCGGCACCTGGTTTCTGCCGCAGCGCGTGGGCCTGGCGCGCGCCATGGCGCTGTGCCTGACGGGCGACAAGCTGAGTGCGCAGGACGCCAAGGCCATGGGCATGATCTGGGACGTGCAGGACGATGCACTGAGCGCCGCCAAGGCGATGGCCGAGCGCCTGGCGGCCATGCCCACGCGCGCTCTGGTGGCCACGCGCCATCTGCTGCGCGGCGCGCACACGCACACGCTCGACGAGCAGCTGGACATCGAGCGCGACATCCAGTCGCGCCTGGGCTTCACGCACGACTACATCGAGGGCGTGACGGCCTTTTTGCAAAAGCGCCCCGCGCAGTTCAAGGGCGAATGACGATGGGCGACGAACAAGCACTGGCCCGCCGTGTGGGCGAGGCCATGTTTGCGGCCGACCGCGCCTCGCGCGAGACCATGGGCATGGAGCTGCTGGCCTGCGAGCCCGGCCGCGCCCTTATGCGCATGACGGTGCGCGCGCTGCACCTGAACGGCCACCAGATTTGCCACGGCGGCTTCATCTTCACCCTGGCCGATTCGACCTTTGCCTTTGCCTGCAACAGCCGCAACCACAACACCGTGGCGGCGGGTTGCAGCATTGAATTTTTGCGGCCCGCGCACGAGGGCGACGTGCTCACCTGCGAGGGCGTGGAGCAGGTGCAAAGCGGTCGCCATGGCGTGTACGACATGCGCGTGAGCGATCAGCACGGCCAGGTGGTGGCGCTGTTTCGCGGCAAGAGCGCGCAGATCAAGGGCCATGTACTTCCCGATGAAGCCGAACCACAGGAGACGCGCGCATGAACGCGAGCACCAAGAGTTTTGCGCTGGAGCCGATCGAGAAGGCCAGCATCGACGAGTTGCGTGCGCTGCAGCTGCAGCGCCTGAAGTGGTCGCTGGCGCATGCCTACCAGCATTCGCCGGTGTACAAGGCCAAGTTCGACGCCGCCGGCGTGCACCCCGACGACTGCAAGCAGCTGTCGGACCTGGCCAGGTTCCCGTTCACCACCAAGCACGACCTGCGCGACAACTACCCCTTCGGCATGTTCGCCGTGCCGCGCGATCAGGTGGTGCGCATCCACGCCAGCAGCGGCACCACCGGCAAGCCCACGGTGGTGGGCTACACCAGGAAAGACATCGACACCTGGGCCGACGTGGTGGCGCGCTCGATTCGGGCCAGCGGCGCGCGGCCGGGCGACATGGTGCATGTCAGCTACGGCTACGGCCTGTTCACCGGCGGGCTGGGCGCGCACTACGGGGCGGAGCGCCTGGGCCTGACGGTGGTGCCCTTTGGCGGCGGCCAGACCGAAAAGCAGATCCAGCTGATCCAGGACTTCAAGCCCGACATCATCATGGTCACGCCCAGCTACATGCTGGCGATCTGCGAGCAGATCGAGCACATGGGGCTGGACCCGAAGGCGCTCAGTCTGCGCATCGGCATCTTCGGCGCCGAGCCCTGGACCAATGAGATGCGCCACGCCATCGAGCAGCGCGCCGGCATCGACGCGGTAGACATCTACGGCCTGTCGGAGGTGATGGGCCCGGGCGTGGCCAACGAGTGCGTGGAGACCAAGGACGGCCCCACCATCTGGGAAGACCACTTCTACCCCGAGATCATCGACCCCGACACCGGCGCGGTGCTGCCCGACGGCGAGGAGGGCGAGCTGGTGTTCACCAGCCTGACGAAAGAGGCGCTGCCCATCATCCGCTATCGCACGCGCGACTTGACGCGCCTGCTGCCCGGCACTGCGCGCACCATGCGTCGCATGCAGAAGATCACCGGCCGCAGCGACGACATGATGATCATCCGCGGCGTCAACGTGTTCCCGACGCAGATCGAGGAGCTGATCCTCAAGCGCCCCGAGCTTTCGCCCAACTACCAGTGCGTGCTGACGCGCGAGGGCCCGATGGACAACCTGAAGGTGGCCGTCGAAACCGCGCCCGGCCTGGACCCCATGGGCATCGAGGCGCGCGCCGCCGCCAAGCTGCTGCAGCACGAGATCAAGATCTACGTCGGCAGCAGCGTCGAGATCGAGCTGAAGGCCGAAGGCGGCATCGAGCGCAGCGTGGGCAAGGCGCGGCGGGTGGTGGACCTGCGCAAGAAATAGGTCCGCTTGCGGGCGAGAGTGCTGCCGGCCCTGTCTCGCAGACCGCGGAGCCGCCAGAGGCGACTCCTCTTCGGGCTGTCCGGACTCGCGCAGGCGAGTCCAGAGCCGCAGCCCTCAGCCCCAACCCTCACCCAGAGGGAGAGGGAGAAGCGCCCGCGCATCACTGCTGCTCGATGGTCTCCACCATCAAGTCCATGTACGTGTCCGGCCCCTGCGTCAGGCGGATGCGCACCGGCAGATACTGCAGCGTGGGGGCAAACCAGATCTCGGCACTGATGGGGCCGCGCGGCTTGTCGATGCGCCGGGGCTTCAGGTGCAGCGCGGCCACGGCGCCCAGGCGCGGCAGGTGCAGGGTGTCCTCGCCCACCACGTCGTAGGTCCATTCGTCCACGCCACCGGGGCGCGCCAGCCACAGGCGGATGCTGGCGCCGGGCGCGGGCGCGATCTGGCCGGTGGCGAAGCGGTGCGCCAGCTCGACGAACTGGCTGGCGGTGTCCTGCACGCCCTCGGGGCGGGGCACGGTCTGGCCGTTGTCCAGACGCACCGTGTCGCCGATGCGCACGCCGCGCCGGCGCTGGCGCACCTGCTCCTCGTACACCTCGGGCGCCAGGCCCTGGGCGGTGATCTCGCCCTGGCTGGTGAAGCGCATGGACAGCAGGATGCCGACGTCCAGTTGCACCGCCGCCTGGTAGCGCGTGCCGGTGTGCTGCCACAGCACCTGGGCGCTGCCGTGCAGCTCGCCGCGGTAGTTGCCGCCCAGGGTGTAGGCCAGCCGCGTGTCGGCCGGCCAGTGGGCCAGGAAGGCCGGTTCGGCGGCGCTGGCGGTGGCGTCGGCCGGGGCGGGCGCCGATGCCGATGCCTGGGCTGGGCTGGCGGTGCTTGCGGCCTCGGTCTCGGCCTCGGCCTCGGCCTGGGTGGGGGTGGCGGGCGGCGCGTCGAATGCCGAGGTGTCGGCCGACTCGTCCGGAGCGGGCGGCACGGGTTCCGGCTCCGGCGCGGCCGCCGGCCTGGGGGCGCTGGCCGGCTGTGTTGGTGACTTGGATGCTTTGTTTTTTATAGCTGCTGGCGCCCTGTGGATAAGCGCTGTCGGCCGATTTGGCACTGATTTCTGCGCGATGGGCTCGGCCGGCGCCGGCGGGGCCGCTGGCGCCTGCACGGTGATGGTGCGCGTGTACAGGGGCGCGACGACCTGGGCCAGCAGGCTGGGGGGCTGCAGCAGGCCGCGCAGCCAGCTCAGGGCCAGCAGGTGCGCCAGCAGCACCAGGGCAGCGACGATCGCGAGGGCGCGGCGGTCGTGGCGGCCGCGCGGCGCCGGATGGGGCGCGGGGGCCGCGGGGTGGCGATGGCTCAGGCGCCGGGCCACGATGGGGTGGCGCTGTCGTCGGCAGTGGGGCGCGGCGCCAGGCGCCAGGTGGTGGTGGGGGCGGGCAGGGTAAGCGGCAGGCGCAGCAGGCGTTGATCGCGCGCGACGAGGGCGGTGACCTGGCGCTGCGGGCCGGCAAACAGGGGCACGTCGTCGAGTCGGCGCAGGCGCCACATGGGCGCGGCTTCGGCCGTCCTGGCCTGGCGCGCCGTGCGCGGGATGCGGGCGGTGGTGGCCGGCACCTCCAGGCCCAGCCATTCGTCGCCGGCGGCCAGGCCGGCGGCGGCGGCGGGCCCGCCGTCCAGCACCACCTTGATGGTGATGCCCTGCTGTTCGCTCACGCGCAGGCCCAGCGCCTGCGCCAGCGGCGCAGGGTCCTGCAGCACCTGCACGCCATGTGCGGCCAGCAGCCGCTCCAGCGGCAACTCGTCGGTGCCGTGCACCCAGGCCGCCAGCTCGGCGCCATAGCTGCGCCCGCCCAGCTCCATCAGCACGGCGGCCACGTCGTCCTCGCGCAGCGGGCCGCCCTGGCAGCGCTGCCACAGGGCGCGCATCACGTCGTCCAGCGTGGCGCGGCCTTCGCCGCGCAGCGTGAGATCCAGGCACAGCGCCACCAGCGCGCCCTTGGTGTAGTAGCTGATGGTGCTGTTGGGGGTGTTCTCGTCGGGACGGTAGTAGCGCAGCCAGGCGTCGAAGCTGGCCTGCGCCACCGACTGCACGTGGCGCCCCGGCGCCTGCAGTACCTGGTTGGCGGTCTTGGTGAGCAGCTTGCAGTAGGTGACGTCGTCGATCAGGCCGGCGCGGCGCAGCAGCAGGTCGTCGTAGTAGCTGGTGAAACCCTCGAAGAACCACAGCAGCTCGGTGTGGTTCTCGCGCGTGTAGTCGTAGGGGGCAAAGTCAAACGGCTTCAGGCGCTTGACGTTCCAGGTGTGGAAGTACTCGTGGCTGATCAGCCCCAGCAGGGTGACATAGCCCTCGCCCACGGCGGCGGCCTTGTCGGGTGCGCCGATGCGCGGCAGGTCGGCGCGCTTGCAGATCAGGGCGGTGCTGGCGCGGTGCTCCAGCCCGCCGTAGGCATCCTCCACGGCATTGAGCATGAACAGGTAGTGATCGTGCGGCGGCGCGCCCTCGGGGTGCCAGAAGCGGATGGCCGTCTCGCACACGAGCTGCGCATCGCGCAGCAGGCGCGCGCCGTCGAACGAGGCCGGCGCGCCGGCGACGACCATGCGGTGCGGCACGCCGCAGGCGCTGAAGTCGCCGCTCCAGAACGCGCCCAGCTCGACGGGGTGGTCAACCAGTTCGTCGTAGTCGGCCGCGCCATAGGTGCCGAAGCCGCGCGCGTCCACGCGCCGGGGCGTCATGGCGGTGGCCAGCTGCCATTGCGGCGCGTCCCTGGGGGCAGGCACCGTGAGCTCATGCGGGCCATCCTCTTGCCCATGCACGCGCAGCAGCAGGCTGGTGCCGTTGAAAAAGCCCCGCTCGGCGTCCAGCCAGGCGGTGCGCACCGAGGTGTCGAAGGCGTACACCTCGTAGCGCAGCACCAGGGGCTGGCGCGGGTCGCAGGCGATGTGCCAGCTGCACTTGTCCAGCTGGCGCAGCGTGCGGGCGATGCCGCCCTGCTGCGCCGCCAGCCCGTTCAGGTGGCGGGCGAACTCGCGCACCAGGTAGCTGCCCGGAATCCAGACCGGCAGCGACACCGTCTGTTCGGCTGCCGGGCGGGCGATGCGCAACTCGATGGCGTAGCGGTGGCCCGGCCGGTTGGCCGCCTCGACGCGGTAGTGGATGGGGGCGGCGACCATGGCAGCGGGCGGCCTCACCGCGCGAGCAGCTGCTCGATCTGCTGCGCGTTGATGGCCCCCGGCACGCGGTGGCCGTCGGCAAACACCAGGGTGGGCGTGCCGGTGATGTTGTACTTGCGCGCAAAGGCCAGGTTGGCGTCGAGCGCGGCGGTGTCGCACGCGGGCGCGCCCTTGGGCGTCACGTGGCGCAGCATCCAGTCGTCCCAGGTCTTGACCTTGTCGGCGCTGCACCAGATCTGCTTGGACTTTTCGACCGAGTCGGCCCCCAGGATGGGGATCAGGAAGGTGTGGACGGTGACGTTGTCGATCTTGCCCAGGTCCGCCTCGAAGCGCTTGCAGTAGGGGCAGTTGGGGTCTTCAAACACCGCCAGCTTGCGCTTGCCGTTGCCGCGCACGATGGTGAAGGCGTGCTTGAGCTGCAGGTCCTTGAAGTTGATGGCGGTGAGCTTGTCGATGCGCTCCTCGGTCAGGTTCTTGCGCGCGCGGGTGTCGATCAGCGCGCCCTGGATCAGATAGTTGCCCTCGGCATCGCTGTAGAAGATGTCGTTGCCGATGCGTACCTCGTACAGGCCGGGCATGGGCGTCTTGCTGACCTCGTCGATTTGCGTCAGGCCCGGCACGCGGTCCATCAGGGCCTTGCGGATGGTGGCCTCCTGGGCGCCGGCCAGCAGCGGCAGCGCCACCAGGGCCAGGGCAGCCAGCCTGCGGCGCGCGGAGAGGGTCAGGTTCATGGTTGGAGGCTTCGTGCAAAGGAGTGAATCGGAGGGGGAAAGCGTTTGGACGCCGCCAGGGTGCGGGCGGTTCCCGTCAGGCGTGCATGGCCAGTCGGGCAATGCGCGACTTGAACGCTCCGCTGTGGTCAAACAGCGTCATGCCCCAGTTGCGCAGCGGGCCGGCCAGCGGCGCGGGGTGGCCGAACAGGAGTTGCAGACCATCGGTGGCCCAGCGCATGCGCAGCCACTGGCCCTGGCGCGCGCGCTCGTAGCGGCGCAGCAGGCGCAGGTCGGACACAGGGCGCCAGCGCTCGCGCGCACCCAGCACGCGCGCCAGCTCGGCGGCGTCGCCCAGGCCCACGTTCAGGCCTTGGCCGGCCAGCGGGTGCATGGCATGGGCGGCGTCGCCGGCCAGCGCAAAACTCTCGCCCACGCGCCCCGGCATGGCGCCGACCCAGCGGCGCGCGTGCGCCAGCACCAGCGGCCAGCTGGCGCGGGCGCCCTGCACCTGCAGCGCGCCCAGCGCGTCGCCGCTCAGGTCGTGCAGGTGGGCGGCCAGCGTGGCGTCGTCCCAGGCCTTGACCTGCGCGGCGCGCTCGCTGGCCAGCGACCACACCACCGCCACCTCGCGCCCGGCGGGGCCGCCCAGGGGCAAAAAGGCCAGGATGTGGCCCTCCGACGTGAACCACTGGCGCGCCACCTGCTCGTGCGGGCGCTCGCAGTCCAGCCGGGTGGCCAGGGCGTGCTGCGGGTAGCGCACGCTGTCGTATTCGATGCCCAGTTCGGCACGGCTGGCGCTGGCGCGGCCCTCGCAGATCACCGTGAGCGGCGCGGCCACGGGCGCTTCGACCACGTCGATGGCGCTCTGGTAGCCCACGGCCTCGGCCAGCCGATGCTCGAGCTGCGGCACGTCGACGATCCAGTTGAGCGCGGCCACGCCCTGCTGCTGGGCGCTGAAGTGCACGCTGCCCTGCTGGTCGGCCTGCACCTGCATGGCCAGCACGGGGGTGGCGGCCAAGCCGCTGGGCCAGCAGCGCAGGCCCTGCAGCAGGGCCTGCACGGCGGGGCTGATGGCGTAGGCGCGCACGTCGGCCGCCGCCGGCGCGCTGCCGGCCGGCGGCGCCACCAGGGCCACGCGCAGCCGCTCGCGCGCGGCCAGCAGCGCCAGCGTGCGCCCGACGATGCCGGCGCCGCGGATGCAAAGGTCGTGCTCGAAGGCCATGGCTCGATTGTATGAAGGCCCCGCCGCGCCGGGCGCGCGCTATGGCGCCGCGGCCAGCACCTGCTGCAGGAATGCGCGCAGCGCGGCCTGGTAGCGCGCCGGGTCTTCCGACCAGGACTGGACGTGTCGCGCGTGCGTGCGCACATAGGTCATGTCGGGGCGCAGGCGCTTGAGTTCGTCGCTGATGCCGACGGGCACCAGGGCGTCGGTGTCGCCATGCGCGTCGAACAAGAAGCGCGGCCGGGTGGCGAACACGGGCAGGGTCAGGGTGTCGTTCAGGTCGATGCCCACCCGCCACGGCGTGATCTGCGTGGCCACCCAGGTCACCGCGCTGGTCAAGGGCAGGTGCTTGCTTTCGACAAAGTGCCGCAGGGTGGCGCGCAAATCCAGCGCCGGCGCGTCCAGCACGGCCGCGACGATGTCGGCGGCAGGGGGCGAGTGGCGCAGGTACTGCCCGATGATGGCGCCGCCCATCGACTGGCCGGCCAGGATGATGCGTTTGGCGCCGCGTTGGCGTGCGGCCTCGACCGCGGCGTCCAGGTCGCGCCACTCGCTCAGGCCGAAGCGGTAGAGGCCGTCGGGCGAGCGCGGCGCGCCAGCGTCGTTGCGGTAGGAATACAGCAGCGTGGTGATGCCCAGCGGCCGCGCCACGCTCATGTCGCGATAGCCGTCCTCGCGGCGGGCGCCGATGCCGTGGGTGTAGACCATCCAGGTGTCGCTCGGGCCGGACGCGGGCGGCACCACCCAGGCCGGCAGCGGGCCCAGCTCGGACGCGATCGAGATGCTTTCGAAGGGCCAGCCGAAGGCGCGCTGCGGGTCGCCGTCGTAGTCCAGCGCCAGCGGGTCGCTCGTTTGCACCGGCGGGTTGGTGAACGGACCGCCCACCGTGACCATTTGCTTGACGCCGCTGGACAACTGCCAGCCAATGCCGCCGCAGTAGGCCACAAGGGCCAGCAGCACGATGGCGATGAGCCAGGAGGAAAGCTTGCGGATCATGGGTGAAGCGGTGGCGGTGGTTGGGGGTGCGGGGCGGCCATGGTAGCGCGTCGGTCGAACGGCTTTGTCTGGGCCCGCCTCGACGCACATCGTCGCCCCGACACGGCGAGGGGCCGGGCGCCATTGCGCCGACAATGTCGGACTTTTGCTTGTCTCCCATCATCATGTCGCAGCCCGAACCCGATGTGCGCGCCCGCGTGGCGCGGCTGTTTGTCTACCCCGTCAAGTCCTGCGCGGGCGTCGAATTGAGCGAGGCGCTGGTGGCCGAGACCGGGCTGGACCTGGACCGCAGCTGGATGGTGGTCGATGCGCAGGGCCAGTTCCTGACCCAGCGCGAGTGGCCGCGCATGGCGCTGATCCGCCCGCAGATCCGCCTGAGCGAGGTGGTGCTGCGCGCCCCCGGCATGCTGGCGCTGCATCTGGGGCTGAACGAGGTCGAGCGCCCGCTGCGCGTGCGCGTGTGGCAGGACGAGGTCGAGGCCTGGGACATGGGCGACATCGCCAGCCAGTGGTTCAGCGACTTTCTGGGGCAGCCCGGCCTGCGCCTGGCGCGCTTCGACCCCGAGGTGCGGCGCCTGTCCAGCCTGAAGTGGACCGGCGGCATCGAGGCCGTCACCCAGTTTGCCGATGGCTACCCGTTTCTGGTCACCAGCGAGGCCTCGCTGGCCGCGCTCAACCGCCGCCTGCAGGCCGCCGGCCACGCGCCGGTGGGCATCGAGCGCCTTCGCCCCAATGTGGTGCTGGCGGGCGTGGAGGCGCACGACGAGGATCGGCTGGCCGAGCTGCGCATCACCACGGCCGAAGGCGAGGTGATCCTCAAACCCGTCAAGCCCTGCGCGCGCTGCCCCATCCCCAACATCGACCCGCAGACCGCCGAGAGCAGCCCCGAGGTGCTGGCCACGCTGAGCGAGTACCGCGCCGATGCGCGCGTGGACGGCGCACTGACCTTTGGCATGAACGCCATCATCCTGGACGGCGTGGAGCGCACGCTGCGCGTGGGTGATGCTATTGAAGCCGACTGGCGGTTTGATTGATTACTATGATACTGATAGCTTTCTGCGCTTGTTGGTAGGGCGCTGGAGGCTGATTTGACTTGTCATTTCAAGCGGCTTGGTGCCAAGGCCTGTCGGTAGAATCGGTCAAGAGTATGTAGCGTGGTTTCGTGCCGTCTCGAAGCAAGCATCCAATGAGTCTTGTCAAGTCCAAACAGCGCGTCGCCGACCACGGAGAGGTGTTCACCCCGTCCTGGATGGTCGAAGCCATGCTCGACCTGGTGCAGGGCGAAACCGAGCGGATCGACAGCCGGTTTCTGGAGCCCGCCTGCGGCAGCGGCAATTTCCTCGTGCCCATCCTCATGCGCAAACTCGCCGCCGTCGAACTCAAGTACGGCAAGTCCGACTTCGAGAAGCGCCATTTCGCGCTGCTGGCGCTGATGTGCTGCTACGGCATCGAGCTGCTGGCCGACAACATGGCCGAATGTCGCGCCAAGCTGCTGCAGGTGTTTGCTGAGTATCTGAACCTGGTCGAGGGGGATGAGCTTCATCAGGCCGCCGCGCGGGTGTTGGCGCTCAACATCGTGCATGGCGACGCGCTCTCGATGCGCAACGATGCGGGTGAGCCCATCACCTTTGCCGAGTGGGGCTACCTGGGCAAGGGCAAGTTTCAAAGGCGCGACTTCCGCTTCGACATCCTCACCGGCATGGCCGAGCACACCGAGCAAGGCTCGCTCTTTGCCCGACATGAAATCTTCACGCCCACCGAAACCTTCCCGCCCATGACCGTGGCCGAGCTGGTGCGTGCAGCAAGCCAGGCACATCAAAGTATTTTTTAAGATACCATGGTGGAAATCCGGCTCTACCGTGACCACCAAGGCCGCGTGCCCTTCACGCAGTGGCTCGATGCCTTGCCAGACCGGCAGGCCCGCGCCGCCATCAACGCCCGGTTGTTGCGCCTGGAGGCTGGCAATTTTGGCGACTGCAAGCCCGTGCGCGATGGCGTGCAAGAGTTGCGCATCGACAAAGGGCCCGGCTACCGGGTCTATCTGAGCCGGCAGGGGCCGGTGCTGGTGTTGCTGCTCTGCGCCAGCGACAAGGCCGAGCAGGGCCGCGCCATCCGGCAGGCCATCGAGTATCTGGGCGACTGGAAAGAAAGGGGCCGAACATGACTGCACCGCGTGATGCGAGCTACCAGAGCTATCTGGTCGAATCGCTCAAGGACCCGGCCGAAGCCGCCGCCTTCATCGACGCCGCGATGGAACTGGAAGACCCCGCCGCGCTGCTGGCAGCGCTGCGCCATGTCGCCAAGGCCCACGGCATGGCCGAGGTGGCGCGCCGCGCCGAGCTGGGCGACAAGACCTTGTTCAAGGCCCTAGGCGAACAGGGCAACCCCACGCTGGAAACGGTCACCAAGGTGCTGCACGCCGTGGGCCTGCGCCTGAGCGTGGCGCCCGTGCACGCATGAAAACACCCGCCATCCGCCAGGACCTCTGGTCGGCCGGCGCCCGCGCCGCCAAGGACACGGCATTGACCGTCCAGGCCGGCTTTGCGCTGCGCATTGCCAGCGCTGACGGCCCGGTGGTGCTGAGGCCCGTCAAGCCCTGCGCACGCCGCCCTGTCCCCAACATCGACCCGCAGACTGCCCAGAGCAGCCCCGAGGTGCTGGCCACGTTGAGCCAGTACCGCGCAGATGCGCGCGTGGACGGGGCGCTGACCTTTGGCATGAACGCCATCATCCTGGATGGCCTGGACCGCACGCTGCGCGTGGGAGATGCGGTGGCGGCGGATTGGAAGTTCGATTGATATGGATTTGATAGCTATCAGCGATTGATGGACAAGCGACCGATGCGGTTTTTACAATAGCAAGGCCATGAACGGAAACCCAGTGAGACGACGCGACGAAAGAAGGTATGTCCGTGCGCCTGCGGCACCGCCCACGCCATCGGATCTTTCACTGCGCTATTCGGTGGATGATTTGAGCGGGGCCATGATCGTTGGATCGCGGCTGAACAACATCCTTACCGCGCTGGCGGGAAAGCGACCCATCGATCCCAGCCACAAGGCGTTCCTGCGCAATCAAGGCGCATATGCGCTGGTTGATTTGATCGACGGCACGATCTCCGAAACGGACTACGCCGCGCGTACGCTAGACGAGCGCAAGACACGTCAAGAGGTTGCCCGTCAACGCAACGAAGAAGCAACTGCGGTGCGGCACCGAGAGGCCGCCTTGGCCGCCGAGCGCGAAGCCGCCTTGCAGGCTCGACTCAAGTTGGAAGCGGAGCAAAGAGAGGCAGCCCGTATTCGATACGAGAGCAGCTCGGAGTTCATCGCCAAGCAAAAGACCAGGGCACTGCTTCAAAAGCACGGTGTTGCCGAATACATCGAAGGCGAGGATTTCAGACCCTTGCTTTCGATTCTGCGCAAGCTGGACACCGGAAGCCGGCTGGAGAGAGAGGATGTCGTCTGGCTCAAGGGCCGCAGCCGTCGCTACAGTTTGGCTGGCGTTCTCACTGCCCATCATCGCCTTGAGGCAGACGTCTGCAGTGCCGAATTCGAGCGCGGCGGCGACCCCTGGCAGGCCATCAATGCCAGCGGTCACTTGCGCAAATGCAATGCTCCGAAAGAAGCGATCGACCTCCTTGCCAGGATTTCAGCGCAACGACTGAAGCACGGCAAACTCAAGTCCGCGATGCTTACTACGCACGGTGGTGCCTTGCGCGACATGGAGTGCTTCTTCGAGGCACAGCAAGCCGGCGAAGCCGCTCACAAATTGCTTCCGCAAGACTATCGACCATGCACCCTGCTCGGCGCTGTGCACATCCAGCAAGGCAACTATGCGCTGGGGCACGATTGGTATTGCAAGGCTGAAGAGCGTGGCGCGCCGCCTGCCGGTACTGACTCGGAAATTCGCTTGCTGTTGCGCGGTATGCCTGAACAAGCGCGCCGGGCCGCGGAAGCCGAACTGCTTCGTCTCGATTCCGATCGGTACGGATGGATTGCAAGTTCGTGGCAACGCCGAGGACGCTCGACCTCGAACGGTTGACACGGGGGTCAAAAGTCGAGAGTTTGCATACTATTAAATATATAGCTCTCTGTGCCGGATTGACGGGCGTTTCGGGCCAATTTCGCTCATAGACCGCCAGCCGGTGCACTCCCGCCACACCGGTACAATCACCGCTTCCCCCGAAGCCATCCGAGACCTGCGCCATGAGCCTGCAATGCGGCATCGTGGGCCTGCCCAACGTGGGCAAGTCCACCCTCTTCAACGCCCTGACCAAGGCCGGCATTGCCGCCGAAAATTATCCTTTTTGCACCATCGAGCCCAACACCGGCGTGGTCGAGGTGCCCGATCCGCGCCTCGCGCAACTGGCCGAGATCGTCAAGCCCGAGCGCATCGTGCCGGCCATCGTCGAGTTCGTCGACATCGCCGGCCTGGTGGCGGGCGCCAGCAAGGGCGAGGGCCTGGGCAACCAGTTTCTGGCGCACATTCGCGAGACGGACGCCATCGTCAACGTGGTGCGCTGTTTTGAAGACCCCAACGTCATCCACGTGTCCGGCAAGGTCGATCCGATCTCGGACATCGAGGTGATCCAGACCGAGCTGTGCCTGGCCGACCTGGGCACGGTCGAGAAGGCCGTGCAGCGCTACGGCAAGGCGGCCAAGAGCGGCAACGACAAGGAGGCCGCCGCCATGCTGAAGGTGCTGGGCCCCGTGCAGGCGGCGCTGAACGAGGCCCGGCCCGTGCGCACGCTGACGCTCTCGAAAGACGAGTTGGCGCTGCTCAAGCCGCTGTGCCTGATCACCGCCAAGCCCGCCATGTTCGTCGGCAACGTGGCCGAGGACGGCTTCGAGAACAACCCTTTCCTGGAGCGTCTGCAGGACTACGCCGCCAGCCAGAACGCCCCGGTGGTGGCGATCTGCGCCAAGCTCGAAGCCGACATGGCCGAGATGGGCGACGAGGACAAGGCCATCTTTCTGGAGGAAATGGGCCAGACCGAGCCGGGCCTGAACCGCCTGATCCGCGCCGCCTTCAAGCTGCTGGGGCTGCAGACCTATTTCACCGCCGGCGTCAAGGAAGTGCGCGCCTGGACCATCCACATCGGCGACACCGCGCCGCAGGCCGCCGGCGTGATCCACGGCGACTTCGAGCGCGGCTTCATCCGCGCCCAGACCATTGCCTTCGACGACTACATCCAGCTCAAGGGCGAGCAGGGCGCCAAGGACGCCGGCAAGATGCGCGCCGAGGGCAAGGAATACGTGGTCAAGGATGGCGATGTCATGAATTTTTTGTTCAACGTCTGAGCGTGTCTGCCGCCGCGCCGCCGTCGGCCGACGCGCCCGCCCTGGCGGCCAGTGCGCGGGTGGTGCGCCGGCTGGGCGCGGCGCTCGCGTCGGCGCGCTGCGTCGAAACCCATGCCTCCTGGGTGCTGCTGGCGGGCGACGACGCATACAAGATCAAGAAGCCGCTCAAGCTCGACTTCCTGGACTTCAGCACCCTCGAGCGGCGCCACGCGGCCTGCCTGGAAGAGCTGCGCATCAACCGCCGCACGGCGCCGGCGCTGTATCTGGACGTGGTGCCCATCACCGGCCGCCCCGATGCGCCCGCGATCGGCGGCGCCGGCCCGGTGCTGGACTGGGCGGTGCACATGCGTCGCTTTCCAGCCCGCGCCGAATGGCAGGACATGGCGGCGCGCGGCGAGTTGCAAGGCGCGCACATCGACGCGTTGGCGCGCCAGTTGGCGGCGCTGCACGGCACGGCGGCGCGGGCCGCGCCGGACGGGCCCCATGGGCGCCCGGCGGCGCTCGCCCGCCTGGTGGACGGCAACTTTCCCCCGCTGGCGCGCCTGCTGGCCGGCACGCCCCACGCGGCCGAACTGGACGCGCTGGCCCGCTGGTGCCGGGCCGAGGCGACGCGCCTGGCGCCGCTGATGGCCGAGCGCCTGGCCGGCGGTTGGGTGCGCGAGTGCCATGGCGATCTGCACCTGGGCAACCTGCTGTGGCTCGATGGCCAGGCCGTGCTGTTCGACGCGCTCGAGTTCGACCCTGCGCTGCGCTGGATCGACGTCATGGCCGACGTGGCCTTCGTGTTCATGGACCTGCACGCGCATGCCCTGGCGCCGCTGGCCTGGCGCCTGCTGAACGCCTGGCTCGACGAGACGGGCGACCACGCCGGCGTCGCGCTGCTGCCATATTGCAGCGCCTATCGCGCGCTGGTGCGCGCCAAGGTGGCGGCGCTGCGCGCGGGCACGGCGGATGACGCGCATGCCCAGGAGGCCGTGCGCTACCTGCGACTGGCGTGCCAATTCAGCCAGGCGCGCGCACCCGTGCTGCGGCTGGCCAGCGGCGTATCGGGCAGCGGCAAGAGCAGCCAGAGTCAGGCGCTCATCGAGCAGCGCGGGATCGTCGCGCTGCATTCCGACGTCGAGCGCAAGCGCCTGTTCGGCCTGGCGCCGCGCGCGTCGAGCGCGGGCGTTGCCGGCGGCATCTACACGTCCGACGCAGCGCGCGCACCTATGCCGAGCTGCGCGCACGCGCACGCGCCGTGCTGGGCGCCGGCCAGCCGGTGCTGGTGGACGCGACCTTTCTGCAGCGCGCGCACCGCGGCGCATTCATCGCGCTGGCGCGCGAACTCGGGGTGCCCTGCCGCATCCTGCTGTTCGACGCGCCCGAGCCGGTCCTGCGCGAGCGCGTGCGCCGGCGCGCGGCCGCCGGCGGCGACCCCTCCGAAGCGACCGAAGCGGTGCTGACGCGCCAGCTTGCCGAGCGCGAACCGCTCAGCGCCGCCGAAGCGGCCCTGGCGTGGCCGGTGGACACCCGCACGGCGGTGGACTGGGCGCAGCTGCCGCCCGCTTGGCGTTGATGGTCAAACGGCCCTGCAGCCCTTGCGAATATTGCGCGAAGGACTATTAAAAATATAGCTGTCGCGCAAACGCGGGCCGCCGATCGACGCTGGAGCGCGCGGCGCGCGAGGCATGACGGGGGCGGCAACGTGCGCTGCGCCCGCCGGGGCGCCGCCGCGCGCAAAGCCTGTCGTCAGCGCACCACCAGGTTGTTGCGCACCTTCCTGACGCCCTTGACCGCGCCAGCGATCTGTTCGGCGCGATCGCGCTCGGCGTTGCTCTTGGCAAAACCGCTCAGGGCCACTTCGCCATGCAGCGTTTGCACGTTGATGGCGCCGGCGTTGACGCTGTTGTCGCCGACCAGCTTGGCCTTGACCTCGGCGGTGATCGCGGCGTCATCGACATAGGCGCTGGTGGACTCCTGGCCGCGCACGACGGAGCAGCCGGTGGTGACCAGGGTGGCGCCGATGAAGGCGGCCAGAAGCAGGGCGCGGGTGGCTTTCATGAAGAGGCTTTCATCCGGTTGAAAGCCGAAATGATGCCACGGCCGCGGCCCCCTACCGGCGCCGACCGAGCAGCAGCGCCAGCGCAGCGCCCGCGGCCGCCGCAATGGCCATGGACTTGAAGGGCTTTTCGGCGACGTAGGCGCTGGTCTGCTCGGCCACGTCCGAGAGCGTCTCGCGCGTTTGCTGGCGGGCATCGGCCGCGGCGGCCTTGCCGCGCGCGGTCAGCTCGTGCACCTGCGCCGACAGCGACTCGATCGTCGGTTGCAGGTCGTCGCGCAGGCTGTGCAGCTTGGCGCTGGCCTTGTCGATGGCTTGGTTCACGCGCGCACGGGTTGCTTCGGCGGTGTCGGCGGCATGCCGGGCGTCGGGTGCGGTCGTGGCGTCGTCGCGGGGATCGATGGCGGGATCGTGGCTCATGCAAAGGCTCCAGGTCGGTGGTGGATGAATTCTTGCGCGCGCCATCGTCGCGCGGACGTCGGCGCCAAGCACTCCCCCATATGGGGTCGGCGCACGCCATTGCAAGCGCCCCATGCCCGCCACCAGCCGACAGCCTCTGATGTCGATGTCCTACAGGCAGCGGACGCGGTGGCGACTAAATTGTTTGTGTCCTTCACGGAAACAAGGAAATCCCATGAAAGTCCGATTCATTCAGTCTGCCGCCGCTGTTGCCGCCATGGCCGCCCTGGGTTGCGGCGCGGCCATGGCGCAATCGAGCGCCCAGCCCACCACACCGGCTCCGGCAACGCCCATGGCGCAGCCGATGACGCCCGGTACGCCCGCCGGCACCGCACCAAGCAACGGCGTCAAGAACGAGCACCCCGTCGCCGACGCGGTGATCACGACTCAGGTCAAGGCCGAACTGGCGAAAACCGACGGTTTGAAAAGTTCGAGCGTCTCGGTGTCCACCCATAACGGCGAGGTGATGCTGAGCGGCACCTTGCCCAGCGACATCGAGGTCAAGAAGGCCGAAGCGGCCGCCAAGAGCGTCAAGGGCGTCACGGGCGTCAACATGGCGTCGCTGAAAGTCGATCCCAAGGGCGCCTCCACAGCCGACCAGTCGTCGAGCGCGGGCGAGGCGGTGACCGATGCCTGGATCACCACCAAGGTCAAGGCCGAGCTGGCGACCGCCGACGGCGTCAAGAGCACCCGCGTGTCGGTCGAGACCAATGACGGGGTGGTCACGCTCACCGGCGTGCTGCCCACGCAAACGGCCGTCCAGAAAGCCGAGACGGTCACCCGCGCCGTCAAGGGCGTGAAGAAGGTGGACGCCGCAGGCCTGAAGGTCAAGGGCTGACGCACGCGCCCGCTGCGCGGTGCGCTTCGGCGGCGCGCGGCATGCGCGCCGCCGGCGCACGTGGCGGGCTGATCCAGATGTTCACGCATCACCCAAGGAGCCATCATGTTGCACTACGCTGTCGTTTTTTTGATCGTTGCGCTGGTCGCCGGATTCTTCGGCTTTTTCGGCATCGCCGGCCTGGCGGCCGAAATCGCCAAGATCCTGTTCATCGTCTTCCTGGTCCTGTTCGTCGTCTCGCTGGCCTTCGGCCGCCGGCGACCTTGACCATCACCTCGGCGAGGGCTCGGCTGCGCATGCCAGCGGTCGCAGGGGTCGCGCGCTCGCCAACGCAACCCGATCCCAACCGAACCCAAGGAGAACGACATGGCCAAGACCGTCCATGCCCACCCAACCCCCTCGATGGCGCTCGATGTGAATGCCATCGCCAGCGCCGCGCGCGAGCGCCTGCACGACGGCGCGGTGACACCCAGCATCGCGCCCTATGCCAAGGACATCTGCAAGCTGCTCAACGACGCGCTGGCCACCGAGTGGGTGTGCGTGCTGCGCTACCGGCGCCACTACTTCACCGCCAAGGGGATCGCCTCCGAGCCCATCGCGGCCGAATTTCTGGTGCATGCCAACGAAGAACTGAGTCACGCCGATCGCCTGGCCGAGCGCATCGTTCAGCTCGGCGGCGAGCCGATGCTCGATCCCGACAGCCTGAAGGCGCGCAGCCATGCCGACTACGACGAGTCGCTCGATCTCAAGGCCATGATCCGCGCCAACCTGGTGGCCGAGCGCATCGCGGTGGAGGTCTACCGGCAGCTCATCGCGCTGATCGGCGACAAGGACCCCAGCACGACCCACTTGCTGCGCGCCATCCTGGCAGACGAGGAAGAGCACGCCGACGACCTGTCGGATTGGCTGGACAAGTCCTGAGCCGGCGCGCAACCGGCGTTGCGCCCACCCTGATCGGCGCGGTGTTGCGGCGGACGCCTTGCGTTGCGGATGGTCAAGCGTGCACTTGGTGCAAGACCACCGCTACCCCCGGGCGCGATCCCGGTCGTCCGCATGGTCGAAGTGCAACAGGCGCGCCAAGCAAGGAACGTGATCGATCCTTGCGCCGTGCCCGCGCTCAGGGCGCGCTCGCCTTGTCCTGCGGGGCGAGCGGCAAGACGCCCAGCGGATGGCTGGCACCGCTGTCGATCTGCCGCACGATGTCCTGCAAGGCCGACTGCAGCATCTCTTCCAGCGTCGGGTGATAGAACACGCCGGCCAGCAGGTCGCGCGCGGTTTCGCGCCGCTGGACGGCCCAGGCCAGCCATTGCCCCAGATGCCCGCCGCCGGCCGTCACCATCGACGCGCCCAGCAGCCGGCCGCTGCCCGCGTCGGCATAGACCCGCAGCAGGCCGTGCGTGCTGTCCTCGATGATGGCGCGGCCGTTGCGCGCGGCCTCGGCGCTGCCGACCACGATGCGATCGGCATCCAGCTCGTCCCATGCCGCACCCACGGTCACCACATCGGGCGCGCAAAACGCAATGCCGAGCGGCACCTTGCGCGCAAAGCGCAGGGGCGTTTCGACGCAGGCGTTGTAGCCGGCGATGGCGCCCTGATCGGCGGCCTCGTGCAGCAGCGGGCGCTCGGCGTTCGCGTCGCCTGCGATGAAAACCGGCAGCTTGCCCACCTGCAAGGTGGCACGGTCGAACACCGGTATGCCCTTGCGGTCCAGCGGGACGCCGGCTTCGTCCAGGTCCAGGCCGTCGACATTGGCCTGCCGCCCCAGCGCGGCCAGCAGGACATCGACCGTTTCCGATTGCTCGCCCGCCGTGATCCGCACGCCGTCGCGTGCCCGCTCGACCCGCGCTTGGGCGCCCAGCCACAAGGGCATGAGGTGATCGAAGCATTCGCGGGCCCGGCTGGCGATCTGCGGGTCGCTGATGCCGGCCACGCGGGCGGCCTGATCGGCACCGATCACCCTCACGCCCAGCCGCGCCAGCGCCACGCCCATTTCCAGGCCCACCGCGCCCAGCCCCAGCACCCCCACGGAGCGCGGCAGCGTTGGCAGATCGAACAGTTCGTCGGTGGTGACGGTGCGCTCGCGCACGCTGTCCAGGAACCGCGGCAGGACCGGGCGCGAACCCGTCGCGATGATCACGCGCCGCGCATGCAGATGCAGCGCGCCCTCCGGCGTCTCGATTTCGATGAGGGTCGGCTCGATCAGCCGGGCGCGCCCGTGCAGCAGCCGTTCACCCGCCGCCTGACGCGCCTGGTCGGCCGCGCTGGCGGCAAAGTGCGCGCGCTGCCCGCGCACGTGCGCCCAGGCCGCCTGCAGATCGATGTCGAGCTGGTCGACGCCGGTCACGCCCAAGGCGGTGAGCTGCCGGCGCGCCGCCCAGACGGCTGCGGCGTGCAAGGCGGATTTGGACGGCATGCAGCCCACGCGGGCGCAGGTTGTGCCCAGCGGACCGTGGTCGATCAGGTAGAAGTCCTTGTTGGCACGGCGCACTTCGCGCAGCGCATGCAGGCCCGCCGTGCCGGCGCCGATGATGGCGACGTCGGTCTGGATGCGGCATGGAGTAGTCGTGCCCATGGTCGGTTCGCGCGCGGCCTGGCCGGCTCCCGCCTCAGCCTCTCAGGCCACCGCGCCCACGCCCGTGAGCGCCACCACGATCAGGATGACGGTGATCGCCACGAACAGGAAGAACAGCAGCTTGGCCACGGACGCCGTGCCCGCGCTGATGCCGGTAAAGCCCAACACCCCGGCAATGACCGAGACGATGGCAAAGATGATGGCCCATTTGAGCATGTCGATCTCCCGCGCGACACCCGTGCCGCGTGACGGCTTAAAAAAAGGAGGCCGGGGACAGGCCTCCTGAAACGGTACGCGCTTACCAGATGTACCGCGACTGCTTTTCCCAGTCGGAGACTTGCTTCTCTGCGTCGTCCCTGGCGATGCCGTGGCGCTCCTGGATCTTGCCGACCAGCTGGTCGCGCTTGCCGGCGATCACGTCCAGGTCATCGTCGGTCAGCTTGCCCCACTGCTCCTTGACCTTGCCTTTGAATTGCTTCCAGTTGCCCTTGATGGTGTCTTCATTCATGGTGATTTCCTTTTCGATGGGGGTGCCGAGGTCAGGTCGCTGATTTGCTGCGGGCACCGCGCGTGCAAAAGAGCGTGGATGTGCGTCAGGGACGCACGACGAGGTTGTTGTGCACGCTGCGCACGCCTTTCACGTCGCGTGCGATCTGGCCGGCGCGGTCGCGCTCGGTGGTGCTCTTCGCAAAGCCGCTCAGGGCCACTTCACCGTGCATGGTCTGCACGTTGACGGCGCCGCCGTCCACCGCCTTGCTGTCGATCAGCTTGGCCTTGACTTCGGCCGTGATGCTCGCGTCGTCGGCATAGGAACTGACCGATTCCTGGCCGCGGATGACCGAGCAGCCGGCAACGGTGGCCAAGCTGGCGCCGACGCATGCGGCGAGGATCAGGGTACGAACGGGTTTCATGGACTTTCTCCTTCTCTTGTGGGGGATTCGGTTGACGGGTGGGATATGGGCCGGCCGTCAGCGGCGGCGCCACAGCATGGCCAGCAGCGCGCCAGCGGCGGCCGCCAGGGCCATCGCCTTGAACGGCTTTTCGGCCACGTAGGCGCTGGTGTGGTCCGACGCTTCGGCGAGCTTTTCGCGGGCGAGGTCTCGGGTTTCGGCGGCGGCCGCCATGCCGCGCGCCGCCATGTCCTGTACGCGGTGGGACACGGCTTCGATGGCGGGCTGCATATCGTCGCGCAGGGTGGTGACACGGCTGCTGGCCTTGTCCAGGGCGTCGTTGGCCAGCTCGCGCGTGGCGTCGATGCCGCTTTGCGCGTTGGCGGCCAGCCGGTCGGTGGCTCGGGCGGCGGTGCTGGCGACCTGTTCGATGGGTTGTTTGTTGCTCATCACGTGTGTGCTTGGGTTGATGGGGCCGGCGGGTGGGGCTGTGCTGCACACCCTGTTCTCGACGGCATGGCCCAAGCGTAGGTGTCGGCGGACGCGGGCGGCATCGGCAGCGGCCTTGACGCCCTGTGGGCGCTTGCTCCGCCCGCATGTAGGACAACGCCCCGGTGCGCGCAGCCCGTGCGACGCCCGGCCGGCGGCCCATGGCAAAGCGGCGTCGCCTGCACGATCGGATGGCGGCGTTCGAGCCGCGGCGCCTTCAGCGGGGCGCCGGTTGCTGCGCGAGGGTTCCCGTGATGCGCGTGCCGCGCCCGGGCGCCGAATCGATGACCAGGCGCCCGCCGCAGGCGTCCAGGCGATGCTGCATGCCGGTCAGGCCATGCGTGGCCAGCGGCAGGTTGGACGGATCGAAGCCGACGCCGTCATCCACCACGCTCACCTCGACGATGCCGTCATGCGTGTCCAGGCGCACCGCGACGCGCGAGGGCCGGGCGTATTTCTGGATGTTGGTGAGCGCTTCTTGCACCAGACGATAGACCGCCAGCGCGCGCGACTCGTCCAGCTCGACCGGCTCCAGCGCGGTATGCACCTCGATGCGGCTCGCATGCGACCATTCGCGCGTGAGGTTTTCCAGCGCCGGCACCAGCCCCAGGTTGGTCAGGGCCGAAGGCCGCAGGTTCTCGATGATGGTGCGCTTGAGCGCGATGCCTTCGTTGAGCACGCCGCTGAGGTGGGCCAGGTCGTCGGCCAGCTTGCCGGCATCAGCCGGCAGGCGCATGCGCAGGCGTGCCACGTCCAGCTTGGCGGCGGTCAGCAGCGCGCCCAGCTCGTCATGCAGCTCGCGCGCCAGACGGGCGCGTTCGTCCTCGACGGCGGTTTGCAGATAGGACGCCAGATCGGTCAGGCGGGCGGTGCGCTCGCGCACCTGGCGCTCCAGCCGGGCGCGCTCTTCCTCGGTCGCGCGCTGCGCGCTGCGGGTCAGTTTGTCGATTCGGTAGGTCTGCCCCAGATACAGCACGAAGGCCAGCAGCGCCGCCAGCACGCAGGCCATGAAGGACAGGCGCGTGGCGCTGAGCAGTCGGTTGAATTCGACCTGCTTGCGCGCGATCAGCGCGTCGGCCGCCTGGCTCACCAGTTGTCGATGGCTGCGGAACGCCTCCATGTATTGCTTGCCGGCATCGGTGTTGACCAGGCGCTGCGCTGCATCGGGCCCGTCGTGGGTGCGCAGCTCGATCGCCCGGTTCATCTCGCCCAGCTTGAGCTCCATCTGCGCGTACATGTCCCGCAGGCTGGGCGACTCGCGCAGCGGCAGCGGCGCCATGCCGCGCAGCAGGTTCGTGCGCGCCGCAATGCGGCCGGCCGCGCTCTTGAAAGGCTCCAGATAGCGGGTGTCGCCGGTCAGCAGATAGCCGCGCTGGCTTGATTCGGCCAGGGTCAGGTCGTCGCCCAGCGCGTCGATGGTCGCGCTCACCAGTTGCAGTTGCTGACGTTCGCCGGCCACGCGCATCAGGGTGTTGTAGGAGCGCTCGGCCAGCACCAACACGCCCAGCGCGCACAAGACGGACACCAGCATCGCCAGCCAATACTTGCGGGGGCGATGCCGCAGGAACGACGGCGAGATGCGGTGGAGCATCCCCGCCTCGGGCGTGATCTTCATAGAATGGGCGAGTGGACCTTGTTGTGGGTTCACGCGTTGACAACAAGGGTCAAGTCATGATCAGAGTGGGCATTGTGGACGATCACGCCATCGTTCGCGTCGGGTTGCGCAACTTCCTGGCCGAGCAGGTCGACGTGCGCGTGGTGGGCGAGGCCGCCAACGGCCGCGAGGCGATCGATCTGGCGCGCACCACCGAGATGGACGTGATGCTGATGGATTTGTCGATGCCCGGGCAGGGCGGCATCGATGCGCTGGCCATGATCCGCGCCAAGGCGCCGGACGTGGGCATCCTGGTGCTGTCGATCTACCCCGAGGAGCACTACGCGATGAACCTGATCCGCCAGGGCGCCAGCGGCTACCTGAACAAGGAGTGCGACCCGCTGGAAATCGTCGACGCCATCCGTACCATCGCGCTGGGCAAGCGCTACTTTTCGGCGCAGGTGGCCGAGTTGATGGCGCAGCAACTCGACCGCAAGGCCGACGGGCTGCCGCACGAGCTGCTGTCGGAGCGCGAGTTCCAGGTGTTCCTCAAGCTGGCCGCCGGCCAGACCGCGGGGCAGGTGGCCGAGGAGCTGTCGCTGTCGGTCAAGACCGTGAGCACCTACCGCACGCGCCTGATGGAAAAACTGGGCCTGCATTCGAACAGCGACCTGACGTATTACGCGTTGACGAACAAGCTGATCACCTGATGGCCGCCGCTCCCGTTCAGGCGGCCGGCGGCGCTTGCAGTGCGGTGCGCAACTGCGTGCAGTAGTCGAACAGGGCCTCCAGCTCGCTGGACTTGTCGAAGAAGGCGTCGGCACCCATAGCGTGGCAGCGCGCGCGCACGTCCGGCGTGACGTAGTTGGTGAGCACCACCACCTTGCGCGGCGTGCGGCGCGCCCGGCACGCCTGCAACACGCCCAGGCCGTTGCCCTGCTTGAGAAAGAGATCGACGATGGCCAGGTCCCACACCGAATCGGCGCGCGTCAGCCAGGCGCTGCCGGCTTGCTCGCCTTCGGCATGGCCCGCGACGGTGATGCCCACCCATTCATTCAGGGTGACGATCAGGCGGTCGCGAATGACCGCGTTGTCCTCGACAAAATAGACGCGAAGGGGGGAATCGGACAGCATGGCGTGTTGACGTTTTCAAACTGGTTCGCACGCAGTCAAGCTTGGCCACGGGTTTCAGCAGGTAACACGGCCGAGTCTGCGCGCAGCGTCGGCGCCCGAATGTAGGACAAGCGCCCGAAGGGATGGGATTGCATCCAGCAGAGCCCATGGCGCGCCAATATTTCAGCGCATGGCTGCGGCCCCGCCGCAAACCGGGCAGTCAGGCTGGCGCCGGATGCGCACGGTGGTGAAGTCGGCGCGCCGCGCGTCGATCATCAGCAGGCGCCCGACCAGGGCTCGCCGATGTTGCACAGCAGCTTGATCGCCTCGCTCGCCTGCAGGCTGCCGACGATGCCCACCAGAGGGGCCAGCACGCCCATGGTGGCACAGGCCACGTCCTCCACCTGCTGGTTGGGCGGAAACACGCAGGCGTAGCAGGGCGAGTCGGCGCGGCGCGCATCGAACACCGACACCTGGCCGTCGAAGCGGATCGCCGCGCCCGACACCAGCGGCTTGCGGTGGCGCACGCAGGCGGCGTTGAGCGCGTGGCGCGTGGTGTAGTTGTCGCCGCAGTCCAGCACCACGTCGGCAGCCGGGACCAGCTCGTCCAGCAGCGCCGCATCGGCGCGGCGCGCCACGGTGTGCACGCGCACGCCGGCGTTGCGCGCGGCGATGGCCTGGCGGGCCGACTCGACCTTGGGTTGGCCCACGCGGGCCTCGGTGTGGATGATCTGGCGCTGCAGGTTGGTCAGATCGACCGTGTCGTCGTCGATGAGGGTCAAGCGGCCCACGCCGGCGCTGGCCAGATACAGCGCCACCGGTGAGCCCAGTCCGCCCGCGCCCAGGATCAGTGCGTGGGCGGCCAGCAGCTTCTGCTGGCCTTCGATGCCGATGTCATCGAGCAGCACATGGCGCGAGTAGCGCAGCAGTTGCGAGTCGTCCATGGGCGGCGCGGGCGGGCCGCGCGGGGCGGCCGCCGGGCTTATTCCGACTTCGACTCTTCCTTGCGCTCGACCAGCGTGGTGCTGACCTTGACCGGCTCGCCCTTGAGCTTGGCCAGGGCCTGCTCCAGCGGGAAGTCCTTCGCGCTGCCGTACTCGGGCGGACGGTTCTGGGCGGCTGCCTTGGGCGATTCGTTCTCCAGCTTCTTGAGCGCCTCCTCGCGTTCCTTGCTCAGGGCCGGGTCCTTGACTTCCGGGCCACTGCCGCTCAGGTGATGCTCCAGGTCGGCCTCGCGCATGCGCAGCACGGCAAAGGGACTGCCCTCGGCGGTGTCGTCGACCATGATGTCGGGCACGATGCCCTTGGCCTGGATGGTCTTGCCGCTGGGCGTGTAGTAGCGCGCGGTGGTCAGCTTGAGCGCGGTGTCGGGGCCGAGCGGCCGCACGGTCTGCACCGAGCCCTTGCCGAAGGTCTGGCTGCCCATGATGACGGCGCGCTTGTTGTCCTGCAGCGCACCGGCCACGATCTCGCTGGCCGAGGCCGAGCCGCCGTTGACCAGCACCACCAGGGGCACTTTCTTGACGGCAGCCGGCAGGCTGGCCAGCGGGTCGGCGCCGCGCCGGCGCATGTAGTCCTCGGGCAGCGCCTTGTAGACGGCCTTGCTTTCCTCGATCTGGCCATTGGTGGTGACCACCGTGGCGCCCTCGGGCAGGAAGGCGGCCGACACGGCCACGGCCGCGTCCAGCAGGCCGCCCGGGTCGTTGCGCAGGTCCAGCACCAGGCCCTTCAGGCTGGGGTCCTTCTTGTAGATGTCGTCGAGCTTGGCCACGAAGTCGTCGACCGTGCGGTCCTGGAACTGCGACACGCGAATCCAGGCGTAGCCCGGCTCGATGACCTTGCCCTTGACCGATTGCGTGCGGATTTCCTCGCGCGTGATGGTGACCGGGAAGGTCCGGTTCTCGTCGCGCCGCCAGATGGTGAAACGCACCTTGGTGCCGGGCTCGCCGCGAATGCGCTTGACGGCGTCGTTCAGCGACATGCCCTTGACGGCAGTGCCGTCGACCATGGTGATCAAATCGCCCGACTTCAGGCCGGCCTTGTCGGCGGGCGAGCCTTCGATGGGCGAGACCACTTTGACCAAGCCGTCTTCCTGCGTGATCTCGATGCCCACGCCGACGAAGCGGCCGGTGGTGCCCTCGCGAAATTCCTTGTAGGACTTCTTGTCGAAGTACTGCGAGTGCGGGTCCAGCCCCGACACCATGCCCGAGATGGCATCGGTGATGAGCTTTTTCTCGTCCACCGGCTCGACGTAGTCGGTCTTGATCAGGCTGAACACGGCGGCGAGTTGCTGCAGCTGCTCCAGCGGCAGCGGCGCCAGCGTGCCGCGCGCCACCGTTTGCAGCGAAACGGTGGTCAACGCGCCGGCCAGCGCACCGACGGCGATCCAGCCGGCGATCTTGGATTTCTGACTCATGATGACGGGGCTTTCGTGGCGCAAGCGCTCAATATACAGGGTTCGGGTGGCGGCTTGATTTGGTGTGGCCCGCCGGGGAGTAAGTTCCGCCGCGCGGCGCCCAGCCGCGGCCTGCCGCGCCACCGCCGCCGCCGCCTGTCGGCCGCCTGCGCGTCGCCCAGGTAATAGTGGCGCAGGGGGCGCAGCGCGTCGTCCAGCTCGTACACCGAAGCGGGATGCCGTTGGGGATGTTCAGCCCCACGATGTCGGCGTCGGAGATGCTGTCCAGGTACTTGACCAGCGCGGCGGATCGAGTTAAGCGGCGCCACCAACAACAGGCGGCGGCCGGCGCGGATCTCGGGCGCCAGCACCGCGCTCCAGTACGGCAGCACGCGCGCCACGGTGTCCTTCAGGCACTCGGTCAGCGGCACGTCACTGGGCTGCAGGTGGGCATAGCGCGGGTCGCTGCGCTCGCAGCGCGGATCGTCCGGTGTCAGCGCGGGCGGCGGCGTGTCGTAGCTGCGCCGCCAGGTCAGCACCTGCGCCTCGCCGTATTTCTTGGCCGTCTCGGCCTTGTTCAGGCCCTGCAGCGCGCCGTAGTGGCGCTCGTTCAGGCGCCAGTGCTTTTGCGAGGGCAGCCACAGGCGGTCCATCTCGTCCAGCGTCAGGTGCAGGGTGCGGATGGCGCGCTTGAGCACGCTGGTGCAGGCCAGGTCGAACGCATAGCCCTCGGCCTTCAGCAGGCGGCCGGCCTGGCGCGCCTGCTCCGCGCCGGTGGGCGTCAGGTCGACGTCGGTCCAGCCGGTGAAGCGGTTTTCCAGGTTCCAGGTGGATTCGCCGTGGCGGATCAGGACACCTTGTGCATGGGGCGGATGGGGGCAGAAGGCGGCGCAGAAGGAAAAGCGTCATCGCCGGGTGCGCAGCGATGGCCATCCGGCATTTTAAAATGCCGGATTGATCGCCGCGTCGATGGTCGGCGTCGGCCGCCTGGCGGCACCCTTGCTCGAAGGATGGACAACGTGGATTTCAAGATAGCCAACTGGCCTCGGATTTGGTTGCCCTGGTCCGGGCGGTGGCATGCTGGCCCGGCCGCTGCTGCAGGGCGGCGCCGGCGGAGCCTGTCGCCGGCGGCGGCGGTGCAGCGCATCAACCCAGGCGGCGTGGTGATCGACACCCGCCAGCCCGACGAATTTGCCGCCGGCCATGGGCGGTGCGCAGCATCCCGATGAGCGAGCTGGAGGCCAAGCTGCCCGGCGCGGTCAAGAACAAGCAAGGCCTTGCCCTGATCATGGTGTGCGCCTCGGAGGCGGGCGCCGCGCGGTGGCCACAGCGCAGTGTTGGCCACGAAAAGGCCGAGGTCCTGGCCGGCGGCACAGTAGCTGGCGCGAGGCTGCACCCGCCCATATCGAGCGCTCCTGAGCCACGCGAGCGCCGCCATGCTCCCCCATCACCGTCTACACCACGGGCACCGCCCTTACCGCATCCGCCAAGCAGTTGCTGGCCGCGCGCGGCGAGCGACTACGAGGAAATCCGCGTCGATCTGCAGCCCGAGCAGCGCCTGCGCATGATGGCGCGTCAGCTCGCCGCACCGTGCCGCAGATTCATCGGCGCCACCCACGTGGGCGGCTGCGACGACCTGATGGCGCTGGACGCCGCGGGTGGCTCCGCTGGCCTCCTGAGCGCCTGAGATAATTCCGCGGCAGGGCGGGTGGGCCACTGGCTGCTGCCGCCATCCGCCTCACTTTTTTCCCATTAACCGAGAGTCCCCATGGCCGATCAGGATCCCGTGTTCAACATCCAGCGCGTCTATCTGAAGGAAGCGTCGCTGGAGCAGCCCAATTCGCCCGCCATCCTGCTGGAGCCCGAGCAGCCGGCGCTGGAGATCAACCTGGGCGTGAACGCCGAGAACGTGGCCGAGGGCATCTTCGAGATCGCCGTCACCGCCACCGTGCAGTCCAAGATCGCCGACAAGACGGTGTTCCTGGCCGAGTGCAAACAGGCCGGCATCTTCGAAATCCGCAACGTGCCCGACGAGCAGCTGGCCGGCATCATCGGCGTGGCTTGCCCGCAGATCGTCTATCCCTACCTGCGCAGCAACGTGGCCGATCTGATCCAGCGCGGCGGCTTTCCGCCGGTGCACCTGGCCGAGATCAACTTCCAGGCCATGTACGAGCAGCAGCAGGCCGCGCAGGCCCAGGCGCCCGCCACCACGCAATAATTTCAAGCCAAATCGGCCTCTGGCGCCCACCGATCAAGCGCGAGCAGCTATGAAAATCATAGTTATCGGCGCCGGCGCCTGGGGCACTGCCCTGGCCGTCAGTGCGGCGCGCAATCCCGCCGCCCACCAGGTGGTGCTGTGGGCGCGCGACGGCGCGCAGGCCGAGGCCATGGAACGCACGCGCGAGAACGCGCGCTACCTGCCCGGCATTCCGCTGCCGCGCGAGCTGGCGCTGCGCGGCGCCGACGTGCCCACGCTGCTGGACGCCGCGGCCCAGGCCGATCTGATCATCGTGGCCACCCCGGTGGCCGGCCTGCGCGCCACGCTGGGACTGCTGCGCGACGTGCGCGTGCCGCTGGGCTGGCTGTGCAAGGGCTTCGAGCCGGCGCAGGACGCGGCGGCGCCGCATCCCTTCGGGCTGATGCCGCACGAGATCGCGCGCCAGGTGGCGCCCGAGCTGCCGGCCGGCGTGCTCTCGGGCCCCAGCTTTGCGCAGGAAGTCGCGCGCGGCCAGCCCACCGCGCTGGTGGCGGCCAGCCGCTGGCCCGCGGTGCGGCACGCCATGGTGAGCGCCTTTCACGGCCCCACGCTGCGCGTGTACGCCAACGACGACTGGGTGGGCGTGGAGGTGGGCGGCGCGGTAAAGAACGTGCTGGCCATCGCCACCGGCCTGGCCGACGGCCTGAACCTGGGGCTGAATGCGCGCGCGGCGCTGGTCACCCGCGGCCTGGCCGAGATCGCCCGCCTGGGTGTGGCGCTGGGCGCGCAGCCGGAGACCTTCATGGGCCTGTCGGGCCTGGGCGACCTGGTGCTGACGGCCACGGGCGATCTGAGCCGCAACCGCCGCGTCGGCCTGCTGTTGGCCGAGGGCAAGAGCCTGGCGCAGGCGGTGCAGTCGCTGGGCCACGTGGCCGAGGGCGTGTACAGCGCCCACACCGTGCTGCAGCGCGCGCGCCACCTGGGCGTGGACATGCCGATCACCGAATGCGTGGTGGCACTGCTGGACGGCCAGCTCAAGCCGGTGGAGGCGGTGGCGGCGCTGATGGGGCGCGACCCCAAGGGCGAGCTTTTGTAGCCCGATGGGGTTCTGGCCCGCCTAGGTAAAGCGCGGGTAGCTATCAAACGGGGAGCATCACGCCGCCGGCGTGAAGGCCAGCCGCACGTAGATGGGGGCGTAGGCCTCGGCCTGCGTGACCTCGACCAGGGTTTCCTTGGCCAGCTCCAGCAGCGCGATCAGCGTGACCACCAGCACGGGCACGCCCCGCGCGGGGTCGAACAAATCCTCGAAGGGGGCGAAGCGCCGGCCCTGCAATTTCTTGAGCACGATGGACATGTGCTCGCGCACGCTCAGCTCCTCGCGCGAGATCTTGTGGTGCTGCACCAGCCGGGCGCGACGCAGGATGTCGGCCCAGGCGCCTTGCAGGTCGGCCAGCGCCACGTCCGGAAAGCGCGGCTGCAGCGCCTGCTCCACGAACACCTGCGCCTTCAGGAAGTCGCGGCCGAACTGCGGCACCTCGGCCAGGCGCGCGGCGGCCAGCTTGATGCGCTCGTACTCCAGCAGGCGGCGCACCAGCTCGGCGCGCGGGTCCTCGGGCTCCTGGCCCTCGGCGCTCTTGCGCGGCGGCAGCAGCATGCGCGACTTGATCTCGATCAGCATGGCGGCCATCAGCAGGTACTCGGCCGCCAGCTCCAGATTGCGGCTGCGGATCTCCTCCACGTAGCTGAGGTACTGGCGCGTGACCGCCGCCATCGGGATGTCGAGGATGTTGAAGTTCTGCTTGCGGATCAGGTACAGCAGCAGGTCCAGCGGGCCCTCGAAGGCCTCCAGGAACACTTCCAGCGCATCGGGCGGGATGTACAGATCCTGCGGCAGCGCGAACAGCGGCTCGCCGTACAGGCGTGCCACGGCCACGTGATCCACCATCTCGGGCAGCAGGGCGGGGCCGTCCGTGGGGGACGGCAGCTCGGTGGTGTCGGGGGGGGGCACTGGGGTACCTTCGTGCTTCGCACTGCGGTGCGAGCTGGCTTGGGGGCGGCCCGGCGCGGCGCTCATGCCCGGGCGGGGCTCAGGCGCTCATTCGACGTCGGGCGCGCTCGGATGCGTGCCGGGCTTGGGCGAATACGCGTAGTAGACGTAGGCCGTCTGCGCCACGCGCCCGGCGCGCAGGTCGGCCTGCTGCTCGCGGTCGATGCGCTTGTCCCACAGCAGGGCGCGGCCCTGGCGCTGGCCCTGCTCCAGCTCGGGGCGCTGCTGCTTGAGCGATTGGATGAAGTTCGTGGCCTCGGACGTGTAGTGCGGGCGGGCAAAGAATTTGGCGAGCGACATGGTTTTGTGCAGGTGAATCGGGGCGGGCGTGCGCGCGGACCGGGCGCCGTGCGTTACAAACGCAATCTGTCGATTTTACCGGGGCCGATTCACGATGAAACCTGCCACCCGCCGCCCCCGCTGGGGCCTGATCGCCCTGCTGGGCGCCGCGCTGGGCCTGGGCGCCTGCGATCCGCAGGCCATCAGCGAGCTGCACGAGGGCGTCTCCACCGAGGCCGACGTGGTGCAGCGCTTTGGCCAGCCCGAGCGCGTCTGGCCCGAGGCCGGCGGCGCCAGGACCTACGAGTACAACCGCCAGCCGGCGGGCCTGCGCAACTACATGATCACCATCGGCGCCGATGGCAAGATGAGCGCGCTGCGCCAGGTGCTGACGCCCGAGAACTTCGCCCGTGTGCAGCCCGGCCAGGGCGTGGAGGACGTGCGCCGCAGGCTGGGCAAGCCCGCGCAGCAGCTGCCCCTGCCACTCAAGAACCAAACGGTGTGGACCTGGAAGTTCCTGGAGCCCCCCAGCACCACCAAGGCCTTCAACGTGTTCTTCGGCCCCGACATGCGCGTGCAGCGCACCGAGATCGGCCCCGACCCCGATGGGCCGGAGATGCGCGGCGGCGGTTGAGGCGACGCTGAATAAGTTCTCGCGATGCAGCGCGCTCTGGTTTGGGATGGGATGCAAGGCGCAAAACGCAGCCATAGCCACAGCTATGGCGAGTATTTGCAACGCCGCAGACCGCCCAAAGCAGAGATGCGATGCGCGCAGGGGACTTGTTCAGCGTTGCCTTGAACCCTGCGACCGGCCCGGATGCGGGCCAGCCGGTTGCACCCGCGGCGCGGTGGCCGGATACTGCCCGCCATGACACCGCGCGCTTTCACCACATCGGGCCGCCGGCCCCGGTGCCCGCAGCGGGTGGCGGCCGGCGCGCTGGCGCTGGCACTGGCCGCAGCCCTGGGGCTGGGCGCGCCCGCCGCGCAGGCGGACCAAGGACTGGACCTGGCGCTGACCGCTGGCACCGGCAAGCACCAGGTCCGCAAGCTGGGCCTGGTGCTGGGCTGGACGCAGCCCGAGCCGCTGTGGCAGGGCGCGCACTGGCGCCTGCGGCTGCGCCACGAGGCCGAGCTGGCCACCTGGCGCGTGCCCGACGCGCCCGACGTGCTGGAGCTGGGCTATTCGCCCGTGCTGCGGCTGGAGCGGCCGCTGGGCGGCGCGCACACGGTGTTCTTTGTCGAAGGCTCGATCGGCGTGCGCATGTTGTCGCACACGCACGTGGGCGCCCATCGGCTGAGCACGGCGTTTCAGTTCTCGGATCAGCTGGGTCTGGGCTGGCAGTGGGGCGCGCAGGGGCGCCACACGCTGGGGCTGCGCCTGCAGCACATCTCCAACGCCGACATCAAGCAGCCCAATCCGGGCATGGACTTCTGGCAGCTGCTCTACCGCTACCGGTTCTGATCAGCTCACCGCGCTGCTCTCGATGCGATAGCGCGCCGGCGCCGCGTCGCCTTGCGCCACCAGTTGCCAGCGCCGCTGATGGAACTGCGCCACGCTGTCGCGGTGGGCGATCGACAGCAGGGCGCCGCCAGCGCGCTCGGTCAGTTCGCGCAGGCGCGCGTAGAGCGTGCGCTCGGCCTCGGGGTCGAGTGCGCTGGTAGCCTCGTCGGCCAGCACCCAGGCGGGTTTTTTCAGCAGCACGCGGGCAATGGCCAGGCGCTGCTGCTCGCCGCCGCTGAGCTTTTGCGTCCAGTTGTCGCGCTCATCCAGGCGCTCGGCCAGGCGCGGCAGAAGGGCGTCCTGCAGCGCTTGTTTCAGCTCTGTATCGCTGTAGCCGCTGGCCGGCTCGGGGTAGGCCAGCGCGTCGCGCAGGCTGCCGTCGGGAAAGTAGGGGCGCTGCGGAATGAACATGCTGTGCGCCGGCAGCGCCACCCGCCCCTGGGCCCAGGGCCAGATGCCGGCCAGCGCGCGAAACAGCGTGCTCTTGCCGCTGCCCGAGGGGCCTTGCAGCACCGTGTGTTCACCCGGCTTCATGGCCAGCGTGGCGCCCTGCACCAGGGTGGCGCCGGTGGGCAGGGCCACCGTGAGCGCGTCGGCCGTGAGGGTGTTGGCGTCGGCGCCGGGCACGGCCGCGACGTGCGGGGCAGCGCCTTCCTGGCGCGTGAGCGTGGCCTCGAAGCTGGTCAGACGCTCGGTGGTGGCGCGCCAGGCGGCCAGGCTGTC
This sequence comes from Burkholderiaceae bacterium, assembly GCA_041396485.1. Lineage (GTDB taxonomy): Bacteria > Pseudomonadota > Gammaproteobacteria > Burkholderiales > Burkholderiaceae_C > Ottowia. The sequence goes on along the minus strand of JAWKYM010000004.1, from coordinate 268,326 downwards.
GTAGTTGTCGACAAACCAGGACAGGGCGCCCTGCACGCGGTCGAAGGCGCTGGCGATCTGCATCAGCTCGCCCAGCTGGATGGCGCCCGAGAAAAAGCGCGGCGCCGCGACGATGAAGGGAAAGACCACGGCCGCCTGCCCGAACAGGTTGGTGAAGCCCACCAGCTGCTTTTGCTTGTTGATCAGGCGCAGGTAGTTGCTCAGTACGGCCGAAAAGCGCGTATCGAGGTTGCGGTTTTCCACCGCCTCGCCCTGGTCCAGCGCAATCGATTCGCTGTACTCGCGCACCCGCACCAGGTGGTGGCGGTAGTTGGCCTCGCGCCGCTGCTGCTCGAAGTTCAGACCGATCAGCGGGCGGCCGATGTAGTGCGTCAGCACGCTGCCCACGGTGCAATACACCACCGCCATCCACACCATGTAGCCGGGGATGTCGAAGTCATGGCCGCCCAGGTTGAAGGCGAAATTGCCCGACAGCCCCCACAGGATGCCGACGAAGCTGACCAGGGTGACCACGGCATTGAGAAAGCCCATCGACAGGCCCACGGTCTGCGCCGTGAACAGGTTGACGTCTTCCTGCAGGCGCTGGTCGGGGTTGTCGGGCACGCGCTGGCCGGGGGGCGGCAGGCGGGTGGCGTCGGCTGGATCGCTGGTCGCCGGCACGGCATAGCGGCCCAGCTCCATGCGATAGAAGGCGTGGTCGGTCAGCCAGCGGCGCATCAAGTCGCGCGTCATCCAGGCGCGCCAGCGCAGTTGCAGCAGCTGCGTGAGATAGAAGCGATAGACCGCGATGACGATGAAGATCAGCGCCAGCCAGGTGAAGCGCCCCAGCTGGGTCCAGAACACGGCGGCGTTCTTGTTTTGCAGCGCGTCGTAGAAGCTGCGGTTCCACGTGTTGATCTGCACCAGCATGTACACGGCGGCCAGGTTCAGCACGATGATGGCCGCCAGCAGCCCGCGCGCGCGCCATTTTTCTTCAGAGCCGAAGTAGGGGGCTGACAGATGCAGCACCTGGCGCAGGAACAGCTTGAGACGGGCCAGTTTGTCGAACCAGATCATGGGGACGGCTTTCACGGGTGGGAGGCAGCGCGCATGGTAACGGGCGCCGCGCCACGCCGCGCGCGGCCTATACTGGCCGTGCGCCGCCCAGGCGCTTGCTCTTGGACTCCTGTTTTTGATGCCCGACCCGATCCTGACCCTGCCGCAGGCCGACTGGCCCTATTCGCAAAGCCTGATGCGGCTGGCGCTGGGGCTGGCGCTGGGCCTGCTGATCGGGCTGGAACGCGAGCGCCGCGGCAAGGAGGCGGGGGTGCGCACCTTCGGCTTCATCGGCATGCTGGGGGCCATCGGCGGCGCGCTGGGCATGGCCTACGGACTGGCGGCGCTGGTGCTGACGGGCTTGCTGGCGATCTTGCTCAATCTTTCATCGCTGCGCGCCAATCAGGGCACCGAGCTGACCACCTCGGCGGCCATGATGGTGACCTGCATGTCGGGCATCCTGTGCGGCCAGGGTCACACGCTGCCGCCGGCGGCGGTGATGGTGATCGCCGCCGCGCTGCTGGCCTGGAAGGAGCGCCTGGCCGACTTTTCCATGGGCCTGTCCGAGGGCGAGATCCGCTCGGCGCTGCTGCTGGCGATCCTGGCCATCGTGATCTACCCGGCGCTGCCCACCGGCACCGTGGGGCCGGGCAACCTGATCGAGCCGCGCTACGCCTGGGTGACGGTGATCCTGATCGCCGGCATCGGCTTCTTCAACTACGTGCTGTGGAAGATGTACGGCACGCGCGGCACCGAGCTGTCGGGCTTTTTCGGCGGCCTGATCAACAGCAACTTCACCGTGATCGAGCTGTCCGAGCGGGTGCGCGAGGTCGGCGCAGCCTTTGTGCCGACGGCGTATCGCGGCATCCTGCTGGCCACCACCGCCATGGTGGCGCGCAACGCCACGCTGCTGCTGATCCTGGCGCCGCAGGCGCTGGTGGGCGCGCTGTCGGCCTTCGGCCTGATGGCCCTCGTCAACGTGGCGCTGGTGTTCAGCAGCATGCGCCAGCGCCGCGGTGCGCCGGCCGCGGCCGCGCCCGAGATCAACCTGGAGCTCCCGTTCTCGCTGTCGCAGGCGCTCAAGTACGGCGCCATCTTCCTGGTGCTGCACGTGGTGGGCGCGCTCACGCAGCGCCACTTTGGCGACGCGGGCTTCTACGTCGTCAGCGTGGTCGGCGGCTTGCTGTCCAGTGCCAGTGCGGTGGCCGCGGCGGCCACCCTGGCCGAGCAGGGCAACATCGAGCCCATCACGGCCGGCGTGGGCGCCGTGCTGGCCTCGTTCACCAGCCTGGTGTTCAGCCTCAGCTTCGTGCTGCGCACGCGCAGCCCGCTGCTCATCCGCACGCTGGCGGTGTCGATGGTGGCCGTGGGCGCGGCCGGCCTGGTGGGCCTGCTGGTCAGCCACTGGGCCGAGCCCGGGATCGAGCGCGTGCTGGACGTGCTGCGCCTGACGATGCAGCGCTGAAGGCTCAGGCGCGGCGCAGCACGCCGTCCAGCCGCGCATCCCAGCGGGTGTCCGGGAGCACCTCGGCCAGTTGCGCGTCGCTCAGGCCGAAGCCGGGCCGCAGCACCTGCGCCAGCACGGCGCGAAAGTCGTGGTGCACCGGCACGTCGCGCTGCTCGTGCAGGTTGGCCGCGGCCAGGCCGCTCCACTCGCCCCACCAACGGCCGCCGGCCACGCGCGGGCCCAGCAGCCACATGGCGTTGCCGTGGCCGTGGTCGGTGCCGCGGCTGCCGTTTTCAGACGCGGTGCGGCCGAACTCGCTGGCCATCACGATGACGTCGCCGGGCGCGTCGAAGTCGCGCGCCAGTTGTGCCAGTGCGGCGCCCAGCTTGCGCAGGTTGGTGGCCAGCTGGCCGCTTGCGCTGCCCTGGTTGGCATGCGTGTCCCAGCCGCCGGCCGACAAGAAGCCGATGCGCAGGCTGCGTTCTTGCCGCATCAGCGTGCCCAGGTTGCGTGCGTCCTGCACCAGGCGATCGGGCGCGGCGGCGCCGTTGTCGGCCGCCTGCATTTCGCGCTGCAGCTCATGGGCGGTTTGCAGGCGGCTGCCGGCGCCCTCGCGGAAAGCCTTGGACAGATCGTCCGGCCCGTCGTACAGAGCCATCAGCGCCGCGCGCGCCTGCGGGTTTTGCAGCGCGCCGGCACGCTGCGCGGCGCGACCGGGCCGCACCAGCTTGACGTGCGCAGGGCCGGCCAGGATGCGCGGGTTGGATTCGCCCACGCCCAGGGCGTGCACGCGCCCGGCGCTGCCGGCCAGGCCCGCCAGGCGATTCAACCAGCCGGGCGCGTCGCTGCGGTGGCCCAAGCGCGCGGTCTCCCAGTCGTACTGCGCATCGAAGTGCGAGCGCGTGGGGTCGGGCGAGCCGGCGGCGGGGATGACGGCCAGGCGGCCCTGCTGCCACAGCGGCAGCAGCTCGGCCAGCGCGGGGTGCAGGGCAAAGCGCGCGTCCAGCTTGAGGGCGGCTTGCGCGCTGCCATCGGGTGCGGGCAGCGCGATGCCGGGGCGCAGCCGGGCGTATTCGGGGTCGGCCCAGGGCACGAACAGCGACAGCCCATCGACCGCGCCGCGCAGGAAGACGACGACCAGGCGGCCGTCGCCGCGCATGCCGGGTGCGGCCTGGGCAAAGGCGCGCGGGGCCAGCGCCAGCGCGGCGGCGCCCGCCAGCACGCGGCGGCGAGTGGGGGAGCTGGAGATGGGCATGGATTGCTCCTTGACTGATAGCTGGTTGCGCCCATGAACCGGGCACTGGAGCTCGATTGGGCTTGAAACTACTTCATCATGAAGTCGGGACTGGCCAGCAGCAGGCCGGCGCGCAGGCGCGGCGGCTGGGCGTCGATGTGGCGCCGCGTGGCGGGCTGGGCGAAGGCGGCGAGAAAGTCCACCGGCGGATCGCGCCGGGCCAGCAGCAGGGCGTAGTCGGCGCGGTGGGTCAGCGCCTCGGGCGCCAGCCAGGTCGCGCGGTCGGTCTTGTAGCCGTCGGGCGTGGGCCAGCGCAGCAGGGGCTGGCCGGCGCCGGCCAGCAGGGCCAGGGTCTGGTTGACTTCGCGCTCGTCCTGCGGGCCGCCGCTGGCGGTCAGGGCCGAGGCGGCGTAGTCGTAGGGCGTCTTGAACAGGCGCTGGGCCGGGTCCCAGAAGGCTGCGTGCTGCACCAGGGTGCGCAGCAGCTCGCGCGTGTCGCCGCCGCTGGACTGGAAGCGCTGTGCCAGTGTCTCGACCAGCGCGGCGGGTGGCGTGTCGGCCACGAACCACTGCGCCAGCCGCAGCGCCACGCGGCGCGCGGTGGCGGGGTGGGCGGCCAGCATCCGCAGGGCGGCGCGGCCTTCGGCTTCGCCGCCGCGCGGGTCGCTGGCGCCGCCGGCGCCAAAGCGGCGGCCCAGCACGGTCTTCATGCCGTGGTCGTGCAGGCGGGGGGCAAAGCGAAAGCCGCTGGCCCCCCGCGGCGCCACCGTCCAGCCGGTGAGCACGCGCGCCAGCTCGTGCACGTCGGTTTGCGTGTAGCCGCTGCCCACGCCCAGGGTGTGCAGCTCCATCACCTCGCGCGCATAGTTCTCGTTCAGGCCGCGGCGGCGTGCGCCCTGCATGGTGCCTTCGGCCACGCTTTGCACCTGGTCCAGATAAAACAGCATGGCCGGATGCTGCGCGCTGGCCAGCAGGATCTGCTCGAAGTGCCCCAGCGCGTGCGGCCGCATGGCCTGCGCCAGGTAGTGGCCGGCAAAGGGCCGCACGGGCCCCTTGCTGGCCGACACGTTGAAGTGGTTGAACCAGAACTCGCTCAGGCGCGCCAGCAGCGGGTTTTCGATCTCGGGGCGGCTGCTGGCCGCCAGCCGCCAGGTGCAGGCCTGGCGCAGCATGCGGGCGCTGTAGCGCAGCGGATCGTTCGCATCGGGGGCCGGCAGGTCCGCCGGGGGCGGGGCGGGTCCGTTGATCGTCATCGAAGGCGATGGGCTGCCGGCGGTGTCCCGGCGTGCGCGCCGCGCGGCACGCTCCTCGGCGGCGTGCGCAAAGATCTCGGGCAGCGGCGCGTCGAACCCGCCCGGCACGTCGCCCAGCGCCATCGGCTGCCGGCTGGCGGCCCACGCGCGGTCGATGGCCGCCAGCGCCCAAGCGCGCGGGCCGCCGGCCTGCTGCACCTGATCGATCAGCGCCGGGGTGGGGCCGTAGCCCAGGCGCGAGAGCACGCGCCAGGTGTCGGCGGGCGCAGCCGGCGCGGTGCTGGCGCCCGCCCAAGGGGCCGCCACGGCGGTGGCGCCCCAGGCCGCAAGGCGCAGCACATGGCGGCGCGACAGCGGAGGGGAAAGGGCTGGCATGGCGATGGTTCCGGGGGCGCCGGCAAGGACGGGGCCCCTGCGTTCCTGCCAACGGGCGTCGTGGCTGGCGCGCCGACCGGCTTTACAAACTTTACGGACGCGACACGGCGCCGGCCGCGGCCGCCTCGCGGGCGCGGCGGGCCTAGCGTTCGGCCTTCTGGCGCGCGGCTTCGGCGCGGATTTCGTCCTGCGTCAGGTAGCCGTCGTGGTTGGTGTCGGTGCGCTGAAACAGGTCGGCCAGCGACGGCTTGATGCGAATCGCCACCTCGGCCTCGGCGCGCGAGATGCGGCCGTCGCCGTTGGCGTCGAGCAGATTGAAGATTTGCAGCGCCTGCGCCTCGCCCTTGCCGGGCGCCTTGGCGGCCTGGGCCGGTGCGGCCGAGGCCGGCGCCGAAGCGGCCGTCGGCGCGGTCTGCGCCAGCACGATGCTGGCGGCGAGCCCGCTGGCGAGCAACAGCCCGGCGGTGCGGATGCGGATGGTCAAGGTCATGCGCGATTGGAACGCAGGGGCTGCCGTCCGGTTGCCTTGGGCGCGGGCCCATTTGTAACGCCTGCCGCCACGTGCCCAGCGGGCACGAAGCCGGCGGCCTGGCGGATGTGCCCGCTCTGGTCGTCGAAGAAAAAATCGGGCTCGAACTCGCGCAGGAACTCGCCCTTGGGCAGGCCGCCCAGGAACATCGCCTCGTCCACGCGGATGTTCCACTGCATCAGCGTCTGGATGGCGCGGCGGTGCGCGGGCGCGCCGCGCGCCGTGACCAGGGCGGTGCGGATGCGCATGCCCGTGCCGGCCGATTGCTGCAGGCGGTGCAGCGCCACCAGGAAGGGTTTGAACGGCCCGGCCGGCAGCGGCTCGTCGGCCTTGCGCTTTTCGTGGCGCTGGAAGGCGTCCAGCCCCTTTTGCTGGAACACGCGCTCGGCCTCGTCCGAGAACAGCACGGCGTCGCCGTCGAAGGCGATGCGCAGCTCGTCGGGATAGCCGGTGCTGGCCGGGCGCGCGCCCACCATCACGTGCGCGGCCGGAAAGCCCGCCGCCAGCGCCTCGCGCACGTCGCCCTCGTTGGCCGACAGGAAGATGTCGGCGTTCAGCGGGCGCAGGTAGCCGAACGGCGCGCGGCCCTGGGTGAACACGCCGCGCTCCAGCCGCAGCGCCTGCGCCGCGCCGGAGCTGAAGATGCGCATGCCCGAAACCGGGTCGTTGCGCGAGAGGATGACGACCTCCACGCGCTCGACGCCGTCGTCGTTGAAGCGCAGCAGCTTCCTGACCATCGAGTACGCGATGCCCGGCTGCGCCGGCACGTCCAGGCGCTCGAGCTGCAGGCGCATGTAGCCCTCGGCGTCGCCGCCCTCGAACACGCGGTTTTCTTCTTCCAGGTCGAACAGGGCGCGCGAGGAGATCGCGACCACGAGCTTGTCGTCGAAAGAGATGGGCATATCAAAAACGATAGCTGGTGGCGCAATCCGGGCGGGCGCCGTCCATGCTTGGGCTGATGTTCGCGGCCGGCGGCGCGCACGGCTCGGATGTTATACCGCGGGCGCTGGCGGCGCGCCCCGCCGGGTCGCGTCAGGCCATCAGCCGCGCCACGCCATCGCCCAGATCGATCGTCTGGCAGTGCACATCCCACACGCGTCGGATCAGCGCCGGCGTGAGCGTGGCGACGCAGGGGCCCTGGGCGACCACGCGGCCGCGCTCCAGCACCAGCGCGTCGTCGGCGTAGCGCAGGGCGATGTTCAGGTCGTGCACGATGGCGACGACGCCGACGTACTGCTCGTGCGCCCATTGGCGCACGGTCGCCATGAGCCGCATCTGGTGGGCCCAGTCGAGCGCCGCGATGGGTTCGTCCAGCAGCATCCAGCGGGCCTGCGGGCGGCCGTCCGCGGCGGGCGCCGGCTCCCACAGCTGCGCCATCACGCGCGCCAGTTGCACGCGCGCCTGCTCGCCGCCCGACAGGCTGCCGAAGCGCCGCCCGTGCAGATGCGTGGCATCGACCTGGGCCAGGGCGGCGGGCACGATGTGCGCTTCGTTCGGCGAGGGCTGGTGCCGATGCGGGTGGCGGCCCAGGGCCACCACCTCCTCGACCCGAAAGTCGAACGCCAGCGCGCTGTGCTGCGCCATCAGCGCGCGCGTGCGCGCCAGGGGCGCGGACGGCCACTGCGCCAGCGGGCGTCCCGCCAGGTGCACGGCGCCGGCGCCGGGTCGGTTCAGCCCGGCCGCCAGATGCAGCAAGGTGGTCTTGCCCGCGCCATTGGGGCCCAGCAGCGCCGTGACGCGCCCGGGCTCGAAGCGCGCGCTGACGCCGTGCAGCAGCGTGGTCTTGCCCACGCCGAAGGAGGCGGCGTGCAGGCTCAGGCTGTCGTCGTCGGTCATGCCGTGGCTCATGCTGGCAGGCGCGCGCGCATGCCGCGCAGCAGAAACAGGAAGAACGGCGCACCCAGCATCGCCGTCAGCACGCCCAGTGGCAGTTCGGCCGGCGCCGCCACCGTGCGCGCCAGGCTGTCGGCGATCAGCACCAGCACGGCCCCCAGCAGCGCCGATCCGGGCACCACGAGGCGATGGTCCGGCCCGAACATCAGGCGCACCATGTGCGGCGCCACCAGGCCGATGAACCCCACCATGCCGGTGCTTGCCGTCACCGCGCCCACTGCCGTCGCCGTGACCAGGATGCACCAACGCTTGTGCGACTCGATCGGTACGCCCAGCAGCACGGCCTGCGCCTCGCCCAGCGCCAGCGCGTTCAGCGTACGCGCCAGCGCCAGGCCCAGCAGCAGGGTGAGCACGCTGACCAGCAGCACGGGCAGCACCGTGCTCCAGCGCGCGCCGCCCAGGCTGCCCAGCAGCCAGAACTGCAGGCTGCGCAGCTGCTCGTCGGTGGCCACGTAGCTCAGGTAGCCGATGCCGGCAGCGGCCAGCGCGTTGACGGCCACGCCGGCCAGCAGCATCAGCGTCACATGTGTGCCGCCACCGGTCTGCGCCAGCAGATAGATCAGCATCGTCACCACCAGCCCGCCCGCGAACGCCGCCAGGATCAACGGCCAGCTGCCGATGCCACGCGGCAGCTCGGGCCAGAACTGCGCACCCAGCACGATCGCCACGCCCGCCGCCAGCGCCGCGCCGCTGCTGACGCCGATCAGGCCGGGGTCGGCCAGCGGGTTGCGAAACAGGCCCTGCATCAGCGCGCCCGCCACGCCCAGCCCGGCGCCGGCCGCCAGGCCGAGCAGCAGGCGCGGCAGCCGGATGTGCGCAAACACCAGCGCCGCCGTGCTGCCGTCGCCCTGGCCGGTGAGCGCCCGCCAGACGATGCCGGGCAGAAGCTGCGCATCGATGGCGTAGGCGCCTCGGCCGGCCGACCAGACTGCCGTCAGCAGCAACAGCAGGCCACCGAGCGTCCACACCGTCGCCGGCTGGCGCCAGGCGGCAGCCGGCCAGCGCCAACCCGGACGCGCGGACACGGGTGGATCGAGCACGACACTCATGGGCGGCTCACGTTCTGTCGCCCAGCACCACGCGGCGATGCAGGGTGCGCACCGACTGCGGCAGCCGCGGGCCAAAGCCGATCAGCTCCAGCGCATCCAGCGTGACGAGCGCGCGACTCTTGTAGGCGGGGGTCAGTGCCAGTTCGGGCCGGCGCCAGAAGGTGTCGGCGCCGCCCTGCTCCTGCAGCCCCTGGTCGGTGGTCAGGATCACGTCGGGCGCGGCCTGCGCCAGGCCTTCGGCCGTGAGGGCGCGATAGCCCTCGAAACCCTGCATGGCGTTGATGCCGCCGAAGAAGCGGATCATGGCGTCGGCCGCCGTCTTGGTGCCGGCCACGCGCGGCGACTGCGAATGCGCCAGGATGAACAGCACGCGCGGCGGGGTGCCCTGAAATGCCGCCACTTCCGCCTGCACGGCACGCCACTGATCGTCCAGTCCGGCCTGCAGCGCGCGCGCCGCCGCCGCGCGCCCGCAGGCGCGGCCCACGGCCTGCAGCTTGCGCTGCACCTCGCCCCAGCTGTGGTCGGCGCGGACCAGCTCCACCTGGACGCCCGCGCTGCGCAGCTGCTCGACCACCGCCGGCGGTCCGATGTCGTCGGTGCCGACGATGGCGTCGGGGCGCAGCGAGAGAATGCCCTCGGCCGACAGCTGGCGAAAGTAGCCCACCTTGGGCGTCTTGGCGGCCGCCGGCGGATAGAAGCTGGTGCTGTCGGTGCCGACCAGCTGCGCCTCGGCGCCCAGCGCATAGACGATCTCGGTGATCGAGCCGCCCAGCGTGACCAGGCGCGGCGCCGCCGTGGCCCGCGCGCGCGACCATGGACTCAGCGCCAGCGCGCCGAGCCCGGCCAGCGCCGCACGCCGGGTGCGTGACGCCGGCATGCGGGCGTTGGGCATGTTCATCGGGGTGCGGGCCATGACGTCAGGCCAGCGCGGTGGCTGCGTCGAGTCGGGGCAGCTCGCGCACCAGCGCGCGCCAGGCCTCCAGCTCGGGCGCGCCGGGCTTGCGCACGCCGAAGAACATGGCCATCACTTCGCCGGTGCCGTCGAACGCCTCGACCGAGGTCACCACGCCGTCGGTGGTGGGCTTTTCCACCACCCACACGTCGGTGATCGCGTCCTCGCGCAGGTGCAGGTTGAAGCCCGGGTCGAGCACGTTGAGCCACTGCGTGCCGCGAATGTCCATCGGCTCGATGCGCTGGACCGGGCCCGAATGGATTTGCGTGCAGCCGCCGCTGCCCACGAAGCACATGATGGGCGTGCCCTCCAGCGCGGCGTTCAGCAGCAGGGCGCGCACGGCGTCCGTGGTCAGCCGGTACGTGAAGCGGCCTTCGGCCAGGCGCAACCCCTGCTGGCGCTCCACCTTGTGCATCTTCAGCAGGCCGAAGAAGTCGTGCGTGTCTTCCATCGCCGCCCAGTCGCGCAGCAGCGCGTCCCGGTCCACGGTGCTGTCGGCGCGCGGCGCGGCGGGCGGCGGTGCGGGCGTGAACGCGACGGGCTCGCCCGAGGGGTCCGCAAAGCGCTCCAGCACGGCGTGCCAGGCGGCCCGGTCGGTGGCCTCGCGCACGTAGATCTTGTGAATCGCCAGGCCGTGCGCGTCGAAGAACTGCAGGCTCGGTTCGGCGCGGTTGCCGGGGTTGGCAGCCAGCTCCGTGACCGCGAACGCGGCGTGCCAATGGGCGAAGAACAGGCGCAGGTCGATCTCTTCGCCCAGCGCAATGCCCATGCGCTGGCTGTTGCCCGACACGTTCCTGTAGACGCCGGTCTTTTCGTGCACCGTGGTGTCGTTGCGCGTCAGCGCCAGCAGCGGTCCGCAGGGCTCCAGCGCCTGCAGCAGCGCCACCCAGTCGCGCTGCATCACGCGCGCCACCGGCCCGCTGGCGGGCGCGCCCACGTGGGCGGCCACCGCCGCGCCCTCCGAAAGGCCGATTGCGTGCGCGGCGTCGCGCGCGCGCTTCCCCAGGGCGCGCTGTTCGGCAAAGCGCGTGCGAATCTGCTCGGGGGTCATGTCGGTCATGCCATTGCTCCTTGGAAAAAAATCAGAAACGGCCCACCAGCGTCACGCTGACGCTGCGGCCGGGCTGGCTCCAGGCGTCGATCGTGGGCAGGTTGGAGGCCAGCCCCTGCACGTCGCTCCAGCGCCAGTACTTGCGATTGGTGAGGTTGTGGATGGCGGCCGTCAGGCGCAGATCGCGCCCGCTGCCGTCGCGCCACAGTCGCCATTGCCCGCCCAGATCCAGCGTGGTGGACGAGCCCGGCAAGAACTGCGACGCCGCCGGCGCCAGCGTGTCGTCCACCTGGCTGGCCTTCTTGGCCATGCGGTGCGTCACGTCCAGGCGCACGCTCCAGTCGGGCTGCGCGTAGCGCACGCCCAGGTTCAGGCGCGCCGGCTGGATGGTGTTGATCGGCGCGCCGGTGTCCCGGTCCTTGCCGCGCGCCATGCCGAACGCGGCCGGCAGCGACCACTGCCAGTCCGAGGCATCGCGCGGCAGGCGCCATTCGCCCGCAAGCTCGAAGCCGCTGATGGTGGCGCGGCCGATGTTGATGGCCTGGAACACCAGCGGATCGCCCGGCCGGCCGCTGCCGGCGACGAGCTGGTTGTCGAGAATGAAGTCGCGGTAGCGGCCATGAAACACCGCGGCGCCCAGCGACCAGCGTTCGCCCCGGCCCTTGAGGCCGAACTCGACATGCTGCGCCTTCTCGGGCTTCAGGTTGGGGTTTGGGACGGTGCGGTAGAAGCCGATCGGGTTTTCGAAGAAGCGGTTCAGCTGGTCGGCGCCGGGCGTGCGAAAGCCGGTGGCGTACTGGCCGTACAGGGTCCAGTCCCGGCTCAGGTCCAGCGTGGCGCCCAGCCGCGGCGACAGGGCCGAGCCGGACTTGGAGGTGGCGGTGCCCGAGAAGCCGGCCTGGTCGGCGCGGATGGAGTAGCGGTCCCAGCGCAGGCCGGGAATCACGCTCCAGCCGTCGCCGATGATCTCGTCCTGCACGAACAGGCCGTAGCTGGTCTCGGTGGTGTCGGGAAAGCGCTTGAGCGGAAAGTGTTCGCCCGCCGGCGGCGTGACGCCGGTCTGCAGGTTGTCGGCCGTGATGCGCGTGGCATCCAGTCCCCAGGCGAGCTTGTGGGCCAGCGCGCCGCCGCGCAGGGTTTTCTCGAACTGCACGTTGGCCTGCAGCGTGTTCTCGTGGTCCAGCGTGTCGCGCACCTGGCCCGGCACGCCGAGGCGGGTGTTCTCGTACTGCTCCTCGGAGCGAAAGCGCTGGTAGGCCAGCGTGGTGCGCACCGTATCGACCCAGCTTGCGCCCAGGTCGAATCGGCCCTGCCAGCTCAGGCGCTGGCGGCCGTTGTCGGTGGCGCCGCGCGCGCTGGTGGTGGTGATGCCGCGCGAGACCGCGCCGTACTGCGACAGCAGGTCGAGTTCGGTCTTCTTCTCGACATATTCACCGGTGAAGGTGTGCTTTTGCCAGGCGCTGGGCTGCCACACCAGCTTGCCCAGCAGCGCCTGGTTGCGCCCGCGTTCGGGGTCGGCCGCGGTGCGCAGGGGCGAGGCGCTGAAATTGTCGCCCCGGGTTTCAAGCGCATGGGCGCGCGCAAAGCTGCCCGCCAGCAGCCACTGCAGCGAGGGCCCGGCCTGGCCCGCCAGGGTGGCGCCCACGCGCCGGGCGTCGCTGTCGCCCTCGTAGCCCACGCCGGCTTCGCCGCCGAAGGTCTTGCCGCCCTTCAGGTAGGTGGCCGGGTCGCGCGTGAAGAACTGCACCACGCCGCCAATGCCGTCCGAGCCGTAGAGCGCCGATGAGGGGCCCTTGATGATCTCGACCCGATCGATCAGCCCGAAGTCCACGTTGTCGCGGCTGGCGCCGCCAAAGCTGTAGTTGCGCGGCGCGCGAATGCCGTCCACCAGCATCAGCACGCGGTTGCCGTCCAGCCCGCGGATGTTGAAGCCGGCGTTGCCCGCGCGGCCGTCGGTGGAGCTGCCCGCCAGGCTCATGCGGTTGGAGCGCCGCTCGACCGACACGTTGGGCACCAGCTCGGCCGCCTCGCGGATGTTGGTGATCTGGAGCTCCTCGATCTGCTCGGCGGTGATCGTGTCGATGGTGGCCGGCACTTCCTTGACGTCGCGCTCCGCACGCGAGCCGGTCACCACCACGGCGGGGAGATTGCCGCCCGCGCCGGCGGGCGCTTGCGCCACCTGGGCTGTTGCGTCGGCCGCGGCATCCGGTTCGGTGGCCGGTGCCTGAGCCAGGGCGTCCGGTGACAGCAGGACACCGGACGCCAGAAGCAGTGGAATGGACGCGGACCGCGCAGAGAATGCTGCGGCGTGGCCGGGGCGGGGACGCGTGTTGGCGCGCGTTTTGCTGTGCGCGGCGCGGCGCTGGACGATTTCGACAAGGGACATGGACAGCCTCCTGGTGCACGGCGTGCATGGGGTGAGAGGGAGGCTGGCTGGCGCCGGTCGGGCCAAGGCCGGGCGAGAACTCGTCTGGCGGCTGGCTTGCTGGCAGTGAAGCCGCGATTATATGCAAATGCGAATCATTCGCAACGAAAAATTGATTTCGGGCAGGTCGGCCCGGGCGCAGGCGGGGCAGATGGCGACGTGGGAGAGGAGGAGGACGCGCCCAGCCCGGCTTGGGGCATCAGCGCGCCGGGAGGGCGGGGGCGCCGGCTACTTCACCCACTGGTTGAGCTGGATGATCGGCAGCATCACCGCCAGCACGATCAGCATCACCACCACGCCCATGACGACGATCAGCAGCGGCTCCAGCACGGTGGCCAGCTGCATGGCGCGGCGCTGCACCTCGGTGGACAGTTGGGTGCTGGCGCGCTGCAGCATCAGGGGCAGCTGGCCGGTCTGCTCGCCCAGCCGGGCAAACATGGCCAGCAGGCCCGGAAAGCGCTTCTTCTGCGCCAGCGCGGCCGCCAGCGGCGCGCCCTCGCGCACCAGCACCAGGGCGTCCTCGGCGTCGGCGCGCATGGCCGTGTTGTGCAGCGTCTCGCTGGCCGCCTGCAGCGCGCGCAGGATGGGAACGCCGGCGGCCGCCAGCATGGCCAGCGTGGCGCCAAAGCGCGCCGCGTTGTAGCCGCGTGCCAGGCGGCCCACCAGCGGCAGGCGCAGCCAAGCGGCGTCGAATTTTTGACGAAAAGCGGCGATCGTCAGCGCCCAGCGGGCGCCAACAGCTATCAAAACAAAAACACCCAGCAGCCACCAGCCCCAGCCGCGCACGAAGTCGCTGATGGCCAGCATGGCCACCGTCAGCACGGGCAGCGCGTGCTGGGTGCCGGCAAACACCGTGGCCACCTGCGGCACCACGTAGCTGACCAGAAAGATCACGATCACGATCGCCACCAGGGTGACGATGGCCGGATACAGGGCGGCACCGATCAGTTTGGACTTGAGGGCCTGACGCTCTTCCAGGTCGTCAGCCAGGCGCTCGAGCACGTCGCCCAGGTGTCCGCCCTGCTCGCCGGCGGCGATCACCGCCGTATAGACCGGCGAGAACTCGCGCGGCTGCTGCGCCATGGCGCGCGCCAACGGGGCGCCGGCGTTGACTTCGGCGCGCAGGCTGGCGATCAGGTTGCGCTGCCTGTCGTCCTCGGCCTCGTCGGACAGCGCCGACAGGGCGCGCTCCAGCGGCAGGCCGGATGCGACCAGCCCGGCGAGCTGGCGCGTGAAGATGGCCAGCCGGGTGCCACCCAAGGCGCGCCCGCCCGCGATGGGCCGGCTGAGCAGGCTGTCGGCGCGGCCGGTCACCGGCTCCACCGCCAGCGGCACCAGCGCCTGCGAACGCAGCTGCGCGCGCGCCAGCCGCGCCGTGTCGGCCTCGATCACGCCCTTGCGGGTCTGGCCGTCGGCTTGCAGGGCTTCGAAGGAGTAGGCGGGCATGGAATGGAATCGCGTTACGCGAGGGGTGAGTTTGCCCGCAATCGCGCGGCGACCTTGCGGAGCGTGTCGACCCACTGCAACCCCTCGCGCCGGTCGTGGCAAGCCGGTGTGGTCATTGCAGCACCTGCCACTGCCCGCCCTTTTGCGGCCCGGTGTAGCGCAGCCGGCCTTCGTCTCGCAGCTTGCGTGCCGCGCGCTCCATGGCGCTTGCCGACATACCCAGTCTGGATGCGGCTTCGACCAAGCTTGCCGTTGGGTGGGTTTGCAGGAACGCCAGCAGCCGCTCCGGCGTTTTCACCGGCGTTTTCACCGGCGTTTTCACCGGCGTTTTTTGGCCCTCCGCACTGGGCGCCGCTCCCATGGCTTGCAAATACGTCTCGTCGAATGCGAACTCCGTCCACAAGCCACCGCCATCCCAGCGCAGCCGCGGCATGGGCGTGCCCGCCTCGCGGCAGGCCAAAAAAATGCGCTCGATGCCGCGCCCCCAGGCCTCGATCTCGCCGGCACGAAAGAAGGCATTGGCCACCAGCGGGTTGGGCGGCTGCGAGGTGTGCGGCTCCAGCAGGGTTTTGTCGGTCCAGCCCTCGGGCAGAACGGCCGGGTTCCAAAGCACCAGCCGGTCGTCATAAACGCGAATCTGGATCGGCGCCGTGTTGGTGTAGTCGCGGTGGATCAGCGCATTCAGCAGGGCCTCGCGCAAGGCCTCGCGCGGCACCGGAAAGCGCTCCACCCGAACCAGACCGTCGTAGCCAACCGCTGCCTTGAGGTACTTGGTCAGCAGCAGGTCGTTGGTCTTGTGCACCTGGTCAAACAGGTGGCCCGTGATTTCGTCGTGATACACCAGATCGGACGCGGCGCGGAAAAAACCGACTTTCACAAAAGCGCCCGTCACCCAGCGTGTCGGCTCGGGATGAAACAGCAGCACCGCGGCGCGCTTGAGGTAACGGCCCTCGGCCAGTTGCAGCTTGTCCAGCAGGCCGGCGTCGGGTTCATTCAGCGCAGCGGCGTCCAGCCGGCCGCTGTGCGTCGCCAGGCGGCGAAAGCTGGTGAACGCATCAGCAGTCAGCGCATCGGGCGCAATGCCGGGCAATGGCGAGCCGTCCCAAGTGCGGCCATAGCGGCGCAGCAAAAAGCGGTCCAGCGCCGCGCCCTTCAGCTCTTGCAAGGTGCTGCCGCTGCGCTGGTGGTAGTGGCCCCGGTAGCTGATCGGCGCGTCGTAGGCGGGCGTTACGATCTCCAGCGTCTCGCGCCCCGCCTCCTCGCGCAGGTGCACCTCCACCACGATGCCCAGCAGGTCGCGAATCTTGTTGGGCAGCTCCTCCAGCAGCCGCGCCGCATCGGCCACGCCCACCGCCCGGCCGCTGTCGTCGCGCCCGATCACCAGCACACCGCCGCCCGCATTGGCAAAGCCGCACACCCAGCGCAGGTGGTCGTCGCGCCAGAGCGCTTTCCATTCGGTGTGCTGCGATTCCTTCATGTCGAGGGTTTCAGTTGGGGCGGTCGAGTTTCTGGTGGGTTGTGCGGTGCGCCCTGATCAGCGCGGTTCGGTGGTGTGCAAAAAAACCCGCCATGCCGGGGAACATGCGGGTGGCGGTCGATGGCTGGCGCCCCCGGCAGGAATCGAACCTGCATCTGGCGCTTAGGAGGCGCCCGTTCTATCCATTGAACTACGGCGGCGGGGGTGGGGCATTGTATCGGCGGGCGGGCTCAGGGCGATTGCGGATAAGCTCATGATTTGATAGCTTTCCGCGCACGACAGGAGGGCGCAAGACGTCGATTTGGCTTGAAAATCGGTTTGCAGAGCGCGGCGCTCAAGTCGCCCGTCCAACCAGGAGCCCTCAATGACCCAACCCCATCTCGTGTTTCATGCCGCAGACGGCCAGCGCATCGACACCGCGGCCATCCAGGTGGCGCTGCCCGATGGCGAGGTGTTTGTGCTGGACGCCGAGTGCTGGCGCCCCGGCGCCGCCACGCTGCGCATCGAGCCCGGCACGCCTGAGGCGCCGACCGGGCGCTACTTCTCGATCGAGCCGGGGGCGGCCAACCTGGTGTTCATCCAGGTGCACAAGATGCCACCTCAATCGAAGGACAGCCGGTAGATCAGGTCCAGCGCCGCGTTTTCGCCGGCCTGGGCGCGCAGGCTCCAGCGGCGCGAGAGCTCGTAGAAGATCAGCAGCGCGCCGCTGGCGCCGGCCAGGCTGTGCTGGTAGGCCGCGTACAGGCGCTGCGACAGACGCTTGCCCAGGGTGACGCTGGCGCCGGCGACGCTGCCGTCACCGTTGTCTGTGCCCTCGCTGCCGCGCGAAAAACTCAGTTCGTCCAGCCCGAAGCGCGCGGCCAGGCCGCGCCCCTGGCGCCCGCCCAGCAGGGCCACGGCGGCGGATTGCAGCATGGCCGACTCGGCGCCGGTGGCGGGCGCGGCGCGGCCCAGCAGCAGCCAGGCCAGGGCCTGGTTGTCGGGCAGGGGCGGCTCGCTGTACAGGCGCACGCGCGGCAGCAGGGCGCTGCCGGCCACCTGCACGCCCACGCGCTGGTCGCTGGTGAAGATGGGGCGCAGGGCGATGATGTCCAGCGTGGGGTTGTCCACCGCGCCGGTGAAGCGGATGGCGCCGCGCGCGATGTCCAGGTTCTGGCTGTAGGCGTGAAAGCGGCCGCCCTCGGTGCGGATGGTGCCCGTGAGCTGCGGCGGCGTGCCGATGGGGCCCTGGGCGCTCAGTTGCAGGGTGCCGGCCAGGCGGGTGTCCAGGCCCTGGCCGCGCACGCGCAGATCGCTGCCCAGGTCGAGTTGCAGCTGGGCGTCGACCGTGAGCGGCGATGCGGGCGGCGCGGCAGGGGCGGCGGGCGTTGCGTCGTTGGCGCTTGCCGTGCGGGCCGCGCCGTGCACCACCACGTCGCTGCCCAGGCTGGGGGCACTGTCGTCCGGCAGTTCGATGCGCCCGCGGTCCACGCGCAGGCCGCCGTCCACCGTGACCTGGCGGCCGGCCAGCGTGGCCTGCACCTGGCCCGACACGGTGAGCTCGCGGTCGGGGCGCACGCTGGCGTGCAGGCGCGCCAGCGTGAGATGAAGCCGGGCCTGGGCGCGTCCGCCCTGCCAGCCGGCCTGGCCGCTGGCGCGCAGCGTGCCGCCCGCGTCATCGGCGCCGGGGCCGTGCAGCAGCAGTTCGTCGATGACGAGTTGAGTGCCCTCCAGCCGCGCGCGCAGACGCCCGCGGCCCAGCGCAAAGCCATCGACCACCGAGCGCAGGGCCAGGTCGTCGGCGCGGAGCGTGCCGCTCACCTGCGGCTGCGCCCGCGTGCCGGCCAGCTGCACGTCGGCCGCCAGCGATCCGCGCAGGCGCCAGCCGGGCGGGGCCAGGGCCGACCAGGCGGCGATGCGCGGCAGGCGGGCCTGCAACTGGCCGCTGAGCGGCGCGGTGGCGGGCCAAGTCCAGCGCGTGCCGCCGCTGCCATCGGGTGCGGCCGACAGTTGGGTGCGCAGGCTGCCCTGCACCTGGCCGGCCTCGGCGCTGTCCCATTGCAGTTGGGCGGTGACGGCTGGGCCGTCGCTGGCCAGTAGCAGCCGCGCCTGGCGCAGGCCGGCGGGCACGCGGTTGTTGAGGCCGGTGTCGGTGTCGCGCGCCACCAGGGTGAGGTCGCCACTGGCGCGGGCCAGCTCGGCGCGCACGCGCAGCTGGTCGTCCCAGTCCACATCCCAGTGGCCGTTGAACACCAGGGCGCCTTCGATGCCGCTGTCGGCCAACCGGATACCGGCGATGCGCTCGGCCCATTGCAGGGGCAGGCCCGTCAGGCGCCCGCTGCTGTGCAACGCACCGGCCTGCCAGCGCAGCGGGTCCCAGTCCAGTCGCGCCTGCTGCGCCGGGGCAGGCGATGCGAGCGTGAGCGCGCCCGCGCTGACCTGCAGCGGCCCGCGCGCGCGCGGCACGCCCTGCAGCGCAAAGGGCTGGGCGCTGGCCAGCTGCCACGCGCCGGCGCCCAGGGCCGGGTCGTTCAGCTGGGCTTGCAATTGCGTCACCTGCACGCGCCAGGTGGACGCGGCCAGCGTGGGCTGGGCCGTGGTGAGGGCCAGATCGGCCGCGAGTTGCAGCTCGATCTGGCGCTGGGCCTGGTGGAGTTGGCCGCGCATGGAAAGCTGGGCCTGAGCCAGGCGACCGTCCAGCGTGAGTTCGGCGCCCTGCAGCTTCCAGGGCGCGGTGTCGTCCATGCGCTGGGCTTGCAGCTTGGGGGCGTTCAGGCGGGCGTGGACTTCGGGGTCGTGCCAGCCGCCGCGCCAAGCGGCTTGCAGGGTGGCGCTGCCGCGGGCTTGCGCACCGGCCAGCAGGGTGGCGGCGCCGGGCAGGGTTTGCGCCCAGGCCAGGGTGCGCGCCGCGTCGCTCAGCTCGATCTGGGCCTGGCCCTGGCCGCGCGTGGCGCTCAGATCGCCCTGCACGCTGGCTTGCAGGCCGGGGGCGCTCAAGCGCAGGTCGGCGCTGCCGCTGGGGGTGCGCGGGTTGGCCAGGTGCAGGCGGGCCGTGCCGGCCAGGCGCGCATCGGCGGCACGCACATCGAGCTGCTGCAGCGTCAGCCAGCCCTCGGCCCAGCGCCCGCGTGCATCGGCGCTGCGCAGGGCTTGCATGGCGCTGGCGGGCGCGGCGCGGGCATTGGCTTGGGCGCGCGCTTGCAGGGCGAAGTTGAAGTCCAGCGCCGCACCCACGCCCTCGGCGCGGGCCGTGCCGTCGATGGGCAGCGCCGCCAGCTGGCTGTGCAGGCGGGCGGGGTTGATGCCGGCGGCGCGGGCGTCAACCTGCCAGCGCGCATTGGCGGCGCGGCTCCAGCGCCCGCTGGCTTGCAGCGTGCCGCCGGCCACGCGGGCCTGCAGCGTCTGGATGGTGGCGGTGCCGTCCTGCCACTGGCCGGCGGCCTGCAGGGTTTCGAGGGGCAGGCGCTGGCGGTCCCAGGGGCCGGCGTCGGCGTTGCGCAGGTCGGCGTTGAGGTGCCAGCCGGGCCCGTCCGGCGTCGGCCTCAGGTCGGCCTGGCCGCTCAACCGCGTGTGCGGCGCGCGGGGCCAGAAGGCGCGCACGTCCAGCGCCTGCAGTTGGACATGGGCCTCGGGCAGGGGCTGGGCGGCCCAGGCGGTGATGCGCGCGCTGAGCTGCGCCTGGGGGGCGTTGGCGTTGTTGGGCGGGGCCAGCGGGGCCGTGGCCGAGGGCAGGGCGGGCAGGGCGGGGGCCGCGGCATCGGCGGCGGCCTGCGCCACGGCCTGGGCTTGCAGATCTGCCAGGGGGCCGTGCACGCGCGCTTGCAGGCTGAGCGGCGCCGGGGTGCTGCCCCCGGGCACGTCGGCGGCCAGCGCGCCAGCCAGCGCGAGATCGAGCGCCATGGGGGCGCGGGCGGCCAGCGTGGCGCGCGCCTGGTAGCGACCGCCCTCGAAGCGGGCGCTGGCGAGATCGAGCGTGTGCTGCGTGCCGTCGAAGGCGTAGCTGGCGGCCAGGTCGTGCACGGCCAGCGCGGGCGGCCCGACCCAGGCCAGCTCGTCCACGCGCAGGGCGTCGATGTGCACGTGCAGCGGCAGGCCGAGTGCGGCCGGTGGCGCGCTGACCGCTGGGCTGGGCGGGCGCTGGTCGTCGATCTGCACGCGCGTGGCCGCCAGTTGCCGGATGTGCAGAGTGCGGCGCAGCAGGGCGGCTGGCGTCCAGCGCAGCGTGAGGCCATCCACCTGCACGCGCAGGCCGTCCTGCAGCCACGTCAGTTGCTGCGCCGTGCCGCCGTGCCGCAGCGAGCCGCTGACCTGCTGGCTGCTCAAGGGCCAGCGTGTGCCCACCCAGTGCAGCGTGCTGGCCAGCGACCCTTCGCTGCCGGCCCAGTGCCACAGCCAGGCGCCGGCGCCGGCCAGCAGCGCCAGCACCAGCACGGCGCCCAGGGCGGCAGCACGCGCGGCGCGACGCCAGGGGTGGCGCGGTGTGACAGTTGCAATTTTTGAATCAAATTGGCCGCTGGCGCTTTCTGGATGGGCGCGAGCAGCTATCGAATCAGGAATGTTCGACGGGCTGGGTGAGGGCGTGCCCGAAGCCATCAGAAGTTGAACCCCACGCGCATGTGCAGGCGAAATTCGTGCGACTGCAGGCCATAGGCCACATCCAGCTCCATCGGGCCGACGGGGGTGACCAGGCGCAGGCCGGTGCCTACGCCCCAGTTGGCGCGCAGGTCGCTGACGTGATTGGCCACGCCGCCCACGTCGACGAACAGCACGTGCTCCAGCAGGCCGGGCCAGCGCTGCTGGGCGATGGGGCGTTGCCATTCCACGCTGCCCAGCGCCATGATGCGGCCGGGGCCCACCCAGCCTGCGCCCAGCGGGATGCCGATGCTGCGGTACGCATAGCCGCGCACCGTGGCGTCGCCGCCGGTGCGAAACAGCTGCGTGGCGGGCAGGCGCGCCTGGCGCGCGCCGATGACGGCGCCGCCCTCGGCGCGCAGGGCCAGGCGGCTGTCGCCCGCGCCCACCGGCACGATGCCCAGCCAGCGCCCCGTCACGCGCGTGAAGGGCTTGCGCACGCCCATGGTGGTGACGCCCAGGCCGATGTCGCCACTGAGGCCCCAGCCGCGCGTGGGCAGGGTTGGCGAGTCGAAGTAGCGCCCCGTCCACGCCGCATTGACGCTGAGCGCGGCGCCATCGCCCACCAGCGCGTCGGGCGCCACCACGCTGGCCGCGCCGGTGACGTTGGCCTGCTCGTACTGCACATACAGGTTGCGGTCGAAGCGCGGGCCGCTTTGCAGGCGGCCGGCGCGCAGGGTTTGCGAGGTGGTGACGAGCGCGCCGTCGTCCTGGCGCATGTGGCGCGCAAACAGGGCGGTGCGCCAGTGGTCGGCGTCGGGCAGCGAGTGCAGCTCAAGCTGGGCCAGCGGCGCCTTGCGGTCGAGCTGCAGCGTGGTGTCGCTGCGCCAGGTGGTGCCGAAGACGGTGTTGTCGCGGTGCTCCAGCGACAGGCGCGGGCCGCTGTCGGTGCTGTAGCCCACGCCCAGCTGCAGCTTGTGGCGCTTGGCCTCAGTCACGGTGTAGGTGACGGGCGCGGCGGCCGCATCGCCCGCGGGGTCGATGGTGATCGAGGCGCCGTCGTAGTAGCCGCTCTCGGTCAGGCGCTGCTGGGCATCGACCAGCGCCTTCTGGTCGTACACATCGCCCGGCCGCAGCCAGGACAGGCGCTCGGCCAGCGCGCTGGGGTAGCGGCGCGCGCCCAGCACGCGGGCCGTGCCCAGGCGAAACAGCGGGCCCGAGTCCAGCTGCACGCGCAGGCGCGCCTGGGCGGTGGCGGCGTCGATGTCGGCCTGGCTGGCGGCCAGGCGCCCGCGCGGGTAGCGCTGGGCCAGCAGCTGGCGCAGGGCGCCGGTCTTGGCGTCGCTCCAGCGCTGCTGCGTGAAGCGTTGGCCGGGCGCAAGGGCCCAGCCGGCGGTGATGGCGGCGCGCTGCGCCTGCGCGCCGGGATCGGCGTCGTGTGCGATGTCGCCGGTGAACTGAACGTCCACCTGCCGCACGGTGGTGGCCGGGCCGGGCGTGATGGTGATCACCACCGTGGGCCGCGCGCTGCCTGCATCGTCGCGGCGTACCTGCACGGTGGGCGCAAAGTAGCCTTCGGTGGCCAGCAGCTCGCGCGCGTTGCGCTCGGCCAGCGCCATCAGGCGCTGCAACTCGAAAGCGTCCAGGTCGCTCACCGCCCGGTAGCGCCGCAGGCTGTTGAAGCGCTCGACGAGTTGGCGCAGGGCCGGGTCGGCGCATTCGACGCGGATGTCGAAGGCAGGCGCGCTGCCAGCGGCCGCTGTGCTGTCCGCGCCGTCTGCGCTGGCCGTGGCAGGCTGGGCTTGGGCGGGGTCGTCCGTCGGCAGCAGCGCGCAGCCGGGCGGCAGCAGGGCCAGCGCCAGCCACAGGGCGGCGCGCGAACACATCGACCGGATGGACGGCACAGGCATCGGTCGAGTTTAGAGGGCCCCCGCGTATCGTTTTGTGAGCGCGAGACGGTACGCTGCCGCCCTCCGGCGCGTTCAGCCCGTCTTCACGATGGCTGCCTGCCTGAATTGCGCGCGTCGCCGAGATCCACGTCATCCTGCTCCATCTGCGCGACGCGCCGGCGGAGCAGCGGCACAGCCTGCCGCAGGCGCTGGCCGATGCCCCGCGAGTCGACTGAGCGCCCGCCCTATTTGGACAGCATCCGCATCGCGTCTTCCAGCCCCTTGAGCGTGAGCGGAAACATGCGCTGGCCCATGAGCTGCTGCACGATGGCGATGCTCTGGCGGTATTGCCACACGCCCTGCGGCTCGGGGTTGATCCACACGAACTTGGGGAAGGCGTGCGTCAGGCGCTGCAGCCATTCGGCGCCCGCCTCCTCATTGTTGTATTCGACGCTGCCGCCGGGCTGCAGGATCTCGTAGGGGCTCATGGTGGCGTCGCCCACGAAGATCAGTTTGTAGTCCTTGTTGTACTTGCGGATGATGTCCCAGGTGGGGAACTTCTCGGCAAAGCGGCGGCGGTTGTTCTTCCACATGAAGTCGTACACGCAGTTGTGGAAGTAATAGAACTCCAGGTGCTTCATCTCGGCCTTGGTGGCCGAAAAGAGCTCTTCCACGCGCTGGATGTGCTCGTCCATGGTGCCGCCCACGTCCATCAGCAGCAGCACCTTCACGTTGTTGTGGCGCTCGGGCACCATGCGGATGTCGAGCCAGCCGGCGTTGGCGGCCGTCGAGCGGATGGTGTCGGGCAGGTCCAATTCGAGTTCGTTGCCCTCGCGCGAACTTGCGCAGGCGGCGCAGCGCGACCTTGATGTTGCGCGTGCCCAGCTCCTGGCTGTCGTCGTAGTCGCGGTAGGCGCGCTTTTCCCACACCTTGACGGCGCTCTTGTTGCCGCCCTTGCCGCCGATGCGGATGCCCTGCGGGTTGTAGCCGCCGTGGCCAAACGGGCTGGTGCCGCCCGTGCCGATCCACTTGCTGCCGCCTTCGTGGCGCTCTTTTTGCTCCTCCAGGCGCTTCTTGAGCGTTTCCATCAGCTCGTCCCAGCCCATCTTCTCGATGGCGGCCTTTTCCTCGGGCGTGAGTTCCTTTTCAAGGACTTTGCGCAGCCAGTCGGCCGGGATTTCCTGGGTGAAGTCGGTCAGCATCTCCACGCCCTTGAAGTAGGCGGCGAAGGCGCGGTCGAACTTGTCGAAGTGCTTCTCGTCCTTGACCAGCGCGGTGCGGGCCAGGTAATAGAAGTCGTCGATCGTGCAGGCCTCGGGCTGGCGCGGGCCCACCACGTCGGCCTGCAGGGCTTCCAGCAGGGTCAGGAATTCCTTGACCGACACCGGCAGCTTGGCCGCGCGCAGGGTGTAGAAGAAGTCGATCAACATGATTTTGGCCTCCAGCGCTTATGGGATCTGCGCATGGCGCTTCAACAAGTAGAGCAACTGCGCCCGCGCCTCGGGCCACTCGGCCGCGGTCATGCTGTACATCACCGTGTCGCGCACGGTGCCGTCGCGGCGCAGCGCGTGATGGCGGATCACGCCGTCTTTCCTGGCGCCCAGGCGTTCGATGGCGCGCTGGCTGGCAAAGTTGTAGTTGTCGGTGCGCCAGCCGACCACCTGGCAGCCCAGGGTGTCGAAGGCGTGGCCCATCATCAGCAGCTTGGCCGTGGTGTTGACGTGGCTGCGCTGCACGCTTTGCGCATACCACGTGTAGCCGATCTCCACGCGCTGCACGGCGGGCATGATGTCGTGAAAGCTGGTGGAGCCCAGCACGCGCTCCCCGGCCTCGTCGATGACGGCAAAGGCAAAGCGGCTGCCCTGCTCGCGCATCTGCAGGGCGGTCTCGATGTAGGCGCGGGTCTGCGCGGGCTCGGGCACGCTGGTGACGCGGATCTGCCACAACTCGCCGTCGGCGGCGGCGGTGCGCAAGCCGTCTTCGTGGCCCAGGGCCAATGGTTCCAGGCGAATGCCGCGGTCGCGCAGGATGACGGGTTGGACGAAGGCCATGACTCAGTTTCCCGAAGGCGTGTCGCGGCGCGACTCGCGCCAGCGCCGCGCGGCGCCCAGGCCGATGCCGCCGCACAGGCC
This sequence comes from Burkholderiaceae bacterium, assembly GCA_041396485.1. Classification (GTDB taxonomy): domain Bacteria; phylum Pseudomonadota; class Gammaproteobacteria; order Burkholderiales; family Burkholderiaceae_C; genus Ottowia. The sequence goes on along the minus strand of JAWKYM010000004.1, from coordinate 243,587 downwards.
GATGGCCGCGATGGCCAGCACGCCGGCGTTGCGTTGCAGATCGCGCAGCGCGTCGATGCCGGCGGCGCGCGCTAGCCAGTAGCCCACCAGCGCGCCGCCGACAAAGCCCAGGACGTCGATCAGACCGGTCTGCAAGATGCGTTGCATGACTGTTGGGTGGCAATCACTTGGCGCGCCGCCCGCTGATGCCACCCCACCATGAGCCGAAAGGCCGCGGAGCAGGCCATGCCAAGGCACCCCTGGCCGGGGTTCCCCCGGTCAGTGGGTGCGCCCCCTCGCAGGGGGGAGGCGCAACATCGCGCAGCGCGTGGAGCCTGGGGGTGATCATCGATTTCTTTGGTTCATGAACACCAGCTTCTCGAACAGTGTGGTGTCCTGCTCGTTCTTCAGCAGTGCGCCCACCAACGGCGGCACGGCCACCTTGTCGTCCTTGCTGTGCAGGGCTTCGGCTGGGATGTCTTCGGCCACCAGGAGCTTGAGCCAGTCGAGCAGCTCGCTGGTGGAGGGCTTTTTCTTCAGGCCGGGCAGGCCGCGCACGTCGAAGAACACCTTCATGGCGGCGCTGAGCAGATCTTTCTTGAGGTCGGGGAAATGCACGTCCACGATCTGCTTCATCGTCTCCGGCTCGGGGAACTTGATGTAGTGAAAGAAGCAGCGGCGCAGGAAGGCGTCGGGCAGCTCTTTCTCGTTGTTGGAGGTGATGAAGACCACGGGTCGGTGCCTGGCGCGGATGGTCTCGCGCGTCTCGTAGCAGTGGAACTCCATGCGGTCCAGCTCGCGCAGCAGGTCGTTGGGAAACTCGATGTCGGCCTTGTCGATCTCGTCGATCAGCAGGGCCACCGGTTCGTCGGCGGTGAAGGCCTGCCACAGCACGCCCTTGACGATGTAGTTGTGAATGTCCTTGACGCGGTCGTCGCCCAGCTGGCTGTCGCGCAGGCGGCTCACCGCGTCGTACTCGTACAGGCCCTGCTGCGCCTTGGTGGTGCTCTTGATGTGCCATTGCAACAGTGGCAGCTTCAGCGCGCCGGCCACCTCCTCGGCCAGCATGGTCTTGCCGGTACCGGGCTCGCCCTTGACCAGCAGCGGGCGCTTGAGCGTGATGGAAGCGTTCACGGCAAGCATCAGGTCTTGCGTGGCGACGTAGGAATCGGTGCCGTGGAATTTCATGCTGGATGGTGGCCTGTGGCGGTCATGGGGGGAGTGGCGCTCAGCGGGCGGACAAGCTTGATTACAATCGGCCGCTGATCTGGATCAAACAACATGGATTGTGCGCGCAAAATGAAACCGAACCTGTCCCCGATGTTCGCTGTAATCATCGCCGCTGTCGGTCTGGCGACGACCGCCCAGGCCCAGGTCAAGGGCAGTATCGAGGCGGGTGAAGGCAAGGTGGCCATGTGCATCGGCTGCCACGGCATCTCGGACTACAAGACCAATTTCCCCGAGGTCTATCACGTGCCCAAGATCGCGGGCCAGAACCCCAAGTACCTGGAGGTCGCGCTCACCGAGTACCAGAAGGGCAACCGCAAGCACCCGAGCATGCGCGGCATCGCCGGTTCGCTGACCGAGCAGGACATGGCCGACGTGGCCGCCTACTATACCGCCCTGGGTCAGGTCAAAGGCGCGCCCGAGGTGCCGGCCAAGCCGCGCGAGGCCCGCGCCGACGTGGCGGCCCTGCTGCAAAAGGGCGCCTGCGTGTCGTGCCACGGCGAGAACTTCAACAAGCCGATCGACCCGGCCTACCCCAAGATCGCCGGCCAGTACCCCGACTACCTGTACGCCGCGCTTACGGCCTACAAGGACGACACCCACAGCACCTGGGGCCGCGGCAACCCCATCATGGCCGGCATGGCCAAGCAGTTCACCAATGCCGAGCTCAAGGCCATCGCCTACTACATCGGCTCGCTGCCGGGCGACATTCGCACGGTGCCGCAGGGGCGTTTCCGCTGATTGGTGCTGCGCCGAACCCCACGGAAACCCGCCGCCGGCGGGTTTCGTGTTCATGGGCTGCAGGTTATGAGCAAAACGGGCCTGTGGCCCTTGTTGCATCAGCGCAAATAGCTATCAATAGAGTAGCTTTTCAGTTCCGCGTCGCACGCCGACGCACGCAGTCCAGGTAGGCTGCGCCATCGGGCTCGCCGCGCCGCGCTTGCGCGTCGGCCAGCATCTGTCCCAGGCATTCCATCACCTCGTGGTGCGCGGCGTGCAAGTCGCCCCGGCGCGCGGCCAGCAGCTCCACCGCCTGGCGGATGCCGGCGGGCTGGTCGATGCTGCACTGCTCGCTGATCGACAGGTGCATCGACAGATGCAAAAACGGATTGCCGCCCACCGCACCCTCGCCGTAGTCGCGCGCCACTGCCGCATCCGCGTCGGCCAGCTCGGCGTGCCACTCGGGGTGCTCGGCCACCCAGCCGGCGGCCAGTTGCTCGATGGCCTGCAGCGGCTGCCCGGCCTGGGACTTGGCCCAGGCCTCGCAGAAGAATCGTCGGACTTGCTCTTGCGTGGGGGCGAACATGATGCGGCGAGGGTAGCACGCGGGCCCGTCGCCAGCCGGCCGCTGGCCGCCCTGCGATGGACCGTGGCAGCGCGCGGGCCGTGGGATCGCATACCATCGACGATCACTGAAGTGTGAGCGCATTCATTCGGAGCAAACCATGATCCAGGCCTTCATCTGCGACGCCATCCGCACCCCCTTCGGCCGCTACGGCGGCGCCCTGGCCGGTGTGCGCACCGACGACCTCGGGGCGCTGCCCATCCAGGCGCTGATGCAGCGCAACCCCAAGGTGGACTGGGCCGCGCTGGACGACGTGCTCTACGGCTGTGCCAACCAGGCCGGCGAGGACAACCGCAACGTGGCGCGCATGGCCGCGCTGCTGGCGGGGCTGCCCACCAGCGCGCCGGGCGCCACCATCAACCGCCTGTGTGGCTCGGGCCTGGACGCAGTGGGCAGCGCGGCGCGTGCCATCCGCGCGGGCGAGACGCGGCTGATGATCGCCGGGGGCGTGGAGAGCATGAGCCGCGCGCCCTTCGTCATGCCCAAGGCCGAAAGCGCCTTCTCGCGCGCCAACGCGGTCTACGACACCACCATCGGCTGGCGCTTCGTCAACAAGCTGCTGAAGGCGCAGTACGGCGTCGATTCCATGCCCGAGACGGCCGAGAACGTGGCGCTGGACTACAAGGTCGAACGCGCGGCGCAGGATCGCATGGCGCTGGCCAGCCAGCAAAAGGCCGCCGCGGCCATCGCTGCCGGCCATCTGGCGCGCGAGATCGTGGCGGTGACCATCGCGCAGAAAAAGGGCGACCCGATCGTGGTCGATACCGACGAGCACCCGCGCGCCACCACGCTGGAGAATCTGGCCGCGCTCAAGGGCGTGGTCCGGCCCGAGGGCAGCGTGACGGCGGGCAACGCCAGTGGCGTCAACGACGGCGCCTGCGCGCTGCTGCTGGCCGACGAGGCCACGGCCGGCCGGTACGGCCTGACGCCCAGGGCGCGCGTGGTCGGCATGGCGGTGGCCGGGGTGGCGCCGCGCGTGATGGGCATCGGCCCGGCGCCGGCCACCGAGAAGGTGCTGCAGCTCACGGGTCTCAAGCTCGAGCAGCTCGACGTCATCGAGCTGAACGAGGCCTTTGCCGCCCAGGGCCTGGCGGTGCTGCGCCTGCTGGGCCTGGCCGACGACGACGCGCGCGTCAACGCCTGGGGCGGTGCCATTGCGCTGGGCCACCCGCTGGGCGCCAGCGGCGCGCGCCTGGCCACCACGGCCGTCAACCGCCTGCACGCCACCGGCGGGCGCTACGCGCTGTGCACCATGTGCATCGGCGTGGGGCAGGGCATCGCGGTGGTTCTGGAGCGGGTTTGATACAAGCCTGAAATTGCTATATTGTTGATAGCTGCCTGCGCGCTTTCAACAAGGGGATTGGCCTGATTTGATGCTTAATCCCGCGCGGCCGGATCGGCGGGCGGGATCGCCGGCAGCGCATTCGTCGCCGCCGCGTGCGCGGCCTGCGCGCGCTCCTGCGCCAGCTGCTCCTCGAATTGCAGGCGCCCTTGCACCACCACCGAGATCAGCTTGGCGCGATCCTTGTAGTGCGGGTGCATCTGCTCGAACAGCGCCAGGTTGTGGCGGCGAAAGCGATCGGCGCTGTAGCGCGCCGCCTCGGCGCTGGCGCCCAGCAGCTCCAGCACGCTGCGCCCGCTCTTGAGGCTGGCCTCGAACAGCTCGCGCTCCACGCGCAGCACGCCGCGGTCGCGCAGCTGGTTCCAGTGCGTGACGTCGCGGGCGCGCGCCACCAGTTCCAGCTGCGGAAAGTGCTGGCGCGCCAGATCGACAATGGCCAGCGACTGTTCCACGTCATCGACGGCCACCACCAGGATTTTCGCCTGCGCGGCGCCGGCGATGCGCAGCAGGTCCAGTCGCGTGGCGTCGCCATAGAACACGCGCGATCCGAACGTGCGCGCCGCCTCGATCATCTCGGCGTCGTGGTCCAGCACCGTTACGGCCACGCCCTCGGCACTGAGCAGGCGGCTGACGATCTGGCCGTAGCGACCAAAGCCGGCGATGATGACCGGCGCGCTCTGCGGCTCCGACAGCTCCTGCGGTGCGGGCGGGCGGCCGCAGTCGGCGTAGCGCGGCAGCAGCCAGCGGTCCACGGCCACCAGCACCAGGGGCGTCAGCAGCATCGACAGCGCCACCGCGCCGATCAGCAGCGAGGCCGTGTCGGCCGGCAGCGCGTTGGCGTCGGCCGCGGCGCGAAACACGACGAAGGCAAATTCGCCACCCTGCGCCAGCAGCAGCGTGAACACCGGCCGCTCCTGCAGCGGCAGCTTCAGTGTCCGCGCCAGCGCGCCGATGACTCCCACCTTCAGCGCCAGAAAACCCAGCAGCACGGCCAGCATCAGCCATGGCGAGCCCAGCAGCACGCCAAAGTCGATGCTCATGCCGACGGCGACGAAGAACAGGCCCATCAACAGGCCCTTGAAGGGCTCGATGTCGGTCTCCAGCTCGCGTCGGTACTCGCTCTCGGCCAGCAGCACGCCGGCCAGAAAGGCGCCCAGCGCCATCGACAGGCCCACCCACTGCATCAGGCTGGCGATGCCCACCACCAGCAGCAGCGCGGCGGCGGTGAACAGCTCGGTCGAGCCGCTGCGGGCAATCCAGCGCAAGGCCGGGCGCAGTAGCAGGCGCCCGCCCAGCACGATGGCGGCGATCGCGGCCACGGTCTTGGCCGCCTCCAGCCAGCGCGCGCCGGCGCTGGCGGCCTCGTGTGCACCGACCGCCAGCGCCAGCAGCGGCAGCAACGCCAGGATGGGGATGGCCGCCACGTCCTGGAACAGCAGGATGGAAAAGCCCGCCTGGCCGGTGGAGGTGCGCATCAGGTTGCGCTCGTCCAGCACCTGCAGCGCGATTGCCGTGCTGGACAGCGCCAGCCCCAACCCGGCCACCACGGCGGTGCGCCAGGCCACGCCCAGCAGCAGGCCGGCGGCGGTGATGGCCAGCGCGCACGCCAGCACCTGCACGCTGCCCCAGCCGAAGATGGGCCGGCGCAGGCTCCACAGGCGCCGCGGCTCCAGCTCCAGGCCCACCAGGAACAGCATCAGCACCACGCCGAACTCGGCAAAGTGCAGGATGTCCTGCACGTTGGCGATCAGCCCCAGGCCCCAGGGCCCGATGACGATGCCCGCCACCAGGTAGCCGATGATGGCGCCCAGGCCGAGCGCGCGCGATAGCGTGACCGCTAATACCGAGGCGGCCAGATAGACGAAGCTGTTGATGAGCCAGGGCGGGGCGTGTTCCATGTCAGTTGTCCATCGCGCTGCGCCTCACCCGCAGAGCCTGAAAGCCCAGGAGCCGAACGACCGGGGGTGGTTCATTTCAGCGCCGCCAGCCGGGCACGGCCCAGCCCCGATCGACCGACAACAGGCGCGCGCCCGCCGTGGCGACGACGGTGGCCGTCAGCACCAGCCAGGGCGCCAGGCCCAGGGCGTGCAAGCCCACGAACAGCCAGCCGCCGGCAAAGGACCACAGTGCGTAGGGCCGGTGGTCGTTCAGGGCGCGCGGGATTTCGTTGCACAGGATGTCGCGCAGCACGCCGCCGAACACGCTGGTGACCACGCCCATCAGCACCGCCACCAGCACGGGCTGGCCCACGGCCAGCGCCAGGTCCACGCCGACGGCGGTGAACAGGCCCAGGCCCAGGGCGTCGGGCCACAGGATGGCGCGCTCGGTGGGCGCCAGGTGGCGCTGGCGCATCAGCAGCACCGCGGCCACGCACAGCGCCAGCAGCGCCCACAGGAATTCGACATGCCGCACCCAGAAGAACGGCCGCTGGTCCAGCAGCAGGTCGCGCAGCGTGCCGCCGCCAAAGGCGGTGGCAAAGGCCACCACGCACACGCCCACGGCGTCCAGGCGCTTGCGCGCCGCCTCGATCACGCCCGACAGGGCAAAGGCCAGCGCGGCGGCCCACTCCAGCACTTGGCGCAGGGTGTCGCCCCAGAAGGGCGGCAGGGGGTGGAGCAGGTCCATGGCGGGCGCTGGGCATCGGGTTGCTGGCAGCTACATTTTATATAGCTGCCGGCACCGTCCGCCAGCCAGCGCCGGCAAGCGGCTAACATCGCCCCACAGCCATTGCCAGATGAGGAGGTTCGGGTCATGCCGGTGGTCGTCATCGCCAATCCCAAGGGCGGCGTGGGCAAGTCCACGCTGGCCACCCACGTGGCCGGCTACTGGGCCAGCCGCGGCCACGCCGTGATGCTGGGCGACGTGGACCGCCAGCAGTCCGCGCGCCTGTGGCTGGACCTGCGCCCCGAGGCGGCGCGGCCCATCGGCACCTGGGACGTGCAGCGCGACTTCATCGTGCGCCCGCCCAAGGGCACCACCCACGTGGTGCTGGACACGCCGGCCGGACTGCGCGGGCTGCAACTGAAGGACGCGCTGCGCCTGGCCGACCGCGTGCTGGTGCCGCTGCAGCCCAGCATCTTCGACATCTACGCCACGCGCGAATTCCTCGACGAGCTGCAGGCGCTGCGCGGGCGCGACACGCTGGCGCTGGGCCTGGTCGGCATGCGCGTGGATGAGCGCACGCTGGCGGCCGATCAGCTGCGCCAGTTCACCCGCGATCTGGGCCTGCCGGTGCTGGCGCAGCTGCGCCCCACCCAGAACTACGTGCACCTGGCGGCACGCGGTCTGACCTTGTTTGACGTGGCGCCGGGCCGCGTGCAGCGCGATCTGGATCAGTGGCAGGGCCTGTGCCGCTGGCTCGACCAGTCGCACGCATGACTCACCCCCGCCCGCGTTTTCGCTAAATTGCCCACATGAAAACCTTCGACACCCTTGCCCAACTGGTCGCCTGCGTCGGCCAGGAAGTGGCCGTGAGCGACTGGCACACCGTTACCCAGGAGCACGTCAACCAGTTTGCCGACGCCACGGGCGATCACCAGTGGATCCACGTGGACGTCGAACGCGCCAAGGCGGGGCCGTTTGGTGCACCCATTGCGCACGGCTTTCTCACGCTGTCGCTGGTGGCCGGTTTTTCGCAGCGCACCCTGAAGGTGGGCGACGTGCGCATGGGCGTCAACTACGGGCTGAACAAGGTGCGCTTCACCTCGCCGGTGCCGGTGGGCAGCCGCCTGCGTTCGCGCATGGAACTGCTGCAGGCCACGCCCATCGAAGGCGGCCAGCAGCTGGTCTGGAAGAACACCATCGAGCGCGAGGGCGCCGACAAGCCGGTGTGCGTGGCCGAGACGGTCGCGCGCTATTACACCTGAGCTGAGCGCGTTTGCGGGGCATCCCGTTTCCCAACTGTCGGCCTGGCCGATGTCCCTCATGCGACATCAATCACGTTGCTGAATGCGGCTTGCTCCTTCATCCGAGTTGATCTCTTGCACGACAGAGAACCCGACAACTCGAGAAAATCTCTCGATTGTCACGACGCGATGGGTTCAACTCCTTGGCCAACTGCCTGGCCTTCTGGATGTCGCCCGTCTGGCTGGACTTGCCACTGTCACTCAGCATGAGCATGACGCTGCTGCCTTCATGCACGCAGTACTGGCGCCAGGCAGATACGAAAACCCGCGCAACTTCCACGAGTTCACGATCCGTTCGAGATCAAGCAATCCCTGAGTTGAGGTTGATCGATCCGAAATACCTGATACCGATCGTCGGGCGATTGAATTTCCAAGGGGAGCGCCAATGGGCAATGGTGCGCGAGTTTCAAGAGGAGCGCGGAATAAGGTCCATAGGCGTAGTCGCCGGACGAAATGGCGTAATCGGCATGCTGCAAGAGCAATAGATCGCGTAGTGAAGCGACGGTCGCGACATCGCCGTTGTGGCCAGCACGCAATACGGGCGTTCGGCCGTAGAACAATCCCCATGAATAGTTGCTGGTCGTGAAGACGCGCTTTTGGCCCGTGACGATCTGCTCAAACACCGTTGACGCGTTCTGGCGTCTGCCCATTTGTTGGATGAACGCCATCTGCTGACCATCCTTGAACTGGAATCCAGAGCGTGCGGCCCAAACCGGTATCACCGCTGCCAGAATCAACACCGTGGCGATGGAGAAAACCAACGACCGCCAGTGCTGAGTTTGGCTCCGACTCTTGGGCAATGGCGTATCCATGTCCCAACGGATATTCAGTCCGGCCAACCCGAGCAAACCAGCCCACCAGATGACGTGCAGGCCTTGCCGCATTTCATATGACCCAAGGGTAAACCACAGCCCGATCATCGGGACTAGCGCAAACCACCACATGATGTGCAACATGAACTCGCGGCGCACGAGCCACCATGACAGGAGGAGCACGAAAAGGATGTCGGGGCGTCGAACGAGGTATCGATTTGCAGAGTGGATCAGAGTACCAAGCACGCCGCGCTCGCCGAGCGCGCGCGCAAAAACGCCGCCATTGCTGGTGATGTCGCTCATCACCACAAAAGTATAGAAGGCGACGATCACCGCGCCGACGCAGGCGACCACGGCGGAGCTGAACGGCCAGCGCCTGCGCCAACAGCCGATCAATGCCAGCAGCGGCAATCCTCCACACGCCCACAGAACGGCCGGCTGCTTGGTCAAACCCGCGAGTGTCGCCGCGGCCACGGCCATGATCCACCACTGCAAGCGATTGCTGCTCAAATAGAGAACAACGCACAGGAGCGAAACAGCCAATTGGGCTGACATCAGGGGGTCGGCGTAGCCGAGTCTCAGATCAGGCCACGTACGAAGCACCATCCATGCGCTGAGTGTCCCGAATGCAAGAGCGTGGCGTTTCGTCGGGTTCGATCGCCAAAGCGCTACGGCACAGGTGATCAGCAGCAAGGAGGGAAGTGAGCTTGCAAATCGGGCTGCGGTTTGGCTGACGAATCCGCCTTGCGCACCATAAATTGAAGCCAACCAATAGGAGAAGAGTTGCGGGTAGCTGGCTTGCGTGTAGTACAGGTCATACGGTTTGCGTTGCCAGTGTTCGATGGCCCACAAGTTCCAACTGTAGATCTCGTCATGGAGGCCAAACGCAGTGCTCGTCATGACGGTTGCAACCGCTATCCAAGCGGTAAGCAGCGTGAGAAGGAAGACACGTGAGACCGTGCTCGATGCAGAGAGCGCACGCGACCAATAGACGATCAGCAGGTTGGCAATCGCTGTCGTGCTGATCACTTGGGCAACCACGAACGACACTGCGCTCAATGCCCACGCGTTCGCATGAATGCCCGCAGTACCTGCCGCCAGTCCAATTGCGGCAATGCATAGCCACGTCGCCAATATCAGCGACTGGTCTGCATCAAGCTGAAGTTGGTGAACCGCAGGGAGATTCGTAGCGGCTTGATTTGGAGCGAAGTTCATCAAACGACATGTGGAATGAGTTGATTCGTTGGCTGGAGTCAATAGTTGAAAGTCTCCCCAAACCCGTTTTGCCGCCAGGCCTCGAACACCGTCACCGCCACGGCGTTGGACAGGTTCAGGCTGCGCTGCTCGGGCCGCATCGGCAGGCGCAGTTGCTGCCGCGGCGCCAGGCGCGCGCGCAGGGCGGGCGAGAAGCCCCGCGTCTCGGCGCCAAACACCAGCCAGTCACCGGGCGCGAACGCGGTCTCGTACACGCTGCGCGTGCCCTGGGTGGTGAGCGCAAACAGGCGCGCCGTATCGGGCTGCTCGGCGCGCACAAAAGCGTCCCAGTTGGCGTGCCGGCGCACGGCGGTGTACTCGTGGTAGTCCAGCCCGGCGCGGCGCAGCAGCTTGTCGTCCATCGAAAAACCCAGCGGCTCGATCAGGTGCAGATCGCAGCCGGTGTTGGCCGCCAGGCGGATCACGTTGCCGGTGTTGGGCGGGATCTCGGGTTCGACCAGGACGATGTGGAACATGGCCGGCGATTGTCTCAGTCTCTCAGCCGGGCAGCTCGGTGCGCGCCAGCGCCAATGCGGTGATGCGAGCCGGCGCCGCTGCGTGGCGCAGGGTGCGCGCCGCCTCGTTCAGGCTGGCGCCGGTGGTCATCACGTCATCGACCAGCACCACCTGTCGGCCCCGCAGGGCGGCGGCATGGCGCGGCTCCAGTGCAAAGGCGCCGCGCACGTTGCGCAGGCGCTCGGCGCGGCTCAGGCCGCGCTGCGGCGGAGTGTCGCGCACGCGCAGCAGCCAGGCGCTCTGGCAGCGGTCCGGCGCCAGGGCGCGTGCCAGCAGCAGCGCCGGGTTGTAGCCGCGCTCGGCCAGGCGCTGGGGCGCCAGCGGCATGGGCAGCACCCAGTCGGCCTGTGCCAGCGCCCCGGACACGCCCGGCGCCTGCAGCAGCAGGGCGGCCAGCGGCCCGGCCAGGCCCACGTCCTGCCGGAACTTCAGTCGCGCGATCAGCCCCGCCCACGGCCACTGGTAGGCGGCAGCGACCAGGCAGCGCTCCAGCGGCGGAGGCGCCAGCAGGCAGGCGCCGCAGCGCGTCACGCCCGGCGCAACGGGCAGCGCGCAGGTTTCGCAGCGCGCCTGCGCGGGCGCAAACCGTCCGGCACAGGCCGGGCAGATGGTGCGGGCCGGCCAGCGCTGGCAGACGGTGCAGCGGCTGGGCCAGGCGCCCAAGGAAAGCAGGCGTGCGAGCATCAGGGGCGGCGTGCGCGATGAAGTTCCCGACAGGGGCCGGGTCAATATACTGCGGCGACAAGCCCATGCCTTCCGACCTGCCTCCCACCATCGACCCCGTTGCTGCCCGTCGCTGGGCTGCGCTGGCTCATCCCGATTCACCTTGGCTGCACCAGGAGGTCGCCCGCCGCATGGCCGAGCGTCTGCCCTGGATTCGGCTGCCCGTGACGCGGTGGGCGCACTGGGAGCCCGTGGGTGGCGGCCGGCAGGCGCGTGCACTGGTCGCGGCGCACTACCCGGAGGCCGAGTGTTTTGAGGTTGTAGCCCAAGCGGATGTTGCGCAAAATGCTTCTGAATCAGGAGCAAAACACTGGTGGCAACGCCTGGTCCCCGGGCGCCGCGGCGCTCGCGATGTGCAGCGCGTGAGCGCCCCGCCGGAAGGCGCCATGCAGCTGCTGTGGGCCAACATGCTGGCCCACCATCACGCCGACCCCCGGGCGCTGATGGCCGCGTGGCGGCGCGCCCTGGCCCCTGACGGCTTCGTGATGTTCTCGTGCTTCGGGCCCGACACCTTGCGCGAGCTGCGCGCGCTGTATGCCGAGCGGGGCTGGCCACCGCCGGTGCAGGACTTCACCGACATGCACGACTGGGGCGATCAGCTGGCCATGGCCGGCTTTGCTGATCCGGTGATGGATATGGAGCACGTCACGCTGTCCTTCGACACGCCCGCGCGCCTGCTGGCCGAGTTGCACGAGCTGGGGCGCAACCTGCATCCGCAGCGCTTTGCCGGCCTGCGCACGCCCGCCTGGCGTCGGCGCCTGGAAGCGGCGCTGGACGAGCGCCTGCGGGCACGTCCCGGCGCGCCACTCGAGTTGACGTTCGAGGTCATTTACGGTCACGCGCTCAAGCCCTCGGCGCAACGCGCCGCGCCGCGCGAAGGGCTGACCGTGCATCGCACGCGCGCCTCCCAGCGCGAGAGTTCCAAGCCTGTGCACAAGCCTTGAGATTTGTCACGGAACGTCGAGATTGGGGTTGCGAGTCGGTTAAACTTGTGTCCAACCACGCATGGAGGGTGCGGCGCTGCGGGTTTGCACCGCTGGTTGCCGGCGCTGCAATGGCCGAGGATGCGTGACGCGACGCACGGGCCGGGCCTGGCGCGATGCCTTTTGCCTCCTGCGGTCCGGGCGTTTCGTGGCCGTCGGCCAACGGGCGCATGAAGGTTTGTGTTTGTGGAAGACGTGACACGATGAAGAGCATGATGAAAACCGTGGCTGGCGCTGCCGGCCATAGCGCCGTCGCACTGATGGCTTGGGCCGCCACCGCCGCGCATGCGGCCCCAGTGCACGATCTGCCGGGCGGCCCGGGCGTGAATCAGCTCAATCTGACTCCCGGCGTCACCCAGATTTCGTATGCCCAGCACGACCTGCACTGGCTGCTGCTGGTCATCTGCACGCTGATCTTCCTCGGCGTGTTTGGCGTCATGTCGTATTCGATCTGGCACCACCGCAAGTCGCGCGGCGCCAAGGCGGCGCACTTCCATGAGTCGCTGGTGGTCGAGATCGCCTGGACGGTGGTGCCCTTCCTGATCGTGATCGGCATGGCCGCGCCGGCCACCAAGGTCATCATCGCGCAGAAGGACACCAGCAACCCCGATCTCACCGTCAAGGCCACGGGCTACCAGTGGAAGTGGGGCTACGACTACCTGACGGGCGAGGGCGAGGGCATTTCCTTTCTCTCGACGCTCGACTCGTCGCAGCGTGCGCTGTCGGACGCCGGAACGCCGGCCGGTGATGACTACCTGCTGAAGGTGGACAACCCCCTGGTGGTGCCGGTCAACAAGAAGGTGCGCGTCATCGTCACCGCCAACGACGTCATTCACGCCTGGTTCGTGCCGGCCTTCGGCGTCAAGCAGGATGCCATTCCCGGCTTCGTGCGCGACACCTGGTTCCGGGCCGAGAAGACGGGCGACTTTTATGGCCAGTGTGCCGAGCTGTGCGGCAAGGAGCACGCCTACATGCCGATTCACGTGAAGGTGCTGCCGCAAGAGGAGTACGCCGCGTGGGTGGAGGCGCAGAACAAGAAGATGGCGGCCGCCGCCGATGATCCGAGCAAGGTGTGGACCCTGGCCGAGCTGCAGGCGCGCGGCGCCAAGGTTTACGCGGCCAACTGCGCGGCCTGCCACCAGGAAAACGGCAAGGGTGCCGGGGCCATCAAGGCACTGGACGGCAGTGCCATCGTCAAGGGGGCGCCGGCCGAGCAGATGCACGTGGTGCTGGAAGGCCGCGCCAACGGCGCCATGCCCTCGTGGAAACAGTTGTCCGATGTGGAGCTGGCGGCCGTCGTCACCTACACCAAGAATCACTGGAGCAATGCGACGGGGCAGCTCATCCAGCCGTCCGAGTTCAAGGCCGCACGCGCCGGCACGTTCCCGGGTTGAGCCGGGCGCCTGCCACCTGACGCCCCTTCCATCGATCAAGTCTGATATCCGGAGAAATCTCCATGAGCGCCGTACTTCCCAACCCCCACGCCGGTCATCCCGATCACGCGCATGACGATCATGGCCATGCGCCGACGGGCTGGCGCCGCTGGGTGTTTGCCACCAACCACAAGGACATCGGCACGATGTACCTGCTGTTCTCGTTCACCATGCTGATGGTGGGCGGGCTGCTGGCGATGCTGATCCGCGCCGAGCTGTTCGAGCCGGGCCTGCAGATCGTCAATCCCGAGATGTTCAACTCGTTCACCACCATGCACGGGCTGATCATGGTGTTCGGCGCCATCATGCCGGCCTTCGTGGGCTTCGCCAACTGGATGATCCCGCTGCAGATCGGCGCCTCGGACATGGCGTTCGCGCGCATGAACAACCTCAGCTTCTGGCTGCTGGTGCCGGCCGGGCTCACGCTGGCTTCCACCTTCTTCATGCCGGGCGGCGCGCCCGCCGGTGGCTGGACGCTGTACGCCCCGCTGTCGGCGCAGATGCCGATGTCGCTGGACGCGGCCATCTTCTCGCTGCACATCATGGGCGCCTCCTCCATCATGGGCGCCATCAACATCATCGTGACCATCCTGAACATGCGCGCGCCGGGCATGACGCTGATGAAGATGCCGATGTTCGCCTGGAGCTGGCTGATCACCGCCTATCTGCTGATCGCCGTGATGCCGGTGTTCGCCGGTGCCATCACCATGACGCTGACCGATCGCCACTTCGGGACCAGCTTCTTCAACGCCGCCGGCGGCGGCGATCCGGTGATGTACCAGCACATCTTCTGGTTCTTCGGCCACCCCGAGGTCTACATCATGATCCTGCCGGCCTTCGGCATGATCAGCCAGATCGTGCCGACCTTCGCGCGCAAGCGCCTGTTCGGCTACACCTCGATGGTGTATGCGCTGGCCTCCATCGCCACGCTGTCGCTGATCGTCTGGGCGCACCACATGTTCACGACCGGCATGCCGGTCACGGGCCAGCTGTTCTTCATGTACGGCACCATGCTGATCGCCATCCCCACCGGCGTGAAGGTATTCAACTGGACGGCCACCATGTGGCGCGGCTCCATGACGTTCGAGACGCCCATGCTGTGGGCCGTGGGCTTCATCTTCGTGTTCACCATCGGCGGCTTCACGGGCGTGATTCCGGCCGTGGTGCCAATCGACACGCAGATTCAGGACACCTACTACATCATTGCCCACTTCCACTACGTGCTGGTGGCGGGCTCGCTGTTCGCCATCTTCGGCGCCTACTACTACTGGTCGCCCAAGTGGACCGGCGTGATGTACAACGAGACGCGCGGCAAGATCCACTTCTGGTGGTCCATGATCTCGTTCAACGTGGCTTTCTTCCCGATGCACTTCCTGGGTCTGGCGGGCATGCCACGCCGCTACGCCGACTATCCGATGCAGTTTGCCGATTTCAACATGATTGCCTCCATCGGTGCGTTCTTCTTCGGCGCGGCGCAGCTGTACTTCTTCCTGGCGGTCGTTTTGCCCATGATGCGCGGCAAGGGCGAGCCCGCGCCCCAGAATCCGTGGGAAGGTGCCGAAGGCCTCGAATGGGAAGTGCCCTCGCCGGCGCCTTTCCATACGTTCGAGACGCCGCCCAAGCTGGACGCGACGGCCACCCGAATCATCGCCTGACACCTGATTGCGGGCGAGTGGATCACGGCCATGAAGAACGACACGCCGGAACAGCGCGAACTGCGCAGGCGCAACGTGCGGCTGGGCTTGATCCTGGCCAGCGTGGTGGTGCTGTTGCTGATCGGCTTCGTGGTGCGGCGCTATCTGCTGCTGGGGCATTGAGGGCGTCGTGCAATGAGCTTGCGGGCCGAGAACGTCAAGATGCTGGGCAAGCTGGCGGTAGTGGCCGTCGGCATGTTTGCCTTTGGCTATGCGCTGATTCCGCTGTACCGGACCATTTGCGAGGTGACGGGCATCAACATCCTGTCGCTTTCGCCGGGTTCGCTGCCCGGCACCACCGCCGCGGCCGGCGAGGCGGCGCGCCGCGTGGCGGCCAACACCCAGGTCGACCGCAGTCGCACCATCACCGTTGAATTCGATGCCAACGCGCGCGGTGCCTTCAAGTTCAAGCCCGCGCTGCGCAGCCTGAAGGTTCATCCGGGCGAGCTGTCCACGGTGATGTACGAGTTTCAGAACGTGCAGGACCACCGCGTGACGGCGCAGGCCATCCCCAGCTATGCGCCCCGGCAGGCGGCGCCGCACTTCAACAAGGTGGAGTGTTTCTGCTTCAACCAGTACACGCTGGAGCCGGGCGAGAAGCGCGAGTGGCCGGTGGTGTTCGTGATCGACTCGCACCTGCCCAAGGACGTGTCCACCATCACGCTGTCCTATACCTTCTTCGAGGTGGGGGGCAAGACGGCGCCGGCGCCCGACACCAACAGCGCCGCGTTGGCGCGCACGGATGGGAAGGGCGCATGAGCCGCCCCGATGTTGAACGCCCGCCACAGGCGGCACCCCGCAATACCCCCGGCGGCGCACCGTCGCTGGCCCGCTCGCTCAAGATCGTGGCCTGGGGCTTGCTGGGCATCCGCAGGGCCAGCGCACACCACAACGATGCGACAAGGGTCAGCCCGACGACGGTCGTCGTGGCGGGCCTGCTGGCCCTGCTGGTGTTCGTGGGCCTGCTGATCGCGGTGGTGCGATGGGTGGCAGCCGGCGCCTGAGGGGCACCGAGGCGCCGGTGGAAGACCAATCCGAACGAACGACAGAATCAAGAGCACAGGAGTGACGTTGACATGAGCAGCACCGCAAGCGGCACCGCGCCGTATTACTTCGTACCGCATCCGTCGCGGCACCCCATCATGGCGGCCATCGGGCTGTTTGCCATGATCATCGGCGGCACGCTGTGGATCAACCGCATCGACACCGGCCACTGGATTTTCCTGGCCGGCACCCTGTGGTGGCTGTTCACGCTGTTCGAGTGGTTCCGCGAGGCCGCGCATGAAAGCGAAGGCGGCTTGTATGGCCGCCGGGTGGACACCTCGTTCCGCTGGAGCATGAGCTGGTTCATCTTCTCCGAGGTCATGTTCTTCGGCGCCTTCTTCACCACCCTGTGGTGGGCGCACAAGCACTCGCTGCCCGAACTGGGCGACCTGAACAACGCGCTGCTGTGGCCGGACTTCAAGGCCGTGTGGCCCAGTGCCGCCCCTGGCACCACGGCATCGCCGGCCGGCACCGTCGAGCCGTTCCAGACCATGGGGCCGTTCTGGCTGCCGACCATCAACACCGCCCTGTTGCTGTCCTCGGGCGTGACGCTGACCATTGCCCACCATGCGCTGCAGGCCGGTCACCGCGCGCGCTGCATCGCCTTCATGTGGGTGACGGTGTTGCTGGGCCTGACCTTCCTGTGCGTCCAGGGCTATGAATACCACCACGCGTACACCGAACTGAACCTGACGCTGGCCTCGGGCATGTACGGCTCGACCTTCTTCATGCTGACGGGCTTTCACGGCTTCCACGTGCTGGTGGGCATGCTGATGCTGTTCTTCATCACCCTGCGCCTGATGAAGGGGCACTTCACGCCGCAGCATCACTTCGGTTTCGAGGGTGCCGCCTGGTACTGGCACTTCGTGGACGTGGTCTGGCTGTTCCTCTACATTCTGGTGTACTGGATCTGAACCCAAGCCGCGGTTTCGACTCCAATGCAAAAGAGCGCCGCTTGGCGCTCTTTTGCTTGGAAACTGCTACGGCCTGACCGGGAGGCCCGAAGGTTGAAGATAGCCCAGCTCCCAGGCCAGCAAGATGCACAGAAACACCAGCACCGACAGACCCACGCGCAACGCCAGCGACCAGAACATGCCGCGCGCGCGGCGGTTGTCGTCCTGCTGGCGCTCCTCGTCGGTCTTGCGCTCGCCATCGGGCCTGCGCATCATGAAAAAAAGCGCCGATCCCAGGCTGGCGATGATGGCCACGAACGCGATGCCGAGCAGCAATGACTTCATGGCCGCCATTATCCGGCGCCCGCTTCGCTCATGACGGGGCGCCGGATCCTTCTGCTGGCGAGTACGGTGCTCGGCATGGCACTCACCGGTGCGCTGGGGCGCTGGCAGCTGGAGCGGGCGGCCGAAAAGCAGGCGGTGCTGGCTACCGAGCAGGCGGCCCAGATCCTGCCGCCCGTCGATGCCACGGCCCTGGTGGCGGCGCGGAGCGCGGCTGACGTCGGCGCCCTGGCGCAGCGCAAGGTGCTCCTGCAGGGGCAGTGGATTGGCGCGCGCACGGTCTACCTGGACAACCGGCCCATGGGCCAGCGAAGCGGGTTCTATGTCGCCACGCCGCTGCGCCTGGCCGGCGGGGGCGGCGACGTGCTGGTGCTGCGGGGCTGGGTGCCGCGCAACTTCGACGACCGCCTGGCGCTGCCCCAGGTCGAGACTCCCGTGGGCCAGGTGCACGTAAGCGGGCGTGTGCTGACGCGCGTGCCGTCCCTGTTTGCCCTTGGTCAGGAGTCGCCGGGCCCGATCCGGCAAAATATCGACCTGCCGGCGTTTGCCCGCGAAACCGGTCTGCCCCTGAGCGCCGCCGTGGTGCAGCAAACGGGCGGCCCCAGCGAAGGCCTGGAGCGGGACTGGCCGCCGCTGGTGAGCGGGGCCGATACCAATTACAGCTATGCATTTCAATGGTTCAGCCTGTGCGCCCTGATGGGCGGGCTTTTTATCTGGTTCCAAGTTGTCCGACCTCTACGTTCAAACCGGCGCCGCCGCAGCGGCCCCTGACGCCGATCGCACGCCTCAGCAGCCACTGGGCCTGACGGTGCACACCATGCCCGCCCCCGGCGAGGCCCTGGCCCGTGATGCCCGTCGCACGCGCGCCGGACGCTGGCAGATGCTTCTGCTGGCGCTGGTCTGCGCCGCGCCCGTCATTGCCTCGTACTTCAGCTACTACGTGATCCGGCCGCAGGGCCGCACCAACTACGGCGAGCTGATCGACCCGCAGCGTCCCATGCCGGCGCTGCAGGCCACGGACCTGGCCGGCCAGGCCGTCGACCTCGACCGGCTCAAGGGCCAGTGGCTGCTGATCAGCGTGGCCGGCGGCGCCTGCGACGCCGAATGCGAAAGCAACCTGTACCTCGAGCGCCAGCTGCACGAGAGCCTGGGCAAGAATCGCGATCGCATGGATTGGGTCTGGCTGGTGGACGACGACCAACCCGTGCGCGATGCGCTCAGGCCCGCCTTGCGCGAGGCCAAGGTGCTGCGCGTGTCGCGGGCTGCGCTGGCCCAGTGGCTGCAGCCGGCGGCCGGTCAGCGCCTGGAAGAGCACCTGTACGTGGTCGATCCCCTGGGCCACTGGATGATGCGGTTTCCAGCGCGCCTGGACAAGGAAGGCGCCAGCAAGGCCCGGCACGATCTGGAGCGCCTGATGCGGGCCTCGGCCGGCTGGGACACGGCCGGGCGCGATGCGCCAGCCGCCAAGTAGACGGTAGACGGCCATGGAAGCGGTCGCCCTGTACAACCTGAGCCCGGCCCTGCGCCTGATGGGCATGGGGCTGGCCGTCGCGCTCGGGCCGCTGGCCTGGCTGTGGCTGCGCCACCGCGGTGCGGCGCCGGCGACCCAGCTGCGGGCGCTGACGCTGCTCACGCTGTTTCTGACCTTTGACCTGGTGCTGTTTGGAGCCTTCACGCGCCTGACCGATTCCGGCCTGGGTTGCCCCGACTGGCCGGGTTGCTACGGCCATATGAGCCCGGTGGGCGCGCGCGAGCAGATCCAGGCGGCGCAGACGGCCATGCCGACTGGTCCCGTGACCCACGGCAAGGCCTGGGTGGAGATGGTCCATCGCTACCTGGCCACTGGCGTGGGTGTGCTGATCATCGTGCTGTGCCTGGCCACCTGGTTGCAATGGCGGCGCGCGCGCCGCGCCTCCGGTGTGGCGCCTGCGGTGCTCAGCCCGGCATGGCCGCTGCTGACCTTGCTGTGGGTGTGCGCCCAGGGGGCGTTTGGCGCCCTGACGGTCACCATGAAGCTCTTTCCCGCCATCGTCACCCTGCATCTGCTGGGCGGCGTGGGCCTGCTGGTGCTGCTGATGATGCAGGCCGAGCGCTACCGCCAGGCCGATGGCGCCAGCACCGCCCAGACCGTGGGGCGCGGCCTGCGCACGCTGCTGTGGCTGGCGGCCGGCGCCGTGGGCCTGCAGCTGGCGCTGGGCGGCTGGGTCAGCACCAACTACGCGGTGCTGGCCTGCAGCAGCTTCCCGACATGCCAGGGCAGTTGGTGGCCGCCCATGGACTTTGCCCAGGGCTTCGAGCTGTGGCGGCCGCTGGGCGAGCAGGGCGATGGCGGCCTGCTGAGTTTTGCCGCGCTGACGGCCATTCACTACACCCACCGCCTGTTTGCCTATGCCGTGCTGGCCCTGCTGCTGGCACTGGTGTGGGGGCTGCACCGCGCGGCGGCGTTGCCGACGCAGCGGCGGGCGCTGCTGGCGCTGGCGCTGCTGCAGTTGGTGACGGGCCTGTCCAACGTCGTGCTGGGCTGGCCGCTGTTGGCAGCGGTGGTGCACACCGGCGGCGCCGCGGCCCTGATGACGGTGCTGGCCTGGGCGCTGTGCGCCAGCCGCGCCGCGGCACGCCAACCGTCCGGTGCGAGCCGGCCCGCGGGAGTCCACGCATGAGCCATCACGGTCCCGTCCCCGCTGCGGCGGCGCAGGTGGCCGGCTCGCCGGCCCTGCCGGTGTGGCGCCAGTACTACGAGCTGACCAAGCCGCGGGTGGTGCAGCTGATCGTGTTCTGCGCCCTGATCGGCGCCGTGCTGGCCGTGCCCGGCCTGCCCAGCTGGGCGCAGGCGGGCAAGATTGTCGTGGCCTCCCTGGGCATCTGGCTGGTGGCGGCGGCGGCGGCGGCCTTCAACTGCCTGATCGAGAAATCCATCGACATCAACATGAAGCGCACCGCCTGGCGCCCCACGGCGCGCGGGCAGCTGTCAGACCTGCAGGCGCTGTGGTTCTCGGCCGGCCTGTGCATCCTCGGCTCGGTCATCCTGCTGGTGTGGGTCAACCCGCTGACGATGTGGCTCACCTTTGCCACTTTCGTCGGCTACGCCATCATCTACACCGTCATCCTCAAGCCGCTGACGCCGCAAAACATCGTCATCGGCGGTGCCTCGGGGGCCATGCCGCCGGTGCTGGGTTGGGCCGCCATGACCGACCACGTCGGGCCCGAGGCGCTGATGCTGTTCCTGATCATCTTCATCTGGACGCCGCCGCACTTCTGGGCGCTGGCGCTGTACCGGGTCGAGGACTACCGCAAGAGCGGCCTGCCCATGCTGCCGGTGACGCACGGCAACGAATTCACCCGCCTGCAGGTGCTGCTGTACACGCTGATCCTGCTGGCCGCCTGCCTGCTGCCCTTCATCTACGGCATGAGCGGCTGGCTGTACCTGGTGGCGGCGGTGGTGCTGAACGCCGGCTTCATCCTGGAGGCGTTCAAGCTGTGGCGCAGCTATTCGGATGCGCAGGCGCGCAAGACCTTTCGCTTTTCCCTGATCCACCTGTCGCTGCTGTTCGCCGCGCTGCTGGTGGACCACTACGTGTAATCCCCGCAGGCCCCATGCAACGCCGCTTCGCTCTTAAAAACATAGCTATTTGCGCCCTGTTGGTGGGCGCAACGACGGTATTTTCCGCTTGCTCGCCCGACAAGGTGTCGTTTCACGCCACCGACATCACGGGCGCCGACTACGCCAAGGATTTCCAGCTCGTCGACTTCGACGGCAAGTCGCGCAGCCTGGCCGACTTCAAGGGCAAGGTGGTGGTGGTGTTCTTCGGCTACACGCACTGTCCGGACGTGTGCCCCACCACCATGAGCGAGCTGGCGCAGGTCAAGCAGGCGCTGGGACCCGCGGGCGACAAGCTGCAGGTGCTGTTCATCAGCGTCGACCCGGAGCGCGACACGCCCACCGTGCTCAAGGCCTACATGCAGCCCTTCGATCCCAGCTTCCTGGCGCTGTATGCCGCCACGCCCGAGCAGCTGGCCGCGCTGGCCAAGGACTTCAAGGTGTTCTACCAGAAGGTGCCGCGCAAGGACTCGGCGGACTACAGCGTGGACCACACCGCCGCCAGCTACGTGTACGACCCGCAGGGGCGCCTGCGCCTGTTCGTGCGCTATGGCACGTCGCTGGCGGACTGGACGGCCGACCTCAAGCAGCTGCTGGGCGGGGCCTGAGGTGGCCGCCGCCGTTCGCGCGGCCTACTGCAGGCGGATCTTCTGCGCGCGGACGATGGCGCCCAGCGTTTGCGTATCCATCTTGATGCGGCCGGCCAGCGCCTCGGGCGACGAACCCACGGCCTGCCAGCCCTGGTGGAACAGGCGCTCGCGCATCTCGGGCGTGCGCACGATGGCGCCCAGGGCCTCGGCCAGCCGGGCCACATGCGCCGCCGGCATGCTGGCAGGGGCCACCACGGCGTTCCAGATTTCCAGGTTGAAGTTCTTCACCCCCGCGTCGGCCAGGCTGGGCAGCTCGGGCACCAGGGGGCTGCGCCCGCTGCTGGTCACGCCGATGCCGCGCAGCTTGCCGGCACCGATCTGGGCCTGGGCCAGGGCGGGCGGCAGCATGGACAGCTGCAGCTCGCCGCGCACCAGGCCGCTGAACACCTGCGAGTAGCCGGGGTAGGGCACGTGCACCGGTGCGATGCCGGTGCGCGCCTTCAGCAGCTCCATGCCCAGGTGGCCCACGGTGCCGATGCCGGGCGAGCCGTAGCTCCAGGCGTTGCCGGCCTTGCGCGCGGCGTCCAGGAAGGCGCGGGCATCGGCGCCCGGCGCGTTGACGGGGGCCACCAGCACCAGCGGCGCCACGCCGATCAGGCTGATCGGCGCAAAGTCGGTCGCCGGGTCGTAGCGCAGCGCGGGATTGAGTAGCTTGGCAATCGTCAGGTTGCCGTTGATCATCAGGCCGATGGTGTCGCCATCGCGCGCCTTGGCCACGGCATCGGCGCCGATGTTGCCGCCCGCGCCCACCTTGTTCTCGACGATCACGGGCTGGCCCAGTGCCTTGGCCAGCGGTTCGGCCAGGGCGCGTGCCGTCAGGTCGGGCGAGGAGCCGGCCGGAAAGCCCACGATCATGTGCAGGGGTTTGTCGGGCCAGGCGCTGGCGGGCTGGGCCTGGGCCAGCGGCAGCGCGGCCAGGCCGGACAGGCTGGACAGCAAGGCAGCGCCCGCCAGGGCGGTGCGGCGGCGGAAGGGTAAATGGGTCATGGCGTCAATCGAAGAAAAGCGGGAGAAAGCGGGGACTCGGTGCGCACCGGTGCGCCAGAACCATAAAAATCATAGCTTGCCGCGCTTGGTACATGCGGGCTACAGCCCGATTTGATGCAAAAAGCCCTGCCGCCATGATAGCGACAGGGCTGTGGGTGCAATGGGCGGCGTTCAGGCGTATTCGGCCAGTGCCGTCTTCATCTTCTTCATCGCCGCCACCTCGATCTGGCGGATGCGCTCGGCACTGACGCCGTATTCGGCCGCCAGTTCGTGCAGCGTCATGCCGCCCGAGCCGTCGTCGTTGACGTTGAGCCAGCGCTCGGTGACGATGCGGCGGCTGCGCTCGTCCAGGCCCTTGAGCGCGCTGGCGATGCCGTCGGTGGCCAGGCGGTCGCGCTCGGCCGATTCAAGCATGGCCGTGGGCTCGTGCCGGTCATCGGACAGCCAGGCAATGGGGCCGAAGGCGTGCTCGCCGTCGCCCTCGGCCGGCGTCGGGTCCAGCAGCACGTCGCCACCCGACAAGCGCGTTTCCATCTCGCGCACTTCCTCGGGCTTGACGCTCAGCTCGCGCGCCACCACGTCCACCTGCGCCGCGGTCAGCGCGTCGCGGTGGGTGATGTCGGCCTCGGCGTCCTCGGTCTTGAAGCCCTGCTTCATGGAGCGCAGGTTGAAGAACAGCTTGCGCTGTGCCTTGGTGGTGGCCACCTTGACCAGGCGCCAGTTCTTGAGAATGTATTCGTGGATCTCGGCCTTGATCCAGTGCAGCGCGTAGCTCACCAGGCGCACGCCCTGGTCGGGGTCGAAGCGCTTGACGGCCTTCATCAGGCCCACGTTGCCTTCCTGGATCAGGTCGCCGTGCGGCAGGCCGTAGCCCAGGTACTGGCGCGACACCGACACCACCAGCCGCAGGTGCGAGAGCACCAGGCGGCCCGCGGCTTCCAGGTTGTCGTCCTCGCGCAGCTGGCGCGCGTAGCGCTGCTCCTCCTCGGGCGTGAGCAGGGGCAGGCGGTTGACAGCGGTGATGTAGGCGTCCAGGTTGCCCAGCGGAGGCACCATCGCCCACGGGTTGGCCAGGGCGACAGCGGTTGCCGGTGCGCTCTTGTCCAGTGACGTCATCCTTTGATGTCCTTTCATCACGATCGGGAATTTTAGCACTCGCTTCGATCGAGTGCTAAACCCGGAGTTCCCTCATCGTGTCCGCGATGGGGGGTGCGAGGCCGTGCGAATGGGCGACCGCCTAAAATGCGACTCTTCACGCCCGTCATGACCAAGAAGTCCCCACCGATCCCCGCCGCCCCCGCCAACTACGGCGATGCCGTGCAGCAGCTCGAGCAGCTGCTGGCCCAGCTGGAGTCCGGCCAGCTTCCGCTGGAGGAGCTGCTGGGCCAGTACCAGCGCGGCGCCGAGCTGCTGCGCTACTGCCGCGAGCGCCTGCAGGCGGTCGAGGACCAGGTCAAGGTGCTGGACGATGACGGCGCCGTGCGTGCGCTGGATCCCTGACATGGCGATGATGGATTTTCCAGGCTGGGTCCAGGCCCGGCGCCAGCGGGTGGAAGCCGCGCTGGCGGATTGGGTGCCGCAGGACGCGCCGGCCGGCCTGGGCGCGGCCATGCGCTACGCCGTGCTCGACGGCGGCAAGCGCCTGCGCGCGCTGCTGGTTCTGGCGGCGGGCGAAGCCGTGCGCGGCAACCCGGACGCTGCGCTGCGCGCCGCGTGCGCCGTCGAGTTGATCCACGCCTATTCGTTGGTGCACGACGACCTGCCCTGCATGGACAACGACGTGCTGCGGCGCGGCAAGCCCACGGTGCACGTCAAGTTCGGCGAGGCCCAGGCCCTGCTGGCCGGCGATGCGCTGCAGGCGCTGGCCTTCGAGTGCCTGCTGCCCGACGGATCGACCGTACCCGTTGGCATGCAGGCCAGCCTGGCGCGCCTGCTGGCGCGAGCCTCCGGCGCTCAGGGCATGGCGGGCGGGCAAGCCATCGACCTGGCCAGCGTCGGCAAGCCGCTGACCGAAGCCCAATTGCGCCACATGCACCAGCTCAAGACCGGCGCCCTGCTGCAGGCCAGCGTGGCCATGGGCGCCGCCTGCGCGCCGCAGCCCCTGGGCGCCCGCGCCCACACCGCGCTGCGCGACTATGGCGCGGCGCTGGGCCTGGCCTTCCAGGTGGTCGACGACATCCTGGACGTGACGGTCGATTCCGCTGCCCTGGGCAAGACCGCCGGCAAGGACGCCCAGGCCGACAAACCCACCTACGTGTCCCTGCTGGGCCTGGCGCCGGCCCGAGCGCTGGCCGAGCGCCTGCGCGTGCAGGCCCACGATGCGCTGGACGCCAGCGGCCTGCCCGACGTGGCCGCCCTGCGCGCGCTGGCCGACCAGGTGGTGCAACGAAACCACTGACATGGCAAGCCCGACCCCTCTTCTTGACACCATCGACGACCCGGCCGCGCTGCGGCGTCTGCCGCGCGGCCAGCTCAAGCAGTTGGCCGACGAACTGCGAGAGTGCGTGCTGACCAACGTCGCGCGCACCGGCGGGCACCTCAGCTCCAACCTGGGCACGGTGGAGCTGACCATTGCGCTGCACACCGTCTTCAACACGCCCGAGGACCGCCTGGTGTGGGACGTGGGGCACCAGACCTATCCGCACAAGATCCTGACGGGTCGGCGCGAGCGCATGCCCACGCTGCGCCAGCTGGGCGGCATGTCGGGCTTTCCGCGCCGCGACGAGAGCATCTACGACACCTTCGGCACGGCGCACTCGTCCACCAGCATCTCGGCCGCCCTGGGCATGGCGCTGGCTGCCCGCCAAAAGGGCGAGGACCGCAAGGCCGTGGCCATCATCGGCGACGGCGCCATGACCGCCGGCATGGCCTTCGAGGCGCTCAACAACGCCGGCGTCGAGCGCGACGCGCGCCTGCTGGTCATTTTGAACGACAACGATATGTCGATCAGCCCGCCCGTGGGCGCGCTCAACCGCTATCTGGCGCAGTTGATGAGCGGCAACTTCTACGCCGCCGCCAAGAACGTCGGCAAGACCGTGCTGGGCCCGGTGCCGCCGCTGTTCGAGCTGGCCAAGCGGCTGGAGCAGCAGGCCAAGGGCAGGGTGGCGCCCGCCACGCTGTTCGAGACATTCGGCTTCAACTACATCGGCCCGATCGACGGCCACGACCTGGACGCGCTGATCCCCACGCTGGAGAACATCCGGGGGCTGATGACGGCCAGGGCCGGCCCGCAGTTCCTGCACGTGGTCACCCGCAAGGGCCAGGGCTACAAGCTGGCCGAGGCCGACCCAGTGGCCTACCACGGCCCTGGCAAGTTCGACCCGGCCGTGGGCCTGGTGCCGCCGGCCAAGCCCGCCCGGCAGACCTTCACCCAGGTTTTTGGCCAGTGGCTGTGCGACATGGCCGCGCACGACGCGCGCCTGGTCGGCATCACCCCCGCCATGCGCGAGGGCTCGGGCCTGGTGGAGTTTCACAAGCGTTTTCCCGATCGTTACTACGACGTGGGCATTGCCGAGCAGCACGCCGTGACCTTTGCCGCCGGCCTGGCCTGCGAGGGGCTGAAGCCCGTGGTGGCCATTTATTCCACCTTCCTGCAGCGCGGCTACGACCAGCTGATCCACGACGTGGCGATCCAGAAGCTGCCCGTCGTCTTTGCGCTCGACCGCGCAGGCCTGGTGGGCGCCGACGGCGCCACGCACGCCGGCAATTACGACCTCGCCTACCTGCGCTGCATTCCGCAGATCAGCATTGCCTGCCCGGCCGACGAGCGCGAATGCCGCCAGCTGCTCAGCACCGCCTTCGAGCAGGACCACGCCGTGGCCGTGCGCTACCCGCGCGGGGCGGGCGTGGGCGTGGCCCCGCTGGCCGATCTGGCGGGCCTGCCGTTCGGCCAGGGCGAGCGGCGCCGCGCCGGCGCGCGCGTGGCCGTTCTGGCCTTTGGCACGCTGCTGTATCCGGCGCTGGAAGCGGCCGAACGGCTGAACGCCACTGTCGTCAACATGCGCTGGGTCAAGCCGCTGGACGTGTCGCTGCTGCTGCAGGTGGCCGCCAGCCATGAAGCCCTGGTGACGGTGGAGGAGGGCGCCATCATGGGCGGCGCCGGCAGCGCCGTGGCTGAGGCGCTGGCGGCCGCCGGTGTTGTCAAGCCGCTGCTGCAACTGGGCCTGCCCGATGCGTTCATCGAGCACGGCGACCCGGCGCGCCTGCTGGCGCTGGAGGGCCTGGACGCCGCGGGTATCGAGCGCTCGGTGCGCCGCCGCTTTGGCGCACTGGTGGATGCCGCGGCCGAGTTGCGCGCGGTGTCGGGCCAAAACTGAGCCTGTGGCTGGGTATAGTCCCCGATGCGCGGCGCGCGCACACTTGAATACACTTGAAGTCCCGCGGACTGACCGCACACATCAACCTGGAGAGAAATTCATGGATCGTCGTTCCCTGATCAAGCACACGGGCATCGCCGGCGTGCTGGCTGCCGGCATCGCCCCGGCCGTGCACGCGCAGGCTGCGGTGCGCTGGCGCTTGGCCACCAGCTTTCCGAAGTCGCTCGACACGCTGCACGGCTGCGCGGTGAAGTTCTCCGAAACCGTCAAGGCGCTTTCGGGCGGCAAGTTCGAGGTTTCGGTACACGCCGCGGGCGAACTGGTGCCTGCGTTTGGCATCGTCGATGCCCTCAACGACGACTCCATTGAAATGGGCGAAACCGCCGCCTACTACTACGCAGGCAAGGACCCCTCCTTTTCGTTTGGTTGCGCGGTGCCGTTCGGTTTCACCGCTCAGCAGATCCAGGCCTGGAAGCTGCACGGCAATGGCCACAAGCTGATGGACGAGCTGTACGGCAGATACAACTTCTTTGGTCTCAGCGCGCTCAACACCGGAACCCAGATGGGCGGCTGGTACCGCAAGGAAATGAACTCCGTGGCCGACTTCAAGGGCCTGAAGATGCGTCTGGGCGGTGGCGTGTTTGGCGAATCCATGGCCAAGCTGGGCGTGGTGGCGCAGTCTCTCCCCGGCGGCGAGGTTTACCAGGCACTGGAAAAGGGCACGCTGGACGCGGCCGAGTTCGTTGGCCCCTACGACGACGAGAAGCTGGGCTGGAACAAGGTTGCCAAGTACTACTACTACGGCGGCTGGTGGGAAGGCGGCGCCGACCTGGAGTTCTTCATCAACAAGAAGGCGTTTGCCAAGCTCTCGCCCGAGAACCAGGCCATCGTGCGCTCCGCGGCCGACACCGCGTACAACGACGGCACCTCCAAGTATTTGACGCTCAATCCGATTTCGCTGAAGAAGCTGGTGGCCAGCGGCACGCAGCTCAAGCGCTTCAACAAGGAGATCGTGCAGGCCGGCTTCAAGGCCGCGCAGGATGTGTATGCCGAGCACAGCGCCAAGGATCCGTTCTTCAAGAAGGTGTTCGAAGACATGCGCGCCTTCCAGCGGGACCAGATTCTCTGGAACCGCATCTCCGAGCTGGTCTACACGCAGGACATGGCCTCGCTGAAGATCTGATCGGTTTCTGTCGGCGGCATCGCAAGGGTCGTCGCCCAAAGAAAAACCGCAGTCCTCGGACTGCGGTTTTTTTTGCGTGGTGCGGCGTTGCGCCGGCATCGCTCGGCGTGAAGCTACTTGCCGATGGCGTTCTGAATGGCTTTCATGGGGTCCTCTTCAGCGCCGTCGCTGGCTGCACCTTCGTTGGATGTGGCTGGACTGGCCGGCTCGCTCGAGGTTCCTTCGGTAGTCGGAGCCGTACCCGGCAGCACAGGTGCGGCGTTGAAGTCCGAACCTTCATTCTGGTTCAACTGTTCCAGCAACTCCGTTCCGGCCGCCTTCATGTCCATCTTCACCTGCTTGTCCAGGTTGCCCGTCACGAGGACCGGGAAGGCGATCAGGACGGCGACCATGGTGAGTTGCAGCAGCAGGAAGGGGATCGCGCCCTTGTAGATCTGCATGGTGGTGACCGGCTCCATGGTCTTGCCCGTGACGTGGTCCACGTAGGGCTTCTCGGGTGCCACCGAGCGCAGGTAGAACAGCGCAAAGCCGAACGGCGGGTGCAGGAACGAGGTCTGCATGTTGACGGCCAGCAGCACGCCGAACCAGATCAGGTCGATCCCCATTTTCTCGGCAATCGGGGCCAGCACCGGCACCACGATGAAGGACAGCTCGAAAAAGTCCAGGAAGAACGCCAGGAAGAAGATCAGCACGTTCACGAAGATCAGAAAGCCCACCTCGCCGCCGGGCAGCTTGGTCAGCAGGTGCTCGACCCACACCGGGCCGTCGGCGGCCTGGAACACCATGCTGAAGACGGTGGCGCCCACCAGGATGAACATCACGAAGGACGACAGCTTGGTTGTCGTGCCCAGTGCCTGGCGCAGCAGGCTCCAGGAGAGCCGCTTGCGCAGCGTCGCCATGATGATCGCGCCCATGGCGCCCATGGCACCGCCCTCGGTGGGCGTGGCCACGCCCAGGAAGATGGTACCCAGCACCAGGAAGATCAGTAGCAGCGGCGGGATCAGAACGAAGGTCACGCGCTCGGCCAGCTTGGACAGCAGGCCCAGGTGCGTGACGCGGTTGACCACCGCGATCAGCCAGGCGACGAAGGTGCCGCCGCACATGGCCACCACGATGCGCTCGTCGGTCGGAACGAAGGTGACCAACTCGCCCTGCCACCAGGTGTGGACCGCTTCCATGTTTTCGCCCAACACCACGCCCACGATGACCGACAGCAGGGCCAGCAGGCCGAGCGAGAGATAGCCGGAGTGGCC
The DNA here is from genome assembly GCA_041396485.1 of Burkholderiaceae bacterium. GTDB lineage: Bacteria > Pseudomonadota > Gammaproteobacteria > Burkholderiales > Burkholderiaceae_C > Ottowia. The sequence continues at coordinate 214,108 of JAWKYM010000004.1, read as the reverse complement.
ATTGGGTTCGCGGAAGGTGCGGGCCTCCGGCGGCAGTGCGGGCACCATCTTGGGTTTGAAGACGGCCAGTATCACCACGAACAAGATGTACAAGCCCATCAGCATGAAGCCGGGGATGAATGCGCCCTTGTACATGTCGCCCACGCTCTTGCCCATCTGGTCGGCCAGCACGATCAGCACCAGCGAGGGCGGGATGACCTGCGCCAGCGTGCCCGAGGCGGCGATCACGCCGCTGGCCAGGCTGCGGCTGTAGCCGTAGCGCAGCATGATGGGCATGGAGATCAGGCCCATCGAGATGACCGAGGCGGCGACCACGCCCGTGGTGGCCGCCAGCATGGCGCCGACCAGGATGACGGCCAGCGCCAGGCCGCCGCGCAGCGGGCCGAACACCTGGCCGACCGATTCGAGCAGGTCCTCGGCCATGCCGCTGCGCTCCAGGATCAGGCCCATCAGGGTGAAGAAGGGCACGGCCAGCAGCGTCTCGTTGGACATGATGCCGATCAGCCGAAGCGGCAGCACCGACAAGATGGCGGACGGGAAGATGTCCAGCCAGACGCCCAACGCACCGAAGAACAGCCCGGCGGCGCCCAGGCTGAAGGCCACGGGAAAGCCCAGGATCAAAAAGCAGATCAGGCCCACGAACATGATCGGGGCGAAATTGGTGGCGATGAATTGCATGGGTGTGTGCTCTCGCTCGATCAGCGCGTCGGCGCGGTCGTGGCCGGGGCGTTGGCCTGGCGCAGGGCTTCGATCAGGGCGGCTTCATCGGATTGGTCGGCGCGCTTGACCGTTGGGTCGGGCCCCATGCCCTTGATGAAGGCGATGCACTTGATCAGCTCCGACCAGCCCTGCAGCAGCAGCAGGGCAAAGCCCAGAGGCAGTGCCAGCCACACCGGCCAGCGGATGAGCCCGCCGGGATTGCCCGATATCTCGCCCGACGTGAACTTGTCGACCAGGAGGGGCGTGCTCTGGTACAGCACCGTGATGCACAGCGGCGTGAGGAAGAAGATCAGTCCGAAGATCTCGATGCCAAGCTGCACTTTCTTGGGAAAGTGGCTGTTGAGCACGTCGATGCGCACGTGCTCGCGATGCAGCAGGGTGTAGCCGGCGGCGATCAGGAACGACCAGGCAAACAGGTACCACTGCACCTCGAGAAAACCATTGGAGCTGTAGTTGAAGACCTTGCGTACCACGGCGTTCAGGGCGCTGATGACGGTGGCGCCGAAAATCAGCCAGATGGCGTATTTGCCGACAAAGGCGTTGAGCCGGTCGATGGCTCGGGACAGTTTGAGCAAGGCTTGCATCGGGATCTCCGTGGTCTGAGGGCGCGCGAGCGGTTGGCACGCGCTGGGCACGTGGGCACGCCGGTGCGGCGTTGCCGAGTGCTGGCGGGGGGGCAAGTGGTTCGCGATTGTAAATAGCTGGCCACCGGCCGTCGGAACTCTCGGGTCCCATGTGACAGCATGCAGCGCCGGAGCAACCCCGTGAAGGCGCTGTCGCGCCCACATATATATAGATATAGAAGAAAGTGTTGGTAATCTGAAACGTTCTGGGCCGATTGACCCGTTTCGTCACGAATTTCCCTAGAATTACGTATCAAATTGATACTTTAGGAAGGTGAACCATGAACCGAGGCGGGGTCTGGACGAAACGACAGCGACAACTGGCGGGCGTCTTGGCCTGTGTGGCCCTGGCGCTGCCGGCGTGGGCCGAAACCAGCGTGCTGATCAACCCGGGCGACCAGGTCGAGGGCGACCGGGTGCGCGTGTCCAACACCTGGAAGACCCTGCTGGAGGCCAGCCTGCGCAAGGCCGAGGCCACGTCGGTGCAGACGCGCTACTCCAGCGACGCCACGGCCGACCTGAGTGCCACCCGCTCCAACCTGTACGACGTGGTGGTGGCGCCGGCGCCCACCATCGGCAGCGCGGTGCGCTACGGCTACGTGCCCCTGGTGGGCGCCTCGACCACCGCGCGCACGGTGCTGGTGGTGCCCGAGGGCAGCGCAATTGCCAGCTGGGCGGACGGCAAGGGCAAGCAGCTGGGCATGCCGGGCCAGGACAGCGTGGTGACCTAGTCGGCCCTGAAATATTCATTTCACACTCCGACTGCGCGTGATGCCGGCCAGCGCTGCGTACCCACCAGCCCAGTGCGCAGTGTCAGCCACCAGCTCGGCTGTACGCCGACCATCGCGCACAGACGCAAATACAGCCGCTGCAAGAAGGGCACCTCCTTCTTGACGATCATGCGCAGCAGCCAGCGGATGTTGTACCCCGCCGCACACAGCACCGCATGCAGCCGGTCGCCCTGCTCACCTTTGAGATGGCAACGATCCATGCGGTGATCGGCCTTGAGGTGGCCGATGATGGGTTCAATCGCCTGGCGGCGTTTGAGCAGCTTTCTCTCCTGCTCGCTGATCCGCTTGGCCTTGCCCCGGTGCACGATGTGCACATCTGGGTTCTGTGCATCCACGCCGCGATAGCCCAGATCGACGAATGCCGTCGAGGGTTTGGCCGCGCTGTCCTGCATCAGGATGGCCGCCTGCTCCAGTTGTTCGTTCAATGTGTGGCCGTCGTACGGGTTGCCATGGAAAGCTTTTGCCCCCACGACCAGATTGCCCTTGAGCGTGCTGGCAATGCCCACCTTCACCCCGAACTCATAGGGCGTCTTGGTCTTTCCCTTGCTGATGCAGTCCACCTCAGGCGCATGCCAGGCGTAGAGCTTGCGTTGTCCGTCGGTGGCTTTGCGCTGGCCGCTCTGGGTCACGATGCGCTGGACCTTGTTCAAGGTGTCGGCGAGCGCTTGCTGCACCGCTACCCCGATGGCGCTGGCCTTGCGCTGGACCTCGCGCTGCAGCCGACCCACGATGGTGCGCTGGCGTTTGATGGCACTGCGCATGCGCTTGAACTGGCGGGCGTGGGCGTAACGCCCGGCCTTGCGGTTCAGATGCTGCCCCTCTTTGGCAAAGGTCTGCTTCAGATCGATGCCGGCGTCTTTGGCTGCCTCCACCAACTTGACCCGGGCGGTCTCCAGCAGGCGGCTGTCGGTGGGGTGGGCAATCGCCTTGTGCTGCACCGTGCTGTCCACGATCACGCGGGTCAGCTCCTGCGGCTTGATCAGTTTGAGTTCGACCGCTACGTTGATGGTCTGCGCCAGCAGTTCTTCCACGCCTTCGTCGCCCAGCAATTGCCGGAACTTGACCAAGGTGGTGGCGTCGCAAGGCTGGCGGTCTTCGTAGTACGCACAGCCAGAGAAGAACTGCCAGCGCGGCGTATCAGCCCAGCGGGCCACCACGCCCTCGTCGGACTCGTTGAAGGCGTGCTTGAGGTACAGCAACGCGATCATGATGCGCAGCGGCACACGCGGGCGCCCGGCGTTGCTGCTCACTGGTGCTCGCTGCACCTGTTCGCCAAAAAGATCCAGGTCGGGCATGGCCACGCCAGCGCGGCCTTTGCGAGAGAACACCTGCGCCACCCGCGCTTCGATCTCTTGCCAGGGCATGCGACAAGCCAGCACCGACAACGGGTGGCGCAGGTCGATCATGTGGTCGATGCGCGAGCGAAAGAAATCGTCGGTGGCGGGGCAGGCAAACATCACGGCAGAACTCCCAGAAATCAACCCCTATTGGAATTCAAACTGGGAGTTCCGGCCATCCGCAATCACCCCAAAACACCAGCATTCATGCGGCTTCCGGGGGTTATTCAGGGGCGATGACCTATCTGCTGCGTGGCGAGGTGCAGGCCGGCAACACCACCTTGCCCCGGCAGTACGCGTCGATCTACCAGACGCGCTTTCAGGACGCGCTGCTGGTCTGCCTGGAGGTGCGCCGCTGCGACGTGGTGGCGGTCGAAAAGAGCGTGGCGCAGAAGTGGATCGAAGCCGGCAAGAAGGTCAGGATCGTCTGGGAAAGCCGCGAGGTGCCGGGCCTGTCGGTGGCGCTGCGCAAGGATGCGCGCGTGTCGGCCGATGCGCTGCGCGCCGCGCTCATGGCCGAGCTGGAGCGCAGCATGCCCGGGGCCTATTCCAGCGCGGTGACGGCCCAGCATTTCGAATACGTCTCCACCCTGGGCTATTTCACGCCGCGCGCGCTGGAGGGGGCGACACTGGTGGAAGACCCTGCCGTCGTCGAGGCCCTGCTGGCCAAGGGCGCGCGCTACATCGACACGCGCAACGACAAGGAATTCAACGCCGGCCACGTGCCGGGCTCCATCCTGGTCCCCTATGTCGAAAAGAGCGCCAAGGACCCGGACTACGACGCCACGCAGGACCAGTTCGATCTGCAGCGCCTAGGCGCAATACTGTTCAGATAAAATATGAACTGGCACAATCTGGTTCCGCCAACCACCCGAGTGCTGGAAGAGCTTCAAGGCCAGCCACGTGGCGCTCAAGGCCGGCTACACCAAGGTGTACTGGTTCCGCAACGGCTTTCCCGGCTGGCGCGCGTCGGGGCGCAAGTTCGACCACCGCAACGCGGGCGAGACGGCCCGCTCCAGTTGAGCGCGCTCAATCCAGCACCGCCACGCCCTTGATCTGGGCAAACACGCGCTGACCGGCGGCCAGGCCCAGTTGCACGGCCGACTTGCGCGTGACGCGCGCCAGCAGGCGCGTGCCGGACAGGTCCAGGGCGACCAGCATCTGGGCCGGCCCGTCCTCGGCCAGGGCCTGCACGGTGGCCGGCAGCACGTTCAGGATGCTGCTGTCGTGCGCCTGGGTGAGCGCCAGGCTGACGTCGCGCGCCAGCACGCGAACGCGCAGCGCCTGGCCGACGGCGCGCGGCGGCGACCCCGGGCGGCACGCACAGGATGTCGCCACCGGCAAAGCCCAGTTGCAGCAGGTGGTGTGCGCTGTCGATGGCGCGGATCTGCCCGTCGATGATCGCGCCCGCGGCGTCGCCGTGGGTGCGGGCAATGTCCAGTTGGCCCAGCAGCACAGGGGCCGGTCCTTGCGCGCGCACCTGCCCGCCCTCCAGCAGCAGCAGGTGGTCGGCCAGGCGAGCCACCTCGTCCAGCGCGTGGGTGACGTACAGGATCGGGATGCGCAGCTCGCGCGCCAGGCGTTCGAACCAGGGCAGCAACTCGGCCTTGCGCGCGGCGTCCAGCGAGGCCAGCGGCTCGTCCATCAGCAGCAGGCGCGGGCTGGTGGCCAGTGCCCGGGCAATGGCCACGCGCTGGCGCTCGCCACCCGACAGGCCGGCGGGCCGGCGCGCCAGCAGGTGGCCGATGCCCAGCAGCTCGATGGCCTGCTCCAGCGACACCCGCCGCTCGGCCGTGGGTACGCGCCGCCGGCCATAGTCCAAGTTGTCCTGCACCGTCAGGTGCGCAAACAGGCTGGCTTCCTGGAACACCATGCCCAGCGGGCGGCGGTGCGTGGGCTGCCAGACGCCGGCCGCGTCGTCCTGCCACACCTGGCCGTCGACGGCGACGTAGCCGGCGTCCGGCCGCGTCAGGCCGGCAACGCAGCGCAGCAGCGTGGTCTTGCCACAGCCCGAGGGGCCGAAGATCGCGCTCACGCCCTGGCCGGGCAGGCGCACGTCCACATCCAGGCTGAAGCCGGTGCCGTGGCTCAAGGCCACGCGCAGTGCCAGCCCGTCGCCCTGGCTTGAGCCAAACAGGCCACCAGCGCTTGCTGCTCGCGCGTCGGCAGCTCCTGAAATGAGAGTTTCCGGGGCGTTCATGCGCTTGGCTTGTGCGCCTGGGTCAGGTGCAGCACCAGCAGCACCGCGAAGCTGAACACCAGCATGCCGCCGGCCAGCCAGTGCGCCTGGGCGTAGTCCAGCGCCTCGACCTGGTCGTAGATCAGCACCGACACCGTGCGCGTCTGCCCCGGGATGTTGCCGCCGATCATCAGCACCACGCCGAACTCGCCCAGTGTGTGGGCAAAACCCATCACGCCACCGGTCACGTAGCCGGGGCGCGCCAGCGGCAGCGCCACGCTCCAGAAGGCGTCCAGCGGGCCGGCGCGCAGGGTGGCGGCGGCTTCCAGCGGGCGCTCGCCCAGGCTTTCGAAGGCGTTGACCAGGGGTTGCACCACAAAGGGCAGCGAGTAGATCAGCGAACCCAGCAGCAGGCCCCAGAAGGTGAAGGCCAGGGTGCCCCAGCCCAGCGCCTGCGTGAGCTGGCCCAGCGGGCCGTTGGCGCCCAGCGCCACCAGCAGGTAAAAACCCAGCACCGAAGGCGGCAGCACCAGCGGCAGCGACACCAGCGCGCGCACCGGCGGGCGCCAGCGCGAGCGTCCGCGCGCGATCCACCACGCCAGTGGCGTGCCCAGCAGCAGCAGGATCAGCATGGTCACGACCGACAGCTCGATCGTCAGGCGGATGGCGGCCAGGCTGTTGGCGTCGAGCATGGGCGGGTGGCCGTCGGGTGTCGGATGGGGTTGCGCTCACGCCAGATGCTGGGCCCTGGGCGTGAACAATTCAAAAACAATAGCGTGTTGCGCTTGTCATGCAAGCACTGGAGCCCGATTTTGCCTTGATTCGGCGCTTATTTCACCGCATAGCCGTAGCTGCGGATCAGGTCCTTGGCGCCGGCCGAATGCAGCAGCGCCATCCAGGCCTTGGCGGCCGGGTTGTTGGCGGCGCGCTTGAGCGTCACCGCGTCCTGCACGATGGGCTCATGGTATTGCGCCGGTACCACCCAGGCCGAGCCGCCCTTGAGCTTGCCGCCTTCGAGCACCTGCGACAGCGCGACAAAACCCAGCTCGGCGTTGCCGGTGGCGATGAAGGTGTAGGTCTGGCCGATGCTCTCACCGGTCACCAGCTTGGGCTGCAGCGCGGCCGTCAGGCCCAGCTTTTCCATCGTCTGCACCGCGGCGGCGCCATAGGGCGCCAGCTTGGGGTTGGCGATGGCCAGCTTGTTGAACTGGCCGCCCTTGAGCACGGCGCCCTGGTTGTCAACGAAGCCGGGCTTGGCCGACCACAGCACCAACTGGCCCTGGGCATAGGTGAAGCGGGTGCCGGGCACGGTGTCGCCTTCCTTCTCCAGCCGCCGCGGGCGCTCGTCGTCGGCCGCCAGGAACACGTCGAAGGGCGCGCCGTTCTTGATCTGGGTGTAGAAGGCGCCGGTGGCGCCGAAGGACAGCTGGCCTCGTGGCCGGTGGTCTTGTGCAGAATTTGGGCCAGCGCCTTGGCCGGCGCGGTGAAGTTGGCGGCCACGGCCACCTGCACGACATCGGCACGGGCGGCACCGGCCAGGGCCAAGGCGGCGGTCAGGGCCAGCAGGCGGCGAAGCAGGGACGGCATGGCGTGGTCTCCTCGAGTGAAGTGGGGCAATGAAACGCTATTCATTGGAAGAATAACGAGTGTAACGTCATCGTGCGAACGGATCGGCAAAGCGCGGATCGGTGAGCGCGGGCGTGTCGGTCAGAGTCTTGAGGAAGGCCACCAGGTCGGCCTGTTCCTGCGCGTCGATGCGAATCTGGTCGATCAGCGGGTCCTTGTATGGATTGGCGCGGCCGTCACCGGCGTACGGCCCGGGCCCGAACACGCGGCCGCCATCGGCGTGCAGCGCCAGCACCGCCTCCAGCGTGGCGACGCTGCCGTCGTGCAGGTAGGGCGCGGTCAGCGCCACGTTGCGCAGGCTGGGCGCGCGGAACTTGCCCATGTCCTCGGGCTTGCCCGTGAATTCGATCAGCCCCCGGTTGCTGTCCGGATAGGCGCCGCTGCCGTTGATGTTGAACAGGCCGATGTTGTGAAAGCCGGGCGTGCCCACGCGACCGTCGATGTTGACAAACGCGCCGCCCCCCAGGTTGGGGCCGCCGTGGCATTGCACGCAATGCGCTGCGCCCCGCGCGCCGAAGAACAGCGCCTGGCCGCGCTGCTCGCTGTCGGTCAGCGTGGCCGTCCCGGTGCGGGCCTGGTCGTAGCGGCTGCCGGCCGACACCAGCGTGCGCTCGAATGCGGCAATGGCCTTGATCACGTTGTCCCAGTGCAGCGGCGCCGCTTCGCTGCCGAAGGCCTGGGTAAAGCGATTGGGGTACTGCGCGTCGCTCCGGAGCCGCTGCAGGATGGCGTCGCGGTTGGCGTCGTTCACGCCCATCTCGATCGGCTGCTCGCCGAACAGGGGCGTGTGCATCTGCTGCTCCAGCGTGCGCGGCGCGGGGTTGGCCCAGTCCAGCGTGGCCTGATAGGCGGCGTTGAACAGGCCGGGGGCGTTGCGCGGGTGGTTTTGCCCGGTGGCGCCGCGCGCCACGGCGCGGCCGTCGGTGAACGCAAGGGCGCCCGCGTGACAGCCGGCGCACGACAGCGTGCCGTTGACCGACAGACGCGCGTCATGGAACAGGCGACGCCCCAACTCGACCTTGGCGGTGTTCATTGGGTTGTCGGCCGGCACCACCGGCGGCGCGAAGCCGGCCGGCAGCGACCAGGTCCAGGCCGGGGGTTCGGCCGGCGGCCCGGCGTCTGCGCCACCGCCGCAGGCGGCAAGCAGCACGAGGGCGACGCACGAGAGCACGGGGGCATGGAAGGACGCTGGCTGGTGGCCGGACGGGACGTGGGGCATCGCAGAGGCCATGGGGGCGGAAGGAGCGGGCTGGGACTTCGTTATTCATTTATAGAATAGCGATGTGTTGGCAATTGTTCAATCCATTTGAGAGGGACTCACCCATGAACCGGATCACTTCTCATTTCCTGGCTTCGCGCGGCGCGTCATGGGCGCGGAGCGCCTGCGCGGCGCTGGCGACATCGGTGGCGCTGTTGGCGCTGGCGGCCTGCGGCGGCAGCGACGACGACGTCGATCGCGGCCCGACCACCATCGAGACCCAGGCCAAGCTCAACGGCCTGTACTGGGACGCGCGGGCCTCGCGTCTGTACCTGACGGACGATGACGCCAGCGTGAACGCCATCCGGACCTGGGACGGTGACAAGGGCTTTCCCATTGCATATCAACTGCCGGCGATGGCCGCCGATCAGCGTGCCACGCTGGGCCAGTTGACGCGAGGCGCCGACGGCAACCTCTACACCACGCGCTTCGGCTTTGGCAGCTACGGCACGGTGGTCGCGGTGCAGTCCAGGGACTCGTCCTTCAATCTGATGGGTCTGGACGGCGCGCGCCGGCGCATCGGCATCACGCCCACGGTCGACGGCAAGCTGATCGACGGCTGGTTTCGCGGTGGCGGCTCGGGGCCGAGCGGCGTCATCAGCGAGTTGACGGTGGGTGCCGGCGGACTGGCCAGCGAGCGCGACCTCATCACCGGCCTGAGCAAACCCGCCGGGGTGGCGGTGGTGGGCGATCAGCTGTTCGTTTCGGACCAGGGCACGGGTCAGTTGCTGGCCTATTCGCTGGCCGCCGTGCGCGCGCAAACGGCGCAGGCGCAGGATGGGCGCGTCGTTGCATCCTTCACCACCGCCGACGGGCTCGATCTGATGACGGCGGCGCCGGACGGCACGCTGTACTTCGGCGGCAGCGGCGGCACGCTGTATGCGGTCAGCCCGAAAGGCGCCGTCACAACCCTGGCCCGCGGCTGGCCGGGCATCCGCGGCGTCGCGCTGGATGCCGCCAACCGGCGCTTGTTTGTCGCCGTGACGGCCGCTCAGGCCGGCGGGCCGGCCTCGATTCGCATCGTGCCGATCGATTGAGCGGGTGACGGCCCGGCGGCCCGCGCCACCGCTGCACAATCGGGGACATGAGGATCAAGCCCGTGTCCCCCCAGTCGCTGGGCTACGCGCCGGCCGACAAGCGCATCGAGCTGCTGCGCCGCGTGGGCGAGAGCGGCTCCATCTCGCAGGCCGCGCGCAGCGCCGGCGTGAGCTACAAGGCCGCCTGGCAGGCCATCCACACCCTCGCCAACCTGGCTGGCGAGCCCCTGGTGGACAGCAGCGTCGGCGGCGCGGGCGGGGGCGGCGCGCGGCTCACCGCGGCCGGCGTGCGCCTGCTGCACGCGGCCGAGCAAATGGATGCCGCGCGCCACGAGGTGCTGGCGCGCATCAACGACCCCGCCGCCCAGGCCCTGGCCGCGCCGCGCACCAGCATGCGCAACCACCTGCCCTGCAGCGTGGCGCGGCTGGACAGCGCCGGCCCGGGCGACCCGCTGGTGCGCGTGGCGCTGGCGCTGCCGGACGGCGGCGAGCTGACCTCGCTCATCACGCGCGAAAGCGCTGAACTGCTGGGGCTGGCGCCCGGCCTCGATCTGCTGGCGCTGTGCAAGGCCACGGCGGTGCGCATCGAGGCGGTGAGCGAGAGCGCAGCCGAGGCCGGCGCGAACCGCCTGCGCGGGCGCGTGCTGCGCGCGGCGCGCGGCGCGCAGCACGATGAAGTGACGCTGACGCTGGTCGGCGGCCTGCAACTGGTCGGCTTTGCCGCGCACCCCAACCGCCTGCGCGCCGGCAGCCGCGCGCAGGCGCGGGTGGAGCCCAGCGCGGTCGTGCTGGCGCTGCGCTGATTTTTTTGACGAGAGAAAGGATCCATCCATGAAAACGAGTGCACGCAACCAGTTCGAGGGCCGCGTCACGGCGCTGAAGACGGGCGCTGTCAACGACGAGGTCGAAATCACCACCGCGCAGGGCGTGAAGATCGTTGCCATCGTCACGCACGAAAGCGCCACCGGGCTCGGGCTGGCGGTCGGCCGGCCGGCCGTCGCGCTCGTCAAGGCGCCATCGGTGATCGTGGTGACCGAGGGCGGCGGCGTGCGCTTTTCCGCGCGCAACTGCCTGGCCGGCACGGTGGCGCGGGTGCAGGCGGGCGCCGTCAACGCCGAGGTGGTGATCGACGTGCCCGGCGGCGTCAGCGTGGCCGCCATCGTCACGCAGGACAGCGCCGACCGGCTGGGCCTGGCGGTCGGCACGCCGGCCACGGCGATCTTCAAGGCGTCGAGCGTGATCATCGGAGTTCCGGATTGACTTGTTTGGACAAGCAACGGCGTTTGCGCGGATCGGGAAAGCGCCAGCGGCTATCGATGGGATCGTCATAAAACCATGACTTCAGTAGCACATTGAGCGGCGGAGTACGCTGGTCGTATCCGAGTGTTGCACCGTCGGGGCCGGCGGTGCGCTCGGCAATCAAGCACAAAGGGGACGACCATGCAGTTCAAGCGCACGTTTTTGCTTTCCTCCTTTTTCGCGGCCGTGCTGGCCGCCGCGCCGGCGGTGTCGGTCTGGGCGCAGGACATCGTGCTTGGCGCCTCGGTGCAATTGACCGGTCCGGTGGCCAACACCGGGCGCTATTACCGCGATGCCTACCAGATGGCGATCGACAAGATCAATGCCGACGGGGGGGTCAAGGTCGATGGCAAGGCGCACAAGCTGGCGCTCAAGCTCTACGACAACCAGTCCGACGTGAACCTGTCGGTGCGCCAGTACACGCAGCTGGTGACGCAGGACAAGGTCAATTTGCTGCTGGGCGGCTTTGCCAGCAATTTCCAGCTGGCCGACTCGGTGGTGTCCGAGAAATACAAGATCCCGATGGTGCAGGGCGGCGGCGCGTCCAACGAAATCTTCTCGCGCAACTTCAAGTACATCTTCGGCACCTTGGCGCCGGCGAGCGACTACTTCGGCAGCACCATTGCGATGATGAAGTCGCTCAAGCAGCCGCCCCAGTCGGTGGCGCTGCTGTACGCCGATGATTCGTTCGACGTGTCGGTGGCCAAGGGCACGCGGCCCTTGCTCGAAAAAGCAGGGTTCAAGCTGGCGATGGACGAGCGCTACAGCAGCAACACCAGCGACTTCAGCACCCTGCTGTCGCAGATCAAGGCCAAGCATGTCGATGCCGTGCTGGTGGCCGGCCACGAGACGGAGATCCTCAACTTCGTGCGCAACGCCAAGAGCCTGGCGATCGCGCCCAAGCTGTACTCGTTCACCGTCGGCGTGCCCAGTGAAGATTTTCGCAAGGCGCTGGGCAAGGACGCCGACTACGCCTTCGGCATGACGGCTTGGCTGCCCGTGCCTTCGCTCAAGGACCGCTGGTTCGGCGACGCCGAGCAGTTTGCCAATGCCTACAAGGCCAAGTACGGCTATGCCCCGGACTACCACGCCGCCTCGGGTGCGTCCGACGTCGAGGCGCTGGCGATGGCCATCGAGAAGGCCAACAGCCTCGATCCACAGAAGGTGCGCAACGCCCTGGCCAGCATCCACTTCGACAGCCTCTACGGTCCAATTGCCTTCAGCGCCAATGGCCAGATCAATCTGCCGCAGCTGGTGATCCAGGTGCAGAACGGCAACGTGGTCGAGGTCTACAACGCCAAGGGCTTCGTGACGCCGCCCAAATATCCCATGCCGGCCTGGAACGCGCGCGAGGTTCATTGACTGCAGGACGCCCCCCGTAGGGAGCTCATGCTTTGGACCTGCTGGCGCAAGTCCTTGCCAACGGCATCCTGCTGGGCGGCTTGTATGCCGTGATGGCGCTGGGCCTGGCCTTGGTGTGGGGCGTGCTCAACATCGTCAACCTGGCGCACGGCTCCTTCATCATGCTGGGGGCGTACTGCTCCTGGCACCTGTTCCACTACCTGCACGTCGACCCGTTCCTGGGCTTGCCGATCACGGCGGGGGTGATGTTCGCGCTGGGCTATGGCGTGCAGCGCGGGCTGCTCAACCTGATCGTGCGGGCGCCCATGTTCAACACCCTGCTGCTGACCTTCGGGCTGGACGTGGTGCTGACCTACCTGGCGCAACTGGCCTTTTCGGCCGACTTTCGCGCCATCAACCCCGCCTATGCCGGCGGCCAGTTGCAGCTGGGGCCGATGGTGTTGCCGGTGGTGCGCCTGGGCGCGTTTGCGGTGGCGCTGGCGCTGACGGTGGGCATGTGGCTGTTCCTGCTGCACACGCGCTGGGGCCGGGCCATTCGGGCGACGGCGCAAAACCTGGTGGCGGCGCGCCTGCACGGGGTGGAGCCGCGCCACCTGTACGCGCTGACCTTTGCCATCGGCATCGCCCTGGCCGGCACGGCCGGGGGACTGTATGGCACGGTGTCGCAGATCAACCCGTACATCGGCGCCTCGCTCACGCTCAAGTCCTTTGCCATCGCCATCATCGGCGGGCTGGACAACCCGCTGGGCGTGCTGGTGGGGGGGCTCTTTCTGGGCGTGGTCGAGGCGCTCACCACCTTGTACGTCGGCCCCACCTTCGTCGACGTGGCCAGCTTCGGCATCCTGGCGCTGGTGCTGATCGTGCGGCCCACAGGACTGCTCGGGAGGACGGCATGAGAGCCTGGCAATGGAGTGGCCTGGCGATCGCGCTGGCCGTGTTGGCCAGCCTGCCCTGGTGGGGCTCGGACGTGCTGGTGCAGTTCGGCATCAACGCGCTGCTGCTGGCCGTGCTGGCGCAGGGCTGGAACATCATCGGCGGCTACACCGGCTATGCCTCGTTCGGCAACTCGGTGTTCTATGGCCTGGGCAGCTATGGCGTGGCCATCACCATGGTGCAGTGGCACCTGCCCTTCGCGGTGGGCCTGGCATTCGGCGTGCTGCTGGCGGTGGTGTTTGCGCTGCTGCTGGGGGTGCCGGTGCTGCGCCTGCGCGGCCACTACTTTGCCATTGCCACGCTGGCACTGGCCGGAGTGATGGCGGCCATCGTCTCCAACGTGCCGCTGGCCGGGCAGAACATCGGCCTGGTGCTGCCGCCACTCAATGACGACCGGCTGTTCTACGGGCTGTCCCTGGCCTTGATGCTGATTTCCACTGCCGTGGTCTGGTGGCTCACGCGCAGCCGCTTCGGCTTTGGCCTGATCGCCATCCGCGAGAACGAGGATGGCGCGGCGGTGATGGGCGTCAACACCACGCTCTACAAGGTGCTGGCGTTCACGCTCTCGGGCGTGCTCAGCAGCCTGGCCGGCGGCATCCACGCCTACTGGATCACCTTTCTCGACCCCGAAAGCGCGTTCGACATCGGCCTGAACGTCAAGATGATCATCATGGCCGTGTTTGGCGGCGCCGGCACGGTGCTGGGGCCGGTGATCGGCGCCTTCACGCTGTCGGCCATCTCCGAATGGCTGTCCAGCGAAGTGACCAGCATCGCCACGCTGTTCTTCGGCGCCGTCATCATCGCGGCGGTGGTGCTGATGCCCCATGGCCTGATGGACCTGGCGCGGCGCGCGCGCCAGCGCACGCTCGGCTGGCGCTATCTGGGCGAGAACGTGCGGGCGAACAAGCTGTGAGCACCGATCGGACCACGCTGCTTGAGGTGCGCCATGTCACTCGGCGCTTTGCCGGCCTGGTGGCCGTCAGCAACGTCAGCTTCCAGCTTGCCAAGGGCGAAATCCTGGGCTTGATCGGCCCCAACGGCGCCGGCAAGACTACGCTGATCAGCCTGATCAGCGGCACCCTCGAACCCAGCGAGGGCGATGTGCTGCTTGACGGTCAAATCATCTCGCGGATGCCGGCGTTTCGCCGGGCACGCTTGGGCATTGGCCGCACCTTCCAGATCATGCGACCGTTTCCCGGCCTGTCGGTGCTGGACAACGTGGCCATCGGCGCCTTGTTTGGCCACCAGGGCGGCCAGGCGCAACTGGCGCGCGCGCGCGAGCAGGCGCGCGAGTGCCTGGACTTCGTCGGCCTGGGCGGCTTCATCGACCAGCGCGCCGACGAGCTGGGCGGGCCGGGCCGCAAGCGCCTGGAGCTGGCCAAGGCGCTGGCCATGAAGCCGCGCCTGCTGCTGTGCGACGAGGTGATGGCGGGGCTGAACCACGTCGAGATCGAGGAGGTCATTGCGGTGATCCGCAAGGTACGCGAGCAGGGCATCAGCGTGCTGGTGATCGAGCACGTCATCAAGGCCATCCGCAGCCTGTCGGACCGGCTGCTGGTGCTGCACCACGGCGAGCTGATTGCCGACGGTACGCCCGAGAAGGTGCTGGCCGATGCGACGGTGGTGCAGGCCTACCTGGGTGCGAGGCGCGCACGATGAGCCCGACGCCCGCTTCGACCGAAGCCCTGCTGCACGTGGACCAGGTGGCCGCTGGCTACGGGCTGATGCCGGTGCTGCACGGCCTGTCGATCGAGGTGCGCGCGGCCGAGATCGTGGCGCTGGTGGGCAGCAACGGGGCCGGCAAGACCACGCTGCTGCGCGTGCTCTCGCGCCTGCTGCCGTGCACCGGCACGCTGCGCCTGAACGGCCAGGACCTGGCGGCCATGACGCCCGACCAGGCCTTTGGCCACGGCCTGGTGCAGGTGCCCGAGGGGCGCCAGCTGTTCGACCGCATGACGGTGCAGGACAACCTGCTGATGGGGGCCTTCCGCCGCCAGGACAAGACCGCGGTGGCGCGCGACCTGCAGCGCATGTACCAGCTCTTTCCGCGCCTGGGCGAGCGCCGGCGCCAGCTGGCGGGCAGCATGTCGGGCGGCGAGCAGCAGATGTGCGCCATGGCGCGCGCGCTGATGGCCGCGCCCGTGCTGATGATGATCGACGAGATGAGCCTGGGGCTGGCGCCGGTGATCGTCGATCAGCTCACCGAGGTGCTGGCCGAGATCCGCAAGAACGGCGTCACGGTGCTGCTGGTGGAGCAGGACGTGCAGGTGGCGCTCTCCGCGGCCGACCGCGCCTACGTGATCGAGAACGGCCGCGTCACGCTGTCGGGCGCCGCGCGTGCGCTGATCGACGACCCGGCGGTGCAGCAGGCCTATCTGGGCGTGTGATCAGTCGGCCGACCACAGCAGCGGAAACAGCGCCTCGTCGTGCATGGGCGCGCCAGCAGGCAGGCGCTCGGCCAGGCCCGGAAACGGCGGCGAAGTGACCCAGGCGCGCGGCGCGTGGGTGATGTCGTCGCCCAGCATGCGCACCGAGAACACGCGCCGGCGTGTGTCGCCATCCACCCCGGCGCTGGCGTGCAGGCTGAGCATGTGAAAGGCCACCACGTCGCCCGGCTCGACGGCCCAGCCCAAGATCGGGTACGCGCTGCGATCGGCCTCGATGTCGGGCAGGTCTTGCAAGCTGCCTTCGGGGAACCACCTGGCCTGGCTGTCCATGAAGCTGCGCGGCATCAGCCAGGGCCCGCGGTGCGAGCCGGCGACGAATTCCAGCGTGGAGTGGCGGCGCACCGCATCGACGGCAATCCAGAAACTGATGTTCTGCCGGCCCTCGATGTTGTAGTAAGGCTGGTCCTGATGCCAGGGCGTGCGCTGGCGGGTGCCGGGCTCCTTGGTCAGCATGTGGTCGTGGTACAGGCGCACCTCGCGGCTTTGCATCAGGCGCGCGGCGGCGGCCGCCAGGGGGGAGTCGAAGATGACGCGCCGGTAGGCCGGGTTGTCTTGCCAGCAGCAAAAGTCCTCGATGAAAAAGCCAGGGTCGTCGGGCCGGCTGGCCACCTTGGCGCGCGGGCTTGGTGTGGCGATGTTGGCGTCGATGCCCGCACGCAGCAGGGCCACTTCGGTCGCGTTCAGCAGTCCGCGCAGACACACCGCGCCGTCGCGGGCAAAGGCGTCAACGACATCGGGCGTGGCCACGGTGGCAGCGCGCTGAGCGAAGTTCGAGGGGCTCATGGTGCGATCACTCCGGCTGAAGGCAGGCATTCAATATCAAATCGGGCTGTAGCGCCCATGTATCAAGCACAGATAGCTATAAATAATATAGTATTTGGTGCTTCTGGCTCCTCACGCGCGGGGTGGCCGACTCAGAACGGCGGGTCGTCGGCGTTGCTGACAAGCTCGTCGTGCGCGGCGTCGGCTGCCTTGGGGGCGTCGGTAAAGCCCGAGGGCAGGCCGGGCTCGGCCTCACCACCCAGGGCCTCGACCAAATCGGTGATCAGGCCCGTGAGCTCGCCGGTGGTCAGCGCCACGTCGGCGTCGAAGCGCTCGTCGGCGGCCAACCCCTTGGCCTGCTCGTCGAATACGCCTTCCAAAAACGTGATCTTCTTCAGCTGCAGTGCCTGCGTCAGCGCAAAGCCGACACGGCCCTGCCAGCTCAGCGCCAGCCGGGTGGGCAGCTTGCCCTCGGCAATGTGCTGGCGCACCTCGTCGGTGGCCAGCTCGTGGCGGGTGAACTTGACCACCGCCGGTTCCTCGCCGCTGCCCTTGAGCTCGCATTCGCGCTCCACCGCCAGCGCGGCGGGCAGTTCCTCGTGGCTTTGCGCCGCCAGCCAGGCGGTCATGGCCGCCTGCGGCGACTGCCGGGTCTGCAGCAAGCTGATCACCAGGCCGGGGCCGGCCAGTCGCACCAGGCTGCTGATGACCTCGTCGGCCTTGCCCTGGCTGCCGGCGTCCAGCACCAGGCGGCGCTCGTGTGGGTCGATCCACACGGTGACCTGGCCGCGGCGCGCAAAGGCCTGTGGCAGCAGGGCCAGCAGGGCGTCGTCGCGCAAATCGCGCAGCTCCTTCTTGCCGGGCTTGCGGCCGCTGGTCTGCTCGATGTGGTCCACCGCCTCCTGCACCTTGCGGCGCACGGCTTCGCCGGGCACGGCCTTGGTTTCGATGGCCAGGCGGGCGATCCAGTGGCCGTCCACGGCCTCGACCAGGGCGCCATGCTGTTCGCCGCGCGGCGGCACCCAGCCGATGGATTTTTGCTGCGTGGCGCCGCATTCGGCAAAGGGCTCGCGCGCCAGCGCTTCTTCGAGCTGTGCCGCCGAGGCAGGCCAAGTGCCGCCCAGGCGGTAAAGCATCAGGTTCTTGAACACGGTGGTATCCATCCAATGAAAGCGGCCCGCACGGGTGGCGGGCCGGATGCCAATGATAGGGCGTGACGCGCGCCTACATGTGTCCCGGCATCCAGGTGGCGATCTGCGGGAAGAACCACAGCAGCAGCACCATGGCGCACATCAGGAAGAAGAAGGGCAGGGTGACGCGCGCGATGTAGGCGATGTCGCGCTTGGTCATGCCTTGCAGCACGAACAGGTTGAAGCCCACCGGCGGCGTGATCTGCGCCATCTCGACCACGATGACGATGTAGATGCCAAACCAGATCAGGTCGATGCCGGCGGCCTGCACCGTGGGCAGGATCACGCCCATGGTCAGCACCACCATGGAGATGCCGTCCAGAAAGCAGCCCAGGATGATGTAGAAGATGGCCAGTGCGACGAGCAGCATGAAGGGCGACAGGCCCAGGCCGCCGATGTATTCGGCCAGGTGGCGCGGCAGGCCGATGTAGCCCATGGCCAGCGTGAGGAAGGCGGCACCGGCCAGGATCAGCGCGATCATGCAGTACAGCCGCGTGGCGCCCAGCAGCGCGGTCTTGAAGGTGTCCCACGACAGGCTGCGCTGCACGGCGGACAGCAGCAGCGAGCCCACCACGCCCACGGCGGCGGCCTCGGTGGCGGTGGCGAAGCCGGTGTAGATCGAGCCCAGCACCGCGGCGATCAGCAGCACCACCGGGATCAGGTGGCGCGACTCGTGCAGCTTCTCGGCCAGGCTCATGCGGTGGTCGGGCTCGGGGATCTGGCCGGGGTGCAGCAGCGCCCACACCATCAGATAGCCCGAGAACAGCGCCGCCAGCAGGACGCCCGGAATGATGCCGGCAATGAACAGCTTGGCAATCGACACGTCGGCCGAGACGCCGTAGACGATCATGATGATCGAAGGCGGGATGAGCAGGCCCAGCGTGCCCGCGCCGGCCAGCGAGCCGATGGTGATGTCGCGCGGGTAGCCCCGGCTGCCCAGCTCGGGCAGGGTCATCTTGCCGATGGTGGCGCAGGTGGCAGCCGACGAGCCCGACACCGCCGCGAAGATGGCGCAGCCGATCACGTTGGTGTGCAGCAGGCGCCCGGGCAACCAGTTGACCCAGGGCGCGAGGCCGCGGAACATGCTCTCCGAGAGCTTGGTGCGAAACAGGATCTCGCCCATCCAGATGAACAGGGGCAGGGCGGTGAGCGTCCAGCTCGAGGACGAGCCCCAGATGGTCACGGCCATGGCATCGCCTGCGGGGCGGGCCGAAAACAGTTGCATGCCGATCCAGGCCACGCCCGTGAGTGTCAGGCCGATCCACACGCCGCTGCCCAGCAGGGCAAACAGCGACACGATCAGCAGCGAGGTGATGGCGAAGTCACTCATTGTGCAAGGCCTCCTCGCTGTCTTCGTCATGGCTGCGCTGCCCGCGCAACTCCAGCACCCATTCGTCGACGAAGGCGATGAACAGCACCACCGTGCCGAAGGCCATGGCGAGCTGCGGAATCCACAATGGCGTGGCGTCGTTGGCGGTGGACATGTCGTTGTAGACGTGCGAGAGCCAGGCCAGGCGGATCGAGAACCAGGCAAACAGCCCCGCCAGCAGCACCGCCGCCGACAGCGCCCAGATCTCCAGGCCGCGGCGGGCGCCGCCCGTCAGGCGGCCGATGATCAGCGACACGCGGATGTGCTCGTTCTTCTTGAGCGTGTGCGCCAGCGCCAGAAAGCCCGCGGCCGCCATGCAGTAGCCGGCGTAGGCGTCGGTGCCCGGCACGTTGAAGTGCAGCAGGCGCCCCAGAATGGACAGCAGCACCATCACCAGCACGCCGATCATGGCCAGCGCGGCCAGCCAGGCCGCGGCGTCGTACAGCAGATCAAGACTACGGCGCATCGTGCGCTCCAGAGCAGGTTCAACAAAAAAGCTCCCTCAAGGCCAGCCCCGAGGGAGCGCATACATCGGACAGGCGCTTACTTGCGATAGGCGTCGATCACCGCCTTGCCTTCGGGGCCGGCCTTGTCCAGCCATTCCTTGAGCATGGTCTCGCCGACCTTGTGCATGTCGGCCTTGAGCTCGGGCGAGGGCGCATACACCGTCATGCCGTTCTTGCGCAGCAGGTCCAGGTATTCGTTGGTCTTTTTCTCGCTGGTGGCCCAGCCGCGAGTCTCGGCGTCGGCGGCGGCCTTCAGCAGACCGGCCTGGGTGGCCTTGTCGAGTGCGTCAAAGGCCTTCTTGTTGGCGATCACGGCGTTCTTGGGCAGCCAGGCCTGCAGGTCGGCAAAGTACTTCAGGTGCTCGTAGGTCTTGGTGTCGTAGCCGGTGGAGCCCGAGCTCATGTAGGCCTCGACCACCCCGGTGGCCATGGCCTGCGACAGCTCGGCCTGCTGCACGGTGACGGGCTGCGCGCCCACCAGCTCGGCAATGCGCGCGGTGGCGGGGCTGTAGGCGCGCCACTTGACGCCCTTGAGGTCGGCGGCGCTGTCGATCTTCTTCTTGCTGAAGATGCCCTGCGGCGGCCAGGCCACGGCGTACAGCAGCGTCATGCCCTGCTCGTTCAGCTTTTTCTCCAGGGTGGCCTTGCTGGCCTGGTACAGCTTCTTGGCGTCGGCGTAGCTGGTGGCCAGGAAGGGCAGGCCGTCCAGTCCCCACAGCGGCCATTCGTTCTGGAAGTTGACCAGCAGGATCTCGCCGGCCTGGGCCTGGCCGCCCTGTACCGCGCGCTTGATCTCGGGCGCCTTGAACAGTGAGGCGTTGTCGTGCAGCTGGATCTTGAGCTTGCCGCCGGTGTCCTTGTCCACGTCCTTGACGAACTGCGCCAGGTTCTCTGTGTGGAAGTTGCTGGCCGGGTAGGCGCTGGGCAGGTCCCACTTGGTCTGGGCCGTGGCGGGCAGGGCCAGGGCGCCCAGGCAGAGGGCGGCAACGGTGGTGGCGGCGCGGCGAGTCAGGCTCATGGGGTCTCCTCGGGTTCGGGTTGAAAATGTGCCGCGAGCATAGTGCGCGCCCGGGCCGGCGCAAACGGTGAAAACACCAGTCGCGACGCACCGGCGACAGGGCGCCGCGCGCCCAATAATGAGCCCGTCGACGACGCCCGCGCGGCCATTGCCGGCGCGGGCTCGCTGTCTACTATGAAAAACGAAGCTTATTGTGCCCATCCACTGGGCGCCAGGGCTGCTTTTTATCCTTCAACCCGAGTGAATCATCGATGTCCGAGCCCGCATTCCCGCCCCCAGCCCGCTGGCAGTTCTGGATCGACCGCGGCGGCACCTTCACCGACATCGTGGCGCGCCGGCCCGACGGCAGCCTGCTGACGCACAAGCTGCTGTCGGACAACCCCGAGCAGTACCAGGATGCGGCGGTGGCCGGCATTCGCCATCTGCTGGGACTGGCTCCGGGCGAGGCCATCACGCCGGCGCGGGTCGAGTGCGTGAAGATGGGCACCACCGTGGCCACCAACGCGCTGCTCGAGCGCAAGGGCGAGCCGACACTGCTGGTCACCACGCGCGGCTTTCGCGACGCGCTGCGCATCGCCTACCAGGCGCGGCCGCGCATCTTCGACCGCCACATCGTGCTGCCCGAGCTGCTGTACAGCGCCGTGGTCGAGGCCGTCGAGCGGGTCGGTGCCGACGGCGAGGTGGTGACGCCCTTGAATGAATTGCTATTGAAAAAAGAGCTGTTGACGCAATACCAAAGCGGGCTGCGCAGTGTTGCGATTGTTTTCATGCACGGCTGGCACCACCACGCGCATGAGCAGGCCGCCGCACGCATCGCGCGCGAAGTCGGTTTCACGCAGATCTCCACCAGCCACCAGACCAGCCCGCTGATGAAGTTCGTCAGCCGCGGCGACACCACCGTGGTCGATGCCTACCTGTCGCCCATCCTGCGCCGCTACGTCGATCAGGTGGCGGGGCAGATGCCGGGTGTGCCCTTGTTCTTCATGCAATCCTCGGGCGGCCTGGCCGACGCGCACGCCTTCCAGGGCAAGGACGCCATCCTGTCGGGGCCGGCCGGCGGCATCGTGGGCATGGCCCGGACCGCAGAGCTGGCCGGGCAGCCCAAGGTCATCGGCTTCGACATGGGCGGCACCTCGACCGATGTGAGCCACTACGCGGGCGCCTTCGAGCGCGAGTTCGAGACCCAGGTGGCCGGCGTGCGCATGCGCGCGCCGATGATGAGCATCCACACGGTGGCGGCGGGCGGCGGCTCGATCCTGCGCTTCGACGGCACGCGCTTTCGCGTCGGGCCCGACAGCGCCGGCGCCAACCCGGGCCCGGCCAGCTACCGGCGCGGCGGACCGCTGGCACTGACCGACGCCAACGTGATGGTCGGCAAGCTGCAGCCGGCGCACTTCCCCAAGGTGTTTGGCCACGCCGCCGACGAGGTGCTGGATGCCGAGGTGGTGCGCGAGCGCTTCGACGACATCGCCCGGCCCGCCGGGCGCGCGCCCGAGGACGTGGCGCACGGCTTCATCCAGATCGCCGTGCAGCAGATGGCCAGCGCCATCAAGAGGATCAGCGTGGCGCGCGGCTACGACGTCACGCGCTACACGCTGCAGTGCTTTGGCGGCGCCGGTGGCCAGCACGCCTGCGCGGTGGCCGACGCGCTGGGCATGAACCGCGTGTTGGTGCATCCGCTGGCCGGCGTGCTGTCGGCCTACGGCATGGGCCTGGCCGACCAGAGCCTGATGCGCGAGCAGGCGCTCGAGCTGCCGCTGGCGGCCGAGCACCTGGCCGCGCTGCGCGCAGCCGGCGACGCGCTGGCGCATGCGGCGCGCCGCGAACTGCAAAGGCAGTTGTCCGGCCACGGCCTCATCCAGGTGCACCAGCGCCTGCACATTCGCTACACGGGAACCGACTCGGCGCTGATCGTGCCCTTCGAGCGTGCGCACGACGACGCCGGCGACGCGACCACGCTGCAGGCGATCACGCAGGACTTCGAGGCCGCCTATCGCCAGCGCTTTGCCTTCCTGATGCCCGGCAAGGCGCTGATCGTCGAGGCGGTGTCGGTCGAGGCCGTGGTGGCGGGCGCCGCGCCGGCCGAGGCGGCGCACGCGCTGCAGCCGGCGCGCGACGTGCCGCGCCGGGACACGGTGCGCATCTACACCAGCGGCGTCGACGGGCAGGCCGGCTGGCACGCGGCCGCGCTGATCGTGCGCGAGGACCTGCGGCCGGGCGACGCGATCGAGGGGCCGGCCATCATCGCCGAGCGCAACGCCACCACCGTGCTCGAGCCCGGCTGGCGCGCCCGCGTGACCGCGCTCGATCACCTGCTGCTGGAGCGCGCCGCGCCGCGCGCTGCGCGCTTTGCCGCCGGCACCCAGGTCGATCCGGTGCTGCTGGAGGTGTTCAACAACCTGTTCATGGCGATTGCCGAGCAGATGGGGCTGCAACTGCAGAACACCGCCTACTCGGTCAACATCAAGGAGCGGCTGGACTTCTCGTGTGCGCTGTTCGACGCCGCCGGAAACCTGATCGCCAATGCGCCGCACATGCCGGTGCACCTCGGGTCCATGGGCGAGAGCATCAAGACCGTGATCGCTCGCAACCCCGGCATGCAGCCGGGCGACGTCTACGTGCTGAACGACCCCTACCACGGTGGCACGCACCTGCCCGACATCACGGTGATCACGCCGGTGTACCTGCAGGGCCAGGCGCAGCCGGTGTTCTACGTCGGCTCGCGCGGCCACCACGCCGACATCGGCGGCATCACGCCGGGCTCGATGCCGCCGTTCTCGACCCGCATCGAGGAGGAGGGCGTGCAGCTCGACAACGTCAAGCTGGTCGACCGCGGGCGCCTGTGCGAGCGCGAAATCCTGGAACTGCTCAGCAGCCGCGCCGTCGCGGGGCCGCCCCAAGACGGCGCAGCCCCCTCGGGGGGCAGCGAACCACGCGCAGCGGGGAGCGTGGGGGCACGTTACCCGAGCAGGAACCCGCAGCAGAACCTGGCCGACCTCAAGGCGCAGATCGCCGCCAACGAAAAGGGCGTGCAGGAGCTGCGCAAGATGGTCGATCAGTTCGGCCTCGATGTGGTGCAGGCCTACATGCAGCACGTGCAGGACCACGCCGAGGAATCGGTGCGCCGCGCCATCGCCAAGCTGGCCGCGCGCGTGCGCGACGGCCGCTTCACCCTGCCGCTGGACAACGGCGCGCAGATCCAGGTGGCCGTCGCCATCGACGGCGAGCGGCGCAGCGCGCGCATCGACTTCACGGGTACCTCGCCGCAGCAGGCCAACAACTTCAACGCACCCACGGCGGTGTGCATGGCCGCCGTGCTTTACGTGTTCCGCATCCTGGTCGACGACGACATTCCGCTCAACGCCGGCTGCCTCAAGCCGATCGAGGTCGTCATCCCCGAAGGCAGCATGCTGCGCCCCGAGCCGCCGGCCAGCGTGGTGGCCGGCAACGTCGAGACCTCGACCTGCATCACCAACGCGCTGATCGGCGCGCTGGGCCTGATGGGCGCCAGCCAGTGCACGCTCAACAACTTCACCTTCGGCAATGCCGAGCACCAATACTACGAGACCATCTCCGGCGGCTCGGGCGCGGGCGGCGAGTTCGACGATGCGGGCCGGCTGGTGGGCGGCTTCGACGGCACCAGCGTGGTGCAGACGCACATGAGCAATTCGCGCCTGACCGATCCCGAGGTGCTGGAGTGGCGCTTTCCGGTGCGCTTGGAGAGCTATGAAATCCGCAGCGGCTCGGGCGGCGCGGGGCGCTGGCGCGGCGGCGACGGCGGCGTGCGCCGGCTGCGCTTTCTGCAACCCATGACCGCCAGCATCCTCAGCAATGGCCGCGTGCACGGCGCCTTCGGCATGGCCGGCGGCAGCGCCGGCGCGCTGGGCATCAACCGCGTGCTGCGCGCCGATGGGCGGGTGGAGGTGCTGCAGCACATCGGCAGCGCCGAGATGCAGGCCGGCGACGTGTTTGAGATTCACACGCCAGGCGGAGGCGGCTATGGCGCGGGCGCGTCTTGAGGCGGATCGCGCGGCCGATGTCAGGGGCGGATTGCCGGGGGTTCAGTCACCCAGCACCTTGCCGGTCACGCCGATTTCGACCGGCAGGCGCAGGTAAAACAGCTTGAGCTGTTCGCTGGCGAGAAACTCGAGCAGGCGATCGGCGTCCGCCGGCTTGACGGCAAAGCCGACCTGAACGGGCACGTCGCCTGCCAGTTCGAAAAAGTGTTCCTCGTGCAATTGGCCGTGACGCCCAAAGCCGGCAATGGCACGAAACGCCGAGCCGCCCTGGATGCCCAGCGCCCGAGCCTGCTCCAGCAGCCATTCATAAGTCAGCTTGCCGCGGTGGCGCGCCGTCTCTTGAACATAGAACCTGAGGTAGACGCCGTGCATGATGGGCTCCAGGGTTGACGTTCAGGCCCGGACAAACAGTGCGTTGGCGATCAGCATGCCCAGCGCCGTCATGAACAGGGCGCCAAACAGGTGCAGGCTGGCGGCGCCCAGGCCCCAGCCGTATTGCTTCTGGGCCAGCAGCGTGACCACTTCCAGCGAGAAAGTCGAAAAGGTTGTCAAGCCGCCCAGGAAGCCCGTGATGACCAGCAAGCGCAATTCCGGCGGCACGCTGGCGCTGTGACTGAAGAAGGCACTGGACAGGCCGATCAGCATGCCGCCGATCAGATTGACCGCCACGGTACCCAAGGGGATGGTCGGGAAGATCGGGTTGAGCAGCGCACCCAGTCCCCAGCGCAGCAGGCAACCCAGGCCACCGCCGCAAAACACGGCGAGCACCGGCAGAAGGCGTGGCATGTCAGGTTCCCCCTTACTTGATCATCGGCTCATCGGAGGGTCATTGTCCGGCGCGGGGGGCGTTTGCGGCACTGGCGGGTGCGTCGCGCGTTCACCCCAGGTGAACGCCAACGAAGCATCCAGCGTCCGTATTCATGCGGCGTTTGCAAAGACAGCAAGCGGTCAACTGTCGAAATTTGGGCTCAATGCGTTCAGGTCGTGACACTGCGCACCAGGCTGCGCACCCGAAACGCGAACAGCAGGCGCAGGACACCGATCACCAGCGACCAGGACCCCGCCATCAGGGACACGCTCAGTCCGCCGATGCCTGGCGCCCCCACCAGCAGCAGGCCGAACAGGACTGAGACCACGCCCGTCACGTACAGCACCCATTCGCCGCGTACGGCCTTGCGGATGCTGACGCCGAACATGAAGACGCTCACGCCGAACAGGATGGCCTGGAAGGCGATCACGTAGACGAACAGCAGCACCGTGTTCACCGGCCCGAGCAGCGCGTACAGCCCGACCACGATGCTGAGCAGACCGCCGAAGAACACCCACCACCGGCCGTCGGCGCCCTTGGCCGCGAGCGCGCGCACGACGCTGAAAACCCCGTCCACCAGCAGGAAGGCAGCAAAAATCACCGCCAGCGCGAGCAGCGCCTCAGCCGGCCGCGCCAGCGCCAGCACGCCGAACAGGATGTAAAGCACACCGCCCAGCAAAAACATCCACCAGTTGGCCTTGGCGAAGGCCAACGCGTCGCGGAACAGGGGTGACGGGTTTGCATCGTTGCTCATGGTCTTTTCCCTCCTGGTCAACAAATTGAAAGGCCCATCTTCGCCGCGCCTGCTGGCGGCAGCTTGCGCTGCCCGTGACTGTGCCACGACCGATGTTGCCAAGCCCATTGCTGAGCCGGCGACCCGATGGATGGTGGGATGGCTCATCGTGGCGTTCCTCCCCGCGGACCGCGGAAGCGACCGCGTGACTCGACTGCACGAGAATCCATGAGCCGACGGCGCCGCCATCCTGCATCTCAAACCCGGCACCGCGTAGATTGAGCGGCCGCTTCATTCGGCATTGATGGGCAAGGCGTATTTTCTTGCCACGATGGCGGGGCAGACCGCAAGGCAGGGGGCCAGCCCAAATCTGTCGGCAAAAAAATCCGGGCAGCGGATTTCTGGAGCGGGTGAAGGGAATCGAACCCTCGTATGAAGCTTGGGAAGCTGCCGTTCTACCATTGAACTACACCCGCTCAGACAGGCGTCGATTCTAGCGGAGCGCTTCGGCCGCCTGGCGTCCGCTGCGCACCGCGCCTTCCAGCGTGGCGGGATAGGGGCCGGCCACGTAGTCGCCGCAGGCCAGCAGGCCGGGGGCGACCAGGGCGGGCGGGCGCTGCAGGCCTGCGGTGCAGGCAAAGGTGGCGCGCTTTTCGGTCACGGCAAGCAGCGGCTGCACGGCCAGGCCCAGCTCCTGGTGCGCCTGGGCAACGACACCGGCCTCCAGGGCCGGGCGCGCGCCGGCGCTGTCGCTGACGACAAAGGCCAGCAGCCCGGTGGGCTCGTGGGTGCCGGTGATGGCGTCGCGGTCGAACACGAACTGGGCCGGCGCCTGGGTGCCGCTGCGCAGGGCCAGCATGGGTGCGGGCAGCCGGCGGCTGGCGGCGGGCCAGCGGGCTTGCGCGTAGACCGTGGTGATGGCGCGGTGGCTCAGCGTTGCGGCGATGTCGCACCAATGCTGCAATGCAGGCGCCATGTCTTTGCCAGCATGTTGCGCGGACTGGGCAAGCGCTTGAACAGCATGCGGGGCGGACGTGGCCCAGATCACGCGGTCGAACGCCCGCCCGCCCGCCTGCCAGTGCGGGGCCCGCCAGTGCAGCGCATCCACCCGCTCGCCGGTGCGGACCGTGGCGCCGTGTTGCTGCAGCCAGGGTACGGCCGCGTGCGGCAGCAGCGTGCCCAGATCGACGCGCGGCAGCAGCAGGTTGGAGTGGCCACGCCCGCCGAGCAGCGCGTCGCGCAGCACGCGCAAGAACACCTGGCCGCTGGCCTGTTCGACCGGGGTGTTGAGCGCGGCCACGCACAGCGGCTCGACGAACTCGGCGACCAGGCGCGCAGGCAGGGTGCGGCACAGCTCCGCCACGGTCAGCTCGCTGGCGCAGGCAAAGCCGGCGCGCCGCCAGCCCCAGGCGGCGCTCAGCAAGGCCGCGCGCTCGGTCCAGCGCCAGCCGCGCGCGCCCAGGATGCCGGCCAGCGCGTCCAGGGGCGCGGGCCCCTCGGGCAGCTGCAGGCCCCTGCCATCGACAAAGCGCAGGGCGAGCGGCTGGCGCAACAGGGCCTGCTCGGGATCGACGCCGACGCTGCGCAGCAGGCGCAGGCTCTCGGTGTAGGCGCCAATCAGGATGTGCTGGCCGTTGTCGACCATCACTTCACGGCCGTCGGGGAGCGTCAGCGGTACGCCACGTGCGCGGCCGCCCAGCGTGCGCGCAGCTTCGAACACGGTGACCTGGAGGCCGCTCTGCACGGCCTGCACGGCGGCCGCCAGGCCGGCCCAGCCGGCACCGATGATGGCGATGCGCAAGGGCTTGGCCAGCGGTGAATTCATGAAGAAAATATGGCTCTAGCGCTTGTGATTGAAGCGCAAGAAGCTATTTAAAAAATAGCAAACGAACGCAAGATGCGAGATCAGAATCTCCCCAGCGCCTGCATCTTCCAGGCCAGCCAGAACTTGCGCAGCGGCGTCAGGGCAATGCGCTGGTGCAGCACCCGAAAGTCGCTGGCTTCGATCTCGCGCAGGAGGGTGCGATAGATGCTGGCCATCATCAGGCCGGGCTTCTGGCTGCGCCGATCCGCGGCGGGCAGCAGGGACAGTGCCTCGTCGTACAAGCCATGCGCGCGCTGGGCCTGAAAGCGCATCAGCGCTGCAAAGCGGTCGGAGTACTGGCCCCGAAGAATCTCGTCCGAGTGCACCTCAAAGCGCTGCAGATCGCTCACCGGCAGGTACACACGCTCGCGCCGCGCGTCCTCGCCGACGTCGCGGATGATGTTGGTGAGCTGAAAGGCCAGGCCCAGCTTGTGCGCGTAGGCGGTGGTGCCGGGGTCGGTCTGGCCGAAGATGCGTGCCGACACCTCGCCCACCACGCCGGCCACCAGGTGGCAGTAGCGCTGCAGCTCGGCGAAGTCGAAATAGCGCGTGGGCTGCAGGTCCATCTGGCAGCCTTCGATCACGTCCAGCAACTGGCGCGGCTCGATGCCGAAGGCGCCGGCATGCGGCATCAGCGCCTGCATCACAGGATGGGTGGGCTTGCCCTCGAACGCGCTGCGCACCTCGCCCTGCCACCAGGCCAGCTTGGCGGCGGCCACGCCGGGGTCGCTCACGGTGTCGGCCACGTCGTCCACCTCGCGGCAAAAGGCGTAGAAGGCCGTGATGGCGGCGCGCCGTGCCGGCGGCAGAAAGAGAAAGGCGTAATAGAAGCTGCTGCCCGATGCGGCGGCCTTTTGCTGGACGTAGTCTTGCGGGGTGCTCACGGGGGGCGATTGTCACATCCGCAGCATGCGCCAGGCGATGCGGGGCGCGTCCCACGCGCGCAGGCGCGGGCGTTGGTGCAGCACTTGCGCGCCCAGGGTCTCGACGTGATCCAGAACGCGCAGGCCGCCCTGCACCACCGCGCGCAGCTCCCAGCCGGCGCGGCGGGGGATGTGGTGCGGCAGTTTCAAGCCATTTTGCATGTTGACCCTTGCCTGGAGCGCGCAAGAAGCTATCAAATTTGCGGTTTCGGCATCGGATTGCAGCGCCGCGAAGTCGCGCGTGGCCCGGGTGATGGCGATGCCCTGCGCCGCGCATTCGGCCAGCGGCAGGTAGTAGCGCCCGCGCGCGATGTCCACGCTCAGGTCCTGCCAGAAGTTGATCAGTTGCAGTGCGGTGCAAATGGCGTCGCTTTGTTGCAGCGATGCCGCGTCCTGCACGCCGTACAGGTGCAGCAGCAGACGACCGATGGGGTTGGCCGATCGGCGGCAGTAGTCCAGCAACTCGGGCCAGTCGGCGTAGGCAGCGCCGTCGCGCGTTCTGGCCACGTCCTGCTCGAAGGCCGACAGCAAGTCCTCCAACGGGGCGAGCGGCAGGGCGAAGCCATGGATTTGCGCGGCCAGCGGCCCGAACACCTGCGGCCAACGCCCGTCAATCAGGGCTTTGCCGGCGGCGGCTGCGCGCAACTCGTCGCGGTAGACGGCCAGCGCGGCCAGGCGTTCGGCGGCGCTGGCCATGCCTTCATCGGCCAGGTCGTCGGCAGTGCGGGCAAAGTGGTAGATCGCAGCAATCGGCGCGCGCAGGCGTGGCGGGCACAGCCAGGACGCGACCGGGAAGTTTTCGTAGTGCTCGATGCGCTCGGGCGCGGGCATGGATGCAGGGGCCGTCGGCACGGTGGGCGTCAGCCGCCTTGCTGCTCCAGATAGCGCTGCGCGTCCAGCGCCGCCATGCAGCCGGTGCCGGCGCTGGTGATGGCCTGGCGGTACACGTGGTCCTGCACGTCGCCGGCGGCAAACACCCCCGGCACGCTGGTCTGCGTGGCCATGCCCTGCAGGCCGCCCTGGGTGCGGATGTAGCCGTGCTCCATGTCCAGCTGGCCATTGAAGATCTCGGAGTTGGGCGCGTGGCCGATGGCGATGAAGCAGCCCTGGAGCGCGATGTCCTCGGTGGGGCCGCCGTCCACGGGGCGGATGCGGATGCCGGTGACGCCGCTGGCGTCGCCCAGCACTTCATCCAGCACGTAGAAGGTCTTGAGCACGATCTTGCCGGCGGCCACCTTGGCCATCAGCTTGTCGACCAGGATCGGCTCGGCGCGGAACTTGTCGCGCCGGTGCACCAGGGTGACCTGGCGCGCGATGTTGGACAGATACAACGCTTCTTCGACCGCCGTGTTGCCGCCGCCGATGACGCAAACATCCTGCTCGCGGTAGAAAAACCCGTCGCAGGTGGCGCAGGCCGACACGCCGCGGCCCTTGAAGGATTCCTCCGAATCCAGGCCCAGGTATTTGGCCGAGGCGCCGGTGGCGATGATCAGGCTGTCGCAGGTGTAGGTGCCGCTGTCGCCGGTCAGGGTGAAGGGACGCTTGGACAGATCGGCCGTGTGGATGTGATCGAACACGATCTCGGTCGCAAAGCGCTCGGCGTGCGCCTGAAAGCGCTGCATCAGGTCCGGCCCCTGCACGCCATCGACGTCGGCGGGCCAGTTGTCCACGTCGGTGGTGGTCATCAGCTGGCCGCCCTGGGCCATGCCGGTGATCAACAGGGGCTTGAGGTTGGCGCGCGCGGCGTAGACGGCGGCCGAATAGCCGGCGGGGCCGGAGCCGAGGATCAGGACTTTGGCGTGGCGGGTAGGCATGGGTGGTGACTGGAGAATGGGCTCGAAACGGGGCTGAAAAAGAGGTGAGAACCGGACGCCGGCCTACACGGTGGCCATGGCCCGCCCCGCCGGCAGGGCTTGGAGCGCCTGCAAAGCCCGGGGATAATGCTCCCATTTTAAGAATAACCGTCCAACGAAGAATACGAATACCGGAGATGGTCTGAATGACGATGCTTTCCAGCCTGGAGCTGATTCGCCGGGTGCCCTTGTTCTCGATGCTGACCGAGGCGCAAGCCATCTCGGTGGCCGATGCCGTGGTCAAGCGGCGCTTCAAGCGCGCTGAGGCGATTGTTGAGCAGGGCAAGAAGTCCAACGCCCTGTTCATCCTGCTCAACGGCCGGGCCCGCGTGCTGACGGCCGACGGGCGGGGGCGCGAGGTGATCCTGGCCACGCTGCGTCCGGGCGACCACATCGGCGAGATGAGCCTGATCGACAACGAGCCGCATTCGGCCACCGTACGCACCGAGGTGCAGACCGACGTGCTGATGCTGGGGCGTGCCGAGTTTGCGCGCTGCCTGCCCGAGAACTCGTCCATGGCGTACGCCATCATGCGCGGGCTGGTGCAGCGCCTGCGCCACGCCGACCGCAAGATCGAATCGCTGGCGCTGCTGGACGTGTACGGCCGCGTGGCGCGCGCCCTGTTGGAGTTTTCGGTGGAGGGCGGCGAGGGTGAGCGCGTGATCCGCGAGAAGATCTCGCGCCAGGACATCGCCAAGATGGTCGGCGCCTCGCGCGAGATGGTCAGCCGCGTGATGAAGGACCTGGAAGAGCGCGGCTACATCCGCACGCAGGAAGACGGCTCGACTCTCATTCAGGACCGGCTGCACGCGATGGGCTGACGGGTGTTCCGGGCGCCTGACGGGGCGTTCGCCACCTCGGCGCCGGGCCGACTGCAGCGGCATTCGCGTTAAGCTTGCAGCAGCAGTTTTCTATCCCATGGCCTATCCCCTCAATACCTTCAACGCCGACGACCGCGCCCCGCCCCGGCGCACCCCGGTGCAGCGCTTCGCGCAGGAAATCGTGCTGGTGGTCGGCCTGGCGCTGATCCTGTTTCTGACGCTGGCGCTGGCCAGCTACTCGCCGCAGGACGCGGCCTGGTCCACCTCGGGCGCGGGCGGGCCGGTGCACAACTGGGCCGGCATGCTGGGCGCCTGGCTGGCCGATCTGCTGTACGTGCTGCTGGGCTTTTCGGCCTGGTGGTGCGTGGCCGCCGCCGTGCGCGCCTGGGTGGGCATGCTGCTGCG
Source organism: Burkholderiaceae bacterium (assembly GCA_041396485.1). Taxonomy (GTDB): domain Bacteria; phylum Pseudomonadota; class Gammaproteobacteria; order Burkholderiales; family Burkholderiaceae_C; genus Ottowia. The sequence continues at coordinate 182,225 of JAWKYM010000004.1, read as the reverse complement.
CTGGATGCAGGGGCAGGCCAGCGAAGGGGCGGGCCGGCCGCTGTCGCCCTGGGGCCTGCTGGCTTCGGTGCGCTGGACCTTCTGGGTGGGGCTGGTGCTGGTGCTGGCCGCCAGCACGGGGCTGGAATGGAGCCGCCTGTATCGCTACGACGACGTGTTGCCCGGCGCGGCCGGCGGGGTGCTGGGCTACCTGGGTGGGCCGCTGGCACTCAAGTGGCTGGGCTTTACCGGCTCCACGCTGCTGGGCATCGCGACCCTGCTGGTGGGCGTGGCGCTGCTGTTTCGCTTCTCATGGGGGCGCGTGGCCGAAGGCATTGGCGCCACGCTGTACGCGCTGATCGAGCGGCGCCGCTCGCGCCGGGCCATCGCCGAGGACGTGGAACTGGGACGCAAGGCGACGCGCGAGCGCGACGAGGTGCTGACCCAGGAGCGCGAGGTGGTGCAGGAGCAGCAACCCGCGCCGGTACTGATCGAGCCCACCATCGTCGAGGTGCCCAAGAGCGAGCGCGTGGTCAAGGAGCGCCAAAAGCCCCTGTTCACCGAGCTGCCCGACAGCAAGCTGCCGCAGGTCGACCTGCTCGATGGCGCGGTGGCGCGGCAAGAGACGGTGTCGCCCGAGACGCTGGAGATGACCAGCCGCCTGATCGAGAAGAAGTTGAAAGACTTTGGCGTCGAGGTGAAGGTAGTGGCTGCCGCGCCAGGCCCCGTCATCACCCGCTACGAGATCGAGCCGGCCACGGGCGTCAAGGGCTCGCAGGTGGTCAACCTGGCCAAGGACCTGGCGCGGTCCTTGAGCCTGGTGTCGATCCGCGTGATCGAGACCATCCCGGGCAAGAACTACATGGCGCTCGAATTGCCCAACGCGCGGCGCCAGTCGATCCGCCTGTCCGAAATCCTGGGTTCGCAGGTCTACAACGACGCCAAGAGCCTGCTCACGGTGGGCCTGGGCAAGGACATCATCGGCAAGCCCGTGGTGGCCGACCTGGCCAAGATGCCGCACGTGCTGGTGGCCGGCACCACCGGCTCGGGCAAGTCGGTGGGCATCAACGCCATGATCCTGAGCCTGCTGTACAAGGCCGAGCCCAAGGACGTGCGCCTGCTCATGATCGACCCCAAGATGCTGGAGATGTCGGTCTACGAAGGCATCCCGCAGCTGCTGGCGCCGGTGGTCACCGACATGAAGCAGGCCGCCCACGGCCTGAACTGGTGCGTCGCCGAAATGGAGCGGCGCTACAAGCTGATGAGCAAGGCCGGCGTGCGCAACCTGGCCGGCTTCAACCAGAAGATCGACGAGGCCAAGGCGCGTGGCGAGTTCATCTACAACCCCTTCAGCCTCACGCCCGACGACCCCGAGCCGCTCGATCGCATGCCGCACATCGTGGTCATCATCGACGAGCTGGCCGACCTGATGATGGTGGTCGGCAAGAAGATCGAGGAGCTGATCGCCCGCCTGGCGCAAAAGGCGCGCGCCGCCGGCATCCACCTGATCCTGGCCACGCAGCGCCCCAGCGTCGACGTCATCACCGGCCTGATCAAGGCCAACATCCCCACCCGCATTTCGTTTCAGGTCTCCAGCAAGATCGACAGCCGCACCATCCTCGACCAGATGGGCGCCGAGGCCCTGCTGGGCATGGGCGACATGCTGTACCTGCCCAGCGGCACCGGCCTGCCGATCCGCGTGCACGGCGCCTTCGTCAGCGACGAGGAGGTGCACCGCGTGGTCGACTACCTCAAGAGCCAGGGCGAGCCCAACTACATCGAGGGCGTGCTGGAGGGCGGCACCGTCGATGGCGACGAGGGCGGCCTGGGCGGCGGCGAGGACAGCGGCGGCGAGAAGGACCCGATGTACGACCAGGCGGTCGAGGTGGTGCTGAAAAACCGCAAGGCCAGCATTTCGCTGGTGCAGCGGCATCTCAAGATCGGCTACAACCGCGCCGCACGCCTGGTCGAGGACATGGAAAAGGCGGGCCTCGTCAGCGCCATGACGGCCGACGGCAAGCGCGACATCCTGGTGCCGGCGCGCGCGGAGTGAGGCCCTTGTTGCTTTCCGGCAAGCCGATGTATCGACCGGTTGCCGGGCTGAACCTTCCGGCTCCTGGCTCGATCCGAACGCCCATGACATTCACGATCCCCAAGCTGGCACGGCGCACTGGCGCCGTGTTGTCCCTGCTCACGCTGACGGCCTCCGTCGCCTGGGCCGACGGCCTGAGCAGCCTGCAAAGCTTCATCCAGAACACCCGCAGCGGCCGCGCCGATTTCACGCAGAAGGTGACCGCGCCCACGCGGGACGGCAAGCCCGGGCGCGTCAAGACCTCCAGCGGCAGCTTCGAGTTCCAAAGGCCGGGCCAGTTTCGCTTTGACTACCGCAAGCCCTTCGTGCAGACCATCGTCGCCGACGGCAAGACGCTGTGGCTGTACGACGCCGACCTGAACCAGGTGACCGAGCGCGGCCAGGCGCAGGTGCTGGGCCAGACGCCGGCCGCCCTGATTGCCGAGGCCACCGACCTGCGCGCGCTGCAGGCCGACTTCACGCTCACGGCCGAGCCCGCGCACGATGGCCTGCAGTGGGTCAAGGCCGTGCCCAAGTCCAGGGACGGACAGCTGCAGCAGGTGCAGGTTGGCCTTGACGGCGACCAGCTGGCGGCGCTTGAAATCCTGGACAGCTTTGGCCAGCGCTCGGTGCTCAAGTTCGGCGCCATGCAGCTCAATCCGCAACTGCCCGCCAGCACGTTCGAGTTCAAGCCGCCGGCGGGGGCGGATGTGCTCAAGCAATAAGCCGTCGGTTTTCAGCGGGCAGTCATCCGCAATACCGGGCTTGCCAGGCGGGGATCCAGCGTGCCAGCAGCGCGGCGACGCCTGCCGAGTCGGCGTTTGAATCCAGGCCCAGGTGCCTGGCCGCCGCGCGCAGAGCGTGGGCGGGATCGCTGAGATCCAGCGCCTGCGCGCCGTTTTGCTTGCTGAGTTTTTCGCCATCGCCGCCCAGGACCAACGGCGTGTGCAGGTAGGCGGGCGTGGGCAGGCTCAAGCAGCGTTGCAGGGCGATCTGGCGCGGCGTGTTGTCAGCCAGGTCGGCGCCGCGCACCACGTGGGTGACGCCTTGCGCGGCATCGTCCACCACCACCGCCAGTTGGTAGGCCCACAGGCCGTCGGCGCGCCGCAGCACGAAGTCGCCCACCTCGACCGACAGCTGCTGCGCCTGCTCGCCTAGGCACCGGTCGTGCCAGCGGATCGTGGATACTTCTAATTTGATAGCTGCTTGCGCTTGATGGGTGGGCGCCGCAGGCCATTTTTGTTCAAATCGCCCGGTGTGCAGGCGCCAGGCGCGCGCGGGCCGTCCGTGCAGGCCGCCGCGCTCGGGGCGGCAGGTGCCGGGGTAGGGCAGCTCGCGCCCGCGCTGGCGCGTGACGCCGGCCGCCGCCTGCGCCTGGGCGATGTCCTGGCGCGAGCAGGCGCAGGGGTATGCCAGGTCGTCGGCCAGCAACCGATTGAGCGCGGCCTGGTAGGCAGCCGCGCGGGTGGATTGCCACAGCGGCGGCGCGTCAGGGGTGAGGCCGCAGCGCGCCAGTTGCTCCAGGATCAGGCGGTCGGCACCGGGCACGCAGCGTGGCGTGTCCACGTCCTCGATGCGCACCAGCCATTGCCCGCCGTGCGCGCGGACGTCCAGCCAACTCGCCAGCGCGGCCACCAGCGAGCCGGCGTGCAGCGGGCCGGTGGGCGAGGGGGCGAAGCGGCCGATGTACAAGAGCGGCGCGGCGAAGCGTCAGGCGATGGCCAGCGCCAGCTCCAGCCCCGAGACAAAGGCATCCTCGACACGCGCACCCAGGCACCAGTCGCCGCACAGGCCGAGGCCCAGCGCCGCGTCCCACACAAAGGGCTGGCCCAGCGGCGCGAGCGTGCGCGCATGCGGCCACAGCCGCGCTTGGGCGTGGCCGGGCGCGGCGCGGATGCCGGTGATCTCGGCAAAGGCCTTGAGCAGCTTGGCACCGGCGCGCTCGACGTCGTCGTGCGCGTGCTCGCGTGACCAGTCGCTGCTGGCCTGCACCGTCCAGCGCTCGACGCCGCCGCGTTGCGGCTTGGAGGTCTCGCGCGCCAGCCAGGCGATGCGGTGGTGCGTGCTGCGCGCCGCGTTCCACTGCGGGCCCAGGGTGTACAGGCCGGGCTGCGCCGCTTGCGGAAAGGCCAGCATCAGTGTCCAGCAGGGCGCCATGTCGATGTCCGCGAGCGTGTCCGCCAGGGCCATGCTCTGCTCCGATTGCAGGAGCATGTTGCGCGCGGCCGGAGCGGGCAGGGCGCAGATCACGGTGTCGGCCTCGAGTGTCGCTGCGGCATCGTCCGTGTGCAGGTGCCAGCGCGCGCCCATGCGCTGCAGGCGCCGCACGCGGGTGTTGAGCCGCAGGCGGCGTGCGGCGGCCAGGGGCGCAGCCCAGTGCTGCGGCAGCGCGGCCATGGCGGGGACGGCCACCCAGTGCGCCTCGCCGGGTGGCGGCGCGGCTTCGATCAGGCGGCCGTGCTCGTCCAGCACCCGCACGGCGCTGGCGCTCCAGCGGCGCGCCAGCTGCGGGGCGGTGACGTCCAGCGTGTGGGCCAGTCGCGCATCGCGCACGGTGAAGTACTGCGCGCCGCAGTCAAAGCTGCCAAAGGGCGATTCGCAGGTGGCCATGCGCCCGCCCGGTGCGCTGGCGGCCTCCAGCAGCGTCACCTCGTGCCCGGCCTGGAGCAGCGTGCGGGCGCAGGCCAGGCCGGCAATGCCGGCGCCGATGACGGCGATGCGTTGGGGGCGAGGCAGTTGGGGGCGGTGGCGGCTCATGCGCTCACTCTACACGTTCGCGGGTGCCTGCAGCAGTGCGCGGCGGGTGATGGGGCGCTCCAGGCGGCCCAGCCACCAGGACAGTGCCTTGCCCGGCTGCACGCGGGCCGGCCAGGCGTACTGCAGCGAGGCGGTGCGCGTGCTGCGCTCCAGGCGCCGCTCCACCAGCTGGCCACTGGCCAGCCAGGGCCGCGCCAGCGGTTCGGGCAGAAAGCCCACGCCCAGGCCGCGCAGGTGCGCCGCCAGCTTGGCCTGCAGGCTGGCCACCGTCAGCGCCTCCTGGCCCGCCAGCAGGCCGAAGGACTGGGTGGCGCTGCCCGGCGCCGAGTCGGCCACCACGATGGCGCGGTGCTTGAGCAGCTCGGCGTCCGCCAGCGGCTCGGGCGCCTGCGCCAGCGGGTGCGTGGGCGCGATGGCATAGACAAAGCGCACGGGGCCCAGCGGCTTGGCGCGCAGGTTGGCGGCGCTGGCGGGCTCCAGCGCCACGCCCAGTGCCAGGTCGGCCTGGCCGGAGGTCAGCGCGGCCAGCGTGCCGCTCAGGATTTCGTCGCGCAGGCGCAGGCGCGTGGGCGGCTGCAGGGCGTAGAAGTCGCAGCACAGCTCCATCAACGCGGACTGCGCGATCACGCCGTCCACCGCAAGGGTCAGGCTGGGTTCCCAGCCGGTGGCAACGCGCTGCACGCGCCGCACCACGGCGTCCACGTCCTGTTTCAGGCGCGCGCCCTGCGCCAGCAGCTCGGCGCCGGCCGGGGTGGCGCGCGCGTGGCGGCTGCTGCGGTCGAACAGCAGCACGTCCAGCGCGTCCTCGATCCGGCGCACGCGGTAGGTCAGCGCGCTGGGCACCAGGTTCAGCGCGCGCGCCGCGCCGGCGAAGCTGCCCGCGCGCTCGATGGCGGCCAGCAGGCGAAAGGCCTCGGGGCTCAGCAGGTCGGCGGGATCGTTCAATCGGGCTCCAATCATTCAAAGTTTTTGAATGATGCCATCAAATGCCCAGGCCCCGAAGGGCCATGCCAGCGCCCAGAATTCAAGCCATTGAAAGGAGTTGACCATGATCAAGATTCGCAAATCCGGCGAACGCGGCCTGGCCGACCATGGCTGGCTGAAATCGTTTCACAGCTTTTCGTTTGCCGACTACCACGACCCCGAGCACATGGGCTGGGGAAATCTGCGCGTCATCAACGAGGACCGCATCGCGCCGGGCACGGGCTTTGGAACGCATGGCCACCGCGACATGGAAATCATCAGCTACGTGCTCGAAGGCGAGCTGGCGCACCAGGACAGCATGGGCAACGTGGTGGGCATTCCGCCCGGCGACGTGCAGCGCATGAGCGCCGGCCGCGGCGTGATGCACAGCGAGTTCAACCATGCCGAGGGCCAGACCACGCATTTCCTGCAGATCTGGATCGAGCCGAACGTGCGCGGCATCGCGCCCAGCTACGAGCAAAAGAGTGTGCCTGCGGCGGACAAGCGCGGCCGCCTGCGCCTGATCGCGGCCGCGCAGCCCGATGCCGGCGCGGTGACGATCCACGCCGATGCGCGCGTGTACGCTGGCCTGATCGACGGCGCCGAGTCCGCGCGGCTGGCCATCGACCCGGCGCGCAAGGCCTATGTGCACGTGGTGCGCGGCGCGCTGCAGGTGGGCGGCCAGGCGCTGGCGGCGGGCGACGCCGCGCTGCTGGCCGACGAGGCCGCCGTCGAACTGGGCCAGGGCCAGGACGCCGAGGTGCTGGTGTTCGACCTGGCGCCGTAGTTTGGGCTTTGTGGGCTGGGATTTCATCCCAGCCTACGACGCTACGACGCTACGACGCTGCTGCAGTTTTGAATCAAATCGGCTTGTGGCGCTGATCCATCAAGCGCAAGAAGCTATAAATATCATAGTAATCATTTTTCACCAACCCCAAGGAGTTCAAGCATGAACGCATTGCAAAACCCCCTGGCCCTGCTGGGCCGCCTGCTGGTCGCCGTCCTGTTCATCCCCGCCGGCATCGGCAAGATCACCGGCTTTGCCGGCACGGCGGGCTACATCGCCTCCAAGGGCCTGCCCCTGCCCGAAGTGGGCGTGGTGATCGCCATCGTGGTCGAGGTGCTGGTGGCCGCGGCCTTGCTCGTCGGCTACAAGACCCGCTGGGCCGCGTTGGTGCTGGCGCTGTTCACGCTGGCGGCGGCGACGATCTTTCACAACTACTGGGCGCTGCCGCAGGCCCAGCAGATGATGCAGCAGCTGTTGTTCACCAAGAACATCGCCGTGGTCGGCGGGCTGCTGGCCTTCGTGGCCTTTGGCGCCGGGGCCTTCAGCCTGGATGCGCGCCGCGCCAAGGCTTGACGCCAGCGCTGCCGCACGGCGCAAAAAAGCCCCGGCGTGCCGGGGCTTTTTGTTGGGTGACCGGCCGGGGCGATCAGAAGTTCAGTTCCTTGTCCACGTCCTGCACCTTGCGGCGGGCCATGGCCAGGTTGCCGCGCTGCTTGTCCATCACCAGGTAGATGAACACGCCGTCCTTGCGCGCCGAGGGGCGGATGATGTGGTACTGCTTGCCCAGCGTGATCAGGATGTCCTCGATCACGTCGTTCAGTCCCAGCGCGCGCATGGTCTTGGTCTTGGCACGCATGACTTCGGTGTTGCCGGCGGCGGCCACTTCCAGGTCGAGTCCGCTGCCCACCGAGCCCAGCATCATGCCGGAGGCCGAGTCCACCACCGAGGCGCACATCGCGCCGTCGAGGGTCATGAGTTCATCCAGGGTCTGCTTGATGTTGGCCATGTGAGTTCCAGGTCAGGGTTGTAAAAAGGAGAGGGCGTGAAAACGGTTCAGCCGGCGGCGCGCCACGCGCCTCATCGCGTCGCCAGGCAGAGAAAAAGGACGGGCCCGCATCACAGGCGATCCACCAGCTGGGCCAGTTGGCGGGCCTTGTCCTGCCACTGCGCCCAGTCCAGGCCGGACTTGGCGCGCGTCAGCGCCACCAGCAGCATGCCGTGGCCGCAGGGCAGCAAGGTGATGCGCCCGCGGGCGTGCATCATGACCGAGGCGCGCAAATCGCCCAGGTCCTGAAACTGCCCGGCCAGCCGGCCGTACAGGCGCCAGTAGTCGCTGGCGGCCTCGGCGAAGGTCTGCACGCCCTCGATCTGGCCGGCGTGGTGCCACACCATGCCGGCGTCGATCTCGACCAGCGCGCAGCCATCCACGCCGGGCAGCGCGGCCATGGCCTGCAGGGCGTCGCGCAGGGCCTGCTGGCTCATGCGCTGGCCAGCGCGCGCGCGAACTGCGCCACGCGGTAGTTGACCTGGCCCAGCAGGGCGCCGCCCTGGGCGATGGCGATGATCACCAGCTCGGCATCCTCGCGGTACACGCTGTGCACCACGGCAAAGCCGGCCTCGGTGTCGATGGTCACGCTCTTGTTGCGCCCCAGGCTGGCCTCTTGCGAAACCACGGCGCTGATCGCGGAGATGGAGCTGGCCATGGCCGCCACGCGGGCGGCTTCGCCGCTGCGCAGCGCCGAGGCGACGTCGAAGCCGTCCACGGTGGCCACCACCACGGTGTTCACGCCCTCCACCTGGTCGAGCAGGTCCTGGGCTTCACGTTGGGCGATGCTCGTGGCGCTGGGCGCGAGCGGGGCGGGTGCGGACATGGTCGGTCTACTCTCCAAAGAGATTGGCCTCGAGCTGGGCCAGCAAGGTGTCGATGAGCAGGATGACATCGCCGCGCTTGCGCACGTCCACATCCAGCACCGGCAGCACCAGCTTGTGGCGCGCCAGCTCGTCGATGTAGTCATCCAGGCTGGGCGTGGGGTGCGTTGGCAGCCGCCCCACGCCGATGGCGCAGGGCAGGGTGGCCAGCTCGTCGGCAAAGCCCTCCAGGTACACGCGCAGCTCGGCCAGCGGGTCGGGCCGCGAGTTGTCGGCCAGGATGATCATGCCGAGGGCGTTCTTCGACAGGATCTTCCACAGAAAGTCGAAGCGCGACTGGCCGGGCGTGCCGAACAGGCGCACGCGGTCGCCGTTGTCCAGCGTGAACTGGCCAAAATCCAGGCCCACGGTGGTGCGCTCCTTGGCGTGCGTGGCGTCGTTGTTGGTGACGTCGGTGACGATGGGAGGGTTCTCGCTGACGGCGCCAATGGCCGTGGTCTTGCCGGCGCCCATGCTGCCGGTGAAGACGATCTTGTATTCGGTCATGTGGGAATGACGTGGAGGTTACAGGCCGAGGCGGCGACGAAAGCTCGCGATCAGGCCATGGGCCAGGCGCGGCGCGGCCGGGCTGGCGGCGGCCGGTGCGGCAGGTGCGGCAGCCGCCGCGGGCGCGGACGATTGAGCGGGGGTGTCGTCCGTCAGCAGGTCGGACGAGCGCAGCACCTGCATGAACACCTGGCACTCCGGCGTGCCATATCCGGTCAGCACCGTCAGCTCGTGCACGTTCAGCGCCCGGCGCGACAGCAGCGTGGCCATGCGGATGCGCCGGGGGTCGGCACGCAGCACGGCGGCCCGCGGCCAGCGCTTGAGGCGCTGGCGCGGCGCATCCGCGGGCGGGGCGTCGCCGGGCGCCGCCATGGCGCGCGATTTGAAGCGGGCGGGCTCGGGCAGCAATGGCGCCGGCAGGGTGGGCCGGTCGTCCAGCACAGCGGGACTGGCCGAGGGCAGCGCGGGGGCGGGGAGCGGGGTGGCCGGTGGGGCGGTGGGCGGCGCGGTCAGCAAGGCTTCCACCTGACGCAGGCATTGGCGCAGCTTGTCGGCGCCCAGCGGGCGGGCCAGCGTCGCCGGCCCCGGGCTGGCCTGCGCGGCGCGGGTCAGGTGCACCAGGTGGCGCGCGTGCGCGACGGCGGGTGGGGCGTCGGGCGGGGCGTCCACCAGCACCGCGTCGTACGGCGGCGCGTCGGCAAACACCCAGTTGCAACCTTCGCGGCCCCCGTACAACCACAGCAGGGTGCGCACCACGATGACCTCGGATGCGGCCAGTTGGTGGATGCCAAGCTTGAGCGGGGGCATACAGGGACTGCGGATGGCGACGGTGTCGGTGGTTTGCTTGGGGCCGGGCGGAGCCGTGATGCCCCGATTAACTTGACCGGCGTCAAAGTTACGTATCGAAACGATACACGATTTTGGCCCAACGACCACGACGCTGGCCTTGGACCGGTGATTTTTGCGAACGAAAGACCTGAGACATGAAAAACTGCACTGTCGAAGGCAAGAATCGGAGCGAAATGCCGACACTCGCCTCGGATGGGGCGAATCGCCGAAGGAATTTAATACTAAAGAAATATATTGTCGGTCACCAAGCTGACAAGAAGCTGAATTCAAGGCATGGCGTGTCATCGCGCAGCGAGTCTGTGGTGGCAATGAAACATCTGGAGACATTTGACACCCGGCAAGTACGACCAAGCTGCGGCGGCGCTTGGGCGCGGCCCCTGGCACGCACCCTCCATCGTCGTGGGGACCGCGGAGGTGACACCCGGCCGCCGACCGCCGCGCGCGATGCCGGGCGCAGGCCGCGATGCCGGGGACCGGGCGGCGGTTGGACCGGCCGCGGCGCCCAGTGACCCCGTGCGGCGGCCGAGCCGGGTGTGCCAAGGTCACAGGCCCAGCCGACGGCGGATGCTGGCAACCCACCCGGGTCGCGCCCGGTGCGGGGCGGCCGGCGGCGTGGCGGTCACGCCGGACGCCGGCATCGGGTGATCGCGTTCGACCAGTCCGGCGCTTTGCAGCAGGCTCAGAAAGCTCTGGCATTCGGCCGGCGTCTGCTGGCTGAGTTGGGCCAATTCGACGCTGCACAGGGCGCGGCGCGACAGCAGCGTGGCCAGACGGACGCGCCGCGGGTCTGCACGCAGCAGGATGGCCGGTGGCCAGCGCCGCAGCCGGAAGCGCACGGCCTCGGCCTGACCCATCGGCCCGACGGCTGCCGGCGGCGGCGCCAGCGTCGGCTCCAGCAGGTCGGCCTCGATGGCGCGCAGCCAGTCCTGAAAGCGGTCGGCCCGGATGGGGCGCTGCAGCGTGCCCGGCGCATCGGCCGCGTTCATGCGGGTCAGGCGCAGCACGGCCCTGGCCATGTGCTCGGCCTGATCGGTTGCCGTGCCGTCCACCAGCAGGGCGTCGTAGGGCGGGGCGGTCACGAAAGTCCAGGGAAACGGCCGGTCCCGGCCATACAGGCGGAACAGCGTTTGAACCAACACGACCTCTCCCGGGGACAGCGCGTGCGCCCCAAGTCGTAAAGTATTCATGGAATCGACGATGATGGCCTGGAGCGGCCGGCGCGTGATGCTGGGCGCCGTGCCCCAGAAGGTCTGCTTGCTGGCCATCGTCGCGAAACCGAATGTCGCCTGGATGACGAATGGGCTGGCTACTGAATAATAGCAACAACTGTAGGGTTTTATCGACCAGTCACCCAAAAATTTTGAACGACCGTTCAGGCCGTGTCAAAGTTGCGGCACGGCCGGCCATTTGTGATGAGGCCCTGGGCCTCGAATTGTTTTTGCCTCCATGTTTGTTCACCTGCGCCTGCATACCGAGTTCTCCGTCGTCGATGGCACGACCCGCATCGACGACATCGCCCAAGCCGCCGCGGCCGACGGGCAGCCCGCGCTGGCCATCACCGACTGGGGCAACCTGTTTGGCGGCGTCAAGTTCTACAAGGCGGCGCGCGGCGCCGGCGTCAAGCCCATCCTGGGCGCCGAAATCCTGCTGGAAGGCGTGGGCCCGGACACGCCCACGCGCGTGTTGCTGCTGGTGCAAAACCATGCCGGCTACCTGAACCTGTCGCGCCTGCTGACCCAGGCCTGGACCGAGGGCGTGAACAAGGGCCAGGCCATCGTGCAGTGGGAGGGGTTGCGCGCGCAGGCCGACGGCCTGCTGCTGCTGTCGGGCGCGCAGGCCGGGCCGCTGGGCCCCAGCCTGCTGCAGGGCGACGCGCAGCAGGCGATGGCTACGGCGTTGGCGCTGGCCGAGGCCTTTCCGCACCGCTTTTACCTGGAGCTGCAGCGCGCCGGCCGCGCCGACGACGAGGCCCACGTGGCCGCCGCCGTGCAACTGGCCGCGCGCCTGGCGCTGCCCGTTGTCGCCACGCATCCGGTGCAGTTTCCTGCGCCCGATGACTATGAGGCGCACGAGGCGCGCGTGTGCATCGCCGAGGGCGAAATCCTGGGCAACCCGCGGCGCGTGCGGCGCTTCACGCCCGAGCAGTATTTCAAGAGCAGCGCGCAGATGGCCGAGCTGTTTGCCGATGTGCCTTCGGCCCTGGCCAACACGCTGGCCATTGCCCAGCGCTGCAGCCTGACGCTGGTGCTGGGCAAGCCGCAGCTGCCCAACTTTCCGGTGCCCGCGGGGCACAGCATCGAAAGCTATTTCCGCCACGCCTCGCAGGAGGGCCTGGAGCAGCGCCTGCAGCAGCTGTATCCCGACCCCGCGCGGCGCGCGGCCGAGCACCCGCGCTACCAGGAGCGGCTGGACTTCGAGCTGGAGACCATCCTCAAGATGGGTTTTCCGGGCTACTTCCTGATCGTGGGCGACTTCATCAACTGGGCCAAGCAAAACGGCTGCCCGGTGGGGCCGGGACGCGGCTCGGGCGCGGGCTCGCTGGTGGCCTATGCGCTGAAGATCACCGACCTGGACCCGCTGCAGTACAAGCTGCTGTTCGAGCGCTTCTTGAACCCCGAGCGCGTGTCGATGCCCGACTTCGACATCGACTTCTGCCAGGCCAACCGCGATCGCGTGATCGACTACGTCAAGGACAAGTACGGGCGCGACGCGGTCAGCCAGATCGCCACCTTCGGCACCATGGCGGCGCGCGCGGCGATTCGCGACGTCGGCCGCGTGCTGGACATGAGCTACACCTTCTGCGATGGCATCAGCAAGCTCATCCCCAACAAGCCGGGCAAACCCGTCACCCTGCAATACCCGCCGCCGGGTCTGACGGCCGACGAGAAGGAAAAGTACGCCATTGCCGCCGAGCCGCAGCTGGCCGCGCGCATCAAGGGCGAGGAGGAGGTGCGCACCCTGGTCGAGCTGGCGCAGAAGCTCGAAGGCGTGACGCGCAATATCGGCATGCACGCGGGCGGCGTGCTCATCGCCCCCGGCAAGCTGACCGACTTCGGCCCGCTGTACCAGCAACCGGGCAGCGACTCGGCCGTGAGCCAGTACGACAAGGACGACGTCGAGGCCGTGGGCTTGGTCAAGTTCGACTTCCTGGGCCTGGCCACGCTCACCATTCTTGAATTGGCGCGCCAGTTCATCATCGCGCGCCACCCCGGCCAGAAGGACTTTGCCTTCGAGGCCATCGCGCTGGACGACGCGCCCACCTACGAGTTGTTCCAGCAGGGCCGCACCGAAGCCGTGTTCCAGTTTGAAAGCCGCGGCATGCAGGGCATGCTGCGAGACGCCAAGCCCACCCGGCTGGAAGACCTGATCGCCCTCAACGCCCTGTACCGCCCGGGCCCGATGGACCTGATCCCCAGCTTTGTCGCGCGCAAGCACGGGCGCGAGCCGGTGGAGTACCCGCACCCGCTGGTGGCCGAGATGCTGAGCGAGACCTACGGCATCATGGTCTACCAGGAGCAGGTGATGCAGACCGCGCAGATTCTGGGCGGCTACAGCCTGGGCGGCGCCGACCTGCTGCGCCGCGCCATGGGCAAGAAGAAGGCCGAGGAGATGGCCAAACACCGCGCCATCTTCCGCGAAGGGGCGGCCAAGAACGGCATCAATGAAGCCAAGGCCGACGAGATCTTCGATCTGATGGAGAAGTTCGCCGGCTACGGCTTCAACAAGTCGCATGCCGCCGCCTACTCGCTGCTGGCCTATCACACCGGCTGGCTCAAGGTGCACTACACGGCCGAGTTTTACTGCGCCAACATGACGGTGGAAATGGACAACACCGACAAGCTGAAGGTGTTGCACGAGGACGCGCTGCGCGAGGGCATGGCGTTCGAGCCGCCCGACGTCAACCGCGGCGGCTACCGCTTCGAGCCGGTGGGCGACCAGCTGATCCGCTACGGCCTGGGCGCCATCAAGGGCACGGGCCAGCAGGCCATCGAGGCCATCGTCGCCGCGCGCGAAGGCCGCGGCAGCGGCGCCGCCGGCAGCGAGGCAGGGCCCTTCGCCAGCCTGTTCGACTTTTGCCGCCGCATCGATCGCACGCGCGTCAACAAGCGCACGGTGGAGGCCCTGGTGCGCGCCGGTGCCTTCGACAGCCTGCAGATGAACCGCGCCGCGCTGGCAGCGGCGATCGACCTCGCGTTCGAGTTTGGCGCCACCTGCGAGGCCAACCAGAACCAGGGCGGCCTGTTCGACCTGCTGGGCGACGGCCCCGGCTCCAGCACGCAGGAGCCGGAGCTGCCCCCCGTCACGCCCTGGGGCGTCAAGGAGCGCCTGTCGTTCGAGAAGACCGCCATCGGCTTCTACCTGTCGGGCCATCTGTTCGACGAATGCGAGCGCGAGGTGCGCCAGTTCGCGCGCCGGCCGCTGGCCGAGCTGGTCGACAGCCGCGAGCCGCAGCTGCTGGCCGGCATCGTGGGCGACCTGCGCATCATCAACGGCCAGCGCGGCCGCCTGGCCCTGTTCAAGCTGGACGACAAAAGCGCATCGCTGGACGCGCGCGCCGACGAGGCGCAGATCAACGCCCACCGCCATCTGCTGAAGGACGACGAGCTCATCATCGTGCAGGCCAAGGTCATGCCCGACCGCTTTTCGGGCGGTCTGCAGCTGAACATCACGCAGATCTGGGATCTGCCCAGCGCGCGCTGCCGCTTCGGCAAGTTCCTGCGCGTGGCCGTCAATGGCAAGCCGCCCGAGGTGGCGCGACTGCTGGCCGACTTTCCACCCCGGCGCGAAAGCACCGAGGCCGGCGACGTGTGGCACGGCCTGCCGGTGCGCCTGCTGCTGGAGCGCCGCCGCGAAGGCGTGGGCGTGATGGCGCAGCTGCAACTGGGCGAGCAGGCGCGCTTTTACCCCAGCGACGCCGCGCTGGCCGGCTGGATGGCGCAGGCCGACGAGGGGCGGGCGCAGGTCGTCTACGAGTGAGGGCCTTGCTCCCTCGCCCCTTTGGGGAGAGGGCTGGGGTGAGGGGCGGCTGGATGCGTTGTTGGCGTTCGATCAGGCGTGGGCTTTCGAGGCGTCGTTGGCCGGGATGTGCGCCCGGCGGCGCAGTCCCTTTCTTTGTCTCGCCAAAGAAAGGAACCAAAGAAAGGCGACCCCAAGTCTGCGACCCTTTCGCTTCGCTACAGGGCAAACCTGCGTCGCGGCACTTGCGGGGTGCGCGGTGGAACTCGCTGCGTTCACTTCGTTCACTGCGCTCAAACAACCCCCGCGAGTCAGATCACGCAGCGCGTGCATCCTGCGGTGCACGCGCCACCCCGCAAGCGCCGCGCCGCAGGCGCAGCCACAGGGGCCCGTGTGGTGTTGGGATGCCCCTCTGGCCATGCCGAGAAGCGCAGGGGCTGGGGCGGGCATGGGCAACGCAGTATGCCCATGCATCGTGCTCTGACTTGCTGCGGTTGTCTGAGCGCAGCGAACGCAGCGAGTTCCGCAGCACCGCCCCGGGCGCGAGCATCGCAGGTTGCCCGTAGCGAAGCGCAGGGACACGGCCAGTGGGGTCGCCTTCTTTTGCCTTCTTTTCTTGGCGAGACAAGAAAAGAAGGTCGCCCTGCCGGGGCGAAATCCCGGCCAGCCCAAGCATCCACCCCCCCGAGCCCCTCACCCCAGCCCTCTTCCCAGAGGGGCGAGGGGGTACGGCACTCCTTCTCGGGAGGTCAATCGAATCGGCTTTCAGCGCCCGACTGTCAAGCGCAAGAAGCTAGCAAATCGATAGTATTCACCCGTGCAGCTTGAACACGATCTCCATCGGGTTGTAGTACCGGCCGTTGTCGGACGGCAGCTTCTCGGTGCGGTCCAGCGCGCGCAGCACGGCGTCGTCCCAGGACTTCACGCCGCTGGACTTCTTGATGCGGCGGCTGATGATGAGACCGGTGGGGCCGGTCTGCACCTCGACGACGGCCACCGGGTTGCCCGGCACGTCGTCCGAGAACACGATGTTGGGGCGCACCGCGGCACGCACCTTGGCGGCGTAGCCGGCTGAAGGGCCGGCGTCGTGTGCGGCCGTGCCACCGGGCGTGCGGCCGGTGCCGCTGCTGGCGCTGTCACCCGCGCCGGCCAGCTTGGCCAGGCGGTCCAGTTCGGCCTTGCGGCGCGCATCGGCGGCCTTGGCATCGCGCGCGGCCTGGGCCTTCTTCTCGGCCGCTTCACGCGCGGCCTGGGCCTTTTCCTGCGCCTTTTTCTCGGCGGCGGCCTTGGCAGCCGCCTCTTTGCGCTGGGCTTCCTCGGCGGCCTTTTTCTCGGCCGCCTGCTGGGCGGCCTTGGCAGCGGCCTGCTTCTCGGCCTCCTGGCGTTTTTGCTCGGCCAGCTTTTTGGCTTCGGCGGCCTTTTTCTCCTGCTCGGCTTTTTGCTGGGCGGCTTGCTGGCGCTCGCGCTCCTGCTCCAGCTTGGCCAGGCGCTCCTTCTCGGCGGCCTGGCGCTGCTGCTCGGCGCGGGCTTGCGCGCGCTGGGCCTCTTCTTCCTCCTTCTTCTGCGCCAGCGCGATCTCGGCGTCGCGCGCGGCCTGGTCGACGACGGGCGGCGGCGGGGGTTTGGGAGCGGCCACAGGCTCGGGCGGCGGGGGCGGCGGCGCCGGGGTGGGCGCCGGCTCGGGCTCGGGCTTGGGGGGCGGCGTGACGGCCGGGCGCGGCGCGGGCGCGGCCTGCTGCACGGCGGCGGCCCACAGCTCGGCATCCACCGCCTCGTCGTTGGCCGTCTTCCAGCGCAGGCCCCACGTCAGCGCCAGGATCAGCAGCACGTGCGCCAGGATGGCGAGCGCCAAGGCGCGTCCCAGCCCGCGCGGCGGGGGCGGATCGAACTCGGAGCGCTCGGCCAGGGTTTCGGTCATTTCACCGACAGGCCAATCCGCTGCACGCCGGCCTCGCGCAGCTTGCGCATCAGGGTGACGACCTGCTGGTAGCGCAGCTCGCGGTCGGCGGCCAGCATCACGGGCAACTCGGGGTCCTTGGCCAGCACCTCCTTGATGCGGGCGATCGCCTCGGTCTCGGTCAGGTCCTTCGCGGCGACTTCGCCGCCCAGGGACAACTGGCCTTCTGCATCCAGCATCACGTCGATGCGCTGATCGGGCGCCTTCTGCGACTTGCCGGCGCTGGGCACGTTGATGGCCCCCGGCGTGATGACGGTGGCGGTGACCATGAAGATGATCAGCAGCACCAGCATCACGTCGATGAAGGGCACCATGTTGATCTCGTTGATGGTGCGGCGGCCGCGGGAAGCGGTGGCGGGCATGTCAGCGTCCGCCCGGCCGCCCGAAGGGCGCTGAGAGCCCCCTCGGGGGGCAGCGAGGCACGAAGTGCGGAGCGTGGGGGCAGTTCATGTCAATAACCAGTCGCCGATTCACCCGTGGTAGTCGTCGGCGCCGGGTGCACCCCGAGGTTGCGCTGCAGGATGTTGGAGAACTCCTCGATGAAGGTCTCCATCTTGATGGCCAGGCGGTCGATCTCGCGAGCGAAGCGGTTGTAGGCGATCACGGCCGGGATGGCGGCAAACAAGCCCAGGGCGGTGGCCACCAGTGCCTCGGCGATGCCGGGGGCCACCGTGGCCAGCGTGACCTGCTGCAGCCCGGCCAGGCCCGTGAAGGCGTGCATGATGCCCCAGATGGTGCCGAACAGGCCGACGTAGGGGCTGACCGAACCCACCGAGGCCAGGAAGGACAGGTGCACCTCGGCCGTGTCCATCTCGCGCTGAAAGCTGGCGCGCATGGCGCGGCGCGCGCCGTCCAGCAGGGTGCCGGGGTCGTGGATGCGGCGCTCGCGCAGCTTTTGATACTCGCGCATGCCGCTGGCGAAGATGCGCTCCATGGGGCCGGCGCTCTTGGCGTTTTGTGCGGCGGAGGCAAACAGCTCGTTCAGGCTGGTGCCCGACCAGAAGCTGCGCTCGAAGCCGTCGTTGAGCACGCGGATGTCCTTGAGTGCGCGCAGCTTGCGAAAAATCGCCGCCCAGCTGGTGATCGACACCGCCAGCAGCAGCAGCATCACCAGCTGCACGACGAAGCTGGCGTTGATGACCAACTGGACGATGGAAAGATCCTGATTCATGAAGTCAACCGATCGAGGAGAGGCGTGGGGATGCGGGCGGGCAAAAGGCGCGCGGCATCGACCCAGCCGATGCGGATGCGCGCCTCGCTCAGCAGCGCGCCGCGCTGGCCCTGGGCGGTTTGCACAAAGGCCTGTTGCGCCAGCACCAGGCTGGCGCGGCCCGCTTCTTCGAGGCGGGCGGTGATGACAAGTTCATCGTCCAGCCGCGCCGCGCGCAGGTATTTGACGGCACATTCGCTGACCACGAACATGCCGCCGGTCTGCTCGCGCAATTGCTGCTGCTGCACGCCGCGGGCGCGCAGCCATTCGGTGCGGGCGCGCTCGAAGAACTTGAGGTAGTTGGCGTAGAACACGATGCCGCCGGCATCGGTGTCCTCCCAGTAGATGCGGATCGGGAACTCGAATTCCGCCATCGAGGCTCGCCTCAGGCCAATACGGTTTTCAGGCGCTCGATGGCGGTGCGCAGCTGGGCCATCGAATTGGCGGTGGAAAAGCGGATGTAGCGCGCGGTGTCGGCGTGGCCGAAGTCGCGCCCCGGCGTGACCGCCAGGTGCGCGCGCTTCATCAGCTCGAAAGCGAATTCCCAGCTGCCCGGCGTCTGCATGCCGCTATTGTATTCGGAGCGACCGGCAAACAGCTTGTCACAGGCCGCCGAGCAATCGGCCCAGGCGTAGAAGGCGCCGTCGGGGGTGACGGGCACGGTGAGGCCCAGCGCGCCCAGTTGCGGCACGAACCAGTCGCGCCGCGCCTTGAACTCCTGGCGGCGGCGCTCGTATTCGGCCAGGCTTTCGGGCTCGAAGCAGGCCAGCGCCGCGTGCTGCGCCACGCTGCTGGCGCAGATGAACAGGTGCTGGGCGATCTGCTCGATGACGGGCACCAGCGCATCGGGCACCACCAGCCAGCCCAGGCGCCAGCCGGTCATGTTGAAGTACTTGCTGAAGCTGTTGATGCTGATGATGTCGTTATCGAGCGCCAGCGCGCTGTGGCTGTAGGCGTCGTCGAAGGACAAGCCCAGGTAGATTTCGTCGACCAGGGTGATGCCGCCGCGCTCGGTCACCACGGCCTGGATGCGCGCCAGCTCGTCGGGGTGGATCGAGGTGCCCGTGGGGTTGGAGGGCGAGGCCAGCATCACGCCGCGCGTGTGCGCGCCCCAGGCCTCGGCCACCTTGCCGGCGCTGAGCTGAAAGCGCTCGGCGGCGGTGGACGGGATCATCACCGCCCTGCCTTCGGCCATGCTGACGAACTGCCGGTTGCACGGGTAGCTGGGGTCGGGCATCAGGATTTCGTCGCCGGCGTCGATCAGCGCCAGGCAGGCCAGGTGCAGTGCGGCCGAGGCGCCGGCGGTGACGATGATGCGGCGCGCCGGCACCTGCACGCCGAAGCGCTGCGCGTACCAGGCGCTGATGCGCTCGCGCAGCTCGGGCAGGCCCATCGATTGGGTGTATTGCGTGCGGCCTTCGCGGATGGCGCGCTCGGCCGCTTCTTGCACGAGGGGCGGCGCGGTGAAGTCGGGCTCGCCCACGTTCATGTAGACCATGGGGTTGTCGCTGCCGGCGGCTTCGCGCGCGATGGCGCCGGCCGTCTTGGCCATCTCCATCACGTAGAAGGGCTGGATGCGCTGGGCGCGGGCGGAAACTCTCATGATGCGCTGTGGTTGTCGCTGGCTTGCCCGGCGGGGCGCGGCCGGGCGCGGTCGGCGCCCACCTCGGCCGGGCGCAGCGTGGGCGCCAGGCCGTTGAGCACGCCGTTGACGTACTTGTGGCCGTCGGTGCCGCCGAAGTCCTTGGCCAGCTCGATGCATTCGTTCAGCACCACGCGCCAGGGCACGTCGGGGCACTTCAGCAATTCGTAGGCGCCGATCCACATGCAGGCGCGCTCGACGGGCGAGATCTGCCCCAGCTCGCGGTCGAGCAGCGGCACGATCAGCGCGTCCAGGTCGGCCGACAGCTCGATGCAGCCGTGCAAGAGCGCGTCGAAGTGCGCCGCGTCGGCCTTGGCAAAGCCCTGCAGCTCGCGCGTGAAGACGTCGATGGCGGCGGCGTCGCCACCGCCCAGCAGGTACTGGTACAGCCCCTGCAGCGCGAATTCGCGCGCGCGCGAGCGCGGCGACTTGGCCGAGGACTTGCGCGTGCCGGTCTTGGCCGCGGGCGGGCGTTTGGACGGCTCGGCGCTCATTTCAGGCGGTGCTTGAGCAGGGCCATCTCGACCGCCACGCGGGCGGCGTCGCGCCCCTTCTCGATCTGGCGCACGGTGGCCTGCGGCAGGTTCTCGGTGGTCAGGATGGCGTTGGCGATCGGGATGTCCAGGTCCAGCCCCACGCGCGTGATGCCGGCGGCCGACTCGTTGGCGACCAGCTCGAAGTGATAGGTTTCGCCGCGGATCACGCAGCCCAGCGCGATCAGCGCGTCGTACTCGCCCCGGTGGGCCAGCCACCGCAGGGCCAGCGGCACCTCCAGCGCGCCGGGCACCGTGTGGTGCGCGATGTTGCCCGCTGGCACGCCCAGGGCGGCCAGCTCGGCCTGGCAGGCGTCGCGCAGGCCGTTGGTCACGCCTTCGTTGAAGCGCGCCTGCACGATGCCGATGCGCAGGCCGCTGCCGTCGAGCGGGGTCGTCTGACCCTTGTCGGCTTCAAACATGTTCAGTCCTTGGTGATGTAGCCGGCCACTTCCAGGCCAAAGCCGCCCGCCAGGCTGGGCAGGCGCCGCGGCGTGCCCAGCAGGCGCATGCGCTGCACGCCCACCGAGCGCAGGATTTGCGCGCCGATGCCGTAGCTGCGCAGGTCCATGCGCCCACGCGAAGGGGCGTGCGTGGCGCGCGCGGTGCCCTGGAACTGCGCCAGCAGTTGCTCGGCGCTTTCGCCGCAGTTCAGCAGCACGGCCACGCCGCAGCCTTCCTGGGCGATGCGCGCCAGCGCCTCGTGCAGGCCCCAGCTGTGCATGCCCGGCTGCACGTCGAGTGCGTCCAGCACCGACAGCGGCTCGTGCACGCGCACCATCACCGCGTCCTGCGGCGTCCACTGGCCCAGCACCAGCGCCAGGTGCAGCGCGCCGCTGGGCTGGTCGCGAAAGGCGTGGGCGGTGAAGGTGCCCTCGGCGGTGGCGAGCGCGCGCGTGCCGATGGGCTCGACCAGGGTCTCGGTGCGGCTGCGGTATTCGATCAAGTCGGCGATGGTGCCGATCTTCAGCCCGTGCGCGGCGGCAAACACTTGCAGATCGGGCAGGCGCGCCATGGTGCCGTCGTCCTTCATGATCTCGCAGATCACGGCGGCGGGCGTGCAGCCGGCCATGGCCGCCAGGTCGCAGCCGGCCTCGGTATGGCCGGCGCGCATCAGCACGCCGCCTTCGACCGCCTGCAGCGGAAACACGTGGCCGGGCTGCACCAGGTCGGCTGCCTGCGCGTGGGCCGCCACCGCGGCCTGTATGGTGCGCGCGCGGTCGGCGGCGCTGATGCCGGTGGTCACGCCCTCGGCGGCCTCGATCGACACCGTGAAGGCCGTGCCCATGCGCGTGCCGTTGTGCGCCACCATGGGCGGCAGGTGCAGGCGTTCGCAGCGCTCGCGCGTGAGGGTCAGGCAGATCAGCCCGCGGCCGAAGCGCGCCATGAAGTTGATGGCCTCGGGCGTGACGTGGTCGGCCGCCAGGATCAGGTCGCCCTCGTTCTCGCGGTCTTCCTCGTCAACCAGGATGACCATGCGGCCGGCGGCCAGCTCGGCCACGATGTCCTGCACGGGCGAGATGCTGGCGGTGCCGGCGGGCGCGGCGGCAATGGGTGTGGAAACGGTCATGGTCAGGTCAGGCAGCGGGCGTGCCCGGCGGTGCGGCATGGCGCCCGGGGCGCCGATGGACAAGAGTCGCATTATCCGCCCATTGGCGCGGGCCCACGGCGGGCCCGGCACCCTGGCGCCGCGGGGGGATGAGGGTCGATTACTATGAATAATATAGCTGGTTGCGCTCTATCATTGCGGGCTGCAGGCATATTTTATGCTTGAACCTGCCGGATCGCCGGCCTGTGAGCGCCCATGTCCCTCGACCAACCCGTCTTCTCGGCCCTGCTGCCCGTGGTGCTGCTGATCGGCATCGGCTTTGCGGCCGGGCGGCTGAAGCTGATTCGCGGCGAGGCGGTGCGCGATCTGTCCAACCTGGTGTTTCTGGTGCTGGTGCAGGCGCTGCTGTTTCGCACCATGGCCACCGCGCGGCTCGATCGGCTGGACCTGCATTCGGTGGCGCTGTACTACGTGGTGTCGGGCGTGATGTTCTTTGCCCTGCTGCTGGTGCGGGGCCTGTCCAGCCGCTCGGCCGTGCTGGCGCTGGCGGCCATCTTCAGCAACACGCTGATGATCGGCGTGCCGCTGGTGCAACTGGCCTATGGCGAGCAGGCCCTGGTGTCGCTGTTTACCCTGATCTCGATGCACGCGCTGATCCTGCTGACCCTGGCCACCGTGGTGCTGGAGCTGCTGGTGGCGCGCGAGCAGGCCGCCGCCGGGGCCGGGCCGCGCCGCCGCATCGCCGCCACCGTGGCGCAGGCCATGAAGAACGCCGTGCTGCACCCGGTGCCGCTGCCCATCATCGTCGGGCTGCTGTATTCGCTGACCGGCTGGGGGCTGCACCCCGTGGTGGAGCAGCCGCTGCGCCTGCTGGGCAACGCCTTCGGCCCGGTGGCGCTGGTGCTGGTGGGCGTCACGCTGGCGCAGACGGCGGTGGGCTCGCAACTCAGGGGCGCGCTGCAGATCGCCGCGCTCAAGACCGTGCTGCACCCGCTGCTGATGGCCGCCGCCGGCTGGGCGCTGGGCCTGTCCGGCCTGCCTTTGAAGGTGATGGTGGTGGCGGCCGCCCTGCCCATCGGGGCCAACGTGTTCCTGTTCTCGCAGCGCTACCACAAGGAGGAAGAGCTGGTCACCGCCGGCGTGGCCGTCTCCACCGTGATGGCCATGGGCAGCATTTCGGTGGTGATGGGGGTGCTGAGCTGGCTCTAGGCGCTGGCCGGAAAATGTGATCTGACCCCATTTTCACATTTTCAGGGAGTGGACGGGCCTTTCAGCTCGATCTGGTTGCCGTCCGGATCTGAGAAGTACAGCGACAGGCCGTGGCCCTCGGCGCCAAAGTTGCGCGTCACCGCGCCCGGCGCCGCAACGCTGTGCCGCGCCAAGTGCGCGCGCAGCGCGGTCTCGTCGAAGGGGTCGATGCGCAGGCAGAAGTGGTCGAGGTTGCGCCCGTCGCCCGCCGGCGCGCCGCCGCCCTGGCGCCCCAGCGGGCCGTCTACGCTCACCAGGTCGATCAACGACGCGCCGGCGCGCAGGTGCACCAGCCCCAGGTCGTCGCGCCGCTTGACCACGGCGCAGCCCAGCACGGCGCTGTAGAAGGCGATGCTGGCAGCAAGGTCGCGCACGCGCAGCACCAGATGGTCGATGCGCTGGACAGAAAAAGCGATGGTCATGATGGGGGGTCTCCGGTCAGCAGCTTCTCCATGCGGGCGTTGTGCAGCGCAACGCCCCGGACGGTCACGGTCTGGCGCGCCACGACCTGGAAGCCGTACTTGGCAAAAAGCCCCTCGGCCGCCAGGCTGACGTTGGCGAACACCCGGCGCAGGCCCTGCTGGCGCGCGCGCTCCAGGATGTGCTGCATCAGGCGCGCCGCGACGCCGCGCCCGGCGAAGGCGCCCGAGACGAAGAACTGGTCCACGTAGCCCGAGGCTTGCAGATCGGCGAACCCGGCCACCTGGCCATTCAGCACGGCGACGAAGGGCTGGTTGGCCGCCAGGCGCAGGGCCCACGCCTGGCGGTCGTCGGGCTGCGGGGCCCAGGCCTGCAGCTGCTCCGGGGTGTAGAAGGAGCGCCCCAGCTCGTGCACCGAGGACTGGAACACCGCCCGCAGCGCATCGACATCGTCGGGGGAGAAGCTTCGGATCTGCATGGGGTCGTGGTCAAACAGCGGGTTCAGCCGTCGGCCGAGCCGGCGGCGTTGCAACGGTGGGTGGGGGCGGGGCCTCGCACCGGGCCGGCGCCGCTACCGGCGGCGGCGCCACACCTGAAAGACCCCCACCGCCAGGCAAATGACGGCGGGCCAAAACGAGAAGAAGAACAGCAGCCCCGGGCCGATCGGGTTGGGATTGGGGTCGGGCCACAGCCCGATCTCGGCAAGAACGATGATGGCGATCAGCGGCCCCCAGCCCACCAGCGCCATGATGGCCCCGATCTTGAACAGGCGATTGTCCCAGTATTGCCTCATGCTCATTCCTCCACGCCAGGGCTGGCCCCGGCAAAGCTGCCGTCTCAGTCCACGTCCCCGCCGCGGCCGCGGCTGGCCTTGATGCGCGAGCGCAGCGCCTTGCCCTCCAGCCGCCGCACCTTGGACGCCAGCGTCGGCCGGGTGGCGCGCCGCACCGGCCGCACGCGCGCGGCCTCGTCGATCAGCGCCTGCAGCCGCGCCAGCGCCTCGGCGCGGTTGTGCGTGCGGCTGCGCGAGGTCTGCGCCTTGATGACGATCACGCCCTCCCTGGTCACCCGCTGGTCCGGCAGCGCCAGCAGCCGGTGCTTGACCGCCGGCGGCAGCGAGGAGCGGCCGATGTCGAAGCGCAGATGAACGGCGCTGGACACCTTGTTGACGTTCTGCCCGCCCGGCCCCTGCGCGCGCACGTCGCTGAACTCCACCTCATGAAGGGACACGGTGCAGGTCATCGGTGGCGTGACGGGTGAATGCGTTGCGACATGACGGCCAGCCGGGTTCAGCCCGTGCCGCGGGCGGCGCTCAAGCCGCTGGCCGGCTGGCGGCCACGCCCACCGCGCCCAGCACACCCGCCACCGCCAGCACATACCACAGCGGCATCAGGCTGCCCGCCGCGTCGATCACCGACGCCGCCGACAGCACCACCCCGGCCACGGAGGCCAGCGCCAGCAGCAACAGCAGGCAGGACACGGCAAACGTGAAGGTGCGCACCTGCGCCGTCTTGCCGGCCATGGCAAAGAACACGAAGCCCAGCACGCACAGCAGCGGAAACAACACCCACAGCGCCAGCTCGGGCGTCCACGGAACCAGGCCCAGCGGCCCCAGCGTGAGGACCATGCCGCAGAAAAGGCCCAGCACGACCACCAGAGCGCCAGTGACAAGCAGAACCATGGAGCAGGGCCTTTCTACGGTGAAGGGGCGGTTGCGGGGGGATGCTGGCCGGATTGTCGGGGAGCCCGTCGCCAAGTTCAACCCGAAAAGCATCGGGCCCCATTGTCACGCCCGCATGTAAACCGCGTAAGCTGCTGTAGCCGATGGCGCGGCGCAGGCCGGGCCGAAATAACATCGGCGCAGCGCGCTATCAGTTTGCAAGCTGGCGCGGCAGCCCCCAGTGGAAAGGATCGTGATGCCCGAGAGAGACCCCGTCGATTTCCGTCCACCCCAGCCATCGTCCAGGGCCTGGCTGGGCTGGGTGGTGGTGGCGGCACTGGCCCTGGGTGCGGCCTGGTGGTTTGGCTGGCGCCCCGCTCACGCGCCGGCGCCGCAGCCGGCGGCCGACACGGCGGCGCCCGCACCGGCGCCCGCGGTTGCGCTGCCCGCCTCCGCGCCCCTGGCCCAAGCCTCCGGGCCCGCCAACCCGGTCGACGCGCTGGCGCCCCCCGACACCGCCTTGCCCGCGCTGGCCGACTCCGACGCCCAGGTGGACCAGGCGCTGCGTGAGCTGCTCGGCGCCCAGCGCGTGGCCGGCTTTTTGCTGCCCGACGGCTTTGTGCGCCGCGTCGTCGTCACCGTCGACAATCTGGCGCGGCCCTACGCACCCGCCCGCCTGTGGCCGGTGCAACCCGCGCCCGGCCGCTTCGAGGTCACCGGCCCCGCCGACGCGCCCACGCAGACCATCGCCCTCGCCAACGCCGAGCGCTACCACGCCTTCGTGGCTTTTGCCGAAAGCGTGCCGCAGGACGCCGCCGTCAAGCTCTACGCTCGGCTGTACCCGTTGTTTCAGACCGCGTATGAAGAGCTGGGCTATCCGGGCCAGTACTTCAACGACCGCCTGGTGGCCGTGCTGGACCAGCTGCTGGCCACGCCCGTGCCCGCCGGCCCCATCGCGGTGCAACTCACCCAGGTCAAGGGCGAGGTCCCGTCCACCCGGCCCTGGGTGCGCTACGAATACGCCGACCCGGCGCTGCAGGCGCTGTCCAGCGGCCAGAAAATGCTGCTGCGCATGGGCCCCGACAACGCCCGCCGCCTGAAGGCCGTGATGACCGAGCTGCGCCGCCGCGTGGCCACCGGCGCCGTGGCCAGGCCCAAGGGCGAATGAGCCCCGGCACGTCACGCGCAATGGCGCGCAAAGCTAGACCGAACCGTGCGCGAGCATGCGCTTGGCAACGGTGCCCACAAACGCACGGCCAGGATTGTTGCCGGCGATCCACTCCTCAGGCGAGAACAGCGCAAAGAGACCAACCTTGATGAGCGTCGGAACGGCGAGTTCCAGCTCTCTCTCGACCTGACCTCGCTCGCCAGCATTGAAGAGCGCAACGTTGTGGAGCATTGCAGCAACGGTACCGGTCTGAACCTTCGTACCGTCTTTGAGCTGCACCGCCGGCAGGCTCTCGCCTGCGGCAAGGATCTTTGCATTGATGCCTGCGAGCTGCTTGGTTTGATCGGAGGGACTCATGGGCTTGCCTCGGGTTGCACGGGCTGCGCAGTTGAGGGCACTGCAACTCACGTTCAAGAGCCCTGCGCGGTCCAACGCTTGAGTTGGACCGCACTTGGCTGGTACACAACTCGAAAGCGCTCACATACAACGGGCATTGTCTGCTCGAATGCCCGCCCGAAGCGACTGCACTCGCGAGTGAAATACTCGGCGTGGGCGGTACGCCAGAAGGACAACGAAAAATCCCCTTCGCCTTCTGCTGCCGCAAACTCGGCAGTGACCTGACTGAAGGGCACGATCTCGACGGCCTCGGTTTCGATGATGCACAACGGCTGGCCTGCCCAGCTGGTGACGATGCTGAGATCACCAGGCTTTGGGGGCTGCTTGCCTTCCGCCTGCAGAACCCAGACGGATGCAGCGGTTGCACGCTTGATCCCTTGCAACACCAACCCAGCGAGTTCGTTGGCGAGAGCTTCGCTGTCGCCGAAGAAGAATGCCTCAAGCAAGCGCGAATCGTCCGGCTCGCCGCTCGCGAAGGCGAACGCACCCCAGAAGTGCTGAAGGTTTGCAGGAATCGGCATCGCGCAGACAGTGACGTGCGGTCTAACGAATTAAGCCGGCCCACGAAGCGGGTTCGGCTTGAATGAATTGTTGGGTCGCGTCACGGGAATTGACCGACGAACTGGTCCACTGAATCAAGCAGGCCATCGTCGCTCGTCGAGAGCTGCAGAATCGATGAAAGGGCATCCGCCATAAGCTCAAACTGCTGAGAAGCCTCTTGCTCCGTTGAGAAGAAACGCGTGTGGACCATGCAGCCGTATATCCCGCAAGTGATCGAGAACGGGGCAATGCTACCCGCCCTTTCCAGAGTGATCCTGGCGCCGCGAGGGTGCTCGGAATCCCGGATGATGACGCCGGACTCGCTGCCGATCTGGCCGACAGTGGCGCCGTTGTCGAAGCTGGCCCATTGCATAGACATTTCCGAGCGACCTATTTGGTACCGGGCCGCAGCCTCAAGATGCCGACGATTGCCAAGCCAATGATGCCACCGATATAGGTGGCGACAACTGGAAGGTGTGTGGGCTGGTATGCGAGATCTCCGTAGCGCTGGGACTCCGGATACGAGGATGGCTCAAGCAGCAACCAAGCGGCAATGGCACCAACCGTGAATGCCCCGCAGGAAAAGAGTGCCTTGCGTCTCGGTGCGGCAAGGTAGGCGGTTACGACAACAGCTGGTGCTGCCAGGAAGCCAGCGCCAGGGATGTCCCAGAAGCCCAGCATGTCAGTGGCGAGTGACCCGGTGATGCCCGCAAAGAAGAACGCGCCAAGCACTGCGAGGACAGCCAGGCTCCACTGTATGAGTGCGGACATCTCTGCTCGAGTGCCTAACGAATGAAAGGGACTTCCCCGTCCCAAGCGACCCGCGCGCTTGCGGGAGACGGCAACTGAGTGCCACGATGGGAAGTGCGAAATCTCATCAACTCACTCGAAAGGGGAAGTCCATGACCATCGTAACCGTAGGAATCGACCTTGCAAAGAACGTGTTTGCCGTTCACGGCGTGGATGCTGCTGGTAAACCTATTCTGGTGCGCCCCAACGTGGCGCGGGGCAACCTGCTGGAACTCATCACCGCCTTGCCCCCGTGTTTGATCGGCATGGAGGCGTGCTCCGGCGCCCACCACTGGGCTCGGGAATTCGAGAAGCTCGGCCACACCGTGCGCCTGATGGCCCCCAAGTTCGTCGCCCCCTACCGCCTCTCAGGCAAACGCGGCAAGAACGATGCCGCCGACGCTGCAGCCATCTGTGAAGCCGTCACCCGGCCCCAGATGCGTTTTGTGCCGCTCAAGACCATCGAGCAGCAAGGCCAGCTGATGGTGCACCGCGCCCGCCAGGGCTTCGTGGAGCAGCGCACCGCCACCCTCAACCGCATCCGTGGCCTGCTGTCGGAACTGGGGCTGGTGCTGCCCCTGAAGGCTGCCACCGTACGGCGCGAAGCACTGGCCCGCCTTGAAGAGTTGCCCGGCTGGGCCAACACCGTCATCGGCGACCTCCTGAGTGAAGTCACCCGGCTCGATGAACGCATCGCCGAGTACGACCGCCACATCGCCTTCATGGCCCGCCACAGCACCCAGGCACAGCAGCTGATGCAACTCGGCGGCATTGGCCAGACCACCGCCATGGCCATCCTCAGCACCGTGGGCAATGGGCACGACTTCGCCTGCGGGCGCAGCTTTGCCGCCTGGCTGGGCCTGGTGCCCGGGCAATACAGCTCGGGCGGCAAGCAGAGATTGGGGCGCATCACCAAAGCCGGAGACGCCTACCTGCGCAGCCTGCTGGTACTGGGAGCCAGGGCGGTGCTCGCCGCCGCCATGAAGAATGACAAGCCCAGGCAAGATGCGATCAGCCGCTGGGCCCTCAGCCTGGCCGAGCGCCGGGGGTACTGGCGCGCGGTAGTGGCCATTGCCGCCAAGAACGCCCGCATGTGCTGGGCCGTGTTGCAGCGAGGGGATGCCTTCAAGATGCCCGCGTGAGTGCAGTCGCAAAGCAAGTACCAAGGCAAAACAGACCAGAAATCCGCCGCGTGAAGGCAGTCGTTGATGTGCAAAGGGTTGGACCTGCGCCGGGGAATGCTCGGTGAACTCTGGGGGAGCCATGGGAGAAATCCCGATACCCGGCTAACGAATGGAGCCCCAGGCGCGCGTCTTTCATCAGGGTTTGCTGCCACAAAAGCAGGCAGCGTTAATGACCGTTTGTAGTCTCGCCGTCCGCACCGTTTGCCAAGAAACATCGACACGCTGCAGGCACAAGGTTGGAAGCTGGGCTGAAACCGATGAAAACCATGCTTGGGCCGATCGCTGCGCGATCAACCCAGGGTGAGGTGTTGCTTGCGAATGTGGGGAAGCCCTTGTAGTTCGAGTTAAGCGGGCGACGGCGGCAGGACGCCAAGCCCCCGGGCTGGTGAAAATGTACCGCGTACCACCAGCCTGGGCTTGGTGGCCTGCCGTTGGCGCTCCGCTTGAACGAGGGGTTAGGCGTCACCGCGCGCGAGGATGCAGTGGACATTTCTTCTCAGCAACCGCCTCGTTGAACTCCTGCAGGCCGAATAGGTTTACGACTCGTTTGAACTGGGACGCGACTGCAGGCTTCAGGGCGACCAGTCGGATGCAGGCATCCAAAGACGCCATCTCCAGTTCCAGGGATTGGGACAGGTTTTATATACCATACCCCAAGCTGCAGCTTGCTGTGCATTGAACTCGTCGCCGAGCAACATCAGAGCTTTGGCTCGCGTCAGTCCGACCGCGGCAGGAAGGGTGGCGACCAGACCTCCCGTTACGAAAACTCCGAGTGATGCCTCGGGAAGCTTGAACTTGCTGTCATCTGCGGCATAGACGACATCTGCGTTGAGCATCCACTCAAGGCCCGCTCCGACAGTCCATCCGTGCACGACTGCGACGACCGGTTTCGGGTTGTGCACGATCGACGAGCCGCCTGCACCAACTCCCGAATCGATATCCGTGGGTGCCTCACTTACGTCTGACCAGCGCAGAACGCCCGTCCATTACCTCGTAACCGAATAGCTCGTACCGACGAATCAACTGCCGCGGAATCTAGCGCTTTCCTCAAGGAAGCTGCCAGTTCGTTGTCAATCGCGTTGAGCTTGGCCAGTCGATTCAGGATCAGCGTCCCAAGACGCCGTCGTTGCGCTCAAGGAGGAGTTTCGGCTCAGTCATGGCTGCAGCGTATCAGGTGGCGGTGAGAATCAGACTTGTCTTTGTGACGCCTAACGAACAAACTAATCGGCTTGCCGTAGGCAAGTCCGGTTAGTGAAAGGTTAGGGGTTGATAACACCTGCTAGTGCCGTTAGTTGAGTAAGTGACCGCAACGAGTTAGAGTTCTTGCGGGAAAGCTGCGAGGTCTTTCATGGTGCTATCAGCCAAGACGCGGAGAATTTTTGCAATTTCATTTGAATTAATAGAGACTTTGATATAATTATGAGCAGTATCAGAATTAAAATCTTTCACGCCCTCTTGGTGAATTTTCAATAAATTATCTTCCTTGCTTCGTGGAAATCTAAGATTGGAAAAATTTATCTCCTTGGTTCCTTGGTTCCTTGGTTGGCTATAGAGCCACGTCTGGATATTTTCATATTCTAGCTCAGTATTTTTTGTGAGTAGATTTACTGCGATTTATCTTTGTCTCTGAGTTGCTCCAGCTTTCTCTTGAGTTCCTCTTGTCGCTTCTGGAGGAGCTTAAGCTGTTCGGTCGGATCATCGCTATGGGGATCACGTTTGTTCCATTCGGACATTGTACAAGAATAACTGATTGAAGATCTGCCTTGACCGAGCCAATCGATGTTTCAAAAATCGCAATCTTTGTTTCCCTCTGCGCATTGACGAGAAGAAAGGCAGCCTTCCCACCATATCCCCAATGGCCTATGTATCCTAAAAAATAAAAACATCGGCCATTAATTTGATAAACATCGCGATCCCACTTTGTGTTGAATGGCGGTTCAACTTGTGAGGCCTCGCCAACGTCCGTAATAACATGCCCCTTCATTTCTGATTGTTTTCCGAAAGTTGCCCATCCATCGGCATGTACTTGCAGCGAAAAGATAATTAATATCAACCCGACGAAAGTTGATGTAATTTTCATGGTTTTCTCTAACTAGATGTTGCATCCCGGACGATTGCATAGATGAAAACCGCTACCCGCTGTTCATGGCCCGAGCCGTATTGCGGGAGTTGATAGAGTCCTTGCAAGCCACCGGGAGTGCCACGCCATGCTGATAGCCCTGCACAAGAACGCCCGCACGACACCGGCCGTGCGCGCCGAGATCGCGGCCAGCCACGAGACCGCCGCTGTCCTGGCCCAGCGCTTTGGCATCACCGAGCAAACGGTCTACAAGTGGAAGAAGCGCCAGGTCTTTGGGGATCGCTCGCACACGGCCCATCGCCTGCAGACGGTGCTCACGCCGGCGCAAGAGAGCGTGGTGGTGCACCTGCGGCGCACCTTGCTGCTGCCCCTGGATGACCTGCTGGCTGTCACGCGGGAGTTCATTTGCCCCCATGTCTCGCGCTCAGGCCTGGATCGGTGCCTGCGCCGCCATGGCGCGGGCAACCTCAATGCCCTCAAGCCCCAGGAGCCTACCGTGGCCCACAAGGCCTTCAAGAGCTACGAGCCGGGCTATGTGCACATGGACGTGAAATACCTGCCCCAGATGCAGGATGAGAGCAGTCGGCGCTACCTGTTCGTGGCCATCGACCGGGCCACGCGCTGGGTGTACGTGGCCCTCAAGGCCAACAAGACCGCCGCCAGTGCACAGTCCTTCCTGAAGGCACTGCACAAGGCCTGCCCGATCAAGATCCACAAGCTGCTGACCGACAACGGCAAGGAGTTCACCGATCGCCTGTTTGCCAGCCGCGAGCGCCAGCCCAGCGGCAACCACGAGTTCGATCAGTTGTGCGACGAGTTGGGGATCGAACATCGCCTGACCAAGCCCAGAACGCCCAGGACGCCCAGGACCAATGGCATGGTGGAGAGGTTCAACGGTCGCATTGCCGACGTGCTCAAGACGCACAGGTTCAACAGCCGCGAGGACATGGAGCAGACCTTGCTGCGTTATGTGGCCCTGTACAACCACCAACTGCCGCAGTCAGCGCTGGGCAGCAAGACGCCTATGCAGGCCATGAAGCAGTGGTATCAGGAGAGCCCGCATCTGTTTCACAAGCGACCTTATGATCGTCCGGGATGCGACAACTAGAAATAGACGAAGAGGATCATACCGGGGAAGTCGCATAAAACAAGCTCCCAACCACTACATCCCCAGGGAAACCCTCGCCCAGCCACGATTATGCAAACCTAAAATTTAGCGGATGGAATCGCCCGCCGCACCGCCGCCTGCCGCAGCCATCCCCCCGCCGCCCAAGCTGCTGGAGCGCCTCCGCATCCACCTGCGCACGCGGCACTACAGCTTGCGCACGGAAGAAGCTTACCTGAATTGGGTGCGACGTTTCATTTTGTATCATGGCAAGCGCCATCCTCAGGACATGGGCGCGGTGGAGGTGGAGGCGTTTTTGAGCCACCTGGCGGTGGACCGGCAGGTGTCGGCCTCGACGCAGAACCAGGCCAAGTCGGCCATTCTTTACCTGTACAAGCAGGTGCTGGGCATCGAGCTGCCTTGGCTGGACGAGGTGGCGCAGGCCAGGCGCCCGCGCCGCCTGCCGGTGGTGCTGACGCCGGGTGAGGTGCGCGATCTGATGCTGCATGTGGAGGGCGTGGCGGGCTTGGTTGCCCAATTGCTCTACGGCACGGGCATGCGGCTGATGGAGGGGCTGCGCCTGCGGGTGAAGGATGTGGAGTTCGCGCGGCGTGAGATCGTGGTGCGCGAGGGCAAGGGCAACAAAGATCGTGTCACCGTGCTGCCCGAGAACCTGATCGCGCCCTTGAAGGCGCAGTTGGATAAGGCGCGCGCCTTGCACGAGAAGGACCTGGCCGCCGGCTTTGGCCGTGTGCACTTGCCGCACGCGCTGGCCGTGAAGTACCCCGAGGCCGACCGCAGCTGGGCTTGGCAGTGGGTGTTTCCCTCGCCCGTGCGCTCGATTGACCCGCGCCCCGATGCGCGCACCGGCGAGGCGCTGGAGCGGCGCCACCATGTGTATCCCGAGTCGGTGCAGCGCGCGGTGCGCGAGGCGGCGCGGGTGGCGGGCATCGACAAACCCGTGACACCGCACGTGCTGCGCCATTCGTTTGCCACCCATTTGCTGCAGGCGGGCTACGACATCCGTACGGTGCAGGAGCTGCTGGGCCATGCGGACGTGAGCACGACGATGATCTACACCCACGTGCTGCACAAGGGCGGACGGGGCATTTTGAGTCCGCTGGATGCGTTGTGAGCGGGGTGGGCGGCAAGGTGCCAAGTGGGGCCCGCCCATTGCCGCCACTCGCTTGTTCAGCCCGCCGGCTCCACGGCGTGCTGCAACACCTCGGTGGCCCACTGGTTCAGGCTTTTGCCGGCGGCTTGCGCGGCCACCAGCGCGCGGCCGTGCACTTCGGGCGGCACGCGCAGCAGCAGCTTGCCCGACGCGGGTTTCTCGGGCGACACGCCGTGTTGCTTGCAGTCGGCCAGATAGTCCTTGACGGCGTGCTCGAATTCGGCCCGCAGTTCGGTCACGGTTTGCCCGTGAAAGCTGATGATGCTGCGCACGCCAAGAATGCGGCCAACGAAAATGTTGTCACGCCCGTCGTAGTCGACGCGTGCGGTGTAGCCCTTGTAGCTCATGGTGTTCATGGCAATATCGTCAGACGTTGCAGCATTCGTGTGGTTCTTCTACTTGACAGTACACCGAGTTGCAAGGACTTGTCATGACCCCCGACACTCGATCCCCCACCCACACCCCCCTGGCCGAGCGCCTGCGCCCGCGCACGCTGGCCGAGGTGGTGGGCCAGCAGCACCTGCTGGGGCCGGGCATGCCGCTGCGCATCGCCTTCGAGTCGGGCCGGCCGCACAGCTGCATCCTGTGGGGGCCGCCGGGCACGGGCAAGACCACCATCGCGCGGCTGATGGCCGACGCGTTCGACGCGCAGTTCATCGCCATCAGCGCGGTACTGGGCGGCGTCAAGGACATCCGCGATGCGGTGGCGCTGGCCGAAAGCGCGCGCAATGGCCTGCAGCGCCAGGCCACCATCGTGTTCGTCGACGAGGTGCACCGCTTCAACAAGGCGCAGCAGGACGCCTTCTTGCCGCACGTCGAATCGGGCCTGTTCACCTTCATCGGCGCGACCACCGAGAACCCCTCGTTCGAGGTCAACTCGGCCCTGCTGTCGCGCGCCACGGTGTACGTGCTGCAGTCGCTCACCGAAGGCGATTTGAAGCAAATCGTGGCCAAGGCCCAGGCGGAGCAAGCGCTGTCAGCTATCGAATCAGAAGCGCTGGAGCGCCTGATCGCCTACGCCGACGGCGACGCCCGGCGCCTGCTGAACACGCTGGAGACGGTGGCCGTCACCGCCGCGGCCGAGCAGCGCGGCACGGTGGACGATGCCTGGCTGCTCAAGGTGCTGGGCCAGCAGCTGCGCCGCTACGACAAGGGCGGCGAGCAGTTCTACGACACCATCAGTGCGCTGCACAAGTCGGTGCGCGGCAGCGACCCGGACGCGGCGCTGTACTGGCTGGTGCGCATGCTGGATGGCGGGGCGGAGCCGCGCTACCTGGCGCGGCGCCTGGTGCGCATGGCCAGCGAGGACATCGGTCTGGCCGATCCGCGCGCGCTGCGTCTGGCGCTGGACGCGGCCGAGGTGTACGAGCGCCTGGGCAGCCCCGAGGGCGAGCTGGCGCTGGCCGAGTGCGTGGTGTATTTGGCCGTGGCGCCCAAGAGCAACGCGGTCTACAAGGCCTTCAACGCCGCCCGCGCCTTCGTCAAGCAGGACGTGACGCGCCCCGTGCCACTGCACCTGCGCAACGCGCCGACGCGGCTGATGAAAGAGCTGGACTACGGCAAGGGCTATCGCTATGCGCACGACGAGGAGGGCGGCTTTGCCGCCGGCGAGCGCTATCTGCCTGAAGGCATGGCCGAGCCGGGTTTCTATCAGCCGGTGCCGCGCGGGCTGGAGATCAAGATCGGCGAAAAACTGGCCGAGCTGCGCCGGCGCAACCGCGATGCCGGCAAGGCTTGATGCGCCGCACATCGCGCAAAAAAGTTGAATTAGTAGAGGGAAAACCCCGCCCTGCCCGGGCCGGGCAGGGGGCGGCAGCCCGATAAAATCGCGCCACTTTTTTTGGCCCGTGCAGCGGTTTGAGCGGGATTCATGTCCGATGGCCAGGGGTGCCCACAAGGCGGCCCGACGGCAATTGAATGAACCACGGCGGTCTGGCGACAACGGGCCGGTCGATAGGAGAGACGCGTTATGGACATTCTGTTTCAGCAGATCATCAACGGGCTGGTGCTGGGCAGCATGTACGCCCTGATCGCCCTGGGCTACACGATGGTGTACGGCATCATCCAGCTCATCAACTTCGCCCACGGCGACGTGTTGATGGTCGGGGCCCTGACCGCCTACAGCGCCATTGGCGGCCTGCAAGCGGTGTTTCCAAGCCTGCCGCTGTGGGTCGTCCTGCTGCTGGCCACCCTGGCCGGCTGCGTGGTGGCCGCCGTGGTCAATGTGGTGATCGAAAAGCTGGCCTATCGGCCGCTGCGCAATGCGCCGCGCCTGGCTCCGCTGATCACGGCGCTGGGCGTGTCCATCCTGCTGCAGGCGCTGGCCATGATGATCTGGAAGCCCAACGTCAAGTCCTTTCCGTCCCTGCTGCCGACCGACCCGTACCTGATCGGCGACGCGGTCATCACCCCCACGCAAATCCTGATCCTGGTCGTCACCGTGGTGTCGCTGGCGGTGCTGACCTGGATCGTCAACTACACCAACCTCGGCCGCGCCATGCGTGCCACGGCCGAGAACCCGCGCGTGGCGGCCCTGATGGGGGTCAAGCCCGACGTCATCATCTCGGCCACCTTCGCCATCGGCGCCGTTCTGGCAGCCATCGCGGGCGTGATGTACGCCTCCAACTACGGCACGGCCCAGCACTACATGGGCTTTTTGCCGGGCCTGAAGGCCTTTACCGCGGCCGTGTTCGGCGGCATCGGCAACCTGGCCGGCGCGGTAGTGGGGGGCGTGCTCCTGGGCCTGATCGAGTCCATCGGTTCGGGCTACCTGGGCACGCTGACCGGCGGCTTTCTGGGCAGCAACTACGCGGACATCTTTGCCTTCATCGTGCTGATCATCGTGCTGACGCTGCGGCCCTCGGGCCTGCTGGGTGAGCGCGTGGCGGATCGAGCCTGAGGGCAGGGGAGTGACAACCATGGCGCAACAAAACAAGCTCGTCGTCTTTCTGCTGTGCGGTTTCGGCCTGTTCCTGCTGCCCTTGATGGTGCAGGGCCTGGGCCACGCGTGGGTGCGCATCATCGACATCGCGCTGCTCTACACCATGCTGGCCCTGGGCCTGAACATCGTGGTGGGCTACGCCGGCCTGCTCGATCTGGGCTACGTGGCCTTCTTTGCGGTCGGCTCCTACTTGTTTGCCCTGCTGGCCTCGCCGCACCTGACCGAGAACTTCCCCGCCATCGCGGCCATGTTTCCGCACGGCGTGCACGTGTCGATCTGGCTGGTGATGCCGCTGGCGCTGCTGCTGGCGGCGGGCACGGGGGTGTTGCTGGGCATTCCGGTGCTCAAGCTGCGCGGCGACTACCTGGCCATCGTCACGCTGGGCTTCGGCGAGATCATCCGCATCTTCATGAACAACCTGGACTACCCGGTCAACATCACCAACGGGCCCAAGGGCGTCAACCAGATCGACGGTATCCACTTCTTCGGCGTGGACCTGAACGACCCGGTGCACTGGTTCGGCTTTGAAGTGGCGCCCGTTTCGCTGTACTACTACGTGTTTCTCGGCGCCGTCATCTTTACCTACTTCGTGTGCCAGCGCCTGGAGAATTCGCGCATCGGCCGCGCCTGGATGGCCATCCGCGAGGACGAGACCGCCGCCAAGGCCATGGGCCTGAACGTGCGCAACCTCAAGCTGCTGGCCTTCGGCATGGGTGCCTCGTTCGGCGGCGCCTCGGGCGCGCTGTTCGCGTCCTTCCAGGGCTTTGTCTCGCCCGAGTCCTACAGCCTGATGGAGTCGGTGATGATCGTCTCCATGGTGGTGCTGGGTGGCGTGGGGCACCTGCCGGGCGTGGTGCTGGGCGCACTGATGCTGGCTTCGCTGCCCGAGGTCCTGCGCTACGTGGCGGGGCCGCTGCAGCAGATGACCGACGGGCGCCTGGACGCGGCCATCCTGCGCCAGCTGTTCATCGCGCTGGCCATGATCGTCATCATGCTGCTGCGCCCGCGCGGCCTGTGGCCCTCGCCCGAACATGGCAAGGCTGACCCGGAGCCGGCCGACAAGATCACGCCGCTCACGGGGCAGCAAAACCCGCCCGGGGTGGACTTCCCCGCCGACGCCGTCCCCGGCAACACCGCGTTGCGCCAAGACCCGGTCAACCCCTGAGCGACGCGGAGACGAACACCATGAGCAACAGCGACATCGTATTGAACGTGCAGGGCGTGTCCAAGCGCTTTGGCGGGCTGCAGGCCCTGTCGGACGTGGGCATCACCATCCGGCGCGGCCAGGTCTATGGACTGATCGGCCCCAACGGCGCCGGCAAGACCACCTTCTTCAACGTGCTGACCGGGCTGTACACGCCCGACACGGGCAGCTTCGAACTGGCCGGCCAGCCCTACAAGCCTTCGGCGGTGCATCTGGTGGCCAAGGCCGGCATTGCGCGCACCTTCCAGAACATCCGGCTGTTCGCCGAGATGACCGCGCTGGAGAACGTGATGGTCGGGCGCCACGTGCGCACGCATTCGGGCCTGTTTGGCGCGGTGTTTCGCTCCAGCGGGTTCAAGGCCGAGGAGGCCGCCATTCGCGCCCGCGCGCAGGAGTTGCTGGACTACGTGGGCGTCGGCAAGTACGCCAACTTCCGGGCGCGCACGCTGTCCTACGGCGACCAGCGCCGCCTGGAGATCGCCCGCGCCCTGGCCACCGACCCGCAGCTGATTGCGCTGGACGAGCCCGCCGCCGGCATGAATGCCACCGAGAAGCTCAACCTGCGCGAGCTGATCGATCGCATCCGCAAGGACAACCGCACCATCTTGCTGATCGAGCACGACGTGAAGCTGGTGATGGGCCTGTGCGACCGCGTGACGGTGCTGGACTACGGCAAGCCGATTGCCGAGGGCGTGCCGGCGGAGGTGCAGAAGAATGAAAAGGTGATCGAGGCTTATCTCGGGACCGGAGGACACTGAGATGGCACAGACCTTGTTGAAAGTTTCGGGCCTCAAGGTGGCCTATGGCGGCATCCAGGCCGTCAAGGGCACCGAATTCGAAGTGCGCGAGGGCGAGCTGGTGTCGCTGATCGGCTCCAACGGCGCCGGCAAGACCACCACCATGAAGGCCATCACCGGCTCGCTGCCGCTGGCCGGCGGCGACATCGAGTTCATGGGCAAGTCCATCAAGGGCCAGGGCCCGTGGGACCTGGTCAAGCAGGGTTTGGTGATGGTGCCCGAGGGGCGCGGCGTGTTCACGCGCATGACGATCACCGAGAACCTGCAGATGGGCGCCTACATCCGCCGCGACAAGGCGGGCGTGACGCAGGACTTCGAGAAGATCTTCACCATCTTCCCGCGCCTGCGCGAGCGCAAGGACCAGCTGGCTGGCACCATGTCGGGCGGCGAGCAGCAGATGCTGGCCATGGGCCGCGCGCTGATGAGCCGGCCCAAGCTGCTGCTGCTGGACGAGCCCTCGATGGGCCTGTCGCCCATCATGGTGGACAAGATCTTCGAGGTGGTGCGCGACGTTTACGCCCAGGGCGTGACCATCCTGCTGGTGGAGCAGAACGCCAGCCGTGCGCTGGCGCTGGCCGACCGCGGCTACGTGATGGAGTCGGGCCTGATCTCGATGAGCGGCTCTGGCCGGGACCTGCTGGCCGACCCCAAGGTGCGCGCGGCCTACCTGGGCGAGTGAGTCGCCGAGGCGCACGCAAAAAAGCCGGTCGCGCGACCGGCTGTTTTGTGGGTGAGTGCGCGCTTACATGCGCTCGAACACCGCCGCGATGCCCTGGCCACCGCCGATGCACATCGTCACCAGCGCGTAGCGGCCCTGGATGCGTTGCAGCTCATACAGCGCCTTGACGGTGATCAGCGCCCCGGTCGCGCCGATGGGGTGGCCCAGCGAAATGCCCGAGCCGTTGGGGTTGACCTTGGCCGGGTCGGCCCCCAGGCCCTTGGTGACGGCGCAGGCCTGCGCGGCAAAGGCCTCGTTGGCCTCGATCACGTCCATCTGGTCGAGCTTGAGCCCCGTGCGCGCCAGCACCGCCTGGGTGGCGGGCACCGGGCCGATGCCCATGATCCTGGGGTCCACGCCGGCGTGCGCGTAGCCCACCAGGCGGGCCAGCGGCTTGGCTCCGCGCGCCTTGGCGGCGCCGGCCTCCATCAGCACCACGGCGGCAGCGGCGTCGTTGATGCCGCTGGCGTTGGCGGCGGTGACGGTGCCGTTTTCCTTCAGGAACACCGGCTTCATCTTCTGGAAGTCCTCCAGCTTGGCGCCGGCGCGGAAGTGCTCGTCCTTGTCAAAGGCCACCTCGCCCTTGCGGCTCTTGAGCATGACGGGCAGGATCTGGCCGGCAAAGCGGCCCTCGGCCCAGGCGCGTTCGGCGCGCTGGTGGCTCTCCAGCGCCAGCGCGTCCTGCTGCTCGCGCGAGATGCCGAACTCCTTGGCCACGTTCTCGGCCGTCACGCCCATGTGGATGGTCTGGAACGGGTCGTGCAGGGCGCCCACCATCATGTCCACCAGCTTGGCGTCGCCCATGCGCGCGCCAAAGCGGGTGGCCAGGCTGGCGTAGGGTGCGCGGCTCATGTTCTCGGCACCGCCGCCGATGGCGACGTCGCAGTCGCCCAGCAGGATGGCCTGGCTGGCGCTGACGATGGCCTGCAGGCCCGATCCGCACAGGCGGTTGACGTTCATGGCCGGCGTCTCCTTGGGGCAGCCGCCGTTGATGGCCGCCACGCGCGACAAATACATGTCGCGCGGTTCGGTGTTGACCACGTGGCCGAACACCACATGGCCCACGTCCTTGCCCTCGATACCGGAGCGGGCAATCACTTCCTTGACCACCGCAGCGCCCAGATCGACGGTGGCAATGTCCTTCAGGCTGCCGCCAAAGGTTCCGATGGCGGTGCGTACTCCGCTGGTGACGACGACTTCACGGCTCATGATGCAGGGCTCCTGGGTTGGGGGATGAAAAAAGCGCGGTTGCGAGCCCCGCAGTATGCCGCGAACGCGCCGACTTGTTGCGCCGCAGCATGGCGTTGGCCGGGCGCACGGCCCGGCCAACGGACGCCTGCGCGACCGGTCGGGCGCTCAGGCCGGGTCGCGCACGTCGGCCACCGGGTTCAGGCCGAAGTCGGGGCGCTGCA
This sequence comes from Burkholderiaceae bacterium, assembly GCA_041396485.1. Lineage (GTDB taxonomy): Bacteria > Pseudomonadota > Gammaproteobacteria > Burkholderiales > Burkholderiaceae_C > Ottowia. Next base: position 141,721 of record JAWKYM010000004.1, on the reverse strand, counting down.
GGAAGGCCAGCACGCGCTGTGCGGCGGCTTCGGGCGAGGTGAGCACGCCGTTGCTCTTGAGCTGCTCGAAACTGGCGCGGTCGGGAAAGGCCTGCGGGTCGGCGCCGCGCAGCTGCGCCTGCATGTCGGTGTCGATCACGCCGGGCGCCAGCGCGCACACGCGCGCGCCGTTGGGCTGGTTGGCCTCGTCCAGCGCCACGCAGCGGGTGAACAGGTCCATGCCGGCCTTGGCGGCGCAGTAGGCGGCCTGCGAGGCCATGGGGCGGCGGCCCAGGCCCGAGGAGATGTTGAGCACGCGACGCTGGCCGCGCCAGGCGCGCGTGGCGTCCAGAAACGCGGCCGTCAGCAGCAGAGGGGCCTCCAGCCCCACGCGCAGGGCAGTGACCGTGCCCTCGTCGTGCGTGTCACGCAGCGGCGCGATGGCCGGGATGGCGCCGGCGTTGTTGATCAGCGTGACCTGCTCAAACGCATCGCGGTCCTGGCCGGCCAGCCATTGGCGCAGGCGCTGGCTGGCGGCGCTGGCGTCGGCCAGATCGATCGGCCACTGCGTGAGGGCGGCGCCCGCGGCCTGGGCCTGCGCGGCCAGCGCGGCGCTGGGGTGGCGCGCCAGGGTCAGCAGGGCGTGGCCGCTGGCCAGCAATTGCCGGGCCATGGCCAGGCCCATGCCGCGCGAGGCGCCGGTGAGGATGGTGAGGCGGGAAGCGGTGGGGCTCATGGCCTCGAATTTACCGAATTGGGGCGGGACTCACAGCGTGATCGGGCTGATCTTGGAGCCGGTGAGCGACACGCCGACTTCGAGCCCGACGTTGTTCATCACGAAGCTGACCACCGGCTGGTGCACGGTCTCGGAGTCCACCGAGCCGTTGGCGCTGACCTTGCCAATGGCCACGGTGGCGTCGGCGCCGGCGGTCCAGCCCTTGCTGGACTGGAACTTGTTCAGGGCCTCGCGCGTGCTGAATACGTAGACCACCGACTTGGACTGCCCGCCGACCTGCCAGCCGAGCGAGGCGCCGGTGGTGCTGTAGTAGCCCGCGGTGTGCCCGCCCACACGCAGCGCGCCGCGACCGTGCTCGGCGCCGACGATCAGGGCGCCGCCGATGACTTCGGGAAACACCAGCACGCCGGCAGCGTGCCGCACCATCTCGCGCGAGCCCGGCGCCACCGTGTACAGGCGCTGGAGCGTGGCGCTGACCGCCGCGTCGAGCTTGGCGGCCGTGCTGAAGCTGCTGCTCGAGGCCGGCGGCGGCGCGTTGTCCAGCGTGGTGGTGCAGCCGGCCAGGCCGGCAGCGCCCAGCGCCAGGGCCAGCAGCAGGCCGGCCGTCTGAGGCCGTGCGGGGCCCGATGGGATGGGTTTCATGAGAGCTCCTGGTTGACGAAGGGGAAGCTGCAACTGTAGGCGATCCGATGGCGTGGCGTCGTCCGCCGTCCGGCAGGCGTCAAAACGGCGCCGGCCGCTGCAGCACCAGGGCGGGGCCGCCGAGGGGGTGCGCCAGGCGCAGGGCGCAGGCGTGCAGCATCAGCCGGGGCGCACCGTCGGGCGGGCCGTACAGCGCGTCGCCGACGATGGGGTGGCCGATGGCCTGCAGGTGCACGCGCAACTGGTGCGAGCGGCCGGTGACGGGTTCCAGCGCCAGCCGGGTGGTGTCGGTGGCGGCGTGGCGCTGCAGCACCCGCCAGCGCGTGCGGCTGGACTTGCCGTGCTCGGCATCGACGATGCTGCGCGGGCGCCGGGGCCAGTCCAGCCGCAGCGGCAGCTCGATCAGTCCCCAGCCGTCGTCCGTCGCGGCGTCGGGCATCGGCCCGTGCACGATGGCTTCGTAGCGCTTGTGCACGCGGCGCTCGGCAAAAGCCTGGCTCAGGGTACGCTGCATGGCGGGGCCGCGCGCCAGCAGCATCAGGCCGCTGGTGGCCTGGTCGAGCCGGTGCACGATGAGCGCGTCGGGCCAGCGCCGCTGCGCGCGGGCGCTCAGGCAGTCGGCCTTGTCCGGCCCGCGTCCTGGCACCGCAAGCAGGCCGGCGGGTTTGTCCAGCACCAGCAGGGCCGCGTCCTCGTGCACCAGCCATTCATCATCAAATTGGCCGATAGCGCTTACTGGATAAGCGCCAAATGCTATCATTAATGTAGTTTCTTTGGTTGACGGCGAGGTCCGTGGGCAGCCTGGCCGCCCGACTAGGGGATGGTCACAACACCCGGCAGAGCTCGAACACAAGGGCCGGGCCCAGCGCCTGGCCCAGCGCCGCGGCCGAGACGTGGCCGGTGGATTCGGCGCCCACGGTGGAGGCGTGGAAGTCGGCGCTGCCGGCCCGCTCGTGAATCTCGATGAAGGCCGCGGGCGTGCCGGCGCTGTCCAGCAGCTGCGCGCGCAGCAGGCCGACGTCGCGCGGTGCCACGCTGGCGTCGTACACCACGGCGTCGGGCAGGCGCTGCAGCGCCTGCTGGCGCGCCTGGTGGGTGTCCTCGGCGCTGTCGATGATCAGGCCGTAGCCGGCCAGCGCCTGCAGGCATTGGGCGCGCCGCTGCGCGTTGCCGGAGACGATCAGCACGCGGCAGCCGGCGATGCCGGCCGACACGCTGGAGGGCTCGACCTGTTCCTCGGCCGCGCGGCTGATCTGCTCGGGCGTGGCCGCCGGCAGGCTGACGCTGATGCGCACGTGCTGGTCCTTCAGGTCCAGCTCGGTCTGGGCGTCCAGCGTGCGTGCGAGCTGGTGCCACAGCACCCAGCGCACGCCGCGCCAGACGGCGGGGGGCGCGGTGGCGGGCGCGCGCTGCGACACCACCTGCAGGCGCGGGCGGCCGGTGCTTTGCGAGGACTCGACGCTGACGGCGATGTCCGCCCCCAGTTGGCCCACCCACAGTAGCAGCTCGTCGATCAGCTGGTACAGCAGGCTGGAGTCGGCAAACACCGGTGCGGCCGAAAAACCCTTGCGCACGTCGATGCGCCGGCGCCGCAGCCAGTCGCTGCGCGCGGTCAGCGCGGCGTGGGCGACGTCGGCCAGGTTGAGCACCTCGCGGCGTTGCGGCGGCGGGTCTTCGCACAGGCGCAGCACGTGCTGGGCGGCCATGCCCGCCTGGCGGGCGCGCTCGACCGCGTCCTGGATGGGCGCCAAGCTGCGCACCAGGCCCGGCTCCAGGCGGTTCAGTCGCGTGAGCTGCTCGCTGGCGGTGTTCAGCGAGGTGGCCACCTCCTCGCCCAGCTGGCGCACCATGTCCTGCCAGGACGGCCCCTGGGCGTCGGCGTCGGACTCATGGGCGGCGGCCAGAGAGCCGGGCGCAAGCCGGCCGCTGGCCTGTGCGGCGGCGGTGTGGTCCTGCGGGTTGGAAAACCAGCTCAATCCCATGGGGGCTCCATCGTGTGGCGGTGCGGCTCCCCGGCCAGGCGGTGGGCGGGCCTGCTCGAGCGCACCGCCGGGGCACCGTTGCGCCAGACTGGGAGGGCCGCAGTGTATAGGCGGCCCCCGGGTTGCGGCAAGGCGCCCGGTGCGTCAGTGGCGGGGCGCGGGCGCGCTGCGCTGGCGCAGGCCGTGCACTTCGAGTGCGCTGAGCTCGCTGGCGGAGTTGCCCCAGGCCGTGCGCACGTAGCTCAGCACGGCGGCGATCTCGGCGTTGCTGAGCGTGAGCACGAAGGGCGGCATGCCAAACGGCCTGGGATAGCCCGCGGTGGCGGCGTTGAAGCCGCCGTACAGCACGTGCTGCAGCAGGTTGTCGCCGGATGCCATGGTGACGGCCCGGTTGCCGGCCAGGGGCGGGTAGGCCAGGCCCACGCCTTCGCCTTGCTTGCCGTGGCACTGGGCGCAGTGCTGGTCATACAGCCTGGCGCCGGCCAGCGCCATGGGGCTGGGCGCATGCGGCTGGGTGGGGGCGGACGGCGCCGGCACGGCCGTCTGCGGCAGGGACTGCAGATAGGTGGCCATGGCGGCGGCATCGGAATCGCTCAGGTATTGCGTGCCGTGCAGCACCACTTCGGCCATCGGGCCGCTGGCGCGGCCGCGCTCGGTCACGCCGGCCTGCAGCAGGCGGGCGATCTCGTGGAGCGACCAGTCGGCCAGGCCGGCCTCGCGTGCATCGGTCAGCGAAGGCGCGTACCAGCCCTGCATGCCCAGCCGGTTGCCGCTCAAGTCGCGCCAGTCGGCGCCGCCCAGCGCGTCGCGCGTGGCGTGGCAGGCCGAGCAGTGGGCCACGCCGCGCACCAGGTAGGCGCCCTGGTTCCAGCGGGCGTCGTGCGCCGGCTCGGGCGTGAAGCTGCCGGGACGAAAGTACAGCGCGCGCCACACCGCCAGCGCTGCCTGCGTGCCGTAAGGCCAGCGCAACTCGTTCGGTGGCACGGGCGTGGCGCTGGCGGGCAGTTGGCCAAACCAGGCAAACAGCGCGTCCGAGTCGGCCCGCGTGAGCAAGGTGGTGTGCGTGTACGGGAACACCGGCACCAGCAGGCGGCCGTCGGCCGCGCGGCCGTGGTGCAGGGCGCGCCAGAACGCGGCGGCCGACCAGCGGCCGATGCCGTGCTCGGGGTCTGGCGTGAGGTTGCTGGTGAAGGCGGTGCCGAAGTCGGTGGCAATCGGACGCCCGCCCGCGCCGGGCGCGCCGCCGCGCGCGGTGTGGCAGGCCAGGCAGTTGCCCACGCGCGCCAGGTAGGCGCCGCGTTGCAACTGGGCCGCTGCATCGGCCACCGGGATCGGGGGCTGGTTCAGGTCGACGCCGTCGTTGAAGTTGACCTGCCACAGCCCCGCCACGGCCAGCAGCAGCACCGCCGCGGCAGCGATCAGGAGGCGGGGCAGGCGCGTCATCGGCCCGCCCCCGAGGGCCAGGGGGCGCTGCCGCAGCGCAGTTCGGGCGCGGGTGGGCGCTCCTGCGCCGGCGCCGGGTGGGTCTGTGCGGGCACGTTTTGGCTGGCCAGCCAGCTGACCACGGCGTGGGCGTCGGCGTCGCTCAGGCGGCGCACCACCTCGGCCATGCAGTCGGGCGCGTGGGCCTGGCGCTGGCCGGTCTTCCAGCCGCCCAGTTGCGCCGTCAGGTAGTCGGCCGGCAGGCCCAGCAGCGCCGGAAAACGCGGCTGCACGCCCATCAGGGCCTGGCCGTGGCAGGCGGCGCAGGCCGGCAGGTGCCGGCCGGCATCGCCCTGCAGGGCCAGCTCGCGCCCGCGCTGCAGCACCGCGGCCGCGGGCGGACGGGCCGGGGCGGCGGGGGGCGGGTAGGGCACGTCCAGCGCGGCGAAGTGCTGGGCGATTTCGAACAGGTAGGGGTCGTTCAGCACGTCCACCATGTGGATCATCAAGCCGTACTGGCGGCGGCCGTCGCGGAAGTTCAGCAGCTGGTTGTACAGGTAGCCCGCCGGCTTGCCGGCCAGGCGCGGGTAGTAGCCGTCGGGGCCGGCGCGGCCCTGGTCGCCATGGCAGGCGGTGCAGGCCAGGGTGCGCTGGGCGATGGAGTCCTCGAAAGCCGGGGCCGCAGTGGCCACGCTGGCGGCGGTCAGCAGGCTCGCCAGGCCGGCGATCAGTCGCTGCCGCTTGCCGTGCAAGCCTGGGGTGCGGGCGGTGCGCATGGCGGGCTCAGCGCACGATCACTTCGGTGCGCCGGTTGCGCGGCTCGGCCACCTCGTCGGGCGTGGCGATGGCAGGCTCGCGCTCGCCCCGGCCCACGGCGTCGATGCGGCGCGGGTCAAAGCCGTCGGCAATGATCGCTTCGCGGATCACGCGCGCGCGCTGCAGCGACAGGCGGTCGTTGTCAGCCAGCGGGCCGACGCGGTCGGTGTGGCCCACGATGACGATCTCGCTGCCGGGGCGCTGGCGCGCCAGCGCCAGCAGGGCCTTGAGCGTGGCCTCGGATTCGGGCGTGAAGTCGGTGCCGCCGCTCTGGAAGTACAGCGTGAAGTCGCGTGCCGGCGGGGGCTGGACGGCCAGCAGGGTGCCAAAGCGCTGCTTGACCTGCTCGGCGTCGAGCTGCTCCACGACGATGGCGCCGCCCTGACGGACCTCGGCCTCGGCGTAGCCGCGTTCCAGGCGCTGGCTGGCGGCGGGGGTGCTTACCTCGATTGCGCCGGTGCCGCGCGCCTGGGGCAGCAAGATGACGTGCGTGGGCGGCGCGGCGCAGCCGGCGCACAGCAGGGCGATCAGGCCCCAAGTGCTGGCGGCCCGCATCAGTTTTGCTCCACGATGAAGTCGGTGCCGCGCACCCCGATCACCGTGGTGGGGGTGCTCACCTTGACCTGCTCGGGCCGCAGCTTGGCGATCAGGCCGGTGACCAGGCGCAGGCTGCCCTTGGCCAGCGCGATCAGCACGTTGCCCTCGTGCGTGGTGGGCTCGAACTGGAACTGCGCCAGACTCACGCTGCTGTCGGGCCCGATGGACAGGATGGTGCCGTCGCGCAGCGTGATGGCGGCCGCGCTTTGGGGGCCGCTCACCACGCGATCGCCTTCCCACAGCGCGTCGCCCACCGTGGCCTGGGCCGGCTGGCCGTCGTGCCACCGGACGATGGTGCCCTGCACGGTTTTGAACGTGCCTTGCCGGTCGTCGCCGGCGGTGAACGCGGGCTCGGCGGGCGCGGCCATTGCCTCGGCCGCCGAGGCGCCGGAGGTGGCGGGCGCCGCCGGCGCGGGTTGGGCCAGCGCAGCGCCGCTGGCCAGCAGCAAGGCCCACAGTGCGATCCACAAGCCTGGCGTGAATGTTCTGGTCATGATTGTTTTCATCCCCTTCTTCGATGAACCCGGGCGTGCAGGGCCGGCCGGTTCAAGCCATTCACCGGGCCCGGCAGAGGCCGGTGAATCGGCCATGGTAGCGCACCGGCTGGCGCGCGCGACGGGGGCCGCGCGACAATCCCTGCCTTGCCGGCCCACGCTGGACCTCTTGCCGCACCTCGCCCCATGCTGATTCTTGCCCCGATGGAAGGCCTGCTCGACCACGGCCTGCGCACCGTGCTGACCCGGGTGGGCGGGGTGGACCGCTGCGTGTCCGAGTTCATTCGCATCACCGACCAGTTGCTGCCGGTGCGCAGCTTCACCCGCGTGGTGCCCGAGCTGCGGCGCGGCAGCCGCACGCCCAGCGGGGTGCCGGTGCGCCCGCAACTGCTGGGCAGCGACCCGGCCTGCCTGGCCGAGAACGCCGCGCGCCTGGCCGAACTGCAGCCGGCCGGCATCGACCTGAACTTTGGCTGCCCGGCCAAGACCGTGAACCGCCACCGCGGCGGCGTGGTGCTGATGGACGAGCCCGAGCTGATGCACGCCATCGTCGCCGCCGTGCGCCGCGCGGTGCCGGCGCACATCGCCGTGTCGGCCAAGATGCGGCTGGGCATCGACGACGACGCGCGCGCGCTCGAGGGCGCGCAGGCCGTGGAGGCCGGCGGCGCCGGCGAGCTGGCCGTGCACGCGCGCACCAAGGCCCAGGGCTACCGGCCGCCGGCGTACTGGGAGTCGATTGCCGCCGTACGCGAGCGGGTGCGCCTGCCGTTGATCGCCAACGGCGACATCTGGACGGTGGAAGATGCCCTGCGCTGCCGCGCGGTGACGGGCTGCACGCACCTGATGCTGGGACGCGGCCTGGTGCGCCGGCCGGCGCTGGCGCGCGCCATCCGCCAGCGCGATGCGGGCGTGACCAATGACCGGGCGGACCTTGATCCCACCGTCGCGGTGCTGCCCTGGCCCCAGGTCGTGCCGCTGCTGGCCGAGTTCTGGCAGGACGTGTGCGGCCGGGTCGAGCGGCGCCACCGCGCCGGGCGCCTGAAGCAGTGGCTGAACTATTTGCGTCACGCCTACTCCGAGGCGCAGCAGGCCTTCGACGCGCTGCGCCTGACCAACGAGCCCGAGGCCATCGCGGCCTGGTTGCTTCAAATTCAGGAGCATGTCGCGCATACTGAATGCGCGCCAGCGTCCGAAATCATCACATAAGCCGCTTGCGGCATCCAACCGAGGGAAGGAAATTTTCATGGCATCCAGCCTGCTGGCCCTGCTCGACGACATCGCCACCGTGCTCGACGACGTGGCCGTCATGGCCAAGATCTCGGCCAGGAAGGCCGCCGCCATGAGCGACGACGTGGCGGTGCTGACCAAGCTGTCGGCGCAAAAGACCGCCGGCGTGCTGGGCGACGACCTGGCGCTCAACGCCCAGCAGGTCACCGGCGTGGCCGCCAACCGCGAGATTCCGGTGGTGTGGGCGGTGGCCAAGGGCTCGCTCGTCAACAAGGCCATCCTGGTGCCCGCCGCGCTGCTGATCAGCGCCTTCGCGCCCTGGGCGGTGACGCCGCTGCTGATGGTGGGCGGCGCCTTCTTGTGCTTCGAGGGCTTCGAGAAGCTGGCGCACAAGCTGCTGCATGCCCAGGCCGAGGATGACGCGCACGAGGCCGAACTTGAGGCCGCGCTGGCCGATCCCGCGGTGGATCTGGCCGCGCTGGAAAAGGACAAGATCAAGGGCGCGGTGCGCACCGACTTCATCCTCTCGGCCGAGATCATCGCCATCACCCTGGGCGCGGTGGCGCAGGCCGCCTTCTGGACGCAGGTCGCCGTGCTGGTGGGCATCGCCCTGATCATGACCGTGGGCGTGTATGGGCTGGTGGGCGGCATCGTCAAGCTGGACGATGCGGGCCTGTGGCTGAGCCGGCGCAGCAGTGCCACGGCGCGCAGCCTGGGCCGCGCCATCCTGGCACTGGCGCCGTGGCTGATGAAGCTGCTGTCCATTGCCGGCACGGCGGCGATGTTCCTGGTCGGCGGCGGCATCATCGCGCATGGCATTGGCCCGTTGCACCACGCGATCACCGACTGGACGCGCGCAGCCGGCGGCATGGGCTGGCTGCTGGAGATGCTGGCCAATGCCGTCGTCGGCATCGTCACCGGTGCCGTCGCGGTCGGGGTGACGATGCTGTACAGGAAACTGCGCGGTGGCGGCGTGCCGTCGTCGGCGCGTTGAATCCGCGCAGACCCACATGCGAGGCTTTGCTCCCGTCTTGTTGCTGCCTTGGCCATTCGGCAAACCTTCAGCAGGCAATCATGCAGAAACTCGACAATATGGCGTTGTTCGTGGAGGTGGTCAAAGCCCGCGGCTTCAGGCAGGCTGCTGAGGTCATGGATATGCCTCTTTCTACCTTGTCGCGGCGCATCGCTGACCTTGAGCGATCCATTGGGCTGCGTTTGATGAATCGCACGACGCGGCGCTTGGAGCTGACGGAAGCAGGAAATGTCTATTTTGAACGGTGCGTTCGCATCGTCGAAGATGCAAGGCAAGCCCATGAGCAGCTGGATGATTTTCTGGCCAAACCCAAAGGGCTGTTGCGCATCTCGCTCCCGGTGGATTTTGCGACGATCTACCTGAGCCCGATCATTTCCGGTTTTGCTCAAAGGTATCCGGACATCGAGTTCGAACTGAATCTGACTTCCAGGCGAGTCGATTTGATTGCAGAGCCGTACGATCTTGCCATTCGCATGGGTCGGCAACCCAATTCCAGCCTGGTTGCCAGTCTGTTGGCAACCATTCCGCGCTATCTGTTCGCGTCTCCGAAGTATCTATTGCAATCCGGCACGCCCACCGAGCCCGAGCATCTGGCCCGATTCGAGTGCCTGCGCATGGGAACCCTCCAGGAACATCAAAAATGGACGCTGCGGCATGAAGGCTCGATCCATGAGCACCAACACGCCGGGAAATTCAGTGTCAACAGCATGGGCATGTTGCGCACCCTCGCCCTGCACGATCAGGGCATTGCCGCGCTTCCCGAGGCCATGGTCAAGGAAGATGTGGCCGCTGGAACTCTGACCCGGGTGTTGCCGGACTGGGAATTGACACCCGTTCAGGCCTATGCGGTTACTGAAACACGTCTTGTTCCGGCAAAGACGCGCTGCTTCATTGAGTACTTGCGTGGCGCATTGAATCCCGAAGCGGCCGCGTAGTCGCTGCGCCGATGGCCTTGCAGGTTTGCACGGCCCCGCCCGCCGGTCGGTATCGTCCGACCGCGATGCCTGCGGGATTTGAGTCGCCGAGCTTGTCCCGAGCCGTTGCCGAGATCAGCCTTGCAGGGCCGGCGCCAACACGTCCTGCACGATCCGGCTGCCTTCGGGCGTGCTCCAGTCGTACGCCAGTTCGGCGATCACCTGGTTGGTGCTCGACAGCGTGCGCCCGCCTGCTGCATGCGGCGCAGGGCCATGTCGTCCGCCATGACGCCCGGCGAACCGCCGGCATCGGCGATCACCTGCACCGCGTAGCCATCGCCGAGCAGACTCAGGGTCGGGTAGACCGTGCACACGTCGTTGGTGACGCCGGCGATGATGATCTTCTTGCGGCCGCTGCCCTTGACCGCGGCGGCGAAATGTTCGTCGTCCATTGCGTTGACGATGCCAAGGCGTTGAATGCGGGAGGCATACGCCTCGGGCAGGATGTTTTCCAGCTCCGGCAACAAAGGGCCCTGGGCGTGCTGCTCCATGCTGGAAGTGAGCACCACCGGCATCTGCAAAATGGCAGCGGTGCGGGCCAGCATGAGCGCGTTGCGCTTCATTTCATCGAACGGGATCGATTTCACCAACTCATGGTGCCGACCTGATGGTCGACGAGCAGCATGATGGCGTTGCGGGCGGTGAAGCGTTCGAAGCTCATGTTGATTCCAGTGGATGCGGGGGAGTTGAATGAGGGCGCCTGGGCGTGCAGACCCGAATGGCTTGAAGCGGTTTGCCGTGACCCATCATGGGGTTCTGGATTTGCGAGTGGGGATGTCCAGGACGCGGCTGGGGCGATCCGACTCAAGTTCTGAGTGTTTGATCTCGATCGCGGGAGCAACACTCACGAGTGATCACGTCGATAGAGCTCCCATTCTTCAACCTGGCTGCCGTCAGGCAGCTGACACAGATTGAAAGCATTGCCTTCTTTGTCTTTCTTTGAAATCAGCTTTCCGCCTTTGGAAATGCAATGCACGGAGGCTGGATTGGCAAGCTGGGCCGAGGGCGAAGACTTGGATGGGTCTTGATTGGCGGGGTGCATGTTGAGGCTGCAGCCGGCAAGTGTCATCGAGAAAAGCGGCAGCATGATGGCACTTGAGACTTTTGGCATGGTGAATGTCGATGAGGGGGTGATGAATTGATCCAGAACGCCATTGCACCCCGGGGAGTTGCCGGCGACAAGGCACATCGCGTGATTGCAGCCGGATGATCGGGTTCATCGATTCTTGCGTCGTTTTGCTCGTGCGGCTGAAACCGCGGGTATCAAGAGCCCCATCAGCGCCAGAGACCACCATGACGTGGCGGGAACGGGTGCAGGTGGGCCGGGCGGCTGTGGCGGTGGTGGATTGCAGGCTTTGAATTCGGCAATGGTATAGGTGCCGAGTGCCGCAGTATCCCAGTAAATGAATTCGATGCGCTGGATTTTCTTTCCGGTGAAGTCGAAGTCAATGGTGCCCAGGCGTGTCCCGGATGCTGCATCATCGGCGTTGCCGGATGTGAAGCGATTGCTTGCCACATAGCTGGCATACGATGAAGGATAGAGGCTGTAGAAACCCGGCGTATCCAATGAAATCAGATCTCCATTTTCATCGTAGGCATTTACAATGATATTGTCTCCTGCATCGATGTCGTGAAGGCGGAAACTCAGGTCGGTAACGGGCAGGTAGTTTCCTGGCGATGCTGGGTCAAAGAACTCGAAGGTGGTCGTGATCGAATCGGCAATCGAAGTGGCTGCTCCCGAAGGATGCCCCAGGTTCACGCCGGGCTCTCCCGGGTAGTGCGTGTCGCTGATTCTGTCGGTGTTGATGGCCGCATTCCCGGAGAGCTCATTTTTTATCTTCAGGACCGATCGTTCCACAAACAACTCATTGTTGTTGATGATGGTCTCGCTGGGTGACTGCCCGTTGTATGCGGCAAACGTTTGATAGCTTCCGGCTGGGCCGCACACCTGAGCGATTGCCGGCGTGGTCATTGACATGGTGACACCAAGCAGCAGTGGCATCAATACCGCGGGCCGGGCATTGCGCATGCCCAGCGCCCAGGTCCTAATGAAGGGGAGTGTGGCAAGGATATTCATGGAAATCCGGCAAGCCGAACTGAAAATAGTCATGAGCTGAAGCGAGTTGTAGATGTTGATATTTTTATTGTTGTTTGAGGATGAATATATCTTCTGAGGCAACAGAGAAAAATCAAGTGGAGCGTGCAGCAGGACGTGGTTTTATACAGGGCAAAAATGAATTGAGCAACGCGTGAAATTCTCTGTTCCATGATCGGAACAATCGCGTGGGTGAGAACAGACTTGTGCCCAATGCCCGAATGAAGCCATGGCGTGATTTCGTTGCACAAATAGCTGTCGAGGTGCGCATCTGTCCCTTGTGTGGCATGACGGGACGAAGGCGCCGACTAGAATTGAAGGGCGCGGCGCCGGTGGGGCGTGTCTATGCCAGGTTGTCGCCGCGCAGCGTTCTCAGGGCGGGGTGAAAGTCCCCACCGGCGGTATCAGGCCTTCGCCTGGAGCCCGCGAGCGCCCGCGCCTTCACACCGAGGGCGCGGGGTCAGCAGACCCGGTGCGATGCCGGGGCCGACGGTTAAAGTCCGGATGAAAGAGAGCGCGACGGTGTGCGGCTGACGCCAGGCAACTTGTGCGTGGCTGCGCGCTCGCCGTGCGCCCTGATTCTGGCAACCCGCTCGACTGGAGCTTTCCATGAATCAGCCCAACATCTCTCCCATTCACCCGCAGCGCGTCGCCGGCCCGGCGCCGCGCTTCGCCTTCGTGCAGGCCGGCTGGCATGCCGATATCGTGCGCCAGGGCCACGCCGGCTTTGTGGCCGAATGCGCGCGCCTGTGGCCCGGCGCGCCACCGGACATTGCGGTGCACGAGGTCCCCGGTGCGTTTGAAATTCCGCTGCTGGCGCAGGCGCTGGCACGGCGCGGCGGCGTGGGCGCCATCGTCGCCTGCGCGCTGGTGGTCGATGGCGGCATCTACCGCCACGAGTTCGTGGCCAGCGCCGTGATCGACGCCCTGATGCGCGTGCAGCTCGATACCGGCGTGCCGGTGTTCTCGGTGGTGCTCACGCCCAAGGATTTTCACGAGCACGAAACGCACCACGCCTTCTTCAGCCAGCACTTCGTGGTCAAGGGGGCCGAGGCCGCGCGCGCCTGTGCGCAGACGCTGGCGGCGCATGCGGCTCTGGCGCGCCACACGCGCGAGTGATACACGGCAAGACCACGCGGCATGTCGCCCTGCGACGTGTGCTCGAGCGAGCTGTCTTTTTCGCGTCGGCCGGCGGCCACAAGGCGCCACCACGGAAGTCCTGAGGGAGCGCGGCCTGGCCGTGGAAGCGGCCGGGGCATCAAGCCCCGCGAGCGTCGAGGACTTCGGGGTGCTGACTTGCGTAGGCGGCGGCAAGGCGCGGATCGATCTCGCGCACCTTGGCATGACTGATCCGGCCGGTGCGGGTCATGTAGTCGTAGGCGAATTCGATCGCGTTCTGGGTTGGCACGAGTTTGTCCATTTCCTCGTACCATCGCATGCTGCGATTGGCGGCGTCCCAGATTTTCTTCATTACGGGCATGCGCAGCTCGCGAAAGCGCGCGAGCGCGGCGGGCATGTCGTCGCCGGTTTCCTTGAAGGCATTGCACAGCGCCACGGCGTCCAGCATCGCCATGCGCGTGCCCGAGCCGATGGAAAAGTGCGCCGGCCGCAGCGCGTCACCCATCAGCACCACGTTGTCGAAGTGCCAGCGCTCGTTCCAGATCACCGGGAAATTGCGCCAGTACGAGTGGTTTGACAGGATGGGGTGGCCGCCCAGCTCGCGTGCGAAGACTTTTTCGCAATGACGCATGGCCTCGTCGTTGCTCATGCGATCGAACCCGGTGCGCTTCCAAGTCTCGTCGGTCACCTCGATCAGGAAGGTGCTCATCGCCGGCGTGTAGCGATAGTGGTGCGCGCAGAACACGCCAGTGCCGGTTTCGTGGAAGCTCAGGCTCAGAGTGTCGAACGGCATGGTCGAGCCGCACCACATGAACTTGTTGGGCCGGATGTCGGTGGTGGTGGCGAACGTGTCGCGGTTTTCCTCGCGCACCCAGGACGACGCGCCGTTGGCCGCGAGGATCAGGTCGGCGCCCTTGAGCTGCGCGAGCGAGGTGATCTCGGTGTCGAAGCGGATCGTGACGCCCAGGCGCTCGACGTGCTGGTACAGCAGCGAGAGCATTTGCAGCCGTCCGATCGCCGCGTAGCCGTTGCCGGCGATCGGCACGCTGGTGCCGTTGTGGTTGATTGTCAAGTCGCTCCAGCTCTCCATGTGCGGGCGCAGGTACTCGAACAACTCGTTGTCGTCGATGCGCAGAAAGTCCAGCGCCTGGTCGGAGAACACCACGCCGAAGCCCCAGGTGGCGTTGCGCGGTCCGCGTTCGTGGATGGTGATCTCGTGGCGCGGGTTCAGGCGCTTCATCAGCGAAGCGAAATGCAGGCCGGCGGGGCCGGCGCCGATGATGTCGATTTTCATGCGGGAGTGCTCCTGCTATTGGCCGGTGGCTTCACGCGCCAGTTGGTCGGTGATGATCTGGCGCAGCTCGCGCTTGAGCACCTTGCCCACCGGGCTGGTGGGCAGGTCGTCGACGATTTCCAGTCGCTCGGGAATGTTGAATGACGCCACCTTGATGCGCTTCATGTGCGCCACCATGTCGGCGAAGCTGAACTGCTGGCCGGCCTTGAGCACGACGAAGGCGCAGGCTTTTTCACCGAATTCCTTGTCCGGCATGGCCACCAGGCTGGCGGTCTGCACCGCCGGGTGCTGCAGCAGGATGTTCTCGACGTCTTCGCAGTCGATCTTCTCGCCGCCGCGGTTGATCACGTCCTTCTTGCGCCCTTCGACGTAGAGCGTGCGCCCGTGCTTGCGCACCACATCGCCCATCTTGTAGAAACCGTCGGGTGTGAAGGCGCTGGCGTTGACTTGGGGTGCGTCGTAGTAGCCGCAAATGGTGTAGGGCCCGCGCGTGACCAGCTCGCCGGCGACGCCATCGGGCAGTTCGTTGCCCTCCTGGTCGATGATCTTGATTTCGTCGAATTCGCTCACCGGCTCGCCCGAGCTGTTGAGCAGGATGTCCTCGCTGGCGTCGAGCGGCGTCATGTTGATCAGGCCCTCGGCGGTGCCGTAGACCTCCTGCGGCGTGACGTGCAGCTCCTGCATCATGCGACGGCGAAACTCGGGCGGCATGCGCGTGCCGCCGTTTTGCACCACCTTGAGCGAGGACAGGTCGTACTGGCCGATGCTGGCGTCGTCGAGCCAGCGCGCCACCAGCGGCCGCGCCGCGGCGATGACGGTGACGCCATGCTGCTGCACCGTCTGGAAGATGTCGGCGGTTTCGGTCGACGGGCACAGCGCCACGGTGCCGCCGTAGCAGAAGGTGGCCAGGATGCCGGGCGAGCACAGGTTGTAGTTGTGCGCCAGCGGCAGGATGGGCATGAACACCGTGTCGGCATTGAAGCCCGTGGCGGCGCCGCACAAGCGTGCATTGAGAACGTAGTCCTGGTGCGTGCGTGGAATCAGCTTGGGTAGCGACGTGGTGCCGCCGCTCAGCAAAATGGTGCCGACATCCTCCGGGTCGATGCGCAGCGCGGCCAGGCGCTCGCGACGGTCGGCCATGGCTTCGCCCTCACGCACCAGCTGGGCGTGACTGAGTTGCCCGGCGCTGGCGTCGCCGATGATGACCACGGTTTTCAGGTGCTGGAACTCCTGCTGCAGCTGCGCCCCCAGGCTGCGGTAGTCGAAGCCGCGGATCGCGTCCGACGCGATGTAGGCCACAGCCTGCGAGGCACGCGTGAAGTGGCGAATTTCTGTGTCGCGGTGCGCGCGCAGCGCCATGACCGGAATCGCGCCGATGCGCACCAGCGCAAGGTAGTAGAGGATGAATTCCACGCCGTTGGGCAGGTGCAGCACCACCCGGTCGAGCGGCTGCAGGCCGCGTGCCAGCAGGGCGGCGGCGAGGCTGGCCGACTGTTCGTCCAGCGCGCGGTAGTTCAGGCGCAGCTCGCCCGAGACGACGGCGGTTTTGTCCGGCGTGCGCGCGATGCTTTGGGCCATCATGTCCCACAGCGTCTGGCCGCTCCAGACTCCCGACTCGCGGTAGCGCCGCGCGGCGGCGTCAGGCCAAAAAATGCATCCTTCCAGCATCGGTGTCTCCTTCTTGGGCGTGGTGATTCAGGCGGCCGGGCCGATGGTGAGTGTGATCTCGCCCACGCCTTCGATGCGGCCATGCAGCTGGTCGCCCGTGACCACTGGCCCTACACCTTCGGGCGTGCCGGTGTAGATCAGGTCGCCGGGCTGCAGGTGATAGAACAGCGAGAGGTCGGCGATGATTTCGCGGATGGTCCAGATCAGCTTGTCGACGTTCGATTGCTGCTTGACCTGGCCATCGACGGAGAGTGTGATCGCGCCGCTGTCGATGACCCGGCCGGGCATCGGGACGATCTCGGAAATCACCGAGGAATGCTCGACGTCCTTGCCCAGATCCCAGGGTCGGCCCTTGTCGCGCGCCACCAGTTGCAGGTCGCGCCGCGTCATGTCCAGGCCGCAGGCGTAGCCGAAAACGTGTTCGTGCGCCTGTTCGGCCGGAATGCGAAAACCGGCCTTGCCGATGGCCAGTACCAGTTCCATTTCGTAGTGGTAGTTGTTCGTCTCGCTCGGATAGGGCGTGGTGCTGCCCGAGGGCGTTAGCGTGGCCGGAGACTTGGTGAAGTAGAACGGCCGCTCGACGCTCTTGTCCACCGGCTTGCCCATTTCGGCGGCGTGCGCGTGGTAGTTGCGGCCGACGAAGAACAGGCGGTTGACGGGCAGGTGCTGGGCGCTGCCCTGCACGGCGACGCTGGCAACGGCGGGCGGGGCCCACAGGTAGGAGGCGGCATGCATGGATGGGGTCGTCCTTGGGGAGGGTGATCGAAACGGGGGAAGGTGCTGTCAGGCGCTCACGTCCTGGCCGCGCCAGGCGTGCAGGGCCTCGAAGATCGGTGTGTCGCTGAAGCGGAACAGGTCCATCGCGGTCGTGCCGGCATCGCTGGTGGCGCTGAAGGTCTGCCAGGAGGGCACGACGAACATGTCGCCATGTTCGACCTTCCAGTGCTGCTCGCCGACGCGCACGCTGCCGCTGCCGTTGAACACCTGATAGACCGAGGAGCCGACTTCGCGCCGTGGCGTGCTGCTGGTGCCGGGGCGCAGGCGGTGCATTTCGCAGCGGATCGAGGGCAGCACGTCGCGGCTGTTGGTCGGGTTGGTGTAGCGCACTGCCGCGTGGCCGGGACTGAGCGTGGCGGCGTAGCCTTCGGCCTCCAGCGCCAGTTGCTCGTTCAGCGCGCGGTCGGTATCGACCCAGCGGTAGGCCAGCAGCGGCGAGGTGGGCGAGTCCTGCAACTGCGCCACCGGGCGCAGGCCGGGATGGGCCCAAAGTCGCTCCGAGCGAGACAGGGCAGGCGTGGTGCACTCTTCTTTCGAGAGCGCGTCGCGGCCGAACTCGAAGAAGGCCGACTCGCTGTAGTAGGCGAACGGGATGTCCAGCCCGTCAATCCAGGACATCGGCTCGGTGGCGCCGTTGTGGTGCGCGTGCCAGTTCCAGCCGCCCTGGGGCAGGAAGTCGCCGCGCGACATGCGCACCGCGTCGCCGTTGACCACCGTCCAGACGCCTTCTCCTTCGAGCACGAAGCGGAAGGCGTGCTGGGTGTGGCGGTGCTCTGGCGCGTTCTCACCCGGCATCAGGTACTGGATCGCGGCCCACAGCGTGGGCGTGGCGTAGGGGCGCCCGCCCAGCGACGGGTTGGCCAGCGCGATCGCACGGCGCTCGCCGCCACGGCCCACCGGCACCAGGCGGCCGGCCTCGCGCGCCAGCGGCAGCAGCTTGTTCCAGCGCCAGATATGGGCGCTGGCCTTGCTCTGCGGGTGCATGGGCATCAGGTCGGCGATCTGCGTCCACAGCGGGTTCAGGTTTTCCCGCTCGAATTCGCGGTACAGCGCGTCCAGCGCCGGGCTCGGTTCGGGCTGCCGGGATGGCGCAGGGTCGTGGGACTGGGCGGGCAGGGCGGCGCCGTTGGTCATGCGGGAGACTCCTTCAGCAGGGCTGCAATCAAAACGCAAACTGATTATCAGTATGCTTATTATTTGCCCTGTGTCAAGATGACGATGACTTGCGCAGGCGCTCCCACAGCACGACGCGCCGCCACCGGAGAACCTGATCGATGCGCCCCAGCCCCGATGAACTCGAAGAGTACCCCGGCTATTTCATACGCCGACTGCAGCAGATCGCGGTGGCTGCGTTCATGTCCGAAACGCAGGCGTGGGGTATCACGCCGGTGCAGTTCGGCGCCTTGTCGGCCGTCGCCGCCCATCCCGACATCGACCAGCGCACCCTTGCCGGAATGATCCGCTTTGACACGTCGACCATTGGCAGCGTTCTCGATCGCCTGGAAAAGCGCGGCCTGCTGGCGCGCGGCAGCAGCGCGACGGACCGGCGGGTGCGCCTGTTGCGCCTGACGGATGATGGTCACGCATTGCTGGCCGATGTGCAACCGGCGGTTCGGCGCGCGCAGCAGCGCATGTTGGCCCCATTGCCCGAGGCCGAGCGTGCGCCGTTCATGCGCATGCTGGCGGTGCTGACCGACCGCGCCGGTGGTGACGAGGACAGCAGATCCGAGCCCACATGATGTGCGCAGCCCGAATCGAGTTGCGCGCGCTGCCGTGGTGCGTGAACACGCGGCAGTCGCAGACATCGCCCTCACATGCCGACGATTGCTATTCTAAGAATAGCTTGTCGCGCTTGATCGGCGGGCGCCAGAGGTCGATTTAACTGGAAAATGGCTATGTTGCGAACCGTTGTCCGATTCACCGATACGCCTCGCGCAACTGCCGCTTGAGCAGCTTGCCGCTGGGGTTCTTGGGAAGTTGGTCGGTAAACACCACGCGCTTGGGCGCCTTGAACGCCGCCATGTGCTCGGTGCAATGCGCGATCAGCGCTTGTTCGGTCAGCTCCTGGCCGGCCTTGAGCACCACCACCGCCGTCACGGCCTCGACCCATTTGGCATCGGGCAGGCCGATCACCGCCACCTCGCTCACCTGCGGCAGACGGTAGATCATCTCCTCGACCTCGCGGCTGGCGACGTTCTCGCCCCCGGTCTTGATCATGTCCTTCTTGCGGTCGACCACGCTGATGTAGCCCTCGTCGTCGATCACGCCCAGATCGCCCGAGTGGAACCAGTCGCCCGAGAAGGCCGCGGCGGTGCGCTCCTCGTCGTGGAAGTAGCCCAGCATCAGGTGCGGCGAGCGGTGCACGATCTCGCCCACCTCGCCCACGGCGACGTCGCGCATGTCGTCATCGACCACGCGGGTCTCGACGTTGAGCACGGCGCGGCCGGCCGAGCCGGGTTTGCGCAGTTGGTCATCGGGGCCGAGCATGGTGGCCAGCGGCGCGATCTCGGTCTGGCCGTACAGGTTCCACAGCCGCACTTGGGGCAGGCGGCGCGCGATCTCCTTCATCACTTCCACCGGCATGATCGAGGCGCCGTAGTAGCCCTTGGCGAGTTTCGACAGGTCGGTTTTGTCGAACAGCGGCGAGCGCAGCAGCGCGATCCACACCGTGGGCGGGGCAAAGAAGCTGGTGATGCCGCGCGCGGCCATCAAGGGCAGCAGGTTGTCGGGCGTGGGCGCGGCGGTGATGTGGTTCTCGCTGCCGATGTAGATTGCCGGGCCGAAGAACACGTCGAGCTGCGCGCAGTGATACAGCGGCAGCGCGTGCAGGGCCACGTCGTGCTCGGCCACCTCGGCGTTGATGCAGCAGCTCACGTACTGCCACAGCACGGCGTCGTGCGTCAGCATGGCGCCCTTCGGGCTCGACTCGGTGCCGCTGGTGTAGACGATCTGCAGCAGGTCGGTACTTTGCAGGGGCGTGTCGGGCAGGGGCGTGGTGCAGGCGGAAAGATCGTGAAAGCTGGCCATGCCGGGCACCGGTTCGCTCGGGGCTTCGGAGGGCAGCCAGATGAAATCCTTCACCTCGGTATCCAGCCGGGCGGCGGCGCGCGCCAGCTCGGCCAGGCCGCTGTCGGTGGCCAGCGTTTTGGCGCCGGCGTGGCGCAGGATGTAGGCCACCTCGTCGGCCTTCAGCATGAAGTTGATGGGCACAAGCACGGCGCCCAGGCGCGCCAGCGCAAAGCGCAGCGCGGCAAAGCCGTGCGAGTTGCGCGCCAGCACGGCGACGCGATCGCCATGTTTGACGCCGCGCCCGGACAGGCCGGCGGCCAGACGCGTGACCAGGGCATCGAACTCGGCATAGGTCCAGCGCGTGTCGCCGCAGCGCACGGCCAGCTTGTGGGGCAGGCGCTGCGCGGTGCGGCGCAGCAGATCGGCCAGGGTCTGGCGGCGGACGATGGGGGTCATGCGGTTGGTCTCCTTGTGATGCCTGGGACTTTCAGTCCAGCCAGGGGCCGAAGCCTTCGGGCGGCTGAAAGCGTTGGTCGCGCCAGACCAGGCGCGTGGGGCGGGTCACGGCGGGGGTGGACACGGGATATTCCGGGTCGCCCGGATAGCACATCATGCGCTCGGCCCCGTACTGCAAGGTGTGCGGCTCCACCAGCGGCGGCGGGCGCATGCGCGCGTCGGCCAGTGCCGCGGCCACGCTGCCAAAGGGCAGCAGTTGCAGCAGGCTGACGATTTGCGGCGGTGCGAGGTCGATCTCGTGCTGGCGGTACTGCGCCAGCGCCGTGCGCGGCGTGAGCCAGCGCGCCTCGGTCACCTCGTGGTCGTCCTGCCGGGCCTCTTGCGCATCGGGCACGGCCGCCAGGAAAAAGCGGGTGTCGAAGCGCCGGTTCATCACCGCCGGGCGGCGCGGGGTGATCCAGCGAGACCAGGGCGCCAGCGCCTGGGTGTCGAGCTGCCAGTCGTGCTGCGCCAGCAGGCTGGCAAAGGGCGTGCCGGCGCGAATGGCGGCCAGGGCGTGCTGGCGCGTGGTCTCGTCCAGCGGCCGACCGGCGTGCGTGGCCAGCAGCACCCCCGATTCTTCAAAGGCCTCGCGCAGCGCGGCCACGAACAGGCCGACGGCCATGTCGGGGGCCAGCGCCGCCTCGCCCAGGGCCGCATGCAGGGTGGCGGCCGATGCGTCCAGGCGCGCCAGCGTGGCGGGCGACGAGTCGCTGCGCTCGAGCTTGCCGCCCGGAAAGACATAGGCACCACCCAGCACGGCCGATTGGGCGTGGCGGCGCAGCAGCAACACCTGCGGGCCGGCCGCGCTCTCGCGCAGCAGCACCACGCTGGCGGCGTCGCGCGGCGGGGTGTCAATGGAGGTGTCGCTCAATTGCATGAGGGAAGGCGCGGGCGCGGGTAAAGTCAGGCTTTCGATTTTGACAAGGAAAGCACGAGCATGAGCGCAATCGATTTCACGGGCCGTGTCGCCATCGTGACGGGGGCCGGCGGCGGCCTGGGTCGCCTGCACGCCCTGGCGCTGGCGCAGCGCGGCGCCAAGGTGGTGGTCAATGACCTGGGCGGCGCGGTGGATGGCAGCGGCGGCTCGGCCACGGCCGCACAGAAGGTGGTCGACGAGATCCAGGCCCGGGGCGGCCAGGCGATTGCCAACGGCGCCTCGGTGACCGACTTTGCAGCCGTGCAGGCCATGGTGGCGCAGGCCATGGACGCCTGGGGCCGCGTGGACGTGCTGGTCAACAACGCCGGCATCCTGCGCGACAAGAGCTTTGCCAAGATGGAGCTGGCCGATTTTCGCACCGTGCTGGACGTGCACCTGATGGGCGCGGTGCATACCAGCAAGGCCGTGTGGCCCATCATGCAGGCGCAGAAGTACGGCCGCATCCTGATGACCACCTCGTCCACCGGCCTGTATGGCAATTTCGGCCAGAGCAACTACGGCGCGGCCAAGCTGGCGCTGGTGGGCCTGATGCAGACCCTGAGCCTGGAAGGCGCCAAGCACGGCATCCACGTCAACTGCCTGGCGCCCACGGCCGCCACGCGCATGACCGAGGGCCTGCTGCCGCCCGCCGTGCTGGAGGCGCTGAAACCCGAGGCGGTGGTGCCCGCCATGCTGGTGGCCGTCAGCGAGCAGGCACCCACGCGCGCCATTCTGTGCGCCGGGGCCGGCACCTACGAGGCAGCGCACATCACCTTGTCGCAAGGCGTGCATCTGGGCTTGACGGCCGACACGCCCGAGCGCCTGCTGGCCCGGCTGGACGAGGTCATGAACCTGGAGGGCGCCAGCGTGCCGGCCAGCGGTGCGGCCCAGGGCGAAAACGAAGTGCGCCGGGCCATGACCGCGCCGCGCTGAAGACCCCTCGCACCCGGCAAACACCCTGGCCAGCGGGGGCGGGCGGCCTGTGTTACCGTGGCGTCGCTGCGCAAGGGTGGCGGCCCGCCCCGGGGCGCCCGCGGGCCTGATGGTCGGCTCGTTCGGTCTTGCAATGCCGGGGCGCAGCCCCAAGTGACGGCTGTGCCTGGCGCCCCGATCGGGCGAGATTCGCGGACGCCGGAGCCTCATTCCTCCCCTTTCTGACCCACCAAGGACAAGACGATGAACACGCTGAGGGACCGGCTGGCAGCGCTGTCGGCCGAACGGCTGCGGGGCATCGGTCGAGGCATCGAGAAGGAAAGCCTGCGTGCCCAGCCCGACGGCACGCTGGCCCTGACGCCGCACCCGGCCGCGCTGGGCGCGCCGCTGACGCATCCGCACATCACCACCGATTACAGCGAGTCGCTGATCGAGCTGGTCACCGGCGTGCAGCGCGATGCCGCGGCCTGCCTGAACGAGCTGACCGAAATCCACCAGGTGGTGGCCCACGAGATGGCGGCCATCGGCGACGAAAGCCTGTGGGTGGCCAGCATGCCTTGCCGCCTGCCGACCGACGAGAACATTCCGCTGGGCGTGTACGGCACCTCCAACGTCGGGCGCGCCAAAAGCGTGTACCGCATGGGCCTGGGCCATCGCTACGGCCGCCGCATGCAGACCATTGCCGGCATTCACTACAACTGGTCGCTGCCGGGGGTGGGCAACGACGGCTACTTCGCCCTCATCCGCAATTTCCGCCGCCACGCCTTCTTGCTGATGGTGTTGTTCGGTGCCTCGCCGGTGGTGGATGCGCCCTTTGTGGCCGGACGTGATCACGGCCTGCAGCCGCTGGGCGATGCCAGCATGTATTTGCCGCACGCCACCTCGCTGCGCATGGGGCGGCTGGGCTACCAGAGCGACGCGCAGGCCACGCTGGCCGTCAGCTACAACTGCCTGGACAGCTACGCCAACTCGCTGGAGTCGGCGCTGACGCAACCCTACGCCGCGTATCAAGCCATTGGCATCCAGAACCTGGGCGGGGAATACAACCAGCTGGCCACCACGCTGCTGCAGATCGAAAACGAGTTCTACGGCACCATCCGGCCCAAGCGCGTGATCCGCTCGGGCGAGCGGCCGCTGCACGCGCTGCGCGAGCGCGGCGTCGAGTACGTGGAGGTGCGCCTGATGGACCTGGATCCGTTCGAGACCGTGGGCATCCATGCCGACACCGCGCGTTTTCTGGATCTGTTCCTGCTGCACTGCCTGCTCAGCGACAGCCCGCCCGACACGCCGCAGGAGATTGCCGCGCTCAAGCGCAACCAGCACCTGACGGCCGCGCGCGGGCGCGAGCCGGGCCTTGAGCTGGAACGCGACGGCCGGGCCGTGCGCCTGACCGATTGGGCCGAGCAGCTGCTGGCGCAGCTGGCGCCCATTGCCCAGACCATGGATCGGGTGGACGGCGCCAGCCGCTACGCCGCGGCGCTGGCCCGGGCGCAGCGCGCCTTCACGGCGTTCGACGAGCTGCCCTCGGCGCGTGTGCTGCGCCGCGTGCGCGAGCAGCACCAGGGCAGCTACATCGACTTCGTGCGCGCCTGCTCGCAGCGCTCGCGCGCCGAACTGCTGGCGCTGCCCTATGCGGCCGCGCTCAAGCAGCGCTTCGACACGCTGGCGGCTGAATCCTGGGCCGCGCAAAAGCGCATCGAGGCGAGCGACCGCGTGGACTTCGAGACCTTCCGCCGCGCCTACATCTCGCCCGAGCGACTGGCGCCGGGGGCGCAGGGCAGCGTGGGCAGCGAGGCGGCGATCTGATGGCCGTTGCTGCGCGCACGGGGCGTCCGGACGATTTGGAAGGTTTTTGGCCTCCGGCGCCCGCCGGGCAAGCGCAACAAGCTATTTTTATGATAGCAATTCGAGGGCTCGTCGCGGGCTGGCCCACGCCTTTGACCCTTCACAGCTCCTCGATGCGGCGCGGTGGAAAGCTTTCCCAGGCCTGGCAGCCGGGGCATTGCCAGAAATAACCCTGGGTTTCAAAGCCGCAGGCGGCGCAGCGGTAGCGCGCCAGCGGACGGGTGGCGTGTTCGACCGAACGCTGCACGGTGGCGTGGGCGCCATCCTGCGCAAAGGGCTCGTGGGCCAGCCAGCGCGCGGCGGCGATCAGCGAGGGCTCCTGCGCCATGTGGCGCACATAGCCCTCGCGCGCCTGCGCCATTGCGGTGCCGCGCGCCACTTCGGCCTGCACCAGCGCGTCGGCCACGTCCACCGACGGTGTCTGGGCATAGCAGCGGTCCAGCTGCTCGACGACCGCGGGCAGGCGCCCGGCCAGGCGGGCCAGGCGCACCCATTCGCTGGCGATCAGCGGCACCGCCTGGGGCGCGTGCTGGCCCACCTGAACCAGCAGATCGAAGGCGCCGGGCGCATCGCCGGCGGCCGCCAGCATGCCGGCCAACTGGATGCGCGGGCGGGCCACCTGCGGGGCGCTGGCAATGGCTGCATCCAGCAGGTGGCGGGCGGTGGCGCTGTCGCCCTTCTTGTGCAGCGCCTGCTCGGCCTGCTCGCACTGGTAGTGCGCCAGCCGGGCGCTGAAGTCGCCGTGCCCGGCCTGCTGCAGCCGCTGGGCCACGTCGGCGGCCTGCGGCCAGCTGCGCGAGCGCTCGTGCAGGGTCAGCAGTGTCAGCCAGGCCTGCTCCTGGTAGCGCGTGCCTTCGAGCTTGTGCAGCGCGTCCTCGGCGCGGTCGAGCAGGCCGGCGTTGAGAAAGTCCTGCGCCAGCGCGTGCTGGGCGCGCTCGTGGTCGTCCCGGCTCAGGTCGGCGCGCGCCAGCAGGTGCTGGTGCACGCGCACGGCGCGCTCGGTCTCGCCGCGGCGGCGAAACAGGTTGCCCAGCGCAAAGTGCAGCTCGGAGGTGTCGGGGTCCTTCTGCACCGCCTCGATGAAGGCGTCGATGGCCTGGTCCTGCTGCTCGTTGAGCAGGTAGCTCAGGCCCCGGAAATAAGCCTTGGGCGCCTGGCGGTCTTCGATGCGCAGCTGGCGCAAATCCAGTCGCGAGGCCAGCCAGCCCAGCGCAAACGCGATCGGCAGGCCCAGCAGGATCCAGGTGAAGTCAAATTCCATCGGGCGGGGTCACAGGGGCTTGGCCGGCCAAGGCCGGGGGCTCGGGGACGGCGGCGGGCGGAGTGGGTGCACCCGGCGTGCGTCGGGCCCACCAGCCGGGCAGCATGCCCAGCACGCCCACCACCATGCCCAGCGCAAAGGCGGCCAGCACGATCAGGGTCACGGGAGCGCGCCACTGGTGGCCAAAGGCCAGGTGCACCGTGGCGTCCTGCTGGTTGTTGAGTGCGAACGCGAACAGGGCAAAAAAAACGGCTGCCTTCAGTATCCACTTCAGCAGCCGGATGAGTCCGGTCATGGATTCCCCTTGCGGAATCCTCAAATTTTAGCGGCTGGGGGCGGCGCTTCGATGGCCTGGCGCAAGGCTTTGCCCGGTTTGAAGTGCGGCACGCGGCGCTCCGGAATCGGCACGCTTTGCCCGGTGCGCGGGTTGCGCCCCATGCGCGGCGGCCGGTGGTTGACCGAGAAGCTGCCAAAGCCGCGAATCTCGATGCGATGGCCGCGCACCAGGGAGTCGCTCATGGCCTCGAGGATGGCCTTGACGGCGGTGTCGGCGTCGCGCTGGGTCAACTGGCCGAATCGTTCGGCCAGTTGCTCGACGAGGTCGGAGCGGGTCATGCTTGCGAGGTGCGTTGGGTGTCGAGCGAAAACCGCGGGTTCAGCGCTCGACACCGACCCGGTCTCAGGCCTTGTCGCCGCTGTCCAGCTTGGCGCGCAGCAGGGCGCCCAGGCTGGTGGTGCCGGCGTTGCCGGTGGACTGGTTCAGGCTGGCCATGGCTTCCTGCTGGTCGGCGGCGTCCTTGGCCCTGACCGACAGCTGGATGTTGCGCGTCTTGCGGTCGACGTTGACCACCACGGCGGTCACTTCGTCGCCGACCTTCAGCACCTGGCTGGCGTCTTCCACGCGGTCACGGCTGATCTCGGAGGCGCGCAGGTAGCCCAGCACGTCGTTGCCCAGGTCGATCTCGGCACCCCGCGCGTCCACGGTCTTGACAGTGCCCGACACGGTCTGGCCCTTGTCGTTGACGGTGACGAAGGTGGTGAACGGGTCCTGGTCGAGCTGCTTGATGCCCAGGCTGATGCGCTCGCGCTCCACATCCACGGCCAGCACGATGGCCTCGACGTCCTGGCCCTTCTTGTAGTTGCGCACGGCGGCTTCGCCGGGCTCGTTCCAGGACAGGTCGGACAGGTGCACCAGGCCGTCGATGCCGGCGGCCAGGCCGACGAACACGCCGAAGTCGGTGATCGACTTGATCGGGCCGTGCACGCGGTCGCCGCGCTTGGTGTTCTGCGCGAACTCCTGCCACGGGTTGGCGCGGCACTGCTTCATGCCCAGGGAGATGCGGCGCTTGTCCTCGTCGATCTCGAGGATCATGACCTCGACCTCGTCGCCCATGGAGACGATCTTGCTGGGCGCCACGTTCTTGTTGGTCCAGTCCATCTCGGACACGTGCACCAGACCTTCGATGCCGGGTTCGAGCTCGACGAAGGCGCCGTAGTCGGCAATGTTGGTGACCTTGCCGAACATGCGCGTGCCTTGCGGATAGCGGCGGCTGACACCCATCCAGGGGTCGTCGCCCATCTGCTTGAGGCCCAGGCTGACGCGCTGCTTCTCGGTGTCGAACTTGAGGATCTTGGCGTCGATTTCCTGGCCGGTCTGCACTACTTCGCTCGGGTGGCGCACGCGGCGCCAGGCCATGTCGGTGATGTGCAGCAGGCCGTCGATGCCGCCCAGGTCGACGAAGGCGCCGTACTCGGTGATGTTCTTGACCACGCCGTGCACCACGGCGCCTTCCTTCAGGGTTTCCATCAGCTTGGCGCGCTCTTCGCCCATGCTGGCTTCGACCACGGCGCGGCGCGAGAGCACCACGTTGTTGCGCTTGCGGTCGAGCTTGATGACCTTGAACTCCAGGGTCTTGTTTTCGTAGGGGGTCAGGTCCTTGGTGGGGCGGGTGTCGACCAGCGAGCCGGGCAGGAAGGCGCGGATGCCGTTGACCAGCACCGTGAGGCCGCCCTTGACCTTGCCGCTGGTGGTGCCGGTGACGAACTCGCCCGACTCCAGGGCTTTTTCGAGCGCCAGCCAGGAGGCCAGGCGCTTGGCGGTGTCGCGCGACAGGATGGTGTCGCCGTAGCCGTTTTCGATCGAACCGATGGCCACCGGCACGAAGGCGCCGGGCTCGACGTCGATTTCGCCCTGATCGTTCTTGAATTCGTCGATCGGGATGTAGGCCTCGGACTTGAGGCCGGCGTTGACGACGACAAAGTTGTGCTCGACCCGCACCACTTCGGCGGGGATGACTTCGCCCGGGCGCATCACGGTGCGCTGCAGGGATTCTTCGAACAGGGCGGCAAAAGATTCAGACATGAGGGTTTCCTTGTCCACGCACGCAGGTTTGCGACGGCACGATTGCAATCGCTTCAAAGACTGGGAGGTGGAAGGTGATGACGGCGCAAAGGCCGCGGTTGACGGTTGAAAAAACCACCAGGCTCGCTGCACCCGGAAGGGGCCAAGCGCAAGCCGGTGGGCCGGTTGAACAGCAGCCTTACCCTTCGGCGGAGGTGGCCGTTCGCTTTGCGGCGCCTGGCTGGCCCGGACGGGTCAGAAAGGCAGCCTTGCCTGCCACCAGCCCAACACCTGTTCGACCGATTGCTCGATCGACAACTGGGAGTTGTCCAGCAGCAGCGCATCTGGGGCACTCCTGAGGGGCGCCGATGTCCGCGTTTGATCGCGCGCATCGCGCTCCTGCAAGTCTGCGCAAAGACGCTCGAGTGTAACCGAAATGCCCTTGGAAATCAATTGCTTATGCCGGCGCTCGGCGCGTTGCTGCACGCCGGCGGTGAGAAAGACCTTGAGCGGGGCCGCCGGGAAGATCACCGTGCCCATGTCGCGCCCGTCGGCCACCAGACCCGGCAGGCGGGCCGCATGGCGCTGCAGATCGAGGAGCGCCGTGCGCACTGAGGGCAGGGCGGAAACGCGCGAGGCGTCCATGCCGGCCTGCTCGGCACGGATGGCCTCGCTCACGTCCTGGCCGTCCAGCCACACCCGCCCATCGGCAAAGCGCAGGGACAGCGTGCGGGCCAGCTCGGCCAGGCGCTTCTCGTGTGCGGCCTCCAGTGCCACGCCCTGCTGGCGCGCCGCCAGGCCGGTCAGGCGGTACAGCGCGCCCGAGTCCAGGTAGTGCCAGCCCAGGCGCGCGGCCAGGGCGCTGGCCAGGGTGCCCTTGCCCGAGGCGGTGGGGCCGTCGATGCAGATGACGGGCACGCCAGCACGGGGGTGGGCGATGCCGAACAGGGTTTCAAAGTAGTCGGGGAAGGTCTTGGCCACGCAGCGCGGATCTTCGATGCGCACGGGAATGCCGTCCGGGTTGAAGGCCGCCAGCGAGGCGCACATGGCCATGCGGTGGTCGTCGTAGGTGGCCATGGCCGCGGCACGCCACTGGCCGGGTGCGATCGGCGTGATGCGCAGGAAGTCGGGCCCTTCCTGGACGGTGGCGCCCAGCTTGCGCAGCTCGCAGGCCATGGCGGCCAGGCGGTCGGTTTCTTTCACGCGCCAGCTGGCGATGTTGCGCAGCACGCTGGGACCGTCGGCGTACAAGGCCAGCATCGCCAGGGTCATGGCGGCGTCGGGGATGGCGTTGCAGTCCAGGTCGATGGCCTTGAGCGGCCAGGCGCCCCGGCGCACTTGCAGCCAGTTGGGGCCGCTCGTGATCTGGGCGCCCATCTGGCGGGCGGCGTCGACAAAACCGATGTCGCCTTGAATCGAGTCGGCGCCCACGCCTTCGATCTTCAAGCCATTTCGGGCTTCAGCGCTTTCGGATAAAGCGCCAGCAGCTATGAAATAGCTAGCAGACGAGGCGTCGGCCTCGACGTGGATTTCGCCCGGCGATGCATAACGGCTGCCGCGCGGGATGACAAAGCGCTGCCAGCCTTGGCGCTGCACCGCCACGCCAAAGCGCGCCAGCAGCTTCAGCGTGATGTCGATATAGGGCTTGGAGATCAGCTCGCCCTGCACCTCGATCACGATGCCGTCCGCAGGGGCCTGCGCGGCCGCCAGCGGCAGTGCCATCAGGAGCGCAGTGAGGAACTGGCTGGAGACGTCGCCGCGTACCGGGATGGGCTGGTCGAGCTTGAGTGCCGGCGTGCCGATGGTCAGCGGCGGGTAGCCCGGTTGGCCGCTGTAGTCGATGCGGCAGCCCAGCGCGCGCAGGGCATCGACCAGGTCGCCGATGGGGCGCTCGTGCATGCGCGGCACGCCGTGCAGGTGGTAGGCACCGCCCAGCACGGCCAGCGCCGCGGTGAGCGGGCGCATGGCGGTGCCGGCATTGCCCAGGAACAGGTCGGCCTGGGCCTGGCGCGGCCGAGCACCGATGCCGTCGATGGTGGCGCGCGTGCCCTCCAGCGTCACGCCGCAGCCCAGCTGGCGCAGGGCGGCCAGCATGACCTGGGTGTCATCGGAGTCGAGCAGCTCATGCACCACGGTGCGGCCGGCGCACAGTGCAGCCAGCAGCAGCACGCGGTTGGAGATGCTCTTGGAGCCGGGCAGACGCACGCGGTCATGCACGGCGCGCAGGGGCGGCAGGTCGAGAAAAGGCAGGTCGTACACGAGGGAGCGGGGTAGGTCGCCGGCCACGCCCGGTGCTCTTTATTGAGCGCCGGGCGACACGCGCCAGGTGGCGCGGCTGTGGCTGGCCTGGGTGATGAGTTGCTCCAGCGCGTCGGCCTGGCCGGCAGCAATGCGCTGCTCGAACTGGGCCAGTGCCTGCTGGAAGTGGCGCACCTGCGCGGCCAGCTCCTCGCGATTGGCGATCAGCACGTCGCGCCACACCTGGGGGTCGCTGGCGGCAATGCGGCTGAAGTCGCGAAAACCGGGGCCGGCCATGGACAGATAGTCCTTGCCGTGCGGTTGCTCGTTCAGGCTGTGCATCAGCGCAAACGCGATCAGATGGGGCAGGTGGCTGACGGCGGCAAAGGCCGCGTCGTGCGACTCGGGCGACATGCTGAACACGCGGCAGCCCAGCGCCTTCCACAGCGCGGTGGCCTGTTCGATCTTGCGCGTCAGCGTGCGCTCGATCGGCGTCAGGATGACCTGCTTGCCCTTGTACAGCTCGGCGTCGGCGTTCTCGACCCCGGCCACTTCACGACCGGTGATGGGGTGGCAGGGCACGAAGGCGCCCACGCTGGCCTTGAGCGTGCGCCGCGCCGCGTCCACCACGTCGCGCTTGGTCGAGCCCACGTCGATCACCAGCATCTCGGGCGTGAGCAGGTGGCGGATGGACTTGAAGGTGGCTTCGGTGGCGGCCACGGGCACGGCCAGCACCACCAGGTCGGAGCCGGACACCGCCTGCAGCGCCGAGGGCGCCTCGATGTCGATCACGCCCATCTGACGCGCCCGCTCGGTGGTCGAAGGCGACTTGCTGTAGCCAACCACGCGGCGCACCAGCGCAGCGCGCTTGAGCGCCAGCGCCAGGGAACCGCCCATCAGGCCGCAGCCGATCAGACCGAGTTGTTCAAACATCGTTTCCCAGGGGGTAGGCGCCCAGCACCTTGTAGAACGCGCACAACGCGCGCAACTCGCCCAGCGCGGCCTGGATGTGCGGCTCGCTCGGGTGGCCGGCGATGTCGATATAAAAATAGTATTCCCACTGGCCCGACTTGGCCGGGCGCGACTCGAAGCGCGTCATGCTGACGCCGTGCTTCTTGAGCGGGGTCAGCATGTCGTGCACCGAGCCCGGCTTGTTGGGCACCGACACCACGATGCTGGTGCAGTCGCGCCCGGTGGGCACGGGCATGCTGAGCGTTTGCGGCAGGCAGATGACGGCAAAGCGCGTGCGGTTGTAAGCCTCGTCCTGCACCGCGTGGGCCGCGATGTGCAACCCGAACTGGGCCGCGGCGCGTTCGCTGGCCAGGCTGGCCCAGGCCGGGTTTTCGGCCGCCAGGCGCGCGCCCTCGGCATTGCTCGATACGGCGCGGCGCTCGGCGTGCGGCAGGTGCTGCAACAGCCAGCGGTGGCACTGCATCAGTGCCTGGGGATGGGCCATGACGACCTCGATGCCCTCCAGCCCCGCCGTGCGGCGCAGCAGGTTGTGGCGCACCAGCAGACTGACCTCGCCGATGATGTGCACCGGCGAATGCAGGAACAGGTCGAACGAGCGCGCCACGACCCCTTCGGTGGAGTTCTCGACCGCCACCACGCCGAACTGCGCCGTGCCGGCCGCCGTGGCGTGAAACACCTCGTCGAAGCTCTGGCAATAGATGAGGTTGGCCGCGCTGCCGAAAAATTCGACCGCGGCCTGCTCGGTGAAAGTGCCCTCGGGGCCCAGCACGGCCACGCGCTGCGGCACCTCCAGCGCCAGGCAGGCCGACATGACCTCGCGCCAGATGGCCGCCACATGCTGGTTGAGCAAGGGGCCGGGGTTGGCCTGCTGCACCTTGGCGATGACCTGGGCCACCCGGTCGGGGCGGAAAAACGGTGTGCCCTCCTGGCGCTTGAGCGCGCCCACCTCCTCGGCCACGCGGGCGCGCTCGTTGAGCAGGGACAGCAGCTGGCTGTCCAGGCCATCGATGCGCTTGCGCAGTTGGGCCAATGCCTCGGTTTGGATGGGGGTGGTGCTCATGCCAGGTCAAAAAAGCGCCGGCCAACGGGGCCGGCGCCTGGGGGACGATACGCTTACTTCTTGCTGCCCGAGGCGGCGCCTGTGGTGGGCGGCGTGGCCGGCACGCCCACGATCTTGGTCGCGGCAGCGTCAAAGGACTTGACGTTGGCCTCGACCGTGGCGCGCGTGGCTTCGATGACCTTCTGCGCCCAGGCGTTGCCGGCGTCAGCGCTGAGTGACTGGAATTTGAGCGCAGCAGACGATTCCATGTAGGTGATGACGGTCTTCATTTCGTCTTCGCTCAGCTTGTCCATGAAAAGGGGCACCAGCGCGGACTCGGCGGCCTTGTTCACCTGCGCCTCGATGGCCTTGTGCGTGTTGTCGGCGAACTTCTTGAGTTCGACGTCCAGCTTGTCGCGCACATCCTTCTGGCGCGCCGGTGGCACGGACTCGTCCAGGCGCTGCGACCAGGTCGCCAGCGGCAGTTGCACCGCGTCGGCCGTCAACTGGTCGGCCATGGACGCGCCGTCGGACTTGGCTTGCATCTGTGCCAGCTTGGTGGCCAGAGCCTTCTTGGCGTCTTGTGCCTGGGCGCCGGTGGACACGGCGCAGATGGCCACGAACAGGACCGTTGCCGACAGTTTGGAAAGGGAAGTCTTCAAGATGGATTACTCCGTTGGTTCAATGGTTTGGGGGTCGTCGCCCGCCTCCTGGGCGTCATTTTCCACGATGCGCTGCAAGCCGCTGAGCTGCGTTCCTTCGTCCAGCGCGATGAGCGTGACGCCTTGCGTGGCGCGGCCCATTTCGCGGATCTCGGCCACGCGGGTGCGCACCAGCACGCCCTTGTCGGTGATGAGCATGATCTCATCGTCGGCGCCGACCAGCGTGGCGGCCACGACCCGGCCGTTGCGCTCGCTTTGCTGGATGGCGATCATGCCCTTGGTGCCTCGGCCGTGGCGCGTGTACTCGGTAATGTTGGTACGCTTTCCGTAACCGTTTTCGGTGGCGGTGAGCACGCTGGTGCGGGTCTCGGCGCCGGCCTGCCCGGTGCCGGCCTCGCCGTCGGCCACCAGCATCGCGATCACGCTCTGGCCGTCTTCCAGCGACATGCCGCGCACGCCACGCGCGCCGCGACCCATGGGGCGCACGTCGTTCTCGTCGAAGCGGACCGCCTTGCCACCGTCGGAGAACAGCATCACGTCGTGCGCGCCGTCGGTCAGTGCGGCGCCGACCAGGAAGTCGCCCTCGTCCAAATCGACCGCGATGATGCCGGCCTTGCGCGGGTTGCTGAACTCCGAGAGCATGGTCTTCTTGACCGTGCCCATGGATGTGGCCATGAAGATGAAGTGATTGTCCGGGAAGCTGTGCATCTCGCCCGTCAGCGGCAGCACCACGTTCACCTTCTCGCCCTCGGCCAGCGGGAACATGTTGACGATGGGGCGCCCGCGCGAGCCGCGCGAACCCGAGGGCACCTCCCACACCTTGAGCCAGTACACCCGGCCGCGGTTGGAAAAGCACAGGATGTAGTCGTGCGTGTTGGCGATGAAGAGCTGGTCGATCCAGTCGTCTTCCTTGGTGGCTGTGGCCTGCTTGCCGCGTCCGCCGCGCCGCTGGGCGCGGTACTCGGACAGGGGCTGCGCCTTGATGTAGCCGGTGTGGCTGAGCGTGACCACCATGTCGGTGGGCGCGATCAGGTCCTCGGTGGCGAGGTCCTGCGCATTGGGCTCGATGCTGGAGCGGCGTGCGCCGGCCTTGGTTTGGCCGAATTCGGTGCGCAGCGCGGTCAGCTCGTCGCCAATGATGGCCGAGACGCGCTCGGGCCGCGCCAGGATGTCGAGCAGATCGTCGATCTGGGCCATCACGTCCTTGTACTCGGCAATGATCTTGTCCTGCTCGAGCCCGGTCAGGCGCTGCAGGCGCATCTGCAGGATTTCTTGTGCCTGTGTGTCCGACAGGCGGTACAGGCCATCGGCCTGCAGGCCGCACTGGCGCTCCAGGTCTTCGGGCCGGTAGTCATCCGCGCTGATGACCACGCCGTCGGCGCGGGTGCGCGTGAGCATCTCGCGCACGATGGCGCTGTCCCAGCTGCGCGCCATCAGCTCGGCCTTGGCCACCGGCGGCGTGGGCGACTCGCGGATGATGCGGATGAACTCGTCGATGTTGGCCAGGGCCACGGCCAGGCCCTCCAGCACGTGGCCGCGCTCGCGTGCCTTGCGCAGGTCGAACACGGTGCGCCGCGTCACCACCTCGCGCCGGTGTTGCAGGAAGACGCTCAGCAGGTCCTTCAGGTTGCACAGTCGTGGCTGGCCGTCGATCAGCGCCACCATGTTGATGCCGAAGGTGTCCTGCAGCTGGGTCTGCTTGTACAGGTTGTTGAGCACCACCTCGGGCACTTCGCCACGCTTGAGCTCGATCACCAGGCGCATGCCCGACTTGTCGGACTCGTCCTGGATGTGGCTGATGCCCTCGATCTTCTTCTCGTGCACCAGCTCGGCCATGCGCTCCTGCAGCGTCTTCTTGTTGACCTGGTAGGGCAGCTCGTCGACGATGATGGCCTGGCGCTGGCCGCGGTCGCGGGCCGCGCAGTGGCACTTGGCGCGCATCACCACGCGGCCGCGCCCGGTGCGGTAGCCCTCGCGCACGCCCTGGATGCCGTGGATGATGCCGCCGGTGGGAAAGTCCGGCGCCGGGATGATCTCCATGAATTCATCCAGGCCGGCCTCGGGCTGGCGCAGCAGGTGCAGGCAGGCGTCGACCACCTCGTTCAGGTTGTGCGGCGGAATGTTGGTAGCCATGCCCACCGCGATGCCGCCCGAACCGTTGACCAGCAGGTTGGGCAGGCGCGTGGGCAGCACCAGCGGCTCGGTCTCGCTGCCGTCGTAGTTGGGGCCGAAGTCCACCGTCTCCTTGTCGATGTCGGCCAGCATTTCGTGCGCGATCTTGGCCAGCCGGATCTCGGTGTAGCGCATGGCGGCCGCGTTGTCGCCATCCACGCTGCCGAAGTTGCCTTGGCCGTCCACCAGCATGTGGCGCAGCGAGAAGTCCTGTGCCATGCGCACGATGGTGTCGTACACCGCGCTGTCGCCGTGCGGGTGGTACTTGCCGATCACGTCGCCGACGATGCGCGCCGACTTCTTGTAGGGCCGGTTCCAGTCGTTGTTGAGCTCGTGCATGGCGTAGAGCACGCGCCGGTGCACGGGCTTGAGGCCGTCGCGCGCGTCGGGCAGGGCCCGGCCCACGATCACGCTCATGGCGTAGTCCAGATAGCTTCGCCGCATCTCCTCTTCGAGCGTGACCGGGAGGGTTTCCTTGGCGAATGAAGTCATATATATGCAGACGGACCGAGCAGGCGAAAACGGACGATTTTAGGGGCTTTGGGTTGTGGCTTGGAAGCAACGAATCGCTGGTTTTCGGGCTTGGGCGTGGGGTCGCGGGCCTTGATTGCTTCGGTTTGCGCGGGGACGTGTGGCACAATCGATTTCAGCGTTTTCGGTGGTGGTCACTTGAAGCGTCCGTTTTTCGCAGCCCGGCTGCGGCTTTTTCCCATGAGGAGAATCATGAACAAACTGAACAAAATCGCGGTCTTGTTTGCCTCTGCTGCCCTCGCTACGGCTGCTGTCGCGCAAGTGAAGGCCGCCAATGGTGGCAATGTCGTCGACAACTGGCAAAACGGCACCGGCGAGCTGGTCTGGAAGAACGGCACGAACGAGCTGTGCTGGCGCGATTCCAGCTGGACGCCCGCCACGGCGGCTGTCGGCTGCGATGGTGCTGCTGTCGCGCCCAAGGCAGCGCCGGCCCCGGCTGCTGCGCCCGCTCCGGCTGCTGCCCCTGCCCCCGCTGCCAAGGCTCCGGCTCCTGTTGCTGCCCAGAAGGTCACCTTCGCTGCCGACACCTTCTTCGACTTCGACAAGGCCGTGCTCAAACCCGAAGGCCGCGCCAAGCTGGATGACTTGGTCAGCAAGATCAAGGGCATCAACTTGGAAGTGATCATTGCCGTGGGTCACACCGACTCCGTCGGTTCAGCTGCCTACAACCAGAAACTGTCGGTGCGTCGCGCTGAGGCCGTCAAGGCCTATCTGGTGTCCAAGGGCATCGAGCGCAACCGCGTGTACACCGAAGGCAAGGGTGAATCGCAACCCATCGCCAGCAACAAGACTGCCGAAGGCCGCGCCAAGAACCGCCGCGTCGAGATCGAAGTGGTCGGTACGCGCGCCAACTGATCGTATATTCGGTCAATCGGCCGCTGATTCCGGTTTTTTCGGAATCGGCCGGACAAGGGCCTTGGGGACGAAAGTTCCCAAGGTTTTTTGTTTTTGGGACATTGCCCACGCTTGGCCCCGGGCCCAGCGGGTGACGTGGGACAATCACGCCATGTCCGCAAGCAATGTCGATCAGGCCGAACTGGCCAAGTTTTCCGCCTTGGCCCACCGCTGGTGGGATCTGGATGGTGAATTCGCTCCCCTGCACCAGATCAACCCCCTGCGCCTGGACTGGATCGACCGCATGCACCCTTTGAGCGGTGCCCGCGTGGTGGATGTCGGCTGCGGCGGCGGCATCTTGGCCGACGCCATGGCCCGGCGCGGAGCCGACGTGCTGGGCATCGATCTGGCAGAGAAATCCCTGAAAGTGGCCGAACTGCATGCCCTGGAGGCGCAGACGGCCTGCGTGGCCTACCGCGCCGTGTCGGCCGAAGACCTGGCAGCGCAGCAGCCAGAGGCGTTTGATGCGGTCACCTGCATGGAAATGCTCGAGCACGTGCCCGATCCCGCTTCGGTGGTCCAAGCCTGCGCGGCGCTGGTCAAGCCGGGCGGATCGGTGTTCTTTTCGACCATCAACCGCAACCCGCGCTCCTTCGCGCTCGCCATCGTGGGTGCCGAATACGTGCTGGGCCTGGTGCCCCGCGGCACGCACGAATACGCGCGCTTCATCCGGCCCAGCGAGCTGGCGCGCTTTTGCCGCGACGCGGGTCTGGAGCTGCAGCGCAGCAGCGGCCTCAGCTACAACCCCCTGTCGCGTCGCTATCGCCTGACCGATGACTGCGCGGTCAACTACATGGTCGCCGCGCGCAAGCCGGTGCTTGCCGCGCCGTGACGGGCCTGGCCGGCGTCCGCTGCGTCCTGTTTGACCTCGACGGGACGCTGCTCGACAGCGCGGCCGATCTGGGCCAGGCGGCCGACGACATGCGGCGTGTGCGGGGCCTGCCTTCGCTGGCCGCCGGGCTCTATCGCACCAGCGCCGGATCGGGCGCACGGGGCATGCTCAAGGTGGCTTTCGGCTTGACGCCCGCCGACCCCGGCTATGACGGCCTGCGCGACGAGTTTCTGCGGCGCTACGAGCAGATCATGACGCGCACCACCCGGCCTTTCGAGGGTGTCGAGCCGCTGCTCACGGCGCTTCACGACCGTGGCGTTGACTGGGGCGTGGTCACCAACAAGGCGGCGCGCTTCACCCTGCCGCTGACGGCCAGCCTGCCACTGTTTGCCAGCGCCCGCGCCATCGTCAGCGGCGACACCACGCCCCACCTCAAGCCCCATCCGGCTTCCCTGATCGAGGCCATGCGCCAGGTCGGCGCGGCACCCGCGCAGTGCATCTACGTGGGAGACGACGAACGTGACATGCAGGCCGGCAAGGCGGCTGGCATGCGCACCGTGGCGGCGCGCTATGGCTATCTGGGAGCGCAGGCGCAGGTCGATGCCTGGCCGGCCGATGCCGTGATCGACCAGCCCATCGAGCTCTTGAACTGGCTCGAATCGGCCTAAAATATCAAGCTCCAGGGGCTGCATTGGTTTCGACGTGGGTTGGAATCGCCTCAGGGCATGCCGAGGTTCAGTCACCTCGTAAAACCGCTGAAACAAACTAACTGCAAACGACGAACGTTTCGCACTCGCCGCCTAAACACCGGTGAGCCTCGCAACAGCAGGCCGATGGGCTGGGCAAGGGCGGCGCAAGCCGTCCCGGCTGCGAGGGAATCCACATCGGCTGGCCTGCATCCGGGTGCCTTGGGCGCAGGTGAGATTCAAGGGCACTGGCTGCCCGCATAGCGTGCGACTGCGCGATGCGGATGGCGAGATTCAAATCAGACCGCTAAGCATGTAGAACTGGGCGTGGAAGATTTGCGGACGGGGGTTCAAGTCCCCCCAGCTCCACCATATACAAGGGCCCGGATGTATTCCGGGCCCTTTTTCTTGGGCCACGCCCCCCTGCCACCCGGTCGCGTGGTTATGCTTGGCGCCATGCCTTCGCCCACCTTTCTCTGGCACGACTATGAAACCTTCGGCGCGCGGCCGCGGCGCGACTGGCCGGCGCAGTTTGCCGCCATTCGCACCGATGCCGAGCTGAATGAAATCGGCGACCCCCTGATGCTGTACTGCCAGCCGCCGCAAGACCGGCTGCCCGAGCCCGAGGCTTGCCTGATTACCGGCATCACGCCGCAGGAGTGCGCCGCCAAAGGCTTGCCGGAGCATGAATTTGCCGACCGCATCAACGCCGCGTTGGGGCAGCCGGGCACCATCGGCGTGGGCTACAACTCGATCCGCTTTGACGACGAGGTGACGCGCTTCTTGCTGTGGCGCAACCTGATCGATCCCTACGCGCGCGAGTGGCGTGACGGCTGCGGCCGCTGGGACCTGCTGGACGTGGTGCGCTGCGCCCATGCTCTGCGGCCCGAAGGCATCGAGTGGCCCCGGGCCGACGATGGGACGACGTCCTTCAAGCTGGAGCGCCTGAGCGCCGCCAACGGCCTGGCGCACGAGGCGGCGCACGATGCGCTGTCGGACGTGCGCGCCACCATCGCCCTGGCACGCCTCATCCGCCGCACCAACCCCAGGCTGTTCGACTTCTGCCTGGCCCTGCGCAAGAAGGACCGCGTGGCGCAGGAGCTGGGCCTGCCCGCCACGCTGCGCGAGGCGCGGCCGTTCTTGCACGTCAGCGGCCGCTTTGCAGCGGCGCGCGGCTGCATTGCCGTGATGGCGCCGCTGGCCATGCACCCCACCAACAAGAACGAGCTGCTGGCTTGGGACCTGGCGTTTGATCCGGGCGAGCTGGCCGGCCTGAAGCCGGACGAAGTGCGCGCGCGCCTGTTCGTCGCCGCGACCGAACTGCCCGAGGGCGTGACGCGACTGGCGGTCAAGGGCGTGCACCTCAACAAGTCGCCGATCGTCATCGGCAACGTGGACACGCTTCGAACCCGCCGCCCCGATCTGGCCGAGCGCTGGGGCATCGATTGGGGCCTGGCGCAGACGCATCTGGAGCGCCTGCGCGCGCTGCCCGACCTGAGCGCGCTGTGGGCGCAGGTCTATGCCCGTCCGGCCGGTGCGGCCGCGGTGGACGTGGACGAGGATCTGTATGGCGGCTTTCTGGGTGATGCCGATCGCCGGCGCCTGAACCAGTTGCGCGGACTGGGCCCGCAAGAGCTGGCGCTGGCACGCACCGGCTTTGACGACGAGCGCCTGGCCGAGCTGCTGCTGCGCTATCGGGCACGCAATTTCCCCGATACGCTGAGCCAGGCCGAGCGGGCGCAGTGGCAGGCCCACCGCAGTGCCCGGCTGATGGCGGGCGAGGCGGGCGCGCTGACCATTGCCGCCTTGTTCGATCGCATCGACGCCTTGGCCGAGACCACGGAGGATGAGCGTGGCCAGGCCGTGCTCGAGGCCCTCTACGAATGGGCCGAACAACTGGCGCCCGCGGACGCCTGAACATTTCCCGCTCACAGGAGGGTCATGCCATGCCCGCCACGCCCGACGCACCGGTTCCCGTCGCTGCCGGCTACACCACGGCGGGGCGCCGCCGTGGTTTCTATTCGGGCGCGCGCGAGATCGACGACGCGCCGGTGTTGGTGCAAGGTCGTCTGCCCGACTGGCTGCGCGGGCGCCTGCTGCTCAATGGTCCTGCCCTGTGGGAGCTGCCACACGGGCATTTCGAGCACTGGTTCGACGGCCTGGCCATGCTGCACCGCCTGCAGATCGGGCCGGGTGGCGTGCAGTACCGCAGCCGCTTCGTGCGCAGCCAGTCCTACCTTCAGGCCATGGCCCGCGGCGCCCCCGCCACGGCCGAGTTCGACACGCCGAGTCCGGCCTCGCTGTGGACGCGCCTCGCGGGCGCGCCCGTCACCGACAACGCGGCGGTGGTGATGTCGCGCGTGGGCGCCGCCTGGATCGCCGTCACCGAAGCGCCGACGCTCATGGGCTTCGATCCCGACACGCTGGCCACCACCGGGCCGCTGCCGCTGGCGGACGACGCCCGCATCCATCTGATGGCTGCGCACGGGTTCACCGACGACGCGGGCAACTACTGGAACGTGGGCACGCAGCTCGGGCCCACGTGCGAAGTCAAGCTGTTCCGGCTGCGGCCCGCCTCAAACCGGCGCGAGGTGCTGGCCCGCCTGCGCATGCCCAAGGCCGGCTACACCCACGCCCTGGCCATGACGGCGCGCCACGCCATCGTGTGGGAGACGGCGATGCGCGCGCAGCCGCTGTCGTTTCGCTTCAGCGCCAAGGCTTATTTATATCCGCAACTTTCGCTGGGAACCGGGCTCGGGCTCGCGCCTGCACGCCATTGCGCTGGCCGATGGCGCCGTGCGCAGCTGGGACGCGCCGCCCATGATGTGCTTTCACGCCGTGCAGGCCTGGGAGGACGGCAAGGCTCTGGTGGCCGAGCTGGCCACCTATGACGACGCCCGCGTATTCGATGAGCTGCGCCTGGCGCCGCTGCGCCAGGGCCAGCTCTTGCGCGCCGTGCCGCAACTGACGCGCTACCGGCTGGAGCCCGGCCGCAGCCAGGCGCTGGTCGAGCCCTTCGGCCACGGCTTCGAGTTGCCGCAGGCGCACCCCGCGCGCTGGGGCCATGCGCGCGTCGGCATCGCCTGGGGGGCCGGGCTGGATGCTGGGAGCAGCCCCTTTTTCGACCGCACGCTGCGGCTGGACATGCAAACCGGCGAAACACGCTGCTGGCAGCGCGAGCGCGCGATCCAGCTCGAGC
This sequence comes from Burkholderiaceae bacterium, assembly GCA_041396485.1. Classification (GTDB taxonomy): domain Bacteria; phylum Pseudomonadota; class Gammaproteobacteria; order Burkholderiales; family Burkholderiaceae_C; genus Ottowia. The sequence goes on along the minus strand of JAWKYM010000004.1, from coordinate 100,838 downwards.
CGCTGTTCGTGCCGCGCCCCGGCGCACAGGCCGAGGACGACGGCGTACTGCTGGTGCCCACCCTGGCCGACGATGATGAAGGCACGCGCATCGGCGTGGTCGATGCCGCCAGCATGCAGTGCCTGGCACTGCTGCATGCGCCGCAGGTGATTCCGTTCGGTTTTCACGCCGCCTGGGCGCCCTGAGCCGCGGCGAGCAGGCGGTGCGGGATCAGCGCAGCACGTCCAGCAGGCGATCCAGCCCGCCCGATTCGATCGACACCCTGGCCTGCGCGCGCACGGCGGGCTTGGCGTGGTAGGCCACCGACAGGCCCACGGCACCCATCATGGCCAGGTCGTTGGCGCCGTCGCCCACGGCAATGGCCTGTTGCGGCGCGCAGCCGATCAGGCTGCAGCAGTCCAGCACGGTCTGGCGCTTCATCGCGCCGTCCACGATGTCGCCCCAGCTTTGCGGCACGACGCGGCCCGTCAGCTGGCCGTCCTCGATCTCGAGCTGGTTGCTGCGCGCAAAGTCCAAGCCCAGCTGCTGGCGCACGCGCTCGGCAAAAAAAGTAAAGCCGCCGCTCACCAGCAGCACCTTCAACCCGGCGCGCTGGCAGGCCTGCACCAGCTCGGCCGCGCCCGGGTTCAGGCGCAGGCGCTCACGCCAGACCTGCTCCAGCGCCGCGTCGGGCACGCCGGCCAAAAGCGCCAAGCGCCGGCGCAGGCTGTCCTTGAAGTCGCTGATCTCGCCGCGCATCGCCGCCTCGGTGATGGCCGACACCTCGGCCTTGCGGCCGGCCACGGCGGCGATCTCGTCGATGCATTCGATGTTGATCAGCGTCGAGTCCATGTCGAAGGCGATCAGCCGGAACGTGCGCAAGTCCAGCGGCGCTTGCACGCCGCGCACCATCAGGCCGGGGCTGATCTGGCGCGCGGGGAGAGGGATGGGTGGGAGAGTCATGAACTATGAAATTGATAGCTTGTGGCGCGCTTCCCATGGGCGCGGGAGGCGTTTTTGACTTGAATTCTAGTGGTCTGCGCCGCGCAGGAAGCCGAATTGCTCCCGGGGCGGCCGGGTTTCCGGCAGCACGTAAACCACGCCGGGCGTGCGCGCAAACCAGGGGTCGATGCTGCGGTCGTAAAAGCGCGCGGGCACGTTGATGCAGCCGAACGAGATGCGCTTGTCGGCCGTGCCGGGCGTGCGCAGGCGCTCGGGGCGGCGCTCGCCCGGCACGTTGCGTACGCGGTGCATGGACAGTGCGGCGTCGTAGTCCAGCCACACGATGTCCTCGCCCTGTGCGTTGCGGCCGGGCTCGGTGACGTAGCGGCCGGCGGCGGTGATCTTCTCGGAGGGCTTGACGCGCGCCAGCGGACGGCTACCGATGTCCGGCGGCGCCACGTCGCCCGGCGCCTGGCCCACCAGCACCGGGCTGTGGCCCAGCAAGCGCCCGCGTTGATCGAACACCCAGATGGTGGCACCCGGCTTGTCCACGACGGCAAAGGCCAGTCCACCCGCGTCGCCCGAGCGCACCACGGCGTCGGCAAAGACGCGCGCGCTGGTGGCGTCAAAGGCCCAAGCGGGCAGCGCCAGCGCCAGCAGCACCAGCCAGGCCCAGCCGCGGCGTGCGATGGCGGCTCGGATCCGGGGCACGGCGCCGCAGGGGCAACCAGTCCAAAGGCGATCAGCCACGGGCGGCCAAGTTGGGCTTGGGGTGGAGCGCCCGCATGAACTCGGCGCACAGCAGTTCCATGCCGCGGGCGTCGTCCTCGTCGAAGCGCGCCAGGCTGTGGCTGTCCACGTCCCACACGCCCAGCAGGCCGCCGTCGGCCAGCAGCAGCGGCACCACCACTTCGGATTGCGCCGCGCCGTCGCAGTAGATGTGGTCGGGAAAGGCCGCCACGTCGGGCACCAGCTGGGTCTGGCGCGACAGCGCCGCGGCGCCGCACACGCCGCGCCCGCGAGCGATGCGCACGCAGGCCGGCGGGCCCTGGAAGGGGCCCACCACCAGGCCATCGCCCTCGGCAAGGTAGAAGCCGCACCAGCTCACATCAGGCAGGGTGTTGAAAACCAGGGCCGCGAAGTTGGCGGCGTTGGCCACGAAGTTGCGCTCGCCGTGCAGCAGGCCCTGCACCTGGCTCGCCAGTTCGCGGTACTGCGCGGGTTTGTCGGTGGCGGTGATGGGCTGGGCTTCAAACATGGTGCAAGCGTAAGCGGGGTCGCAAAATCATACGGCCTTGCCGTGAGGAGCCGGGCCGGGTCAGCGTGGGGCGGGCGGCTGATAGACCGGCACCTCGTTGTGGATGGCCGGTTGCGCCAGCAGGTAGGCAAAGATGGCATGCAGGTCGGCATCGTTCAACTGGCCGAAGGCGGGCCAGGGCATGGGTGGCATCAGCGGGCGGCCGCTGCCGGCGTGCCGGCCGGTGCGCATGGCCTGCACGAACTGCTCGGCCGTCCAGGCCTTCAAGCCAGTGGCGTCGGGTGTCAGGTTGGCGGCGTAGCTGACCCCCCAGGGGCCCCAGAAGGCCGTGTTGGTGCTCGCGCCACCCCAGATCCAGGGGCTGCCCGCCGTGGGCGCTGGCGGCTGCAGCACCATGCCCTGCGGGTGGCCCGACAGGCCACGCGCCAGGTCGGGCTCGGGGCCCTTGGGGCCCGTCTTGAGCGGCGTGTGGCAGTCGGCGCAGCCCATGCCGCGCACCAGGTAGGCGCCGCGCGCCACCGTGGCGGGATCGGCGTTGCCGGCGGTTTGTGCGGGCGCTGCGGGGCAGAGGCAGAGGCCGACCGCCAGCACGGCGGCCAGCACGAGTGCACGGCGCTGGGGCCAGGGGCGTGGGAGAGCAGGACACGACATGCGCGGTCTCCGGGTGCGGTTGGGGCGGGCTCCCTGGACAACGATCCGTTGCAAGGGCACCAGTGTGTTCCCAAGTCCTGGCCAGTGCAAGGGCGCATCAAGCGGGCGCGGGCTCGGCCGCGCGCACCGGCTGCCCCAGGCTGCGCAGCACGTCGCGCACCAGTTGGGCCCGGTCCCTGGGCTCGGGGAGTTGGCGCTCGATGCGCAGCTTGTCGTTACCGGCCAGCTTGATGTGCCGGTTCTTCTGGATCAGCTGGATGATGGCCATCGGGTCGATCGGGGGGTTGGGCCTGAAGTGGATGGCGATGGCGCCGGGCGCCGCGTCCACCTTGGTCACGCCGTAGGGCGTGCTGGCCACGCGCAGGCGGTGCACGTCGATCAGCGTCTGCGCCTGCGGCGGCAGTTTGCCGAAGCGGTCGACGATCTCTTCTACCAGGGTGTCGATCTGCTCGTTGGTGCGGGCGGTGGCCAGCTTCTTGTAGAACGACAGGCGCAGGTGCACGTCGCCGCAGTAGTCATTGGGCAGCAGGGCGGGGGCGTGCAGGTTGATGTCGGTGGCGGCCTGCATGGGCGCCAGCAAATCGGGTTCGCGGCCGGCTTTGAGGCTGCGCACGGCCTCGGCCAGCATTTCGTTGTAGAGCTGAAAGCCGATTTCCATCATGTTGCCGCTCTGGTTTTCGCCCAGGACCTCGCCGGCGCCGCGGATTTCCAGGTCGTGCATGGCCAGGTAAAAGCCGCTGCCCAGCTCCTCCATCTGCTGGATGGCGTCCAGCCGCTGCTGGGCCTGCCGGGTCAGGCCCTCCAGCTCGGGCACCAGCAGGTAGGCATAGGCCTGGTGGTGGCTGCGGCCCACGCGCCCGCGCAGCTGGTGCAGCTGCGCCAGGCCGAACTTGTCGGCGCGGCTGATGACGATGGTGCTGGCTGTGGGCACGTCAATGCCGGTCTCGATGATGGTCGAGCACAGCAGCACGTTGAAGCGCTGGGCCACGAAGTCGCGCATCACGTGCTCCAGCTGGCGCTCGGGCATCTGGCCGTGGGCGATGGCGATGCGCGCCTCGGGCAGGAACTTCTCGAGTGCCTGGCGGCGGTTCTCGATGGTTTCGACCTCGTTGTGCAGGAAGTACACCTGCCCGCCGCGCTTGAGCTCGCGCAGCACCGCCTCGCGGATCACGCCCTGGCCCTCGTTGCGCACGAAGGTCTTGATCGCCAGGCGCCGCTGCGGCGCGGTGGCGATCACTGAGAGGTCGCGCAGGCCTTCCAGCGCCATGCCCATGGTGCGCGGAATCGGCGTGGCCGTGAGCGTCAGCACGTCCACCTCGGCGCGCAGCGCCTTGATCTGCTCCTTGTGGCGCACGCCAAAACGGTGCTCCTCGTCGATGATCAGCAGGCCCAGGTTCTTGAAGTGCGTCTTCTCGCTCAGCAGCTTGTGCGTGCCCACCACGATGTCGACGCTGCCATCCTGCAGGCCCTTCAGTGCCGCGGTGGTTTCCTTGCCCGAGGCAAAGCGGCTCATCTGCGCCACCTTCACCGGCCACTTGGCAAAGCGGTCGCTCAGCGTCAGGTAGTGCTGCTCGGCCAGCAGGGTGGTGGGTGCCAGCAGCGCCACCTGCTTGCCGCCGGTGACGGCCACGAAGGCCGCGCGCAGGGCGACTTCGGTCTTGCCAAAGCCCACGTCGCCGCACACCAGGCGGTCCATGGGCTGCGGGCTGATCATGTCCTGGATCACGGCATGGATGGCGGCGCTCTGGTCGGCCGTTTCCTCGAAGCCGAAGTCGGCCGCGAACTGCTCATAGTCCTGCGCCGAATAGCGGAATGCGTGGCCCTGGCGTGCGGCGCGCCGGGCATGGATGTTGAGCAGCTCGGCGGCGGCGTCGCGCACCTGTTCGGCCGCCTTGCGCCGCGCCTTTTCCCACTGGCCGCTGCCCAGCTTGTGTAGCGGCGCCTCCTCGGCCGATACGCCGGTGTAGCGCCCGATCAGGTGCAGCTGTGACACCGGCACGTACAGCACCGCGTCGCCCGCGTATTCCAGGTGCAGAAACTCCTGCGGCGCCGCGCTGCCGTCGGGGTTGGTGGCGCCCACGTCCAGGTTGACCAGGCCGCGGTAGCGCCCGATGCCGTGCTGCGTGTGCACCACCGGGTCGCCCACTTTCAGCTCGCTCAGGTCCTTGATCAGCGCCTCGACGTCGCTTTCCTGCTCCTGCCGGCGCCGACGGCGCGTGGTCGTGCCGGCGGCGAACAGCTCGGTCTCGGTGACGAAGTCGATGCCGCCTTCCAGCCAGGCAAAGCCCTGCGCCAGCGCGGCGGTGGCGATGCCGGTTTTCTCGTCGCTGGCCTGGAACTCGGCCAGCGAGTCGAAGGCCGGTGGGGCCAGGCCGCTGGCGCGCAGAAAGTCGAGCAGGCTTTCGCGACGGCCCGCGCTTTCGGCCAGCACCAGCACGCGCTGCGCCGTGGCGCCGATGTGGGCGTGCAGGCGCTGCAAGGGGTCGTCGGCGCCGCGCTGGGCGGTCAGCTCGGGCAGCTTTTGCGCAAAGGCGCTGTCGCCCACGTCCTCCACGCCCGGACGCAGGGCCAATTGCGCCAGCGGCTTGGCGGCCACGTAGAAGTCCTCGGCCGACAGGAACAGCGCCTCGGGCGGCAGCACCGGCCGCTCGGGGTCGCCCTGGGCCAGTCGATGGCGCTCGCGCGTGTCCTGCATGAATTGCTGGAAGGCGGGCTCCAGGTCGCCGTGCAGCACCATCACGGCTTGTTCACCCAAGTAGTCGAACACGCTGGCCGTCTGCTCGAAGAACAGCGGCAGGTAGTACTCGATGCCAGCGCTGGCCACGCCGTTGCCCATGTCCTTGTAGATGCGGCTCTTGGTCGGGTCGCCCTCCAGCAGCTCGCGCCAGCGGTGGCGAAAGCGCGCCTGCGCCGCCTCGTCCAGCGGGAACTCGCGCCCCGGCAGCAGGCGCACGGCGGGCACCGGGTACAGGCTGCGCTGGGTGTCGGGGTCGAAGGCGCGGATCGAGTCGATCTCGTCGTCGAACAGATCGACCCGGAAGGGCTGGGCCGAGCCCATGGGAAACAGGTCGATCAGCCCGCCGCGCACCGCGTATTCGCCGGGGCTGACCACCTGCGTGACGTGCTGGTAGCCGGCCAGCGTGAGCTGGCTCTTGAGCGCCGCCTCGTCGAGCTTTTGCCCCTGCTTGAAGTCGAAGGTGTAGGCCGCCAGAAACGCAGGCGGCGCCAGGCGGTACAGCGCCGTGGTGGCCGGCACCAGCACCACGTCGGTCTGGCGCTGGCGGATCGCCCACAACGTCGCCAGGCGCTCGCTGATCAGGTCCTGGTGCGGCGAGAAGCTGTCGTAGGGCAGGGTCTCCCAGTCCGGAAACAGGGTGATGCGCAGCTTGGGCGCGAAGAAGGCCAGCTCGTCCAGCAGGCGGCGCGCGTCCGCCGCGTCGGCGGTGACGATGGCGGTGAGCTGCCCGGTCGCGGCCTCGCGTTCGGCCAGCCGGGCCAGCCACAGCGCGTCGCTGGAGCCGGGCGGGCGGGGCAGGGCATGGCGCTTGCCGGGAATGAGCTTGGGCAGTTGCATCGACAGTGGAAAAACAAAACGACAAAACCCCCGGCCGGCGGGGACGGGGGTGATGATGCCGATTTTAGTGATCCGGCAGCCTTCGTGGCTTTCCAAGCCAAATCGGCCTGCAGCGCTTGCGAGACAAGCGCAAACAGCTATCAAATAAATAGTATTTCAGGCCGCATGCGGTGCGCCCCGCGGCAGGTCGCCCTATAGTCCCGGCTTCACCGGCCCACCTGTCCGCTCACCATGACCGATGCATCCACTCCCGTCGCCGCGCGTTTTGGCAGCGGCCAGGCCGTGCGCCGCCTGGAGGACGATGCGCTGCTGCAGGGGCAGGGGCGCTACACCGACGATCTGGGCCAGCCCGGCGACGGCTGGGCTGTATTCGTGCGCTCGCCGCATGCGCATGCGGCCATCCAGCGCGTGGATGCGGACGCCGCGCGCGCCATGCCCGGCGTGCGCGGCGTGTTCAGCGGCGCCGAGCTGCAGGCGGCCGGCGTGCCGCCCATGGCCGTTGGTGCACCGTTCAGGCGCGCCGACGGCAGCGCCTGCGCCAGCCCCGCGCGCCACCCGCTGGCCGTGGAGGCCGCGCGCTTTGTCGGCGAGGCGGTGGCGCTGGTGGTGGCCGACAGCTTGCAGCAGGCGCGTGATGCGGCCGAGGCGGTGTGGGTGGATTACGCCGAGTTGCCAGCCGTGGCCTCGCTGGCCGCTGCCTTGCGCGCCGAGGCGGTGGTCGCGCCCGCGGCGCCCGACAACATCGCCTGCGAGGCGCGCCATGGGGATGCAGCGGCCGCGCAGGCCGCGTTTGCGCAGGCCGCGCACGTTGTCAAACTCGACTTGACGCACCAGCGCGTGGCCGCGCTGACGCTGGAGCCGCGCAGCGTGCGCGCCGCGTGGGATGCGGCCAGCGGCCGGCTGGACATGCACCTGTCCTCGCAAATGCCCACCGGCGTGCGCGCGGCGGTGGCGGCCACGCTGGGCCTGGCGCCCGAGGCGGTGCGCGTGCGGGTGGGCGACGTCGGCGGCGGCTTCGGCATGAAGACCGGCGCCTACCCCGAGGACCTGGCCGTGGCCTGGGCCGCGCGCGCCACCGGCCGGCCGGTGCGCTGGGTGGCCGAGCGCAGTGAGGAATTTCTTGCCACCACCCACGGGCGCGATTTGCAGGCGCATCTGGAATTGGCGCTGGCCGCCGATGGCCGCATCCTGGCGCTGCGTGCGCGCTCAACGGCCAACGTGGGTGCCTATGCGCTGACCACCGGCGTGGTCATTCAGCTGCTGATCGGCCCCTGGGTGCAGACCAGCGTCTATCACGTGCCGGTGATCGACTTTCACTTTCGCGCCGCGCTGACCCACCAGGCGCCCACCGGGGCGTATCGCGGCGCGGGCCGGCCCGAGGCCATCTTCAACATCGAGCGCCTGATGGACGAGGCGGCGCGCCAGACCGGCATCGACCGCGTGCAACTGCGCCGGCGCAACTTCATCCGGCCCGAGCAGATGCCCTACACCAACCCGATGGGCCAGACCTACGACGTGGGGCGCTTCGAGCACGTGCTGGACCAGGCGCTGCCGCTGGCCGACTGGGACGGCTTTGCCGCGCGCGCGGCGGCATCGAAGGCGCGCGGGCTGTGGCGCGGCCTGGGCATCGCCACCTTTCTGGAATGGACCGGGGGCAATGCCTTCGAGGAACGCGTCACGGTGGACGTCAAATCGGACGGCTTCATCGAGGTCTATTCCGCCGTCAACCAAATGGGCCAGGGCATTGCCACCTCGCTGGCGCAACTGGTGGTCGATGTCTTCGACGTGCCGATCGAGCGCGTGCGCGTGGTGCTGGGCGATACCGAGCGCGGCAACGGCTTTGGCAGCGCCGGCTCGCGCTCGCTGTTCACCGGCGGCTCGGCCATGGTCAGAGGCGCCGCGCGCACGGTGGAACAAGCCAAACAACTGGCCGCGCGCGAGCTGGAGGCCGCGCCCGAGGACATCCGCTACGCCGCCGGCCGCTTTGCCGTGGCCGGCACCGACCACGCGATTGGCCTGTTCGAGCTGGCCGGCAAGCAGCCCGGTGGCCATATCTGGGTCGAGCACACCCACACCGTGGCGGGGCCCACCTGGCCCAACGGCGCGCACATCTGCGAGGTCGAGCTCGACCCGCTGACCGGCGTGGTGCAGCTGGTGGCCTATGCCAGCGTCAACGACGTGGGCCGCGTGGTCAACCCGCTGATCGTGCGCGGCCAGCTGGACGGCGGGGCGGTGCAGGGCATCGGCCAGGCGCTGCTGGAGCGCGCGGTGTACGACGAGGCCTCGGGCCAGCTTGTGACCGGTAGCCTGATGGACTACGCGGCGCCGCACGCCGATGACATCGCCACCCGGTTCAAGACCGAGATGGACGAATCCACCCCGTGCACCAACAACGCCATGGGCGTGAAGGGCGTGGGCGAACTGGGCACCATTGGCGCCACGCCCTGCGTGGTCAATGCCGTGGCCGATGCGCTGGCGCGTGCCGGCCGGCCCGAGCTGGCGCCCCGCCTGCAAATGCCGCTCAGCCCGGCGCGGCTGTGGGCGCTGCTGCAGCCGGCCTGATCGGTTTTCAAGCCAAATCGGCCGCTGACGCCCGCCCATCAAGCGCAAGCAGCTACCAATACAATAGTGCACGATGCCCGCTGACGCCCCCCGCTACCACGCCCTGCTGCCCTGCGCCGGCAGCGGCTCGCGCGCCGGCACGGCGCAGCCCAAGCAGTACCAGCCCGTGGCGGGCCAGCCGCTGGTGCGCCACACGCTGGCGGCCTTTGCCCAAGTGCCGCGCATCGCCCGCGTGCTGGTGGTGGTGGCGCCGGGCGACGCGCGGCTGGACGATCTGCGCGCGCCGCTCGAAGCGGCTCCCTGCGGCGGTGCCACGCGCGCCGAGAGCGTGTTGAACGGGTTGGGCTGGCTGCTGGCCGCCGGCGCCGCGCCTGATGACTGGGTGCTGGTGCACGATGCCGCGCGCTGCCTCGTCACCCCTGCGCAGATCGAGGCGCTGATCGACGCTTGCCAGGCGGATGCGGTGGGCGGCTTGCTGGCGCTGCCGCTGGCCGACACGCTGAAGGCGGCCGGTGCCGACGGCCGCGCCGATGCGACGCTGGCGCGCGTGGGCAAATGGCTGGCGCAGACGCCGCAGATGTTTCGCCTGGGCGCCCTGCGCGAGGCGCTGGCGGCGCACGCAGGCAGCGGCTTTGCCGGCATCACCGACGAGGCCAGCGCCATCGAGGCGGCGGGCCAGCGGCCGCTCTTGGTGCGCGGCAGCGCGCAGAATTTCAAGGTCACGTATCCGGAGGACTTTGCCCTGGCCGAAGCCATCCTGAGGAGCCGCAGCGCATGAGTGAGAGCCCAACACCCGCCGGCCCGCCGTTTCGCATCGGCGAAGGCTGGGACGTGCACGCCCTGGTGCCCGGCCGCCCGCTGGTGATCGGCGGCGTGCCCATCCCGCACCCGCAGGGCCTGCTGGGCCATTCGGACGCCGACGTGCTGCTGCACGCCATCACCGACGCCCTGCTGGGCGCGGCCGGCCTGGGCGACATCGGCACGCATTTTCCCGACACCGACGCGGCCTTTCGGGGCGCCGACTCGGCCGTGCTGCTGGCCCAGGCGCTGGCCCGCGTGCAGGCCGGCGGCTGGCGCGTGGGCAACGTGGACGCCACGGTGGTGGCGCAGGCGCCGCGCCTGGCGCCGCACCGCGCGGCCATGGCGGCGCGCATCGCCGCGCTGCTGCAGGTCGATGCGGCCCAGGTCAACGTCAAGGCCAAGACGGCCGAGCGCCTGGGCCCGGTGGGGCAGGGCGCGGCGATCGAGGCGCGCGCGGTGCTGCTGTTGACGCGGTAGGCGCCCTACACCGAGGCCGGCGCGGTGGCCGGCTCGCCCGTGTCGGCGCGGCGCAGGCGGATGGTGGCCATCAGGCCGCCGCTGGGGTGGTTGGCCAGCTGCAGCGTGCCGCCCATGTTCTCGACCATCTTGACCACGATGGACAGGCCCAGGCCCGAGCCGGTGGCCGAAGTGCGCGCGCTGTCGCCGCGAAAGAAGGGGCGCGTCAGCAGCGGCAACAGGTCGGGCGGCACACCCGGCCCCAGGTCACGCACCCGCAGCACCACCCAGGTGCCTTGCGCCGTGGCGGCAATGCGCACGCGGGTGATGCCGTCGTCGGGCGACTGGCCGTAGCGGCGCGCGTTCTCCAGCAGGTTGGAGAGCACGCGCGCCAGCTCGATCTCGTCGGCGATGACCCGCAACTGCGTCGAGATCGTCACCTGCACCTGCATGTCCTCGTGCACGGAGAACGGCTGCACGCTGGCCTGCACCAGCTCGGACAGCGGCATGGGCGCCAGCGCGATGTGGTCGGGCCGCGCGTAGTCCAGGAACTTGCCGATGATGGTGTCCACCTGCGTGATGTCGGCCGCCATGTGCTCGCGCGCCTCGGCGTCGGGCACGCTCATCTCGGTCTCCAGGCGCAGGCGCGCCAGCGGCGTGCGCAGGTCGTGCGAGATGCCGGCCAGCATCTCGGCGCGGTCCTGCTCGATCTGCGACAGCTGCTCGGCCATGCGGTTGAAGCTGATGTTGACCTCGCGGATCTCGCTGGCGCGCGTGGTCTCGTCCAGGCGCGTGTGCGCGTAGTTGCCCTCGCGCACGCGCGCGGCGGCCGTCGACAGCTGCCTGAGCGGCCGGTTGATGAAGCGCGCCAGCACCGCCGCGCCGATCACCGACACCGCGCCCAGCGTGGCCAGCCACAGCACCCAGGTCGGCCCGCCCAGCAGGGCGCCCACGCGCGAGCGGTCCATCAGCAGCCAGTAGGAGTCGCCCTCGATCGAAAAACCCACCCACAGTCCCGCTTCGCCGTTGACGCTGCCGGCCACCACCGTGCCCGAGCCCAGGCGTGCCACCAGCTCGTGGCTGATGCGCTGCTCCAGCCGGTTTTGCGCAAAGGCGGTGAACTTGTCGCCCGGCTCGCGCGGCAGGATGCGCACCTTCTCCTGGTCGGCCAGGGTCTTGATGAGCGACACGCGGGCGATGGCGTCCGAGTGGATCAGCGCCGCGCGCGAGAGGTTGACCAGCGAGGCGATCTGCTGCGCGTTGGCGATCACGCGCGGCTCGTATTCCTGCGTGCGAAACAGCTGGTACCAACCCGAGGCGCTGGCGATCAGCAGCACGCTCAGCAGGAAGAAGGTGCGCCAGAACAGGCTGACGCGCCAGCGCGGCGCCACCCGCTCGGCCTCGAGCGGCACGTTCATCGAGTCGGCGGGATCCAGCGGCGCGGGGTGGCTGGCGCCGGGGTCGATGGGAAGGTCGATTTCGTGCGGCGCTGCCGTCGTCATCGCAAGGCCAGGGTGGCGGCTCAGGCGTTGCCGTCAGGCACGAACACGTAGCCCACGCCCCACACCGTCTGGATGTAGCGCGGGCTGGCCGGGTCCTGCTCGATCAGCTTGCGCAGGCGCGAGACCTGCACGTCCAGGCTGCGGTCGAAGGGCTCGAACTCGCGCCCGCGCGCCAGTTGCGCCAGCTTCTCGCGCGACAGCGGCTGGCGCGGGTGGCGCACCAGCGCCTTGAGCATGGCGAACTCGCCCGTGGTGAGCGAGATCTCCTCGCCGTTCTTGTGCAGCGCGCGCACGCCGAGGTCGAACTGGAAGGGGCCGAAGCTGACCGATTCGTTCTCGGCCGAGGGCGCGCCCGGCGCCTCCTGCGGCGGTCGGCGGCGCAGCACCGCGTGGATGCGTGCCAGCAGCTCGCGCGGGTTGAAGGGCTTGCCGAGGTAGTCGTCGGCGCCCACTTCGAGGCCGACGATGCGGTCCACGTCCTCGCCCTTGGCCGTCAGCATGATGACGGGGGTCTTGTCGCCGGCCGCGCGCAGGCGCCGGCACACCGAAAGGCCGTCTTCGCCCGGCATCATCAGGTCGAGCACGATCAGGTCGATCGCCTCGCGCAGCATGATGCGCGCCAGCGCCTTGGCATCCTCGGCCACGATCACTTCAAAGCCTTCCTGAGCCAGATAGCGGCGCAGCAGGTCGCGGATGCGTGCGTCGTCGTCGACGACCACGATTTTGTCGGTTCGGTTGACAGCCTGGTTCATCTTGTGAATGGACGGGTCGGTCCGATTTGTAACAGGCCCATTGTGACCTCGATGCCACAGAGATCGATCCCTTGCGGGCCCGGATTTTCAGCATGTTACATCTGTTGCCCGGGGGACGGGCGATCAACAGGACACTCACGGCCCTCTTGTGCCATCGTCCGCTCCGGCAGGTGGAACATGAAGTGGATGATGGTGGTTTATGCGGCGCTGGGCGCCTTGCTGGGACCGGTGCCGGCAGGAGCCCAGGTGGCACCCCTGCCCGCGGACGATGGCGCGCGTGCGGCCAGCGAGGACAAGGCCACCCAGCGCCTGCCTCAGCGCAGCCCCTTGTGGATGGCCGTCGAGGCCCAGTACCGTCAGCGCGGCGCCGGGCGCTCGGTGGACGACCGGCGGCTGACGGCGGCCCAGCGGCAGGAGCTGCGCGAGCAGATCCGGCGCGGCAGCGCTGCGGCCCAGGGCGCCCCGGTCAGCCCGGACAGCGATGCGCGCCCCGCCCGCTGAGCGGCGGGTGACCTGAACGCGGGTGACCGCTATCATCGACGGCAGGCCGTGCCAGCCCGGCGCGGACACCCAACTTCCCCCCAGGATATTCGGGCCATGCGCATGCTCTTGAACACCTCGATGGCCTTGGCCCTGGGCCTCGGCTTGGCCAACGCCCAGGCCGGCGGCATCCAGAACGTTGCGGTGGCTGGCGCGGCCGCGGCGGCGACGACGGCAGGCCCGGCCAATGTGCTGCAGCTGTCGGCCAGCGGCCAGGCCGAGGCGGTCCAGGATCTGCTCACCCTCACGCTCACCGCCACGCGCGAAGGCACGGACGCCGCTGCCGTGCAGGGCGAGCTGAGCCAGATCATCGACCAGGCCCTGGCCGGTCTGCGCAAGGACGCCCAGGCGGGCCAGATGGAGGTGCGCACGGGCGAATTCAGCGTGCTACCGCGCTATGACCGCGAAGGCCGCAGCAACGGCTGGCAGGGCCGCGCCAGCGTGGTGCTGCAGGGGCACGACTTTGCCCGCATCACCCAGGCGGCGGCGCGCGCCAGCGCGCTGACGGTGGCTGGCATGGGTTTTGGCCTGAGCCGCGAGCAGCGCGAGCGGCTGGAGGCCCAGGCCCAGGCCCAGGCCATCGCGCGCTTTCGCGCCAAGGCGAGCGAAATCACCCGCGCCTTCGGCTTTGCCGACTACTCGCTGCGCGAGGTCAGCGTCAGCAGCGACGAGCAGGGCGATCAGCCGCGCCCCTACGGCATGGGCCGCGTGGCCATGGCCTCGGCCGCTCCCGTGGCGCCGCCGGTGGAGCCGGGCCGCGGCATGGTCCATGTCACGGTGTCGGGTTCGATCCAGGCTCGCTGATCGATCAAAAAACAGGCCGCTGGCGCTTGCTGAACAAGCGCAGAATGCTATCGTATTAATAGTACGTGCCTCTGGCAGTGCTGCGCGGATTGCTGCGTGATGCGCCTGCAGGGCCCCTGGCCTTTGATTTAGGATGCAGGCACAAGCCTTGTCGTGCCCCTGGCGCCTGCGCGCCCCGCATCCCATCATGTCCGAGCCCACGCTGCACCACCTTGACTGCCCCGATTCCGCCGGCCACCACCGCATGGCGTGGTGGCAGTGGGGCGCGGTGCAGGCCCCCCACGTCATCGTCTGCGTGCATGGGCTGTCGCGCCAGGGGCGCGACTTCGACGTGCTGGCCCGTGCCCTGGTGGCCTGCGCCGCCATGCAGGGCCTTGGCGTGCGCGTGGTCTGCCCCGACGTCGTCGGCCGCGGGCAAAGCGCCTGGCTGCAGGATGCCATGGGCTACCAATACCCCACCTACGTGGCGGACACGCTGACCCTGCTGGCCCGGCTGCACGCGCAGGCACCGATCGCGACGCTGGACTGGGTGGGCACCAGCATGGGCGGCATCATCGGCATGCTGGTGGCGGGCACGCCCGGCCTGCCGCTGCCGGTGGCGCTGCGACGGCTGGTGCTCAACGACGTCGGCCCCACCATCGAATGGCAGGCCATCCAGCGCATCCGGGACTACGTCGGCAAGGGGCCCGAGCGTTTTGAATCGGTCGAGGCTGCGGCCGGCCATCTGCGCGCGCTGTCCACCGGCTTCGGGCCGATCTCCGACGCCGACTGGCTGCGGCTGACGCGGCCCATGCTGCAGCCGCTGCCCGAAGGCGGCTGGCGCCTGTGCAGCGACCCCGCCATTGCCGTGCCCATGGCCGGCCTGACGGCCGAGGCGCTGGCGCAGGGCGATGCCATCCTGTGGCGGGCCTACGAGCAGATCAAGGCCCAGGTCTTGCTGCTGCGCGGCGCCGATTCGGACCTGCTGGCGCCGGCCACCGCGCGCCGCATGGCCGCCAGCGGCCCGCATGCGCGCCTGATCGAGTTTGCCGGCGTCGGCCACGCGCCGATGCTGATTGCCGATGACCAAGTGCAGGCCGTGACCGGTTTTCTGCTGCCCGGCCCCGGCGGCGCCCGGCCATGAAGCTCGCCACCCCATCCGCTGCCGTGCCCGGCGCGCCGCTGGCCGGCGTGGTCAGCGCCATCAACGAGTCCGATCCGCAGGCCGGCGCGCGCGCGCGGGCGCGCGACTTTGCCGCCCCGCTGCTGGCCGGCGAAACCACCCAGACGGGTGAGAACCTGCTGGCCCACGCCGACGCCGTGGCCGACATCCTGGCCGGCATCGGCGGCGCCGAGCCGATCCAGGCCGCGGCCTACCTGAGCTACGCCTGCGCGCAGCTCAGCCGGCCGGAGGAGGTGATCGGCAAGGCCTTTGGCGAGAACTTTGCGCGCCTGGCCATCGAGACGGCCAAGCTCGAGCAGGTGCAGCAGCGCTCGCGCGCCGGGCGTGCCGAGCTGCCTTCCGACTCCGAGCTGGCCGGCCAGCAGACCGAGGCCGTGCGCAAGATGCTGCTGGCCTTCTCGCGCGACCTGCGCGTGGTGCTGCTGCGCCTGGCCTCGCGCCTGCAGACGCTGCGCTACTGTGCGGCCCAGCGCCTGCCGCTGGCGCCCAGCGTGCTGCGCGAAGCGCACGAAGTGTTCGCGCCGCTGGCCAACCGCCTGGGCATCTGGCAGATCAAGTGGGAGATGGAGGACCTGATCTTCCGCGCGCAAGAGCCCGACACCTACAAGCAGATCGCCCGCCTGCTGGATGAAAAGCGCACCCAGCGTGAGGCCGCGCTGGAGCAACGCCGCGCCGAGATCGAGGCCGCGCTGCGCGCGCAAGGCATCGAGGCGGTGGTCAGCGGCCGGCCCAAGCACATCAGCTCCATCGTGCGCAAGATGCGCGGCAAGCAGCTGGACTTCGACCACGTGTTCGACGTGCGCGCACTGCGCATCATGGTGGCCAGCGTGGCCGACTGCTACGCCGCGCTGGACTGGGTGCACCAGCACTTTGCCGCCGTGCCCGGCGAGTTCGACGACTACATCGCCAAGCCCAAGATCAACGGCTACCAGTCGCTGCACACTGTGGTGCGCGATGCCGAGGGTCGCGCCTGGGAAATCCAGATCCGCACCCGTGCCATGCACGAGCACGCCGAGCACGGCGTGGCCGCGCACTGGGCCTACAAGGAGGCCGGCGCCAAGGGTTACACCGGCGTCAGCGCCGCCAGCCAGTACGACGCCAAGATCGCCGTGCTGCGCCAACTGCTGGCCTGGGAGCGCGACCTCTCGGGCGCCGCCCAGCACGGCCTGCTGGACGACCGCATCTACGTGCTGACGCCCGAAGCGGCGGTGGTCGAGTTGCCCGCCGGCGCCACCCCGGTGGACTTTGCCTACACCGTGCACACCGACCTGGGCCACCGCTGCCGCGGCGCGCGCGTGGACGGCGCCATGGTGCCGCTGAACACGCCGCTCAAGAACGGCCAGACGGTGGAGGTCACCGCCGCCAAGGAGGGCGGGCCCTCGCGCGACTGGCTCAACGCCGAGCTGGGCTACCTGGCCTCGGCGCGCGCCAAGTCCAAGGTGCGCGCCTGGTTCAACGCCCAGCACGCGCGCGAAACCATCGCCCGTGGCCGCGAGATGGTCGAAAAGCTGCTGCAGCGCGAGGGCCGAACCGCGCTGGCGCTGGACCAGCTGGCCGCCAGCCTGGGCTTCAAGACGCCCGACGCGCTGTTCGAGACCGTGGGCAAGGACGAGCTGTCGCTGCGCAGCATCGCCACGTCCCTGCACCCGCCCGAGCCCGCACCCGACGCCGACGCCCAGCTCTTGCAGCGCAAGGCGCCCAGCGAGGCCGGCGGGCGCGGCGGCGTGCTGGTGGTGGGGCTCGACTCACTGCTCACCCAGCCCGCGCGCTGCTGCAAGCCGGCGCCGCCCGACCCCATTGCCGGCTACGTCACGCGCGGGCGCGGCGTCAGCGTGCATCGGCGCGACTGCCCCAGTTTTCGCGACCTGCTGGCGCGCGATCCCGAGCGCGTGATCGAGGTGGCTTGGAGCACGCCCGCCACTGGGCGCGCTCCCGCCTACCCGGTGGACGTCTCGGTCGAGGCGGTGGACCGCCAGGGCCTGCTGCGCGACATCTCCGACGTGTTCGCGCGCGAGAAGATGAACGTCATTGGCGTGCAGACCCAGTCCATCAAGGGCTGGGCCCAGATGACCTTTACCGTCGAGGTGGCCGACACCGGCCGCCTGGCCCAGGTGCTGCGCGAGGTGCAGGAGGTGGCGGGCGTGCGGCGCACGCGCCGCAAGTGAAGCCGCCGGACGGGCATGCCAGTTTGCTATACTTGCCGGCTTCGAATCGATTTGCAGGCGCGTAGCTCAGTTGGTTAGAGCACCACCTTGACATGGTGGGGGTCGTTGGTTCGAATCCAATCGCGCCTACCAATAAAATCAAGCACTTGCGGGAAACCGCAGGTGCTTTTTTCATGCCCGAGGGATGCTCGGGGTCGTCAGCGGACCCGGTTGTCGTGATGGGCCGGTATCTCTACACTGGCCGATCTGTCATCAATCTCAAGGAGATAGCCCATGGCTTTCACCGATTCGGCGACATCCGGACTGCGCCCCTACGCGCTCACGCTTCTGCGCGTGGCTGCGGCCTATATGTTGTTGCTGCACGGCTGGATGAAGTTCACCGGCGGCACCCCCTTGTCCTCGCTGATGGGCGCCGCCATGGTGCTGGAGCTGGTGGGTGGGGCCCTGCTGGTGCTGGGCCTGTTCGTGCGGCCGGTGGCCTTCATCTTGTCGGGTGAAATGGCCTTTGCCTACTGGATGGCGCATGCCAGCGCCGGCAACTGGTGGCTGCCGATCAAGAACCAGGGCGAGTCGGCGGCGCTGTTCTGCTTCGTCTTCCTGTATCTGGCCGCGGCGGGCGGTGGCGCCTTGGCGCTGGGCAAGCGGCGCTGACTGCCCGGCCTTAGCCGGCCTTTTTCTCGCGCGGCACCCGGCCCATCAGATAGAACTCGGGGTTGGGCATCATGTTGCTGAACGAGGCCATGCGGTTGGACAGGCCGAAAAACGCCGTGATGGCGGCGATGTCCCAGATGTCCTCGTCGTCGAAGCCGTGCGCGTGGAGCGGGGCAAAGTCCTCCTCGCCCAGCTCGTGCGAGCGCTGGCAGACCTTCATCGCAAAGTCGAGCATGGCCTTTTGTCGCGGCGTGATGTCGGCCTTGCGGTAGTTGGTGGCCACCTGGTCGGTGACCAGGGGCTTTTTCTCGTAGATGCGAAGCAACGCGCCATGCGCCACCACGCAGTACAGGCAGCCGTTGGCGCTGCTGGTGGTGGTGACGATCATCTCGCGGTCGCCCTTGCTGAGCGTGCTCTTTCGGCCCGCGCTTTCGGGCTCCATCAGCGCGTCGTGATAGGCAAAGAAGGCGCGCCACTCGGCCGGGCGGCGCGCCAGCGCCAAGAACACGTTGGGGATGAAGCCGGCCTTGGCCTGCACCTCGAGAATTTTGGCCTTGATGTCTTCGGGCAGGGTGCTCAGCTCGGGCAGGGGGTAGCGGGTGGTCATGGGTGGGGATCCTTTCAGTAAAAGCGGGCGGTTGATGACGGGTTTGTATCACCCGCGGGCGGCGGCGTGCTTGGCGCAACCATAATCACGGCTTTCGTTCAACGTCTTTGCAAGGATGATCGCGTGAAAGCTTCCAAAACCCTGTGGCTCGGCCTGATGGCGGGCCTGGTGCTGGCCACGTCGGCCTGCGCCGCCGGCCCCGAGAAGACCGCCAGCGGCCTGGTCTACGAGTCGCTCAAGGACGGCACGGGCCCCAGCCCCAAGGCGACCG
Source organism: Burkholderiaceae bacterium (assembly GCA_041396485.1). Lineage (GTDB taxonomy): Bacteria > Pseudomonadota > Gammaproteobacteria > Burkholderiales > Burkholderiaceae_C > Ottowia. Next base: position 82,161 of record JAWKYM010000004.1, on the reverse strand, counting down.
ACGTGGTCAAGGTCAACTACCGTGGCACCTTCCCGGACAGCGGCAAGGAGTTCGACAGCTCCTACAAGCACGGCCAGCCGATCGAGTTTCCGCTCAATCGCGTGATCCAGTGCTGGACCGAGGGCGTGCAGAAAATGAAGGTGGGCGGCAAGGCGCGCCTGACCTGCCCGCCGGCCATTGCCTATGGCAGCAGCGGCGCGGGCGGGGTGATTCCACCCAACGCCACGCTGGTGTTCGAGGTGGAGCTGCTGGCCATCAAGGGTCAGTGAGCGCCTCGCACGCCGGCCCGGCAAGGGGCCGGCACCAAGGGTGTATCGTTACAGTCAGGTTTCACCATTGGGCCGCCAGTCGATGGCCCCACGCATAGGAGAAGACATCCCGTGAACAAGATTCATCCATCGGCCGACGCGGCGCTCAAGGGTGTCGTCAAGGACGGCCAGTTGATCGCCGTCGGCGGCTTTGGCCTGTGCGGCATTCCCGAGGCGCTGATCCAGGCGCTGCACGACAGCAAGGTGCACAACCTGACCTGCATCTCCAACAACGCCGGCGTGGACGGTTTCGGTTTGGGCAAGCTGCTGCAGACGCGCCAGATCAAGAAGATGATCGCCAGCTACGTGGGCGAGAACAAGGAGTTCGAGCGCCAGTACCTGGCCGGCGAACTGGAGCTGGAGTTTACGCCCCAGGGCACGCTGGCGGAGAAGCTGCGCGCCGGCGGTGCCGGCATTCCGGCCTTCTTCACCCGCACCGGCGTGGGCACCGTGGTGGCCGAGGGCAAGGAAACGCGCGAGTTCGACGGCCACACCTACCTGATGGAACGCTCGCTGGTGCCCGACGTGTCGCTGGTCAAGGCGGCGGTGGCCGACACCAGCGGCAACCTGCGCTTCAACCTGACCGCGCGCAACTTCAACCCCGCCGTGGCGATGGCGGGAAAGATCTGCATCGTCGAGGTCGAGAAGATCGTCGCCGTGGGTGAGCTGGCCCCCGACGACGTGCACCTGCCCGGCATCTACGTGCACCGCATCGTGCTGAACGCCACGCCCGAGAAGCGCATCGAGAAGCGCACCCTGACCGAAGCAACCAAATGACCTTGCGGGACAGACCGCAGCCGCGCAGCGGCCAGCTCTGTCCCAATTGAATGACTTTGTGGGACAGACCGCAGCCGCGCAGCGGCAAGCTCTGTCCCCAACTGACTAGGAGAACTGACATGGCTTGGACCCAAGACCGGATGGCCGCGCGCGCGGCGCAGGAATTGCAAGACGGCTTCTACGTCAACCTCGGCATCGGCATCCCCACCCTGGTGGCCAACCATACCGGCAACAAGGAGGTGTGGCTGCAGTCCGAGAACGGCCTGCTGGGCATCGGCCCGTTTCCGACCGAGCAGACGATCAACGCCGACCTGATCAACGCCGGCAAGCAAACGGTGACCACCATCCCGGGCTCGTCCATCTTCGGCAGCCACGACAGCTTCGCCATGATCCGCGGCGGCAAGATCAACCTGGCCATCCTGGGCGCCATGCAGGTGAGCGAAAAGGGCGACCTGGCCAACTGGATGATTCCCGGCAAGATGGTCAAGGGCATGGGCGGCGCCATGGACCTGGTGGGCGGCGTGCCCAAGGTCATCGTGCTGATGGAGCATGTGGCGCGCAAGAAGGACGGCACCACCGACCTGAAGATCCTGCCCAAGTGCACGCTGCCGCTCACGGGCGTGGGCGTGGTGCACGAGATCATCACCGACCTGGGCGTGTTCGCCGTCACGCCCAAGGGGCTGAAGGTGGTCGAGCTCGCCGACGGGGTCAGCTTTGACGAGGTGCAGGGCAAGACCGGTGTGACCTTGCTCCAATAAATATAGCTGCACGCGCTATTTTCATCAGGGCGAGCGAGGTTTTTTGCTCGTCCTTCTTGTTTCTTGAATCCACGAGGACGAACGACATGACGTTGAAAGGCAAGACCGCCCTGGTCACGGGCTCCACCAGCGGCATCGGGCTGGGCATCGCCATCGAGCTGGCCAAGCAGGGCGCCCACATCCTGATGAACGGCTTTGGCGACCACGAGGGCCCGCGCGCGCAAATCACCGCGCTGGGCGTGCGCGCCGAATACCACGGCGCCGACATGAGCAAGCCGGCCGAGATCGAGGACATGATGAAATTCGCGGCCGAGAAGTTCGGCGGCGTGGACATCCTGGTCAACAACGCCGGCATTCAGCACGTGGCGCCCATCGAGAGCTTTCCGCCGGAGAGGTGGGACGCCATCATCGCCATCAACCTCAGCTCGGCCTTTCACACCACGCGCCTGGCCATCCCCCACATGCGGGAGAAGAATTGGGGTCGGATCATCAATATCGCCTCGGCCCACGGCCTGGTCGCTTCCAAGGAAAAATCGGCCTACGTGGCCGCCAAGCACGGCATCGTTGGCCTGACCAAGGTGACGGCGCTCGAGTTGGCGACCACCGGCGTCACCGCCAACGCCATCTGCCCCGGCTGGGTGCTCACGCCCCTGGTGCAAAAGCAGATCGACGCGCGCGCCGCGGCCGAGAAGATCACCGTGGAGCAGGCGACCAAAGAGCTGTTGGGCGAGAAAGAGCCCTCGCTGCAGTTCACCACGCCCGAGCAATTGGGTGGGATGGCCGTGTTCTTCTGCTCGGCTGCCGCCGACAACGTGCGCGGCCAGGCCTGGGCCAGCGACGGCGGCTGGACGGCGCAGTAAGGGGCGATTCGGGGGCTGGTTCGACGCCTGTGCTTGAAGTGGCGCTGCTGGCCCTCACCCCCACCCTCTCCCGGAGGAACAGGGGGTAACGCTTCGCCGGCCGATCGCCCTCGCCCCTCTGGGGAGAGGGAGGGGTGAGGGGCGGCTCGCACAGTCAAAAATTCAATCAAATCGCTCTCTGGCGCTTGTCCAGCGTGCGCAGTAAGCTATCAAAACGATAGAAGTTGACGGGGTGAGTCGTTATCCCAACGCATCGGCGCCGACCGCATGCCCTTCCCAACGCACCCACTCCGGCCTCGGCGGCGCGCGCAGGCACAACGTCCGTCCGTCCACCGGATGCGCCAGCGTCAGCGTGCTGGCATGCAGCCACAGTCGCTGCACGCCCAGCAGCGCCGCCACGGCGCGGTTCAGCGGCCCCTTGCCATGCGTGGCGTCGCCGATGATGGGGTGGGCCATGTGCTTGCAATGGCGGCGCAACTGGTGGCGGCGGCCGGTTTCGGGCACCAGCTCCAGCAGCGCGCAGCGCGTGTGGGCAAACGCGCGGTCGGGCAGGGGCAGGGCGTAGCGCGCCAGCCGCCGAAAGCGCGTGCGGGCCGGTTGTGCATCCACGATGCGCGAGGCACGCGCATCGTCGGCCAGGCGTGCCAGCGGGTGCTCGATCAGGCCCGCGTCCGGCGGCCAGCCGCGTACCACGGCCTGGTAGGTCTTGCGCACGGCGCCCGCCTCGAAGGCCAGGGCCAGCTCCCGCGCGCAAGCGGCATCCAGCGCAAACAGCAGCACGCCGCTGGTGCCCTTGTCCAGTCGGTGCACGGGCCACACGGGCTGGCCGATCTGATCGCGCAGCAGCTGCAGGGCAAAGCGCGTCTCGCCCGCGTCCAGGCCGGTGCGGTGCACCAGCAGGCCGGCGGGCTTGTCGATGGCGATCAGGTGCGCGTCCTGGTACAAAATCGGCAACATGCTTTTTCTATTGTCTCCGGCCAAGGCGCTGGACTTCGACACCCCGCTGCCGCCCGATGTGCCGTACACCGAGGCCTTGTTCAAGCAGCCCGCCGCCGAGTTGATCGGCGTGCTGCGCCAGAAGTCGCCCCAGCAAATTGCCCAGTTGATGAGCCTGAGCGACGCGCTGGCCGGCCTGAACGCCGCGCGCTACGAGGCCTTCAGCCCGCGCTTCACGGCCCGCAATTCGCGCCCGGCCGTGCTGGCCTTCAACGGCGACGTGTACGAGGGCCTGCAGGCGCGCAGCCTCAAGCCGGCCGAGCTGGATTGGCTGCAGCAGCACGTGTGCATCCTGAGCGGCCTGTACGGCGTGCTGCGCCCGCTGGACCGCATGCAGCCCTACCGCCTGGAGATGGACACGCGTCTGGCGACGGCGCGCGGCAGCAACCTCTACCAGTTCTGGGGCTCGCGGATTGCCGAATACCTGAACCAGCGGTTGGACGGCGACAAGACCCCCATCGTCTTGAACCTGGCGTCGCAGGAATATTTCAAGGCCGTTGATCGCAAGGTTCTGAAGGCGCGCGTGGTGGAGTGCGTGTTCGAGGAGTGCAAGGGCGGACAATACAAGGTCGTGAGCTTCTTCGCCAAGCGTGCGCGCGGGCTGATGGCGCGCTGGGCGGCGCAGCACAAGGCCGCCACGCCGCGGGCCCTGCAGGCGTTCAACCGGGAGGGCTACAGATTCGACCCGGCGGCCTCCGATGCCGATCGCCTGGTGTTTCGCCGCCAGCACGTCCCATCATGACTCAGGCCATTACCTCCGAATTGCGCCGCTGGATCGTGGCCCAGGTGCAGGCCGGCCACGGCGCCGAGTCCGTGCTGCAGTCGATGAAGGCCTCGGGCTGGGACGAGGCCGTGGCCCTGGAGGCCATGGAAAGCACGCTGCGCGCGCAGTTGGACCCCGAGGCTGCGCGGGCCGGGCTGCCGCCCGCCGTGCCGGTGCCCGAGCCCGACTTGGACGGCGCGCCCCTGTACCTGGACGGCGGTGACCGCCAGGTGCCGGTGCTGGGCGCCATGGCCGTGCCGCGCGTGGTGGTGCTGGGCGGCCTGCTGTCGGACGATGAGTGCGAGGCCCTGATCGCCGCCGCGCGCCCGCGCCTGAGCCGCTCGCTCACGGTGGCCACCCAAACCGGCGGGCAGGAGGTCAATGCCGACCGCACCAGCCAGGGCATGTTCTTCGCGCGCGGCGAGGACGCGCTGGTGAGGCGCATCGAGCAACGCATCGCGCGTCTGGTGCGCTGGCCGGTGGAGCGCGGTGAGGGCCTGCAGGTGCTGCGCTACGTGCCGGGCACCGAATACAAGCCGCACTACGATTACTTCGACCCCGAACAGCCCGGCACCGCCACCTTGCTCCAGCGGGGCGGCCAGCGCGTGGGCACCGTGGTGATCTACCTGAACGAGCCACGGCAGGGCGGCGCCACCACCTTTCCGGACGTGGGCCTGCAGGTGGCGCCCAAGCGCGGCAATGCGGTGTTCTTCAGCTATGACCGGCCGCACCCTGGCTCGCGCACGCTGCACGGCGGCGCGCCGGTGCTGGCGGGCGAGAAGTGGATTGCCACCAAGTGGCTGCGCGAGCGGGTGTTCGAGTAAATGCAGGTCCAGGCCAACGGCATCCCCATCGAGGTCGAGGACACCGGCGGCCCCGGCCCGGCCGTGCTGCTGGTGATGGGCCTGGGCATGCAGCTCATCGCCTGGCCCGACACCCTGGTGCGCGGACTGGCGCAGGCCGGCTATCGCGTGATCCGCCACGACAACCGCGACGTGGGCCGCTCGCGCATCTTCGACGAGGCCCGCATGCCCAACCTGGCCTGGGCCCTGCTCAGCCAGCGCCTGGGCCTGCGCGTGCACGCGCCCTATACCCTGAGCGAGATGGCGCAGGACGCGCTGGGCGTGCTGGACGCCCTGGGCGTGGCGCAGGCGCACGTGGTCGGCGCCAGCATGGGCGGCATGATTGCCCAGCGCATGGCCATTGCCGCGCCCGAGCGCCTGCTGTCGCTGAGCAGCGTGATGAGCACCAGCGGCGCGCGCGGCCTGCCCGGCCCGCGCCCCGAGGTGGCGCGCGCCATGCTCGCGCGCCCGCGCTCCAGCGACCGGGCTGCCGTGCTGGCGCATGCGGTGCGCTTCTTCCAGCTCATTGGCGGCTCCCGCTTTGTCGTGCCCGAGTCCGAACTGCACGCGCGCGTGGCCGCCGCCCTGGCGCGTGCCGACCATCCGCGCGGCGTGTTGCGCCAGCTGCTGGCCGTCATGGCCGACGACACCCGCGCTGCGCTGCTGGCGCGCGTCAAGACGCCGACCCTGGTCATTCACGGGCGCGACGACCCGCTGGTGCCGCTGCCCGGCGGCGAGGACACGGCGCGGCGCATTGCCGGCGCACGCCTTTTGGTCATCGATGGCATGGGCCACGACCTGCCCGCCGCGCTGGTGCCGCAGCTGCTGCCCCTGCTGCTGGAGCACTTTGCCCGCAACCCTTCATCCCTGCTTGCCGCATGAACACCCCTCCATCCGGAACCCCCGAAGGCAGCGCCCTGGGCAAGGCCACGGCCTACATCGACCAGTACGACCCGGCCCTGCTGTACCCCATTGCCCGTGCGCCGCAGCGCGCGCGTCTGGGCATCGCGGGCCAGCCGCGCTTTTTTGGCGCCGACTGGTGGACCGCGTACGAACTGTCCTGGCTGAACGCGCGCGGCAAGCCGCAACTGGCCATCGCGCACATCCTGGTGCCCTGCGAGAGCACGCACATCGTCGAGAGCAAGTCCTTCAAGCTGTACCTGAACAGCTTCAACGGCACGGTGTTTGCCGACGCAAACGAGGTGCGTGCGCGCATCGAGGCCGACGTCAGCGCCGCCGTGTGGACGGGCGACGCGGTGCGCGCCCGCGTGGCCGTGCGCCTGATCGCGCCCGAGGACTTCGACCGCGAGCCCATTCACGAGATGGACGGCGTCAACCTCGACCGGCTGGACCTGGAGTGCACGCACGGCGAGCCGGCGCCCGAGCTGCTCACGGCCGCATTCGACGAGCAGCCCGTGGAGGAAACGCTGACCAGCCGCCTGCTCAAGAGCAACTGCCCCGTCACCGGCCAGCCCGACTGGGGCAGCGTGCAAATCCGCTACGCCGGCCCGCAGATCGAGCAGGCGGGCCTGCTGCGCTACATCGTCAGCTTTCGCCAGCACAACGACTTTCACGAGCACTGCGTCGAGCGCATGTTCATGGACCTCTGGCAGCGCTGCCGGCCCACGCAGCTGACGGTGTACGCGCGCTACACGCGCCGCGGCGGGCTGGACATCAACCCCTGGCGCACCAGCCACCCCGGTGCGCTGCCGCCCAACGTGCGCACTGCAAGGCAATAAGGGCTTTTGCCCGCATGGGGCATGCGCCAGCAGCTATCAATAACAGAGTTCAACCGCTTCCCTGAGAGCCCACCCATGACACGACGCTATTTCGGCACCGACGGCATCCGCGGCACCGTGGGGCAGGCGCCCATCACGCCCGACTTCGCGCTGCGCCTGGGCCATGCCGTGGGCCGCGTGCTGAAAGAGCGCGAGGCCAATCCGCTGGTGCTGATCGGCAAGGACACGCGCATCTCGGGCTACATGCTGGAGAGCGCGCTCGAGTCGGGCCTGATTTCGGCTGGCGCCGGCGTGATGCTGCTGGGCCCGGTGCCCACGCCGGCGGTGGCCTATCTCACGCGGGCGCAGCGCGCCAGCCTGGGCGTGGTCATCAGCGCCAGCCACAACGCCTACCCCGACAACGGCATCAAGTTCTTCAATGCCCAGGGCGCCAAGCTGCCCGACGCCTGGGAGCAGGCCGTCGAGGCAGCGCTGGCCGAACCGCCCCAGTGGGTCGATTCGGCCGGCCTGGGCCGTGCGCGCCGGCTGGACGATGCGGCCGGCCGCTACATCGAGTTCTGCAAGAGCACCTTTGCCAGCGAGCTGAGCCTGCGCGGCCTGAAGATCGTGGTCGATGCCGCACACGGCGCCGCCTACCAGATCGCGCCCAAGGTGTTCCACGAACTGGGCGCCGACGTGGTGGCCATCGGCTGCGCACCCGACGGGCTGAACATCAACGACGGCGTGGGCGCCACCCACCCCGCGGCGCTGGTGCGCGCCGTCACCGAGCACGGCGCGCACTATGGCATCGCGCTCGACGGCGACGCCGATCGCCTGCAGATGGTGGACGCCAGCGGACGTCTGTTCAACGGCGACGAACTGCTGTACGTGCTGGCCACTGACCGTCTGGCGCGTGCCGGCGCCGAACGCGGCGGCGCGCTGGCCGGCGTGGTGGGCACGCTGATGACCAACCTGGCGGTGGAGCGGGGCCTGCGCCGCCAGGGCTTCGACTTCGTGCGGGCCAAGGTGGGCGACCGCTACGTGCTGGAAGAGCTGGCGCGCCGCGGCTGGCTGCTGGGCGGCGAGGGCTCGGGCCACCTGCTGGTGCTGGACAAGCACAGCACGGGCGACGGCCTGGTGTCGGCGCTGCAGGTGCTGCAGGCTTGCGTGCAGCGGGGCCGTAGCCTGGTCGAACTGCTGGCCGAGGTGCCGCTGTGCCCGCAGGTTCTGATCAACGTGCGCCTGCCACCGGGCGCCGACTGGCAGGCCAACGCGCGCCTGAAATCCGAAACGGTGGCCGTGCAGGCCGAGTTGGGCGAAGGCGGGCGCGTGCTGATTCGCGCCAGCGGTACCGAGCCGCTGCTGCGCGTGATGGTCGAGGCCACGGATGCCGGCCAAGCCCAGCGTTGCGCCGAACGGCTGGCGGCCGCCGTGGCCTGACGGGGCGCCTGTGAACAGAGCGCAGGGGCACGGAGGAAACCCGGTGCAATCGCTTCTTGCCCCCCGTACCGCCGTGTTCGGCTCGAACTGCGGTCGATCAGCGGGCCGCCGGCGCGTTGCGGTAGGCCACCGGCGTTTCCGGCACCGGGTAACCCGCGCTGCCGAAGGTTTCGACGATGGCCTTGTGGGTGTCGAAATAGACCTGCCAGTAGTGATCGGTGTGGGTGTAGGGGCGCACGCACAGCTTGGGGCCCTCGGGCGTGAACTCCAGGATTTCCACGTCCGGCGCCGGATCCTGCGCCACGTTGGGGATGGCGGCAATCACCGGCTTCAGGCGGGCGATGGCGTCCAGCGGGTTGACGCTGTTGGCCACCTTGGCCACGCAGTCCACGCGGCGCACCGGCAGCGCGCTGAAGTTCTGGATGTTGTCGCCAAACACCTTGCCGTTGCCCACCACGGTCATCACGTTGTCGGGCGTGACGATGGTGGTGGCAAACAGGCCCAGCTCCTTGACGGTGCCCACCACGCCGCCGGCGCTGATGAAGTCGCCCACCTTGTAGGGCCGCAGCACCTGCATGAAGATGCCGGCGGCAAAGTTGCCCAGCATGCCGCTCCAGGCCGCGCCGATGGCCAGGCCGGCGCCGGCCAGCAGGGCCGCGAACGAGGTGGTCTTGACGCCGAAGATGTCCAGGATCGCCAGGATCAGGACGATGTTCAGCAGCACCGAGACGACGGACTTGAGGTAGTGCGCCAGCGTCGCATCGATCTTGCCGCCGCGCTCGAACACCTTGCCCATCAGGCCGACCGCCAGCGCGATCAGCCAGCGCCCGACGATCCAGGCGACGATGGCCGTGACCAGCTTGATGCCAAGGTCCGTGCCCTGGGTGGAGATGAAGTGCCAGATTTCTTGCGTGTTCATGATGGCTCGACAAATGCGGGGCCTGCAAGGATAGCGTGTGTCGTGTCCCCATCCCAGGCCGGCGGTGCGCCGGCCTGGGCAATTGTTCACGCCGGGCGGGCCGTGGCCGCGGTCGCAGGTGATACGCTTGACCAATGCCCAAGCGCAATGCTCCTGCCCTGAGCGACGTGAACCTGTCCGAGTGGGACGGCGTGCGCCATCTGCACCTGGGCACCGAATGGGTGCAGGGTTCGATGCGCATCGACGCGCCGTTCGACATCGAACTGGAGTACGTGCAGCGCATGATGGCCTGGCTGTTGTTCGTCCCGCCGGCCACGGTGGCCGAGCGCCACGCCATGCAGCTTGGCCTGGGGGCGGGGGCGATCACCAAGTTTTGCCACAAGCTGCTGCGCATGACCTGCACCGCCATCGAGCTGAATCCGCGCGTGGCCGACGTGTGCCACGCCTGGTTCAAGCTGCCACCCGAGGGCGAGCGCCTGCGCGTCGTCATTGCCGATGCGGCGGCGGAGATTCGGCGGGGCGAATGGCAGGGCACGGTGGACGCGCTGGCGGTGGATTTGTATGACGACGAGGCCGCCGCGCCCGTGCTCGACAGCGCCGACTTCTATGCCGACTGCCGGCGCCTGCTGACCGAGGACGGCTGCATGACGGTGAACCTTTTTGGCCGCAGCGCCAGCTTCGAGCGCAGCCTCGCGCGCATCAGCGAGGCCTTTGGCGCGCGCGCCGTGTGGGCCTTCAAACCCACGCGCGAGGGCAATGCGGTGGTGCTGGCGCAGCGCACCCCCATGCGACCCAAGCGCGCGGCGCTGCAGGCGCAGGCGGAGCTGATCGAGGCGCGCTGGGGGCTGCCGGCGCGCAAATGGCTGCGTGTCTTCAAGGCGATCGAGAAATGAAACGCGACCCCCACGCTCCGTCGCTTCGCGCAGTGCGCTGGCCTTGCAGGCCGCGGAGCCGCCTGAAGCGGCTCCTCATCGGGCTGTCCCGGCCTGCGCAGGCGGGCCGTGAGCCGCAGCCCTCAGCCCCGAGAGGGCCATTTCATCTTGGGACGGCCCGGCGATGAAAAAACACTCCCGCCCCGCACCGCTCGAAGCCCTGGCCCCGCGCCACAGCGGCCCGGTGCCCTGGCACCTGCTGCTGCAGTGGCTGCGCGAGGACGGCATGATCACGCCCGAGGAGGCCGAGCGCACCGCGCGGCGCTGCTCGCAGGCCGAAAGCGCGCAGCCCGCGCTGGAACGCCTGGCCGCCGTGGGCGTGGCGCGCGCCAGCGATGGCGCGGCGCTGGACATCGAGGCGCTGACGCGCTTTCTGGCCGCGCGCGCCGGACTGCAGTACCTGCGCATCGACCCGCTCAAGGTGGATGCTGGCAAGGTGGCCGAGGCCATGAGCGCCAGCTACGCCGAGCGCCACAAGGTGCTGCCGGTGCAGGCCAGCGGCACCGAGGTGGTGGTGGCCACCAGCGAGCCCTTCATCACCGACTGGGTGAGCGAGGTGGAGCGCCAGGCGCGCCGCCCGGTGCGCTGCGTGGTGGCCAGCCCGGCCGACATCCGGCGCTACACGGCCGAGTTTTTCGCCCTCGCCAAGTCGGTGCGCGCGGCGCAAAAGAGCGGCGGTGCGGCCGCGGGCGCCAGCTTCGAGCAGCTGGTGGAGCTGGGCCGCACCGGCCGCCAGCTCGATGCCAACGACCAAGGCGTGATCCAGGTGGTGGACTGGCTGTGGCAGTACGCCTTCAACCAGCGCGCCAGCGACATTCACCTGGAGCCGCGGCGCGAGCAGGGCGTGATCCGCTTTCGCATCGACGGCGTACTGCACCCGGTCTACCAGGTGCCGCCGGGCGTGATGAATGCCATCACTGCGCGCGTCAAGCTGCTGGGCCGCATGGACGTTGTCGAGCGCCGCCGCCCGCAGGATGGGCGCATCAAGACGCGCAACCCCTCGGGCGACGAGATCGAGATGCGCCTGTCCACCCTGCCCACCGCCTTTGGCGAAAAGCTGGTGATGCGCATCTTCGACCCCGAGACCGCCGTCAAGGACCTGGCGGCGCTGGGCTTCACCCCGCACGACGCCGAGCGCTGGGAGCAACTGGTGGCGCGGCCCAACGGCATCATCCTGGTCACGGGGCCCACGGGATCGGGCAAGACCACCACCTTGTATTCGACGCTGCGGCGCGTGGCCACCGAGGAGGTCAACGTCAGCACCATCGAGGACCCGATCGAGAACATCGACCCGCGCCTGAACCAGACCCAGGTGCAGGCGCAGCTCGACTTCGGCTTTGCCGAGGGCGTGCGCGCGCTGATGCGCCAGGACCCGGACATCATCATGATCGGCGAGATCCGCGACCTGGAGACCGCCGAGATGGCGGTGCAGGCGGCGCTGACCGGGCACCTGGTGTTCAGCACCCTGCACACCAACGACGCGCCCTCGGCCTTCACGCGCCTGATGGAGCTGGGTGTGCCTTCCTACCTGCTGGGTGCCACTTTGCTGGGCGTGCTGGCCCAGCGCCTGGTGCGCACGCTATGCCCTTTGTGCAAGCAGCCCGACGAAGAGGCCAGCACCGCTTTGCTGGCCGAGGCGGTGCGGCCCTGGAAGATCAACAAGGGCAGCTACCGGCCCTACAAGGCGGTGGGCTGCGTCGAATGCCGCATGACGGGCTATCGCGGTCGCATGGGCATCTACGAGTTGCTGGCGGTGAGCGACGCCTTCCGCGCGCTGGTGCACGGCGACGTCAGTCTGGCTGCGCTGCGCAAGCAGGCCATGGCCGACGGCATGCGTCCACTGCGGCTGGCCGGCGCGCTGCGCGCGGCCGACGGCCTGACCACGCTGGCCGAGGTGATCGCGGCCACGCCGCCCTTGCAATAGCGAACGGCGCGGCGCCTACGTCCGCAGCGGCCGGGTCGTCACTGGGGGAATCCCTAGGCGGGATAGGTGGTATCCACATGGCTGCAGCCCCATCCGCTGGGGACAATGCGCGCTGTCTTGTCACTTCAGGAGATGACTCGTGCGCATCAAGAGTCAAAAAGACTTCTTCGCCGGGCTGCTGTACCTGGTCATCGGCGGCGGCTTCGCCATCGGGGCCTTCAACTACACCATCGGCGACGCGGCCCGCATGGGGCCGGGCTACTTCCCGCTGCTGGTGGGCAGCCTGCTGGCCATTCTGGGGGCGATCATCATGTTCCGCGCGCTGGTGGTCGAGACCATCGACGGCGACCCGATCGGCAAATGGGCCTGGAAACCGCTGTTCTTCATCATCCTGGCCAACATGCTGTTCGGCGTCCTGCTGGGCGGCATTCCCTCGCTGGGCGTGCCGGCGCTGGGTGTGATGATCGGCATCGTCGTGTTGACCCTCGTGTCGGCCTACGCGGGGTCGGAGTTCAAGCTCAAGGAGGTGGTCATCCTGGCCATCGTCCTGGCGGTGGGCAGCTGGGTGGTTTTCATCTGGGGGCTGAACCTGCAGATGCAGGTCTGGCCGAGCTTCATTTCGGGTTGAGCGAGACGAGAGACCACGACCATGCAATTGTTTGAACACCTTGCCCTGGGTTTCAGCGTCGCATTTACGCTGCAAAATCTGCTTTACGCCTTTATTGGCTGCCTGCTGGGCACGCTGATCGGCGTGCTGCCGGGCGTCGGCCCGGTGGCCACCATCGCCATGCTGCTGCCCACCACCTACGCGCTGCCGCCGGTGGCCGCACTGATCATGCTGGCCGGCATCTACTACGGCGCGCAGTACGGCGGCTCCACCACCGCCATCCTGGTCAACCTGCCGGGCGAGGCAGCGTCCGTCGTCACCGTGATCGACGGCTACCAGATGGCACGCAAGGGTCGCGCCGGACCGGCGCTGTCTGCGGCGGCCATCGGCTCGTTCATTGCCGGTTGCTTCGGCACTCTGGTGCTGGCGGGCTTTGCCATCCCGTTGACCGAAGTCGCCTTCAAGTTCGGGCCGGCCGAATACTTCTCGCTGATGGTGCTGGGCCTGATCGGCGCGGTGGTGCTGGCCTCGGGGTCCCTGCTCAAGGCCATCGGCATGATCGTGCTGGGCCTGCTGCTGGGCCTGGTGGGCACCGACGTCAACTCGGGCGTCGCCCGCTACAGCTTCGACATTCCGGAACTGACCGACGGCATCGGCTTCATCGCCCTGGCCATGGGGGTGTTCGGCTACGGCGAGATCATTGCCAATCTCTCGCACTCGGAGGGCAAGCGCGAAATCTTTGCTACCAAGATTGATCACCTGTACCCCACCAAGGAAGACTGGAAGCTGATCACCCCAGCCATCCTGCGCGGCACGCTGCTGGGCTCCATGCTGGGCATCCTGCCCGGTGGCGGCGCGGTGCTGTCGGCCTTCGCGGCCTACACGATCGAGAAGAAGACCAAGCTCAAGCCCGGCGAAGTGCCCTTCGGCCAGGGCAACATTCGCGGCGTGGCCGCGCCCGAGTCGGCCAACAACGCAGGCTCGCAATCCGCCTTCATCCCGCTGCTGACGCTGGGCATTCCGCCCAACGCGGTGATGGCGCTGATGGTGGGCGCCATGACCATCCACAACATCCAGCCGGGCCCGCAGGTGATGACCAGCAACCCGGACCTGTTCTGGGGCCTGATCGCATCGATGTGGATCGGCAACGCCATGCTGGTGATCCTCAACCTGCCGCTGATCGGCATCTGGATCAAGTTGCTGACGGTGCCCTACCGCTGGCTGTTTCCGTCCATCGTGCTGTTTTGCGCCATCGGTGTGTACACCACCAACAACAACACCTGGGACATCTGGATGATGGGCTGGTTTGGCATCGTCGGCTACATCTTCCACAAGCTGGCGATGGAGCCCGCGCCCCTGCTGCTGGGCCTGATCCTGGGGCCGATGATGGAAGAAAACCTGCGCCGCGCGCTGCTGCTCTCGCGCGGCGAGTGGAGCGTGCTGGTCACGCGCCCGATCTCCGCATCACTGCTGGCCCTCGCGGTAGTCCTGGTCGTCATCGTGGTGCTGCCGGCAGTCAAGAAGAGTCGCGAGGAAGCCTTCGTCGAAGACTGAGGCCTGCCACCGCAAGCCAGGCAACGGCGCCCATCGGGCGGGCGCCGTTGTCTTTTTGGGGGCCGCGCACAATGGCGGCTTTGCCCCGCACCCCGCCATGCCCTTCGACGAACTGAACCCCGCGCTGCGCCTGGCCCTGCACCAGGAGGTGCATGCCCGTCCGCCGCAGGCCTTGCAGGCACCGCTGGCCGTCACGCACTGGGTGCAGTGGCTGGATGCGGATGGGCGTGACGCCAGCCGTGCGCATCTGGCGGCCCTGCTGGCCGGCCACGGCCTGGCTGCACCGGGCGCGGAGGCGGCCTTCGTGCAGGCCGAGCTGGGCGAGCTCAGCCTGCGCTGGGAGCTGCACACCGAGTTCGTCACCTGGACCTTCCTGCGCCGCCTGCAGGCGGTGGAGCGGACGGCCCTGGCCACGGGCGAGCCACCCACGGCGGCCGAGCTGCTGCCCGCCGCCTGGCGCAAGGCGCTGCCCGGCCAGGCGCTGACGGGGGTGCACCTGTGGGCGCTGCCGCGGCCTGCGGGGGGCGGCACGGCGCTGCTGCATGCCCTGTTTGGCGAGCAGCCGGGCGTGACCGGTTCGCGCGTGATCAGCCATGGCAGTGATTTGCACACCGACCTGCGCCTGCGCGCCGATGGTTGCCTGCGCGTGCTGGTGCTGACCGGTGCCGAGGGCCCCGGCGCGGTCACGCCACGGCGCCTGGGCCGGCTGGTGCAGCGCGTGCTGGAGATCGAGACCTACCGCATGGCGGCGCTGCTGGGCCTGCCGGCGGCGCGCCGCGTGGCGCGCTGGCTGGATCACGGCGAGACCGAGCTGGCCGCGCTGGCCCAGGCCATCGGCGCGGCCGCACGCGCCGACGAACCCGGCTTGCTGGACCGGCTGACGCGCCTGGCCGCCGAGCTGGAGAGCCTGTACGCCGGCACCCACACGCGCTTTTCGGCCAGCGCAGCCTACGACGAGCTGGTGCGCCAGCGCCTGCAGGACATTGCCGAGGTGCGCATCGAGGGCATGCAGTCGCTGCGCGACTTCATGGATCGCCGCTATGCGCCGGCCATGGCCACCTGCCGCTCGGCCGACCGGCGCCAGGCGGCGCTGTCGGCACGCATTGCCCGCGTGGGCGAGCTGCTGCGCACGCGGGTGGAGGTCGAGCAGCAGCACAGCAGCCGCGAGCTGCTGGCGGCCATGAACCGGCGCCAGGGCCTGCAGCTCAAGCTGCAGTCCACGGTGGAGGGCTTGTCGGTGGCAGCCATCACGTACTACGTGGTCGCGCTGATCGGCTACCTGGCCAAGGGCGCGCACGGCCTGGGCTGGCCGCTGAGTGTCGAGCTCAGCATGGCCCTGGCGGTGCCGGTGGTGGCCCTCATCGTGTGGGCATCGTTGCGGCGGCTGCACCACCGCCTGGTCGATACCGACGCACCACCGTCGCCAGAATCACAAGGAAAATAGGCTTGCAGCGCTTACCCATTGGGCGTGAGAAGCTATCAAATCAGTAGTTTCTCGGCGCTGGCGCGTGGCACGCAAGCCGCCACTCAGGGCCTGGGCTCGCGCTGGCGCGGATCGAAGTGCTTGCCCAGCCCTTGCCAGCAGCGGTAGTACTCGCGCTGCAGCAGGGGCGACTCGAGCGCCGCGCGCGTGACGTCGATGGGCAGCGGGGTCTCGAACATGAAGGCCATGGTGTCCCGGATGACGTCGGCCTTGCGGGTGTCGGCGGCGCTGGCCCTGGCGAAGGTGTCGGCGTCGGGGCCGTGGCCCGTCATGCTGTTGTGCAGCGAGGCGCCGCCGGGCGCAAAGCCTTCGGCCTTGGCGTCGTACACGCCGTGGACCAGGCCCATGAACTCGCCGGCGAGGTTGCGGTGAAACCAGGGCGGGCGGAAGGTGTCCTGCATGGCCAGCACGCGCGGCGCAAAGGCCACGAAGTCCAGCGAGTCCACGCCCGGCGTGGCGCTGGGCGCGTGCAGCACCAGGAAGATCGAGGGGTCGGGGTGGTCGTAGCTGATGGAGCCGATGGGGTTGAACTTGCGCAGGTCGTATTTGTAGGGCGCGCCGCTGCCGTGCCAGGCCACCACGTCCAGCGGCGAGTGATCCAGCCGTGCGCTCCAGAAGTGGCCGCGAAACTTGGCCAGCAGCTCGAAGTCGCCCTCCAGGTCTTCATAGGCCGCCACCGGCGAGAGGAAGTCGCGCGGGTGCGCCAGGCCGTTGGAGCCGATCACGCCCAGGTCGGGCAGGCGCAGGTGGGCGCCCGTGTTCTCGCACACGTAGCCGCGCGCCACGCCGTCGGGCAGGCGCACCTGAAAGCGCACGCCGCGCGGGATGACGGCGATCTCCTGCGGCTCGATCTGGAGCACGCCCAGCTCGGTGGCCAGCGTGAGACGGCCGTGTTCGGGCACGATCAGCAGCTCGCCGTCGGCGTCGTAGAAGTAGCGCCCGGCCATGGACTGGTTGGCGGCGTAGCGGTGGATGCCGCAGCCGGCGTTGCCACCCATGCTCACCATGCCGTCGATGAAGTCCACGTGGGCCTCGGCGGGCGGCAGCGGCAGCGGGTCCCAGCGCATCGCGTCGGGCGGTGTGGGCACGTCGCCAAAATGGCTCAACCGCACTGGCGCCCGGCCGTGCTGGGCAGGAAGGAGCTCGCCTTCCGCGGCCAGGGCGGATGCGGTACAGCCAGGTGCGGCGGTTGGCGGCGCGCGGCGCGGTGAAGGCCGTGCCCGACAGTTGCTCGGCATACAGGCCGTAGGGCGGGCGCTGGGGCGAGTTGCCGCGCGGGGGCAGGGCGCCGGGCAGGGCCTCGGTGGCGAATTCGTTGCCAAAGCCCGATTGGTAGTGCAGGGGGGAAGCGGTCATGACAGGCATCTCCAGGGATCAATGGGGCATGCGCCTGCGCGCCGCCTCGCCTGCCATTCGATCACGGCTGGCGTGAATCGGCAAATCATGGCCATGTCGCGTGCGCCGGCATGGCTGCTCCGCTATGCTGGGCGGTTTTGCTGTCCCAGGATTTCATGCTTATGCCGCTCAAGCTTCACGTCATCATCTGCAGCACCCGCCCGGGCCGTGTCGGGCCTGCCGTGGCGCGCTGGTTTCATGGTTTTGCGCGCCAGCACGGCGGCTTCGACGCCGAGCTGGTGGACCTGGCCGACTTCAAGCTGCCGCTGTACGACGAGCCGGTGCACCCGCGCATGCAGCAGTACGAGCACGAGCACACCCGGCGCTGGAGCGCCAGCGTGGCCGCCGCCGACGCCTACGTGTTCGTGATGCCCGAGTACAACTACATGCCCTCGCCCGCGCTGACCAACGCGCTGGACTACGTGTATCGCGAGTGGAACTACAAGCCCTGCGGCTTTGTCGGCTACGGCGGCGTGTCGGGCGGCCTGCGCGCGGTGCAGATGGCGCGCCTGCACGCCACCACGCTCAAGATGATGCCCATGGTGGAGGGCGTGGCCATCCCCATGGTCGCCAGCCTGCTGGACGACGGCGGCCAGTTCGGCAGCAACGAGCTGATCGACGCCTCGGCGGGCAGCCTGCTCGACGAGCTGCGGCGCTGGGCCGATGCGCTGCGGCCCATGCGTGGCTGACGCGCGGAGCGTCACCCAGAAAAATTCAAGCAAAACATGCCTGCAACGCCCGCACTGTCTGCGCAACCAGCTATCAATGTCAGAGCAATCGGCATCGCCTATGCCACCGTGGGCGCGATCGGCTTCAGCGGCAAGGCCATCATCGTCAAGCTGGCCTACCGCTACGGGGTGGACGCCATCACCCTGCTGATGTACCGCATGCTGATGGCCTTGCCCTTCTTCCTGCTGATGGCCTGGTGGGGCGGCCGCGGGCGCCCAGCGTTGACGCGCAGCGAGCGCTGGGCGGTGCTGGGCCTGGGCTTTTGCGGCTACTACCTGGCCAGCATGCTCGACTTTGTCGGCCTGCAGTTCATCACGGCCGGGCTGGAGCGGCTGATCCTGTACCTCACGCCCACCCTGGTGCTGGTCTATGGCTGGGCCTGGCGCGGGCGCGCCATCACGCCCGCCCATCTGGTGGCCACGCTGGTGAGCTACGGCGGCGCGCTGCTGGTGTTCGGCGTCGAGGCGCGCCAGGCGCCGGGCGGCGCCACGGCCTGGGGCGCGCTGTGGGTGCTGGGGTCGGCGGCGGCGTACGCGCTGTACCTGTTTTTCAGCGGCGAGTTCGTGCAGCGCATCGGCAGCCTGCGCCTGGTGGGCCTGGCCTCCACCGTGGCCAGCGTGTGCTGCATCGTGCATTTCGGCCTGCTCAACCCGCCGGGCGCGGCGCGCGTGGCCGAGCCCGTGCTGTGGCTGTCGCTGCTGAACGCCACGCTGTGCACGGCGATGCCGGTGCTGCTGGTTATGCTGGGCGTGGAGCGCATCGGCGCCAGCCTGGCGGCGCAGGTGGGCATGATCGGGCCGCTGTCCACCATCGCCATGGGCATCGTGCTGCTGGGCGAGCCCTTCACGCCGGGGCTGGCGGCGGGCACGGTGCTGGTGGTGGTGGGCATTGCGCTGTTCAGCCGCGCCGGAAAAGCGCGGTCAGCTTGACGGACTTGAAACTGCAAGGAGTTTGAATTATGGACTTGGGAATCGCCGGAAAGTGGGCGCTGGTGTGCGGCGCCAGCAAGGGCCTGGGCCTGGGCTGCGCGCAGGCGCTGGCGGGCGAGGGCGCCAACGTGCTGATGGTGGCGCGCGGCGCCGAGGCGCTGCAGGCGTCGGCCGCGGCCTTGCGCCAGCGGGTGGGCGCTGGCGTGCAGGTGCAGGCCGTGGCCGCCGACATCACCAGCGCCGAAGGGCGCGCGGCGGTGTTGGCGCAGCGCGCGGACTTCGACATCGTGGTCACCAACGCGGGCGGCCCGCCCATGGGCAGCTTTCGCGACTGGGACCGGGAGGCCTGGATCAAGGCGGTGGACGCCAACATGCTCACACCCATCGAGCTGATCAAGGCCACCATCGACGGCATGCTGGCGCGCGGCTTCGGGCGCGTGGTCAACATCACCTCCAGCGCGGTCAAGGCGCCGATCGACGTGCTGGGCCTTTCCAACGGCGCGCGCTCGGGGCTGACGGGTTTTGTCGCCGGGCTGGCGCGCAATCCGCAGGTGGCGGCCCAGGGCGTGACCATCAACAACCTGCTGCCTGGCAAGTTCGACACCGACCGCCTGGCCGGGCTGATGCAGGGCATGGTCAAGCAAAGCGGCAAGAGCCTGGACGCGGTGCGCGCCGCGCAGGCCGCGCCCATTCCGGCGCGGCGCTTCGGCACGCCGGCCGAGTTTGGCGCCGTGTGCGCCTTCCTGTGCAGCCAGCAGGCGGGCTACCTGACGGGGCAGAACATCCTGCTGGACGGCGGGGCGTATCCGGGGACGTTCTGAGCGCCGCCCATCACACCGTGATGACGATGCGCCCTGGCGCACCGCCAGCGGCCATCGCCGCGTAGGCCTGGGCCGTGTCGGCCAGCGCGTAGCGGGCACCGATGCGCGCCTGCAGCCGGCCCGTGGCCAGCAGGCGGTTGATGACCTGCGCGGCGGCGGCCAGCTCGCTCACGCTGGCGTTGCTGATGGCAAAGCCGTGCAGCGTGATGTCGCGCGTGTACAGCGCGCCCACCGGCAGCGCCGGATCGGCTCCGCGCAGGCCGGACATGAGGATGATGCGAGCGCCCAGGCGCATCAGTGGCAGCACGGCGGCAAAGTCGTTGCGGCCGCTGTTGTCCCACCAGGCGTCGATGCCGTGCGGCGCGGCGCGGCTCACCTGCTCGTAGCGGTCGGCGTGGTGGTAGTCGATCACCTGCTCGGCGCCGCATTGCCGGCACCAGTCGGCGTCGGCGGCCGCCGCGGTGGCGATGACGCGCACGCCCATGGCCCGCGCGATCTGCAGCACCGCGCTGCCCACGCCACCGCCCGCACCTTCGAGCAGCAGGGTCTCGCCCGCTTGCAGGCGCGCATGGCGCGCCAGGCCCAGGTGCGCGGTGGCGGCGGTGTGCAGCACGGCCACGGCCTGCAGCGGGTCGGCCGCGGCCGGCAGGCGGTAGAGCCGATCGGCCGCCACCACGGCGTATTCGGCCAGTGCGCCCTGGCGCCCCGCGTGGCCCAGGCTGTTGCACCACACCCGCTCGCCCGCCTTGAAAGCGTCCACGCCGGGCCCGGCCTGGACCACGGTGCCCACGGCGTCGCGCCCCAGCACGAAGGGAAAGGGCGTGTGCGTGCGATAGGCGCCCGACAGCACGAAGCGGTCCACGTGGTTGACGCCGCTGGCCGCCACGCGCACCAGCACGTCGGTGGGGCCGGGGCGCGGCACCGGCAGCGGGCCGATGCGGATGGGGCCGCCCGCCTGTTCGATGTAGGCGGCTTGCATCGTGGCGATGGGGGACATGGCGCGGACTCGAGCGGGCACGCAGGCCGGAGCGCGGGTGTGCCCCGGCGGTGCTCAAGCCAGCAGGCTACACAAATGCGCCAGGTCGTGCAGCACCAGGTGCGGCGCCTGGCCGTGCTCGTCGGGCCACGGCACGCCGCCCCGGTTGAGCCAGGCCACCTGCATGCCGGCCCGCCGCGCGCCCGCGGCGTCCAGTTCGGCGTCGTCGCCGACGTGCAGCACGGCGTCGGCCGCGACCCCGGCGGCCTGCGCGGCGGCGTGGAAGATGCGCGCGTCGGGTTTGGCCACGCCGGCGCTGGCGGCCGAGATGGCGTCCTGGAAGTAGGGCGCCAGGCCCACCTGCGTGATGTCGGCGTTGCCGTTGGACAGGGCGATGAGCGGGTAGCGCGCCGCCAGAAAATCCAGCGCCGGGCGCGCGTCGTCGAACAGGGTGACGCGCTGGCGCTCGCGGTAGAAGACGTCGAAGGCGGGCTCGGCCAGCGCCGGGTCGTCGCCTGCTTCGCGCAGCAGGTGGCGGATCGCTTCGCGGCGAATGGCGCCCAGGTCGTGCGCCAGTTCGGGCCGCGCCAGCAGCACGGCGCGGCGCGCCTGCGCCGCAGCCTGGGCATCTGCGGCCAACGCGGCGGCGCGCGGTGCGCGCGGGCCCAGCCAGTCGCGCAGGGCCTGGTCGGCCCGCTGGATGGTCGGCCACACCGGCCACAGCGTGTCGTCCAGGTCCAGCGTGATGGCGCGGATGCGGCGGGCGTCGATCATGCGGCGAGAATAGCGCATGCCTTTTTTCAGACCCGAGCCCCCCCGGACGGATCGCCACGCCGGCGCGCGCACGGGCATCCTGCTGTGCAACCTGGGTACCCCCGATGCGGCCACGCCGCAGGCCGTGCGCCGCTACCTGGCGGAGTTCCTGAGCGACCCCCGCGTGGTGGAGATCCCGCGCGCCGTGTGGCAGCCGCTGCTGCACGGCGTGATCCTGCGTCGGCGCCCGGCGGCATCGGCAAAAAAATACCAGAGCATCTGGCTGCCCGAAGGCTCGCCGCTGCTGGTTTACAGCCGCAAGCAGGCCGTGATGCTGCGCGGCTATCTGGGCGAGCGCGGCGTTGACGCGAGCGTGCGGCTGGCCATGCGCTATGGCGAGCCGTCGGTGGGCGCGGAGCTGGATGCGCTGAAGGCCGAGGGCTGCACGCGGGTGCTGGTGCTGCCCCTGTACCCGCAGTATTCGGGCACCACCACGGCCAGCGTGATCGACGCCGTGGCGGCGTGGTCGCGGTCGGTGCGCCATGTGCCCGAGCTGCGCTTCGTCAACCGCTTTCATGACGACGCGGGCTACATCGGCGCCCTGGCCAAGCGCGTGCACGAACACTGGATGGACCACGGCCGGCCCGACAAGCTGCTCATGAGCTTTCACGGCGTGCCGCAGCGCGTGGTGGATGCGGGCGATCCGTATCACGGCGAATGCCTGGAGACCGCGCGCCGCCTGGCCGAGCGCCTGGCCTTGCGCGAGGGCGAGTGGCAGCTGGCCTTTCAGTCGCGCTTTGGCCGCGCCAAGTGGGTCGGGCCGGCCACGCAGGCCACGCTGGAGCAGTGGGGCCGCGCCGGCCTGAAGCGGGTGGACGTGGTGTGCCCCGGCTTCGTCAGCGATTGCCTGGAAACACTGGAAGAAATCGCCATCGAGGGGCGCGCTGCCTTTCAGGCCGCGGGCGGCGGCGAGCTGCGCTACGTGCCTTGCCTGAACGAGCACCCGGCTTGGATGGCGGCACTGGCCAGTCTGGTGCAAATGCATCTGCAGGGTTGGTCCTAGGCCTGCTGCATTGCAGCTCGCACCGCTCTCCGCATCCGGCTTCATCACTCCTTTCTCGTTGTAGCCGGGACAGCACGCTGTTGCTGGTGTTGCCCGGCTCTTGCCTTGCTCAACCTGGCCGCCCGATCTCCATGTGGCCACAGGGCTCATCGGAGTGAGCTGTGAATGCGTTCCATGCGCAGATCGATTCCGTGGGGGTGGACACGGCGTTTCGCCGGCAAAGAATTGGTAACGTTTCCAATTTAGTTGGAGTCAGAGAGCAAGCATCCTTAGGATTGTCAGAGATATTAGGGTAATTCTCTATGTAGAAACGTTTCCACATTTCTTATCATCTGCTTCATCGAGGGTTCCCGTGCATGTTGTGGAAACGGTGTTTGAGGAACTGGTGCCTGTCGGGTTGGAAACCGGCAACAAATTTGGAAGAGCGTCGATGGATGTGTCGGAATATGTGGACTTGGAGGTGACGCTGCGCCCGCTCGGCGCGCTTCTGCGCCATCAGGCCGGCCTGTACCCGGAGCGTGAGTTCCTGGTGACGGGTGGCAGAAGCTGGACCTACCGGGCGTTTGACGAATGGGTGAGCCAGATTGCCGGAAGCCTGTACGCGCTGGGGCTGCGCAAGGGTGACAAGTTGGCCATCATGCTGCCCAACTGCGCGGAGTTCATGGGGCTGTGGTTTGCTTGCGCACGGCTCGGCGTGGTGGAGGTTCCGGTCAACGTCAACTACCGTGGTCCGCTGCTGCGCCACATCCTCGAGCATTCGGATGCGCGCGTGGCTGTGGTGGATGCCGGCTATGTCGAGCGCATCGCGCATGAGGCGGTGGGCTTTTGCAAGCTGGAGCGGCTCGTGCTCTGGTCGCGTGAACCGGCGCCGACGCCGAGCGCACCCATCCCTGCGCTCGCTTTTGACGAGTTCCTGGCTGCTTCGGTGCCGCCTCCCGACGTCCGGGTGGCGCATACCGACACGATGGCGATTCTGTACTCGTCGGGTACCACTGGCCCCTCCAAGGGAATCCTGCTGTGCCACAACTATTTCTGGTTTGGCGGCTCCAAGACCATCAAGTCGCGTGGCATCACGCCGGATGAACGCGTCTATACCTGCCTGCCGCTGTTCCATGCCAACGCGCAGTTGCTGAGCGCCATGCCGGCGCTGGTGGCGGGCGCCACGTTGGTGCTGGACGATCATTTCAGCGCCTCCACTTTCTGGTCGCGGCTGCGTGCCTGCCGCGCCACGCGCTTCAACTACATCGGCGGGATGATCCCGATCCTGATGAAGCAGCCGCCTTCCCGTGGCGACCGCGATCACTGCGTCAGGATCGCCTCAGGCGCTGCGGCGCCCAAGGACATGCTGGCGCCCTTCGAGCAGCGTTTCGGCGTGCGGCTCATCGAAGGCTACGGCCAGACCGAGAACTGCAATGCACTCATCAATCCGTTGAACGCTCCGCGTGCCGGTTCGGTGGGCTTGCCGATCGTCGGGTACGACTGCGCGCTGGTCGATGACGAGGATGAATTCGTCGGCACGGGCGTGGTGGGCGAGTTGGTGTTTCGTCCGCGTTACCCGCACATCATGATGGACGGCTACTACAAGAACCCCGAGGCCACGCTGGCGCAAAGCCGCAACCTATGGTTCCACACCGGCGACCTCATGACGCGCGATGCCGACGGCTACTACTACTTCGTCGATCGCAAGAAGGATTCCATCCGCCGGCGCGGCGAGAACATCTCCGCCTACGAAGTCGAACTGGTCGTCAATGCACATCCTGCCGTCCTTGAATCTGCGGCCGTGGCCGTGCCCTCGGACGTGGGCGAGAACGAGGTGCTGATCAGCGTGGTGCTCAAGCCCGGCGAGCAGGTCGCGCCGCTGGATCTCATTCGGCACTGCGAGGAGCTGATGCCGTATTTCGCCGTGCCGCGCTACGTCGACTTCCGCACTGAATTCCCGAAGACGCCTACCCATCGCATTGAAAAGTATCGCTTGCGCGAGCAGGGCATTCCTCCCGCGGCCTGGGATCGGGAGAAGTCGGGCTACGTGCTCAAGCGCTGAATTGGATCAAGGACCGGAGATTTCTATGGAAGCCGTGTATATCGTCGGCGTCGGCATGACGCCCTTTGGCAAGCTGCTCGACCAGAGCATCAAGGATCTGACCCGCACCGCCGTCCAGGGGGCTTTGCAAGACGCGGGCCTGGATCCCAAGCACATCCAAGCGGCGTATTTCTCCAACTGCGTGCAGGGCCACATGGAGGGCCAGCACATGATTCGTGGCCAGATCGCGCTGCGAGCAATGGGCATCGGAGGCATTCCGGTCGTCAACGTGGAGAACGCCTGCACCGCCGCGAGCACGGCGTTGAACCTGGCCGTCACGCTGCTCAAGTCGGGGGAGGCCGAGGTAGCACTCGCCATCGGCGCGGAAAAGATGTATTCGGATGACCGCGAGCGCATGTTCTCGGCATTCAACAGTGGCTGGGACATCACCCAGATTCCGCAGAACACCCAGCGCCTCCTGGAGCTTGGCAAGGGTATGGAGGTGCCGCCCGGAACGACTTCGCCACGCCCCTACAGCCTGTTCATGGACGTCTATGCGGCCAAGGCACGCGCGCACATGATGCGCTACGGCACCACGCAGCGCCAGATCGCCGCGGTGGCCGCGAAGAACCACCAGCATTCGCAATACAACCCTCTGTCGCAGTACCGCAAGCCGTTCAGCGTGGAGCAAGTCCTGGCGGGCGCGCCGATCACTTACCCGTTCACCACGCCGATGTGCTCGCCAATCTCTGATGGAGCTGCCGCCGCCATCGTGTGCACCGAAAGCGGCTTGCGTCGCCTGGGCCTGGATCGCCGCCGCGCGATCCGCGTCCTTGCCAGTGTCGTGCGCACCGGGATCGACCGCGATCCGTCTGACTACACGAATACTCCCACAGCCGCTGCCGCACGCATCGCCTACGAGAAGGCGGGTCTGGGCTCGGGCGACATTTCCGTGGCCGAGGTGCACGACGCGACAGCGATGGGGGAGATCGGCCACACCGAAAACCTTGGCTTCTGCGCCTTTGGCGAGGGGGGCTTGATTGCCGAGCGTGGCGAAACCTCGCTGGGCGGACGGATCCCCGTCAATCCTTCGGGAGGACTGGAGTCGCGGGGGCACCCGATCGGTGCGACGGGGCTGGCGCAAGTCCACGAGCTGGTGGCGCAGCTGCGTGGCGAAGCCGGGGCCCGGCAGGTCGAAGGCGCCCGCGTTGCGCTGGCGCACAACGGTGGCGGCACCATCGGCTACGACGAGGCCGTTTCCTGCGTCACCATCCTTGGGCGGTGAACACCATGACGCAAAGACTCGCCAACAAGGTTTGCATGCTGATGGGTGGGGGCACGTCGTTTCCTGCGGGTGGCTTGAGCAATGGCCAAGCGGTGGCGTTGACCTTTGCCCGCGAAGGCGCGCGCGTGGCCGTCGTCGACATGAAGCTGGAGGCTGCGCAAGACACGGTCGAACAGATCCGTGCCGCCGGCGGGGACGCGTTCGCACTGTGCGCCGACGTGAGGAGCCATGCCGCCGTTCGCGCCGCCGTGCAAGCCACGCTGGAGCGCTGGAGCCGCATCGACATCCTGCACAACAACGTCGGCATCGAAGTGCGTGGTGGCGTGCTTGACACCAGCGAAGAGGAATGGGATCGGGTGCATGACGTCAATCTGAAGGGCGTTTTCCTAGCCTGCAAGGAGGTTATCCCCGCGATGCAGGCGCAGGGCGGCGGCGCCATCGTCAATGTTTCCTCGACCGCGAGCCTGAAGTGGGGGCCGGCGGAATACATCTCCTACAACTCGTCCAAGGCCGGGCTGAATCACCTTACGCGTGTTCTTGCGCGCCAGTTCGCGCCTCAGAACATCCGCGTCAACGCGGTGCTGCCCGGAATGATCGACACGCCCCATATCCGCACGCTCTACCGGGACAAGGCGCCTGCGGAGTTCGCCGAAATCATGGCCGGACGCGATGCGCGCTGCCCGATGGGGCGGCAGGGCACGAGCCAGGAGGTCGCCAATGCGGCCCTGTTCCTCGCCTCCGACGAGGCGTCCTACGTCAGCGGCGTGCTGCTGACCGTCGATGGCGCTTCGAGCGTCTGACAGGTCAACCATCCGTCGAAACCCGTACCTGGAGACAACAATGATCACTCGACGCACTGTCTTGAAGGGGGCGGCGGCCGCCGCCTCTCTCACCGGCCTGGGCAGCGCCCTCGCGCAACCCGCGTGGACCGCCGCGCGGCCCATTCGACTTCTCGTTCCGGGGCAAGCCGGCGGCATGTCGGACATCCTGGCGCGCCTGGTAGCCGCCGCCATGGGCACCCATCTGGGCCAATCTGTCGTCGTTGACAACAAGCCCGGCGCCTCCGGCACGCTGGCCTCGAGCCTGCTGACCAACTCGCTCCCTGATGGCTTGACCCTGCTGACCGCCAGCAGTGACACGCACACCATCTATCCGCACTTCTACAACAACAGCAGGTTCCAGCCGCAAGGCCATGTCCCGGTGGCCAACATCGCCTATGTGCCGTTCATGCTTGCCGTTCGCAAGAATCTGGGCGTCAAGAATCTGGCGGAGTTCATTGCGCTGGCGAAGTCCAGGCCGCTGTCCTATTCGACCTGGGGCATCGGAACGACCGGCCACGCGGCCATGATGCTGGTGATGCGTGCGGCAGGCATATCGGACATGCTTCACGTCCCTTTCACCGGTAGTGCACCCGCTATCCAGGCGCTTCTGGCGGGACAGGTGGATGCCATGACCGGCGCCATTCCCCTGATTGCTGCAAACCGGGAAAACCTCATCCCCATCGCAACACTGTCACGCAACCGATCCTCCGCGCTGCGCGACGTGCCGACGCTGGCGGAGTCCGGCTTGGTGATTAACGATTTCAAGGAGTTCTGGGTCGGCGTCATGGCCCCGCCCAGCACGCCATCGAACATCGTCCAGACCATTTCGAGCGAAATCAGGCAGGCGCTGGACATGCCGCAGGTCAAGTCGCGCATCGCCGAGATCGGCGCGATTCCTGGATACGCCAACCCGGAGGACTTCAGTGCCGTCATCAAGAAGGAGTACGAGCAGTGGAGCCGGATTGCGCGGGACGCGGGTGTCGTTCGCCAAGCGGTGTAGGCCATCGCGGCAGGTATCCACAGGCGAAAGAGGGCGAGCGTGAAGCAACTGCGATTCGGCGCCACCACCATTGATCGAGTGGTGGAGATCGAAACTTATTGGGCTGACGCGGCCTGGCTGTATCCGAATGTCAAAGCGGAGGCTTTGGAGCGACACAAGGCCGTGCTCGGACCCGGACTGCTGGATGCGCATACGCATCGGCTGTGTCTGAGCTTTCACAGCTATGTCATCCGGACCGGAAACCTCAACATCCTGGTCGATACCTGCAATGGAAACCACAAGCACCGGCCCAGGGCCTTGTGGCAACACATGTTCAAGTCCGACGCCTATCTGTCCAGCCTCGCGAGGCTGGGGTTGGCGCCGCAGGATATCGACATCGTGATGTGCTCGCATCTGCATACCGACCATGTTGGCTGGAACACGGTCCTGTCGAACGGGAAATGGGTGCCGACCTTCCCCAAGGCCAAGTACCTGTTTGCCCGGCAGGAGTTCGAGCATTTCCTGAAGCTTCATGAAAGCGGTCCGGAGGTCCCGGTGAACCAAGGTTCCTTCATGGACAGCGTGTTGCCGGTCGTCGAATCCGGTCAAGCGGTACTCGTCGACATGGACCATCGCATCGACGGCGATTTGGCGCAGGGCGTGTGGCTGGAAAGCGCCGCAGGGCACACGCCCGGGCACGTGGTGATCCACGTCCGGGGCGACGGACATCATGCCGTCATGACCGGCGACATCTTTCACCACCCGATCATCTTCCTGCAGCCGGACCTCATCAACGGCGGGGACTGGGAGCCCGTGCTGGCCCGCCAAACCCGGAACGAACTCTGTGAGCGCCTGAGCGATACGTCGTCACTGCTGCTCACCATGCACTTCCCGTCTCCAACGGCTGGCCGTATCCATAGCAGGAATGGACAGTTCCGATTTGCATTTCTGGACGATTGAAGCCTTGATGACGTCGGAAAACATGATCGGCTTGATCGGGCTGGGGATGATGGGGCGTGGCATGGGCCATTCGCTGCTGAGTGCAGGGCGATCGCTGTCGATACGCCCCAACAAGCGGCGCGAGGTTGCCGATGAACTGCTGGCGCTTGGCGCGGTGCAAACCCGTTCGCCTGAGCACATGGCCGATATTTCCAGCGTCATCGTGACCTGCCTTCCTTCGGAAGCCGCCGTGCGTGACGTGTTGTTCGGTCCCGCTGGCATTGCACAGGCTGCGCGGCCTGGGCTGTTGGTGGTCGAATGCTCGACGTTGACGCCGATGGCTGGGCGTGAACTGTCGGAACAGCTGGCGCGCGTTGGCGTCGATTTCGTCGATGCGCCCGTGACCGGCGGACCGACCGAGGCGATGCAGGGCCGTCTCAATGCGCTGATTGGCGGAGCCAGCGACAGCGCGGCGCAACGCGCCGGCGCCATTCTCGGCGCGTTTTGCAAGCAGGCGTTCCGTTTCGCCGGTGCGGGCAGCGGCTATGGCGCCAAGCTCATCAACAACTTCCTGGCCTTCAGCAACCTGGTGGCCGTCGCCGAGGCGATGGCTACGGCGCGCAAGACGGGCCTGGACATGGACACGCTCCTCGCCGCCATCGAGGGCGGCGGCGGACAGAACCGCGTTCTTTCGGGGCTGGGTCCGTGGCTCGCAGGCCGTGGCGAAAGCCGTTCGCGCGTGAAGCTCGAAACCGCGGCCAAGGACGTGGAGTACTACTGCCAGCTGGCCGGTGAGCTTGAAACGCTTGGGTCGGTGGCCACGCAAGTGCGTGACCGGCTGCTGCAAGGCCTGGCCGATGGGTTGGGCGCAGAGCTGACCCCTTGTTACGTCAGTCATGTCGCCAAGGCGGCTGGCGTCCAGCTTCCTGCGGTTCCATGATGGGGCCGCAGGAGACGTTCCCCCCGCAAGGGGGCAAGCCTCGTCTGAATGACGATTCAAAGGAGACAACCATGATCCGCCAACTGCTTGCCGCGACGGCCTTCGCCTGCCTGGCGCTCTCGGCCCAGGCGCAAAGCCACGCAGACTACCCATCGCATCCGATTCGCTTCGTTCTGATTTCCGCGCCAGGCAGTGGTGGTGACGTACTGGGCCGCATGCTGGCCGACAAGATGGGGCCGATACTGAAGGCCAGCTTTATTCCTGACAATCGGCCCGGCGCCAGCGGCGCCATTGCGACCGAGACTGTCGCCAAGGCACCGCCCGATGGCTACACCATAGGAATCGGTGGTGCCACGACGCACGTCCTGCTGCCGGCCAGCAACCCACGCTTGCCCTACGATGCGGTGAAAGATTTTTCGCCCATCGGTCAGGTGGGGACGGCCTCCATTTTGATGGTGGCGACCAACGACTTTCCGGCCAACAACCTCAAGGAACTCGTGGCGCTGGCGAAGAAATCGCCCGAAGGTCTGCAATACGCAAGTTGGGGCGCTGCTTCCACAGGAAATTTCTGTGGCGAACTGCTGAACCTCCGTGCGCAGACCAGGATGGAGCACGTGCCATACAAATCCGTGACCCAGATTCAAACCGACATGTTGGGCGGCCACATCAAACTTGCCTTTGTCGATATGGCGTCCGGTACGCCGATGGTGAAGTCGGGACGGCTGAAGGCCATCGCAGCGTGTACCTCACGCTCGCCCAGCTTGCCCGACGTGTCGAGCTACGAAGACGAGGGGATCGATTTTGCTGGCAAGCGCATGGGCGCCCTGCGATGGGCGTTGTACGCACCCGCTGGCACACCCAAGCCGATCATGGACAAACTCTCGGCCGCGCTCAAGCAGGTGATTGAAATGCCGGACGTGAAAACCCGATTGCTGGACTTGGGCATTTCAGCGGCGTTTGTCGGTGGCAATGAGTTGCGCGAGATGACGGCGGCAGACATCGCGGCCTGGAAGCAGGTTGCCAAGGCCGCCAACATTACGACCAACTGAGTCAGGGCGGAAGTGAGCGCTTTGTTCGGTCCGGTGCGTCAAGTGGGCTTTGTGGTGCGCGATGTCCGGTTGGCGATGGCCCAGTGGGCGCGTGTTGGCGTCGGCCCGTGGTTTTACCGGGAGGCGGCGCTCGCGGTGGAATACCGCTACTACGGCAAACCGTCCGCGCTGCCCGCCCTGTCATTTGGCTTCGCCAACTCGGGTGACCTGCAGATTGAGTTGATCGCACAGCACAACGATGTCCCTTCGCTGTATCTCGATACGATGCGCCAGCAGGGAGAAGCGGCGCAGCATCTGGCGTTCTGGACGCTCGATCGCTTCGACGAACACGTGCATGCACTGCTCTCGAAGGGCTACGTCGAGGGACACAGC
The DNA here is from genome assembly GCA_041396485.1 of Burkholderiaceae bacterium. Lineage (GTDB taxonomy): Bacteria > Pseudomonadota > Gammaproteobacteria > Burkholderiales > Burkholderiaceae_C > Ottowia. The sequence continues at coordinate 51,209 of JAWKYM010000004.1, read as the reverse complement.
GGGCGCATGGGTTCCAATCGGGGGCGTTTCGCATACTTCGTGCATCCGCGTTTGCCGAGCGCGATGATCGAAGTCTCCGAATCGACCGGCGGCAAGGTGGAATTGTTCGAACAAGTCCGCCGTGCCGCCATCGGCTGGGATGGCGCGGACCCCATCAGGAGTATCGGCGTGCCTGGTGTATAGGAAGCATCGACAGGGAACAAGTCATGGCGAAATCCAAGATCACCATACGCGAGGTAGCGAAAGCTGCAGGGGTGTCGCTCGGCACGGCCTCGCGGGCACTCAACCGAACGGGTCGCGTGAGCGAGCAGGCCATCGAGGCGGTGTCGCGTGTTGCGCGGGAACTGGGCTACGAACCCAATGCGCTGGCGCAGAGCATGCGCACCCATTCCACGGGGGTGGTCGGGCTGCTGGTTTCGGACATCGCCAACCCGCTCTATGCCGGCATCATCACTGCCGTGGAAGCACGACTGCTCGCGGCCGGCTACGCGCTGCTTCTGGCCAGCACGCATGGCGATGCCAGCCGACAGAAAGCGCTGATCGATCTGTTTCGCCGCCGGCGCGTTGATGGACTGATCCTTGGCCCCTGCGATTCGGAGAAGCCGGAGATGCTCGATAGGTTGGCGTTGGACCTTCCCGTCGTGGCGTTGGACCGTGACATCACCAATGCCGGAACGGGCGTGCACGTGGATCACTATCACGGTGCGCTGCAGGCCACGCGATATCTGCTCAACCTCGGCCACCGCCGCATCGCGCTGCTCACGCCGGGCAGCGCGCTGCGGCCCGGGCGCGAGCGCATCGCGGGCTATGTCGATGCCTTCGCGGCGCAGGGTATCCCGCTGGACAAGTGGCTCATCCGCGCCGAAAGCTCGTCGATGGAGTTTTCATTCAGCGAGGCTCTGGCTTTGCTGTCATCGGCCAATGCACCGACGGCTTTCCTCTGCCTTGGCACGCGCATCCTGTCGGGCGTGCTGCAAGCCATCCGGCACACGGGGCGAACCGTTCCCGATGATGTGAGCATCATCAGCATCGGTGATACCGATCTGTCGCAGCTTTTCACGCCCACCATCACTTCGCTGACGTGGGATCTGGCTGCAGTCGGCACCGCCTGCGCCGAAGTGCTGCTGCGCCGGTTGACTGCTCGTGACGAGCCCGAACCCGAGCGCATTCTCATCACGACGCAGATGATCCTGCGCGAATCGTGCGTACCTTCACCCGTCGCTGTGCGGACCAGAACTGCCAGCGCGCGTGCCACTTGCGGGGGCACCCCGTGAAGCTGTCCGGCCGGCTGCTTGAAAATCGTGTCGCGCTGGTTACTGGTGCCTCGCGCACGCGCGGCATCGGATTGGCGACGGCGCGTCTGTTTGCCGAACACGGCGCGCGCGTGGCGTTGCTGGATCTCGACGAAGGTGATGCGGTTCAGGCTGCGAGCGCCTTGGGGTCCGAGCACGTCGGGATCGGTTGTGATGTCGCTGACGCCTGTGCCTGCCAAGCCGCGGTACACCGGGCGCTGGAGTGGGGCGGGCGCCTGGATGTCTTGGTCAACAATGCTGGCATCACGCAGCGCGCGGGGATCCTGGAGATTGCGGCAGGGGACTATGAACGCGTCACCAGCATCCTTCTCAAGGGGACATTGCAGATGTCGCAGTGCGTGATTCCGCATATGGTTGAACGGGGTGGTGGCTCACTCATCCACATTTCGTCCATGTCGGCCCAACAAGGCGGCGGGGTGTTCGGCGGTGGGCACTACTGCGCGGCCAAGGCCGGCGTGCTCGGGCTTTCTCGAGCGATCGCAAGAGAGTTTGGACCCAAGGGCGTGCGCTCCAACGCCATCACGCCGGGACTGATCCTGACGGACTTTTCGCGTGGCGCAAGTTCCGACGATAGCAAGCGCGCGCGTGCTCGCGAATTTCCGCTGGCTCGTATCGGCCAGTCGGCCGACATTGCGGGCGCCTGCCTGTACCTCGCTTCGGATCTCTCCTCCTTTGTGACTGGTGCCACGTTGGACGTGAACGGCGGCGCGTACATGCGATGAGCACCCTTTGCTGGTACGGATCGAGCGACTGCGCAGCACGTTGCCCCGCTGTCCGAGCGGTCTGCGCGTGAGCGCAAGGCTTCGTTTGTGACCCAGTGGGACTACGGCGACAAGGCGGCCGCCGCCTCGATGAAGGCGCTGACCCGTTCGAGCTGAGCCGGCACGTTCAGCGCAGGGGCGTGGCCGCAGCCGGGCACTTCGTCCCACTGCAACAGGCCCTGCGCACCGGGGCCGCGGCTTGTCATCTGCTCGGCCGTCTCGCGCAGCACCAGGTCGGACTGCTCGCCGCGCAGCAGCAGCACGGGGATATTCAGGGCGTCGTAGTGGTGCCAGATCGCGTAGTCGTCCGGGTGGTGCGTGAACTGGCCGACGATGGCCGGGTCGTAGTGCGGTGTCACGCGGCCATCGGGCAGGCGGCGCGTGCTGGTTTCGGTCAGGCGCCGCCACTGCGCGTCCGTCAGAAAGCCGTAGGGCTTGTAGGCGGCGCGGAAAAACGCCTCCAGCTCGGTGACAGTGGCGAAGGCGGGCGGACTGCCGGCGTACTGCTTGATGCGTTCGATGGCGGGGGCAGCCAGTTGTGGCGCGTTGTCGTTGAGCACCAGGCTGCGGATGCGCCGCGCCAGTTCAGGCTCGAAATAGCCCGAGGCGGCCACGGTGCCGATGGCGCCGCCCATCGAGGTGCCGACCCAATGGCAGCGCTCGATACCCAGCTGCACCAGCAGCTCGCGCGCCAGCCGGGCGTAGAAGGCCAGGCAGTACGCGTGCTCGGGCTCCCGCGCCCACTGGCTCAGGCCCCGGCCGATGGTGTCGGGGCAGACCACGCGCCAGCCGCGCCCGGCCAGGTGGGCGGCCAGCTCGTCCATGTCACGCCCCGTGCGCGCCAGGCCATGCCAGGCGATCACCACGGGGGCGTTGGGAGGACCCCAATCCGCGTAGTGGATTTCGTGGCCGGCACAGCTGGCGTAGCGCGACACAGGAGTCATGGTGGTGAGAGGTCTTGTGGAGGCAAAAAGGCGGATGGGCGCTACTTGATCAGCCGGCCATTGGCGTCGATCACCGTGACCTCGACATGGTGCGAGCCCACGCGGTTGGTGGGCGAAAAGCTCACGGTGATGCCGCCCAGGTCGAAGCTGCGCAGCGATTCGAGCGCCTTGACAAGCTTGGCCCGCGTGGGCTCGGGGCCGGCGCGGCGCAGCGCCTCGACCAGCACCTTGGCGCCCAGGAACTCCTCGAAGCTCGTGTAGTTCACCTCGGCCTGGGGCGCGTACCGCTTCAGCAGCTGCTGGTACTCGCGCACCACGGGCAGCCGCGGCTGATATGGGTACGGCACCACCTGGCTGATGCCCAGGCCGCGGGCGTTCGTCGTGCCCGCGATCTTGACGATCTCCGCTGGGTCGACCACCGAGATGCTCATGAGTTGCGCGCCGCCGCCGAGTTCGCGGTAGCGCTTGGTGAACGCTGCCGCCGGCTTGTTGACGGCGATCAAGATGACGGCCTGCGCATCGCTCGCCTTGATGGCCTGGGCGGCCGACTCGATCTGATCGGTGTTGCGCTCGTACCCCGCCGATATCTGCAGCTTGAGCCCGCGCTTGGCCAGCGCGGCCTCCACCCCGGCCAGGCCGGCCTTGCCGAAGCCGTCGTCCTGGTACATCACGGCCATGCGGTTCATGCCCAGGGTGGTGAGCTGCTGCACCATGTGCTCGGCCTCGTCGGCGTAGCCCGCGCGCACGTGGAAGATCCAGGGGTTGAACGGGCTGCGCAGCGACTCGCCGCCGGTGTAGGGCGCCACCAGGGCGGCCTCGCCTTGCTCCAGCACGCCGTCCTGCAGCAGTTGCGTGATGTTGGCCGTGCCTGCAAAGCCGAACAGCGCCACCACCTCGGGCTTGGCCAGCAGCGCGCGGGCCTGGCGCACCGTCTCGGGCACCTTGTAGCCATCGTCCAGCACCTCTTGGCGCAGCGTGGCACCGTGCACGCCGCCCTGGGCATTGACCCAGTCGAAGTAAATCTTGCCGCCCAGCACCATCTGCCGGCCGGTGGAGGCCAGCACGCCCGACAGCGGCGCGACTTGGCCGATCACCACCTCGGCGGCCAGGGCCGGACGGCCCAGGACGGCGAGGGCGCCAAGTGCCAGGGCCGCAAGCAGCTTCCGGGCGCGCCGGTTGATCCAGGACGTTGCCATGGCGCGCTCAGTCCGGGATGACCACCGTATTGCCGGCGGCGATCGTGATGGCGTCGGCCGGCGCCGGCTGGATGGCGATGGCGGGCACGTTGGCGGCCTCAATGGCCGGCGCCGCGCCGGGAGGGCCACCGCGCGGCACCGTGCGCACCACCTGGCTGGCCGGCAGCGGCTTGCCGCTCTTGAGGTGGTCGTACACGGCGTCCAGCGCGCGGTTCAGGTACACGTGCAGCGGCACGTAGCGGCTGTCATAGCCTGGCAGGATGGTGGGCAGGCCGATGAAGCCGTCGAAGTGCTGGGCGTTGGTGACCTCGATGTAGCTCAGCCGGCTGGACTTGCCCTCGACCTTCTGGTTGAGTGCGTAGTAGGGGCGCGAGGTGTGGTTGACCGGCAGCAGCGCATCGTCGCGGCCGTGCACGATGAGCGCGGGCTTGCCGTGCAGGTTGCCGTTGCGCTGGGTTTCACGCATGCCGGCCTGCAGCGCCTTGGCGGCGGCGTCGGTACCGGTCACCAGCTTGCGCAGGCACAGCGCCCCGTTCAGGTTCCAGTCGGCCTGGCCAGTGGCGCTGAGGCTGAAGAAGTCGCGCACCGGGCCCAGCAAGCTGTCGTTGTTGATCAGCACCACGCCGGCCGCGGGCGGCACGCCGTTGCCGGTGGCGTACATGGGGGCCAGCAGCTCCGGCGCCAGCGGCGTGACCGCGCCGGTGGCGCTCGCGGCCGCGTAGCTGAAGCCGCACAGGTTGTCGGAGACGCGCGCGCGCGCCAGCGCGTTGGCAAAGGTCACGGCCACGGCGGGCGAGACCTCGAACGCGGTCAGCGAGGGGTGCAGCACCAGCGACTCCGGCTCCCAGCCGTAGTTGCGCAGGCGTTGCAGGGCTTCCTCGGCCTGCGCGGCGGTGGTGCCGGCGCTCAGCAGCCCGGCTTTCTGGAGCGAGCTGCAGCGGTTGGCGGCCAGCGGCAGCGCCGGGTTGTTGAAGAGCGTGGCAAAGCCGGCGAAATACGGCGCGCTGGCCAGCGAGGGTGCCAGCGACGCACAGGCCTGGTACAGGTTGGCCTGGGTGGTGAAGTCGATCAGGTTGGCGCCGATTGTGGGCGGCGCGATGGTGCCCCGCCGCACCGCGACGCCGGCGCCCGCGGGCATCTCGATGGCCGGTTCGGCCACGGCCACGCCGTCGATCAGGCCTTCGCTGTCCAGTTCGGCCGCTGCGATGGCTGCGCCGCCGCCGTTGGACACGCTGGAGGCGATGACCAGGGTGTTGCGCGGCACGAACGTGGCCTCGCGCTGGCCGGCGTCGTTGCGGTTGCCGAACTGGTCGTTGATGGCGTAGAAGGCCAGGCGCACGGCGGCCAGCGTGTGCTGACCCCAGTCGCGCTCGGGGTTCTGGCCGGAGTGCGCGTGCTTGAAGGCGAAGCGGTTGGATGTGGCCTGATTGAAGGCGGCCAGCTCGCTGGCGCCGAGGCCGGCGTTGAAGGCCGCCTGGCGGCCCGCCGCCACCGCGCTGGTGCGAGTGCCGTCGATCAGCGGCACGGTATCGTTCGTGAGGTCGTGCGGGGCGCTGCCGGTGCCCTTGTCGGTGTAGGCCACGGCGCAGCCGCGCTTGAGGCCCCACTCGCCGGTCGAGATGGCGCCGTACACGCCGCGCGAGCCCGACGAGGTGGCGGTGATGATGCAGGGGTTGTCGCGATCGAAGCTGGCGGGTACTTGCGCCAGCACGGTCACGTTCTGGCGGCCGCTGCCGTCGTCCATGAAGGCCAGGTATTCGGCGCCGGCGACCTTGCCCTCGCCGGCGGTGACCACGCCGGCGGCCGTGATGTTGGGGCCGAACAGGCGACCGTAGCCGCCGGCGTCGGTCATGTCCACCAGCGCGCGGTAGCTGTTGTAGATGGCGGCGCGGCGCAACTCGGCCGCCGTGGGCTGGAGCGCGTCGGCGTAGACGGGCGCCACGGCCGACTGCAGGCCGCTCTTGCCCAGGCCGGCGGTCAGCAGGTCGTCGCTGGCACCATCGTAGCTGGAGACCCGCACCTCGCCGATGCCGATGGGCGGCGTGTTGAGGGCGACACCGTCGCCGTCCCCGCCGCAGGCCGTGAGTGCGCAGGCGGAAAGGGCGGCCAGTGTCCATCGGTCCAGTTGCTTCGTCATGCTTGTCTCCTCGTGGGTTGTTGTCGATGGGGTGACGAAATCAGGGGCTGGGGCGCGCGCGGCGTGCGCGCAGCTTGCCGACCACGCCGGTCGGGAAGTAGTACACCGAGAGCACGAACAGCAGGCCCAGCCACAGCAGCCAGCGGTCGGGTGAAAACAGGGCCGGCAGCAGCGGCACCGCGGACGTGGCCTCGCCGGCCAGGCGCAGCAAGTCCTGCAGGTAGCTTTGCGCCACCATGAACAGCACCGAGCCGATCAGCGCGCCGTAGATGGTGCCCATGCCGCCGATGACGACGATCAGGAGCACGTCGATCATGATCTCGAAGGACAGCGAGGTGTCCGGCCCGTTGTAGCGCAGCCAGATCGCCAGCATGCAGCCGGCCAGCGTGGCAAACAGGGCTGACAGCACCGAGGACAGCGTGCGGTAGACCACCACGCGGTAGCCGATAGCCTCGGCGCGGAATTCGTTTTCGCGGATCGCCTGCAGCACGCGCCCGAAGGGCGAGTTGACGATGCGCAGCAGCGCCAGCACCAGCCCCACGCAGACGACGAACAGCAGGTAGTAGGCGAAGATCTTGCCATCCACCAGCACGCCGAAAAATTCGTTCTCGAAGGGCTCGAAGCTGGGCGAGAGCCACTCGGGCAGCCTGAAGCTCAGGCCATCCTCGCCGCCGGTGATCTGCGACAGCTGCGAGGCCAGGGTCTGAAAGGCGGCGGCCACGGCCAGCGTGATCATGGCGAAGAAGATGGCGCGCACGCGCAGCGAAAACAGGCCGATCACCAGCGCCAGCACCAGCGACAGCGCCAAGGCCACCGCCGTGCCCACCGCCAGCGCTGTCCACGTGGCGCCCAGGTGCGTGCAAGCCACGGCGATGCCGTAGGCGCCGATGCCGAAGAACATGGTGTGCGCAAAGCTGACGATGCCGGTGTAGCCCAGCAGCAGGTCGAATGCCGCCACCAGCACGATGAAGATCAGCACCTTGGCCGCCACGTTGAGCGCCTTGACGCCCGGAAACAGAAAGGGCGCCAAGGCCAGGCCCAGCACGATGACGATCAGGAGCGCGGCCAGCAGCTTGCTGCGCGGCAGGTCGTGGGAGAGGATGCGGCTGAACATGGTTTATGAATAAAAATCGGTTCTAGCCTTTGTGTGACAGGCGCAAACAGCTATGTTTATCATAGTAACCGGCCAAAAATACCGGACGCAGAGGACGCAAAGGATTCGCAGAGGACGCAAAAAATGCAGGGCCAAAAATGGTTTTCTTTTGCGTCCTCTGCGTACCTTTTGCGTCTTCTGCGTCCGGTCTCGTTTTCATTTCGACGCCGCGTAAATGCCCTGCGGGCGCCACAGCAGCACCGCCACCATCAGCGCGATGTTGGAAAACAGCGCCACCTTGGGCACCAGAAAGCCGGTGTAGTTGGCCATCAGGCCCACCAGCAGGGCGCCGATCAGCGCGCCCGTGGTGCTGCCCAGGCCGCCGATGATGATGACGATGAAGATCAGGATGTTGACCTGCGCGCCCATCTGCGGCACCACGCTTTGCTGGTACAGGCCCCACATCACGCCGCCCAGGCCGGCCAGCGCGCTGCCGGCCACGAACACGCCGACGAACAGGCGGCGGATGCGGTAGCCCAGGGCCTCGACCATCTCGCGGTCTTGCACGCCGGCGCGGATCAAGAGGCCCACCTTGGTGCGCGCCAGCGTCCAGATCAGCGCGGCAAACACGACGGCGCCGACGATCACGGCCACCACGCGGTATTTCTCGATCACCGCCTCGCCCAGCAGCCACGAACCCTGCATGGCAGTGGGCAGCGGCAGCGGGATCTGCTGCGGGCCCCAGATGACCTTGATCATCTCCTCGCCGATGATCATGCCGCCCATGGTGATGAGGATCTGCTTGAGGTGCTGGCCGTAAACCGGACGCACGATGAAGCGCTCGAAGGCCACGCCCACCGCGCCGGCCACCAGCATGGCCGCCAACATCGCTGGCAACACCGCCACCAGGTTGCGCCACAGCTCGGTCGAGCCGGTCCAGCCGCTCATGCCGCCCAGCACGCTGGTGGCCACGAAGGCGCCCAGGGCGATGAACACGCCGTGGCCGAAGTTCAGCACGTCCATCAACCCGAATACCAGGGTCAGGCCCGAGGCGATGATGAAAATGATCATGCCCATGGCCAGGCCGGCCACGGTGAGCGTCAGCCAGGTCGAGCCCGAGCCGATCAGCGGCAGCGCCAGCAGGGCCAGCACGGGCACCAGCAGCAAGGGCTTGTAGTCGAAGTCGAGCGCTTTCATGCGGGGTGATGTGCTATTGAATGAGGAGCTACTTGCGCTGGATAGGCGGGCGCCAGAGCATGATTTGTCTTGAATGGCGCAGTGCCTGATCGAAGGCCGCTGCCCTCACCCCAACCCTCTCCCAGAGGGAGAGGGGGCAAACCCCGAAGGTCTCCGCCAGGCAAGGAGGGTCGAGCCCGCGAAGCCGATCGCTCTCGCCCCTCTGGGGAGAGGGAGGGGTGAGGGGCTGCCCCTGGCGATGCATGGGTGCTTCTTGCCATGGCCCTTACCCCAGCGACAGGCCCAGCAGTCGCTGCTGCAGCGCTTCGTCGTCGGCCAGCGCCGCCATGGTGCCGGCATGCACGATGCGGCCGTTGTCCATCACCGCCACGGTGTCGCCCAGGCGCTTGGCAAAGCCGATGTTCTGCTCCACCAGCAGGATCGTCACGCCGCTTTGCTTGAGCTCGGCAAAGGCCTCGATCATGTTGTTGATGATGGCGGGCGCCAGGCCCTTGCTGGGCTCGTCGACGATCAGCAACTCACGCGGCTCGACAATGGCGCGCGCCACGGCCAGCATCTGCTTTTGCCCGCCCGAAAGCTTGCCAGCCGGGTGGTTCCAGAATTTCTCCACCGCCGGAAACAGCTGGAAGATCCATTGCAGGCGCTGGCTGTCGATCTGCGCCGCGGTGCGCGCGCCGCGCGCGGCCAGCACCATGTTTTCCTTCACCGTCAGGTCGGCAAAGATGCCCATGTTTTCGGGCACGTAGGCAATGCCGGCCTGCGCGATCTGCGGCGTGTGGCGCGCCGTGATGTCCTGTCCGTTGAAGGCGATGCGTCCCTGGCTGGCGGGCCACAGGCCCATGATGGTGCGCAGCGTGGTGGTCTTGCCCGCGCCGTTGCGCCCCAGCAGCAAAGTGAGCTGGCCGCGCGGCACGGTCAGGTCCACGCCATGCAGGATGTGATAGGCGCCGATGTGGGTGTGCACGCCTTGGAGCTCGAGGAGATTCGTTGTCATGCGCAGGCCCCATGAATACCGGACGCAGAGGACGCAAAAACCACGCAAAGGACGCAAAAGAAACCTTTTTTGATTTCTGTATTTTTTGCGTCCTCTGCGAATCCTTCGCGTCCTCTGCGTCCGGCTGTTCTTGCAGCGTGTCTCATACGCTTACCTCGTCGTCCTTGCTCACGCCCAGGTAAGCCTGCTGCACGACCGGCGAGGCGATGACTTCGGCGGGCTCGCCGTCGGCCACCAGCTGGCCGTTGGTCAGCACGATGATGCGGTCGGCCAGCTCGCGCACCACGTCCATCTTGTGCTCGACCAGCAGGATGGTCTTGCTCTTGTCTTTTTTAAGCGCGCGGATCAAGTCGAGGATGACGGGCGCCTCGTCGTGGCTCATGCCGGCCGTGGGCTCGTCGAACATGTAGACCTGCGGGTCGAGCGCCATCAGCAGGGCGACCTCGAGCTTGCGCTGGTCGCCATGCGGCAGGCTGGCCACGGGCATGTCCTGCTGGTCCTGCATGGCCACCGATTCCAGAATGGCATGGGCGCGCGCCGTCCAGTCGCGGTGGTCGCTCCAGATGCGCCACAGGTTCAGCGCCTGCGTGCCGCCCTGCGTGGCCTGCACGGCCAGGCGCACGTTCTCCAGCACCGACAGGTTGGGAAACAGGTTGGTGAGTTGAAATGCGCGCCCCAGTCCGGCCTTGGTGCGTGCGGACGGCGCCAGCGGCGACAGGTCGCGCCCGTTCAGGCGCACGCGTCCGCTCGTGGCCTTGAGCTGGCCGGAAATGAGGTTGAAATAGGTCGTCTTGCCCGCGCCGTTGGGCCCCACGATGGCCGTGAGCGTGCCGGGTGCGAAGGCGCATGAACGCGCGCCGAGCGGCTTACGGCCGCCGAAGCGGATGGTCAGGTCTTCGGTTTCGAGCATGGAATTTCAGACTCCCTCCCGCTGGGGAGAGGGTAGGGGTGAGGGGCAGGAGCGGTGGATCACGGCGGCGTGTCGCCATCGCCGCTTGCCCTCACCCCTACCCTCTCCCAGAGGGAGAGGGAGAAAAACCGGAATCAGCGCTTGTTGCGGATCGGAATCTGCATTTCTTCCGGCTTGATCTCGCGCACCAGCTCGGGCACGCCCCAGGCAAAGGCCGGGTCCACCTTGATCTTGAAGTGGTACATGCTTTGCATGGCCTGGTGGTCTTCCTTGCGGAAGGTCATCTTGCCCTTGGGCGTGTCGAAGCTCATGCCTTCCATGGTCTTGATGAGCTTGTTCGTGTTGGTGTCGCCGCCGGTCTTCTTCAGCGCGGTGACAATGGCCTCGGCGGCGGCAAAGCCGCCGGCGGTGAAGAAGTCGGGCGGCGACTTGAACTCCTTGTAGTGCATGGCCACCAGCGCGTCGTTGGAGGGGTTCTTGGGAATGCCGTAGTAGTAGTAGGTGGCGCCCTCCATGCCCGGGAAGGCCTTGTAGCTGGCCATGGCCGGCAGGATGTTGCCGCCGGTGAAGACCTCGATGCCGTAGCGCTTTTTCAGGTCCTGCGCGGCCAGGGCGGCAAAGGGCGGGGTACCGCCGGCCCAGATCACCTCGATGGCCTTGCGGCCGGGCTTGTCCTTCAAGGCATCGACCGCGCGCTGGATGCCGGCGGTGAAGTCCGTCGTCGTCTGCGGCAGGTACTCCTCGTGCACGATCTTGGCGTGCTTGAGCGCGTCCTTGAAGGCCTTCACGCCGTCGCGGCCAAAGGCATAGTCCTGCGCGAGGGTGACGACCGAGACGCCGTCCTTGTCCATCGCGGCGGCGTTGCTGATGGCATCCTGGCTGCTGTTGCGGCCCGTGCGGAAGATGTACTTGTTCCACTTGTCGCCGGTGATCGAGTCGGCCACGGCGGGCTCGACCAGCAGGATCTTCTTGTACTCCTCGGCCACCGGCAGCATGGCCAGCGCCACGCCCGAGCTCGTGGGGCCGACGGCCAGGTCCGCCTTGTCATCGGCGTAGGCGGTGGCCAGCAGGCTCTTGCCCAGGTCGGGCTTGCCCTGGTCGTCCTTCTCGATGACGACGATCTTCTTGCCCGCCACCTCCATGGTGCCGCCGGTGGCGTACTGCAAGCCCATCATCAGGCCGGTCTGGGTCTGCTTGCCGTAGGCTTCCAGCGGGCCGGTCTTGCTGTAAACGTGGGCGATCTTGATCTCGCCGGCGGCCCAGCCCGGGGCGCTGGCGAGGGTGGCCACGGCGGCCAGGGCGATGAGGGAGCGACGTTGCATGTGGGTGTCTCCGGTTGAATCGTGAAAGGCAAGGCGTGCCCGTCTTCTTGCAAAAGGCGTGCCAAGCTGCAGATGATTGATTTGTCGGGGGATCTCCTTTGAAGAGGGAAGAAATGATCGAAATAAAGACAATTCAATGTCTTTATTTCAGACATTTGTATGACTGGCGATCAGTATCAACCCGCAGCCAGGCGCTCATACAGCGTCGCGCGCGAAATCCCCAGCCGGCGCGCCGCCGCCAGCTTGTTGCCGCCGGTGGCGCGCAGCGCAGCGGCAATGGCGCGCTGTTCCAGCGCCCGCACCTGCTCGGCCAGCGGTTGCAGCAGGCTTGCGTCGTCGCTGGCCAGGGGGGCGGCGGGCGGCAGGGCGGGCTGGATCTGTGCCAGGCCCGACAGGCGCAGCACGGCCTCCATGTGCGTGGCGTCCAGCCGGTCGGACTCGGCGTGTAGCGCCGCCTGCTCCAGCACGTTGCGCAGCTCGCGGATGTTGCCGCGCCACTGTTGAGCGGCCAACAGCGCCAGCGCGTCGGGCGTCAGCTCGGGCGGTGGGGTGCCGCGCTGGGCCATGTCCTCGCCCAGCACTTCGATCAGCGCCGGGAGGTCGCCCCGGCGCTCGCGCAGCGGCGGCACGCGCAGGGGCAGCACGCTCAACCGGTAATACAAATCTTCGCGAAACCGTCCGTCCTGCACCAGCGCCGCCAGGTCGCGGCTGGTGGCGGCGACGATGCGCGCGTCGAAGGGCACCAGGCGGTTGCTGCCCAGCGGCTCGATTTCGCCGTCCTGCAGCGCGCGCAGCAGCTTGGCCTGCAGCGCCAGCGGCATGTCGCCAATTTCGTCCAAAAACAGGGTGCCGCCATCGGCCAGCTTGAACTTGCCCTCGCGTCCCTTGCGCTCGGCGCCGGTGTAGGCGCCGGGGGCGACGCCAAAGAACTCGGCCTCCAGCAGTGTCTCGGGCACGGCAGCGATGTTGATGCCGACAAAGGGCCCCAGCGCGCGCGCCGACGCGGCGTGAATGCCGTGCGCCAGCAGCTCCTTGCCGGTGCCGGTCTCGCCCAGCAGCAGCACCGGGCTGCCCGACTGCGCCGCGCGCCGCGCCTGGCGCTTGACCTCCACGGCCGCCGGGCTGGCGCCGACAAAGCTGGCCAGCGTGTACTTGGTGCGGCGCGCCAGGCCGGCCTGGCTGCGCTGGGCGTCCAGCTCGCGCTGGGCGTCCTGCAGCTGCTGCTGCAGGCGCGCGAACTGCGTGGTCAGGGCCCGCATATGGGCCGAGGTCTGGTCAAACAGCACGATGCCCAGCACGCCGATCACCGCGCCCGCTTCGTCGCGCAGCGGAATGCGGCTTACGACGAAGGTGCCGGCCTTGTTGCCCAGCAGGTCGATCAGGATCGGCTTGCCGGTGCGCAGCACCTCGTGCATCTGCGTGTTGTCGATCACCTGGGCCACCGGCTGGCCGACAAAGTCTTCCTCGCGTGCAAAGCCCAGCGCGGGCAGGAAGCGCCGGTAGGGCTCGTTGATCCAGACCACGCGCGCCTCGCGGTCGATCAGCAGCATGCCTTCGCTGGCGTTCTCGAACAGCTCGAACATCGAGCGCGCCGCCAGCGCCAGGATGCGCTCGCCATCGAGCGGCAGGTCGGGCGAAGGGGGTGTCTGGACGGCGGACATCGGGGCAATGGTAGCTGGCATGCAACATTTCTAAAAATACCCGGACAAAATTATTTAACCCGGGTAAAATTGGCGCATGAACACCTTCTTCTCCTCCCGATACACGGCCTTCGCCGGTGAGCGCAGGCTGGCGCGCGGCTCCTATGCCGACATTGCGCAGGCCCTGGCGTCGCTGGACGAGTCCGAACAAGCCGTGCTGGTCTTCGACGACGCCACCGGCGCCCCGGTGGACGCGCCGCCGCTTCCTGAGCACGCGGCGCTGCTGGCGCGCCTGGATGGCCCGGCGGCCGGCGCGCCCACGACCGCGGCGGCGCATGCCCCGCCGGCGCGTCCCTCGCCCGGGCGCCCGCGTTTGGGCGTGGTGGCGCGCGAGGTGACGCTGCTGCCGCGCCACTGGGAATGGCTGGCGGCGCAGCCGGGCGGCGCCTCGGCCGTGCTGCGCCGGCTGGTCGAGCAGGCGCGCAAGGCCGGCGAAGCGGCTGACGAGCGCCGCCGCGCCGGCGAGCGGGCCTACAAGTTCATCAGCGCCATCGCCGGCCACCGGCCCGGCTTCGAGGAAGCGGCGCGGGCGTTGTTTGCCGGTGAGCGCGCGCGCTTCGAGGCGCTGCTGGCCGCTTGGCCGGCCGACGTCGCGACCCATGCACGAGAGCTGGCGGCGCCTGGCTGGCGTGCTCCTGAATCCAACCATTGATCCTCCCCCATTCTCATGATCACCTTGCATCTCATCTACGGCCCCCAGGGGGCCGGCAAATCCACGCGGGCCGCCGAGCTGGCCCGCCTCCACCACGCCCTGCCCTTGGCCATCGACGACTGGATGGGCCAGCTCTATGGCCCTGACCTGCCGCAGCCCATGGACCTGGCCTGGGTCATGGCCCGCGTGCAACGCTGCGAGTCGCGCATCTGGCACACCGCTGAGGCCGCGCTGCGCGCGGGTTGCGCCGTTGTGCTCGACCTGGGCTTCATGAAGCGGGCGCAGCGCGCCGCCGCCGCGGCCCGTGCCGGTGCGGCGGACAGGCCCGTGCAATGGCATTTCGTCGATGCGCCGCTGGCGCTGCGGCGCGAGCGCGTGGCCCGGCGCAACACGCAGCGCGGCGCCACCTTCGCCTTCGAGGTGACACCGGCCATGTTCGACTTCATGGAGTCGCAGTACGAGCCGCCAAGCGCCGAAGAGCGGGCGCGCGCCATCGTGCTGGAGTCGTCCTCTTGAACGCCGCCCGATCCGCGGCGCCGCCCGGGGCCGGCGCCCGCCCGCTGTGGCGCACCTACCTGGCCTTTCTGGGGCCCATGGTGCTGGCCAACATCCTGCAGTCGATGTCGGGCAGCATCAACGCCGTCTACATCGGGCAGATGCTGGGCACGGATGCGCTGGCCGCTGTCGCCGGCATGTTTCCGGTGGTGTTCTTCTGCATCGCGCTGGTCATCGGCGTGGGTGCCGGCGCGTCGGTGCTGATCGGCCAGGCCTGGGGCGCGCGCGAGCCGCACAAGGTCAAGGCCATTGCCGGCACCGCGCTGGCGCTGGGCGGGCTCATCGGCCTGGTGGCCGCCGTGCTGGGCGAGGGCTTTGCGCGCCCGGCGCTGGTGGCGCTGGGCACCGCGCCCGAGCTGCTGCCGGACGCCGTGGCCTATGCGCGGGTGATGATGCTCAGCATGCCGCTGCTGCTGGTGTTCATTGTGTACACGCAACTGCTGCGCGGCGTGGGCGATACGCTGACGCCGCTGCTGGCGCTGTGCCTGTCCACCGCGGTGGGGCTGCTGCTCACGCCGGCGCTGATCCTGGGCTGGCTGGGCTTGCCGCGCCTGGGTGTGGTCAGCGCGGCGGTGGCCGGCTGGGTGTCGTTTGCACTGGCGCTGGCTTTTTTGTGGGTGTACCTGCGCCGCAAGCGCCACCCGCTGGCGCCCGACGCCGAGCTGCTGCGCGCGCTGCGCATCGACCCGCGCCTGCTGCGCATGGTGCTGCGCATCGGGGTGCCGACGGGCGTGCAGATGGTGACCATCGCCCTGGCCGAGCTGGCCATTCTGGGCCTGGTCAACGGCTATGGGGCCGACGCCACGGCAGCCTACGGCGCGGTCAACCAGATCGTCAACTATGTGCAGTTTCCGGCGCTGTCGATCGCCATCACGGCCTCGATCCTGGGTGCGCAGGCCATCGGCGCCGGCCGTGTCGATCGCCTGTCGGCCATCGTGCGCACCGGCCTGTTGCTGAACGGGCTTCTGACCGGCGCCCTGGTGCTGCTGGGCTACGGGCTGTCGCACTGGCTGCTGGGTTTCTTCATCACCGCGCCGCACGTGCTCGAGATGGCCCAGGGCCTGCTGTACGTGATGCTGTGGGGCAGCGTGGTGTTCGGCATGCAGGCCGTGGTGGCCGGCGTCATGCGCGCCAGCGGTACGGTGTGGGTGCCCACGGGCATCAGCGTGGCCGCCATCTTGCTGGTGCAGCTGCCGGCGGCGCACGCACTGTCGGCGCGCCTGGGGCTGCCGGGCGTGTGGATGTCGTATCCGGTGGTGTTCTGCGTCATGCTGGCGCTGCAAGGCGCCTTCTACCTGCTGGTGTGGCGCGCGCGCCGGATCGAGCGGCTGATCTGAGGCGCGCAACGAAAGGCAGCCGATCCGGTAAGCCAGCGCGCGCCAATTGACCTACACTGGCTGCGCTCAACCACAACCCACAACCTGGAGGTGTTTGCTGTGTACGAACGGATTCTGGTGACCCTGGATGGATCGCACTATTCGGAAGAGATCATGGCCTACGCGGCCGGCTTGGCGGCGGCCCAGGGCAGCGCCCTGACGCTGCTGCGCGTGGTTGACAAGGCGGCCGACGCGTCCGAGGCCGAGGGCTATCTGCAGCGCCTGGCGGCGGCGCATGGCGCCCAGGGCGAATGCGTGGTGGCACCCGGCGACGTGGCCGAGGCCATCCTGGCGCAGGCGCGCCAGGTGCCCGGCACCCTGGTGGCCATGACCTCGCACGGGCGCTCGGGCCTGCTGCAGGCCATGCTGGGCAGCGTGGCCCTGCGCGTGGTGCGTGCCAGCGCCGGCGCGCCCGTGCTGGTGTATCGCCCCACCGGCCAGGCCCAGGTGGGCGCCGCGGCTCTGAAGGTGCGCAGCGTGGTGCTGCCGCTGGATGGCACCGAGCTGTCCGAAGCCATGATCCCGCAGGCCGGCGAGCTGGCGCAGCGCATCGGCGCCGAACTGGAGATCGTGGGCGTGGTTGATCCGCGCCAGACCACGGGCAGCGATATGCCCGACAGCGACGCCATGAAGGGGCTGGAGTCGGGCTATGTGCGCAACCAGGCGCGCACGCTGGCCGAGCGCTTCCAGGTGGCCGCCGACTGGGAGGTGCTGCACGGCGATCCGGCCGAGGCCATCACCGCCTACCTCAGCGGCCGGCGCGACGTGATCCTGGCCATGGCCACGCACGGCCGCAGCGCGCTGCAGACCGCGCTGCTGGGCAGCGTCACCGCCGGCTGCCTGAGCAAGGCCGGGGTGCCGGTGCTGATGCGGGTGCCTTGAGGACCATCGACGGCGACCCGCGTTGGCGTGTCTCTCGGCTCTGCCCGGGCTGGAGCCTTGCACCACGGGATGGGGCGCGACTTCAGGCCGAAGCCGATGACGGTTTGACGCCTTCGACCAGGTGGTCGATCTACACCCTCAGCCGCGCCGTCAGGTAGCGGCCCGACGGGACAGCAGCCAGGCCGTTCCGGAATAGGGCGTGTGGTGGCGCCAGTCGGCCAGCAGCGGCAGCAGAGCGTGCCGGCGCGTCGTCACTGCGCTGACGGCACAATGGGGCTTGACCATGACCGAACCCTTGGAGCGCCAACGCATCGACAAGTGGCTGTGGGCCGCGCGCTTTTTCAAGACCCGCGCGCTGGCAGTGCAGGCCATCGAACGCGGGCGCGTGCAGGTGGCGGGCGCCAACGTCAAGCCGGCGCGCGAGTTGAAGGCGGGCGATCGCGTTCGGGTGCGCCAGGGCGAGTTCGAGCGCGAAGTGCAGGTGCTGGCGCTGAGCCCCATGCGCGGCCCGGCGCCGGTGGCGCAGCAGCTGTACGCGGAGACTGCGCAGAGCGTGGCCGAGCGCGAGCGGGCCGCGGCCGAGCGTCGCCTGGCGCCCGAGCCGGCGCACAGCATCACCCAGGGGCGTCCGACCAAGCGTGAACGCCGCGCGCTGGATGAGCAACGCCACGCCGACTCGGACCAGCGCTGGTCGGCAGCGCTGGACGACTGAAAACCCGCACGATTCCCATGCCAGCCATCGACGTCCCCGACCTGCTTGCGCCCGCCGACCGCGCGCGCCTGCAGCAAGCCCAGCGCTGGCACACGCCCGCGGGGCCGGGCCGCATCGTCTGGCACGCCTGGGGCGAGCGCCGCGCCGGCGTGGCGCCGCTGGTGCTGTTTCACGGCGGCAGCGGCTCGTGGACGCATTGGGTCAGGAACATCCTGCCCCTGGTCGACGCCGGCCGCTGGGTTCTGGCGGTCGATTTGCCGGGCTTTGGCGACTCCGACCCGCCGCCGGGCGGCACCGACGCCGACGCCATGCTCGAGCCGCTGGCCGCCGGCCTGCGCACGCTGGTGCCGGGCGAGGCGGTCGACCTGGTGGGTTTTTCCTTCGGCGGCATGACGGCGGGCCTGCTGCTGGCCGCGCACCCCGCGCTGGCGCGGCGCCTGGTGCTGGTGGGCGCGCCTGCGATGGGGCTGGTGGCGGGGCGCCAGTTCGAGCTGCGCGCCTGGCGTCACCTGGGCACGCCGGCGGCGCAGGCCGACGTGCACCGCCACAACCTGGGCGTGCTGATGCTGCACGATGCGCGGCTGATCGACGGGCTGGCGCTGCAGGTGCATACCGCCAACGTGGCGCGCGACCGCCTGCCGCGCCGGCGCCTGGCGCACACCGACATCCTGGCGCGCACCCTGCCGCGGGTGCCGTGCCCGGTGCATGCGATCTATGGCGCGCACGATGCGGTCTATGGCCCGGCCGTCGATCGGCTCGAAGGTGCGTTCGCCGCCGCGGCGCCGGACTTTCGCGGCCTGCAACGGATCGAGGGCGCCGGCCATTGGGTGCAGTTCGAGGCGCCCGCGGCGTTCGACGCAGCGCTGGCGCGCGCGCTCAATCGATCGCAGGACTGAGGATTTCGGTCAACCAGTTGCCGAACGCCTGCAGCCGCCGCGAGAGCTGGCGACGGTGCGCGTACACCAGCTGGATCGGCATGGGCGGCGCGGGCCAGTGCGCAAGCACCTCCACCAGCGCGCCCGCCGTCAAGTGCTCCTGCACGTCGAAGGCGGGCACCTGGATCAAGCCCAGTCCGGCCAATGCGCAGGCAATATAGGTTTCGGCGCTGTTGGTGGTGACCTGCGCCGTGGTGGGCATGATGCGCGTGTGGCCGCCTTCTTGCCATTCCCATGGCGCCACGCCGCCGCTCGACGTGGCGTAGTGAATCACCTGATGCCGGGTCAGTTGCTGCATTGAGCGTGGTGTGCCCCGGCGCGCCAGATACGCCGGGCTGGCGCAGTTGACCATGCGCAGGCGCCCCAGCGGGCGAGCCACCAGGCTGCTGGATGCCAGATCGCCCACGCGCAGCGCGCAGTCGATGCCCTCGCGCACCAGGTCCACCGAACGGTCGCTGCTGCCCAACTCCAGCGTGACCTGCGGGTGCCGGGCAAAAAACGCCGGCAGGGCGGGCGCGATCAGCCGCCGCGCCATCCGGCTGGGCACGTCCGCCCGCAGGTGGCCAGCCAGTTGGGCGTCTCTGGCTTGAAACTGCTGTGCCAGCTCGTCGGCATCGTCCACCAGCACGCTGGCGCGCGCCAGCAGGGCCTCGCCGTCGGGCGTCAGGCTCACGCGCCGGGTGGTGCGGTTGAGCAGGCGCGCGCCAAGGCGTGTCTCCAGTTGCTGCACCGCCAGCGACACCGTCGGCCGCGGCAAATTCATCTGGGTCGCCGCCGACGTGAAGCCGCCGCTGTGCGCCACCTGGACGAAGGTGCGCAGTTGCTCGATCAGGTCCATGGTCTTTTATTGGACAGAAAACGTGACCAGTCATTTTATATTTTGATGATTTATTTAATTTTTTGTAATTAATAGACTGGCCGTCATCCATTCACTCCCATCGAAAGGAAGAATTCATGTCCAAGCACAGTGTCGAAGGCAAGGTCGTCTTGATCGCCGGTGGTGCCAAGAACCTGGGGGGCTTGCTGGCGCGCGACCTGGCCGCCCATGGCGCCAGGGCCGTGGCGATCCACTATCACAGCGCCAGCACCAAGGCCGCTGCCGACGAAACCGTGGCCGCCGTGCAAAAGGCTGGCGCCAAGGCCGTGGCGCTGCAAGCCAATTTGAGTGGCGCCGCAGCCATGGAGCGCTTGTTCGCCGACGCGGTGGCCGCTGTCGGCCGACCCGACATCGCCATCAACACGGTGGGCAAGGTGCTGAAAAAGCCGTTCATGGAAATCACGGAAGCCGAGTACGACGAGATGAGCGACGCCAACGCCAAGTCGGCCTTCTTCTTCTTGAAGGAAGCCGGCAAGCACGTCAACGACCACGGCAAGGTGTGCACGCTTGTCACGTCCCTGCTGGGCGCGTTCACGCCGTTTTACGCCAGCTATGCCGGCACCAAGGCGCCCGTGGAGCACTTCACCCGTGCGGCGGCCAAGGAGTTCGGCGCGCGCGGCATCTCGGTGACCGCCGTGGGCCCGGGCCCCATGGACACGTCGTTCTTCTACGGCCAGGAAGCGCCCGATGCGCAGGCCTATCACAAGAGCGCGGCGGCGCTGTCGGCTTTCAGCAAGACCGGGCTGACCGACATCGAGGACGTGGTGCCCTTCATTCGCCATCTGGTCAGCGACGGCTGGTGGATCACCGGCCAGACCATCCTGATCAACGGCGGCTACACCACCAAGTAAAAGGGCCACGCCATGCATGTCTTGCTGGTCATCGTGGGCGGCATCGTGCTGCTGGCGCTGTTCGTGTTGTTCGGCTGGCTTTGGGGCGCCAGCGCCGCCGGCATGGCCTGGGCCGCCAAGGCTTTCGTGCCGGCCTGGCTGGTCATGTCGGCGGCCAACATGTGGGTGGGCGTCAGCCACGCGGGCTACAGCGTGCGCGAGGAATTTCCCATCCTGCTGGGCGTGTTTGCCGTGCCGGCCGTGCTGGCGGTGCTGTCCGCCTGGTGGCTGGGAAAAGCTTGACCGAGGGGCCTGAATGCCAACCACGGGCATTCGTCAGGCCGATGCCGTCGTGGACTTTTGGCGGCGTTCCAGCGCCCATTGGTTCAGCAAGGATCGCGGCTTTGACGAGCGCTTTCGCGATCGCTTCCTGTCGCTGCACCTGGCCGCGGCTGGCCGCCGCTGCGACGACTGGGTGACCGATGCCACCGGGGCCCTGGCGTTGCTGATTCTGCTGGATCAATATCCGCGCAACGCGTTTCGCGGCACGCCCCACATGTACGCGACCGATGCGCTGGCCTTGCACTTCGCGCGCCAGGCGCAGGCGGGGCGACACATGGACGCCGTCGAAGGCGCGCTGCGGCTGTTCTTTTGCCTGCCCTTTGCGCATTCGGAAAGCGTTGGCGACCAGGACATCTCCGTTCGCCTCAACGCCCGCTTGGGCGGCTCGTTTCTCTCGCATGCCGAGCGTCATCGCGACATCGTTCGTCGCTTCGGTCGCTTCCCGCACCGCAATGCCATCCTGTTGCGCACCAGTACCGCGGACGAGCAGGCGTTTCTGGATGCGGGCGGCTTTGCGGGCTAACAGGCCGCTGAAATATCTCTCGCGGCGTGCAGCCACGCAGCCTCGAACGCGCTGCGGCGTTGAATTTCTCACGAATAGCCCGCGCTATTCGCATCGAAATCCGCCTTGCATCGCGCCCGATCTGCATGAGTGCCCATCCACGGCAGGTATCTCAGCAGCCTGCTAATGGGACCTGAAGGCGCAAGCCCCGATTTCGTCGCGGTACCTCGGGCACCGTCGTCATCCGGGAAAATGCGACCCTTCAACAGCACACGGTCCTGCCCATGCCGACCCCGCTTCAAATCGATTTCGTCTCCGACATCGCCTGTCCCTGGTGCGCCGTGGGCCTGGCCTCGCTGCAGCAGGCATTGGCGCGCTGCGGCGACGCGGTGCGGGCCGAGCTGCACTTTCATCCCTTCGAGCTCAACCCCGACATGGGGCCCGAGGGCGAGGACCCCGGCGAGCATCTGAGGCGCAAGTACGGCTCCACGCCGGCGCAGCAGGCGCAGATCCGCGCCACCATTGCCGAGCGCGGTGCGGCGGTGGGCTTTGCCTTCAAGCCCGACGGGCGCGGGCGCATCGTGAACACCTTCAAGGCGCATCGGCTGCTGCACTGGGCCGGGCTGGAGGGGGCAGGCAAGCAGCTGGCGCTCAAGCGCGCCCTGCTGGAGGCCTATCACGGCCGCGGCGAGCGCGTGGACCACGACGACATGCTGCTGGCTGCCGTGCGGCAGGCGGGACTGGATGGCGAGCGCGCGCGCCACATCCTGGCCGGCGACGAGTACGCCGACGCGGTGCGCGCGGCCGAGCGGCGCTGGCAGATGGCGGGCATCCATTCGGTGCCGGCGGTGGTCATCAACCAGCGGCACCTGATCTCGGGCGGCCAGCCGCCCGAGGTGTTCGAGCAGGCGCTGCGCCGGCTGGCCGGGACGGCCGGCTGAGGGCATCGCAGGGCGCAGCCCCATCATGCGCGTGCTGCTCGCCGAGGACGACGACCTGCTGGGCTCGGGCCTGCGCACCGGCCTGGCGCAGCACGGCTTTGCGGTGGACTGGGTGCGCGATGGCGTGGCCGCCGAGCGCGAACTGCTGGCCGGGCAGCACCAGGCCGCCGTGCTCGACCTGGGGCTGCCGCGCCAGGACGGCATGGCGGTGCTGCGCGCCCTGCGCGCGCGCGGGCGCACCCTGCCGGTGCTGGTGCTGACCGCCCGCGACGCCGTGGCCGCGCGCATCGACGGATTGGACGCCGGCGCCGACGACTACCTGGTCAAGCCGGTGGACCTGGGCGAGCTGGCCGCGCGCCTGCGCGCGCTGGTG
The DNA here is from genome assembly GCA_041396485.1 of Burkholderiaceae bacterium. Classification (GTDB taxonomy): domain Bacteria; phylum Pseudomonadota; class Gammaproteobacteria; order Burkholderiales; family Burkholderiaceae_C; genus Ottowia. The sequence continues at coordinate 28,665 of JAWKYM010000004.1, read as the reverse complement.
CGGCGCGCGCATGGACAGGTGCAGGCCCGGCTGGCGCTGGGCGACGTGGTGCTGGACGCCGCGCAACGCCAGGTGTGGTGCGGCGGTGCGGCGGTGGAGTTGTCCACGCGCGAGTTCGACCTGCTGCACGCCCTGATGCTCAACGCCGAGCGCGTGCTCACGCGCGAGCAGCTCGAGCGCCACCTGTACGCCTGGGGTGCGGAGGTCAGCAGCAACGCGGTCGAAGTGCACGTGCACAACCTGCGCCGCAAGCTGGGCGCGGGCCTGATCGAAACCGTGCGCGGCGTGGGCTATGTGGCGCGCCGGTGAGAGGCCCCGCCCCCGTTGCTTCGCCCGCTGCGCGAGGGACGGCTGACATGCCCCGGCCACCCTTCACGCTGGCCCAGCGCCTGACGGCCACGGTGCTGCTGATGGTGCTGGCCATCTGGCTGGGCACGGCGGCGCTGGCCTGGCAGGCGGCGCAGCGCGAGCTCAACGAATTGCTGGACGCGCACCTGGCGCAGACCGCGGCCCTGCTGCTGGCGGTGGAGGATGAGCGCGACGAGGCGCCGGCCGTGTTGCGCGCGCCCATCCTGCTGCACAAGTATCAGTCCCGCGTGGCCTTTCAGATCTGGCGCGCCGGCGTGCTGCGCGCGCATTCGGCCGATGCGCCCGCCGTGCCCCTGGGGGCGGCGTCGGCGCCGGGCCTGGCCAGCCGTCGCATCGATGGCACGCTGTGGCGCGTGTTCACCGTGGTGCAGCCGCTGGCGGGCGGCGCCAGCGAGGTGATCCACGTGGGCGAGCACGTGTCGGCGCGCCGCCAGGTGCTGCTGGCCAGCCTGCGCGGCATGTGGGTGCCGCTGTTGCTGGCGCTGCCGCTGCTGGCCGCAGGCATCGTCTGGGTGGTGCGCCGGGCGCTGCGCCCGCTGCGTGCGCTGGGCGCGCGCGTGGCCGCGCGCAGCCCGCTGGCGCTTCACGCGCTGCCCGAGGATGCCGCGCTGCCCGAGGTGCGGCCGCTGGTGCAGGCACTCAACGGCCTGTTCGCGCGCATGCGCGAGCAGCTGGCCAGCGAGCAGCGGCTGACGCAAGACGCAGCGCACGAGCTGCGCACGCCGATTGCCGCCATCCGCATGCAGGCCCAGGTGGCGCAGGGCGCCAGCGATGCGGACGAGCGCGACGCTGCGCTGGCTGCCGTGGTGGCCGGCTGCGACCGCGCCACGCATCTGGTCGAGCAGCTGCTGCAACTGGCGCGGCTGGAGTCGGACGCCGCCTGGGACCGGCCGGACACGGACAGCGCCAGCCGCCCGGCCCATGCCGACCTGACCGCCGTGGCGGCCGAGCTGGTGGCCGGCTTTGGTGCCGCGGCCGGGGCGCGCCAACAGCACATCGAAGGCCCCGGGCCCGGCCCCGGCGTGCCGGTGCCCATGGCGTCCGCGCTGGCGACGGTGCTGCTGCGCAATCTGTTGGACAACGCGCTGCGCTACAGCCCGCAGGGTGCGACGGTGCGCGTGCGGGTGACGCCGGGCACGCCGGGCACGCCGGGCACGGGCGTGTGTTTGTCGGTCGAAGACAGCGGCCCCGGCCTGGACGCCGCCGCCGGCGCACGTCTGGGCGAGCGCTTTTTCCGCGCGCTGGGCAGCGGCCAGAGCGGCAGCGGCCTGGGCTGGTCGATCGTGCGGCGGCTGCAGCGCCTGCATGGGCTGCGGGTGGACGTCGATCGCAGCCCCGAACTGGGTGGCCTGCGGGTTCGGGTGCGCTGGCCGCCATCGTGAGCGCGGGCGGCAAAGCGCCGGGTGGTCGCCGTCGGTACGGGATGGTTACTATTAAAATAATAGCTTCTTGCGCTTGTTCGTCCATGGCGTCAGGCCGATTCCATATCAATCCACCTGGCGCGTGACGACGTCCGCCCAGCGCATAGCCGGATGAGCGGCCGAACCTCCATGGCCCAAAGGCTGAAGCAGTTCCTGCACGTCGGCTTCCGTCAACAGGGGCTGTCTGCCCCCCGCCGCGCCAGACAGCACGCCCTGCGCAAGTTGGGCCTTGCGCTCTTGCCGCGCCAGCATGCGCTCCTCGATCGTGCCTTCGGCCGTCAGCTCGCAAGGGCGGCGCAGGGCGGGTTGCACCAGGCCCTCGATCTGCCAGGCGTGCGGTTCGTCGGCCCGTGGTGCCACGTCGCATTCCGGCACGCGCTGGCCCAGGGACAGCGCCAATCCGTGCTGATGCGTTGCGGGACCAAAGCGCGTGCGCAGGGCACGCAGGTCGATGACGACGCTTGACGAAGGAGTCAGCACGGCCATCGGTCGCAACGCGACAAAGAAGGCGCGGCTCTCGCGCTTGCGTGTCAGCCCGCGCGGTCCTGCAGCGCTGACTGAGCTTCGCTCAGACGCCCGTCCGGCACCGTCGCCAGGTGACAAAGGCCAGGTGCATCCCGTTGGCGCCGACCAGCGGCTCGCGCGCCACCTCGCGCCAGTCGGCGTCGATGGCGGGGGCAAAGGCATCGCCCTCGATTTCGGCGTCGATCTCGGTCACCGCCAGCTCGTCGGCCAGCGGCAGGGCCTGGGCGTAGATCTGCGCGCCGCCGATGATCCAGATTTGCTCGGAGTTCTCGCAAAGTCGTAGCGCCTCGCGCAGGCTGGATGCGCGCTCCATGCCAATTTCGTTCAAAGCGGTCTGGCGCGTGACGACGACGTTGCGCCGCCCGGGCAGCGGGCGAAAGCGCGGCGGGATCGAGTCCCAGGTCTTGCGCCCCATGATGACCGGGTGGCCCTGCGTGACACGCTTGAAGTGCGCCAGGTCTTCGGGCAGGTGCCAGGGCATGACACCACCCTTGCCGATCACGCCGCCGCGCGCCTGCGCCCAGATCAGGCCCAGCTTCATCGCGCCAGCAGCCTTTGCACGGCAGCCACGATCTGGTCGGCGCCCACACGCGACTCGGCCTCCAGGCTGGGCGCGTAGCCCACCGGGATGCGGGGCGCGCCCAGGCGGGCCACGCGGGCCCCCGTGTGCTCGGCCGCGGTGGCGGCAATCTCGGCGCCAAAGCCCGCCACCTGCACCGCCTCGTGCACCACCAGCAGGCGGCCGGTCTTGGCCACGCTGGTCAGCACCGCATCGCGGTCCCAGGGCCAGATGGTGCGCAGGTCGATCAGCTCGGCCTGCACGCCATGCGTCGCCAGCTGCTCGGCGGCCTGGGCGCAGGCCTGCAGCTGGCGCGACCAGGAGACGATCGTGACGTCGCTGCCGGCGCGCAGCGTGCGCGCCTGGCCCAGCGGCACCACTTGGCCCGGCGTGACCGGGCCGCTCGCGCCCCACAGCTCCTTGTGCTCCATGTAGATCACCGGGTCGCCCGACTGCAGGGCCGCCAGCAGCAGGCCGTGATTGTCGGCCGGCGTGGCGGGGCAGACCACCACCAGGCCGGGGATGTGGGCGAACCAGGCCTCCAGCGACTGGCTGTGCTGCGCGGCCGACGATGACCAGATGCCGATCGGCATGCGCATCACCAGCGGCACGCGGCCCTGGCCGCCAAACATGTAGCGGTTCTTGGCGGCCTGGTTGACGATTTCGTCGATGGCGCACAGGGCGAAGTCGACCACGCGCAACTCGACCACCGGGCGGCAGCCGGCCAGCGCCATGCCGACGGCCGCGCCGACGATGGTGGATTCGGAAATCGGCGTGTCGATGATGCGCTCGGGCCCAAAGCGCTGCAGCAGCGGCGCGCCGTCGGCACCGCGGTACTGGCCGAACACGCCGCCGCGGCCCAGGTCTTCGCCCAGGGCGACGACGGTGGGGTCCTGCTCCATGGTCTGCGCCAGGGCCAGGGCGGCGGCCTGCGCGTAGGTGATCGTCATTTGCTCAGTCATGTCATTCAGGTTCATGCCCACACCCCCGCGCCGATGGTCTGGATGTCGGTGTAGGCCGCTGCGGGCTCGGGCGGCGGCGCGGCGCTGGCGGTGGCTACGGCGGCGTCGATCTCGGCCTGGGCCGCGCGTTCGATCTGCTCGACTTGCGCGCCTTGGCCTTGCTCGATCAGGCGGGCGCGCGTGCGTGCAATGCCGTCGCGCGCCAGCGCAGCGGCCACGGCCGCGGGATCGCGGTAGGTGGCCGGATCCACTGACACGTGGCCCTTGTGCCGGTCCGTCAGCGCGTGCAGCAGGCGCGGGCCGTGGCCGGCGCGGATGTCGGCGATCAACTGGGCGGCGGCGTCCGACACGGCCTGCACGTCGGTGCCGTCCACCTGCACCGCGGCAATGCCCATGGCGGCGGCGCGCGCGCTGGCGCCGGGGCCGGCGGTCATTGCGGCGCTTTCGGTGGTGGCCGAGATGCGGTTGTCCTCGCACACGAAGAGCACTGGCAACTGATACACCATGGCCCAGTTCAGCGCCTCCATGAAGGGGCCGCGGTTGATGGCGCCGTCGCCGAAAAAGCACACGGCAATGGCCTTCTGGCCGCGGATCTTCAGGCCCTGGGCTGCGCCCACGGCGATCGGCAGGCCGGCGGCCACCACGCCGTTGGCGCCCAGCATGCCGACGGCGAAATCGGCGATGTGCATGGAGCCGCCCTTGCCGCCGTTGTAGCCTTCGGTGCGGCCAAACAGCTCGCACATCATCTTGGTCGGGTCGGCCCCCTTGGCCAGGGTGTGGCCGTGGCCGCGGTGGGTGCTGGTCAGCAGGTCGGCTGCGCCCAAGTGCGCGCACACGCCGGCGGCCACGGCCTCTTGCCCGGTGGACAGGTGCAGCGGGCCCTTGACCAGCACGGGGCCGCCGTCGGTGGCGGCGCCGCCCCAGGACACGCCGCCCTGGCTGGCTTTTTCGGCCGCGTCCTCGAAGGCGCGGATGCGCACCATGGTACGAAACAGGGAAAGCAGATCAGTCATTCGGTTGCTTCAAAATGGATAGCTGCTCGCGCTTTATGGGAGCCGGCTATCAGGTGATTTGGCTTGGAGTTACACCGCCACCGGCGCCTTGATGGGCGGGTGGTGCTGGTAGCCCAGCACTTCGAAATCCTCGTACTCGTAGTCGAAGATCGAGGGCGGTCGCCGGCGGATCGTGAGGCGGGGGAAGGGGTAGGGCGCGCGGCTCAGTTGTTCTTTCACCTGGGCCTCGTGGTTGCTGTAGATGTGGCAGTCGCCGCCGGTCCAGATGAAGTCGCCCACCGCCAGGTCGCACTGCTGCGCCAGCATGTGCGTCAACAACGCATAGCTGGCAATGTTGAAAGGCACGCCCAGAAAGATGTCGGCACTGCGCTGGTAGAGCTGGCACGACAGCTTGCCCTCGGCCACGTAGAACTGGAAGAAGGCGTGGCAGGGCATCAGCGCCATCTTGGGCAGCTCGGCCACGTTCCAGCTGCTGACGATGATGCGGCGGCTGTCGGGGTTGGTCTTGAGCTGCTGCACCACCTGCGCGATCTGGTCGATGTGCCCGCCGTCCGGCGTGGGCCAAGAGCGCCACTGCACGCCGTACACCGGGCCCAGGTCACCCGTTTTCGGGTCGGCCCACTCGTCCCAGATCGTCACGCCGCGCTCCTGCAGCCAGCGCGCGTTGCCGTCGCCGCGCAGGAACCACAGCAGCTCGTAGATGATGCTTTTGAGGTGCACCTTCTTGGTGGTGACCAGCGGAAAGCCCTGGGACAAGTCAAAGCGCATCTGGTGACCGAACACGCTGGTGGTGCCGGTGCCCGTGCGGTCGGCCTTGAACACGCCGTGCTGCTGCACGTGGCGCATGAAGTCTTCGTAGGGGTGGGAGATGTGGGGTTCGGTCATGAATCTGACTTGTTCAAGCCTTCGAAGATACTGCGCCGGACGCCGAACCGCCAAACGGTGGCTGTCTCGCAGGCGCCCGCCGCGGGTGCCCTCACGTGGGCTCGACCTCGCGCCGCAGCCAGTCGGGCAGGGGCGTGGACTTGTGCGTCGCCATGTTCACCCACACGATGGTGGCGCCGCCGGTGGCATATATGACGCCTGGCTGGTCGGCGCGCTCCATCGTCACCCAGGTGTCGAAGGAGCTGCGGCCGGGGTTGCTGGCAAAGGTCTTGATGCGCACGTCGCCGGGGTATTCGAACTGCCGGATGAAGTTGCAGAAGCCGTTGACGATGACGATGGCCTCGCCCTTCGGCCCGGGCGCAAAGCCCAGCGCGTTGACCCATTCGATGCGCGCCGTTTCCATGTAGCGGAAGTACACCGTGTTGTTGATGTGGCCCATGGCGTCCATGTCGCCCCAGCGGATGGGAATGAGCATCTCGTGGACCAGCTTTTTCTCGTCGGGGATTTCGATCTTCATTGGTGCGCCTTGATGGAGGCCAGGATGCCGAGGGTGAACAGCAGGGCGGCGGCTGCTTGCATGGCGCTGGGCCACTGGCCGTCCCACGCAAAAGAATACAGCAGCGCGAACAGCGTCTCGCTCACGATCAGCTGGCCGCACAGGCTGGCCGCCAGGCGCTGGCTGGCGTGGTTCCACAAGATGGTGGCCAGCCAGCTGGAGCCAAAGCCGATGCCCAGCACCACCAGCGCAAACAGCGGCCAGCCCGGCTGCGCCATCAGTTGGGGCAGCGGCGTGCCCAGGCCCAGTGCCAGCGCCAGGCCGCCCAGGCCCGTGGCCACGCCCAGCCAGTTGGCCCAGTCGGTGGCACTCACCTCGGGGTGGCGACGCAGCCAGGCGGCGTTGAGCAGCGAAAACGCCGTCCAGCAGGCCATGGCCAGCACCGCCAGGGCCAGGCCGCGCGTGTAGTGGGGCAGGGCGCCGGCTGCGCCCGCGCCGGCATGCACCGCACGCGACATGAGGAAGATGCCCGCGGCTGTCAGCAGAAGGCCCGGCGCCAGCGTGGCCCAGCGCAGGTGGCCGGGCTTGCCCAGCAGCATGACCCACAGCGGGATCAGCCCGACGATCAGCGCCGGCATCTCGGTACCGGCGTCGCGAATGGCCAGCACCAGCACCCAGTAGTAACCGGTAAAGCCCAGCACGGACAGCCACAGCGCGCCCCCCGCCTGCGCCCAGGTCGGCCGGCGCGCGCGCCGCCAGGACACGGCCAGCACGGCCACCGACACCGCGCCATAGACCAGGAAGCGCCCGGCCGTCAGGTCGATGCCGGCAAAGCCCAGCGTCATGCGCGGGGCGACAAAGACGAGGCCCCACAGCGCGCCGGCGGCCAGGCCGGCGAGGATGCCGCTACCCATGGGTTGCTATCGAAATAAGAGCTTCTTGCGCTTGATGGATGGGCGCCAGAGGCATATTAAACGGCGAATCCGTCGTCCGCACTGATGATCGCGCCGTTGACGAAGTGGCTCTCGTCCGAAGCCAGCATCATCAGCACCGCGTCCAGGTCGGCCGGCGTGCCCACGCGCCGGCGCGGCAGCATTCCGATCAGCTTCTTGCCACTTTCGGTCTGCCAGTGGTGGCGGTTCAGCTCGGTGTCGATGTAGCCGGGGCAGATGGCGTTGACGTTGATGCCGTGGCGGCCCCACTCCAGCGCCATGGCCTTGGTCATCTGGATCACGGCGGCCTTGCTCATGCAGTACACGCCGATCTTGGGCAGCACCTTCAGCCCGGCCATGCTGGCGATGTTGATGATGCGCCCGCCGGTGAAGCTGCCAGGCGCCGCGCCCTGGGCGCGCGCCAGCATGCGTTTGCCCACCTCCTGCGCGACGAAGAAGGCGCCGCGCACATTGGTGTGAAACACGTGGTCGTAGTCGTCCTCGCTCACGTCCTGCAGGCGCTGGGTGGTGGACACGCCCGAGTTGTTGACCAGGATGTCGATCGAGCCCATCTCGGTCTCGGCGTGCGCCACCGCCGACTTGATGGACTGCACGTCGGTCACGTCGCACTCCACCACGTGGGCGTCGCCGCCTTCGCCCTCGATGCGCGCGCGCAAGTTCTTGAGCTGCTCCAGCCGCCGGCTGGCCAGCACCACGCCGGCGCCGGCGCGCGCCAGGGTGCGGGCAAACTGCGCGCCCAGGCCGCTGGAGGCGCCGGTGACGAGGGCGACGCGGCCCGACAGGTCGATGTGATAGCTCATGAGCCTGGCTCCGAAACCGCGGCGCTCGACGTGCCCGCGGCGATGCATAGAATCGATGGATGGGCCGGCGCGCGCAGTGTGCCCCGCCGAGCCTTGGGTTTCCATTATTTCAAACGCGAGTCTTCCATGCCCATGACCCCTGAGGAAATCATCCAGAAGTTCGGCCCCCGCGAGTCCATGGAGTACGACGTGGTCATCGTCGGCGCCGGCCCGGCGGGCCTGTCGGCTGCCATTCGCATCAAGCAGCGCGCGGCCGAAAAAGGCCAGGATGTGTCGGTGGTGGTGCTGGAGAAGGGCTCCGAGCCCGGCGCGCACATCCTGTCGGGCGCCGTGATCGACCCCAGGGCCCTGAACGAGCTGATCCCCGACTGGAAGGAAAAGGGCGCGCCCCTGAACCAGCCCGTGACCGAGGACGCCTACGTGTTCCTGAACGAGACCGGCGGCACGCGCGTGCCCGGCCTGTTCCTGCCGCCCTTTGCCGACAACCACGGCAACTACATCGCCAGCCTGGGCAAGGTGGTGCGCTGGCTGGCGGCGCAGGCGGAGGAGCTGGGCGTGGAGATCTTCCCCGGCTTTCCGGCCGCCGAGGTGCTCTACAACGAGGACGGCAGCGTCAAGGGCGTGGCCACGGGCAACATGGGGATCGGCAAGGACGGCGAGCCGACCGACAACTTCCAGCTCGGCATGGAGCTGCACGCCAAGTACACCATCTTCTCCGAGGGCTCGCGCGGGCACCTGGGCAAGCAGCTCATCGCGCGCTACAAGCTGGACGCGCACAGCGACCCGCAAAGCTACGCCATCGGCATCAAGGAGGTGTGGGAGATCGACCCCAGCCGCCACACGCCGGGCTTCGTCATGCACACGGCCGGCTGGCCGATGGACGAGTTCACCTACGGCGGTGCCTTCATGTACCACGCCGAGGACAACAAGGTGTATTGCGGCTACGTGGTGGGCCTGAACTACGCCAACCCCTACCTCAGCCCGTTCGAGGAGTTCCAGCGCTGGAAGACGCACCCGCGCGTCAGCTGGTATTTCACCGACGACGCCGGCAACGTCAACGCCAAGCGCCTGTCCTACGGCGCGCGCGCCATCACCGCCGGCGGCGTGCTGGCGCTGCCCAAGACGGTGTTCCCCGGGGGGGCGCTGGTGGGCTGCGACGCGGGCTACCTCAACGTCGGCCGCATCAAGGGCAGCCACGCGGCCATGAAGACCGGCGCGCTGGCCGGCGAGGCCGCGGCCGATGCCGTGCTGGCCGGTCGCCAGCACGACGAGCTGACGGCCTATCCCGAGGCCTTCGAGGCCAGCTGGCTGGCGCGCGAACTCAACAAGGACCGCAACTTCAAGAACTGGTTCAAGAAGGGCCTGACGGTGGGCACGGTGATGAACGGCTTCGACCAATACGTGCTGCGCGGCCACATGCCCTGGACCCTGCACCGCGCCCAGCCCGACCACGTGCAGCTCAAGCCCGCCAGCGGCTTCAAGCCCATCGACTACCCCAAGCCCGACGGCAAGCTGACCTTCGACCGCCTCTCCAGCGTGTTCATCAGCAACACCAACCACGAGGAAAACCAGCCACCCCACCTGACGCTGAAGGACCCCACGGTGCCGGTGCGCATCAATCTGCCCACGTTCGCCGGGCCCGAGGGCCGCTACTGCCCCGCGGGGGTGTACGAGTTCGTCCCCGACGAGGCCCAGGGCGAAGGCAGAATGCGCCTGCAGATCAACGCACAGAACTGCGTGCACTGCAAGACTTGCGACATCAAGGACCCGACGCAGAACATCGTCTGGGTCACGCCCGAGGGCGGCGGCGGGCCCAACTACTCCGAGATGTAAACCCGCCCGAACCGCTCACTTCCTCGCTGCCAGCCATCATGTCCCTGCCCTTTGCAAAGCGCCTCGACAACGTCGAAACCTCGGCCATCCGCGAGCTGTTCAAGCTGCTGGGAAAGCCCGGCATCATCAGCTTTGCCGGCGGCTTTCCCGACAGCGCCATGTTCGACGTCGCCGGCATCCAGCAGGCTGTCAACGAAGCCTTGAAGGAGGAGCCGGGCGGCGCGCTGCAGTACGGCGCCACCGAGGGCTACCAGCCCTTGCGCGAGCAGCTGGCCGGCTTCATGCAGTCCAAGGGCGTGCAGGGCCTGGCGCCCGATCAGCTGATCGTCACCACCGGCAGCCAGCAGGCGCTGGACCTGCTGGGCAAGACCCTGCTGGAGCCCGGTAGCACCGCCATCGTCGAAGGCCCCACCTTTCTGGCCACCATCCAGTGCTTTCGCCTGTACGGCGCCGAGTTGGTCAGCGCGCCGATCGACGGCGAGGGCGTGCAGGTCGATCGGCTGGAGCAGCTCATCATCCAGCACAAGCCGCGGCTGGTCTACCTGATCCCCACCTTCGGCAATCCCAGCGGCGCCATGCTCAGCCTGGAGCGGCGCAAGCGCGTGCTGGAGCTGGCAGTCAAGCACCAGACCGTGATCGTTGAGGACGACCCTTATGGCGATTTGTACTTCGACGCGCCGCCGCCACCCAGCCTGCTGGCGCTGAGCAGCCAGGTGCCGGGCAGCCGCGACTGGCTGGTGCACTGCGGCTCGCTCAGCAAGGTGCTGTCCCCAGGACTGCGCGTGGGCTGGATGGTGGCGCCGCCCGCGCTGCTGGCCAAGGCCGTCATGTGCAAGCAGTTTTCCGACGCGCACACCAGCACCTTTGCGCAGGCCACCGCCGCGCGCTACCTGGCCGCCGGCCTGATGCCGGTCACCCTGGCCAAGGTGCGCGCCACCTACGGCCGGCGCGCCCAGGTCATGGGCGATGCGCTGCGCCAGGAGCTGGGCGCGGCCGTCGATTTCGTGCAGCCGCAGGGCGGCCTGTTCGTGTGGGCGCGCCTGACGGGCGCGGGCGGCAAGCTGCAGGACGCGGGCCAGCTGGCCCAGCGTGCCATCGGGCAGGGCGTGGCCTTCGTACCCGGCGCACCGTTTTACTGCGCTGATCCAGACCGCAGCACGTTCCGCCTGTCGTTCGCCACCGCGGGTGAAGACCTCATCCGCGAAGGCGTGGCGCGCCTGGGTCGATCGTTGAACTGACCGTTCCCGCGCGGCCGCATGGAATCATCGATCGCAGCGGCCGGGCCGACGCGCCGCTGGCCCGCCTGGGCTTGGGCGCTGGCGGCCTACGTGCTGACCTGGACGGTTGTGCCCGCCCTGCTGTCGCCCAGCCTGCAGCTGGACGTGGTCGAGGGCATCGCCTGGGGCCAGGCGTGGCAGTGGGGTTACTTCAAGCACCCGCCGCTGCCGGCCTGGCTGCTGGTGGTGTCGTTTCAGCTGCTGGGCCGCTTCGGGCCCTATCTGCTGGGGCAGCTGACCGTCCTGCTAACCCTTCTTTACGTGTACCGGCTGGCGCGCGCGTTGCTGGGGCCCGAGCGCGCGGGGCTGGCGGCGCTGCTGCTGTACGCCGTGTACTACTACTCTTGGCCCACGCTGGAGTTCAACCACAACATGGCCCAGTTGCCGGCCTGGGCCGCGCTGGCCTGGCATGCGCAGCAGGTCATGTTCGGCGCGCCCGACCGCGCGCTGCGCCACTGGCTGTGGCTGGGCGTGTGGACCGGCCTGGGGCTGCTGGCCAAGTATTCGACCGCGGTGCTGCTGCTGTGCCTGGCAGTCGGCCTGCTGTGGCACGACCCGCGCGTGCTGCGCCGGTCGGGGCCCTGGCTGGCGCTGGCGGTGGCCGCCCTGATCCTGGCGCCGCACGCACTGTGGCTGGTGCAGCACGGCGGCCTGCCCTTCGAGTACTTCGCGGCCCGCGCCGACGGCGGGCCGCGCCGGGATCACGCCTCGGGCATCGAATTTCTCGTCGTGCAGCTGCTGACGCACGCACCGCTGCTGGTGATCGCCCTGGCCTGCGGGCTGCTGCCGTGGCGCTGGCACTGGCATCGGGTCGAGTCCGCGCAGCGCCGCTGGCTGCTGCTGGTGGCGCTGGCGCCGGCGTTGTTGGTGGCGGCGGGCGGCTCGCTGGTGGGTGCACGGCTGCACCCCATGTGGGGCACGCCGATGTGGAACCTGTCGGCCGTGCTGCTGCTGGCCGGCGTCGCGCCCGAGTGGCTGGCGCGCAAGCGCGTGGCGCTGGCGCGCGGGCTGGCGCTGTGGATGGTGCTGATCACGCTGGCCATGCTCTGGTATCTGGGCTGGAGCTGGCAGGGGCGCACGCAGCCCGCGCGCATGGACTGGCCAGCCCAGGCCCTCGCTGCGCAGGCCCAGCGCCAGTGGCAGCAGCTGGCGACTTGCCCGCTGCGCGTGGTGGCGGGCAGTATCTGGGAAGCCGGCCTGGTGGCCGAGGGCGTGCGGCCCATGGCGGCGGTGCTGGTGGATGCCAACCCGGTTTATTCGCCCTCGATCACGCCCGAGCGCTTGCGGCGCGAAGGCGCCCTGCTGGTGTGGCACGTGGGCGACTACGACGGCGCGCCCGCCGCGCCCGTGCTCGATGAGGCACCGCCCGGCAGCTGGCGCGTGAGCCAGGGCGAATGGCAGATTCCGTGGCCGCGCCACGTGGGCGGCGCGCCGCTGCACATCGCCTGGCGTGCCTACGTGCCGCCGGCGTGCCAGGGTTCCTGAACGTGTACGCCGGGCCGCCTGCCTTCGAATTTCAATCGAATCGGGTCACATCCAGCACCCAGTCTGCGCAAGCAGCTATTTCATCGATAGCAATCCGAATGGCCAGGGCGAGTGCCGCGTCGTCAGTTGCGCACCGGCGCAGTCGGGCGCACTGGCCGCGACGATGCCCCAGTCCACCGTCAGGCGCGGGCCTTGCGGCTTGGAGGTCCAGGGCACGCTGACCTGGCCGTGGGTTTGCGCGCGGGCCATCCACTGCAGCTGCGTGGCCTGGGGCTCGGGCGCGCGCGGGCTGCGGTCGATCAGCACCAGCAGGTCGCAGCGCGCCAGCGCCGGCGTGTCGATCCAGGGCGCGTGCGCCGGGTCGCCGTCGATGAACACCAGCGGCTGCGAGGGCAGGTGGATCGACACGTTGCCGGTCAGCCAGGTCTCGCCCACCAGCACGCGCAGGGGCGTGTGCGCGTGCTGGCGCCACACCTGCTGCAGCTGCTCGGCCAGCGCCGGCGCCGGAAAGTTGGAACGCGCCGGGCGGCCCAGCAGGTCGACCCCCACGCCGCGCCCCAGCGCCAGGCCGCCGGCCAGGATCAGCTCCATCGCCACGCCGACCACCAGCGTGGCCCTGAGCAGGCGCGCGGGCGCCACGGCAGGCACCCAGCGCAGCAGCAGCAGGCCGAAGAAGACGTAGAACGTGGTGGCCCAGGACGCCGCCAGGTGCACCCCGCCCACGCCCAGCGCCAGCGTCAGCAGCAGGGGCCCCACGCCCATGAAGAGCACGAAGCGCCGTTCGTTCGGCACGGCAGGCGGCGCGATGGTGACGGCGTCGCGCCGCAACAACCAGCGCAGCCACGCCAGCCCCAGCAGGGCCGGCACCATGCGCCCCAGCTGGGTGGCAGCGAAGTCCCACAGGTCCACCCAGTGGCTGCGGTTGCCGGCAATGCCTTCTTCAATGGAGCGCTCGGCGTAGCGCAGCGAGGCAAAGCCCGACTCGGCGATCCAGGCCAGATGCGGCGTCACCCCGATCAGGCCCACCACCACGGCCAGCAGCACCGGCGCCCAGGCGCGCACGCTGCGCATGCGCGCGTCCTGCAGCAGCCACACGCCGATGACGGCGAACCACACCAGCGCGCTGTACTTGGACAGCAGCGTCAGTGCCGCCGCCGCACCCACCAGCGCCCACTGCAGCCAGCGCCGCGCGCCGGGCGCGCGCACCGCGGCCAGCACGGCCCACAGCAGCAGGCCCACCGGCATCAGCTGCAAGGTGTTGTGGTTGGCCATGATGCCGCGCAGGCCGTGGTAGGCCACCAGCGAGGTCAGCACCACCGACACGAAGGCGCGCAGCGGCGTGGTGAACCACAGCGCCAGGCGCCACACGCACACCAGCATGGCGGCCACGCTCAGCTCGGCGGCAAAAAACGTCACCCAGACGGTGCGTCCCAGCAGCTCGGTCCAGAAGTACATCCACCAGGTGGGCGCCGGCGGGTGCTTGTAGTAGCCCCATTGCAGCGACTGCGTCCACACCAGCTGCTCGATGTTGTCCCAGGGCGGCGCGCGATGGCTGATGGCCGGCAGCAGCGTCCACACCAGCAGGTGCAACAGCACGTAGGCCAGGGTCAGCCGCGCCATCTGCCGCGGGTTGACCGGGTCGATGGCCCACGGCGACGGCCGCGGCGGCGAGGCGGGAGGATTCATGCGGAGGGAGTGAGGGGCACGAACGGACGGGCCGGGCTTGTTTTTGCACGGCCCGCCGCAAAATGCGCAAGCATACCGAGGAATGATTTCATGAGCGACACCACCCTGCACATTGTCTGCCCGCATTGCCACACCACCAACCGGGTGCGCGCCGACCAGTTGGCCAGCGCGCCCACCTGCGGCCAGTGCAGGCAGCCGCTGTTTGCGGGTCATCCTGTCGCGCTCCATGATGAGTCCGCCTTCGACAAGCACGTCGCGCGCAGCCAGATCCCCGTGCTGGTGGACTTCTGGGCGCCCTGGTGCGGCCCCTGCCGCATGATGGCGCCGGCCTACGAGCAGGCCGCCGCGCTGCTGGAGCCGCGGGTGCGCGTGGCCAAGGTCAATACCGAGGCGGCGCAGACCTTGGGCGCACGCCACAACATCCGCAGCATCCCGACGCTGGCGCTGTTTGTCGGTGGGCGCGAGGTGGCACGGCAAGCCGGTGCCATGACGAACCCGGCGCAGATCGTGCAGTGGGTGCGGGCATATAGCGCGTCAGGTGGATCCTGACAATATTCATCTGAAAATTGGTTTGCCTTTTGTTGCAGATGTGCTACTTGGCTCGAGCTTGTGGCATTGCGGCTGCGGAAAATGTGTGAACTATTCGACAGTCGCCTCTAAACTGCGACGTTCAAAATTCCAACGACCAAGAGGGGACATCCATGAAATCCGCGCAAACCACGGCCTATGCCAAGCGATTGCTGAAACTGCTTTGCGCCGTCGGTCTGCTAAACGCCGGCGCTGTCTGGGCGCAAGTGACCAATGGAGGCTTTGAAACCGGGACGCTCGCGCCATGGACGGCTGCAGTCAGTGTTGATTCCGGTACGGCTGCCGAGGTCGCGAGTAGTGGGGTTACGCCACACGCCGGTGCGTATTTCGGCATGGGTTTCGACAATCTAGGGGTTGGCCGTCTTTCGCAGCCGATTGCAACGGTGGCCGGTGCTACTTACACCGTTTCGGCTTGGGTGACGTCCTCGGATGACTTGGGCCGAAACGCAGCATGGATTCGGTTGGGTACCGCAAGTCCTGCAGTGAGTTGCAGTCTGACGCAGTTGGTCTGGCTGCTGTGCACGGGGACGTTCACGGCGTCGGACGCTTCGGAGCCGCTGGAACTGCAATTCCAGACGGTAGTTGGCTCCGGAATCTTGGCTTTCGACGATGTCACCGTGGTACAGGCGTCCGCGCCACCGGCCGCCGTGACGCCGGTGCCCACGCTGAATGAGTGGGTGCTGATGCTGCTGGCGGCCGGCGCGGCGGCGCTGGGTGCTGGCCGGCTGCGCCGCCGGACCTGAAGAGGAAAGACGCTGCGCGGCGGAGCAATCCGCTCGTGCGTTGACCGCGACGGGCCTCGGCGCTCAGGCCGCAGGCGCCTTGTCGATGAACCCGATCACTCGGCTGATGCGGCCGTCCTGCAGCTCCACAAGGTCGCTCCCCTCAATGGGTGCCTCCTGCCCTGGGGCGCCCAGCGCCCAGGCGAGCCGTACGTAGTCGCCGTGCCCGTTGGGCGTGCCACGCAACTGAAAGCGAAAGTCGGGAAACCGCGTTTTCACGGCCTCGACCAGGCCCGCGATCTGCTCGGCGCCGGAGGCTTGCATCAGCGGGTCGACGTAGCTGGCTTGCGTGCTCCAGTGCCTGGCGAGCAGGGAGCGCCGTTGGTCGGCGTTGCTTTCGTTCCACGTTTCGATGTACGCATCGGCAATCAACTGGGGATTCATGGTTCTGTGTCCTTTTGGAAAACCGGCACTGGCCGGCGCAGCAAACCATAGGGGTGTCGGCACCCGGCGTCGATGACCTCGCAGGTCATCGGCGTAGCTGGCCCGCACGGTCTGAGCTTGCATGGGTGAAGCACCCCTCGATGGATTTTGTGGGGTTGGGGCGCCCATGGCGGTCGCCGCGGTTCGATTACCTGGCAGGTCATTGCCGCAGCGCTCTCGATTGAGCAAAGTGCGTTCAGGCCGCCACGTTTTGTGCCGGCCAGCGACACCCGGAGAACCCCCATGAGAGCCGTTTTCATGTCCCCGCTGCTCCAGAAAGTCCAGCTGGTCGATGCCGTGGCCTGAAACGCTTTGGCCAGCTCGACGACACTTTCATTCTTTGGAGTCCATCATGAGTTTTGACATCATGCCCATGGCCGTGGCCCTGCTCATCGCCATCCCGGCCGCCGGTTCGTGCCTGGGCGTGGGCTTGGCCGCCTCGCGCTTTCTGGAGTCGATGGCGCGCCAGCCGCAACTGGCGCCCGAACTGCAGTCGCGCTTCTTCCTCGCGGCCGGCCTGCTGGACAGCGCCTTCATCATCGCCACCGGGATCGGGCTGTGGTTTGCCACCGCCAATCCCTTCCGGCCATGAGAGGCGGCGAACACCCCGTGCGCCCGATGCGCACCCTGCCGCGCGGCGACGTGGGGCCGCTCTTGCGCGAGTGGCGCCAGCGGCGCAAGCTCAGCCAGATGGCGCTGGCGCTGGACGTGGGCGTGTCGCCGCGCCACCTGAGCTTTGTCGAGACCGGCCGCTCGCGCCCCAGCCCGGAGCTGCTTCTTTCGATGTCCGAGCACCTGGCCGTGCCGCTGCGCCAGCGCAACGCGTTGCTGCTGGCGGCCGGCTACGCGCCGCGCTACAGCGAAACCCGGCTGGACGCGCCGGGGCTGGGCGCCGTGCGTGGCGCGCTGCAGCGCCTGCTGGATGCGCACGACCCCTATCCGGGCCTGGCGCTGGACCGCTGCGGCAACGTCGTGCTGGCCAACGCCGCCGCCGGCCGCCTTCAGGCGCTGCTGCCACCCGAACTGACGCAGCCGGTGCTCAACATCTACCGCGCCAGCCTGCACCCGCAGGGCTTTGCCGCCGCCACGGAGAACTTCGCAGACTGGGCGCGCCACCTGGTGCACGAACTGATGTGGCTGCGTGAATCCACGGGGGATGCGGATGTGGCTGCGCTGGCCGAGGAGGTGCTGGCCTACCCCAACGTGGCGGCGCTGCTGGCCGCCGATCCACCCGCGCCGGATGCCGCCGCCGGGCTGGTGCTGACCTGCGTGATGAACCTGGGCGGCCAGCGCGTGGCCTTGTTCACCACCCGCGCGGCCATCGGCGCGCCGCGCGACGTGACGCTGGCCGAGCTGACGCTGGAGCTGTTCTACCCGGCCGACGTGGCGAGTGAGGCCGTGCTGCGGGCGGCGGCCGCGACGGCTTGAGCTCGCGGGTCAGCGCACCAGGGCCTCGTAGTCCCGCCGCGTCTCGGGCGCCACCGCCGCCAGCACCTGCGCGTAGCTGCTCTTGTGGCGCGCCAGCAGGCGCGCCGAGGCCAGGTTCCTGGAGCGGCAGAACCAGTGGCAGCTGTGCTGCATCAGGTACAGCTCGGCCGTCATCATGTAGGCGCGCTCCTTGTCGGCGAGGCCCGCGGTGTTGCGCGCCAGCGCGTCGATGGCGCGGGCGTGCAGCTCGAACAGGCGGCGCGCGTCGAACAGCATGCGGCCGGGCAGCAGCGGCTGCGCCCAGGGCAGGGCAAAGGGCAGCTTGCCGACCTGCGCCTGCGGCGCCGACACGCGGGCAAAGTCGGCGGCAAAGCGGCTGAACTGGTCAGCCAACGTCTGCTCGGTGGCCTGTAGCGTGCCCCAGATCTGGGCGCGCCGCTCGGCGTCGCCCTCGTGCAGCCAGCGCAGGTAGCCTTCGGTCAGGCTCTCCAGCAGGGGCTCGATGCGGTAGGGGCCCAGCACGCGGCCCAGCAGGGCGATGCGGGCGGCCTGCTCGCGCCCGCGCAAGATCGCGAACACGGCAAAGGCCAGCGCCAGGGCAAGCAGAACATCCATCGGGTTCAGCGCTTGACTTCATCCACCAGCGCGCGGAACTCGTCGATGTCCTCGAAGCTGCGGTACACGCTGGCAAAGCGCACGTAGGCCACCTTGTCGAGCTTTTTCAGCTCGCGCATCACCAGCTCGCCCAGGCGGCTGGAGGCCACCTCGCGCGCGCCGGTGGCCAGCAGCTTTTCCTCGATGCGCTCGATGGCGGCGTCCTGCTGCTCGGTGCTGACCGGGCGCTTGCGCAGCGCCAGCTGCAGCGAGGCCTGCAGCTTGGGCCGCGCGTAGGGCACGCGCCGACCGTCCTTCTTGACGATGGCCGGAAAGCTGACGTCGGGCCGCTCGTAGGTGGTAAAGCGCTTGCCGCAGTGCGCGCACTGGCGCCGGCGGCGGATGAAGTCGCCCTCGTCCGACACCCGGCTGTCCACCACCAGGGTTTCGCTGTGGGTGCAGAAGGGGCAGCGCATTTATAAGTCAAATCGGGCCCTAGCGCTTATCCATCAAGCGCGAGCAGCTATCATAAACAGAGTATTCCAGGGCCCGGGCGCGTGCTCAGCCGTAGACGGGGAAGGCCTTGGTCAGCTCGGCCACCTTGGCGCGCACGGCCGCCAGGTTGGCTTCATCCTGGGGCTTGTCCAGCACGTCGGCCACCAGGTTGGCGGTCAGGCGCGCCTGGTCTTCCTTGAAGCCGCGCGTGGTCATGGCCGGGGTGCCGATGCGCACGCCGCTGGTGACCATGGGCTTTTGCGGGTCGTTGGGGATCGCGTTCTTGTTGATCGTCATGTGCGCCTGGCCCAGCACCGCCTCGGCTTCCTTGCCGGTGATGCCCTTGGCGCGCAAATCGACCAGCATCACGTGGCTTTGCGTGCCGCCGCTGACGATGCGCAGGCCCCGCGCGGTCAGGGTCTCGGCCACCACCTGGGCGTTCTTGCGCACCTGGGCGGCGTACTGTTTGAACTCGGGCTGCAGCGCCTCCTGGAAGGCCACCGCCTTGGCGGCGATGATGTGCATCAGCGGGCCGCCCTGCAGGCCGGGAAAGACCGCGCTGTTGATGGCCTTCTCGTGCTCGGCCTTCATCAGGATGAAGCCGGCGCGCGGGCCGCGCAGGCTCTTGTGCGTGGTGCTGGTCACCACGTCGGCGTGCGGCACCGGGTTGGGGTAGCAGCCACCGGCGATCAGCCCGGCGTAATGCGCCATGTCCACCATCAGGATGGCGCCCACGTCCTTGGCCACCTTGGCAAAGCGCGCCCAGTCGATCTCCAGGCTGTAGGCGCTGGCGCCGGCGATGATGAGGCGGGGCTTTTTCTCGTGCGCGGTGCGCTCCATGGCGTCGTAGTCGATCTGCTCCTGCGCGTTCAGCCCGTAGCTGACCACGTTGAACCACTTGCCCGACATGTTCAGCGCCATGCCGTGCGTCAGATGCCCGCCCTCGGCCAGGCTCATGCCCATGATGGTGTCGCCCGGCTTGCAAAAGGCCAGCAGAACGGCCTCGTTGGCGCTGGCGCCGCAGTGCGGCTGCACGTTGGCGGCCTCGGCGCCAAAGAGCTGCTTGACGCGGTCGATGGCCAGCTGCTCGACCACGTCCACGTGCTCGCAGCCGCCGTAGTAGCGCCGGCCGGGGTAGCCCTCGGCATATTTGTTGGTCAGCTGCGTGCCGGCCGCCTGCAGGACGGCGGGCGAGGCGTAGTTCTCGCTGGCGATCAGCTCGATGTGGTCTTCCTGGCGCTGGTGCTCGGCCAGGATGGCGGCCCACACGGCGGGGTCCTGCTGGGCAATGGTGGTGCTGCGGTGGTACATGGCAATCCTTTTGGACGAAATCCCCTGGCGGGCAGGGGCTGCCCAGGCGAACGGCTATTCGGGCGCGTCGCGCGCGCTCGGGATGAGGGCACGCGGGCGGTGCGCTTCCCCGTGGTGATGGGCAGGCGCTGCCTGCCACGCTCCACGTCGGCACCGGTCAAGACCGGGGCCTATCGCCAGTCGCACACGGGGGCAAGTTTAGCCCAGCCCCGCACCCGGCCGCACCGCTCAGGACGCCAGCCTGGCCGCCGGCGCCGGGGAAGTGGCGCCGTTGGCGGCGCGCAGGTCGGGCGTGCTGGGGGCCGGCGGCAGCGCCTTGCCGGTGGCCACGTGGTGCAGGCGGGCGTATTCGGCCATCACCTTGTCGGCATAGCCGCCGTCGCTGGGCAGCTTGGCGGCGCCGACGTAGAACTTCAGCCCGCCGACCAGCGAGCCGGCGCGCGCAATGCATTCCTGCAGCACCTTCACGCCCACGCGCAAGTTGGTCTTGGGGTCGAAGGCCGCGTAGCTGCCGCCAAAGTGCTGGTACTTGTCGGCGTGCACGCTGGTCATCACCTGCATCAGGCCCTGCGCGCCCACCGTGCTTTGCGCGAACGGGTTGAAGCTGGACTCGACGGCGATGATGGCCAGGATCAGGGTCGGATCGAGCTTGCTGCTGCGGCCCACGTCGTAGGCCTCGGACACCAGGGCCGCCACCGGCTCAGGGGCCACGCGGTACTTGCGTGCAATCCACTGCGCCACGCTGGCCTGCTCGCGCGGCAGGGCCTTCGGGTCGGCGGCGGTGGCGCGCTCGATGGCGTCGGGCTCGGGCGTGATGTCCAGCGCCGCCACCTTGCGGGCCTGCAGCCAGTCGGCCAGCCAGACCTCGCCCTGCTGGCGCAACTCGGGCCGCACGCCCAGCAGGGCCACGGCCAGCACGGTGATCACGCCCAGCAGGGC
The DNA here is from genome assembly GCA_041396485.1 of Burkholderiaceae bacterium. Taxonomy (GTDB): domain Bacteria; phylum Pseudomonadota; class Gammaproteobacteria; order Burkholderiales; family Burkholderiaceae_C; genus Ottowia. The sequence goes on along the minus strand of JAWKYM010000004.1, from coordinate 7,841 downwards.
CAGGCTGTTGTGGGTGATTTCAAAAAGGCCCTCCGCCACGTCACCGGCAAAGGTCTTCAGGCCGCTTCCCACGGCGGCAAGGCGTCCAGACGCTGTCATAACACTCCTCGTCAGGGCGGGCCCGGTTTGGGAGCCAGCTGCGCGGCATCGTCGGGCGATGGGTGCTCTGGCGGCCAGGGGCTTGCGCGTCCTGATGTCAGTTGAGATGGGCCGGCTGCCGGCGCCCATGACGGCGGGCGCGGTGGCTCCAATGGGAGCCGGGTTGAATGGCAGGCCAGCTTGCCGGGATCGGCAGCGGATCAGGGATTCCCCTTGCTTGTTGGGGAACGGCGCATTCTAGGGGGCTCTTTCATGCCTGGTCAACACTAACGATCCAAATTAAAAGTAAAAATTCGATATAAAAAGAGTCTGTCCGGCGTCGGTGCTCGAACCTTGCAAGCGCGCGGGGCAAGCCGGCACAGGCTTTGCAGCGCCCGGGGTTCGCGTCATTGACGCGGGTAATTTCAGCCGCCCGGCAGATTGAATTTGCCGACTGGCGTGCGCGGGGCCGGGGACGTACAGTGGGGCTGTCCGATCGCATCGGACGCCGAGGTCTCTGAAGAGCCGGTTCGCGGTAGCCGATACCGCAGCATGGCAGCCCAGCGGCTTCTTTCACAGAAGGCAATCTCTTGCCTTCCCCGCAACCGGAAACAGCCCGCTTTCCGGCGCGGAACCCAGGCAGACCATGACGCTTTTGTCACACTGCCTGAAGGCCCGGTGGGGCGGCTGAAGGCCAAGCCACCGGGCTTTCTTGTTGGCGCCTGGCATCGGCCCCGGCCACGGGGTGTGAAGTTGTTACCTTCCGGCCGACCCGCGTCCAGCGGCGATCGTTGCCTTGGGGTGACAATCGTCTGCCGTGACAGCAAGCAATACCGACATGGATTCCGCGGCCGATACCGCCTCACCCGCCGCCTCGCCGCCCGCGCCGTCGCCATCGCCCGCGCCCGCGCCGTCGCCGTCGCCGTCGCCGTCGCCGTCGCCGGTGCGCCCGATGTGGTGGCGCTGGGGCCGGCGCCTGCTGTGGGCCGTTGGCGCGCTGCTGCTGCTGTGGGGGCTGTTGTGGCTGGCGGTGCCGCCGCTGCTGCAGTGGCAGGGCCAGAAGATCGCCAGCGAGCAACTGGGCCGGCCAGTGCGCATCGGCAAGGTCGAGTTCAAGCCCTGGTCGCTGGAGCTGACGGTGCACGACTTGGCGGTGGGGGGCCTGGCCGGTGCGCCCGACCAACTCACCGTGGGGCGCATCTACCTGAATGCCGAACTGCAGTCGCTGTGGCGCCTGGGCCCGGTGCTGGACGCGCTGCAGGTGGACGCGCCCGCGCTGCGCCTGACGCACGAGGGCGACGGCCACTACGACATCGACGACATCGTGGCGCGGCTGACGGCCCGGCCCCAGCCTGCCAAGCCGTCCAGGCCGCTGCGCTTTGCGCTCTACAACATCGTGCTGCAGGACGGGCGCGTCGATTTCGACGACCGTGCGGTGGGCCGCGTGCAGGAGCTGCGCGATCTGCGCCTGGCGGTGCCCTTCATCAGCAACCTGCCCTCGGCGCGCGAGGTCAAGGTGCAGCCGCAGCTGGCCTTTGACCTCAACGGCAGCCGCTTCGACTCGCAGGCCCAGGCCTTGCCCTTCGACCCCTCGCAGCACACCGATGCCAGCGTGCAGCTGTCCCGGTTCGATCTCAAGCCCTACCTGGGCTATCTGCCCGCCGACCTGCCTTTGAGGCTGCAGGCCGGTGTGCTGGACGCCGATCTGCGCCTGGCCTTTGAGCAGACGCCCCAGCCGGCGCTGCGCGTGACGGGCAGCCTGGCGCTCAGCGACGTGCAGGCGGCCGACCAGCAGGGCGCGCCGGCGCTGGCCTTTGACGCCCTCAAGCTGCAGCTGGCCGAGCTCAAGCCGCTGGCGCGCGAGCTGCACCTGGCCTCGGTGGAGTGGGACAAGCCGCAGCTGACGGCGCACCGCGGCCCCGACGGTCGGATCAACCTGCTGCCCCCGGATGCTCCTGAAAATGAAGCTGCTCCCGCAGACGGGACGCGCGCCAAGGGCATGAAAGGCTTGAAAACCCCGGCGCCGGCCCAGGCGTCGGCCGCCTCGGCCGCCAGCGGCAATCCGCCGGCGCCGGCCGACACCTTCAAGCTGCGCATCGACCAGGTGGCCGTGCACGGCGGCACCGTGAACTGGCGCGACGACAGCACCGCCAGCGAGCACGCGCCGGCCGCCGTCGCGCGGCTGGAGCAGCTGGAACTGGCCGCCCATGCCATCGCCTGGCCCTTGCAGCAGCCCTTCGACTTCAAGGGCTCGACCGCGTTGGCGGGGGTCGCCGCCAGCGTGGCGCCACCGGCCGCCGCGCCCGCGGCCGAGCCCGCGCCGCGCCCGACGCGGCGCAGCCGCAAGGCCAGGGCGGCGGCCAGGGACCCGGGCCACGCCAAGGCCAAGCCCCCAGTCAAGCCCCAGGCCAAGGCGGCCCCGACTGCCCATGCGGGACCGGCCTCGCTTCGGTTCGAAGGTCGCGTCGGCGCCACCCAGGGTGACATCGGCGTGCAGGTGGCCGGCGTGCCGCTGGCCTGGGCCGGCCCCTACCTGGCGCCCTATCTGGTGCCGCGCCTGGCCGGCACACTGGACGCCGAGGCCAGTCTGCAATGGGCGCCGCCCAAGGCAAACACTCGGAACGTCCCCGACACCGCCCCCGCGTGGCGCGTGGCCGCCAAGCGCGTGCACCTGGGACAGTTGCAATTGAGCGGCGACGGCGCGCCCCGTCGCCGGAGCGGGGATGCCACGCCGGCCGACGAGCTGGCCCGCATCGAGTCGCTGGAGCTGGCCGACGTGCTGCTCGACCCGCAGGCGCGTGCGGTCACCGTGGGCCGCGTCGCCGTGCAGGGGCCGCGCGTGCAGGTCGAGCGCGATGCCCGGCAGCACTTCATGTTCGAGCGCTGGCTGCGCCAGCCCGAGGGCACGCCGGAGCGCGCCGAGCCGCACCCCGACGGCGCGGCCGATGCACCCTGGGCCGTGCGCGTGAACGAGCTGGCCCTGGCAGGCGGCACCGTGGGCTGGCGCGACGAGGCCACGCCGCGGCCCGTGCGTGCCGAGGTCACCGATCTGAAGGTCGAGGCGCGCAAGCTGGACCTGGCGGGCAAGCAGCCGGCGGAGCTGGAAGTGAGCGCGCGCCTGGGCACCGGCCGCCGCTCGGGCGGCGAGCCGGGACACCTGTCCTGGCACGGACAGGTGGCCTGGGCGCCCGTGGCCGCGCGCGGCAGCGTCGATCTGCAGCGCCTGCCCCTGCAGGCCTTCGAGCCCTACTTTGGCCAGCAGCTCAACATCCGCGCGCTGCGTGCCGACACCAGCTTCAAGGGCCGGGTGGACTTTGCCGAGACCGAGCACGGCCCGCGCGTGCGCGTCGAGGGTGACGCCCGGGTGGACGAGCTGCGCACCTACAGTCAGCCGGGCACGGCCGTCAGCACGGAGTCGGCCAAGCCGGCCAGCGCGGCGGCCAAAGAGTCGCCCGACGCCGCCTCGCAGGCGCCACTGGCGCCCATGGCCGCGCGCACCGGCGCCGGCCTGGGGCAGGAGCTGCTCAGCTGCAAGCAGCTGCGGCTGGACAAGCTGGACGTGCAGCTGGCCCCCGGCCAGGCGCCGCAGGTGAGCATTGGCAGCTCGCTGCTGTCCGACTTCTTTGCCCGCATCGCGATCGACCCCAGCGGGCGCATCAACCTGCAGGACATCGTCAAGTCCGATGGCCCGGTGCCGCCGGCCGGCCCGGCCCCGGCGGCGGCTGCAACCGCAGCTGCAACCGCAGCTGCAACCGAAGCGGCGAATGCGACGGTTTCAGGAGAATTCAACGCGGCACCCGCACCCGCCGCCTCCGCCGCTCCCGCCGTGGCCAGACCGCAGCCCAAGCCCGATCCGCTGGCGCCGGTCATTCGCTTTGGCCCCACGCGCCTGGTCAATGGGCACATCGATTTCAGCGACCACTTCATCCGCCCCAACTACTCGGCCGACCTGACGCAGCTCGACGGCACGCTGGGCGCCTTCAGCTCGGTGGCGCCGGGAGCTGAGCCGCAGATGGCCGAGCTGGCCCTGACCGGCAAGGCCGAGGGCACGGCCACGCTGGCGGTCGACGGGCAGATCAACCCGCTGGCCGACCCGCTGGCGCTGGACGTCCGCGCCAAGGTGAGCGATCTGGACCTGCCGCCGCTGTCGCCGTACTCGGTCAAGTACGCCGGCCACGGCATCGAGCGCGGCAAGCTCAGCATGGACGTGGCCTACAAGATCCAGCCCGACGGTCAGCTCACGGCGACCAACAAGCTGGTGCTCAACCAGCTCGAGTTCGGCGCCCCCGTGGCCGGCGCGCCCGCCAGCCTGCCGGTGCAGCTGGCCACCGCACTGCTGGCCGACAGCCACGGCGTGATCGACCTGGACCTGCCCATCAGCGGCTCGCTGAACGACCCGCAGTTTTCCATCGGCCCCATCATCTTCAAGGCCATCCTCAACCTGATCGGCAAGGCCATCACCGCGCCCTTCACGCTGCTGGCGCGCGCGCTGGGCGGCGGCGAGGGCGGGCAGGATTTGTCGCAGGTCGTGTTCGCCCCCGGCAGCGCCCAGCTCAGCGCGGCCGCGCGCAGCGGGCTCGACAAAGTGGCCAAGGCCTTGCAGGACCGCCCGGGCCTCAAGCTGACGGTGGCCGGCAGCGCCCGCCTGGCGCCCGAGCTGGACGGCGCCAAGCGCCAGCGCCTGTACGCGCTGGTGGCCGCCGAGCAGCGCAGCGAGGCCAAGGCGTCCGCTGCCGCACCCGCCGCGGTGGCCAGCGCTCCGGCTGCGGCCGCCAGCGCCGCTGACGCCGCCTCGATCGCCGATTCGCCCGAATACCCCACGCTGCTCAAGCGCCTGTACCGCCGTGCCGACATCCCCGACAAGCCGCGCAACGTGCTCGGCATGCAGCGCGACATTCCGGTGGCCGAGATGGAGCGGCTGCTGATGGCGCACATCGACATCGGCGAGAGCGCCATGCGCCAGCTGGCCGTGCAACGTGGCGTTGCCGTCAAGGAGTACCTGGCCGGCAAGGGCATTGCGACCGACCGCCTGTTCCTGGGGGCGGCGCAGACGCAGGCACAGGCACCGGCCGGGGCTGCGCCCGCCGCCAGCGCCCCGGCTTCTGCCGCCAGCGCCGCCACCACGGGTGTCGCGAAGTCCTGGGTGCCGCACGCGCAATTGAGCCTGGGCATGAACTGAAGGCATTCGCCGCCTCCGTCCTCGCACGGCACCTCATTGCAGCGACAATAGGCGCTTTCGGCGCGCGCCGCGTGGGCGCGTCCGCGTCCTTCGTTGACTTTCAAGCGCATGTTTCCCTTCACCCGCGACCCCAAAGACCCGCAACCCGCCGCCGAGGCCGCCGCGCCCGCGCCCAAGGCGCCCGAGGCGCATCCGCTCGATGCCCTGACGGGCGGCGTGTTCTCCGCCGCCACCTCGGGCGAGCGCGCCCAGCGCGTGCGCGACTGGTTGGCCACCGAGCCCGAGCTGGCGCAGATGCAGGACGTGTTCAAGGAGCTGTCGGCCAAGGACAAGGGCGCCGCCAAGGCGCTGCGCGAGAAGCTGGACGAGCTGCGCCGCGTGCGCGAGCAGGACACCGTGGCCGCCGAATGGCAGGCCAAGGCCCAGGTCCTGCTGGACGCCGCGCGCCTGAACATCGCCGACGCCCTGGCCTGGCAGCGCGACGCCGCCAAGGCCGGCGCGCCGCTGTCGCGCGAGCCGCTGGCCGGCCTGCGCACGCAGCTGGTCGAGCGCATCAAGGCCGTCGAGGACCTGCAGCAACGCGTGATGGTGCAGCGCGAAGCCGCCGCGCTGCTGGCCCAGCGCATCGAGCTGCAGTCCACCAAGCCCTGGGCCGAGGCGCAGCAGCAGCAGGAGGCGCTGCAGGCCGACGTGGCGCACTGGCAAGACCAGGCCGGCGCCCTGCAGGCCGACGGCCAGTGGCCCAGCGTGGACCTGCGCTTTCCGCCCCAGCTCGAGGCCGCGCAAAGCCAGTTGCAGGCGGTGTGGAGCGCCTTCATGCCGGCGCTGGCGCAGGCCGTGGCGGCGGCTTCGGACGCCGCCGCGCCACTGCCGCCGGTGCCCCTGTGGGCCGACGAACTGCGCGCCGCGCGCGGCGAAGCGCCGGCCGCCGTCGAGGCCGCGGCCCCCACGCCGGCCAAGGCGCGCATCGATCCCGAGCAGCGCACCGCCGCGACCAAGGCCGTCGAGGCCGGCGTGATGCTGCTGGAGCAGGCCGTGGCCGCCGGTCACAGCAAGAACATGAACAGCGCCACCCAAGCGCTGCGCCAGTCGCTCAAGACCAACGGGCGCCTGATCGACGAGGCGCTCGAGGCGCGCGTGCACGCCGCGCTGGTGTCCGCCGGCGAGCTGGGCGGCTGGCAGCGCTGGAGCGCCGACAAGGCGCGCGAGCAGCTGGTGGCGCGCGCCGAGGCCCTGCTGGTGCCGCGCAAGCCGCGGCGCGGTGCGGCGCCGGCCGATGGCGCCCCCGCCGCCATCGAGGGTGCGGCCCCGCCAGCGGCCGCGACCGAAAGCGAGGCCGCGGCACCGGCCGAAAGCGCCACGCCACCGCATGCCGAAGCCGCGACCCCCGTGGAGACCCCCACGGCTGCTCCGTCACCGGATGCGTCCGCTGACGTGACGGCCGAGCCGACCGTTGCCGACGTCGGCCTGGCGGCGGCCGGGCAGCCCGCCGACCCCGAGCCGGCGGCCCCAGCGGCCCAAGCCGCAGCGCAGCCGGCCGAAGAACGCGTCCCCGCCATGGGCGGGCGCAAGCTGCAGGAGGCCATTCGCAAGCTGCGCGACGAATGGAAGACCGCCGACCAGGGCGGCCCGCCCAACCACGCGCTCTGGAAGCGCTTTGACCGCGCCTGCAATGCCGCGCACAAGTTCGTCGACGCCTGGCTGGATCAGGTGCGTGCCGAGTCGGCCCAGCACCGGGCGCAGCGCCAGGCGCTGATCGACGAGGTCAAGGCCTGGGGCGAGGCTCAGCAAGCCGCCGCGGGGGCCGACTGGAAGGCCATGGCGCGCCAGATCCACCAGTTTTCCGAGCGCTGGCGCAATGCCGGCCACCTGGGCGAGAAGGCCTATACCGAGCTGCAGGCGCAGTGGAAGGCTGCCATCCACCAGGCCGCCGCACCGCTGGAGGCCGAGCAAAAGGCCAGCACCGCGCGCCGCCAGGCGCTGATTGCCGAGGCCGAGCAGCTGGGCGCCGCGCCGCAGCTGCGCATCGACGCCGTGCGCGCGCTGCAGCAGCGCTGGCAGGCCGAGGCGCAGAGCGTGCCGCTGGAGCGCCGCCACGAGCAGAAGCTGTGGGACGCCTTCCGCAAGCCGCTCGACGAGGCCTTCAACCGCAAGAGCGCCGAGCGCGAGCAGCAGCAGGCGGCCATGAGCGCGCACGACCGCGCCGTGCTGGAGGCCGCCAAGGCGCTCGAGGCGGCCAATGCCAGCGGTGACGCCCAGCGCATCCGCGCCGCCATGGCGCAGCTGGAGGCCGCCACGCGTGGGCAGCAGGCCGCAGCCCCGGTCTCTGAGCCAAATCAGGCTGCAGCGCCCGTGGAGAAATCGCAAGCAGCTTCGGATAGCGTAGCAAACGAGGCTGCGCCCGCAAGCGCCGAAGGCGAGGGCGCCGAGACGCCCGCGCCCACCCCGGCCGTGGCGCCCAAGCCCGCCAAGCCCTTGATCGCCATGCGCGGCGACGACCGACCCGGCGCCAAAAAGGCCGAGCCGTCCCCAGCCCGTGGCCGCTTTGGCGATCGCCCGGGCGGCCGTGACAGTGGCCGAGCTG
>JAWKYM010000003.1:0-408933 GCA_041396485.1 Burkholderiaceae bacterium | reverse complement strand
CGCCACGATCAGCGCGCGCTGGCCCTTGCCGATGGGAGCGATGACGTCGATGATGCGGCCGGTGATGTTCTCCTCGCCCTTGAAGGCGTCGCGCTCGAGCTTCATCTGCTCGCGCGGGAACAGTGGGGTGAGGTTCTCGAACATCACCTTGTGCTTGTTCTGCTCGGGCAGGCCACCGTTGACGGCGTCCAGCTTGGTCAGCGCAAAATAGCGCTCGCCGTCCTTGGGAATGCGCACCTCCCCCTCGATCATGTCGCCGGTGTGCAGGTTGAAGCGGCGCACCTGGCTGGGGCTGATGTAGATGTCGTCGGTGCTGGCGGTGTAGCTGGTGTCGGGGTTGCGCAGGAAGCCGAAGCCGTCGGGCAGGATCTCCAGCACGCCGTCGGCAAACACCTGCTCGCCGGCCTTGGCGCGCTTCTTGATCAGGGCGAACATCAGCTCCTGCTTGCGCATGCGGCTGGCGTTGTCGATTTCCAGCGCCTCGGCCTGCTTGAGCAGCTCGGAGACGTGCAGCACTTTGAGTTCGTTCAGATGCATGGGAGGGTGGTCGATGCGGGTGGGGCGCGCGGGTGGGCCGGGCCAGACCGTGCGATGACAGAAAGCAGGACAGATGGATTGGGAGGAGGCGGGCAAGGCCCGCTGGGGGCTTTGCTGCAGGCGCACCTGGGTTGCAGGGCACCGGCCGGCGCTTACCTGAACGCCGGTCTCAAGCACAGATTATGGCAGGAAAACAAAACGCCGCGCGAGGCGCGCGGCGTCGGGTGTTGCGCAGCGAAGACTGCGTGACGGTCAGGCCAGTTGCTGGTCGATGAACTGCGCCAGCTGCGCCTTGGACAGCGCGCCCACCTTGGTGGCGGCCAACTGCCCGTTCTTGAACACCATCAGCGTCGGAATGCCGCGAATGCCGTACTTGGCCGGGATGTTGCGGTTGTCGTCGACGTTGACCTTGGCAATGGTCAGCTTGCCGTTGTAGGTGCCGGCCAGCTCGTCCAGCGTGGGGGCAATGGCCTTGCAGGGGCCGCACCACTCGGCCCAGAAGTCGACCAGCACGGGCTGCTCGGCCTTGAGCACGTCGGCTTCAAAAGAGGTGTCACTCACGTGTTTGATCAGTTCACTGGCCATGTGGCATTCCTTGGGGAAAAGTCGGCGCCGCCGCTGCGGCTACAGTGCGGGGCATTGTGACAGAAAGACGATTTCACTGACGCGCCGATGGTTGCCCAAACCGTGATGGAAGACAGCTTCGGCGCCTGCGGATGGACCGCCTTGTTGGCCCGCATCGACACCAGCCTGCGCGAACAGGCCGCCCACCCCGCGCGCAGCGTGGTGCTGCTGCCCTACCTGCAGTTGCGGCCGCTGGCGCAGCGCCTGTGGGCGCAGCAGTATCCCGACAGTTTTGCGCCGCATTTCGAGACCACGCGCAGCTGGGCCGAGCGCCTGGGTCTGTTCGTGCCCGGCCCGCACGACTTCACCGGCCAGCACGGGCGCGACTGGCTCACGGCCGCCGGCCTGCTGGACGCCGCCGGCCAGGCGGCGCAGCGGCGCCTGCTGATCGCGCCGCTGCTGGAGCAGGCCGCGCAGCTGGCGCCGCTGGCCGCCAGCCTGCCGCCCGCGCTGCGGCCCGACTGGATGGCGCAGGCGCGCGCCTCGCTGCCGGGTGTGGGGGCAGGCGAGGGCGTGCTGGCGCTGGAGGCGCTGCTGGCCCAGCTGGCCATCGCCTGGGTGGGCAGCAGCGACTACGCCAGCGACGTGCTGTTCGAGCCGCATGTGGCCGCGCAGCTGGACGCACTCATCATCGTGCCCGGCCTGCAGCACGACCCACTGACCAGCACGCTGGGCGAGCGCCTGTTCGAAAAGCTCACACTGCTGGAACTGCCCGCGTCTGCACCGCAAGGCGCGCTGGCACTGCACCAGGCCAGCGACGCCGAGGACGAGGCCGAGCGCGCCGCCGCCTGCGTGCTGCGCCACGTCAGCGCAGGCCGCGTACCGGTGGCCCTGGTGGCGGGTGATCGCAGCCTCACGCGCCGCGTCAACGCGCTGCTGGCCAGCCGCGGCCTGCAAGCCGGCGCGGCGTTGCGCGATGAAACCGGCTGGATGCTGTCAACCACCCACGCCGCCGCCACGCTGATGGCCGCACTGCAGGCCTGCGCGCCGCGCGCCGCCAGCGACGCCGTGCTGGACTGGCTCAAGCTCGCGCCGCTGCTGCCCGCCGACGCGCTGCAGGCCATCGAAGCGCGCCTGCGCCGCGACGCCGTGCGCGGCTGGCCGCAGGCGCTGCAACTGCTGGCCGGGCAGGCGGGCATCGATGCGATCGAGGCCCTGCGCGCCCCCATGGCAGCGCCGCGCAGCGTGGCGCAATGGCTGGCCGACACCCGGGCTCTGCTGCAGGACTGCGGTCTGTGGCCTAGCTTGGACGAAGACGCCGCCGGCCGCGCCGTGATCGAGGCGCTGGGCCTGGATGAGGCCGCCCTGGCCGACTGGCGCGAGCAGCCCGCCGCGCAGCGCCGCATGGGCCTGGCCGAGTTCATCCACTGGGTGGGCCAGACGCTGGAGGCCGCCAGCTACCGCGCGCCGCAGCCCGCCGAGGCTCCTGTCGTGGTGCTGCCCCTGGCCCAGCTGCTGGGCCGGCCCTTTGCCGCCCTGGTGCTGCCCGGCGCCGACGAGCAGAACCTGCCCGCCGCGCCCGAGCCGCCCGGCCCCTGGAGCGCCGCGCAGCGCGAGCGCTTGCACCTGCCCTCGCGCGAGGATTTGCAGCAAGCCCAGCAGGCCGCCTGGGCGCGCGCGCTCAGCGTGCCGCACATCGACCTGCTGTGGCGCCACAGCGATGACAGCGGCCAGGCCCTTCAGCCATCGCCCCTGGTGCAGGCCCTGCAGCTGCAGCAGCGCGCCAACGGCCAAGTGGCCGCCAGCGCCACCGACCCGCGCATGCCGCGCAGCGTCGCCACCGCCCCCACGCCGCGTCCCCTGCCCAGCGGCGCGCTGCTGCCCACGCAGCCGCTGTCGGCCAGTGCCTACGACAAGCTGCGCGCCTGCCCCTATCGTTTCTTTGCGCTACAGCAGCTGGGCCTGCAGGAGGACAGCGAACTGGACGTGGACATCGACAAGCGCGACTGGGGCAACTGGGTGCACGCCGTGCTGAGCGACTTTCACCAGAGGTTGAAGGAGCAGCCCGACGCCGGCCGCCTGGCCCTGATGAACGCCGCCGCCGAGCAGATCACCCAGGCCCTAGGCCTGGCCCAGGAGCCGGGCGAGTTCATGCCCTTCATGGCCGCCTGGCCCGCGCTGCGCGATGCCTATCTGAATTGGCTGACGGCGTACGAGGCGGATGGCGGTCATTTCGATGTCGCCGAGCAAGACATCAAGGTGCAGCGCGGCGAGCTGAAGCTGCGCGGGCGCATCGACCGCATCGACCGCGACGACACGGGCGCCGCGCGGCTGATCGACTACAAGACCGAGACGCTGGACAAGACCAAGGCCCGCGTCCGGCTCGGCAGCGAAGACACACAGCTGCCTTTCTATGCCCTGCTGGTGGGTGACGACGCGCCACGCGCCGCCTACCTCAACCTGGCCGAGCGCGGGGCGCCCGAGTGGGTCGAACTGCTTGACCTGACCCAGCGCGCGGCCGAACTGTACGAGGGCATGACCAGCGACGTCGCACGCATCCAGGCCGGTGCGTCCCTGCCCGCGCTGGGCGAAGGCCCCGTCTGCGACTGGTGCGAGGCGCGCGGCCTGTGCCGCAAGGACTTCTGGCAAGCATGACCCCGGCGTATCAACACAACGGCGCACCCTGCACGCGCGAGCACTTCTACGCCGTCGCCTGCGACCCCGCGCGCAGCGTGGTGGTCGAGGCCTGCGCCGGCGCGGGCAAGACCTGGATGCTGGTCTCGCGCATCCTGCGCGCCTTGCTGGAGGGCAGCGCGCCGCACGAGATCCTGGCCATCACCTTCACCAAGAAGGCTGCCGGCGAGATGCGCGAGCGCCTGCTGCAGTGGCTGGCCGACTTTGCCTGCGCGCGCGCCGGCGAAACGCCCGAGCAGTGGCAGCAGCGCCTGCTGGATGAGCTGATTGCAAGAGGGATCGAGCCCCAGCGCGCGCCCAGTCTGCGTGAGCAGCTAGCAAATTTATATCAAACCATGTTGGCGCAAGGCCGCCCTGTGGCCATCCGCACCTTTCACAGCTGGTTTGCCGCGCTGCTGCGCACCGCCCCGCTGCAGGTGCTGCAAGACCTGGGCCTGCCCTCGGCCTACGAGCTGCTGGAAGACGACGCCGACGCCGTGGCCGAGCTGTGGCGCCCCTTTCTGCGCGCGGTGGCAGCCGACGAAGCCTTGAGCGCCGACTACCAGGCCCTGGTCGCCGCGCTGGGCCGGCACAACGCGCACAAGGCGCTCGAGGCCGCGCTGGCGCGCCGCATCGAATTCACGCTGGCCGACGCGGCCGGGCATGTGCAGGAGGCCGTGCCGCGCTTCGATGCCTGGTACCCGCGCATGGCCGGCGTGAGCGAGCCCGGCGACTGGCTGCTGCAGCGTGAGCCGGGGCGCGCGCTGCTGCTGGAAGCCGCCGAGGCACTGCTGCCCCTGGCCAAAACGTTCGCGCAAAAGGGCGTGGAGCTCAAGGAGGCGCTGCATGCTGCGGACTGGGACGGCGTTGCGGCCGCGCTGTTGACCAAAGGCAAGCCGCGCGTGTTTGCCAAGGACAAGACGCCCGCCATCGTGCGCGCCGCGCAGGACGAAGTACAGGCGGTGTGCGCCGCGCTTGAGCAGCACCAGGCCTGGGCGCACCAGCAGCGCATGGCGCGCCTCACGCGCCAGCTCATCGCCAGCTTTGCCCAGCTCAAGCGAGAGCGCGGCTGGGTCGACATGAACGACGTCGAGCGCGCCGCGCTCACCCTGCTGGACGACCACGTGCTCTCCGCCTGGGTGCAGGAGCGCCTGGACGCGCGCGTGCGCCACCTGCTGATCGACGAGTTCCAGGACACCAACCCGCTGCAGTGGCAGGCGCTCAAGGCCTGGCTGGCGGGCTATGCCGGCGCCGGTGGCGGGCAGGGCGCGCCCAGCGTGTTCATCGTGGGCGACCCCAAGCAAAGCATCTACCGTTTTCGCCGTGCCGACCCCAAGGTCTTCATCGACGCGCAGCAGTTCGTGGCGCAGGCCCTGGGCGGCGAGCGCCTGGCCACCGACCACACGCGCCGCAACGCCCCCGCCGTGCTGCAGGCCGTCAACACCGTCATGCAGCAGGCGCAGACGGCCGGCGAGTTCGACGGCTATCGCGAGCACAGCACCGAGTCCAAAAAAGACGGCCAGTTGCAGGCCTTGCCCCTCATCCCGCGTCCTGACAAGGCCGACAAGCCGCAGCCCGGCGATGAGCCTGCATGGCGCGACAGCCTGACGACTCCGCGCGAGCAGGTGGACGAAACCCTGCGCACGCTCGAATGCCGCCAAGTCGCCCACTGGATCGCCCAGCGCCTGCAGGCCGGCGTGAAGCCCGAGCAGATTATGGTGCTGGCGCGCAAGCGCGAGCCGCTGGGCGTGCTGCGCACCGAACTGCGCGGGATCGGTATTGCCGCCGAGCAGCCCGAAAAGCAGGTGCTGGGCCAGCAGCCCGCCGTGCAGGACGTGCTGGCCCTGGTCGATGCCCTGGTCTCGCCCGGGCACGACCTGGCGCTGGCGCGCGCCCTCAAGTCGCCGCTGTTCGGCCTGGGCGACGAAGACCTCACGCGGCTCGCCCTGGCCGTGCGCGCCGCCGGCCAGCCGCGCCCCAGCTGGCTTGAAGCACTATCGAAAACAGAGCTGTTCGCGCTTGATGGACGGGCGCTGCAGGCCGATTTGACTCTATACCGCCAGTGGCTGCTGAGCCTGCCCCCGCACGACGCTCTGCAAGCCATTTACAGCCACCGCGACGTGCTGGCCCGCTTTGCCGCCGCCGCACCCGCCGCCGAGCGTCAACACGTGCTGGCCCAGCTGCGCGCGCTGCTGGCCGCCGCGCTGGCCGTGCAGGGCGGGCGCTTTGTCACCGCCTATCAGTGGTTGCGTGCGCTGCGACGCGAGCAGCGCCCCCTGCCGCGCCACGCCGCACCCGAGGCCGTGCAGCTACTCACGGTGCACGGCGCCAAGGGCCTGGAGGCCGACGTGGTGCTGCTGCTCGACGCCGCCTCGGCCCGCCGCCCGCGTGGCGAATCCGCCGTGCTGATCGACTGGCCCGGCGACGAGCGCGCGCCGCTTCGCCTGGTCTTTCTGGCCAACGGCATCGCCCCGCCGCCCAGCGCGCATGACCTGGCCGCCACCGAAGCCACCGCCCAGGCGCGCGAGGAGCTCAACGCCCTGTACGTCGCCATGACCCGCGCCCGCCAGCGCCTGGTGCTGTCGGGCTTTGAACCGCACCATCAGCCGCCCAGCAGCTGGTGGCAGCGCCTGCAGCCGTTGGCGCAGGGCCTTGAGGCGCCCGCTGCAGCCGCAGTGCCAACCGTGCAGGCCGATGCCGCCACGTCGTTTGACCTGCTCGAACTGCCGCCGGCGCCCGTCCTGCCTGCGCTGGATGCTATCAACGGCGAAGCAACTCAGGCCGACAACGCCGACGAACCCGCCACCGAAGCCTCGCGCATCGGCGAAGCCATGCACTGGCTGCTGGAGCACGTGGCCGACACGCCGCGTGGCTGGGCGCCGCAGCGCCTGGCCCAGCTGCGCCGCCGCTTCGATCTGAATGCCCAGCAGGCCAATCAAGCCGCCGCGCTGGCCCAGCGCATCCGCGGCGGCGACGCCGCCTGGGCCTGGTCGCCCGACGAAGTGCTGGAAGCCTTCAACGAAGTCGAGCTCACCCACCAAGGCCAGCGTCTGCGCATCGACCGCCTGGTGCGCCGCCGCGGCGGCCCCCACGGCCCCGAGGCCTGGTGGGTGCTGGACTACAAGAGCGCCGCGCAGCCCGAGCGCGATCCACGGCTGGTCGAGCAACTGGCTCGCTACCGCGCTGCCATCGAGCGCCTGCACCCCGGCCAGGCGGTGCGCGTGGCGTTCCTGAGTGGGGAGGGGCGGGTGGTGGGGTGAAGGGCGGGAAAGGACCAACACCCATTTGGGCGGGCAAAAAATTGGGCGTCAATGGATGTTGAGATGGGTGTAACGGGCTTCCGCCACAATCCCCGCTCCATACCCTCACCACCGCCTCTCCGTGTTCTCAACCACCCCCAACGCCGTCGCCATCCTCGGCGCCGGCCCCGCCGGCCTGATGGCCGCCGATGTGCTGTCGCGCGCGGGGGTGGCGGTGCAGGTATTCGACGCCATGCCCTCGGCCGGGCGTAAGTTCCTGCTGGCCGGGCGTGGTGGGCTCAACCTGACGCATTCCGAGCCCTTGGCGTCCTTCATCGAGCGCTTTCGGCAGGGCGATGGCGATGCGGGCGCGTTTGACGCGGTGGCCGCTTGGCTGCGCGACTTCGGGCCGGATGCGGTGCGCGAGTGGGCGGCGGGGCTGGGGGTGCAGACCTTCGTGGGCACGTCGGGGCGGGTGTTTCCGACCGAGATGAAGGCAGCGCCGCTGCTGCGCGCCTGGTTGCAGCGCCTGCGCCAGCCGCAGGCCAGCGGCGCGGCGCCGGTGCGTTTTTTCATGCGGCACCGCTGGGTGGGTTGGGCGTCAGATACTACGGATTCAATAGCTGCTAGCGCTGATCCAGCAAGCGCTGCAAGCCTGTTTTGCTTTGAAACCCCGACGGGTCCATTGACGCTGCGCCCGCGTGCCGCCGTGCTGGCGCTGGGCGGCGCCAGCTGGCCGCGCCTGGGATCGGACGGCGCCTGGGTGCCCTGGCTGACGCAGGCGGGAGCCGCGGTGGCGCCTTTGCTGCCGGCCAACTGCGGCTTTGACGTGGCGCCGCGCGGCGGGGCGGTGGACGCGACCGACGCCGGCGGGCCGGTGGGCGGAACTGAAGTCGGCTGGTCACCGTACTTGGCCCAACGCTTTGCCGGCCAGCCGCTGAAGAACGTGGTGCTGCGCTTTGCCGACAGCCGGGGCCGGCGCTTCGAGCGGCGCGGCGAGTTCGTGCTGACGGCCACGGGTGTGGAAGGCAGCCTGATCTACGCCGCCAGCCACCTGCTGCGCGACGAGATCGCGGAGCGCGGCCAGGCCACGCTGCAGCTCGATCTGCAGCCCGATCGCTCGCCCGAGCAGGTGCTGGCCGCCGTGGCGCACCCGCGCGGCAGCCGCAGCCTGTCCTCGCACCTCAAGAGCCGGTTGGGCCTGGGCGGCGTGCAACTGGCGCTGCTGCACGAGCGGCTGTCGGCCGAGCAGCTCAAGAGCCCGCAGGCCGTGGCGCAGGCCATCGGCGCGCTGCCCATCACGCTGCGCGCGCCGCGCCCGGTGGCCGAGGCCATCAGCACGGCCGGCGGCGTGCGGCTGGAGGCGCTGACGGATGACCTGGAGCTGCGCGGCAGGCCCGGCGTGTTCTGTGCCGGCGAAATGCTGGACTGGGAGGCGCCCACCGGCGGCTACCTGCTGACCGCCGCGCTGGCCAGCGGCGTGCGGGCTGCGCGGGGGGTGCTGCGGCGGCTGGCATCGCACAGGCCCCCAGGTTGACTGGCGCCTGAACGCGCGCACCAGCACGATCGTGACGAGGCGGTGCGCGGTGTGGTGCGCGCGATCGTGGACGTGTGTGGCCCCAAATTCGTGAAAAATTGCACGATTCAATTGCTTTTGCGAGACATATTCTGAAGAAACTGTGACGTACCGAACACAATCTCCGAGTTTGCCAACGGGCTGCAGGTCGGCCCGTGGATTGAGGAGACTCCCAATGACTCATTTTCATCGCCACCTGGGCCGGGCCCATGTGGGTGCGCAACAGGCCGCGGCGTCACTGCAGTTTCAGCCGGTGGCGGAGTTCACCAGGCCTCTGTCAGGCCATGCGCGGCTGCTGGTCGCCAGTGCCGTGGCATTGGCCTTTAGCGCCGGCATGGGCTTGGCACAGGCGCAGACGGTCATTTCCAGCCCCACCGTGGGAGCCAGCGGTGCCCATGGTGTGAATGGGCCCCATGGCGCCACGCCGGGCGCCGCAGGAGGCGATGGAGGCAATGGCGCCGATGGGGCAGCGGGGTTGGTGGCCGTTGGTGGCACCGTCGAGGTCACCAGCACCGGCTCGCTTACGGGTGGCAACGGCGGCATGGCCGGCAATGGCGGCAGTGGGGCCGATGGCACGGCAGGTTCACCCAACGGCGGCAGCGGGGGCAATGGGGGTGAGTCGGGTGCTGGCGGTGCGGGCCTGAGCGGCGGTGGCTACACCCTGATCGCTGCCGGTCCGGTGACGGGCGGCAACGCCACGGCCGGTGGTGGCAATGGCGGTGCGGGAGGCAATGGCGCCAATGGTGCCAGCGCGGGCGCGGCGGGCGGCAACGGCGGCGCGGGGGGCAGCGCAGGCAGTCGGGGCAATGGCGGAGCGGGCGGCGAAGGCGGTATGGGTGCTGCCGGGGCGCCCGGACAGGCATCGGTCGCCACGGGGGCAGCGAGCGCTGGCTCCAATGGAACCAATGCAGGCAGCTATGCCAGCTTTTCAAGCCAGACGGGCGGCGCAGGTGGCTCTGGGCAAGCCGGTGCCAGCGGGCAGATCGGCGGTGCCGGAGGAACAGGCGGTTCTGCCATCACGAGTGGGCCGTTAAATAGGACCGCGAGTGGCGGTATGGGCGGAGCCGGAGGCCTTGGTGGGGCCGGGCTGATGGGCGGCGCCGGGGGTACCGGCGGCTACGCCTATGTGGGTGGCGGCACCAGCCATTCCGTTGGCGGCGCCGGTGGGGTAGGCGGTGCCGGCCAAGCAGGGGGCCCCGTTAGCCTGGGTGGCTCAGGCGGCGCGGGCGGCAACGGCGGTGTTGGCGGGCCGGGGGGCTCCATCACAGGAAACGGCGGTGCTGGCGGTTTGGGTGGCATGGGCGGTGTCGGTGGCGACGGAGTGGCCGGTGCTGACGGCGGTCTGGGTGGCCATGGCGGGCGGGCACATATGGGTGCTCCGCTGCCTACTGTCACCAAGGCTACGGGCGGCGCAGGGGGCGTAGGCGGCGCCGGCGCGCCAGGCAGTCCAGGCGGAGCGGGTGGCAATGGCGGCAACGGCGGTCTGGGCGGCACGGCCATAAATGGATCTGTCGGGGTTGCAGGTGTTGGCGGCGCTGGCGGCGCCGGCGGCGCTGGCGGCGCCGGCGGCAATGGCGGCGCCGGCGGCGATGGCGGCGATGCGACGGGAACGTTGGGTTTGGGTATACGCAATCCCGGGCCGGGCGGTATTGGCGGCCAAGGCGGCGCCGGAGGTGCTGGGGGCGCTGGCGGGATCGGCGGCAACACGCCGGGTGGCGCCCCTGGCTCGGATGGTGCCGGTGGCAGTGCCGGCAGTGCCGGCGCAGCGGGTACGGGCGGCAACCCGGGCGTGCAGGGCCAGTGATTTCGCTGCCCCCACGATGACGGACGGTCCGACATGCACCAACACCACAAAGGTGAGACGATGACACAGCACTCGATGATCCAAGGCCTGGGCCCCAAATGCGGCCCCAGGGCAGCGCTGCAGTGCGCCACCCTGGCGATCGCGGCGATGGCGGGACTGCCACTGGCCAGTTGGGCCGCTCCAGGCGACGGTGGCCCTGGCGTGGCGTCGACCGGCAGCAGCCAGATCACCACCTGTAGCACCATCACGGGCGGCTCGGGGGTGGACGGCACGCAGGCGCCGGCGGTGCTGCTGACCGGTGGCAGCAACACCTTGACGCTGGAAAACGGCTTTGCCTTCTCCGGTCTGGTGAGCGCGGGCAGTGGTGATACCCTGGCACTCGGTGGTGATGCCACCACGCATTGCGGTGGGGCGGGCAACGGCAGCTTTGATGTCAGCCAGATCGGCGTGGCCTTCCAGGGCTTTGGCAGCCTGGCCAAGACGGGCGCCAGCACCTGGGTGCTGACAGGCAGCAACCCGACCGCAGACTGGACGGCCAGCGGGGGCACGCTGCAGGTCGATGGCACGGTGGGGGCGGTGGCCGTCAACGCCGGCGCCACGCTGGGCGGTACGGGCACGGTGGGCGCCATCACCCTGGGGGGCGGTGCCGTGGCGCCGGGCGATTCGCCCGGCACCTTGACCGGCGCCAGCCTGGCCTGGAACGGCGGCAGCGGCTTCAACTTCGAGCTGGGCAGTACGCCCGCGCAAAGCGATTTGCTGGTGCTCAGCGGTGCACTCAGCAAGGGGACCGGCAGCGGCTTCGTCTTTCACTTCAGCGACGGGGGTGGCGCGCCGCAGGTGGGAACGACGTACCCGTTAATCCAGTTCGCCAGCCAGACGGGATTTGCCGTGAGTGACTTCAGCTTTGACTACAGCGGCAGCCTGAGCGCCCTGCACGGGCACTTCGTTTTGAACGGCACCGAGCTGGATTTTGTGGTCGATGCACCACCCCCGCCCCCGGTGGCAACGCCGATTCCAACCCTCAGCGAGGCTGTGCTGGTCGCACTGGGCGCGCTGCTGGCCGGCATGGCCGCCATGCGCTTGAAGGGGCGCCGCTGATCCTGCATGGCGTTGCTCGCGGGGCCGCGGGCCCCCGGGTGCGCGCCTACTTCTGCACGTCCCCCATGCACAGGTACTTCATCTCCAGATACTCGGCCATGCCGTGCGTGGAGCCCTCGCGGCCCAGGCCCGACTGCTTGACGCCGCCGAAGGGCACGTGCTCGGTGGAGATCAGGCCGGTGTTGATGCCGACCATGCCGTATTCCAGCGCCTCGGCGACGCGGGTGATGCGGCCGATGTCGCGGGCATAGAAGTAGCTGGCCAGGCCGAAGATGGTGGCGTTGGCGGCGTCGATGGCGTCCTGCTCGGTCTTGAAGCGGAATACCGGTGCCAGCGGGCCGAAGGTTTCCTCGCGCGCCACCAGCATCTGCGCGGTGGCGCCCGAGATCACGGTGGGCTCGTAGAACTGCCCCTTCAGGCGCTTGCCGCCCGTGACGACCTGGCCGCCCTTCTTGACGGCGTCCTTGATGTGCTTGTCCACCTTGGCCAGTGCTGCCGGCTCGATCAGCGGGCCGACGGTGACGCCCTCGTCAAAGCCATTGCCCACCTTCATGGACTTGACCTTGGCAGCCAGCTTCTTGACGAACGCGTCGTACACGCCGTCCTGCACGTACAGGCGGTTGGCGCACACGCAGGTCTGGCCGGCGTTGCGGTACTTGCTGGCCAGCGCGCCTTCGACGGCCGAGTCCAGGTCGGCGTCGTCAAACACGATGAAGGGCGCGTTGCCGCCCAGTTCGAGCGCCAGCTTTTTTACCGTCGGCGCGCATTGCGCGGCCAGGATGCGGCCCACCTCGGTGGAGCCGGTGAAGGACAGGTGGCGCACCACCTCGCTCTCGCACAGCACCTGGCCGATGGCCGGCGCATCCATGCCGGTGACCACGTTGATCACGCCCGCCGGCAGGCCGGCGCGCTGCGCCAGTTCGGCCGCGGCCAGGGCCGTCAACGGCGTCAGCTCGGCCGGCTTGATGACCACGGTGCAGCCGGCGGCCAGGGCCGGCGCCACCTTGCGCGTGATCATGGCCAGCGGGAAGTTCCAGGGCGTGATGGCCGCGCACACGCCGATCGGCTGCTGGATGACCGTCAGGCGCTTGTTGTTGTCGAAGGTGGGCAGGGTCTGGCCGTTGACGCGCTTGGCCTCTTCGGCAAACCACTCGACAAAGCTGGCGCCATAGGCCACCTCGCCCTTGGCTTCGGGCAGGGGCTTGCCCTGCTCGGCCGTCATCAGGCGCGCCAGGTCGTCCTGGTGGTCCATCAGCAGGTGAAACCACTTCAACAGCAGCGCGTGGCGCTGCTTGGCCGTCAGCGCGCGCCAAGCGGGCAGGGCGGCGTTGGCGGCGTTGATGGCGGCTTTCGTTTCCTTGGCCCCCAGGTCGGCCACGTCGGCCAGCTTGCGGCCGGTGGCCGGGTCCAGCACGTCGAAGCGGCTGCTCCCCTTGACCCATTTGCCGTTGATGAGGCTGTCGGTCTTCAGCAGGCTGGGGTCCTTGAGCCGGGCCAGGGGGGAAGTGCGGGTGTCCATGCGGGTCGATCTCCTTGGGGTGTTCGGGCGATTGTAGGCAGCGCTCGCGCTCTGCCCAGCCGGCTGCCGGCGGGCTACAGCAGTGGCGAGCCCAGCCGGGCCACGGCCTCGAACAGCTGCTGGTGCGCCGGCACGCGGCGCTGGCGCGGCACCAGGCGGCAGTGCGACAGGTCGGCCTCGAACATGGTGGCCAGCTGCTGGTTGAGCGCGCGGTCGTACAGCACCGCGGCGACCTCGAAGTTCAGGCGAAAGCTGCGGTTGTCGAAGTTGGCACTGCCCACCATGCTGTAGAACGAATCCATCACCAGCGTCTTGGGGTGGAACATGCGGCCCTGGTACTCGAACACCAGAACGCCGGCGTTCTGCAACTCCCTGTAGTAGGAGCGCGCGGCGGCGGTGACGATGCGCGAATCGCTTTGCTCGGGCACGATCAGCTTGACCTGCACGCCGCGCAGCGCGGCGTTGGTCAGCGCCGTCAGTGCGGGCTCGGTGGGCACGAAGTAGGGCGTGGACAGCCAGATGCGCTCCAGCGCCAGGCCCAGCGCGTCGATCATGGCGCGGTGGATGGCCTCGCCGTCGCTGTCGGGGCCCGAGGCGACGATCTGCACCGGCACCTGCCCGGGCGGTTCGCCGGGAGGCAGCACCTGGCCGTCGTGGTGCAACTTGTGGCCGCTGGCGTAGTACCAGTCCTGCAGGAACACGTACTGCAGCCAGCGCACCGCGCCGCCGCGCAGCAGCAGGTGGGTGTCGCGGTAGGCGTCGCGCGGGCGCAGGTGCTCGTTCTCGTCGTCGGTGACGTTGATCCCGCCCAGCAGGCCGACCCGGCCGTCGATGATGGCGATCTTGCGGTGCGTGCGGAGGTTGACCAGCGGGCGCAGGCGATCGAAGCTTGCGCGGTGAAACACCGCCAGCTCGCCGCCGGCCTGGCGCAGCGCATCGAGCAACGGGGCGTGGCGGCGCGCCAGCAGGCGCGAAGAGCCGATGGCATCCACCAGCAGGCGCACGGCAATGCCGGCGCTGGCGCGTTTGGTCAAGGCCCCCAGCACGGCGCGACCGGTCTGGTCGGGCTCGAAGATGTAGTACTCGAGGTGGATGTGGTTGCGTGCGCCGGCGATCTCGTGCAGCAGCGCGTCCAGTGTGGCGCCGCCGCTGGCCAGCAGCTCCACACCGTGCGCGCTGCAGATCGGCAGGCCGCTGCTGGCTTCGATCAGGCGTGCGTGCTGCACCGCCCACAGCGGCGGATCGGGCCGGTCGGCGCGCAGCGTGCGCAGGTCCTGCTGCGACATCAGCGTCGCCTGCGTATGCCAGCGCTTGAGGCGCTGGCGCGTCACGCGCTGCGGGCCGAAGTAGGCATACACCAGCAGGCCCACCACGGGCAGCAGGTTGAGCGTGATGATCCAGGCCAGCGTGGACACCGGCGAGCGGCGCTGCCAGATGATCCAGGTGGTGAGGATGATGCTGGAGACGGACCAGACCCAGCCCAGCCAGAAGGTCCAGGCGTGGCCGGCAAGGGAGAGGCCAGACAGCGACATCGACCGGGGCGCGGGCTTCAGGCCGTGAGGCGCGCCTGCCAGTCCACGGGCGCAAAGCCGACCGTGATGGCGGGCGCGCCCTGGTCCCACTCGATCACCGGCCGGCGGATGGCGCTGGCGTGGACCTGCAGCAGGGCCGCGGCACTGCCGCCGTCGGTCACCGCCGCCTGCGTGGCGGCGTCCAGCTGGCGCCAGGTCGTGCCCTGGCGGTTGAGCAGCCGCTCCCAGCCCACGGCATCGATCCAGCGCCGCAGATGATCCGGCGGCACGCCGGCCTTCTTGAAATCATGAAAGCGCACCTCGACCTCGTGCTCGGCCAGCCAGACGCGCGCCTTCTTTACGGTGTCGCAGTTGGGAATGCCGTAGAGCGTGACGCGGGCGCGGGCCATGGCGGCGATGATGCCATGGCGACGGCGCTTGGCGCGACAATCAACGCCCTCATGAAGACATTGAATGAATGGCTCGCCTACTGCGAGCGGCTGCACCCCACGGTCATCGATCTGGGGCTGGATCGGGTGCGCGCAGTGGCCGAGCGCATGGCGCTGCGTTTTGACTGCCCCGTCATCACCGTCGCCGGCACCAATGGCAAGGGCTCGACCTGCGCCATGCTGGAGGCCATCTTGCTGCAGGCGGGCTGGCGCACCGGGGTCTACACCTCGCCGCACCTGGTGCACTTCGAGGAGCGCTGCCGCCTGCGCGGCCAGGCCATCGACGCGGCCGAGCTGGTGGCCTGCCTGGAGCAGGTCGAGGCCGCGCGCGGAGACATCTCGCTCACCTATTTCGAGTTCACCACCCTGGCCATCCTGCAGGCCATGGCGCGCGCCGGGCTCGACGTGGTGATCCTCGAAGTCGGCCTGGGCGGGCGACTGGACGCGGTCAACATCATCGACACCGACTGCGCCATCATCACCAGCATCGACATCGACCACGCCGCGCTGTTGGGCGACTCGCGCGAGAAGATCGGTGTCGAGAAGGCCGGCATCCTGCGCGCCGGCAAGCCCGCCATCGTCAGCGACCCGGTGCCGCCGCAGAGCGTGCTCGACCACGCCGAGGCCATCGGCGCCGACCTGTGGCTGCTGGGGCGCGACTTCAACTACCAGGGCAACAACCCGCAGCAATGGGCCTGGGCTGGGCGCGGGCGCCGCTACAGCGGCCTGGGCTACCCGACGCTGCGCGGCGCCAACCAGCTCATCAACGCCGCTGGCGTGCTGGCCGCGCTGGACGCGCTGCGCACGCGCCTGCCGGTGACGGCGCAGGCGGTGCGCAACGGTTTTTCGATGATGGATCTGCCGGGGCGCTTTCAGGTCGTGCCCGGCCATCCGGTGGTGATCCTGGACGTGGCGCACAACCCGCACGCGGTGGCCGCGCTGGCGCAAAGCCTGGACGCCATGGGCTCGTTCCTGATGACGCACGGCGTGTTCGGCGCCATGGCCGACAAGGATATCTCCGCCATCCTGCGCCACATGGACCCGCTGATCGACCGCTGGTACTTCACCGACCTGCCCACGCCGCGCGCCGCTTCGGCGCAGGCGCTGGAGGCCACCTGGCGGTCGGTGACGCAGCGCGCGGGCGCTGCCGCCGAGCGCTTTGCCACGCCCATGGCGGCCTTCCAGGCGGCGGCGGCCCGTGTCCAGCCCACTGATAGAATCGTCTGCTTTGGATCGTTCTATACCGTCGGTGGAGTGCTGGAGCATGGCGTGCCGCACCTGGAGTCCGACGCGCCCTGGCAGCATGCCGATCGCTGACTGCTGACCCAGCACCATGGCATTTTTCAAGTTTCGCCAGCACAGCGCTGCCCCCGCCAAGAAGCCGCCGCGCAAGGCCGATGCGGCCAGCGCGCCCCCCGATTCCGTCGAGAGCGTGCGCCGGCGTGCGCGCCATCGCCTGATTGGCGCGGTGGTGCTGGTGGTGCTGGCCGTCATCGGCTTTCCGCTGCTGTTCGACACCGAGCCGCGCCCGGCGGCCATCAACGCTCCCATCACCATTCCCGACCGCGACGCTGCGCCGCCCCTGGTTGCGCCCAAGCCCGTGGGCGACGCGGCCGTGCCCGCCGCCGCCAGCCTGGGCGAGCGCGAGGAGGTGGTGCCCCCGGTGGCCGGCGCCCCGGCGCACCCCGCGCCCAAGCCGGCGGCCCAGGCCGCTGCCTCGCACGCGACCGACGCCGGCGCGCCGCCGCGCACGTCGCGCGAGGACACGGCCAAGCCCCCCACCCAGACCGCCCGCGACGACGACGCCAAGACCCGGCGCGAACAGGAGGCCCAGGCCCGCGCCAAGGCCCAGCACGACGAGCAGCAGGCCAAGGCGCAGCGCGAGGCCGATGCCAAGGCCCGCCGCGAGGCCGAGGCGGCGCGTGCGCGGGCAGCGCTGGAAGGCCGCAGCAGTGCCAGGCCGGCGACCGCAGCGGCTGCCGGCGCGACCGACACCGACCGCTACATCGTGCAGATCGGCGCCTTTGCCGAGGCCGACTCGGCCCAGCAGGCCAGGCGCAAGGCAGAGGGCGCCGGCCTGAAGACCTATACCCAGGTGGTGAGCACGGCCGACGGCAAGCGCACCCGCGTGCGCGTGGGCCCGTTTGCCAGTCGGGCCGAAGCCGAGAAGGCCGCCGCCGTCCTGAAAAAAGCGGGTCTGCCGGGCAGCATCCTCGCGCTTTGATCGGACCCGCGGCCTGCCCTCATGTACCCCATCGACTGGATCTGTCTGGGCGTCCTGCTGGGCTCGCTGCTGCTGGGGGCATGGCGCGGGCTGCTGTACGAGGCCCTGTCGGTGGCCGGCTGGGTGGCGGCGTATTTCGTGGCGCGCTGGAGCGCCGACTGGGTGGGCCAGGTGCTGCCGATGGGCGATGCGCCCGCCGAGTGGCGCTTTGCGGCTGGCTTCGTGCTGGTGTTCATCGTCGTGGCCTTTGCCGGTGGCATGCTGGCCTGGGCGGTGCGCGGCGCGGCGCGTGCCCTGGGCATGCGGCCGGTGGACCGGGTGCTGGGCGCCGTGTTTGGCGCACTGCGCGGCGTCTTGTTGCTGCTGGTGCTGGCCATTGCGGTGCAGGTGGCGGGGCAGGGCCAGGCGCCGTGGTGGCGCGAATCGGCCAGCGGCGCGTGGCTGCAGGGCGTGCTGGGACAGTTGAACCCGGTGCTGCCGCCGGCACTCGGACAGTTTCTTTCGACGTGACAATCGGGCCTTCGGGCCTTTTTCAGGACACTTCATCATGTGTGGCATCGTCGGCGTGGTTGGCCAGACGCCGGTCAATCAGACTCTTTATGACGCCTTGCTGCTGCTGCAGCACCGCGGCCAGGATGCGGCTGGCATCGTGACGCAGCAGCAGGGCAAGTTCTTCATGCACAAGGCCAAAGGCATGGTGCGCGACGTCTTTCGCACGCGCAACATGCGCGCGCTGCCCGGCACCAGCGGCCTGGGCCAGGTGCGCTACCCCACGGCCGGCCATGCCGACAGCGAGGAAGAGGCGCAGCCCTTCTACACCAGCGCACCGTTCGGCGTGGTGCTGGTGCACAACGGCAACCTGACCAATGCCCAGGCCCTGCGCCAGGAGCTGTTGCAGGGCGATCACCGCCACATCAACACCGGCAGCGATTCCGAGGTGCTGCTGGGCGTGCTGGCGCACGAGCTGGCGCAGGCCACGCGCGGCGGCGAGCTGGGGCCGGACGAGGCCTTTGCCGCCGTGGCGGCGGTGCACCGGCGCCTGCGCGGCTCGTACGCGGTGGTGGCGCACGTTGCCGGGCGCGGCATGCTGGTGTTTCGCGATCCGTTCGGCATTCGCCCGCTCGGCTTCGGCCGCGGCGAGGACGGTGCGGTGATGGCGGCCAGCGAGTCGGTGGCGCTGGAGGGCACGGGCCATGTCTTCGAGCGCGACCTGGCGCCGGGTGAGGCGCTGTTCGTCACGCTGGACGGCGCGGTGCATGCGCGCCAGTGCGCCGATCAGCCCAGCCTGTCGCCGTGCATCTTCGAGTACGTGTACCTGGCGCGGCCCGACTCGGTGCTGGACGGCATCTCGGTGTACCAGGCGCGCCTGAATCTGGGCACGAGCCTGGCCAAGCGCGTGATCTCCACCGTGCCGCCCAGCGAGATCGACGCCGTCATCCCGATTCCCGAGTCCAGCCGGCCCAGCGCCAACGAGCTGGCACGCATGCTGGGCAAGCCGTACCGCGAGGGCTTCGTCAAGAACCGCTACGTGGGCCGCACCTTCATCATGCCGGGGCAGGCGGTGCGCAAGCGCTCGGTGCGGCAAAAGCTGGGCGTCATCGCCAGCGAGTTTGCCGGCCGCAACGTGCTGCTGGTGGACGACTCGATCGTGCGCGGCACCACCTCGCAGGAAATCGTGCAGATGGCGCGCGACGCCGGTGCGCGCAAGGTCTACCTGGCCAGCGCCGCGCCGCCGGTGCGCCACCCCAACGTCTACGGCATCGACATGCCCACGCGCGAGGAGCTGGTGGCGCACGGGCGCAGCGTCGAGGAGGTGCGGCAGATCATCGGTGCCGACGCGCTGATCTACCAGGACGTGCAGGCCATGAAGCAGGCGGTGTCCCGCGTCAACCCGAGCGTGACGCGCTTCGACGCTTCGTGCTTCGACGGCGTGTATGTCACGGGCGACATTTCCGAAGGCGACCTGGCGCGCCTGAACGCCGAGCGCCCGCGTGTGTCGGCCGCGTCCGACACCGCTGACTGATTGACGAGCCCATCATGAATCCGAACGAACTGAACGCGCAGGACCTGCCCGAAGGCCTGCACCCCGATACCCTGGCCGTGCGCGTGTCGATCCCGCGCAGCGGCTATGGCGAGCATTCCGAGGCGCTGTATCTCACCAGCTGCTTCGTGCAGCCCGACGCCGAAACCTCGGCGCGCCGCTTTGCGATGCAGGAGGAGGGCTATACCTACACCCGCACGGCCAACCCCTCGGTTACCGCCTTCGAGCGGCGCCTGGCCGCGCTGGAAGGCGCCGACGCCGCCATTGCCACGAGCACCGGCATGTCGGCCATCCTGCTGATGGCCCTGGGCCTGCTGAAAAGCGGCGACCACGTGATCGCCTCGCAGTCCATGTTCGGCTCCACCATCAAGCTGCTGGGCAGTGAATTTGCCCGCTTCGGCGTGCAGACCTCGTTTGTCTCGCAGACCGACGTGGCCCAGTGGCGCGCCGCCGTTCGCCCCAACACCCGCCTGCTGTTTGCCGAAACACCCACCAACCCGCTGACCGAGGTGTGTGACATCGCCGCGCTGGCCGCCATCGCCAAAAAAACCGGCGCGCTGCTGGCGGTGGACAACTGCTTTGCCACGCCCGCGCTGCAAAAGCCGCTGGCGCTGGGGGCCGATCTCATCATCCACTCGGGCACCAAGTTTCTCGACGGCCAGGGCCGCGTCATGGCCGGCGCCATCTGCGGCTCGCACCAGCTGATCGACGAGGTGTTTGCCCCGCTGATCCGCACCGCCGGCATGGTGCTGTCGCCGTTCAACGCCTGGGTCGTGCACAAAGGCATGGAGACGCTCAGCCTGCGCGTGGCCGCCCAAAGCGCCAACGCGCTGCAGATCGCCCGCTGGCTGGAGGCGCACCCCGCCGTGGGGCGCGTGTTTTACCCCGGCCTGCCCTCGCACCCGCAGCACAAGCTGGCCATGGCGCAGCAGGGCGGCGTGGGCGGCTCGGTGATTGCCTTCAGCGTCAAGGCCGCCAGCCCCGATCAGGGCCGCGCGCGTGCCTTTCACGTCATCGACAGCACGCGGGTGTGCAGCATCGCCACCAACCTCGGTGACGTGCGCACCCTCATCAGCCACCCGGCCAGCACCTCGCACGGGCGCCTGTCCGAGGCGCAGCGCCAGGCCGCCGGGGTGGGGCAGGGCCTGCTGCGCCTGTCGGTGGGGCTGGAGCACGTGCCCGACATCCTGCGCGACCTTTCGCACGGGCTGGACAGCTGCGGTCGCATCGCCTGAATACTATGAAACACATAGCTTTTCGCGCTTGATGGAAGGGCGCTGGAGCAAGAAATGACTCAAGAAAACAGTGCCTCGCCGGCGCCCGTGCGCACGCGCTTTGCGCCATCGCCCACCGGTTTCATCCACCTGGGCAACATCCGCTCGGCGCTTTACCCTTGGGCTTTCGCGCGTTCGCAGGGCGGCACCTTCATCCTGCGCATCGAAGACACCGACCTGGAGCGTTCCACGCAAGCCTCGGTCGACGTCATCCTGGAGGGCATGGCCTGGCTGGGGCTGGACCCGGACGAAGGCCCCTACTACCAGATGCAGCGCATGGAGCGCTACAAGGCGGTGCTGGCGCAGCTGCAAGCGAGCGGCCATGTCTATCCCTGCTACATGAGCGTGGCCGAGTTGGATGCGCTGCGCGAGCGGCAAATGGCCGCCAAGCAAAAGCCGCGCTACGACGGCACCTGGCGACCCGAGCACGGCAAGGTGCTGCCGCCCGTGCCGGCGGGCGTGCAGCCGGTGCTGCGCTTCAAGACGCCGCTGGCCGGCGTGGTCGGCTGGGACGACAAGTGCAAGGGCCGCATCGAGTTCCAGAACAGCGAGCTGGACGACCTGGTGATTGCGCGCCCCGACGGCACACCCACCTACAACTTCTGCGTCTGCGTGGACGACATGGACATGGGCATCACCCACGTCATTCGCGGCGACGACCACGTCAACAACACGCCGCGCCAGATCCACATCTTCGAGGCGCTGGGCGCGAGCGTGCCGGTATTCGCCCACCTGCCCACCGTGCTCAATGAGCAGGGCGAGAAGATGAGCAAGCGCAACGGCGCCAAGGCCGTCACGCAGTACCGCGACGAAGGCTTTTTGCCCGACGCCATGGTCAACTACCTGGCGCGCCTGGGCTGGAGCCACGGTGACGACGAAATCTTCTCGCGCGCGCAGTTTTTGCAGTGGTTCAACCTCGATCACCTGGGCCGCAGCGCCGGCCAGTTCGACGAGGCCAAGCTGCGCTGGGTCAATGCCCAGCACCTGAAGGCGATGGATGGCGCGGCGCTGGCGCCTCTGGTCGCCGCGCAATTGCACCAGCGCGGTGTCGAGGGCGACGAGCGCCTGCCCGCCCTGTGCGATTTGTTCAAGGATCGCTGCGACACCACGGTGGCGCTGGCCGACTGGCTGCTGCCGTACTACGCCGACGTGCAACCCAGCGCTGAGGACCTGGCCAAGCACGTGACCGAGACCGTCAAGCCCGCCATCGCCGGCCTGGCGGAACGCCTCGAATCCGTGCCCTGGACCGCGGCCGACATTGCCGCCGCGATCAAGCAGACCCTGGCTGAACACGGCCTGAAAATGCCCCAGCTCGCCATGCCGGTGCGCGTGCTGGTGATGGGCACGCCGCAGACGCCATCGGTCGATGCGGTGCTGGCTTTGCATCAGCGCGAAAAAGTTTTGGCCCGCTTGAGAACGCAGTGAAATCCAGCATATAATGCGAGGCTCGACACCCACAAACGGGGGTATAGCTCAGCTGGGAGAGCGCTTGCATGGCATGCAAGAGGTCAGCGGTTCGATCCCGCTTACCTCCACCATCAAAGTGTCGAGAATCGGTTAGTCGTTCCAAGGTTTTGACCCTATCGTCTAGAGGCCTAGGACATCACCCTTTCACGGTGAGTACCGGGGTTCGAATCCCCGTAGGGTCGCCAAGTTTTGTCGCACTTGAGTCCGCAAGGACTGAACGCGACACCGACGCGGAGTGGTAGTTCAGTCGGTTAGAATACCGGCCTGTCACGCCGGGGGTCGCGGGTTCGAGTCCCGTCCACTCCGCCAAAGCTCAAAAGGGCCTGATCCTTGATCAGGCCCTTTTTCTTTGCCTTGCCGCGCCGGCGCGACCCACAGCCACCCGCTGCTTCAGCGCAAGGCCGCCAGCGCGGCCTGCGCCACGCTGGCCGCATCCACGCCAAAGTGCCGGCGCAGCGCCGCGCGCGTGTCGCTGCGGCCAAAGCCGTCGGTGCCCAGCGTGACGTAGCGCCGGCCTGCGGGCACGAAGGCGCGCACGGCCTCGGGCACGGCGCGCACGTAGTCGGTGGCGGCAATCACCGGGCCCTGCGTGCGCTGCAGCACCTGGGCGATCCAAGGCCGGGTGGGCTGGCCCTGACGGGCGCAGGCCTGGCCGTCGCGCGCCAGCTCGGTCCAGCTGGTGACGCTGACCACATGGGCGGTGATGCCTTGCGCGGCCAGCTGCTCGGCGGCCTTGATCACCTCGGTCAGGATCGCGCCCGAGCCCAGCAGCGTGACCTGGCTTTCAGATGAAATCGGGCTCTTGCGCCCGTCCGGCGTGCGCAAGAAGCTATCAAATAAATAGCATCCACGCAGCACACCCTGGTGCGCCTCGGCCGGCAGGTCGGGCTGGGCGTAATTCTCGTTCATCAGCGTGACGTAGTAGAAGACGTCGCGCTGCTCGACCAGCATCTCGCGCATGCCGGCGTCGACAATGACGGCCAGCTCGCCGGCAAAGGCCGGGTCCCAGGCCTTGCAGTTCGGAATGGTGGCTGCCGCCAGATGGCTGGAGCCGTCCTGGTGCTGCAGGCCCTCGCCGCCCAGCGTGGTGCGCCCGCTGGTGGCGCCCAGCAGAAAGCCGCGCGCGCTGGTCGGCGGCGGCCCAGATGGCGTCGCCCACGCGCTGAAAGCCGAACATCGAGTAGTAGATGAAAAACGGCAGCATGGCCAGCCCGTGCACGCTGTAGCTGGTGGCCGCAGCCGTCCAGCTGGCAATGGCGCCGGCCTCGCTGATGCCTTCTTCCAGGATCTGGCCGTCGCGCGCCTCGCGGTACGACAGGATGGAGCCGATGTCCTCGGGCGCGTAGCGCTGGCCGACGTGGCTGTAGATGCCGACCTGCTTGAACAGGTTGGCCATGCCGAAGGTGCGCGCCTCGTCGGCGACGATGGGCACAATGCGCGGGCCCAGCGTGGCGTCCTTCAGCAGGTTGCCCAGCAGGCGCACGAAGGCCATGGTGGTGCTCATCTCCTTGCCGCCGGCCTGCAGCGCGAACTGGGCGTAGTCGGCCAGCGCCGGCACCGGCACGGTGTCGCACACGGACTGGCGCCGCGGCAGGTAGCCGCCCAGGGCCTGGCGGCGCGCCTGCAGGTACTGCATTTCGGCGCTGTCGGCCGCCGGCTTGATGAAGGCCAGACCCGTGGCCTGCTCGTCGGTGAGCGGCAGCTTGAAGCGGTTGCGAAAGGCGATCAGCTCGGCATCGTCCAGCTTCTTCTGGCTGTGCGTGGTCATGCGGCCCTGGCCGGCCGCGCCCATGCCGTAGCCCTTCTTGGTGTGCGCCAGGATCACCGTGGGCTGGCCCTTGTGCGCGGCCGCTGCGGCGTAGGCGGCGTGGATCTTCACCAGGTCGTGGCCGCCGCGCTTCAAGTGGTCGATCTGTTCGTCGGTCATGCCCTGCGCCAGCGCGGCCAGCTCGGGGTTTTGGCCGAAGAAGTTGTCGCGGTTGTAGCGCCCGTCCTTGGCGGCAAAGGTCTGCATCTGGCCGTCCACCGTGTCGCCCAGGGTGCGCACCAGCGCGCCCGTGACGTCG
Organism: Burkholderiaceae bacterium; assembly: GCA_041396485.1. Lineage (GTDB taxonomy): Bacteria > Pseudomonadota > Gammaproteobacteria > Burkholderiales > Burkholderiaceae_C > Ottowia. The sequence goes on along the minus strand of JAWKYM010000003.1, from coordinate 384,891 downwards.
CGCGCGAACAGGCCGTCCCAGTCGCTGCCCCACAGCAGCTTGATGACGTTCCAGCCGCTGCCGGTGAACAGCCGCTCCAGCTCATTGACGATGCTGCCGTTGCCGCGCACCGGTCCGTCCAGGCGCTGCAGGTTGCAGTTGACCACCCACACCAGGTTGTCCAGGCCCTCGCGCGCGGCCAGGGTCAGCGCGCTCGTGCTCTCGGGCTCGTCCATCTCGCCGTCGCCGAACACGCCCCACACCTTGCGCCCGCGGCAGTCCAGCACGCCGCGGTCGCTCAGGAAATGCATGAAGCGCGCGTGGTAGATGCTGCTGATGGGGCCGATGCCCATCGAGCCCGTGGGGAACTGCCAGAAGTCGGGCATCAGCCAGGGGTGGGGATAGCTGCACAGGCCGCGCGCGCCCTCACTGGGCGCGGTGATCTCCTGGCGGAAGTGCAGCAGGTCCTGCTCGCTCAGAAAGCCTTCGAGGAAGGCACGGGCATACACGCCGGGCGCGCTGTGCGGCTGGAAAAAGACGAGATCGCCCCGGTGCTGGCCGGCGCCCAGGCCTTCGCGCGCCCGAAAGAAATGGTTGAAGCCGACTTCGAACAGATCGGCCGCGCTGGCATAGCTGGCGATGTGCCCGCCCAGCTCGCCATAGGCCTTGTTGGCGCGCACCACCATGGCCAGCGCGTTCCAGCGCATCAGCGAGGCCAGGCGTTCCTCGACGGCCAAATCGCCCGGAAACACCGGCTGCGCGGACGCCGCAATGGTGTTGACGTGGGGCGTGTTCAGCTCGGGGCGCCAGCCCACCTGCTGCGCATGGGCGGCGCGCACCAGTTCATGAAGCATGAAGCGCGCGCGCTCCGGGCCGTGGGTGGTCACCAGCGCGGCAAAGGCATCGCGCCATTCGGCGGTTTCCTGCGGGTCGATGTCCATGGGGGGGCGGGCCGCGGTGATGGCGAGGGAGGGCAGGGGGGCGTTCATGCCAGGCACTGTATGCCGATGAACGAAAAACAGGCTGCTGATCTGCGGCCTTATGCGTCGGGCTGCAGCACAATCTGCGGATCATTTGAATGATTGCCGAACATGAAGCTGGACGTCATCGATTTGCGCATCCTCGCCGAGCTGCAGGCCGACGGCTCGCTGTCCAATGTGGAGCTGGCCCGGCGGGTGCACCTGTCGCCATCGCCCTGTCTGGCGCGCGTCAAGGCACTGGAGTCTGGCGGGATGATCGAGCGCTACGTGGTGCTGGTCAACGCCCAGGCGCTGGGGCTGGGGCTCAACGTCTTCATCAGCATCAGCCTCAAGACCCAGAGCCGCGAGGCGCTGGCCGAATTCGAGCGCCGCATTGCCGAGCACGACGAGGTGATGGAGTGCTACCTGATGAGCGGTGACTCAGACTACCTGATCCGCGTCGCCCTGCCCGACATCGCGGCGCTGGAGCGCTTCATCCTGGAGCAGCTCACGCCGATGGCCGAGATCGAGAAGATCCGCTCCAGCTTCGCCCTCAAGCAGGTGCGCTACAAGACGGCGCTGCCGCTGCCGCCAGCCAACACCGCTACAGTTGCCCGGTTTCGATCCACCTGATGTCAAGCCATTCATGAGTGCTGCCATGGACACCTTCATGTCCCAGGCCCTGGCCCTGGCCGAGCAGGCGCGCCTCGTGTGCCCGCCCAACCCTGCCGTGGGTTGCGTGCTGGTGGGCGCTGACGGCCAGGTGATTGGCCTGGGCCACACGCAAGCGACGGGCCAGGCCCATGCCGAGGTGATGGCGCTGCGCGATGCGGCGGCGCGCGGGCACTCCACCCAGGGTGCCACGGCCTACGTCACCCTGGAGCCTTGCGCACATCAGGGCCGCACGGGCCCGTGTGCCGATGCACTCATCGCGGCGGGCGTGCGGCGGGTGGTGGCCGCCTTGCAGGACCCCAACCCGCGTGTGGCGGGCCAGGGCTTCGATCGCTTGCGCGCCGCCGGCGTCGAGGTGGTGGTGGGTCCCGGCGCCGAGGCCTCGCGCGAACTGAACATCGGCTTTTTCAGCCGAATGATCCGCCAGCGCCCCTGGGTGCGCCTGAAGGTGGCCGCTTCGCTGGATGGGCGCACGGCGCTGCCCAACGGGGCGAGCCAGTGGATCACGTCGGAGGCCGCGCGCGCCGATGGTCATGCCTGGCGCGCACGGGCCTGTGCCGTGCTGACCGGCATCGGCACCGTGCTGCGCGACAACCCGCGGCTGGACGCGCGCGTGCCCGGCGTCACGCGCCAGCCCATGCTGGTCATTGCCGACAGCCGCTTGCGCACGCCGCTGGACGCACGCCTGTGGGATGTGCTGCAGCGCCGCGTCTGCGTTGCTGGAAACCAAGCCGAGCGCGAACCCGCTTTGCGCTCACGAGGCGCCGATGTGCTGGCATTGGCTGACGCGGACGGCCAACTCGATCTACCGGCGCTGCTGGCCGAGCTGGCTAGGCGCGAGGTCAACGAACTGCACGTGGAAGCCGGCGCGCAACTCAACGCTGCCCTGTGGCGCGTCGGCCTGGTGGATGAGCTGCTGCTGTATCAGGCGCCGATGCTGCTGGGCGAAGGGCCTGGCCTGGCAGCGCTGGGGCCGTTCACGGAGCTGGTGCAGGGTGTTGCGCTGGACTACCTGAGCGTAGAGCACGTCGGGCCCGACCTGCGCATCCTGGCGCGCGTGGCCGGCCGCGGCGCCGAACTGGCCGCCAGCCGCTGATCACGGGCGACTGGTGCGCGCCTCGGGTGGCACTGCGCCAACCCGGCGCACAACGGCCCACTTCATTTGCGCCAGTAGTTGTTGGCTGCGGCCACGGTCTGGAAGTTTGTGGCGATGACCTGCGAGGCGGCGGTGAGTTCGTGCGCGTCGTTCGAATATTCGGGGCGCAGCTTGTGCAGCACCTGGGCGTCGGGTTGCGTGTATTTCACGCCGCGGCGGCTGAGCGTGATGGCCAGTTCAAACCCCTCTTGCGGGGTGGCGGTGATGAGCGAGGTGAGCCAAGCGTCGGCCATGCGAAATCTCCGTGGGTTGTGGACCGGATGATTCTGCCGCGGCGTGTGCGCGGGCCGCGCGCGTTGGCTGCGTTGCAGCCGCTCGCGGTGGGGTCTTTCGACCGCCGCGCTTCAGCCCGGCAAATCCAGCTCGATGCAGTCCGAGCCGCAGGCGCCGGGCACCGCCGGCTGCGGCGATGGTGCCGAGCGATGCAGCACCGCCCGCGTGGGCGTGATGCGCAGGCCCTCGCCGTCCAGCGCCGCGGTGCCGTCCACGATCAGCGAGTGTTCGGCCTCCGACAGCGGCGGCCACACCAGCGCCACGGCCGGCTCGCGCTCGATGTTGGCGCGCGTGCGCCGACCGATGCCGACGATGTGCAGCACGCCGCCCTGCAGCGTCACCGCCGTGGCGGTGGCATGCGGCGCGCCTTTCGCGCTGGCTGTCAGCAGGTAGGCAAAGCGGTAGCGGGCCATGGCCTGGCCCAGCTCGGGCAGTGCAACCGGAATGCTCATGGCAAGACTCCTTCAGTTTTGCGGAAAGTCGTCCAGCACCGCGCCGCGGCTGGCGCTGGAGGCGTTGAAGGCAAACTTGGCCTGCACGCCGCGGGTGTAGCGCGGCTTGGGCGCCTGCCAGGCGGCGCGGCGTTTCGCCAGCTCGGCCTCGGGCACGTTCAGCTGCAGCAGCAGCTGGCGCGCGTCGATGGTGATCGAGTCGCCCTCGTGCACCAGGGCGATGTTGCCGCCGGCCGCCGCCTCGGGCGCCACGTGGCCCACCACCATGCCCCAGGTGCCGCCCGAAAAGCGTCCGTCGGTGATCAGGCCCACGCTTTCGCCCAGGCCTTCGCCGATCAGCGCGCCGGTGGGCGCCAGCATCTCGGGCATGCCGGGGCCGCCCTTGGGGCCCAGATAGCGCAGCACCATCACGTCGCCGGCGACGATCTTGCCGCCCAGGATGGCGGCCAGCGCCGACTGCTCGTCGTCGAACACGCGGGCCGGGCCGGTCATGACGGGGTTCTTCAGGCCGGTGATCTTGGCGACGGCGCCCTCGGGGCTGAGGTTGCCCTTGAGGATGGCCAGGTGGCCCTGCGCGTATAGCGGCTTGTCGAGGGGGTGGATCACGTCCTGGTCGGCCGGCGGCGCGTCCGGCACATCCTTGAGCGTCTCGGCAATGGTCTTGCCGGTGATGGTCAGGCAGTCGCCGTGCAGCAGGCCCGCGTTCAGCAGCATCTTCATCACCTGCGGAATGCCGCCGGCCTTGTGCAGGTCGACGGCCAGGTACTTGCCGCTGGGCTTCATGTCGCAGAACACCGGCACCTTCTTGCGCATGCGCTCGAAGTCGTCGATCGTCCATTCGACGCCAGCCGCGTGCGCAATGGCCAGAAAGTGCAGCACGGCATTGGTCGAGCCGCCCACGGCCATGATCACCGCCACGGCGTTCTCGATCGACTTGCGCGTGACGATGTCGCGCGGCTTGAGGTCCTTCTTGATGGCCTCGATCAGCACCTTGGCCGACTCGCGCGCCGACTCCACCTTCTCGGCATGCGGGTTGGCCATGGTGCTGGAGTAGGGCAGGCTCATGCCCAGCGCCTCGAACGAGCTGCTCATGGTGTTGGCGGTATACATGCCGCCGCACGAGCCGGTGCCCGGAATGGCGTGCTGCTCGATGTCCTTCAGCTCCTGGTCGCTGATCTTGCCGGCGGCGTTCTGGCCCACGGCCTCGAACACGCTCACGATGTTCAGATCGCAGCCGTGCAGGCAGCCCGGCTCGATGGTGCCGCCATACACGTAGATGCTGGGCACGTTGGCGCGCAGCATGCCCATCATGCCGCCGGGCATGTTCTTGTCGCAGCCGCCGATCACCACGCAGCCGTCCATCCACTGGCCCTGCACGCAGGTCTCCACGCAGTCGCTGATCACCTCGCGGCTGACCAGGCTGTACTTCATGCCCTCGGTGCCCATGGCCATGCCGTCGCTGATGGTCGGCGTGCCAAACACCTGGGCGTTGCCGCCCGCTTCCTCGATGCCGGCAATGGCCGCGTCGGCGAGCTTTTGCAACCCGCTGTTGCACGGCGTGATGGTGCTGTGCCCGTTGGCCACTCCCACCATGGGCTTGTCGAAATCGGCCTCGGTGTAGCCCATGCCGTAGAACATGGATCGGTTGGAGGCGCGCGCCTTGCCTTGGGTGATGTTGGCGCTGCGGCGGTTGATGGGCAGCTCGGGCTTGGAATTGGCCATGGTTCTCTCTCTTGGATCGTGGGAAGAAAGGGGTGCTGGGAGGCGAGTATGCGCCACGGGCGCGCGGCGATCCAATCCATTTGGTCGGCGTCGGTAATATGCATGGCATATGACAGCCCATGACGAACTGGCTCGAATCGAATTACGGCGATGGCGCCAGTTTGTGGCGGTGGCCGAGGAGCTGCACTTTGGCCGCGCGGCCGCGCGCCTGCACATCACCCAGCCGCCGCTGACGCAGGCCATTGCCGGGCTGGAGCGCGTGCTGGGCGCGCGCCTGTTCGAGCGCAACCGCCGCCGCGTGCAGCTCACCCCCGCTGGCGCCGCCCTGCTGCCCGAGGCGCGCGAGCTGCTGGCCCGCGCGCAGGGCCTGGCCACGCTGGCGCAGCGCGCCGCGCTGGGCGACGCCGGGCGCATTCGGCTGGCCTTCGTGTCCACCGCCGGGTTTGAGCTGCTGCCGCGCTGGGTGCCGGCCTGGCGCGCCGCCGCGCCCGGTGTGCACCTGGAGCTGATCGAGGCCACCGGCGACGTGCAGCAGGAGCTGCTGGCGCGTGGCGACATCGACGCCGGCCTGATGCTGCTGGCCCGCGGCATGCCGCCGCCCGGCCTGGCCCACGCGCAGGTGGCTGCCGAGCCGCTGCTGCTGGCGCTGCCCGCCGGCCATGCGCTGGCGCGCGCGGCCACGCCGGCGCTGGGCCGCGTGCTGGCCGAGCCGATCGTGCTGTTTCCGCGCCGCATCGCGCCCTCGCTGCACGACGCCATCGCTGCGCTCTACCACGCGCACGCGTTGGCGCCCCAGGTGGCGCAGGAGGCCATCCAGATGCAGACCATCGTCAATCTGGTGTCGGCTGGCCTGGGTCTGGCCTGGGTTCCGCGCAGCGTGCAGCAGTTTCAGCGCCCGGGCGTGGTTTATCGGCGCCCCGGCGGCGCGCGCGAGCTGCCGGCCTGCGAGACCCGCCTGGTCTGGCGCGCCGACCGCGTCAGCCCGGCGCTGGAGCGATTTCTGGGCTTTGTCCGCGCGGCCGCGTAGCGACGCCGGCCGCCATTGCACAATGCAGCCATGCTGATGTACCCGCACATCGACCCCATCGCCATCCGCCTGGGCCCGCTGGCCATTCATTGGTACGGCATTACCTACCTGGTGGCCTTCGGGCTGTTTTACTTTCTGGCCACGCGCCGCCTGCGCCATCCGCAGTTTGCGGCCGTCACCCAGCCCGCGCCCTGGAGCCGGCGCGACGTCGAGGACATGCTGTTCTGGGGCGTGGTCGGCGTCATCGTGGGCGGGCGCCTGGGCTTTTGCCTGTTCTACAAGCCCGAGTTCTACGCCGCCCATCCGCTGCAGGTGTTGGCCATCTGGGAGGGCGGCATGAGCTTTCATGGCGGCATGCTGGGCGTGATCGGGGCCATGGCCCTGTGGGCGCGGTGCAGCGGCCGTCCGTGGCTGCAGGTGACCGACCTGGTGGCCCCCTGCGTGCCCCTGGGCCTGGCCAGCGGGCGCGTGGGCAACTTCATCAACGGCGAGCTGTGGGGCCGCTTTGCCCCGCCCGATTTGCCCTGGGGCATGGTGTTTCCGCAAAGCGGCTCCATGCTGCCGCGCCATCCCTCGCAGATCTATCAGTTTTTGCTGGAGGGCGTGCTGCTGTTCGTGCTGCTGTGGTTGTACGCGCGCCGCCCGCGCAAGATGGGGCAGGTGAGCGGGGCGTTTTTGGTGGGCTACGGCGTGCTGCGCTTCATCGCCGAGTACTTTCGCGCGCCCGACGCCTACCTGGGCCTGCTCAGCCTGGGCCTGTCCATGGGCCAGTGGCTGTGCGTGCCCATGGTGCTGGCGGGCGTGGGCCTGTGGTGGTGGGCCAGCCGCCGCCGAGCCGGCGCATGAGGCATGCGACACGGGCCGGGCCCGACCGTTCCTGCGGACTTTGTAGTCATATTGGCATTTGGCGCCCGTGCATCAAGCGCAACCAGCTATGAATACTGAAGCAAACGCCGACGCCACTCCCGTGGCCCTGATGCGCCAGCGCCTGAGCGCCATGCTAGAGCGCGGGGTGGACGCCATTGGTCCCTGGGGCTCGCGCCGCATCCTGCGCGAGCTGCAGCACGTGCTCGACCCCAGCGTGAGCGAGGTCGAGGGCGGGCGCCGCGCCGCGGCCCTGGCCCAGTGGTACGCCGGCGCCACGCCCGAGCAGCGCAGCGAATGCTGGGTGCTGATGAGCGAGCACTTCGCCCCCGACGTGGCCGCCATCGAATCAGCCCACGCCGCCTACGAGGCCGTGCGCGGCACCGACGACGAGGCGTGCGCCGAGGTGCAGCTGCGCCGCGCCTTCACCGCGCCGCGCACGCGGCTGCTGCAGCGCTTTTCGGCCTATCCGGGTGGCGTGCATTTCCTGGTCGACCTGCGCGCCGAGCTGCTGCCCCACGTCAAGAAGGACAAGCGCCTGATCGCGTTGGACGGCGAGCTGCAGGAGCTGTTTTCCACCTGGTTCGACGTCGGTTTTCTGGAGCTGCGCCGCATCAGCTGGGATTCGCCCGCGGCGCTGATCGAAAAGCTGATCCAGTACGAGGCGGTGCACGACATCCGCAGCTGGGCCGACGCCAAGAACCGACTCGACGAGGACCGCCGCTGCTACAGCTTCTTTCACCCGCGCATGCCGGGCGAGCCGCTGATCTTCGTCGAGGTGGCCCTGCTGCGCGAGATGGCTGGCGGCATCGTCCCGCTGCTGGACGAGCAGGCCCCGGACGCCGACCTGGACAAGGCCAGCTGCGCCATCTTCTACTCCATCAGCAACACCCAAAGCGGCCTGAAGGGCGTGAGCTTTGGCGACGAGCTGATCAAGCGCGTGGTGGAGGTGCTGCAGGGCGAGTTTCCGCGCCTGAAGCTGTTTGCCACGCTTTCGCCCATTCCCGGCTTTCGCTCCTGGCTGGCCAAGAACCTCGACGCCCGCCTGCAAGCTATGCCCGGCCGCGCCCGCACCGAGCTGGCGCGCGAGCTGGGCGTGGCCGACGTCACCCCGGCCGATCTGTCGGCAGCCCTGGAGGGTGTGGCCCAATGGCCCGAAAAGTCCGCCCGCGCGCGCTGGCTGCTGGCCGCCGGCGCGCACTACCTGGCCCGCGCCAGCACCGAGGGCGGTCGCCCGCTGGACGCCGTGGCGCGCTTTCACCTGGGCAACGGCGCGCGCATCGAGCGCCTGAACTGGCTGGGCGACCCCTCCACCAAGGGCCTCAGGCAGTCGCACGGGCTGATGGTCAACTACCTGTATGACCTGAAGCGGCTGGACAAGCACCGCCGCGAGCTGACGCAGGGCACCGTGCCCGTGGCCGGCGCCGTCCAGAGCCTGCTGGATTGAGAGACTGCGCGGATCGTCATGCTGGGTGATATCCATCTTCAACGGGACGGTGCACTTGCACGGGTCATCGTCGCCAACAGCGGCAAGCTGAACGCCATGTCGCGTGCCATGTGGCGTCGCCTGCGCGCCGTGTTCCTGGCGATTCAGGCCGACGAAGGCATTCGTTGCGTTCTCCTGCACGGCCATGGCGGAACGTTGTGTGCCGGCGGCGACATTGCCGAATACCCCACCTTCCGCTTCGACGTGGCCAGCCTGCGGGCCTTTCATGAGCAGGATGTCTGGGGCGCGCTGCAGGCCATGCTGGACTGCGACGTGCCCATCATCGCCGCCATCGAGGGCCATTGCATGGGCGCGGGCATGGAGATCGCCAGTTGCTGCGACATCCGCGTGGCCGCGGATGACGCGCGCTTTGGCGCGCCGATCGCCAAGCTGGGTTTTCCCATGGCGCCGCGCGAGGCGGCGCTGGTGGCGCGGGTGGCGGGCGAGGCCACGGCGCGCGAGATGCTGCTGCAGGCGGCGGTGCTGGATGCGGACGAGATGAAGGCGCGCGGCTTTCTGCACGGCGTGCTGCCGGCCACCGAGGTGCTGGCCCACGCGCGCGGGCGGGCCGCGCGCATGACGGCGCTGGCTCCGCGCGCGGCGCGCCTGAACAAGCAGACGCTTCGGGCATTGAATCGGCCTCTGGCGCCCGATGAATGGGCGCATTCAGCTATTGAAAACATAGTAATCGGCGCTTATGATTACGCCGACAGCGCCGAACATCGCGAGGGCATTGCGGCCTTTCTGGCCAAGCGCCCGGCGCGGTTTTGAGCGCCAGCCCGTCCCCATCACCGCCTTCCAGCCACTCCCATGCCCAACGCCAACCTGTTTGCCGCCCTGCGCGCCGCCTTTCCTGCCGATCTGGACGCCCTGGCGGTGGAAACCGACAGCGGCCTGCGCTACTCGTGGCGCGACCTGGACCGCGCCACGGCCATGGTGGCCAACCTCTTGCAGTCGCTGGACATTCCCAAAGACCCCGGCGGCATGCCGCCGCGCGTGGCGGTGCAGGTGGACAAGTCGGTCGAGGCCATGATCCTGTACCTGGCCACGCTGCGCGCCGGCTTTGTCTTCTTGCCGCTCAACACGGCCTACCAGAGCGGCGAGATCGAATACTTCGTCGGCAACGCCCGGCCGGCGGTGGTGGTGTGCACCGGCAAGAACTTCGCCTGGGTCAGCCCCATTGCCTTTCAGGCGGGCACGCGCCACGTCTTCACGCTGAATGACGACCGCACGGGCAGCCTGCTGGAGCGCGCGGCCCACTGCGGCGCCACGCAGACGCCTGTGCCGAGGCAGGCCGAGGACCTGGCCGCCATCGTCTACACCAGCGGCACCACCGGTCGCAGCAAGGGCGCCATGCTGTCGCATGGCAACCTGCTGTCCAACGCGGTGATGCTCAAGGACTACTGGGGCTGGACGGCGACCGGAGGGCCTGAAGGCCGTGGCGACGTGCTGATCCACGCGCTGCCGATCTTCCACGTGCACGGGCTGTTCGTGGCCATTCATGGCGCGCTGCTGAACGGCAGCACCATGCTGTGGCACGGCAAGTTCGACCCCAAGCGGACGATCGCCGACCTGCCACGCGCCACGGTGTTCATGGGCGTGCCCACGCTGTACACGCGCATGCTGGCCGAGCCGGCGCTGACGCGGCAGCAGGCCGCGCGCATGCGCCTGTTCATCAGCGGCTCGGCGCCGCTCTTGATCGAAACCTTCAAGGACTGGCAGGCGCGCACCGGCCACACCATCCTGGAGCGCTACGGCATGAGCGAGACCATCATGCTAACCAGCAACCCGTATCGCGCCGATCCGCGCTACCAGAATCAGAGCGAGCGACGTGGCGGCACGGTGGGCTTTCCGCTGCCGGGCGTGCAGTTGCGGGTGCAGGGCGACGATGGGCGCGAAGTGCCCGCGGGCGAAATTGGCGGCATCCAGGTCAAGGGCCCCAACGTGTTTGCCGGCTACTGGCAGATGCCCGAAAAGACGGCCGAAGAGTTCACCCCGGACGGCTATTTCAAGACCGGGGACGTGGGCCAGCAGGACGCGCGCGGCTACGTGACCATCGTCGGGCGCAGCAAGGACTTGATCATCAGTGGCGGCTACAACGTCTATCCGGCCGAGATCGAGGCCGTGCTGAACGACCTGCCAGGCGTGCAGGAGTCGGCCATCGTCGGCGTGCCGCACCCCGATTTCGGCGAGGTGGGCGTGGCGGTGGTGATTGCCCGCGCAGGCAGCACGCCCGACCCGGACGCGCTGCTGGCCACGCTCAAGACCCGACTGGCCAACTACAAGATTCCCAAGCGTGGCTTTGTCCTGCCCGAGCTGCCACGCAATACCATGGGCAAGGTGCAGAAAAACGTGCTGCGCGAGCGTTACAAGGATTTGTTCACGGCGTGATGGCCATGGTGGCCGCTTACACTCTTCGCAAGTTCGCAGACCGACCCTTCAGGAGCCCCCATGTCCTTGCGCACCTTGTTTTTCCTGCTGATTTGCGCCGCCATTGCCACTTTCGTCGGGGTCAACTGGACCGAGATGAACCGGCCGACCGACCTGTCGCTGATCTTCACCCACGTGACGGCGCCCCTGGGCCTGGTGCTGGTCGGGCTGATGGTGCTGCTGTTCGTCGTGTTCGTGGGCGTGATGGCCTACACCCAGGGCACGGTGCTGATGGAGACGCGCCGCCATGCCAAGGAACTGGCCGCCCAGCGCGAGCTGGCTGACAAGGCCGAGGCCTCGCGCTTTACGGATTTGCGCCAGCACCTGGACCAGGAGGTGGCGCGCCTGACCGATGCGGTGGAGCGCCAGAAGCTGGACACCTTGTCGCGCATCGACCGCGCCGAAATGGGCCTGCGCGAGCGCCCGGTGGACGCCGAGATCGGTCGCCTGACGCAGGCGGTCGAAAGCCACAACCGCGACCTGCACGCGCGCGTGGATCGACTGGAGATGGGCCTGCGCGAGGGACTGGCTGGCTATCAGCCGGCCCTGCCCAGCATGCGCCCGGCGGTGACGCACGAGCCGGCCGAGGAAGCGCGCGTCGACCCGGTCGCTGGCGTGCCGCCGATCTGACCGATCGGCCTGTCAGTGCAGGATCAGCACCGGGATCCTGGCGTGCGTCACCACCTGCTGGGTTTCGCTGCCCAGCAGCAGGCGCGACATGCCGCGGCGGCCGTGCGAGGCCATCACGATCAGGTCGGCCTGGTGCTTGGCGGCCAAGCCCAGCAGCGCATCCGAGATCAGGTCTGATTCGGCGATCACCTCGGTCACCTTGACGTTTTGCGCCGCACCCGCGTCGCGCACCACGTCGAGGTGCTTGCGCCCGATGTCGGCCCAGCTGTTCTTGATGCGGTCGATTTCCTCCTTCGGCAGCGACAGCGAGCCGTCATAGTAGCCGCGCGGATAGACCGGAATGACGGTGGCCGCGATCAACTCGGCGCCACAGGTGGCTGCCAGGCGGACGGCGTGATCGATGGCCTTGTTGGACAGCTCCGATCCATCGGTCGCAACCAGAATGCGCTGATACATGATCCTTCTCCTTGGGTGTTGTGTGACCGTGCGCCCTTCCACGCGTGCGCCGTGGCGCGCGTCGACCGCAAGACCATACCGCATTCGCGCAGCCGCCGCATGGGCCGGGCGCGTTCGGTGCCATGTTCGGCCATGATGGGTGAAGCCGTCTTGACCTGCATCAAGTCGAGGCCTGGCCGCTTCGGTTATCGTTCGCACCCATGCTGGCAGCAGGGACTCTTCAGTCGGTCGCGGGGACCGCGCCCCAGGGAGGTAGCGCGCCTTCGGCCGAGCTGTCGCTGCTGGACGAGCGCGACGAGTGGCTGGCCTTCAGCCGCCACGTGGCGGGCAGCGCCCCGGCTGGCGCCTCGGCGGGCCGCTGGGAGTCTTCGGTGGCGCTGGAGGGCATGCACTGCGCGGCCTGCGCGGGCACCATCGAGCGGTTGATCGGCGCGGTGCCGGGGGTGCTGGGCGTGCAGGTCAGCGCCGCCGCCCAACGCGCGCGCGTGCTGTGGGACGAGCGCGCCACGCGGCCGTCACGCTGGCTGGCGGCCCTGCAGGGCAGCGGCTACCGCGCCGTGCCGGTGCATGACCTGCAGGCCGCGGCGCTGCGCCAGGCCGACACGCGTCGCATGCTGTGGCGCCTGGGCGTGGCCGGCCTGTGCATGATGCAGGTGATGATGTATGCCGCGCCGGCGTACTTCACCGCGCCGGGCGAGATCGAGCCCGACATCATCCACCTGCTGCGCTGGGCCCAGTGGGTGCTGTCGGTTCCCGTGATGCTGTTCTCGTGCCAGCCCTTTCTGCGCGGCGCCTGGCGCGACCTGCGGGCGCGGCGCATCGGCATGGACCTGCCGGTGGCGCTGGGCATGCTCATCACCTTTGCCGTCAGCAGCCTGGGCACCTTCGAACCCATGGGGCCTTTTGGCCACGAGGTGTACTTCGACTCGCTCACGATGTTCGTGTTCTTCCTGCTGGCCGGGCGCTGGCTGGAGCTGCGACTGCGCGACCGCGCCGCCGGCGCGCTGGAGGCGCTGATGCACCGCCTGCCCGACAGCGTGGAACGCCGGGACGCGGCCGGCGGCTGGCAGCGCGTGTCGGCGCGCCGCGTGCGCGTGGGCGACGTGCTGCGCGTGCTGCCGGGCGAGGGCTTCGTGGCCGACGGCGAGATTCTGGATGGCCAGACCACCGTGGACGAGGCCCTTCTGACGGGCGAATCGCGCCCCGTCGCGCGCGGCCGGGGCGAGACGGTAATTGCCGGCAGCCACAACCTGAGCCAGCCGGTCGAGCTGCGCGTCAGCCAGGTGGGCGAGAACACGCGCTACGCCCAGGTGGTGGCGCTGATGGAGCAGGCCGCGGTCAGCAAGCCGCGCAGCGCGCAACTGGCCGATCGCCTGGCCACGCCCTTCCTGTTGTTCGTGCTGGTGGCGGCGGGGGCAGCCTGTGCCTGGTGGTGGCCGCAGGACCCGGGGCATGCGCTGATGGTGGCGGTGGCCATCCTGGTGGTGACTTGCCCGTGCGCGCTGTCGCTGGCCACGCCGGCGGCGATGCTGGCCAGCGCCGGTGCCTTGGCGCGGCGCGGCATTCTGGTGCGACGCCTGCAGGCCATCGAGGCCCTGGCCGGCGTGGATACTGTGGTGTTCGACAAGACCGGCACCCTGACGCGCGATGCCTTCGTGCTGCAGCGCGTGGTGCTGCGCGAGGGTGTGGCGCGCGGCGACGCGCTGGCGCTGGCCGCCGCGTTGGGCCGCCACAGCCTGCACCCGGTTTCGCGTGCGGTGGTGGCGGCCGCCGGCGCATTGGCGTTGCCCGATGCCGCGCGGCTGCACGAGGCGGTGGGGCAGGGCGTGGCAGGCGAGGTGACTTGGGGCGGGCAGTTGCGACGTCTGCGCCTGGGCTCGCACGCCTTTTGCGACGTGCCGGCCGTGACAGCGGCCGGACCGGTGAGCCATCTGGTGGATGAGAGCGGCTGGCTGGCCAGCTTCCATTTCCTGGAGGACATCCGCGCCGATGCCCATGCCGCCGTGGCGGCTCTGCATCGGCAGGGCCTGCAGGTGCAACTGGTGTCGGGCGATGACGCGCGCACCGCGGCGCAGGTGGGCGGGCAGCTTGGCGTGGACGTGACGCTGGGCGACTGCTCGCCGGCCGCCAAGCTGGAGCATTTGCAGGCGCTGCAGGGGCGTGGCGCGCGCACCGCCATGGTGGGCGACGGGCTGAACGACGGTCCCGTGCTGGCGGCGGCCCAGGTGTCGTTTGCCTTTGGCCGCGCGGTGCCGCTGGCCCAGGCGCAGTCCGACATGGTGGTGCTGGGCGAACGCCTGATGGCCGTGCCGGCGGCGCGCCAGCAGGCGGTGCGCACGGTGGCCATCGTCAAGCAAAATCTGTTCTGGGCCATGGCTTACAACGCCGCCGGCGTGCCGCTGGCCATGGCCGGGTGGATGCCGGCCTGGGCGGCGGGCCTGGGCATGGCCGCGAGCTCGCTGGTGGTGGTGCTCAACGCGCTGCGGCTGTCGCGGGGCCTGGATGGGGAGTGGGCCTGATGGACGTGCTGTACGTGCTCATCCCGCTGTCGGTGGTGCTGGTTTTTTTTGTGCTGGGTGCCTTTGGCTGGGCCATTTACCGGGGCCAGTTCGAGGATGTGGAGCGTGAGGGGCAGCGAATTCTCGAGGACGATTGACGCACGTCAACGTGCCCATGACGCGATCGAGGATACTGCTGCGCGGTTGATAAGCAGGAACGATTGACATGACATTTGCCAACGCTAAAGCGACGGTCTACAACGACAAGGTGGTCCGCCAACTGACCATCATGACGGTGGTCTGGGGGGTGGTGGGCATGCTGGTGGGGGTGATCATCGCCGCCCAGCTGGCGTGGCCGGATCTCACTTTCGGCATTCCGTGGCTCAGCTATGGGCGCCTGCGGCCGTTGCACACCAATGCGGTGATCTTCGCCTTCGGCGGCACGGGCCTGATCGCCACCTCGTTTTACGTGGTGCAGCGGACCTGCCAGGTGCGCCTGTTCAGCGACAAGCTGGCGGCGTTTGTCTTCTGGGGCTGGCAGGCCGTCATCGTGGGCGCGGTCATTTCGCTGCCCATGGGCTACACCAGCAGCAAGGAGTACGCCGAGCTGGAATGGCCCATCGACATCCTGATCACCCTGGTGTGGGTGGCCTACGCCATCGTGTTCTTCGGCACCATCGGCACGCGCAAGGTCAAGCACATCTACGTGGCCAACTGGTTCTACGGCGGCTTCATCCTGGCCATTGCGCTGCTGCACATCGTCAACAGCGCCGAACTGCCGGTGGGCCTGATGAAGTCGTACTCCGCCTATGCCGGCGTTCAGGACGCCATGGTGCAATGGTGGTACGGGCACAACGCGGTGGGCTTCTTCCTGACGGCGGGCTTCCTGGGCATGATGTACTACTACATCCCCAAGCAGGCCGAGCGCCCGGTGTACAGCTACCGCCTGTCGATCGTGCACTTCTGGGCGCTGATCTTCACCTACATGTGGGCCGGCCCGCACCACCTGCACTACACGGCGCTGCCCGACTGGGCACAGTCGGTGGGCATGGTGTTCTCGCTGATCCTGCTGGCCCCCAGCTGGGGCGGCATGCTCAACGGCATCATGACCCTGTCGGGGGCCTGGCACAAGCTGCGCGACGATCCGATCCTGCGCTTTCTGATCGTCTCGCTGTCGTTCTACGGCATGTCCACCTTCGAGGGGCCGATGATGTCGATCAAGACGGTCAACGCCCTGAGTCACTACACCGACTGGACCATTGGCCACGTGCACGCGGGCGCCCTGGGCTGGGTCGGCCTGATCACCATGGGCTCGCTCTACTACATGATTCCGCGTCTGTACGGCCGCAAGCAGATGTACAGCGTCAAGGCCATCGAGGCGCATTTCTGGATCGCCACCATCGGCATCGTGCTGTACATCGCTGCCATGTGGATCGCCGGCGTGATGCAGGGCCTGATGTGGCGTGCGGTCAACCCCGATGGCACGCTCACCTACACCTTCGTGGAGTCGGTCAAGGCCACGTACCCGTTCTACGTGATCCGTCTGCTGGGCGGCCTGCTGTACCTCAGCGGCATGGTGCTGATGCTGTGGAACACCGTCAAGACCGCCAGTGCCGGCCGCGTGGTGCCGGTCCAGATTCCCGCCGCCGTGGCGCACGCCTGAAGCCAGAAAGGACCAACGCACCATGGCGCAAGAAAAAATCACCGGTCACGCCCGCATCGAGACCAGCAACTTCCTGATGATCGTGCTGATCCTGATCGTGGTCTCCTTTGGCGGCCTGGTCGAGATCGTGCCGCTGTTCTTCCAGAAGTCCACCACGCAGCCGATCGAGGGCTTGAAGCCCTACACCGCACTGCAGGTGGTGGGCCGCGACGTCTACATCCGCGAGGGCTGCAACAACTGCCACTCGCAGATGATCCGCCCCTTCCGCGCCGAGGCGCTGCGCTATGGGCCGTATTCGGTGGCGGGCGAGTTCGTCTACGACCACCCGCACCTGTGGGGCAGCAAGCGCACCGGCCCCGACCTGGCCCGCGTGGGCGGGCGCTACAGCGACGATTGGCACCGCGCGCACCTGAACAACCCGCGCGACGTGGTGCCCGAGTCCAACATGCCGGCCTATCCGTGGCTGGAGCGCACGGCCGCCGACGCCGGCACCATCCAGGCGCACATGCGCGGCCTGCGCACCCTGGGCGCGCCCTACACCGACGAGGAAATTGCCAAGGCGCCCGAGGACGTCAAGGGCAAGACCGAACTGGACGCCTTGATCGCCTATCTGCAGGTGATGGGCATTCACCGCAAGTAAGGGCGGAGGGTATTCGCATGGACATCAATCTGCTGCGCGGCGTCATCACCGTGGTGACGTTCATTGTCTTCGTGGGCATCGTGGTGTGGGCCTGGTCGGGCCGCAACCACGCCCGCTTCGAAGAGGCCGCTCGCCTGCCGTTCGAGCAGGACTGAACCACAGGAACCACGCCATGAGCGACTTCACAAGCAACTTCTGGTCGGTGTATGTCACCGTCATCACGCTGGGCGGCATCATCGCCTGCCTGCTGCTGCTGTGGTTCAGCGGCAAGACCAAGGCCATGACGCTGCAGGACAACACCACCGGGCACGTGTGGGACGAGGATCTGCGCGAGATGAACAACCCGCTGCCGCGCTGGTGGGTGGGCCTGTTCATCATCACCTGCGTGTTCGGGTTTGCCTACCTGTACCTGTATCCGGGCCTGGGCTCCTACCAAGGCTCGCTCAAGTGGACGCAGGTTGGCCAGCTCGACCGGGAGCTGGCCAAGGGCCAGGAGCAGGTGGCTCCCATCTATGCCGCCTTTGCCCGCAAGAGCGTGGAAGAGCTGGCCAAGGACCACCAGGCGATGGCCATTGGCGACCGCCTGTTCATGAACAACTGCGCCCAGTGCCACGGCTCGGATGCGCGCGGCGGCAAGGGCTTTCCCAACCTGACCGACCGCCAGTGGAACTGGGGCGGCACGTCGGCGCAGATCGAGGAGACCATCGCCAAGGGCCGCACCGGTGTCATGCCGCCGATGGCCGCCGCCGTGGGCACGCCGGAGGACGTGCGCAACGTCGCGCACTACGTGCTCAGCCTGTCGGGCGCGCCGCACGATTCGGTGCGCGCCAACCTGGGCCGCGCCAAGTTCGTGGCCTGCGCGGCCTGCCACGGCATGGACGGCAAGGGCAACCCGGCCTTGGGTGCGCCCAACCTGACCAGCGGTGTGTTCACTCATGGTCCGGGGGTCGAGTCGCACATCGTCAGCATGATCACCAACGGCCGCACCGGCGTGATGCCGGCCTGGGACAACAAGTTCAGCCCCGAGCAGCTGAAGGTGCTGACGGCCTACGTCTGGGGCAAGGGTGGCGGCTTGCCGGCCGAGGCGGTGAAATAGGCCAGATCCGGCTCTGACTGGAGCGTGCGTGCCTCTGGGCTCGCACGCTCGAAGCGTTTGACATGAAACCATCCAAGCAAGCGGCGGCGGCGGCAGCGACAACTCAGGACGAGGGCGCGACGGTCTGGCTTTACGAAGCGCAGAAGAAGGTCTATCCGCGCAGCATCAGCGGCCTGTTTACCCGCTGGCGCTGGTTCTTCGTCTTTGCCACGCAGCTGTTCTTCTACGGCATGCCCTGGGTGCAGTGGGGCGGGCGCCAGGCGATGCTGTTCGACTTGGAGGCGCGGCGCTTTTACATCTTCGGGCTGGTGCTGTACCCGCAGGACGTCATTTACCTGACGGGCATCCTGATCATCTCGGCGTTGCTGCTGTTCCTGTTCACCGCGGTGGCGGGGCGCCAGTGGTGCGGTTACGCCTGCCCGCAGACGGTTTATACCGAAATCTACCTGTGGGTCGAAAAGCAGTTCGAGGGCGACCGCCAGGCGCGCCTGCGGCTGGACGCGGCCCCCATGTCGCCGAACAAGCTGTGGCGCAAGCTGGGCAAGCACGCGGTGTGGATCGCCATCGGCCTGTGGACGGGTTTTTCCTTCGTCGGCTACTTCACGCCGATTCGCGAACTGGGCGCGCACATTCTGGCTTTCAACCTGGGCCCATGGGAGACCTTCTGGGTCTTCTTCTACGGCTTTGCCACCTGGGGCAACGCCGGCTTCATGCGCGAGCAGGTGTGCAAGTACATGTGCCCGTACGCGCGTTTCCAGAGCGCGATGTTCGACAAGGACACGCTGATCGTCACCTACGACGCGGCGCGCGGAGAGCCGCGGGGCGGTCGCTCCAAGAAGGCCGACCCGAAGGCCCTGGGCCTGGGCGACTGCATCGACTGCACCATGTGCGTGCAGGTTTGCCCCACTGGCATCGATATCCGAGACGGCCTGCAGTACGAGTGCATCAGCTGCGCCGCGTGCATCGACGCCTGCGACGAGGTGATGGACAAGGTGGGCTACCCGCGCGGGCTGATCCGCTACTCCACCGAGCGGGCGCTCGAGCAGGGCTGGGGCAAGCGCGAAATCTGGCGCCGG
Organism: Burkholderiaceae bacterium; assembly: GCA_041396485.1. Lineage (GTDB taxonomy): Bacteria > Pseudomonadota > Gammaproteobacteria > Burkholderiales > Burkholderiaceae_C > Ottowia. Next base: position 365,812 of record JAWKYM010000003.1, on the reverse strand, counting down.
GTGCTGCGCCCGCGCGTGCTGATCTACAGTGCCGTGCTGGCCACGCTGATCATCGCCTTTGCAGCCAGCCTGTGGCTGCGCACGCCGTTCAAGGTCGACATCGTGCGCGACCGCGCCACGCTGGCGCGCATCGTCGAAGGTGGCCAGATCGAGAACATCTACCGCGTTCAAGTCATGAATGCCACCGAGCAGCCGCGCACCTTCAGCCTGGCGGTCGAAGGCCTGCCCGGCCTCAAGCTGGTGAGCGAACCCAGCGTCACCATCGATGGCGCGCAGTCGATGTGGGTGCCGGTGCAGTTGCGCCTGCCCTATGATGGCGCCAGGCCCGGATCGCACGAGATCCACTTCCGCGTCGATTCGCCAGGAGTGGGAGAGGTGCGTGAAAAATCCGTCTTCATCGTTCCGAGGTAAGTCGATGTCAACAAGCCAAGAACCTGCCAGCGCCCCGTGGTGGAAGTACGGCCACATGTGGCTGGTCGTCAGTGGCCCGGCCATCGTCGTGGTGGCAGGCTTTTTTACCCTGTACCTGGCGGTCAGCCACCCCGATCCGGTCTACACGGACGCGCAGCGGACAGCGGTGACTCAATCCGCCGCGCCGGCCGGAGCCGCGCTGGCGCCGGCCATGCAGGCCCGCAATCACGCCGCCACCGGCGGCGTACCCCACAATCAGCGCCCCTGAGACGAGCCGGAGACCCGCACGATGCTGCGTGAGCGCCTGATGTGGATTGCCTGGCCGGCCTTCATGGTTGCCGGCGCGCTGGAGATGATGGTATTTGCGGTGCTCGACCCGCTGTCGTTGACCCTGTTTGGCCAGACGGTGGATTGGCCGCGCGAGGCGATCTACACCATCACTTTTTTCATTTTCTGGGTGATGCTGATGCTCAGCAGCGGTATCACCTTGGTGCTGGCGCGCCCGGCGCGCGAACTCAACGGTTTTGAACGCCGCCCGGCGGTGCAACCGTCCGAGAACTGGACGCCCCCGGACATACTGAAGTGAAGGGGCAGCGCATCGCGAGCGCCACCGGTGCGATCAAGAATGGGTGGGGATGGGTGACGAGCCTTGACCCCGGCACTGACTCCAGAGTGAGGGCTGCTTGGTTCCCCACCTGACCCGGTTGGCTCCTTCACCATGCGGGAAGGCCCGTCACCGGCTATTGTAGCGGCAGCAGGCGGCGCTCTGCCTCGGCGCGGCCAAAACTGAGGGCCAGCAGCTGAAAAATCTCGGCGCGCAACTCGTCGAAGTGAGTGGGGTCCTGGCAATCGCGCAGCCGCGCCATCAGGCGTCCGCTGCGGGGGTGTTGGCACCCGCGCAGTGCCTGGATCAGCAACGCCGCCTCGGGACAGGCCTCCACCAGGGCCGTCTCGGAATCTGCGAAATCAGGACTATCGACGCGAAGCAGCATGGATGGAAGAAGTGGGTCGGCACCGTGTGCGGTGCAAGGCCATCAAACCTTCGATCATAAGGATGTTGCGCCGCAGCATAACGCGCTTTGGCGACTTGCGCGCGCCGGCGTTGTGCGAATGCATCAGTTTCAGAGTCTGCACTCTAAAGCGATGCCCGGCTCGACCCCGCAAGCGCGCCCGTAGAATCGCCGCCATGTCTTATCTGGTGCTGGCCCGCAAATATCGGCCTCGCAATTTTGCCGAGCTGGTGGGCCAGGAGCACGTCGTGCAGGCGCTCAGCAACGCGCTGACTCAGCAGCGCCTGCACCACGCCTACCTGTTCACCGGCACTCGCGGGGTGGGCAAGACCACGGTCTCGCGCATCCTGGCCAAGTCGCTCAACTGCACCGGCGCCGACGGGCAGGGCGGCATCACGGCCACGCCCTGCGGGGTGTGTGCGGCCTGCACCGAGATCGACGCCGGCCGCTTTGTCGACTACACCGAGTTGGACGCGGCCAGCAACCGCGGCGTGGACGAGGTGCAGGGCCTGCTGGAGCAGGCGGTGTACAAGCCGGTGCAGGGGCGCTTCAAGGTCTTCATGATCGACGAGGTGCACATGCTCACCAACACCGCCTTCAACGCCATGTTGAAGACGCTGGAGGAGCCGCCGGAGTACCTCAAGTTCGTGCTGGCCACGACCGACCCGCAGAAGGTGCCGGTGACGGTGCTCTCGCGCTGCCTGCAGTTCAACCTGCGGCCGATGGCGCCCGAGACCGTGCTCGAGCACCTGACCCGTGTGCTGGCCGCCGAGCAGGTGAGCGCCGAGCCGCCCGCGCTGCGCCTGCTGGCGCGCGCGGCGCGGGGCTCCATGCGCGATGCGCTGAGCCTGACCGACCAGGCCATTGCCTTTGGTTCCGGCGCCCTGCACGAGGCGGCGGTGCGCCAGATGCTGGGCAGCGTCGACCGCAGCGTGGTGTTCAGCCTGATCGAGGCGCTGGCCCAGGCCGATGGGCGCGCCGTGGTCGAGCAGGTCGAGCAGTTGCGCGCCGCCGGCCAATCGGCCGCCACCACGCTGGAAGACATGGCGGGCGTGCTGCAGCGCATGGCCGTGCAGCAGGCGGTGCCGGCCATGGCGATGGACGAATCCGACGGCGAGGCCGTGCGGACGGCGCAGCTGGCCACGCTGCTGCCGGCCGACGAGACGCAACTGCTGTACAGCCTGTGCATTCACGGCCGGGCCGAACTGGGCCTGGCGCCCGACGAATACGTCGGTCTCACCATGGTGCTGCTGCGCTTGCTGCCGTTCAAACCGGGTCCGGCCTCTGGCACCACGGCAGAAAAAAAAACTCTGAACGCCGCTGAGCCGACGCCGCCCGCGCCGGCCGTGGCGCCCCGCGGCGAGGCACCGCAGCCTGAGCCTGAGCCTGAGCCTGAGCCTGAGCCTGAGCCTGAGCCAACGCCGGCCGATGTCCCGGCCGCCGCGGCCACGCTCCCCGCCCGCCCGCCGGTGCAGGCCTTGCCGGTGCGCGATCCCGACCGGCCGCAACCTACGCCCCGGCCCGCCGTGGCGCCCTTTGACGCGGTCGTGGCCACCCCCGTGCGCCAGGCGTCGGACTTGCCCGAGCCGCCGGCGCGTCCGCTCGGCATCGAGCCCGCCGCGCCCACCGTGGTGCCCGGCGCCGAGGGCGAGTTCTGGCACGCGCTGGTGCAGAAACTGGTGGCCGCCGAGACGGTGACGGCCCTGACGCGCGAGCTGGCACTGCAGGCCGAGCTGGTGGCGCGCACCGCCGAGTGCTGGACGCTGCGCGTGGAAAGCGGCTCGCTGGCGCAGTCGGGCGCGCGCGAGCGCCTGCAGGCGGCGCTGGCGGAGGCCGGCCATGCGGTGCGACTGCAGGTGGAGCTGGGCGCCGTCAAGGACTGCCCCGCGCGGCGCAATGCGCTGGCGGCCACGCAGCGCCAGAAGGCGGCCGAGGCGGTGCTGATGGCCGACCCCTTCGTGCAGGAAATGATGCGCGAATTTGGGGCGAAAATCGTGCCCGGCAGCGTGAAGCCGCTGTGAAATGAAATACCCCCAGTCTTCACTCGCTGCGCGTTGTTCCGCCTCCCCCCTCAAGGAGGCATCGCCAGTGGGCGGGCCAAGCCCTTCCACGGCGATTGCCGGCCTGGCCTGCTCCGCGGCCATTTGGCTCTTTGCGTTTCATCGGTTGCGGGTCGTGCGTGGTGCAATCGATTGCTGAAATTTTTTGCTTTTGACACAAAGGAAATTCGATGTTCAACAAAGGACAACTGGCCGGCCTGATGAAGCAGGCCCAAGCCATGCAGGACAACCTGAAGAAGGCCCAGGACGAGTTGGCCAACCTGGAAGTCGAAGGCGAGTCGGGCGCTGGCATGGTCAAGGTGCTGATGACCTGCAAGCACGACGTCAAGCGCGTCACCATCGACCCCAGCCTGCTGCAGGATGACAAGGACATGCTGGAAGACCTGGTGGCGGCCGCCTTCAACGCCGCGGTGCGCAAGGCCGAGGAGCTGTCCAACGAAAAAATGGGCAAGCTGATGCCGGCCGGCATGCCGGGGCTGCCGGGCGGGATGAAGTTCCCCTTCTGACCGTGCTCTTTCAGCCTTGAGCGACGCCCACAGCCTCGACACCCTGGTGCAGGCCTTGCGCCGCCTGCCGGGCGTGGGCCAGCGTTCGGCGCAGCGCATGGCCTTTCATCTGCTGCAGCACGATCGGGCCGGCGCACAGGCGCTGGCGCAGGCGCTGGGCGAGGCCGTGCAGCAGGTGCGCCATTGCCGCCTGTGCCACACCTTCACCGAAGCCGACGTATGCGCCACCTGCCTGGATGCGCGGCGCGACGCCAGCAGGCTGGCGGTGGTCGAAACCCCGGCCGACCAGGCGGCGCTTGAGCGCACGGGAGCGTTTCGCGGCCGCTACTTCGTGCTGATGGGGCGCCTGAGCCCGCTGGACGGCGTGGGCCCGCAGGACATCGGTCTGGACGAGTTGCTGGCGCGTGCCACCGACGGCGTGGTGCAGGAGGTGATTCTGGCCACCAACTTCACCGCCGAGGGCGAGGCCACCGCCCATGTGATCGGCCAGGTGCTCAAGGCGCGCGGCCTGAGGGTGACGCGCCTGGCGCGCGGCGTGCCAGCCGGCAGCGAGCTGGAATACGTCGATCTGGGCACCATTGCGCATGCGCTGGTCGATCGGCATTGAAGTGGCCAATGGGCGAATGCTATCAATAAAATAGCTATAGGCGCTTGCTATATGGGCGTCAAGGCCGGATTTGGCTTGAATCGCTGGGGCGTGGGCAATTAGCCGACCTTGGGCTTGACGGCATCAATGAAAACCCCATCCGGGCACGTCCCGATGCACGCGCGCCGCCGCTTGGGTAGGGTCGAGGCCCAGAGCTTGCCAACCGCAGCGTGCCGTGTCCAACGCCAGCCCTTTCGCCGATCTCCAACGTCGCCGCTGGCTGGCGGCGGCACCCGCGCTCGGGCTGCTGGCCAGCCCGGCGTTGCGGGCGCAGACGCGGCTGGAGCGCCCGCGCGTGACGCTGGCGGTGGGTGGCCTGGGCACGCTGTACTACCTGCCGCTCACCATTGCCCAGCAGCTCAACTTTTTTGGCGACGAGGGGCTGAGCGTCGATCTGCAGGACCACCCGGGCGGAGGCCCGGCCGAGCAGGCGATGGTCAGCGGCCACGCAGACCTGGTGGCTGGCGCCTACGAGCACACCGTGATCCTGCGCCAGCGCGGCGTCAACTGCCGTGCCTTCGCACTGCTGGGGCGCGCGCCGCAGACGGTCATGGGCGTGAGTGGCGCGGCGCTGCCCGAGTTTCGCGACGCGCGCCACTTGCGCGGCCTGCGCATCGGCATCTCGGCCCTGGATTCGGCCACGCAGTGGTTTGCCCGCCTGGTGCTGGCGCGCGCGGGCGTGGGAGCCGATGAGGTGCGCTGGGTGGGCGTGGGCACCGGCACGGCGGCGGCCGCGGCGCTGCAGGAGGGGCGCATCGAGGCGATCGCCAACGTCGATCCGGTCATCAGCCGGCTCGAGTTTCGGGCGCAGATCCGCGTCATCGCCGACGCACGCTCGCTGCGCGGCACGCAGCAGCTCTACGGCGGGCCCATGCCAGGCGGCTGCCTGTACGCGCCACAGGGTTTCATGCTGCGCTATCCCAACACTGTGCAAGCCTTGGCCAATGGTGTCGTGCGGGCGCTCAAGTGGCTGCAGACGGCCGGCCCCAGCGACATCGTGCGCGCCGTGCCCGAGAGCGCCATGTCGGGCGACCGGGCGATCTATCTGTCGGCGCTGGACAAGGTGCGCGAGGCCTTTTCGCCCGACGGCCTGATCAGCGAGCCGGCCGTGATGACGGCGCATGAGCTGGTCGCGCGGCATGTGCCGGCATCGACACCGGTGCGGGCCGCCGCACCCGCATCGACCTACACCAACGAGTTTGCCCAACGCGCCAAGGCGCGGTTTGGCGCGTAGGCCACGTCGGGGCGATCAGCGGCGTTTCTTGCCGGCCTTGTGGGTGCCCCGCGCTGGGGCTTTGGCCGTGCCGCGACGCGGCGTGTGCTGCCGTGCCTTGTGGTTGGAAGAGCTCCGGGCGCTGGCCTGTGCGGCGCGGCCGGCTCGTACGGGCAGGTACACCACCACCGCGCGGCCGGCCTTGAGTGCGGCCCTGGCGTGGGTCTTGTTCCAGCCGGCCACGGTTTCGGCCGGCAGGTCGTAGCGGGCGGCCACCAGGGCAATGGTGTCGCCCCGGCGCGCACGCACCGTGGTGCGGCGCAAGACAACCTCGGGCGCCAGCGCCAGATGGGCGTTGTCGACCACCTGGGGCGCCACGGCGGTCGGGGCCTGCCCATCGCGCGGCACCACCAGGGTGGAGCCTTGCTTGATCATCATGCCTCGCGGCACACCGTTGAGTTCGCGCAGGTCGCCTTCATCCATGTTCACTCGCTTGGCCGCCTCGCGCGTGGCCATGGTGCTGGGCGCCACCCAGGCCGTCCATGAGGCCAGCGTGGTGGGGTCCGCCGCGGCCAGGTTCTTCTTGAAGACGGCGGCGTTGTCCCAGGGCAGCAGGATCTGCGGCGTGCCTGCCGCAAAGATGATGGGCTTGCGCTGCGAGGGATTGAGGGCCTTGAAATCCTCCAGCCGCACCTCAGCCAGCCGGGCGGCCATCTCGACGTCGATGTCGCGCTTGATGTCCACCGTATCGAAGAACGGGTGGTTGCCGATGTCGGGCAGCATCTCGCCGTAGAGCCTGGGGTCGGCGATGATGTTCTTGACCGCCTGCAGCTTGGGCACGTAGTTGCGCGTCTCGGCCGGCATGTTCAGATCCAGGTAGCCGGTGGGCAGACCGGCGGCCTTGTTGCGCTCGATCGCCTTGCTCACGTTGCCCTGACCCCAGTTGTAGGCCGCCAGCGCCAGGTGCCAGTCGCCAAACATGTCGTGCAGCATCTGCAGGTAGTCCAGCGCCGCGCGGGTGGAGTCGAGCACGCTGCGGCGCTCGTCGCGCAGCACGTTTTGCGTCAGCTGGAAGTCGCGCCCGGTGCCGGGCATGAACTGCCACAGCCCGGCGGCCTTGGCGCTGGACACCGCCTGCGGGTTGAAGGCCGATTCGATGTAGGGCAGCAGCGCCAGTTCGGTGGGCATGCCGCGCAGCTCGAGCTCCTCGACGACGTGAAACAGGTACAGGCGCGAGCGCTCGACCATGCGATCGATGTAGTCCGGCCGGGTGAGGTACCACTGCTGCTGCTTGCGCACCAGGTCCGTGTCCAGGTTGGGCATGGCAAAGCCGCGGCGGATGCGCTCCCACAGATCGGCGGGGGCGGCCAGCGGGGCGACCTTGGTGGTGGGCAGCTCGGTCACGGCCATCGAGGGCATGGCGCCCTGCTGGCCGGTGGGGGTGGCGCCGGCGGTGGGCGTGTCGGACGCGCCGCTGCCGGGATCCTTGGGTGGCACGGCGCAGCCGGCCAGCCAGACACAGGCGCCCAGCGCCAGCACGGACAGGAGTTTCATCGGAACGTGTTCTTCCATTCGCGAAGGGCGGCGAATACCGCGACTTCGTCTTGGGCGGACGGCGTGTGCGCCCGCACGGCCTGGACCACCGCCGGCTGGCGGCTGCGCAGAAAGGGGTTGATGGCCCGCTCGGTGCGCACATCCGATGGCAGGGTGGGCAGGCCCTGTGCACGTCGCTGTTCGCAGTGGCGGGTGTAGTCGGCCAGCGCGGAGTTGCCGGGCTCGACTGCAGCGGCAAAGCGCAGGTTGGCCAAGGTGTACTCATGCGCACAGCACACACGGGTGGCCGCGGGCAGCGCCGCCAGCGCGTCGAGCGAGGCCAGCATCTGCGCGGGTGTGCCTTCGAACAGGCGCCCGCAGCCGCCCGAAAACAGCGTGTCGCCGCAAAACAGCAGCGGCGTGCCGTCGACGTCGGCAGCAAAATAGGCGATGTGCCCTGCCGTGTGGCCGGGCACGTCGATGACCTGCCAGGCAATGCCCAGCACGGTCGCGGTCTGTCCACCTTGCAGTGGCTGGAACGGCGCGGGGATGCGTTCGCGTGCCGGACCGAACACGGGCGCGCCGGTGGCGGCGTGCAATTGCGCCACGCCCCCCGTGTGATCGCCGTGATGGTGCGTGACTAGAATGCCCTGCAACTGCAGGTTCAGGCGCTCGAGGGCATCCCGAACGGGGTGCGCGTCACCCGGATCGACGACCAGTGCGCGCTGTCCATCGTGCAGCAGCCACAGGTAGTTGTCCTCGAAGGCGGGCAGGGCGATCAGATTCATGAAGAGCGGATTTTATTCACCATCGAAGATGCGCCTGAACGGTGCGCCCTCGCTGCTTTGGGGCGCGGGTGGAGGGCCGCGACTGCCGGCCGCGCCGAGCGCGCGTCGGACAGCGGCGAACGATTCGACTGCCTTGGCACGGCACCCCCACGCTCGCCCCGATGAGACAGGGGAGCACAACCGGGCATGAGCGCGCCGGGCCGCTCCCAAGCGCGAATCCCGCAGCGCACAGCGCGGAGGGTAGTCCAGTGAGCGGCCTGCATGACTGGTTCCAGACCGCGCCCGGGCAGGCGGTCCTGGCGTGGGAGCGCCAGCAGTTGGACGAAGCGCTGGTTGACGTATTTGGCTACCACGCGCTGCAATTGGGTCTGAGCGAGCTGGACGCCCTGGCCGCCAACCGCATGCCGCACCGCTGGCTGGCGCACCTGGCGCCACCCCTGCCGGATCGGAGCGGTCCACGCACCGTCCTGGTGACCGACAGCACGGCGCTGCCCTTTGGCGAGGCCAGCCTGGACTTGGTGGTGCTGCCGCACACGCTGGAGTTCAGCGCCGACCCGCACGCCTGCCTGCGCGAGGTGCAGCGCGTGCTGGTGCCCGAGGGGCGGGTGGCCATCACCGGCTTCAACCCGGCCAGCCTGTGGGGCCTGCGCCAGTACCGCGCGCGCTGGCTGGGTGGGCGGCTGTTCCTGCCCGACGCGGGCGAATTCATTGGCCCGCGGCGCCTGCGCGATTGGCTGCAGCTGCTGGAGTTCGAGCTGGAGTCGGCCGAGTTTGGCTGCTACCAGCCGGCCGTGCGCGGTGCCCGTACACTCGCGCGCTTTGGCTGGCTGGAGCGGCTGGGGCGGCGCTGGTGGCCCATTCTGGGCGCCACCTATTGCATCGTGGCGGTCAAGCGCATGCGCGGGCCGCTGCTGATTGGGCAGAGCTGGCGCAAGATGCCCGCCGGCGTGGGCAAGCAGACCTCCATCGCCGGGCGCGCGACGCCGGCCGGCAATCACAAGGAAGGCCATTTTGGATCGCATTGAGATGTACACCGACGGTGCCTGCAAGGGCAATCCCGGCCCGGGCGGCTGGGGCGTCTTGCTGCGCTCGCCGGGTCACGAGAAAGAGCTGTTCGGCGGCGAGGCGTTGACCACCAACAACCGCATGGAGCTGACCGCCGTGATCGAAGGACTGGGTGCGCTCAAGCGCCCGTGCGAGGTGGCGTTGTACCTGGACAGCCAGTACGTGCGCCAGGGCATCACCAGCTGGATCACGGGCTGGAAGGCCAAGGGCTGGCGCACCTCCGCCGGCCAGCCCGTGAAAAACGTCGATCTGTGGCAGCGGCTGGATGCGCTGGTGGCCGGCAGCGGACACCGCATTGCCTGGCACTGGGTGCGTGGCCATGCGGGCCACGAAGGCAACGAGCGAGCCGATGCGCTGGCCAACCGCGGGGTGCCGCGGGGCTGAGGCTTTTCGGCGCCAAAGGGCGCCGGGGCCGTGGCGCGAGGTCCGGCTGCTGCTACAGTTTGCAAGATTTGGCGCCGCGGTGGCGCCGGCGCGCGTGAACCGAATCTTGAAGACCTCGACATCCCTTTTCGCTGTGCTGGCCCTGGCGGGCGCCTTGGGCGTGGCCTGGTGGGTGCAGCGCCCACCGGCAGCGGCGGCCGTCAACTCGGCCGGAGCGGCCCATCCGGGCAGCGCGCCGGCGCGTGCCGCCGTGGTGGTGGAGACGGCCCTCGTGCGCCGCCAGTCCGTGGCCGATGACGTGGAAGCGGTTGGCTCGCTGCGCTCGCGCCAGGGCACGGTGGTGCGCGCCGAGGTCAGTGGCCGGGTGGTGCAGATCGGTTTTCGAGATGGCCAGAAGGTGGCCCGGGGCCAGTTGCTGGTGCAGCTCGACGACCGGTTGCAGCAGGCGCAGCTGCAGCAGGCGCAGGCCGAGCTGTCGATCGCGCAGGCCAATCACCGTCGCAACACCGAGCTGGTGGCCCAGGGCTTCATCAGCCAGCGGGGCCTGGACGAGAGCGCGGCCGCGGTCAAGGTGGCGCAGGCCAAGGCCGAGCTGGCGCGTGCCACCGCCGCGCGCCTGCGCGTGCTGGCTCCCTTCGACGGCGTGGCCGGGTTGCGCAACATCAGCGTGGGCGACTATCTGAAGGACGGCGCCGACATCGTCAACCTGGAAGACCTGAACGCGATGTACGTGGACTTTCGCCTGCCCGAGCGCTGGCAGGCCCGCGTGCAACCGGGCCAGAGCGCGCGCGTGCAGGTCGAGGCGCTGCCCGACCGTGTCTTTGCTGCCGTGGTGCAGGCCGTGGACCCGCAGATCGACGCCAATGGCCGCAGCCTGAACGTGCGTGGCTGCATCGACAACCGGCGGCTGCAATTGCGCCCGGGCATGTTTGCACGGGTGGCTGCGCGCCTGGGCGAGGGCCGCGCGGCGCTGATGGTGCCGGAGCAGGCGGTGGTGCCGCAAGGCGGACGGCAAAGCGTGTATCGGCTGGTCAAGGCCGAGGGTCCCGAAGGGGCGTCGGCCTGGCGCGCCGAGCGGGTGGACGTGCAGACTGGTGTGCGCCGCGCGGGCCTGGTCGAGATCGAGCAAGGCCTTACCGAAGGCGAGCGGGTGGTCACGGCCGGCCAGCAGCGTATCCAGGGCGAGGGCACGCTGCTGCGCGTGGCCGACGCGCCGGCCGCGGCAACACCGCCGGCGCCGGTCGCCGCGCGCGCCGCCGTGCCCTGGGCCGAGACTCCGCCCGGCCCGAGCCCCTGCGCGGCGCCGTCGGCACGCTGAGTCGCCATGCAACTGAGCGAGCTGTCCATTCGCCGCCCGGTGTTTGCCACCGTGCTGTCGCTGCTGATCGTGCTGGTCGGGCTGGTGAGCTACACGCGCCTGTCGGTGCGCGAATATCCCAAGATCGACGAACCGGTGGTGACGGTGAGCGTGCGCTACGCCGGCGCCTCGGCCGAGGTGATCGAGTCGCAGGTGACCAAGCCGCTGGAGGACTCCATTGCCGGCATCGACGCGGTGGACGTGCTGACCTCGATCAGCCGGCCCGAACAGGGGCAGATCAGCGTGCGTTTCCGGCTGGAGAAGGACGCCGACACGGCCGCTGCCGAGGTGCGCGACCGCGTCTCGCGCGTGCGCAACAAGCTGCCGCAGGCGATCGACGAGCCGGTCATCGCCAAGGTCGAGGCCGACGCCTTTCCGGTGATGTGGCTGGCCTTTTCCAGCGACACGCGCTCGCCGCTGGAGATCAACGACCTGCTCAACCGCATCGTCAAGGCGCGGCTGCAGACAGTGACCGGCGTGGCCGACGTGCGCATCTACGGCGAGCGCAAGTACGCCATGCGCGTGTGGCTGGATGCCGACCGTCTGGCAGCCCATCACCTGAGCACGCAGGACGTGGAAGATGCCATCCGGCGCAATAACCTGGAGCTGCCGGCCGGACGCATCGAGTCGAGCCAGCGCGAGTTCTCCGTCACCTCGCAGACCGATCTGGTGACGCCCGGTGAATTTGCCAACGTGGTGGTCAAGACCGTCAATGGCTTTCCCGTGCGCATCGGCGACGTGGGCCGGGTGGAGGAGGGTGCGGCCGACGAGCGCAGCGCGGTGCGCCTGAACGGCCGGCCCTCGATTTCGGCCGGCGTGATCCGTCAGGCCACGGCCAACCCGCTGGAGCTGGCCCAGGGCGTGCGCGAACTGCTGCCGCGCCTGCGGCAGGACTTGCCAGACGACGTGAAGGTGGACATCGCCAGCGACAACTCGGTGTTCATCGACCGCGCGGTCAAGAGCGTGTATGCCACCATTGCCGAGGCCATCGTGCTGGTGGCGCTGGTGATCTTCGTCTTTCTGCGCACGGTGCGCGCGTCCATCATTCCCATCGTCACCATTCCGGTCAGCCTGATCGGATCGTTTGGCCTGATGGCGCTGGCCGGCTTTTCCATCAACACGCTGACGCTGCTGGCGCTGGTGCTGGCCATCGGCCTGGTGGTGGACGACGCCATCGTGATGCTGGAGAACATCTACCGCCACATCGAGGAGGGCATGGCGCCGTTTGCTGCCGCCATTCACGGTGCGCGCGAGATCAGCTTTGCCATCATCGCCATGACGCTCACGCTGGCGGCCGTGTTCGCACCGCTGGCCTTCACGCCGGGGCGCACCGGGCGGCTGTTTGTCGAGTTTGCGCTGGCGCTGGCGGGCGCCGTGGTGGTGTCGGGCTTCGTGGCGCTCACGCTGTCGCCCATGCTGTGCTCGAAGCTGCTGCGCCACAACCCCAACCCGCACTGGTTCGACCGCACGATGGAGCGTGCCTTGACTGCGCTGGCCAACGGCTACGGCCGGCTGTTGCGCCGCATCCTGACGGGCTGGCGCTGGGGGGTGCTGGCGGGCATGGTGGCCTGCGCTGCCGCCATTGCCGTGGTCTATCCCGGCTTGCGCCAGGAGCTTTCGCCGCTGGAGGATCGGGGCATGATTCTGGCCAGCATCAACGCGCCCGATGGATCCACCCTGGCCTACACCGATCGCTATGCGCGCGAGCTGGCGCAGATCGGCGAGCACTACCCCGAGTTCGACCGCATCTTCGCCAACGTCGGCAACCCCACGGTGTCGCAGGGCAGCGTGATGTACCGCGCCGTGGACTGGACCGAGCGCCAGCGCTCGACGCTGGAGATCGCGCGCGAGCTGCAGCCGCAGTTCAACCGCATCGCCGGCGTCAACACCTTCGCCATCACGCCGCCTTCGCTGGGTCAGGGCTTTCGGGAGCGGCCCGTCAGCTTCGTGGTGCAAACTTCCGACAGCTACGCCAACCTCAATGAGGTGATGCGCCAGTTGCTGGCCGAAGTGGCCGGCAACCCGGGTTTTGTTGCGCCCGACGTGGACCTGCGCCTGTCCAAGCCCGAGTTGCGCATCGAGGTGGACCGGGCACGCGCGGCCGACCTGGGCGTGGGAGTGGACGCCGTGGCGCGCGCCATCGAGACCATGCTGGGCGGGCGCGTGGTGACGCGCTACAAGCGCGACGCCGAGCAGTACGACGTGATCGTGCAGACGGCCATCACCGGCCGCAGCACGCCCGAGGACATCGAGCGCATCCAGTTGCGCGCCAGCAAGGGCGGGGTGGACACCATGGTGCCGCTGTCGGCCCTGGTCACGGTGCGCGAGAGCGTGTCGCCGCGCGAGCTCAATCACTTCGGCCAGCGCCGCTCGGCCACGCTCACGGCCAACCTGGCGCCCGACTACTCGCTGGGCGAGGCGCTGGGCTTTTTGCAGCAAAGCGCCGACAAGGTGCTCAAGACCGGCTACACGACCGAGCTGAACGGCATCTCGCGCGAATTCCGTTCATCGCAGGGTGCGCTGGTGATCGTTTTCGCGCTGGCGCTGCTGTTCATCTTTCTGGTGCTGGCGGCGCAGTTCGAGAGCTTTGTCGATCCGCTGGTCATCATGTTCTCGGTGCCGCTGTCGATGATCGGCGCGCTGCTGGCGCTCCGATGGAGCGGCGGCTCGCTCAACGTGTATTCGCAGATCGGGCTGATCACCCTGGTGGGCCTGGTTACCAAGCACGGCATCCTGATCGTGGAGTTCACCAACCAGTTGCGCCAGCGCGGCGAGCCCATGCTGGACGCCCTGGTGCACGCCAGCAGCCAGCGCCTGCGCCCCATCCTGATGACCACCGGCGCCATGGTGCTGGGCGCGCTGCCGCTGGCGCTGGCCACCGGCGCCGGCGCCGAGAGCCGCCGCCAGATCGGCTGGGTGATCGTGGGCGGCATGAGCCTGGGCACCCTGCTGACGGTGTTCGTGGTGCCCACCATGTATTCGCTGCTGGCGCGCCGGCGCGTGCCGGGGGCCAATACCGAGCCGGTGGCGGGTCCGGTCGTGGCATCCCACTGAGGCGGGCTCAACACCTTGGGATGCCTTGGGACGCGGGTGCCGGATTTCGGCTGCGGTCAGGCTGCCGGTGGTTGCAACTGGCGCAAGGCCTGGGCGATTTCGGTGGCGGCTTGCGGTCGCACGGCCCGTGCCACTTCCTGACCGTCCTGCAGAAACACCAGCGTGGGCCACAGCTTGACGCGAAAGCTGCGCCCCAGCGGCCGCCCGGGGCCGTCCTCGACCTTGACGTGCGGCACTTGGTCGCCCGCCTGAGCAAACGCCGAGGCGATGCGCGGCTGCGCGCCCTGGCACCAGCCGCACCAGTTGGCACCAAACTCCAGCACCAGGGGGCCGCGCGTGGCGTCCACCTGGGCGCGGGTCAGGGTTTCGGGGACGAAGGTGGGGGTGTAGGGCATGGCTTGGCGCAGGGTGCCCCGCGATCATATCGGCCGGCGCGGCCGGCCGGTATCCCCACCCCAGGCACGGGCAAGCGCGGCTGCGCCAGCGGCCCGGCGCCAACGCGCTATGGTCAAGCACGATGAGAGCCATGGATGACCTGTCCCTGCGGCCCGACCGCGCCGCCATCGCGCGGCTGGTGGAACGCTTTTACGCCGACGTGCGCGCGGATGGCCTGCTGGCGCCCGTGTTCGAGCCGTTGCTGCACGAGCGCTGGCCCGCGCACCTGGCGCGCATGACGGATTTCTGGTGCACCACGCTCAAGCTGGAGCGCAGCTTTCGCGGCGACGTGCACCGCAAGCACATGGCGCTGGCCGACATCACGCCGGCCCACGTGCAGCGCTGGCTGCATCTGTGGCAGCGCGACACCGCGCTGGAGCTGAACCCGGCGGCGGCCGCCCGCCTGCAGGACGTGGCCGTGGGCATTGCCCGGGTGATGCACCTGGGCTGGTTCGGACGCCTGCCCGCGCGCGATCAGCTGCTGGAGGAGCTGGCCCTGGACGCATCGGCGGTGTAAGCCCCCGGGCCGGCACCGGCCGCGCGCAGCGCGTCCAGCGTGTTGAGGTTGGCAAAGGCCTGCGGGTCGTCGCCGGCCCGGTTGAAAGCCACCTGTGCGCTGCGGTGCTGCGCGCTCCAGTCCAGGATGCGGCGCCCGCCAGCTTGCAGATACGCCTGCAGGCTGCCCGCCAGCATGGTGCGCAGCAGGCAAAACACGGGCTGTGCTTGCAAGTACGGCGTGCCCCGGGCGTCGCGCTCGGGTGTGGCGATCATGGCCAAATCGGCCTCCTGAGCTTGCAGGTTGTGCGCCAGGCGCTCGCAAAGCGATAGCGGAAAGTGCGGCGTGTCGCACGGCACCGTCAGCAGCAGCGGCGTGCCGGCGTGGGTCAAGCCGGCCAGAAAGCCTGCCAGCGGGCCGGGGTGGTCGGGCAGTGCGTCGGCCAACACCGGCACGCCCAAGGACTCGTAGTCGGCCCGGTGGCGGTTGGCGCTGATCAGGATCTGAGCCGGCGGCAGGCTCTGCGCACGCAGGCGTTCCAGCGCGTGCTGCACCAGCGGACGGCCCTGGAAGGTCTGCATGCCCTTGTCCGCGCCGCCCATGCGTGCGCCGCGCCCGCCAGCCAGGATGAGGGCGGTGATGGGTGGCGTTGGAGTCACGAGCGGGCGCATGGATCACCCGCCGATGTAGCTCATCTCCACCCGCGGCGCGGCTTTTCCGGTGTCGGGCGGCAGGCTGGCGCGCAGCTCGCTGTAGCGGTCGCTGCGGCCCTGCCAGATGCCGGCGATCGCGTCGCCGATCTGCGCGTCATCGGCGCCGCCGCGCAGCAGGGCGCGCAGGTCGTGCCCCTGGGTGGCGAACAGGCACAAAAACAGCCGCCCGTCGGTGGACAGGCGGGCGCGATTGCAGCCGCCGCAAAACGGGTGCGTCACGCTGCAGATCACGCCGACCTCGCCCAGCGCCGGGTCGTGCCGGCCATCGGCACCGGCGTAGCCCCAGCGCTCGGCGGTTTCACCCGGCGCGCTGGCCTGCAGCGGTACCAGCGGAAATTCGCTTTGCAGCAGGCGGATCACGTCGGCGCCGGGCAGCACCTCGTCCATGCGCCAGCCGTTGGTGGCGCCCACGTCCATGAACTCGATGAAGCGCAGCGCGATGCCGCGGCCGCGAAAGTGCCGCGCCATGGGCAGGATCTCGTGCTCGTTGGTGCCGCGCTTGACCACCATGTTGACCTTGATCGGCCCCAGGCCCGCGGCCTGCGCGGCGTCGATGCCGGCCAGCACCTTGTGCACCGGAAACGCCACGTCGTTCATGGCCTGGAACACGGCGTCGTCCAGGCTGTCCAGGCTCACCGTCACGCGCTTGAGGCCAGCGGCGGCCAGCGCGGGGGCCTTGCGCTCCAGCAGCGAGCCGTTGGTGGTCAGCGTGATGTCCAGCGGCGCGCCGTCGGGTGCGCGCAGCGCGGCCAGCTGCTCGATCAAGCCCTCGACGTTCTTGCGCACCAGCGGCTCGCCGCCGGTCAGGCGCAGCTTGCGCACGCCCACGCCTACGAACAGCCGCGCCAGCCGCGTGATCTCCTCGAAGCTCAGCACCTCGGCGTGCGGCAGAAAGTGATAGCCGGTGCCGAACACCTCCTTGGGCATGCAGTAGGTGCAGCGGAAATTGCAGCGGTCGGTGACGCTGATGCGCAGGTCGTGCAGCGGCCGGCCGCGCGTGTCGCGCAGCGTGCCGTCGGCTGGCACAGGTGCCCGTACGGGGGCCGCGGCGCCAGGCACCGGCGCGCGATCGCCGCGGCGGGCGGAATACGAAACCGTGCTTGTCCCCATGCGGGCGATTATGCGCAAGCGCCGAAAACGCGCTGCCGGTGGTGGCTTGCCGGGCCGGCGGCGCGGCCGCATGGGGTGCGCCAACACGCTACGATCAACGTCTGCTGGAGCTTTGCCGCGTGACGAACCGCATGTCCCCCCCGTTGAACACCACCCGCCGCCGCTGGCTGCAAGCCACCGCGGCCAGCTTGGCGCTGCCGGCCTCGGCCATGGCCCAGACCAAGCCCGCCAAGGAACCCCCGCTGCCCACCGTGGGCAGCGCGCTGGCCCTGGCCCCGGCGCCGCTGCTGGGCGGCGGTCGCTTCGAGCCCGCGCAGGCCGAGGGCCGCGTGCTGGTGCTGTACTGGTGGGCCAGCTGGTGCCCGTTTTGCGCCGAGCAAAGCCCCGAGATGCAAAAGTTGTGGCAGGCGCAGCAGGGCCGCGGCCTGCAGATGCTGGCCCTGTCGATCGACAGGAAGCCCGAGGACGCGACGGCCTACCTGCGCAAGAAGGGCTACAGCTTTCCGGCCGCCTGGCTCTCGCCCGAGTTGCTGAAAACCTACCGCAAGCCCGAGGGCCTGCCCGTGACCGTGGTGCGCGGCAAGGATGGGCGCGTGGCGCAGGCCGAAAAGGGACAACTGTTTCCGGAAGACGTGGCGCAGCTGGCGCGGTGGCTGTAGCGCCCAGCCGTGAATACTATCGAAAAAATAGCTGTCAGCGCTCTGTGCACAAGCGCTGGCAGCTGATTTGATTGATGATCGCGCTCAGCGACTGCGGCGTACCGGCTGCAGCCGGCGCCATCCCAGGCCGGCCAGCAGCAGCGCCAGCAGGCTGAAGGCCCATTGCCCCAGGGTCGGCACGGGTGCCGGTGTGCCACTTTGCAGGTTGGCCGTTGCGTCGGCGAGGGCGGCGACGCCCTGATCGTTGGTCACGGCGCCCGCTTGTCCCGGTGTCGCGCTGATGACGTTGTGAAACGAGCCGGAGCCGGCCACCGTGACGTCCACCGTCGCCGTGCATGATGCGCCGGGCGCCAGGCTGGCGCCGCTCAGTGCAAACAGGGCCGCGCCGCCCGCGGCGGTCAGCGTCGCGCCGGCGCAGCTGGTGCTGGCGTTGGGCGTGGCCGCCACCGTCATGCCGGTCGGCAGGTTGTCGGTGAAGCCCAGTCCGGTGTAGACCGGCGCGGCGGGCGCCGGCGTGCAGGTGGCGGCCGGCGCCGTGAGCGTGACGGTGAGCTGGCTGCTGCCGCCGGGCGCCACCACGGTCGGATTGAAGGACTTGGCCACCGTCAGGCCGCGTTCGGTGCCGGGCAGGGCGGCGGTGACGGTGACGTAGTTGCCGCAGGCGTCCACCGTGTTGAAGTAGCTGCGGTACTGTCCGCCACCCAGAGCGGTGACCTCGGGCAGGCTAAAGTTGCCGGTGTTGGGTAGGCCGTCGACGGTCACGGCTGCGCCGTTGGCGAACAGGCCTTGGGCGTTGGCACTCCAAGTGGCGCCGCCATCGGTGCTTTCCACATACCAGAGCTGCTTGGCGCGGCGGGTGAATGTGTTGTAGTCGCGCAGCTCGTAGTAGGTGCCGATCACGCCACCACCTTGGTCGAGCGTGCGGCCATAGTTGTGAATGTAGGAGGAGCTGGGGCTGCCGGGGCAGGTGGCGAACGAACACAGGCCGGTTCCTGCGTAGGCGTCGGCATATTCAGCGGCCCCCATGTTGGTGGGCGAGACGGCGGGTGGCGAACTGGTGGTGCTGGGCGTGAGCAGATAGCGCCCCAAGGCCTTGGCGGTGTCTTGCCCCAGATAGATATCCGATCCGACGATGCCAAAAGGGCCCACGTGGTTTCCACCAGGTCCGGGCGGCGTCGAAGACAGCGTCGGCAATGGCCCGATCTGGGTCGGTGACAGGTTGGCGATGCTGGGGCCCAGCAACCAAAGGCTGGTGTTGTAGTTGTATTGGCCGTAGCTCGCGCCTCCGTTGGGATGCCAGATCATCAGGATCCAGTTGCCGCTGCCATCGCGCGAGACGCGCAGATAGTTGGAGACGGGCTCCACAGTGGCGCCATAAGCCGCCCACCAGTTGGCTGGAAAGGTCAGCACGCCCTGGGTCGTGAAATGAACGCCATCGGTGGATGTGGCGTGGGCCACGTCGTCCAGCGAGACGTTGTAGACCCCCTTGACGTACCACATGTGATACAGACCACCGTCGAACACGATGGTGTTGAGAACTTCGTACCAGTTGGGGTTGAGCGGATTGCCCAGTGCATGGCCGTCGAGCTGCACCGGCGTGGTGACGGTCGGAAAGGGCGCGGGCGCCGCCGGCGCGGCGGTGCCGGCAAGGCTCAGCGCGGCGGCGAGGGCGCTGGCTCGAATCCCGCTGCGCAGCCTTGCACCCGGCACGGGTTGTGTTCTGTTCGGCAAAGCCAAGTCCTCCATAGCTGTTCCAATTCGTAACAATTGGAGTCTAAGGTGGACGGGTGCCTGCTGCCGATTTTCGAGAACATTTTAATGGTGTCCATGTGATATTTTTCTCGAAAAAGAAATCAAACCCATCGATTTGGAGCCAAATTTCCGGCTGACCCGGAGCGCCTCCCTTGCCGCGCCGGCACCGGCATCTCGGTTTCACGCACACCGCGCCCCATCCACCTCGATGCACACGCCGCTGATGAAGGCCGCCTCGTCGCTGGCCAGATAAAGCGCGGCGTTGGCCACGTCCAGCGATGTCGAGAAGCGCCCCAGCGGGATGGTGGCCAGGAACTTGGCGCGGCGCGCTTCGTCCACTGGGCCGCCGGCAAACTCGGCCGACAGGCCCGTGTCGGGGTTGAACACCGGGTTGATGCAGTTGACGCGGATGTTGTCGGGGCCCAGCTCGGCGGCCATCGACTTGCTGGTGATGATGACCGCGCCCTTGCTGCCGTTGTACCAGGTCAGGCCCGGGCGGGGCCGGATGCCGGCGGTGGACGCGATGTTGATGAAGCTGCCGCCGCCGCCCTGGCGCAGGGCCGGCACGGCGTGCACGGCGCTCCAGTAGATGCTCTTCATGTTGACGGCGTAGACCTTGTCGAACTCGGCCTCGCTGACTTCCAGCATGGGGCGATTGCGGTGCGTCCAGCCGGCGTTGTTGATCACCACGTCCAGCCGGCCGCCAAAGTCCTGCGCGGCCTGCACCAGGCGGGCCCAGTCGGCGCCCTGCGTCACGTCGGCGGCGACGAAGCGGGCCTTGCCGCCGGCGGCGTTGATGGCGGCCGTGACCTTCTCTCCCAGCGCGGGGCTAATGTCGTTCACGATGACGGATGCGCCTTCTTCGGCTAGGCGGCGGGCGATGCCTTCGCCGATGCCGCCGCCGGCGCCGGTGACGATGATGGACTTGTGGTGCACGCGCATGGATCGATTTCCTTGTGATGAAGTTGGCGAATCAGCCGGCATGGTAAAGCGCGGATCGGCCGCGGTCGCTACCATGGGCGTTTCCCTCTCCAACCGGCAAAGGATCGCGACCATGAACGGCTCCCTCATCGACGACCTGATGGGTCAAATGCAAGGCGCTCCGCTGGGGCAGATTGCCCAGCAACTGGGCACCGACGAAGGCACGGCCAGCAACGCCATTGCCGCCGCGCTGCCCACGCTGGTGGGCGCGCTGGGCCGCAACGCGCAGCAGCCCGGCGGCGCGGACGCCCTGTTCAACGCGCTGCAGCGCGATCACGCCGGCCAGGGTGCGGTGGACCTGGGCGGGCTGCTGGGTTCGCTGGCGCAGGGGGGCGCTGCGGTCGGCGGCGCCGGTGCGGGCGGCCTGGGGGGCTTGCTGGGCGGTCTGCTGGGTGGTGTCCTGGGCGGCGGCGTGTCCGCCAGCCCGCAAAGCCCGCAGATGGATGCGGGCGGCATCCTGGGCCACATTTTTGGCGATGCGCAGGGCCGCGCCGAGTCGGGGCTGAGCCAGGCCACGGGCCTGAACGGTGGCCAGGCGGGGCAACTGCTGGCCATGCTGGCGCCCCTGGTGATGTCGATGGTGGCCAAGCACATGAGCAGCAACAATCTGGACGCCGGCGGCCTGGGCCAGATGCTGGGCCAGGAGCAGGCGCGCGTGCAGCAGCAGGGCGGCTTGGGCGGCGGCCTGCTGAATGCGGTGCTCGATCAGGACGGCAACGGCCAGGTTGACCTGGGCGACCTGCTGAAAGTGGGCGGCAGCCTGCTGGGCGGGCGGCGCTGAGCTGCGGCGCCCGCGCCTGGAACAAGCCACGCCGCGGCGTGGCTTTTTTACGCGCGCTCGCCTGGGTCCAGCAGTTCGGGCCCCACCTTGGCCAGCGTGCGGCAGCCGCTCAGGGCCAGCGCAGCTTCCAGTTCGTCGCGCAGCAGGCGCAGCATTTGCGCCACGCCCACCGCACCGCCTGCGGCCAATGCATGCAAGACGGGGCGGCCCACCAGCACCGCGTTTGCGCCCAAAGCGATCGCCTTGAGCGCGTCGGTGCCGCGGCGGATGCCGCCATCGACGATGAGGGGCAGCGCGTCACCCACCGCGGCGCGCACCAGGGGCAGGGCGGCGGCGGTGGTGGGGACGGTGTCCAGCGTGCGGCCGCCGTGGTTGCTGACGATCAGGCCGGCCACGTTCAGGCCCAGCGCCTGGCGTGCGTCCAGCGGGTGCAGCACGCCCTTGAGCCACACCGGCAGGCGGGTTTGCTGCTGCAGCCAGGTCACGTCGTCCCAGGTGGGGGCGTGGGCAGGCAGGCCGGCGCAGTAGGTGTCGGCAGAAAGGGGCGGGGCGGGCGCGTCCTGCAGATGCACGGCGTGGACGCCGGCGGGCGGCGCAAAGCCGGCGCGGCGCTCCGCATCGCGCACGCCTTGCACGGGAGCATCGACGGTGAGCACGATGGCCTCGAAGCCGGCGGCTTCGGCGCGCTGCACCAGCGCGCGGTTGAAGCCGCGATCCATCTGCCAGTAGAGCTGAAACCACAGCGGCCCGCGCCCGGCGTCGCCCAGCACCGCCTGCGCCACGCGCTCCATCGGCACGCTGGACTGGGTGCTCAGGATGTAGCCGGCGCCTTGCGCGGCCGCGGCCAGGGCGCTGGCCAGCTCGCCGTCCGGATGGGCCCGCCGCTGCAGCGCCACCGGCGCCAGCATGATCGGATGGGCCCACTCGCGCCCGGCCAGCTGGATGCGTGTGTGGCCGCCCGCCAAGTGGCACAGCACGCGCGGCCACAGCGTGATCTGCTGCCAGGCGGCCCGGTTGGCCTGCAGCGTCAGCTCGTCGGCCGCGCCGCCCTGCAGCCAGGCCCAGGTGGCCGGGTCCAGGCGCTGTTTCGCGCGGGCGGCCTGGTCGGCAAGCGTCACGGGAGCAATGTGCGGATGCTGCATATATGATAGCTGCTTGCGCTTTATGGACAAGCGCTACAACCCGATTTTGCTTGAACTAATTCGCGTCATCGACGGGCCCGGGCGTGGCTCAGGTGCTGGCCCACATGCGCAGCAGGTTGTGATAGGTGCCCGTCAGCCGCGTGGCCTCGGGGCTTTCGCCGTGCTGCTGGCGCAGCTTGAGCAGGGCCATGTCCATGTCGAACAGCAGGCGGCGCTGCTCGTCCGAGCGCACCATGGACTCGATCCAGAAGAAGCTGGCCAGGCGCGCGCCGCGCGTGACGGGACGCACCTCGTGCACGGAGGTGGAGGGGTAGAGCACGGCGTCGCCCGCGGGCAGCTTGACGGCCTGCTGGCCATCGATGTCGTGCACCACCAGCTCGCCGCCTTCGTAGGTGTCGGGATCGGCCAGGAACACGGTGCACGAGACGTCGGCGCGTACCCATTGGTCGGGCTCGCGCGAGTGCAGCACGGCGTTGTCCACATGCGCGCCGTAGTGGTTGGCGGCGCCGGTGTAGCGGTTGAACAGCGGGTTGAATATCTTGCGCGGCAGGGCGGCGGAGAAGAACAAGGGATCGCGCTGCAGCGCGGCCAGCACCAGGGCACGCAGCGTGGCGGCGCTGGGTGAATCCTGCGCCAGCTGTTCGTTGTTCTTGGCCTGCACGGCCTGCGCGCCGGCGCTGCGGCGGCCGTCGATCCAGGGGGCGCTGTCTGCCAGCAGCAGGCCGCGCGCTTGCGACAGTTCGTCGGCGGTCAGCAGTTGCTTGAGGTGAATCAACATGGGTGGTTCTTAAAAAGCACGCAGCCGCCCCGGGGGCGGCTGCGGTGGTACAAGGCGTTCAGTGCATCAGAACATGGCCTTCAGCGTCAGCTCTACGCGGCGCGGGGCGCCGGGTTGGTAGAAGCCCCGGTACAGGGTGTCAGCGTACAGCTTGTTGCTGAGGTTGGTGACGTTGAGCCTGAGAGAGACTTTCTCGTTGAAACTGTATTCGGCCATCGCGTCGAAGGTGACGAAGCCCTGCGCCTTGTAGCTGCGCTGGCCGTCGGGGTGCTGGCTGCTGCGGTAGTTGGCACCCACGCCCAGGCGCAGCTGCGGCATCAAGCGGTAAGTGGTCCATACGCTGCCGCTGTTGCGCGGCGTGAGGCCCGGGCGGTCGCCCTCGACCTGCGCGCCGGTGCCGGCGGGGTTCAGGCTGACGTTGCTGCGGTCGATCTTGGCGTTGGGAATCCAGCTGTGGTTCCAGAACAGCTCCCACGCAGGCGTGATGCGGCCGGCCAGGTTCAACTCCACGCCGGCGGCGTGGCGCTTGCCCGACAGCAGTTCCTGCTGGGCGGCGGTGTCGGGGTCGGTGTTGCGCTCGTTGTACTTCTCGCTGTAGAACAGCGCCGCGCCGGCCAGCACGCGGCGGTCGAACAGCTCCCACTTGCCGCCGATCTCGATGTTGCGGCTCTTCTCGGGCGGCGTCTGCGACGAGCGGCCGGTGTTGGGGTTGATCGACACACCGTACTGATAGGCGTCGCCCGAGGTGTTGAACGAGGTGCCGTAGGAGATGTAGTAGGACGACAGTTCGTCGGGCTGGTAGATGGCGCCCAGGCGCGGACTCCACATGTTGTCGGTGCGCTCGTTGCTCAAGCTGCCGTCGGCGTTGTGGTAGGAGCCCGTGAAACGATCGAAGCGCACACCGCCGACCAGCTTGAGCGTGTCGGTGATGGACACCGTGTCTTGCACGTAAAGGCCCAGGCTACGCGATTTGAAACGGTTCATGGGCACCGGCGTGACACGGTTGTCGGGCACGCTGACGCCATCGTTGGGGTTGCCCACGGTGGTGCCGGGCAGGGCGCCGGACAGGGCGTAGGAGTTGTTGCGCTTGGCTCGTTCGTCGTAGACGTCCACGCCGGCCAGCAGGGCATGCTTCTTGCCGCCCCATTCGAAGGTGTTGCTGTAGTCGCTTTGCAGCATGGCAACGTCGCTTTCGCCGATGCGGCCCTTGGAGCGGCGCGTCAGCTCGGTCGAATCGGTGATGTCGCTGACGATGCTGGGGCGCGGCGTTGCAAAGCCGATCGGGCTGCCCAGCAGGTCGCGTTTGTAGCGGCCGACGCGCAGGCGTGTCTTCAGCTCGCCGCCATCGTCGAAGCGGTGCGTGTGGCCCACCGTCGCGTAGGTGGCCGAGGTGTTGAGGTGGTCGCTGGCGAAGCCATAGAAGTTCTTGGCTGGCAGGGTGGGGTCGATGGTGCCGTCGGGCCCGATGATCCAGGGGTGGGCGTAGTTGGGCCGGCCCTTGACGTCCAGCGCGTACAGGCCGACCGAGAACTCGTCGCGCGTGCCGATGCCCCAGCGGAAGGTGGGCGCGATGCCCCACTTGCGCTGCCTGGCGCCCCAGCTGTCGGCGTCGTGGCCCAGCACGTTCAGGCGAAAGGCCGAATCCTGGCCGGTCTGCCAGTTGAAGTCACCGGTCACGCGCTTTTCATTGCCGCTGCCGATGGTGGCGCTGGCCTCGTGCTGGGTCATCAGGAAGGGCTGCTTGCTGACCTGGTTGACCACGCCGCCCGTCGAGCCCTTGCCGAACAGCATCGAGGCCGAGCCCTTGATGATCTCGACGCGGTCGTCGTCGAAGGTGTCGCGCTCGTACAGCGGCGCGTCGCGCATGCCGTCGCGGTAGATGTCGCCCGCCTGGCCGAGCGAGAAGCCGCGCAGGCGCACGTCTTCCTCGCCCGTCTCGCCTGCCTGGAAGGTGACGCCGGCGGTGGCGCGCAGCACCTCGCGGAAGTCGTCCAGGTTGCGGTCCTGGATCAGCTTCTCGGTCATCACCGTCACGCTTTGCGGAATGTCGAGCAGCCGTTGCTCGCCCTTGCCGATCTCGGTCTTGGTGGCGCGCAGCAGCGATTTGCTGGTGGTCGCGCCGTCCTCGATCGCCGTGTCGCGCACGGTGACGGTGCCCAGCGTGCCGGCCGGGGCCGCAGCCGAGGCAGCGTTGGCGGGGGCGGGAGCCGGGGCGGTCTGAGCGACGGCGGCCGTACCCAGTGTGCCGGCCAGCAGCATGGCGCCCAGGGGCAGCAAGGGGGTGTGGATTGCTTCAGTATCAGGAGCGTTGCACGCTGAACGGACGGGGGCTTTGGGTTCGAATGGCTTGGATTTCTTGGCGGCGATCATGGTCGAGTCAGCGGGCAGATTGGAAGGAGAGGGCTGGCTGACGGGACGCATGGTGGCGCCGTGAGGCGCCCGCTGCCGCTGGCTGGCTTGCAATGAAAGGCGAGATTGTACGCAAATGAGAATAATTGCTATTCAATTTGTTGCAGGAAGCCAACGCACCCGCCGGACGGTGGGCATCCGGGACGCCCGAGCGAGCCGGCGCGGGACGGCGCATGGGCGATCCACCACAATCGGCTGCGGCGCCACGACAGGACCCCTTCATGCCCCTCGATCCCCGTTCCGATATCGTTGCGCGCCAGTACGAGCGCTGGCGCTACCCGGCGCCGATCCGGGATCTGGCCGACTGGACGCGGCACAACTGGGAGTGGTTCGACCCGGTGCATGCGCAGCGCAGCCTGTGGCCCGACCGCGCCTACCGGCCGGACCTGGATATCCTGATTGCCGGCTGCGGCACCAACCAGGCCGCCGTGTTTGCCTTCACCAACCCGCAGGCGCGGGTGCTGGCCATCGACGTCAGCCAGGCTTCGCTGGAGCATCAGCAATTCCTCAAGGATCGGCATGGCTTGCGCAACCTGGAGCTCAAGCGTCTCCCGATCGAGGAGGTGGCGGCGCTGGGACGCGACTTCGACCTCATCGTGTCCACCGGCGTGCTGCATCACCTGGCCGATCCGCCGGCGGGCTTGAAGGCACTGGGCCGGTGCCTGCGCGTCGATGGCGTGATAGGCCTCATGCTGTATGCCCGCTATGGGCGCAGCGGCGTGGCGTGGCTGCAGTCGGTGTTTCAGGACCTGCGCTTGGGGCAGGACGAGGCTTCGGTCGAGCTGGTCAAGCAGGCTTTGGCTCAGCTGCCCGCCGACCATCCGGCACAGGCCTATCTTCGGCATGCGCACGATCTGCCGGCCGATGCCGCCGTGGTCGACACCTTTCTGCACGGGCGCGAGCGCGACTACACCGTCGATGACTGCGTGGCGCTGGTCGAGGCGGCCGACCTGGCCTTTCAGGGTTGGCTGCTGAAGGCGCCGTACTACCCGCACGACCCCGGCGGGTCGGCCAGCGCCTTTCACGCCCGCATCAACGCCTTGCCCGAGCGCCGCATCTGGTCGGCGATGGAGCGCATCCACACGGCCAACGCGTGCCACTTCTTCATGGCCTGCCGGCGCGAGCGGCCGCAAGCCCGCTACGGCATCGACTTTTCGGCCCGCGAAGCGCCGGACTACGTGCCGATCTGGCGCATGCGCTGCGGCCTGCAAGGCGCCGAGCTGCATCGGCCCGACTGGCAGCTCAGGCTCAATCCCGCCCAGCTGGCCTTTGCGCAAGGTGTGGATGGTCACCGCAGCATCCGTGCGATCGCCGCCGGCGTGGCGCAAAGCAGCCAGGCCGCGTGCAGTGGCGCGGGCGAACTGCAGGCGTTTGGCTGCCAGCTGTTTCAGGCACTGTGGCGCCTGGACTTTGTGGCCATGGGGCTGGCGCCGGCGGCGGGCGAAGAGCCGGTCAGCCCCTGATGCGCGCCGGCACTATCGGCGCGAGCGCTGTCGCAGCCTGAGCGCCGCGCCGCCGGCCAAAAGGGCGCCCAGCCAGGCCAGCACGGCGCCATCCAGCGTGGGAATGGGCGTGGTCCCGCCGGGCCCTGCCAGCCCCACGGCGGAGACGACGAAATCCAGTTCGCTGGCCGTGAGCTCGAAATGGCCTTGCAGGGTGCCTGCGCCGCCCTGGTAGTCGTAGCTGAAGTCCCCGGGGACAAAGCCCGACTGGCTGGCAAAGCGGATCAACGGATAGCGTCCGGCCTGCGGGGCGCCCGCGCCGTCTGCGAAGTGAAACGCAAAGCCGCTGCCCGTGCCCCTGGTCAGCGCGCCGGAAAGCAACAGCAGGTCGCTGTCGGCGGGCGTTGCGCCCAACTCGAACCGAAAGGCGCCGCCGCCGTTCCAGATCAGGCTGGTGCCGCTCAGGGTGCCGGGGCTGTCACCGGGCGCGACGGCACCGCCCGAGTCCAGCACCAGGGCGCCGGCGTTGCCGCTGCCGCCCAGCACGCCGCCGTTGGCGCGTGCGCCGCCGACGCTGCCATCCACCCTCAGCGTTCCGCCCTGCACGTCCCAGCTTGTGCCTGAGCCTTGTCCTGTCAGCGTCCAGGTGCTGGGCCCCGTCTTGGCCAAGGCGCCAAAGCCATGGAACGTGCTGCCGATGGCGCCGAGGTCGAAACTGCCATCGGTGGCGCCAGGGCAGGGCGCGTTGCCGCTGCCGCCCAGTGCCAGCGTGTCGCCGGCGCCCCCCATGACCGCGCCGACGAAGGCGTGACCAACCTGCAGGGTCAGCATGTTGCCTCCGCCCGTGAACTGAACGGCCGCGGCCTGCGTGCTGCCATCGCCGGCCAGACCGCCACTGACCGTGCTGCAGACGGTGACGTGGGCCCCGCCGGTGGCGACGATGCCCACCCCGCCGTCGGCGGCCCACGTGAGACTTGAGGCCAAGGCCATGCAGGCCGCGCCTGCCGTCTGCATGGCCCGGTGACCTGCTTGACGCACCGCGCTCTTGTGCGGGTGCTCACCGTGGCGCGCAAATGGGTCCATCGCAGGCCCCGGGATCCTGGGGTGTTCGCGTTTCATGGCGGGACCCCTCCCATACCACCGTTGCCGCCCGCGCCACCGGCACCGATGTCTCCGATTCCACCCCTGCCACCCGCGCCGCCGGTTCCTGCGCCTCCCGTACCACCGCTGCCGCCGACTCCGCCCGCGCCGCCGGTTCCTGCGCCTCCCGTACCACTATTGCCACCGATTCCGCCCGCGCCGCCCGCGCCGCCGGCCCCCACGCCTCCCGCACCACCGATGCCACCCGTCCCCACGCCTCCCGCACCACCGTTGCCGCCGTTGCCGCCGATGCCTCCGGCACCGACACCGCCGATACCGCCGATACCGCCGTTGCCACCGTTGCCACCGTTGCCGCCATTGCCACCCACGGCCCCCGTACCTCCCGTTCCGCCGGCCCCGCCTGAGCCATCGGGCCCGGCTGCGCCACCCGCGCCGCCTGTACCTCCTGCGCCACCGTTGCCCGCGCCCCCCGTCCCGCCCGCTCCACCCTGGCCTCCCGACCCGGTCGCCGCGCCACCGGAGCCACCCGCCCCGCCATTGCCGAATGTCGAGCCACCGGCGCCACCGCTGCCGCCCATGCCACCGGTGCCCGCAGTACCGCCATTGCCACCGTTGCCGCCATTGCCACCGTTGCCGCCATTGCCACCGTTGCCGGTGGCACCAGCCGCTCCGCCTGCCCCGCCCACGCCGCCATTGCCGGATGTGGCGCCCCCGGCACCGCCATGGCCGCCGTTGCCGCCGTTGCCGAACAATATTCCGCCTTTGCCGCCTGCGCCCCCGGCGCCGCCGTTGCCGGTTTGCCAGCCCGCCCCCCCATTGCCGCCGTGGCCACCCGTGTCACTGACGGCAGCATTGCCGCCAGTGACCGGGCCGCCCACGACCAGCGTGTAGTTGTCGCCGGCAATGCCAGCACCCCCATGGCCCGGGTTGTTGCCCCCGGCGCCGCCATTGCCTCCGGCCGGATGATCAACCGTGCCGTTGGCGCCGTCGCCACCGTTGCCGGGTGCGCTGCCGTTGCCACCCGTGACGGAGCCGGTCGGGGCGATGACGATGATCTCGCCGCTGGATGCGGGGTAGCCCACGGCGCCGGGCTGCCCGTCGCTGCCGTCGCCGCCATTGCCGTTGCCACCATCGGCGAAGCTGCCGGGCGCGCCGTCGGTGGATTGACCGTTGGCGCCCGTGACGGGTGAATCAATCAGGGTATCGGCGCGAGCGACCGGCGCGGCCAGCCCGCTGCCCAGGGCCAGGGCCACGGCGCTGGCGAGCACCAGCGGCTTGGGGCGCGCACGCACCAGCAGCGCACCGAGCAGGCCCGCAGGGGGTGGGGCCGGGGTGGACGGCGCAAAGGCGCAGCTACGGTACCTCGGCTTGGCTGGGGCTGTCGGGCTCACGATCAAGGCTCCTCCCCCGCGTGGGGATCATGCAACAGTGGCCATCTTGGAGGAATACACGCGACGACGCAAGCTGAAGCAGGGATGCGACGCCTGTCCTGGCTGCACCCGTCCGAGTGAAGGCGAGTCGTGGAGCGCAGAGGCTGGGCCGCGCGGGCCCGCCTTCTTCAAGGCGGTGCAGCGCTCAGCTTGCGTCGCCCATCTGGCTTTGCAGGTAGTTCTGCAGGCCCACCTTGGCCAGCAGCTCGATCTGCGTCTCCAGCCAGTCGATGTGTTCCTCGGTGTCGTCCAGGATGTCCTGCAGCAGGTCGCGCGAGACGTAGTCGCGCACGCTCTCGCAATGGGCCATGCCATCCTTGATGGTGACCTGCGCGGCCTGTTCCAGCTTCAGGTCGCAGGCCAGCATCTCGGGCACGTCCTCGCCGATCATCAGCTTGCCCAGGTCCTGCAGGTTGGGCAGGCCGTCGAGCATCAGGATGCGCTCCATCAGGCGGTCGGCGTGCTTCATCTCGCCGATGGATTCCTCGTGCTCCTTCTTGGCCAGCTTGGCCAAGCCCCAGTGCTGCTGGATGCGCGCGTGCAGAAAGTACTGGTTGATGGCCGTCAGTTCGTTCCTGAGCTGGGTCTGCAGATGCTGGATGACGGTGGCGTCGCCCTTCATGGGTGTTCTCCTTGTTGCGGCTGCGCGAGGGTGCGAGGGTTGATTCTAGGAGTCAAAGCCGCAAGATGCCACACGCTTGAAAGTGACCCGGCCGCGCGTTTGCTCTTTGGGCCGCGCCGCGCGTGCCGGCACTCCTGTGCAGCCAGGCATTCAAGGCGGTGGCGGGTGCTCATGCGTAGTCAAGCGGAAGTGCAGTCGTGAACTTGATCTGCTCCATGGCGAAGCTTGAGCTGATATCCGACAACTTGACGTCGCGGACGATCCGCTTGTAGACGCCGTCGAAGGCCGCGATGTCCGGCACCACCACGCGCATCAAATAGTCCGTTTCGCCGCTCATGCGGTAGAACTCGACGATCTGGGGAATGCTGGCGACCACACTCGCGAAAGCGCGAAACCAGGCTTCACTGTGCTCATGGGCCTTGACGGACATGAACACGGTCACACCGACGTTGATCTTCGTCGGGTTGAGCAGCGTGACGCGGCGCGCAATCACACCGGACTGCTCCAGCTGCTGAATGCGTCGCCAGCAGGGCGTCGTGCTCAGCCCAACCCGTTGCGCGATTTCGCTGACGGGCAGAGTCGCGTCCTCCTGGAGCAGACGCAAGATATCTTTGTTTGTCTTGTCCATTCGAATGAAAATCTAATTTGCCGCCAATCATTGGAAAAAAATTCTACAGAAATTGTCGCATTGGAGATCGGTGGAACCGGCTTTTCCATGAGGCGCTCGTACACTCGGATCGATGCCTGAGCCTGTCGGATTCAAACTCCGGTTCCGGTGCTGCGAGAGGAATACGATCCTGATCGACGGTCGGCAAGGGTGGCGCCGCAGAATGGCTGCGGTGCGACTTTCTCGCTCATGGTTTCGCCTGGAAATTTGGGCAAGGCGCGAGCGGGGGCGGGTGGCTCGGTGTCGGGTCTTCGAGTTCGGTGCCGGCCGATCTTCCTTGTGGTACGAAAGAATGAGGTGATGACATGAAACCTGCTTTTTCAAGTGCGCGCAGAAGCGTGCTCGCAAGCTTTGCCGGGCTTGCCCTGATCCCTGGCGTGCCGGTGCATGCGCAGGCGGCTGAAAAATTTCCGATCAAGCCGGTCCGCATCATGTATCCATTTGCCGCCGGCGGCGGCATGGACGTGGTGCTGCGCGTGATGGCCGAGGACATGCAGAAGTCCACTGGCCAGCCCTTCATCGTCGAGAACCGCACCGGCGCGGGCGGCTCGATTGCCGCCAATGCGGCGGCCACCGCCGCCCCCGACGGCTACACGCTGTTCGTCGGCCCGATCGGCATCTCGGCCATCACGCCGCACCTGCGCAAGCTGCCCTACGACGCGCGCAAGGACCTGGTCGCGGTCGCCAAGCTGTCGGAGTTCTCCTCGGCCTACGTCGTCAGCAACGCGCTGCCGGTCAAGACCCTGCCCGAATTCATCGCCTACGCCAAGGCCAACCCCGGCAAGGTGACCTACGCCACTTCGGGCGTGGGCTCGCAAGGGCACCTGGGCGGCGAGATGCTGCAAAAGGCCTGGGGCATCAAGATGACGCACGTGCCCTACAAGGGGGCGGCCGAGATCTCGATCGATCTGATCGCCGGTCGTGTCGACCTCAGCAGCGACGTGACCATGCTGCAGTACGTCAAGCAGGGCAAGGCCAGGCTGCTGGCCACGGCCGCGCCCCAGCGGCTGGCCGACTTCCCGGACGTGCCCACGCTGGCCGAAACCGGTGTGCCCGATCCGCGCTCGACGGGCACCTGGTTTGGCGCCTTCGCGCCCAAGGGAACGCCGCAGCCCGTCATCGACAAGCTGGCGGTCGAGTTTGAAAAGGCGCTGAAGAACCCGGAGGTGATCGCGCGCATGCGGCCCTATGCCATGTCGCCGGCCTTTGCCGGGCCGGCCGCGTTCGAGAAGCAGTGGGCGCACGACTACGAGCTGTATGGCAATGTCATTCGCGAGCTCGGCATCAAGCTGGAGAACTGAGACGATGTCCAAACCCGTTGGGGGTGCGGTGGCACCCGATTCCCGCGCCGCCGTGCAGTGCGCGCTCAACCCGCGCTCGGTGGCCGTGCTTGGCGCGTCCGATGACTTGATGAAATGGGGCGGCAGCATTCTGGCGCTGCTGCGCAAGTTCGGCTTTGGCGGCGCGGTGCATCCCGTCAACCCGCGCGCCGAGACCGTGCAGGGTCTCAAGGCCTGGCCCAGCGTGCAGGCCATCGGTCAGCCGATCGACGTGGCCGTCATCGCGCTGCCGCAGGAGCGCACCGAGGCGGCCTTCGAGGACTGCGCCGCCGCCGGTGTCAAGGTGATCCTGATGGTGACTTCGCAGTTCGCCGAGAGCGGCGCCGAGGGCGCGGCCCTGCAGGACAAGCTGCTGGCCATCGCACGCCGCGCCGGCATGCGCATCATCGGCCCCAACTGCATGGGCTACTTCCACAGCCATGCCGACATGAACCTGCTCAACTCGCAGGCCTTGATGCGCAACGACCGCCTGATCAAGGGCGAGGTGGCCCTCATCAGCCAGAGCGGCGCGCTGGCCGGCGCCATGCTGGCGCGGGCCTACGACCTGGGCGTGGGCTTCTCGATCTGCGTGTCGCTGGGCAACCAAGCCGATCTGGAGGTGTGCGACTTTCTGGATTACGCCATCGACGATGCGCACTCGAAGGTGATTGCGCTGTACGTCGAAGGCGTGAAGAACGGCGCGCGCTTCATCGACCTGTTGAAGCGTGCCCGTGCCGCCGGCAAGGCGGTGCTGATCGTCAAGGCCGGCCGGACGGCTTTGGGCCAGAAGGCCGTGCAGTCGCACACCGCCAGCCTGGCGGGCGAGTTCCGCGCCTTCGAGGCGCAGGTGCGCCACGCGGGCGCGGTGCTGGTCGATGATTTCCTCGAGCTGGTCGCCCAGGCGGCGGCCTGGACACGCCTGCCCGCGCCCAGCGGCCCGCAGGTGGCGGTGCTGTCGGGCTCGGGCGGCGGCGGCGCGGTGTCGAGCGACCTGGTGGGCGAGGCCGGGCTTCAGGCTGCCACGCTGGGGGCGGCCACGGTGCAAAAACTGCTGGCGCTGATGCCCGAGGCGGCCGCCCACCTGCCGTTCGACCTGGGCGCCGTGCCCGGTCTGGCGCGAGCCACGCCCGACTGGATGGGCCAGGTGCTGGAAACCATGCTGGCCGACCCCGACGTGGGCGCCGGCCTGTTCCTCATGACGACCATGCCCGGCATGGCGGCCACGGCTGCCACCGTGGTCGACATCAACCGCAAGAACCCCAAGCCCGTGGCCTTCGTCAACGCGGCCAGCAGCGCCGGCGCCGAGGCCGGCGCCAAGCTGAAGGCCGAGGGCCTGGTGAACTTCGCCAACGTGAAGGAGGCGCTGGGCTACCTGCGCAACCGCCTGGCCTGGGAGCAATACGAAAACGAGGCGCCAGCGCCCGATACGAAAGCGCAGGCAGCTATCGAATCGATAGTAAACGAGTTCAAGCCCGGCCTGGTGAGCGAGTTCGACGCCAAGCGCCTGCTGGCCGCGGCGGGCATTCCCGTCACGCGTGGCGAGCTCGCGCGCAGCGCAGACGAGGCGGTGCAGGCCGCCGAGTCCATCGGCTACCCGGTGGTGATGAAGCTGGTATCGGCACAGATTTCGCACAAGAGCGACGTCGGCGGCGTGGTGCTGAACGTGGGCAGCGCCGACGCCGTGCGCCAGCACTTTGGCGCGCTGCAGCAGGCCGTCCAGCGCGTGTCCGGCGCGCGCTTCGATGGCTGCCTGGTGCAGCAGCAGGCGCGCGCCGACGTGGAGGTGCTGATCGGCACCAACTGGGACGCGCAGTTTGGTGCCATGCTGATGATCGGTCTCGGCGGCACCCTGGTCGAGCTGCTCAAGGACACGGCCCTGCTGCCGGCCAGCGCTGGCCCGCGCGCCATTCGGCGGGCGATCGAGGGGCTGCGCCTGTTCCCGCTGCTCGATGGCTATCGCGGCAAGCCGCGCGCCAACCTGGATGCGCTGGTCGATGTGGCGCAGCGCTTCGGCCAGCTGGCCGTGCAAGGGCGCGCGCGCCTGCCCGAGTGCGAAGCCAACCCCGTCATGGTGGCCGGCGACAGCCTGGTCGTGGCCGACGCACGCGCCGTGTGGCAGCCGAACGCAGACTGATCTTTTTGATCAAATCAGGCTCTGGCGCTTTATATACAAGCGCCATAAGCTATTGAATCTATAGCGAAATCAATATTTTCTGGAACCGCCATGTCCACCCCCATCACCTACGAATCCAAAGACCATATCGCCCACATCACCCTGCGCCGGCCCGAGCGGCGCAACGCGCTCAACGCCGAGATGAGTGCGCTGCTGAATGAATATTTCCGGCGCTTTGCCGCCAGCGACGACCGCGTGGCCCTGCTCGGCGCCGAGGGCGATCACTTCTGCGCCGGCGTGGATGTGAGCGACCCGTCGAAGGAGGCGTGGAAAGGCGTGCCCAACGTCGGCGTCAAGCTCGACAAGCCGCTGATCAGCGCCGTGCAGGGCTGGGCCGTGGGCGCCGGCTTCACCTTGACCATGATGAGCGACCTGTGCGTCGTCGATGAGACGGCGCAGTTCATGTTTCCCGAAGCCAAGCTCGGCCTGTTCGGCGGCATCACCGCGGGCCTGGTGGCGCGCATCCCGCACAAGGTGGCCATCGAGTTCTTGATGCTGGGCGATGCCTTGCCCGCCCAGCGCGCCTACGAGGTCGGCCTGGTCAACCGGGTGGTGCCCAAGGGCCAGGCCCAGGCCAGCGCCCTGGAAATGGCCCAGCGCCTGGCCGCTTCGGCCCCCCTGGTGCTGCAAACCATCAAGCGCGCCACGCTGGAAACCCTGCCCAAGTCCCCTGCCGAAATGGCCTATCCGCAGATGGGCTACCTCACGGAGATCGTGCAGAGCGCGGACTACAAGGAAGGCGTGACGGCGTTCATGGAAAAGCGCAAACCGAAATTCACCGGACGTTGACAACCCACTCGATCCATTCACAAGTACTCAAGAGGCAAACATGACCCTGAAGATTCAAGCCATCTGCATGAGCGCGGCAGCCGCGCTGCTGGGCCTGGCGGGCACGACCGCGCACGCGGACCAGCTCGACACCATCAAGTCGGCCGGCGTCCTCAAATGCGGCGTCGGCTCGGGCTACAAGCCCTTTTCCTTCGTGGCAGATCCCAAGACGCGCAAGTTCGTCGGCTACGACGTCGACATCTGCGACGCCATTGCCGCCAAGATCGGCGTCAAGCCCGAGCTGGTCTTCATCACCGGGGCGACGCGTGTCACGGACCTGCAGTCGGGCCGCACCGACATCGCCCTGGCCAACCTCACCCACACGCCGGAGCGTGCAAAGCAGATCGACTTCAGCAACAACTACTTTGCGGTGCCCGTGAAGGTCGTGGTTCCGGCTGCCTCGTCGATCAAGAGTTTTGCCGACCTGACCGGCAAGCGCATGTCGGGCACCGCGGGTTCCAACCTGGAAATCAAGCTGCCCAAGGTCACCAAGGGGGTCGATCTGAAGACGTTCCCGTCGCCGGCCAATGCGTTCCTGGCCTTGGAGCAGGGCAAGGTGGAGGCCATGACCGGGGATGACACCACGCTGCTGGGCCTGATCGGCGCGAACCACGACAAGTGGCGCATCCTCGATCAGCCCGTCGACAGTCAGCAGATCGGGATCGGCGTGCGCAAGGGCGAGCCGCGCGTGCTCGCCGCCGTCAACGACACCCTGACCGATCTGGAAAAATCGGGCAAGGCACAGCAAATTTTTGATCACTGGTTTGGCAAGGATTCCGAGCTGAAGATGAAGCGCTCCTTCACCTTCGAGCCCTACAAGCCTTGATCGACCTGGCTGACGGAGACGCGCGTCCGTGGATGCCCTGACCTCCATCCAATGGGATGTCATGTTCCGGCCCGAATTCCGGGCCATGCTGCTCAAGGGCATTGAAACTACCCTGATGCTGACGGCGGGCGCCCTGGTCGGCGGCTTGCTGCTGGGCATGGGGGTGGCCTTTTGCCGCCTGGCGCCCTCGCGCTGGATCCGGGTGCCGGCCACCGTCTACGTCGAGCTGGTGCGCACCATCCCGCTGCTGGTGCACCTGATGTTCTGGTACTTCGCGGTACCGGAGCTGCTGCCCGACGAAACCCGGCGCGCGCTCTACAAGCACGACGTCGGCTTCTATGCGGCCTTGTGCGCCCTGATCCTGTACTCGGCCGCCTTCATCTCGGAAGACCTGCGCAGCGGCGTTCGAGGTATCCCGCGCGGGCAGGCGGAAGCCGCGAACTCTCTGGGTTTCGGCTTCCTCGATACCTTCCGGCTGGTCATCCTGCCGCAGGCGCTGCGCGCCACCGTGCCGCCGCTGCTCGGCCAGGCCATGACGATCGCCAAGAACACCACCGTGGCCATGATGATCGGCGTGACCGAACTGGCCGCCGTCACGCAGGCCGTGCAGGATGCGTCGTTCCTGAGCGTGGGGGTCTATGCCTTCACTTCGGTGTTTTTCCTGCTCATCGCCGTCGTGCTGACGGGTCTCGGCCAGTGGTATCAGCGCCGCTTTCCGGCGAGGTGACCAGCGATGTGGGACATTCTGCAAACCTACTGGGTTCAGCTGGCCATCGGCTACTACCCCAACGGCCCCTTGGGCGGCCTGGTGCTGACCTTGATCCTGGCCGTGGTCGGCCTCGCGCTGGCCTTGCCGGCGGGCTTGATCGTGTGCCTGGGTCTCATCAGCCCGTGGCGTGCGCTGGCGCGCACGGTGGCGCTGTTCGTGTTCTACATGCGCAGCGTGCCCTTGATCGTCCACATTTTGTGGATCTACTTCCTGCTGCCGCTGATGATCAAGGGCGCACCCCTGTGGCTGGTGGTGCTGGTGGTTCTGACGCTGTTCAACGGCGCCTACCTGTCGCAAGCCATCCGTGCCGGGATCGAGGCCTTGCCCAAAGGCCAATATGAAGCGGCGCGGTCCCTGGGCCTGTCCCATGCCAAGGCGCTGCGGCTGGTGATCCTGCCGCAATCGCTGCGCAACATGACGCCCAGCATCGTCAGCCAGCTGGTCCTGCTGATCAAGGAGACTGCCCTTGGCTCGGTGATCGGCCTGCACGAGATGACGCTGGAGTTCATGAGCCTGAATGACCAGCTGGGGAACCAGGCCATCCCGATTTTTTCTCTGCTAGGCATCGCGTATTTCGTGCTGTGCTATCCGCTCACGATCTTGGGGAGGTACCTGGAGCGCAGGTTTGCCGGTGTGGCCCGGACCGCTGAAAAGCAGATTCCTACCTCTCAGGCCTGAAAGAACATCGTCATGTCCGACAAACCCAAATCCATCGAGTTCCAAGGCGTCAGCAAGCGCTTCGGTGATGTCCTGGTTCTCAGGGACATCTCCATCGACTTTCTGCAAGGCGAGGTGGTCGTGATCTGCGGTCCCTCCGGATCGGGGAAATCGACGCTGCTTCGCACCATCACCCGGTTGGAGACGATCGAAGCGGGCCGGATCCTCATCGAGGGCCATGAGACCGGACAGTCCGCCAAGGACGTGAACGCGATGCGCCAGCGAATCGGCTTCGTGTTCCAGAGCTTCAACCTGTTTCCGCACCTCTCGGTGCTGGAAAACATCTGCCTGGCGCCGCGGCACCTGCTCAAGCTGCCCGAGCACGAGGCCAGGGAACGTGCCATGGCGCTGCTGACCCGCGTGGGGCTGGCCTCCAAGGCCGACGCTTTGCCCAGCCAGCTGTCCGGCGGGCAGCAGCAGCGCGTGGCCATTGCCCGCACGCTGGCCATGCAGCCGCCCATCATCCTGTTTGACGAACCGACCAGCGCATTGGACCCGGAGATGGTCGGCGAGGTGCTGGCGGTCATTCGCGAGTTGGCGCATGAAGGAATGACCCTGCTGTGCGTGACGCACGAGATGGGCTTCGCGCGCGAGGTGGCCGACCGCATCGTCTTCATGGCGGACGGCGAAATCATCGAAGACGCGACGCCGGAGCAATTTTTCACGGCCACCCGCAGCGCCCGTGCGAAGGCTTTTCTTTCAGAGGTTCGGCACGCCTGATGCGTCCATCGGCTTCTCCAGCGCACGCTTGAGCCCAGACACGTGCCGGATGCACGCCGGCCCGGCGCCCTCTCCCAGGAAACACCGTCATGACCCGACTCGATCCTTCCGACCACGCCTACCAGTTCGTCTACACGACGCCCGACGATCCGCTCGCAGAGCCATTGACGGCCGGGCTGCGCGAGGAATACGCCACCCGCTATCGGGACCTTCTTGCGCAGCGCACGGGACCGGATGAAATGGAGAAATACGCGCCGGAGCTGTTTGCCCCGGCTGCGGGCGGCAACTTCGTGCTGCTGCTCGACCATGGTGAGGTCATCGCCGGCGGGGCGTTCAAGCGTCATCCGGATCCGGGCACCGCCGAGATCAAGCGCATGTGGACCCACCCGGGGCGCCGGCGCCAGGGCCTGGCCGTGCGGGTGATGCACGAACTGGAGGCCCAGGCCGCGCGGCAGGGCTATCAACGCCTGTACCTGACGACCGGCTCCCGACAGCCGGAGGCCATTGAGTTGTACTTGAGTCTCGGTTTCACGGCGCTTGAAGACCTTGCGGCTGTCACCACGGTCCGCATCGGCCTGCCGTTCGTCAAGCAACTGGCGCCTCGGGACACGGCGCCGTCCAAGCCAACTTGACGCGGACCGAGTCACGCATCGCGGCGCGGCCGCGTGCGCTGCGCACATCGGCTATCGTCGGGGTGATGCGGAATTCCTGGTTTGACTTGGGCTGGCGCAACCTGTGGCGCGACTGGCGCGCCGGCGAGCTGCGCCTGCTGGTGCTGGCGGTGGCGCTGGCGGTGGCGGCGCTGACCAGCGTGGGTTTTTTCTCCGACCGCCTGCAGGGCGGGCTGCAGCGCGACGCGCGCCAGTTGTTGGGCGGCGACGCGGTGCTGGTGAGCGACCAGCCGCCGGCCGCGGCGTGGCTGGATCGGGCGCGCGCCGACGGCCTGCGCAGCGTGCTGACGCTGAGCTTTCCCACCATGGGGCGCGCCAGCGACGCGCAGGGCGGCGCCACGCGTCTGGTGGCGCTCAAGGCGGTGGCCGACGGCTACCCTCTGCGTGGCCAGATGCGGCTGACGCAGCAGGCGGGTGACTTCAGCGGCCAGCCCACGCGCGCGATCCCGGCACGTGGCCAGGCCTGGGTGGATCCGGCGCTGCTCGAGGCCCTGGGCCTGCGCGTGGGCGACGCCGTGCTGCTGGGCGATGCCAGCTTTCGCATCGCCGCGCTGATCGCG
Organism: Burkholderiaceae bacterium; assembly: GCA_041396485.1. Lineage (GTDB taxonomy): Bacteria > Pseudomonadota > Gammaproteobacteria > Burkholderiales > Burkholderiaceae_C > Ottowia. The sequence goes on along the minus strand of JAWKYM010000003.1, from coordinate 326,684 downwards.
CAGGAGCCCGACCGCGGCGCCGGCTTCATGAGCTTTGCGCCGCGCGTGATGATCAATGCCGCCGACCTGTCGGCCACCGCGCTGGTGCAGCCGGCCAGCCGCGTGACCTACCGGCTGGCGCTGGCCGGGCCCGAGCCGGCGGTGCAGCGCTTTGGCGCCTGGGCCGAGGCCGAGCTCAAGCAGTCCGGCGTGCGCGGCGTGCGCCTGGAATCGCTGGCCAATGGCCGCCCCGAGATGCAGCAGACGCTGGGGCGGGCCGAGAAATTCCTCAACCTGGTGGTGCTGCTGGCGGCCCTGCTGTCAGCGGTGGCGGTGGCACTGGCGGCGCGCGCGTTTGCTGCCCGCCAGCTCGACGCCGCCGCCATGCTGCGCGTGCTGGGCCTGCCCCAGCGCACCATGGCCGCCGGGTATGCGCTGGAGTTCATGCTGGCGGGCTGCGTGGCCAGCCTGGCCGGCATCGCGGTGGGGTGGGGCCTGCACCACGTGTTTGTCGAGCTGATGGCGGGCCTGGTCGACGCGGCGCTGCCGGCGCCCAGCGCGTGGCCGGCGCTGGCCGGCCTGGGGCTGGGCTTGACCCTGCTGGTGGCCTTTGGCCTGCCGCCGGTGCTGCAGCTGGCCCAGGTGCCGCCGCTGCGCGTGCTGCGGCGCGACGTGGGCGCGCTCAAGGCCGCGTCGCTGGCGGTGCTGGCGCTGGGCACTTTCGGCTTTGCCGCGCTGCTGCTGGCGTTGAGCCGGGACCGCACGCTGGGCCTGATTGCCGTCGGCGGCTTTGCCGGCGCCGCCGCGCTGTTCGCGCTGCTGGCCTGGGGCGCGGTGGGGCTGCTGCGGCGCTCGGTGCGCGAGGAGACGGCGCCGCGCTGGCTGGTGCTGGCCACGCGCCAGCTGGCCGCGCGCCCGGTGTATGCCGTGGTGCAGATCAGCAGCCTGGCGGTGGGCCTGCTGGCCCTGGTGCTGCTGGTGCTGCTGCGCACCGACCTGATCGACAGCTGGCGCCAGGCCACGCCGCCCGACGCGCCCAACCGCTTCGTCATCAACATCATGCCCGACCAGGCCGAGGCCTTTCGCCACACGGTTCAGGAGGCTGGTGTACACAAGATGGACTGGTACCCCATGTTTCGCGGCCGGCTGGTGGCCGTCAACGGCGCGGCCATCAACCCCGAGCGGTACGCCGACGACCGGGCCCGGCGCCTGGTCGAGCGCGAGTTCAACCTGTCCAACGCCGCCGAGCAGCCGACGTACAACGAGATCGTCGCCGGCCGCTGGCAGCCCGAGGAGCGGGACGCCGTCAGCGTCGAGGAAGGCTTGGCGCAGACCCTGGGCCTGAAGCTGGGCGACAGCTTGCGCTTCGACGTCGGTGGCATGGAGGTCGAGGCGCGCATCACCTCGCTGCGCAAGGTCGACTGGGCGTCGATGCGGGTCAATTTCTTCGTCATCTTCCCGCGCGCCGAGCTGCCCGAGCTGCCCATCACCTACATCGCCGCCTACCGCGCACCAGTGTTGGCGGGCTTCGACAACGCGCTGGTGCGGCAGTTTCCGAACATCACCAACGTGGACACGGCGCAGTCGATTGCCCAGGTGCAGCGCGTGCTCGACCAGGTGATCGGCGCGGTGCAGTTCCTGTTCGGCTTCACGCTGGCGGCCGGGCTGCTGGTGCTGCTGGCCGCCGTGGGCGCCACGCGCGAGGAGCGCGCGCGCGAGTTCGCCATCATGCGCGCCGTGGGCGCCAGCGGCCGCTTGCTGCGCCAGTTGCAGCGCGCCGAGCTGGCCGGCGTCGGCCTGCTGGCCGGCCTGCTGGCCAGCGGAGCGGCGATGGTCGTCGGCTGGGCGCTGGCGCGGCAGGTGTTCGAGTTCAGCTGGACGCCGCCGCCGTGGGTGGCACTGGGCAGCGCGCTGGCCGGCGCCCTGCTGGCGCTGGTCGCGGGCTGGTGGAGCCTGCGCGAGGTGCTGCGCCGGCCGGTGGTGCAGACGCTGCGCCAGGTCGCCGAATAGACCCCACCCGCTACACTGCCGCAGTCGTCGCCCGCATGGACTGGCGGCCGGAGCTTGAACCCATGCCTGATCCCGATTTTTCGCCCCATCCCGCACCGCCGGAGGCGGCGCCTGCGCGTCCGCGTCGCAAGGGCATCTACGTGCTGCCCAACATGATCACGCTGGCGGCGCTGTTTGGCGGCTTCTACGCCATCGTGATGGCCATGAACGGCCATTTTGGCTTGGCCACGGCCGGCATCTTCGCGGCCATGGTGCTCGACAGCCTGGACGGCCGCGTGGCGCGCATGACGCACACGCAAAGCGCGTTTGGCGAGCAGATGGATTCGCTCTCGGACATGGTCAGCTTTGGCGCCGCGCCGGCGCTGGTGGCTTACGTGTGGGCGCTGCAGCCGCTGGGCAAGGCGGGCTGGTTTGCCGCCTTCGTCTACTGCGCCTGCGCGGCGCTGCGGCTGGCGCGCTTCAACGTCAACACCGGCGTGGTGGACAAGCGCTATTTCCAGGGCCTGCCATCGCCGGCGGCAGCCGCCTTGATCGCCGGCTTCATCTGGTTGACCAGCGCCATGCTGGAGGCGCAGCGGGACGTGCCGCTGTTTCGGCACCTGATCTCGATGCTGAGCGGACAGCGTGTGGCGCGCGGCGATTTTTCGTGGCTGATGTTCGGCATCACCCTGTTCGCCGGCCTGACCATGGTGACCAACACGCCCTACTACAGCTTCAAGGACATGCGCGGGCAGCGCAGCATGCCGTTTGTCGTGCTGGTGCTGGCGGCCTTGTTGATCGCCGTCATCAGCATCGAGCCGGCCACCATCTTGTTTTTGCTGTTTGTGGGTTACGCGCTGTCGGGCTACGTCATCTACGCCTGGCGCAAGGCCAAGGGCGAACCCGTCAGCATTGTCAGCATCTCGACCGACGAGCCCGATGAACGCGGCCTGCACGGCGACTGAGCGCGCTGTGCTATATTTTGCGCCCATGAACCAATCGATCACGCTACGACTACTGGCCGTGCCAAACGGGCAGGTGCGATAGCGCGCGCGATTTTTCCAGCAAAAGGCCCGTTTGCACCCGCAGCGGGCCTTTTTGTTTGGCGCAGACATTTTGCTCGCGGGTGCCCCACCCAGACCCCCGATCCGGAGACCGTTTCATGACCGACAAACTCATCATCTTCGACACCACCTTGCGCGACGGCGAGCAGTCGCCTGGCGCCTCCATGACGCGCGACGAGAAGCTGCGCATCGCGCGCCAGCTCGAGCGCCTGAAGGTGGACGTGATCGAGGCCGGATTTGCCGCCAGCAGCAACGGCGACTTCGAGTGCGTGCAGGCCATCGCGCGCACCATCAAGGACTCCACGGTGTGCTCGCTGGCGCGCGCCAACGACCGCGATATCGCCCGCGCCGCCGAGGCCCTGAAAGACAGCGACAACGCGCGCATTCACCTGTTCATCGCGACCAGCCCGCTGCACATGGAGAAAAAGCTGCGCATGACGCCCGACGAGGTGTTCGAGCAGTCCGTTCTGGCCGCGCGCTTTGCCCGCAACTTGCGCGACAACGTGGAGTTCAGCGCCGAGGACGGCTACCGCAGCGACATCGACTTCCTGGCCCGCGTGTGCGAGGCGGTGATCAAGGAGGGCGCCACCACCATCAACATTCCCGACACCGTGGGCTACGCCATTCCCGAGCTGTACGGCCATTTCCTCAAGACACTGCGCGAGAAGGTGCCCAACAGCGACCAGGCGGTCTGGTCCGTGCATTGCCACAACGACCTGGGCATGGCGGTGGCCAACTCGCTGTCGGGCGTGAAGCTGGGCGGCGCGCGCCAGGTCGAGTGCACCATCAACGGGCTGGGCGAGCGCGCGGGCAACTGCTCGCTCGAAGAGGTGGTGATGGCCGTGAAGACCCGCAAGGATTACTTCGGCCTTCAAGTCGGCATCGACACCACGCAGATCCTGGCCGCCAGCAAGATGGTCAGCTCCACCACCGGCTTCGTGGTGCAGCCCAACAAGGCTGTCGTCGGCGCCAACGCCTTTGCCCACGCCAGCGGTATCCACCAGGACGGCGTGCTGAAGGCGCGCGACACCTACGAGATCATGCGTGCTGAGGACGTGGGCTGGAGCGCCAACAAGATCGTGCTGGGCAAGCTCAGCGGCCGCAACGCCTTCAAGCAGCGCCTGCAGGAGTTGGGCGTGGTGCTGGAGTCCGAGGGCGAGGTGATGGCGGCGTTTGCCAAGTTCAAGGAGCTGGCCGACCGCAAGAGCGAGATCTTCGACGAGGACATCCTGGCCCTGGTCAGCGACGAGAGCGTGACGGCCGAGAAGGAGCACTACGGCTTCATTTCGCTGGCCCAGCGCAGCGAAACGGGCGAGACGCCGCACGCGGACATCGTATTCACCGTGGCCGGCAAGGAGGTGCATGGCCAGGCCGATGGCAACGGGCCGGTCGATGCCTCGCTGAAGGCCATCGAGTCGCACGTGAAAAGCGGCGCCGAGATGGTGCTGTACTCGGTCAACGCCATCAGCGGGTCGACCGACGCCCAGGGGGAGGTCACGGTGCGGCTGCAAAACTGCGGCCGTGTGGTCAATGGGGTGGGGGCCGACCCCGACATCGTGGTGGCATCGGCCAAGGCATATCTGAGCGCACTCAACAAGTTGCACAGCAAAGCCGATCGCGTTGCCGCACAAGGCTAGGGTTAATACCTACACTTCTGTCGGCACTTCAAAAAAGATGCGCAACTGGCTGTTATTGCGCATCTTTTTTTGTTTTTGTACACTAGCGCCCGGCTTTGGTACTGGCTCGGGGTTCAATGATGCGTGAATGGGTGGCAATGAGCAGGTGGGCGGCAGGCCTGCGCGGATGGACCGGGGCGATGTTGCTGGCTGTGCTGGCGCTGTTGCCCTTCTCGCCCGCCCAGGCCGCCGGCAAGAAGCACGCGCCGACCGCCTCCAGCCACCGCACCACGGCCAAGGCCGCCAAGGCGCCTCCGGCCAGGGCCTCGGCCCAGCGCAAGAGCGTGGCCAAGGCCAGCCACCGCAGTCCGCGCGTCTCGGCCAAGCTCGGCGGCCGCCACGGCAAGGCCCGCGTGGCGTCCAAGTCCAACCGTCTGTCGCTGCGCCACACGGCGCGCGAGGAGGCGCCGCCGCGCCTGTCCTTCGGGCAAATGGCGGGGCTGCATGAGGTCACCGGCCCGCTGGGCCTGAAGTCCAGCGTGGCGCTGGTGGTGGACCAGGACACGCACCAGGTGCTGCTGGGCAAGAACGAGCACGCCGTGCTGCCCATTGCCTCGCTGACCAAGCTGATGACCGGCATGGTCGTCTCGGAGGCGCACCTGCCCATGAACGAGCTCATCACCATCACCGATGAGGACGTCGACACCGAGAAGAACAGCCGCTCGCGCCTGACCGTGGGCACCGAGCTGTCGCGCGGCGAGCTGCTGCACCTGGCACTGATGTCCAGCGAGAACCGTGCCGCCCATGCGCTGGGGCGCACGTTTCCGGGCGGGCTCCAGCATTTCGTGTCGTTGATGAATGCACGCGCCCGGCAGCTCGGCATGAAGGACACGCGCTACGTCGAGCCCACCGGCCTGTCCAGTGCCAACCAGTCCAGCGCGCAGGACCTGGCGCTGCTGGTGGGCGCGGCCTACCAGAACCCGCAACTGCGCGAGCTGACTACCTCGCCCAGCCACGAGGTGGCGGTGGGCCATCGCACGCTGGAGTTCCGCAACACCAATGGTTTGGTCAAGAGCCCCGAGTGGGACATCGGCCTGCAGAAGACCGGCTACATCTCGGAGGCGGGCCGTTGCCTGGTCATGCAGGCGCGCATCGCGGGGCGCAAGTTGATCATGGTGTTCCTGGATTCGGCCGGCAAGTACAGCCGCATCGCCGACGCCGAGCGCGTGCGCCGCTGGGTCGAGATGCTGCCCCATGCCAGCACGGTGGCTGGCCACGGTTTCGCTGGCTGAAACTATCAACTTGATAGCTGGCCGCGCTTGATGGACGGGCGCCGCAGGCCGATTTTATTGTGAATCAGTGTTCGGCCGCGGCATAGCCCAGCGCGGCCGAAATCTGGCGCGCCGTTTGCTGCAGCTGAGGCAGCCACTTGTCGTCCAGCCGGTCGGCCGGCGCCGAGATCGACAGGCCCGCAATCAGGTTGCCCTGGTCATCGTGAATGCCGGCGGCCATGCAGCGCACGCCCAGCTCCAGCTCCTCGTTGTCGTAGGCCACGCCGGCGTGGCGCGCCTTGACCAGTTCGCGCTCGAGCAGCGGCAGCTGCGTGATGCTGTTGCGCGTGTGGCCGGGCAGGCCGGTGCGGGTGGCGTAGGCGCGCACGCGCTGCAGGTCTTCGGTGGCCAGGAACAGCTTGCCGGTGGACGTCAGGTGCAGCGGCGCGCGCCCGCCGATGGCGCGCACCACCTGCATGCCCGAGCGTTCGCTGAGCGCGCGCTCGACATAGACGATTTCGTCGCCCTGGCGCACGCTCAGGTTCACCGGTTGCTGCGTCAGGCGGTGCAGCTCGCGCATGGGCAGCAGGGCGGCATCGCGCACCGACAGGCGCGCCTTGACCAGGTTGCCCAGCTCCAGCAGGCGCATGCCCAGGCGGTAGGTGCCGGCCTCGGGGCGGTCGACGAAGCGGCCCACGGTCAGGTCGTTGAGGATGCGGTGCGTGGTGGAGGGGTGCAGGCCGGCCTGCTCGCTGATGTCCTTCAGCGCCATGGCTTCCTCGCGCCCGGCCAGCACCTCGATGAGCGTGAACATGCGCTCGATCACCTGGATCGTCGGCGTCTGGTGGGTGTCGAGGCGGGATTTGCGCATGGGGGAACGGATTTACGCCGAGGCGGCGCGCCGCAAGGATACGCTGATCGGCCGGCCCGGCGTGCTGCCGTCGCTGCGCCAGCGTCCACCCAGCAGGCGCTCCAGCGGGCGAAAGCGCGCCTTGTAGGCCATTTTGGGGCTGCCTTCGATCCAGTAGCCCAGGTACACGTAGGGCAGGCCCAGGCGCTGCGCCTGCTCGATCTGCCACAGCACGCCCCAGGTGCCGAAGCTGGCGCGGGCGTCCGGGTCGTAGAAGGTGTAGACCGCCGACAGGCCATCGCGCAGCAGATCGACGATGGAGACCATGCGCAGCACGCCGGGGGCACCGTCCCGGCCGGGTTCGCGAAACTCCACCAGGCGCGAGTCCACGTGGCTTTGCAGCAGGAACTGGGTGTACTGGTCGACGCTGTCGTGGTCCATGCCGCCGCCGGTGTGGCGGCGCATCTGGTAGCGCAGGTACAGCTGGTAGTGCTCGGGCACGTAGCGCAGCTTGAGCACGCGCGCCTGCAGCTGCCCGTGGCGCGCGCGCGCCCGGCGCTGGCTGCGGTCGGGTTGAAAGTCGGCCACGCGCACGCGCACCGGCACGCAGGCGCGGCAGCCGTCGCACCAGGGGCGGTAGGTGAACATGCCGCTGCGCCGAAAGCCGTGGCGCACCAGGTCGGAGTAGGTGTCGGTGCTGATCAGGTGGCTGGGCGTGGCCACCTGCGAGCGCGCCTGGCGGCCGGGCAGGTAACTGCAGGGGTAGGGCGCCGTGGCATAAAACTGCAGGGTTTGTAGCGGCAGATCCTTGAGGTGCGTCACGATGGGCCCTACGTCAACTCGGACCAGTATACGGGCTTGAATTGCCAGACGGGCGCGGGCTGCGCCGCCAGTGCCTGCACCTGTTCGATGAAGGCCGCGCGCGGCACCGGCACGGCACCCAGCGAGGCCAGGTGGGCGGTTTGCTGCTGGCAGTCGATCAGCGGCAGGCCATGGTGGCGGCCCCAGGCCACCAGCGCGGCCAGCGCCAGCTTGGAGCCGTCGGTGACGGTGGTGAACATGGACTCGCCAAACACCATGCGCCCGATGCCCACGCCGTACAGGCCCGCCACCAGGCGGCCGTCGATCCAGGTCTCCACGCTGTGCGCGTGGCCGGCCGCGTGCAGCGCCTGATAGGCACGGCGCATCGCCGGGCCGATCCAGGTGCCCGTCTGGCCGGGGCGTGGCGCCTGCGCGCAGGCGGCAATCACCCGTTCGAACGCGCTGTCCATGCGGATTTCGCAGCGCTCGTCCTGCGCAAAGCGCTGCAGCGTGCGGCGCAGCGAGCGGTGCAGCCGAAAGCGCGCGGGCGCCAGCACCATGCGCGGATCGGGGCTCCACCACAGGATGGGCTCGCCCGCGCTGAACCACGGAAACAGGCCCGTGCCGTAGGCCGCCAGCAGGCTGGCCACGTCCAGCGCGCCGCCGGCCGCCACCAGGCCCGGGGCGGGGGACTGTTCGGGCCAGGCCCGGCTGGCGGGTGGAAACGGATCGCCCGGCTGCAGCACCGGCAGCGCGGGCAGGGCGCTCATTGCTTGGGCGACCAGGCGATGGCGGACTCGTGCACGCCAAAACGGCCCAGCGTGCGATCGGCAAAGAAGGCCTTGAGGGTGTCGCGCACGGTCAGAAAGGCGATTTCGTCCCAGGGGATCTCGGCCTCGCTGAACAGGCGCGTCTCCAGCGTTTCGCTGCCCGGATCGAAGTGCGTGCTGCGCAGCCGCGCCAGGTAAAAGAAGTGCACCTGGCCCACGCGCGGAATGCTGATGGCGCTGAAGAAGGGGCCCATCTCGATGTCGGCGCCGGCTTCCTCCTGGGTTTCGCGCGCGGCGCCTTCGGCCATGGTTTCGCCCAGTTCCATGAAGCCGGCCGGCAGCGTCCACAAGCCCCGCCGCGGCTCGATGGCGCGCTTGCACAGCAGCACCCGCTCGTCCAGATAGGGCACGGTGCCCACCACCATCAGCGGGTTGACGTAGTGGACCTTGCCGCAGGCCGGGCAGATGGCACGCTCGCGCGTGTCGCCGTCGTCGGGAATTCGATAAACCACGGCTGTGCCGCAGACCTGGCAATGCTTGATCGGGTCAGAGTGCTTCACGCAGCCAGTTTAGGGCAAGGTCGAACAAGTCCCTCGTGCCCCTTTCGTGTTTAATCAATGCCATCGCATTCAGGGCGCGGCGGGCGCTGTGCCTGTGGGCCTTCTTTTGAAAGGAAACGATCATGCCTTTGCCTCTTCTTGCCTTTTCACGCGGCGCGCTGGTGGCCGCAACAACTTCGGCCATGCTGCTCGCCGGCTGTGCCAACATGAGCGAAACCCAGCGCAATTCAGCCATTGGCGCGGGTGTGGGCGCGGTGGCGGGCGGATTGATTGGGGGTAACGGCACGGGCGCGGTCATCGGGGCCGGCGTGGGCGCCCTGGGCGGCTACGCCTGGTCGCGCTACATGGAAAACAAGCGCGAGCAGATGCAGCAGGCCACGGCGGGCACGGGCGTGCAGGTGTCGCAAACGCCGGACAACCAGCTCAAGCTGAACATTCCCAACGACATCTCGTTCGCCACCAACAGCGCCGCCATCGAGCCGCGCCTGCGGCCCATCCTGGACCAATTCGCGCAGGGCCTGGGCCAGCAACCCGGCATGGAGGTCACCATCGTCGGCTACACCGACTCCACCGGCAACGACGCCATCAACAACCCGCTGTCGCTGGCGCGTGCCAACAGTGTGCGCGACTACCTGGCGGCGCGCGGCGTGCCCGCACGCTCCATCCGTGCGGAAGGCCGCGGCTCGCACGATCCCATTGCCAGCAACGCCACCGAGGCCGGCCGGGCGCAAAACCGCCGGGTCGAGATCTACCTGGCCGAGCGCGCCCCGGCGCAGGCGCACTCGGCTCCGCCGCCGGCCTACAACACCCCGGTGGGCCAGCCGGCCCGGTGACCGGACGCGGGAGGTGCTTGCCATGAAGCTCTACAACTATTTCCGCTCCTCGGCCTCGTTTCGGGTGCGCATTGCACTGCAGCTCAAGGGCCTGGCCTACGACTACGTGCCGGTGCACCTGGCCAAGGGCGAGCAAAAGGCGGATGCCTTTGGCGCCGTCACGGCCGAGCGCCTGGTGCCGGTGCTGGAGCTGGCGGATGGCCGGCGCCTGACGCAGTCCATGGCCATCATCGAATACCTGGACGAAGCGCACCCCGAGCCCGCGCTGCTGCCCGCCGATGCGCTGGGCCGTGCCCGCGTGCGGGCGCTGGCGCAGCTCATCGCCTGCGAGGTGCATCCGCTCAACAACCTGCGCGTGCTCAAGTACCTGGTGCACGAGCTGAAGGTGGCGGACGCGGCCAAGAACGCCTGGTACCAGCACTGGGTGCGCGTGGGCTTGCTGGCCTACGAGGCGCACCTGGCCGAGCAGGGCGGGCGCTTCAGCCACGGCGACACGCCCACGCTGGCCGACTGCTGCCTGGTGCCGCAGATCTTCAACGCCCAGCGCTTCGACTGCGACCTGAGCGGCCTGCCGCGCACCATGGCCGTGTTCGACGCCTGCATGGCGCTGGACGCCTTTGCGCGCGCCCAGCCCTCGGCCTGCCCGGACGCCGCCTCGTGAACCTGGCGCCCTGGTCGCCCGACTGGCCGGCGCCGCCTGGCGTGCGGGCGCTGTTCACCCGGCGCGCCAGCGCCGAGGGGCTCGGCGCCTCGGCCGGGCCCTTCGGCGCCTTCAACCTCGGCGACCACGTGGGCGACGACCCCCGGGCCGTCGCCGCCAACCGTGCGCAACTGCAACAGGCGCTGCAGGCGCGGCCGGTGTACCTGCGCCAGGTGCACGGCACCCAGGTGGTGCGCCTGGCGGCCGACACACCCGACGGCACCACCGCCGATGGCGCGTGGACCGGGCAGCGCGGCCTGGTCTGCACCGTGCTGGTGGCCGACTGCCTGCCCATCCTGCTGACCGACACCCAGGGGCGTCGCGTGGCCGCCCTGCACGCCGGCTGGCGCGGGCTGGCGGGTGGTGTGCTGGAGCGCGGCCTGGAGTCATTCACGGCTCCAGCGCCCATGGAACAAGCGCAAGACGCTATAAAAATTGAATCTGATGAGGTCCTGGCCTGGCTGGGCCCCTGCATTGGCCCGCGCGCCTTCGAGGTGGGGGCCGAGGTGCGCCAGGCCTTTGTGGCCGACGATGCCCGCGCGGCCGAGCACTTTGCCCCGCTGGGCGCCGGCAAATACCTGGCCGACCTGCCGGCCCTGGCGCGCCAGCGGCTGGCGCGGTGGGGCGTGCGCCGCATCCACGGCAACGACAGCAGCGCCGCCTGGTGCACGGTGGGCAACGAGACGCAATACTTCTCCTACCGCCGCGACCAGCAGCGCCTGGGCGGCAGCGGCCGCATGGCCGCATGCATCTGGCGGGTTTGAGCGCCTGGCCATTGCCGCGCCAAGGCGCTGCGCGTATAAGTGGCATGTGCGCTGTGCCATGATGGCACCACGGGCATGGGCGATGCCAATCTTGCCCCTCGGCCCGCGTTGCACGCAGCCACCAACGGATTTCCAAGGAGACGGAGCATGACCCCCGAGCAGATTCTCGCCACCTGGCAACAGTGGTTCAGCGGGGGCACCCCGCCCGGATTTTCGTCCATGCAGGGCAGCCTGCAGGACGGCTGGACCAAGGCGCTGGAGCAGTTCCAGAACTTCGACGCCGCCGAGCTGGGCCAGTCCGGCGCCCAAGGGGCCGTGCCGCATATCCGTTTCGAGCCGCAGAAGCTGCAGCAGGTGCACCAGGGCTACCTGAAGGAGGCCGCCGAGCTGTGGAACCAGTCGCTGCAGTCCAGCCTGACGCTGGGCGACCGGCGCTTTTCCGGCGAGGCCTGGGAGCGCAACCCCATGGCCTCATTCAGCGCCGCGGTGTACCTGCTGAACGCGCGCACCCTGATGTCGCTGGCCGAGGCGGCCGAGACCGACGCCAAGACCCAGGCGCGCCTGCGCTTTGCCATCGAGCAGTGGGTGGCCGCCAGCGCGCCCAGCAACTTCCTGGCCTTCAACGCCGAGGCGCTCAAGAAGGCCGTGGCCACCAAGGGCGAGTCGCTGGCGCGCGGCGTGCAGAACGTGCTGGCCGACATGCGCCAGGGCCACGTGTCGATGACCGACGAGAGCCTGTTCGAGGTCGGCAAGAACGTGGCCACCACCGAGGGCGCGGTGGTGTTCGAGAACGATCTGTTCCAGCTGATCGAATACAAGCCGCTCACCGCCAAGGTGCACGAGCGGCCCTTCCTGCTGGTGCCGCCCTGCATCAACAAGTTCTACATCCTCGACCTGCAGCCGGCCAACTCCCTCATCCGCTACGCCGTCAGCCAGGGCTTTCGCACCTTCGTCGTCAGCTGGCGCAACCCCGACGCCTCGCTGCAGACCAAGACCTGGGACGACTACATCGAGGGCGCTGCCATCGAGGCCATCCGCACCACGCAGGACATCACCGGCGCCAGGCAGATCAACGCGCTGGGCTTTTGCGTGGGCGGCACCATCCTGACCACGGCGCTGGCGGTGCTGGCCGCGCGCGGCGAGAAGCCGGTGGCGGCGCTGACCCTGCTGACCACCCTGATCGACTTCAGCGACACCGGCATCCTGGATGTCTTCGTCGACGAGCACGTGGTCAAGTTCCGCGAGATGCAGATGGGGCAGGGCGGGCTGATGAAGGGCCAGGACATGGCCAGCACCTTCAGCTTCCTGCGCCCCAACGACCTGGTGTGGAACTACGTGGTGGGCAACTACCTCAAGGGCGAGACCCCGCCGCCGTTCGACCTGCTGTACTGGAACAGCGACTCCACCAACCTGCCCGGGCCCTTCTACACCTGGTACCTGCGTCACACCTACCTGCAAAACGACCTGGTCAAGCCCGGCAAGCTCACCGTCTGCGGCGAGAAGATCGACCTGCGCCAGCTCGACATTCCCGTCTATGTGTACGGCTCGCGCGAGGACCACATCGTGCCCATCGGCGGCGCCTATGCGTCCACCCAGCACCTGCCGGGCAAGAAGCGCTTCGTCATGGGCTCCTCGGGCCACATCGCCGGCGTCATCAACCCGCCTGCCGCCAACAAGCGCAGCCACTGGCTGCGCGAGGACGGCAAGTTCCCGAAAGACGTCAAGGACTGGATCGCCGGCGCCACCGAAAAGCCCGGCAGCTGGTGGACCGACTGGTCCACCTGGCTGGCCAGCCACGCCGGCAAGCCCGTGGCCGCGCCCAAGGGCTATGGCAAGGCGCCCAAGTACAAGGCCATCGAGCCGGCGCCCGGGAGCTACGTCAAGGCCAAAGCCTGATTTGTGGTCAAATCGGCCGTTAGCCCGCATCGATCAATCGCAAGCAGCTATCAAAAGGAGAGTATCATCATGGAAGACATCGTCATTGTTTCCGCCGTTCGCACCGCCGTCGGCAAGTTCGGCGGCTCGCTGGCCAAGGTGCCCGCCACCGAACTGGGCAGCATCGCCATCAAGGCCGCGCTGGAGCGGGCCAAGGTGGGGCTGGACCAGGTCGGCGAGGTCATCATGGGCCAGGTGCTGTGCGCCGGCAGCGGCCAGAACCCGGCGCGCCAGGCGCTGATCAAGGCCGGCATTGCCAAGGAAACGCCGGCCATGACCATCAACGCCGTCTGCGGCTCGGGTCTGAAGGCGGTGATGCTGGCCGCCCAGGCCGTGGCCACCGGCGACAGCGAGATCGTGGTGGCCGGCGGCCAGGAAAACATGAGCGCCAGCCCCCACGTGCTGCTGGGCAGCCGCGACGGCCAGCGCATGGGCGACTGGAAGATGATCGACTCCATGATCGTCGACGGCCTCTGGGACGTTTACAACAAGTACCACATGGGCATCACGGCCGAGAACGTGGCCAGGCAGGAAGGCATCACGCGCGAGCAGCAGGACGCGCTCGCGCTGGCCAGCCAGCAAAAGGCCATTGCCGCGCAGGCCGCCGGCAAGTTCAAGGACGAGATCACGCCCGTCACCATCCCGCAGCGCAAGGGCGATCCCGTCGTCTTCGACGCCGACGAGCACATCAACAAGAAGACCACCGCCGAGGTGCTGGCGGGCCTGAAACCCGCTTTCGACAAGGCCGGCAGCGTCACCGCCGGCAACGCCAGCGGCATCAACGACGGCGCGGCTGCCGTGGTCGTCATGACGGCCAAGAAGGCGCAGGCGCTGGGCCTCAAGCCGCTGGCGCGCATCAAGGCCTACGGCATGAGCGGGCTGGACCCCGCCACCATGGGCCTGGGCCCGGTGTCGGCCACCAAAAAGGCGCTTGGCCGCGCCGGCTGGGGCGTGGGCGACGTGGACCTGTTCGAGCTGAACGAAGCCTTTGCCGCCCAGGCCTGCGCCGTCAACAAGCTGCTGGGCATCGACGCGGCCAAGGTCAACGTCAACGGCGGCGCCATCGCGCTGGGCCACCCCATCGGCGCCAGCGGCTGCCGCATCCTGGTCACCCTGCTGTACGAGATGCAGCGGCGCGGCGCCCACAAGGGCCTGGCCAGCCTGTGCATCGGTGGCGGCATGGGCGCAGCCATGGCCGTCGAGCGCGTGTGACGCCTGTGTGAAAAGTGGGGCAACTGGCGTAAACCCTGCCACGGCTGGGCGGCATTTTTAAGGTACATTGATTGGCCAAGCGGCGCAATTCGTGCGCCGGTTGCTATCAAATTTGAATTTCCATCAGGAGACATCACATGAGCAAGCGAGTTGCATACGTCACCGGCGGCATGGGCGGCATCGGCACCGCCATCTGTCATCGCCTGCACAAGGAGGGCTTCACCGTCATCGCCGGCTGTGGCCCCACGCGCGATGCGCAAAAGTGGCTGGACGAGCAAAAGGCGCTGGGCTTCACCTTCTACGCCAGCGTGGGCAACGTGGGCGACTGGCAGTCCACCACCGACGCCTTCGCCAAGGCCAAGGCCGATCACGGCCCCATCGACGTGCTGGTCAACAACGCCGGCATCACGCGCGACCGCATGTTCCTGAAGATGTCGCGCGAGGACTGGGACGCGGTGATCGACACCAACCTCAACAGCATGTTCAACGTCACCAAGCAGGTGGTGCCCGACATGGTCGAGCGCGGCTGGGGCCGCATCATCCAGATCAGCTCGGTCAACGGCCAGAAGGGCCAGGCGGGGCAGACCAACTACTCGGCCGCCAAGGCTGGCATGCACGGTTTTTCGATGGCGCTGGCGCAGGAGATGGCCAGCAAGGGCGTCACCGTCAACACCATCAGCCCCGGCTACATCGGCACCGACATGGTCAAGGCCATCCGCCCCGACGTGCTCGAGAAAATCGTCGCCACCATCCCGGTCAAGCGCCTGGGCACGCCCGACGAAATCGGCTCCATCGTCGCCTGGCTGGCCAGCGATGACTCCGGCTTTACCACCGGCGCCAACTTTGCCTGCAACGGCGGCCTGCACATGGAGTGATCGGCCCCGGCCATGGCCCCCAAACCCCGCTGCGGCGGGGTTTTTTGCGCCGGGCGGGGATAATCGCCCCATGCCCGAGCTTGTTTCTCCGTGGCGCTTGTCGGTGGCCCCCATGCTCGATTGGACCGACAAGCACTGCCGCTTTTTCCATCGCCTGCTCACCCAAAAGACCCGCCTCTACACCGAGATGGTGACCGCCGGCGGCCTGCTGCACGGCAGCGAGCGGCGGCACCTGCGCATGGATGCGGTGGAGCACCCGGTGGCCCTGCAACTGGGCGGCAGCGAGCCGGCCGACCTGGCACGCTGCGCGCAGATCGGCGCGCGCTGGGGCTATGACGAGATCAACCTCAACTGCGGCTGCCCCAGCGAGCGCGTGCAGCGCGGCGCCTTTGGCGCCTGCCTGATGGCCGAGCCCCAACTGGTGGCCGACGGCGTGAAGGCCATGGTCGATGCGGTGGATGTGCCCGTCACCGTCAAGCACCGCATCGGCATCGACCGCGAGGAGAGCTACGCCTTTGTGCGCGACTTTGTCGGCACCGTGGCCGAGGCCGGCTGCAGCGTGTTCATCGTGCATGCGCGCAACGCCTGGCTCAAGGGCCTGAGCCCGAAGGAAAACCGCGAGATCCCGCCGCTGCGCTACGAGCTGGTGTACCAGCTCAAGCGCGACTTTCCGCAGCTCACCATCGTGCTCAACGGCGGCGTGACCACCGACGAGCAGATTGCCCAGCACCTGCAGCACGTGGACGGCGTGATGCTGGGGCGCGAAGCCTATCACCACCCCTGGCTGATGACCGGCTGGGACGCGCGCTTTCTGGGCGGCGCGCCCAACCCGCGCACCCGCGCCGAGGTCGAGGCCGCCATGGTGGCCTACATGCAGCGCGAGGCGGTCGAAGACGGCACGCCCTGGTCGGCCATTGCCCACCACATGCTGGGCCTGCACCACGGCGAGCGCGGCGCCCGCCTGTGGCGCCAGATCTGGAGCGACCACCGGCGCAAGCCGCTGCCCGCCGCCGAGGTGGCGGCGCAGGCCGCGGCGGTGCTGGCCGATGGGCAGGCTGAAGCGCTTGCTTGAAGCGAAATGCGCCTCTTGCCAGCGCCAGTCAAGCGCAAGCAGCTATCGAATCAGGAATGACCGGTGAGCTTGCCGCCTGACGCCGACGCGCTGACGCTGGCGCCCCTGCGCGCCGCCGACCTGCCGGCCGTCATGCGCATCCAGGCCCAGTGCTACAGCGCCATCGTGCCCGAGTCCCTGCAAAGCATGTCGGCCAAGCAGCAGGCCGCGCCCCGCACCTGCCATGGCGCGTGGCAGGGTGGCGAGCTGTTGGGCTACCTGCTGGCGCTGCCGGTGCGTGGCCTGGCCTTGCCCGCGCTGGATAGCCCCAGCTGCATCATCGACCCCGCCGCCGACGCGCTGTACCTGCACGACCTGGCGCTGGCGCCCGCGGCGCGCGGCAGCGGCGCCGGCCAGGCCCTGGTGCGGCGCACGCTGGCCGTCGGCGCGCAGCTGGGCCTGCGCCGCGCGCTGCTGGTGGCCATCCAGGGCTCGGCGCCGTATTGGGCGCGCCAGGGTTTTGATGGCATTGATCCCAAGTCGGATGCGCTGCGCGCCAAACTCGCCAGCTACGGCGCCGACGCCCGGCTGATGCAACGGCCCTTGACCGGGTCGGCCAGCCCGGGTTGATGGCCGATGCTCATCAAACAATAGCTGCTTGCGCAGCAGGGATGCGCGCCAGAGGCCAAAATGGCTTTGAAACTTGCATCCCGCCCCAGTTCAGGAGACCCCATGACCCACCTGCGCACCCGCGCCGTCCACGCCGGCCAGCACCCCGACACGGCCACCGGCGCCATCAGCACGCCCATCGTTCAGACCACCGCCTTTGGCTACGGCACGCTGGAGCAGGGCGCCGCGCTGTTCGCGGGCCAGGCCGAGGGCTATCGCTACAGCCGCTTTGCCAACCCCACCGTGGCCGCGCTCGAGGCCAAGCTGGCCGACCTGGAAGGCGCCGAGGCGGCCGTCGCCTTTGCCAGCGGCACGGCGGCGTGCTCGTCGGTGTTGCTGGGCTTGCTCAAGCCCGGTGACGAGCTGGTTTTTCTCGGCCCCCTGTACGGCGGCACCGAAGGCCTGCTGCGGGCATTCAGCGATCGCTGGGGCATCCGTGTGCAAGACGCCACGGCCAGCGGCCTGGCGGCGGCCATGACCCCCGCCACGCGCATGGTCTGGGTCGAGACGCTCACCAACCCCACGCTGCGCGTCAATGATCTGGCGGAGGTGGCGCGTCTGGCGCGCGCGCACGAGGCCATCAGCGTGGCCGACAACACGTTCTGCACGCCCATGCTGGCGCGCCCACTGGAGCTGGGCATCGACCTGGTGCTGCACTCCATGACCAAGTACCTGGGCGGCCATGGCGACGCCACCGGCGGCATCGTGGCCGGCAGCGCCGAGCGCGTGGCCGCCGTGCGCAAGACCGGCCTGGGCCACGTCGGCGGCAACCTGGCCCCTGCCGAGGCCTACCTGTTTCTGCGCGGCATCAAGACCCTGCCGCTGCGCATGGCGGCGCACTGCGAAGGGGCGCTGGCGGTGGCGCAGTTTCTGCAATCGCACCCCGCCGTGCGCACCGTGCACTACCCCGGCCTGCCCAGCCATCCGCAGCACGGTCTGGCGTGCCGCCAGTTGCAGGGCGGCTTTGGCGGCATGGTCACCTTCGAGCTGGAGCGCGGCGAGCGCGCCGAGGCCGCCCGCGTGCTCAACCGGCTGCAGCTGTTCACCCAGGCCGTATCGCTGGGCGACGTCGACAGCCTGGCCTGCCACCCCGCCAGCACCACGCACAGCTTTGTCTCGCCCGCCGCGCGCGCCGCCGCCGGCGTGGGCGAGGGCATGATTCGCCTGAGCGTGGGCATCGAGCACCCGGATGATCTGGTGGCTGACCTGGGGCAAGCGCTGGGATGAGGCGCGCCATCAAGCCCTTGGCAGCATCCCCGTTCGCGGGATAGTCATATCTGTCGGTTGCGACGAAGTTTTAGACATTATTGATCCGAAACCAAACGACTTGAATCAAGCGGCATATTTGACACTGTCCTTCTGAAAGAACTGTCGACCTTTTGGGCGATTTCTGCAGTGCCTCAGATGCCCGATTGCCGCCGCTTGAGCTGACCCTTCTTGCGGTTGGGCGCCTTGGCTGGATGGCTGCCTTGAGGTTGGCATTGAGCATCTCGTCGGGGTTCAACTCGGGGCTGTAGCTGGGCAGGTAGAACACCTCGATGTCCGCCTTGTTCTGCTCCAGCCAGGCCTTGACCAGCTTGGCGTGGTGCACCTTCAGGTTGTCCAGCACCAGAAACACCTTGCCTGCCTTGTCCTTGGGGCGTCTTGCACCAGGCGTTTCATGAAATCGATCAAGATCGCCGCGTTCATGGCGCCTTCGAAGACCTTGAAGCGCACCTTGCCGCGGTTGGTGACGCTGGAGATGATCGACAAGCCCTCTCGCCGCTGGTTCACGCGTATTCGGGTGTCTGGCCCATGGGGCGTAGCTGCGCCCGCGCACATCGTCCGAGCGCAGGCCCGTCTCGTCGGCCCAGTGAATTTGCGCGCCTTCGGCCTTGGCACGTTGCTCGATCGCGGGTATTGCTCATCGAGCCAGCGGCGCACCGCCGCGGGTTGCTGCTCATAGGCGCGCTGGATGGGCTTTTGCGGGTGAAGCCCCAGCGGCGCAGGTACAGCCCCACGCCTTGCACCGTCAGCAGCACGCCGCAGCGCTGCTTGATGAGCCTCTGAACCGCCTGGCGGCTCCACAGGGCAAGTCCATCTTGAGCTGATCGGGCGTGTTGTCGACGATCAGGCGGCGTACTTCGCGCTCTTGCTCTTCGCTCAGGGCGCGCAGTGCACCCACGGACGACCGCAGGGTTTGTCGGCCAGGGCTTTGGCGCCGCCTTCGTCATAGCGTTTGCAGATGTTGAACACGCCGTGCGCGACAGCCCCAGATCGGCGCCGATGGCCTCATAGCTCCAGCCTGCGCGGCGCAGCTTGATGACTTGCCTGCGACGCTCTTGCCGCGCATCGGAGCTCAGTTTCATGTCGATTGGTTCCATGAAGATTATCTGGGGATCGTTATCACTATTTCAAGTTGTTTGATTTCTAATCAATAAATACATTATTCTTTCCGAGGTTGCATCGTTTGCACTTAACTTCAAGGTTGTCATCCACTGTTTCACCACCTTTTGACCATGGAACTATATGGTCAACATGCAATTCTGTTCCGGGATTTAATAAAGGACTCGCCCCGCAAGACCTGCACCTAAAACCATCTCTTACGAGAATGCGAAATCTCTGGCGCTCTGATATTTCCCGCCGTGAACGGCGCATTGATCTTGTCGGTGGCGCATCTTCTCTCTTGGCACCAATTGGCTCAACCTCTTCGGACGAGCTATTCTCAACGTCAGCGTTAACCCATGCTATAAATTTTTTTAAAGCTTCCGAGTATTGGCCAAATCTTTTATCATAAGTAACGTTGGAAAACAATGAGACAGGTGATCTTATCTCTGAGTATCGCGGTTGTCTGCCCAGCTTAATCCAAACTTGTTTCAGATTTTCAAATAAATCATTATCCGAAATATTTTTCTGCACTCTGATTTTTAATCCTGCATTTTTCAAGCCCTTGTTCCAGGATCCGAAGCGACGCTCGATCATTCCGGAGGATGCGATACCTAAGCGGTTGTACTCGGAGCGCGTGACAGTATCTTTTTCAAGTAATTTGGCAACCCTGCGCAAATCGTCGAGAACAGATTCATCGGACGAACCTCTCAGTGATTCTTTGAGTTGAAATTTCATGCTCGATGGTTTATTTTAGATTATCTATCAAGCGAGGAAATATATGTGATACCCGGATTGCATACCGGCGCGGATCATGATTCCAGCTTCCTGTCGCGCATAAGAATCTTGCCTTCTACTGCACGCCTTGCCGGTTGAACAGCCTCCGCAGTCGTTGCGATCCGAATCAAGCGACCGGAAACGTCCCTGCCCGCAAGATGTTTCGATCCACATTCCCGATCTGCGTATGCCCGCAGAACGCCATGGTGGTGTCCAGCTCCTTGTGGATGATCTCCAGCGCCTTGGCCACGCCCGCTTCGCCGGCGGCGCCCAGGCCCCACAAGAAGGCGCGGCCGATGTAGGTGCCGCGGGCGCCCAGGGCCCAGGCTTTCAGCACGTCCTGCCGCTGCGGATGCCGCTGTCCATGTGCACTTCGATCTGCTTGCCGACGGCGTCCACGATGGCGGGCAGGGCGTGGATGGCGGAGGGCGCGCCGTCGAGCTGGCGGCCGCCGTGGTTGCTGACGATGAGCGCGTCGGCGCCGCTGTCGACGGCCAGGCGCGCGTCCTCGGCCTCCATGATGCCCTTGATGATGATCTTGCCGCCCCAGCGCTTCTTGATCCACTCGACGTCGCCCCAGTTCAGGCGCGGGTCGAACTGGTCGGCCGTCCAGGCGCCCAGGTTGCTCATGTCGGTCACGCCCTTGACGTGGCCGTGGATGTTGCCGAACTGGCGCCTTTTGTGCCCGCCATGCCCATGATCCAGCGCGGCTTGGTGGCCAGGTTCAGCAGGTTCATCAGCGTGGGCTTGGGCGGTGTCGACAGGCCGTTCTTGATGTCCTTGTGGCGCTGACCGAGGATTTGCAGGTCCAGCGTGATCACCAGCGCGCCGCAGCCGGCGGCCTTGGCGCGATCGATCAGGCGCTCGATGAAGTCGCGGTCGCGCATCACGTACAGCTGAAACCAGAAGCCCGGCCCGGCGTGCTGGGCCACGTCCTCGATCGAGCAGATGCTCATGGTCGACAGCGTGAAGGGCACACCGAAGGCGCGCGCCGCGCGTGCGGCGGCGATCTCGCCGTCGGCGTGCTGCATGCCCGTGAGGCCCGTGGGCGCCAGGGCCACCGGCATGGCCACGGGCTCGCCGATCATCGTCGTCGCGGTGCTGCGTCCTTCCATGTTGATGGCCACGCGCTGGCGCAGCTGGATGGGCGCAAAGTCGGCCTGGTTGGCGCGGTAGGTGCCCTCGGTCCAGCTGCCGCTGTCGGCGTAGTCGTAGAACATGCGCGGCACGCGGCGCTTGGCCAGCACGCGCAGGTCTTCGATGCAGGTGATCTTGCTCAGGTCGGTCATCGTCTCTCCTCAGGTCGTTCGATCGTAGTCGCTTTCAGGCGCCCGCCGCTTGGCACAATGCCCGCCGTGACCGTGGCCGCTTCTCCCTCATCCCTTCCCCCACAAGAGCTCAGGACCATGGCCGGGCACGCCGCGTCGGTGTGGGTGGGGCAGGTGGCGGTGATGGCCTTCGGCGCGGTCGACACCATCGTGGCCGGCCGTCATTCTGACCTGTCGCTGGCGGCGCTGGCCATCGGCTCGTCGGTGTTCGTCACGGTCTACGTGTCGCTCAACGGCCTGCTGACGGCGCTGCTGCCGATTTGGGCCGAACTGCACGGCGGGCGCCGGCTGGCCGCCATCGGCCCCTCGGCGCGCCAGTCGCTGTATCTGTGCGCGGCCGCCAGCGTGCTGGGCATGGCACTGCTGCTGCATCCGCAGCCCATCCTGCGCGCCACTCAGGTGCCGCCCGAGCTGCGCACGGTGGCGGCCGAATATCTGGCCGTGGTGGGCTGGAGCCTGCCGGCGTCGCTGCTCTTTCGCGCCTTCAGCACGCTCAGCCAGGCGCTGGGCAAGCCGCAGCTGGTGAGCTGGCTGCAGGTGCTGGCGCTGGCCGTCAAGGTGCCGCTGTCCGTGTGGCTGACCTTTGGTGGCTGGGGCGTGCCCGAGCTGGGCGTGGTGGGCTGCGCCTGGGCCACCTTCGTGGTCAACTTCTTCCTGTGCGCGCTGGCGCTGTGGCTGCTGCGCACGCAGGCCTTCTTTGTCGCGCTGAACCTGTGGCAACGCCTGGAGCGGCCCCACGGCCCCACGCTGCGGGCCTTTGCGCGCCTGGGCGTGCCGGCGGCGCTGACCCTGGTGGTGGAGATCACCTCGTTCACGCTGATGGCGCTGTTTGTCGCGCGCCCGGGCACCACCGCCACGGCCGCGCACCAGATCGCCGCCAACGTCACCGCGCTGCTGTACATGACGCCGCTGGCCCTGGCCATCGCCGCCAGCGCGCGCGTGGGCTATTGGCGCGGCGCCGGCGACGAGGCCCGCGCCCGCGCGCTGGCGCTGCTGGCCTTTCGGCTGGCGCTGGGCCTGGCGGTGCTGATGGCTGCCGGCGTGCTGCTGCTGCGCGGCGGCATCGCGGACATCTACACCGCCCACGCCGGCGTGGCCGGGCTGGCCGCTCAGCTGCTGGCCTGGGTGGCGCTGCTGCATGTGGCCGACGCCACGCAGACCGTCAGCATCTTTTTGCTGCGCTGCTGGCGCGTGACTCTGGCGCCCTTTGTCGTCTACTGCGTGCTGCTGTGGGGCGTGGGCCTGGCGGGCGGCTACGTGCTGGCCTATCACGGCCTGGGATTGTGGCCCGCGCAGCTGTCGCCCGCCGCGTTCTGGCAGGGGGCCGCGGCCGGCCTGCTGATCACCGCGCTGGTGGTGCGCTGGTTGCTGGGGTGGGTGAGTGGGCGAGCGGTGGCTCAGGCGGCCTGAATTGCCGCCAATCATTCAAAAATGATAGCTGCCAGCGACTGCTGGATAAGCGCTACAGGCCAAAAAAATGCCTGAAACGGAGTGGGGTTGAGTGTCGGATCGGTGCGCTCAACAAGAAAATTGTGATCTGACCCCAATTTTTTGCGTGGGTGGGGTTCAGGTCCGGCTGACCTCTCGCAGCGTCACGAACTCCTCCGCGCTGGTCGGGTGGATGCCGATGGTGGCGTCGAACTGGGCCTTGGTGGCGCCGCACTTGAGCGCCACGGCAAAGCCCTGCACGATTTCGCCGGCTTCGCCGCCGACCATGTGCAGGCCCAGCACGCGGTCGGTTTTGGCGTCGACGATCAGCTTGACCAGGGTGCGCTCGCTGCGGCCGCTCAGCGTGTGCTTGAGCGGCTTGAAGTCGCTGCGAAACACCTTGATGGCGCTGACCTGTTCGCGCGCCTGCTGCTCCGTAAGGCCCACGGTGCCGATCGGCGGGTGGGTGAAAACGGCGGTGGGGATGCCCGCATAGTCCATGCGGCGCGCGGTCTGGCCGGGCAGGGGGCCGAACAGCTGGTCGACCAGCGCCATGCCCTCGGCCAGGGCGACGGGCGTCAGCTCCAGCCGGCCCACCACGTCGCCGATGGCGTAGATGCCGGGCACGCTGGTGGCAAAGCGCTCGTCCACGGTGATCGCGCCGTTTTGGGACTGGTGCACGCCCAGCTCCTGCAGTCCCAGGCCGGCGGTGTTGGCTCGGCGGCCAGTGGCATACAGCACCACGTCGGCGTCGATGCGGCTGCCGTCCTTCAGATGCACGCGGCGCGCATCGCCCGCCGCCTCGATGTGCGCCACGTCGGCCTGCACGCGCACGTCGACGCCGGCCTTGCGCATTTCCTCGGCCGTGAAGTCGCGCACCTCGTCGTCGAAGCCGCGCAGGATCTGCGTGCCGCGGTACAGCAGCGTGACTTGGGCGCCCAGGCCGTGGAAGATGCTGGCCATCTCGCAGGCGATGTAGCCGCCGCCCACCACCACCAGGTGCCGGGGAAACCGCGGCAGGTCGAACATGTCGTCCGAGGTGACGGCCCACTCGCGCCCCGGCACCTCGGGCACGAAGGGCGTGCCACCGGTGGCGATCAGGATGTGGCGGGCGCCGTGGCGCTCGGTGCCGCCGCCTTCCAGCGCGACCTCGACCGTGTGGGCGTCGAGCAGGCGCGCGTGGCCCTGCAGGCGCAGCACCTTCGCGCCGGTCATCAGGCCTTCGTAGATGCCGTTCAGGCGCGTGATTTCCTGGGCGCGGTTGGCCTTGAGCACCTCCCAGTCCAGCGTGGGCGCACCGGGCAGGTGCCAGCCGAAGCCCGCGCTCTCGGCAAAGGCCTCGGCGTAGTGCGCGCCGTAGCTGTAGAGTTTCTTGGGGATGCAGCCGACGTTGACGCAGGTGCCGCCCATGCGCCCGCTTTCGGCCATGGCCACCCGCGCGCCGCGCTGCGCCGCAAAGCGCGCCGCGCGCACGCCGCCGGAGCCGCCGCCGATGACGAAGAGGTCGTGGTCGAGTTGAGGCATGGTGAGAGTGATCCTGCGATGAAATGAAGGCAGGTTTCAGTGTAGACAGGGAACGGGTGCGCGAACCGGGGCAGGGGCTTTCAGCCGGTTGGCCGCGGGAGGCGAGCGCCCGTATTGGGGCGAAGGGCGTTGCAAACAAAGCGCATGCCATGCCGACGGGCCGCGTTTGAAGCCGTGATCGGGATCGACCTGAAAATCCTCTATAATCGCCAGCTTCGGATTTCACGCCGGATGAAATTCAGGGCTCTTAGCTCAGTTGGTAGAGCAGCGGACTCTTAATCCGTTTGTCGTAGGTTCGACCCCTACAGGGCCCACCAAGCTACACAAGGAAACCGCGCTACTCAAAACGTAGCGCGGTTTTTTCTTTTCCGTTCGATGCCATGGCGGATGCAAGCCGATTTCGGCTCGCTTGGGTGCTGGCCCTGGGGGCACCGCCGGGCGTCAGCCTTGCGCCAGAATCTGCGCGCAGGCGGCTTCCATGGTGGCCTGGCTGCGGTCCGCCAGCTGCACCACGCGCGCCTGCTCGAACTGCGCGAAGTTGCGTCGGGTGGAGCTGGCGTAGCCGGGGTCGTAGTGCTTTTCAAGCAGATCGCGCACCACGGCTTCGGTGCGGCCGGCGGCGATCTGCGCCTTCCAGCCCTCGATGACGGCGCGCCCGCGCAGCGTGACCAGCGTGTCCAGGCGCTGGCCGAAATAGACCGGGTCGCTGACGAAAAAGGGGTAGTCCTCCAGCAGCAAGGCCACGCGCTCGTCCGTGGGCAATTCGACGCGCAGGCAGGCGCTGGCGCGCATGGCGGCAACCAGGCTTTCGGGCAGGGCCAGGTTGCCCACCTTCTTGCTCTCGGCCTCCACGTACACCGGCCGACTCGTGTCCAGCGCGCGCAGGCAGTTCCATAGGCACATCTCGAAGTGCTTTTGCGTTGGCTGCGGCACGCCCGGAATGGCGCCCAGCACCGAGGCGCGGTGCCGCGCCAGCCCCTCCAGGTCCAGCACCTGCGCGCCGGCAGCGGCCAGCGCGTGCAGCAGCCGGGTCTTGCCCGAGCCGGTCGGCCCGCAGATCACTCGGTAGTGCAGCCGATCGACCCGCACCGGCAGGTCGGCCAGCATGGCGGCGCGAAAAGCCTTGTAGCCGCCTTCGATCAGATGCACCCGAAAACCGATCTGCCCCAGCACCAGCGCCAGCGCGCCGCTGCGTTGGCCGCCGCGCCAGCAGTACAGCAGCGGCTGCCAGCTCTTGGGCGTGTCCGCCAGCTCGCGCTCGATGTGCGCCGCGATGTTGCGCGCCACCAGCGCCGCGCCGAGCTTGCGCGCCTCGAACGGGCTGACCTGCACGTACATCGTGCCCACGCGCACGCGCTCGTCGTCGTGCAGGCTGGGCCAGTTGAGCGCGCCGGGCAGGCGGTCGAGCGCAAACTCGCCTTCGCTGCGCGCGTCGATGACGGCGTCGAAGCCGGCCAGCCGCGCCAGCGCCTCGCTGGCGGCAATGCGGTGCACGCTCATGGCAGCAGCGTCTTCAGGGTGGGCCACACGTTGCCCAGCATGATCGGATGTGCGGCGGCCGTGGGGTGGATGCGGTCGGCCTGAAACAGCTTCGTGGGATCGGCGCCGTCGGCCACGCCCTTCAGCAGGAAGGGCACCAGCGCCGCTTTGTGCGCCTGCGCCACCTGGGCAAACAGCGCCTCGAAGCGCTGGCCGTATTGCGCGCCGTAGTTGGGCGGCACCTGCATGCCTACCAGCAGGACCTTGGCGCCGGCCTGCTGCGCCGCCTGCGTCATGGCGTCCAGGTTGGCCTCGGTCATCGCCAGCGACAGTCCGCGCAGTGCGTCGTTGCCGCCCAGCTCGATCACCACCACCGCCGGCTGGTGCTTCTTGAGCAGGGCCGGCAGCCGAGCGCGCCCGCCCGCGGTGGTGTCGCCCGAGATGCTGGCGTTGACCACCTGGGCTTTGATCTTGTCGGCCGCCAGCTTCTGCTGCAGCAGGGCCACCCAGCCGCTGCCGCGCGCAATGCCGTACTCGGCGCTCAGCGAGTCGCCCAGCACCAGGATCATGGGCGATGGCGTGGCCGCCAGGGCTGGCATCGCGCTGCTGGCCAGTGCCAAGCGGATAAAGTGTCGTCGGTTCAAATCAAATGGCCTTTTCATGACGGATCTGTCTGCCAAGCATCCGCCCGGCGCGGCGCGCGCGCCCATCATCGCGGTGGAGCATGTCTTCAAGTCGGTCACCGACTCCACCGGCACGCTGGATATTCTGCGCGATATCGACTTCGAGCTGGCCGCGCGCGAGACCGTGGCCATCGTCGGCGCCTCGGGCTCGGGCAAGAGCACCCTGCTGTCCATCATTGCCGGGCTGGACACGCCCACGCGCGGCACGGTGCGGCTGGCGGGGCAGGACCTGTTCGCGGTGGACGAGGACGCGCGCGCGGCGCTGCGGGCGCAGAGAATCGGCTTTGTCTTCCAGAGCTTTCAGCTGCTGGGCAACCTCACGGCGCTGGAGAACGTGATGCTGCCGCTGGAGCTGGCCGGCCGGCGCGACGCGCGCGCCAAGGCCGGCGAGATGCTGGCGCGGGTGGGCCTGGCGGCGCGCCTGCGCCACTATCCCAAGCTGCTGTCGGGCGGCGAGCAGCAGCGCGTGGCGCTGGCGCGTGCCTTTGTGGTGCATCCGGCGGTGTTGCTGGCCGACGAGCCCACCGGCAGCCTGGACTTTGCCACCGGCGAGACGGTGATGGAGCTGATGTTCACGCTGAACCGCGAGCTGGGCACCACCCTGGTGCTGGTGACGCACGACCGCGCCATCGCCGCGCGCTGCCAGCGCGTGCTGACGGTGGAGGCCGGGCGCATTGCGCAGGACAGCGGCGCGGTTGGAAATACTCTCGATAACATAGCTGCTCGCGCTTGATTGGTGGGCACTACAGCCATATTTTTCTTGCAATTGCCCGGCAGGATCGTAGGCTGGGATGCAATCCCAGCCCACCGCCGCCAGCTGGGATTGCGCTGCGCTTCATCCCAGCCTACTGGACTGCAGTCGTATTTATCTTGAATCTGCCCGTCAGAGCTGAAAGCCCACCGTGGCCACCAGGCCTTCGCCGATGTCGCGCCACCAGCCGGGCGGGTGGGCCGAGGCGCGCTTGCCGTGCCGCGCGGTCTCGCTGATCCAGCGGCCCAGCCAGTCGATCTCGGCCGGGCCGTAGAAGGCGGCCATGGCCTCGTAGTTGATGAACAGGCTGCGGCTGTCCAGGTTGGCCGAGCCGCACAGCGCCAGCACCTCGTCGACCACCACCGCCTTGGCGTGCAGCATGCCGGGCAACAGGCGCACGTCGGCGCCGGCGGCGGCCAGCTCGCGCAGCGCGCGCCCGCGGGCCCAGTCGGCCAGGCGGTGGTTGGAGCGCTCCGGAATGACCAGGGTGATCTGCAGTCCGCGGCGCGCGGCCAGCAGCAGGGCTTCCAGCAGGCCCTCGTCGGGCACGAAGTAGGGCGTGGCCAGCAGCAGGCGGCGCTCGGCGTGGAAGATGCTGGAGACCAGCAGCGCGTGCAGGATGTCCTCGTGAAAGTCGGGCCCGCTGGGCACCCATTGCGCCAGCGGGGGCACGGCGGGGGCGGGCGCCCCGCCCTCGGCCGCGATGGGTGGCGTGGGCCGGGCAGGGGGTTCGGGCGCATCTTGCTCATGGGCCTGCGCCTCGCGCCGCGCCAGGCGCTGGGCGTAGTCCAGGCGCGGTGCCTTGCGCACGCCGCGGGCGATGCGCCAGTCGTTTTCGAACAGGGACTGCGCCTGCGCCGCCAGCGGGCCGTCGGCGATGAAGCTCAGGTCCAGCCAGGCCGGCTCGCCCACGCGGCCGATGAAGTATTCGTTGGCGATGTTGCGCCCGCCGCCCCACAGGCGCGTGCCGTCGGCCACCACCAGCTTGCGATGGTTGCGCAGGTTGGCGCGCCCGCGCCCCGGAATGCCCAGGGCGGGCACGAACATGCGGGTGTGCACCCCCGCGCTCTTGAGCAGCGCATCGTGGCTGTGCGTGCTTTTCAGGCTGCCGATGCTGTCCACCAGCAGGCGCACATGAACGCCGGCGCGCGAGCGCTCGGCCAGGGCCGCAGCCACGGTGGCGCCGACCTCGTCGTCGCCCAGCACGTAGGTGCACACGTCCAGCGTGTGCTGGGCGCCGGCGATCAGCGTGCGCAACTGCTCCAGCGCGGTGGCGCCGTCGGCGTCGAAGCGCACGCTGGCCTGCGGTTGCGCCGCGGCCACGCCCACGGCCGCCAGCAGGCGCCGGGTCCACAGCGGGACGGCGTGCGCCCACGGGCCGGTGGGGGCCGGCTGGCGGCGCGTGGCGGGCCGAATCAGCTTGCGCGTGCCGAAGATCAGGAACAGCGGCACGCCCAGGTAGGGAAAGGCCGCAATGCCCAGCACCCAGGCCATGGCGGCGTAGGGGTGGCGCCGCTGACGCCGTACGCGCGTGACGACGATGTAGGTCAGCAGGCCGGCCGCGACGAAGGCGCTGTGCTCCAGGGGGGAGATGTGGGGCAGGTGCAGCATGGCAGGCAGTGGGGTGGCGCGATCATGCCTGAGTCAGGGGCTTGCCGACGGGCAAGCACGGATGGGCGTCGATAATCGCCCGCATGTCATCCCCCAAAGTGTTGTTCGGCTTTCACGCCGTGGGCGTGCGCCTGAAGACCGCGCCGGCCTCCATCGTCGAGGTCTACGTCGATGCCACGCGGCGCGACGCGCGCATGAGGCAGTTTCTGGCCCGCGCGGGCGAGGCCGGCGTGCGCGTGATCGAGGCCGACGCGCCGCGCCTGGCGCGGCTGGCCGGCGGCGTGGGGCACCAGGGCGTGGTGGCGCGCGTGCAGGCCATCGAAGGCGTGCGCACGCTCGATGAGTTGCTGGACGATTTGAAGGAGCCGCCGCTGCTGCTGGTGCTCGACGGCGTGACCGACCCGCACAACCTGGGCGCCTGCCTGCGCGTGGCCGACGGCGCCGGTGCGCACGCCGTCATCGCGCCCAAGGACCACGCCTGCGGCATCAATGCCACCGTGGCCAAGGTGGCCAGCGGCGCGGCCGAGACCGTGCCCTACTTCATGGTCACCAACCTGGCGCGCCAGCTTGCCGCGCTGAAGGAGCGCGGCATCTGGGTCATCGGCACCGCGGGCGAGGCCGAGCAAAGCCTGTATCAGGCCGACCTGAAGGCGCCCACCGCCCTGGTGCTGGGCGCCGAGGGCCCCGGCCTGCGCCAGCTCACGCGCAAGACCTGCGACGTGCTGGTGCGCATTCCCATGCAGGGTGCGGTCGAGAGCCTGAACGTCTCGGTGGCCAGCGGCGTGTGCCTGTACGAGGCGCGGCGCCAGCGCGGGGGCTGACGCGCCAGGGTGGCGCGCGAACCCTCGGCGCGGTATGCTGGGGGCATTGCTTGTCCGCTTGGAGTCGCCATGCCCCGCCTGCCTGCCCCCACCCTCCTCGTGGCCCTGATGTCGGGGGCATTCCTGCTGGCGCCGGCGGCCATGGCGGCCGAGGGCTCGGTCACCATCGAGTCGCCCAAGGACGGCGCCAAGCTGGATGCGATGGCCCAGAACAAGCTGGTCTACAGCGTAGTGCCTGGCCCCAACGGCGACCATGTGCACGTCTATGTGGACGGCAAGGAGGTGGGCATCCTGCGCCAGCTCAAGGGCAGCTACACGCTGGAGACGCTGGCGGGCGGCAAGCACGACATCTGCATCAAGGTCGTCAACAAGGCCCACACGCCGATCGGTTTGCAGCAGTGCGTGAAGGTGCAGGTCGACTGATCGGCGTGGACCTGCAGAACCTGGCCTACGCGCTGACCCAGGTCGGCCACAACCTGGGCGCCGTGGTGGTGGTGGCCGCGCCGCTGCATGCGCTGGCCGCAAGGCCCTCGGGTGCGCGCGGCGTGCTGTGGCTGGCGCTGGCCGGTTGGGCGCTGCAGTTGGGCAGCGGCAGCCTGTTCGGGCTGGTGAGCTACCACTTCTATGGTCAGTTGCCCGACATCCACGGCATTGCCATCGGCGCGCTGGCGCTCAAGCTGGCGTGCGCGCTGGCGGCGGTGGTGTTGATTGGGAGGGCGCTGCTGCGCCGGCGTGACGTGGATGGCGATCAGCCCGGTGTCGGGCCGTGGCGCGTGCTGACGGCGCTCGGCGTCACCGCGCTGACCGCCGCAGCCGTTCTGCGTTGGTTCTCATAGCGTCCAGCCCGTGCAACGCCAGCCGCGTCACACGACAGTGTTGCCTCAGGCCATGGAGTGCAAGCCGAAGCAGTTGCCCTCGGTGTCCACCACCAGCGCGATATGGCCGTAGGGGGCGATGGAGAACTTGGGCTTGTCGATGCGCCCGCCTGCAGCCACGACGCGGCCTTGCGGCGCGGCACAGTCCTCGCAGCCGAAGTACACCAGGGTGCCGCCGCCCCCAGATGGGACGCCGGCCATTTGCACCAGCGCGCCGGCCGCGCCGGATGCCGTCATGTCGGAAGGAAAGGCCAGCATGCGCGTGCCACCAGGCACGCTGCCGGGCGGGCCCAGAGGCTCCAGCTTGCACTGCAGCACCTGCTCGTAGAAGCGCTGGGCGCGCGCGATGTCTTGCACGTAGATTTCGAACCAGACAATCGGGTTGTGTGCCATGGGATGTCTCCTCATTCATCAAGGGCAACGGAAAGACGGCAGCAGCGATCAGACCCGCAGCCCGGTGCGAAAACCGCGCGCCGCGTAATACGAGTCGGCGCCGTTGTGGTAGATGAACACCCGGCCGAAACGCCGGTCGCCAAACAGCGCGCCGCCCAGGCCGCGCATCTCGGGTGGGGTCAGCAGCCAGCTCGAGGTCT
Source organism: Burkholderiaceae bacterium (assembly GCA_041396485.1). Taxonomy (GTDB): domain Bacteria; phylum Pseudomonadota; class Gammaproteobacteria; order Burkholderiales; family Burkholderiaceae_C; genus Ottowia. The sequence goes on along the minus strand of JAWKYM010000003.1, from coordinate 295,511 downwards.
TGGTGTCGAACTCGCCCAGCGTCTGCAGGCGGCGGTACTGCGCCTCGTCCAGCAACGAGAGCCCGGCTTCGGACGCGGTCTCGATGGCGCTGCCGCCGGGCTTGTTGGCCTTGCGCGCGTCCAGCGCCGGGCGGTCGTAGCAAAGGCTGCGGCGCCCGGGCGGGCTCTCGGGCGAGCAGTCGCAGAACAGGAAGGTGTCGGCGTCCCGGCCGATGACGTCGGGCTCGCCGCCCGTGGCGTCCATCCAGTTCAGCGCGCGCAGGGCCTCGGGCTGACCGAGCAGGCGCTGCTGCGCGTCGGCCCAGGCCAGGCCCCGGTGGCGCTGCATGTGGCGCTCGAATCGATCCTGCAGTCCGTGCAGGAGCCGGTCGCGCTCTTGGGGCGTCATGGCGAACCCACCGGCCGCCGATCGGTGCGCGTCCATTGGGCAATCGGCCGGCCGTCCTGCCACCACCACGAGGCGGGCTCGTCCGCGTGCGGCCAGCCGGCGGGCGAGTCTTCCCAGGTTTCCTGCCGACCCCAGGGCGTGAGGTCGAGCAATTGCAGAGTAGGCAACATGGCCTCCACGCCTCGCCCCGTCGTCTCGTAGGTTTGAAACACTGCGTCGCCCTCGCGCAGGTAGCTGCGCAGATCGCCCCCGTCGCGGATGGCCGGCAGGTCGTCGCCGGTGTCGGCTGTCGAGTACCAGGGCATGCTCCAGCCCATGAAGTCGCGATAGGCGGCGATCTCGTTCCAAGGGCCGGCACAGAACACGGCGTAGGTCACGTCGCGCGCGGCCAGGTAGGCGCGCACCTGTTGGTTCATCGCGACTTGCGTGTGCGTGCAACCGGGGCATTGCTTGTCGTGCGATGCGCCGCGCTTCCACATGAAGTGGTATACCAGAAGCTGCCGTCGGCCCTCGAAGACGGCGCTCAAAGGGACCGGGCCATCGGCGCCGGTGACGCGAATGTCGGGCGCCATGGGCGTCATGGGCAGGCGCCGGCGCGCGGCGGCCAGGGCGTCGCCGGCGCGGGTGTGGGCTTTCTCGCGCACCAGCAGTTCAGAGCGCGTGGCTTGCCACTGCTCGCGGGGCACGACGGTGGGCACGGCGGGAGCATTCATGAGGAGTCTCCTTTCAGTCATCCGCGCCGCGCTGCCTCGATGGCCGCGACGTCGATCTTCTTCATCTGCATCATGGCCTCGAACACGCGCTGGGCGGCGGCGCGGTCCGGGTCGGTGTAGCCCAGCGTCAGCGCCACCGGCGTGATCTGCCAGGAGATGCCCCAGCGGTCCTTGCACCAGCCGCATTCGCTTTCCTGCCCGCCGTTGCCGACGATGGCGTTCCAGAAATGGTCGGTTTCGGCCTGGTCGACCGTGGCGACCTGAAACGAAAATGCTTCGCTGTGCTTGAAGGCCGGCCCGCCGTTGAGGCCGAGGCAGGGAATGCCCATGACGGTGAACTCCACCGTCAGCACGTCGCCCTGCTTGCCCGATGGATAGTCGCCCGGCGCGCGATGCACGGCGCCGACGGACGAGTCGGGAAAGGTCTTGGCATAGAAGTGTGCCGCGGCCTCGGCGTCGCGCTCGAACCAGAGGCAGATGGTGTTCTTGGCGGGGTTGTTCATGTGCTTGCTCCTTGCCTGGGTGGGACTGCACCGGGTCGATCCGCTTCAATCACGATCGGGCGCACCGAGTGGGAAAAGCGGGCGATAGGGGCGCGCCTCGTCCACCACGCGCGCCACCGAGGGTCGCGCCAGCAGCCGCGCCCGATAGGCCCGGAGGGCACCTTCGGGAATCGGGTGCACCCAGTCGGCGTAGAACAGCGCCGGGGCTGCGGCACAGTCGGCGATGCTGAAGGCGCTGGCCGCGGCCCAACCGGCACCGATGCGGCCGGCCAGCCAGGCGTAGGTCTTGTCCAGCCGGGCCTTGGCCTCGACCACGCGTTGCGGGTCCTGCTGCTCCCTGGGGCGCAAGGCCTCGGCCACCACCTGCTGCATGGGCTGGGCGACGTAGTCGTCGAACACGGCAGCCATCATGCGCGCCGTGAGCGCGGCGTCGCGCTCCGCAGGGATCATCGGTACCGCCGGGCCCACCCGATCGAGGTACTCGATCACCGCGCTGGACTGCGTGATTTCGCGCGTGCCGTCGGTCAACGCCGGAAACTGCCCCGTGGGCGAGAGCTCGGCGATGCGCGCGCAGTGCTCAGGGTGTTCGGAGTCGATCGGGCAGAACTCGAAGCTCACGCCGCGCTCGTAGGCGGCGATCAGGGGCTTCCAGACGAAGGCGGCAAAGCGGTGGCCGTAGAGCTTGAGGGGCATGGTCTTCAGCCGGGAACCTCGGGCTCCACCAGTTGCGCCAGTTGCGCCAGCGACTCCTGCCAGCCCAGGTAGCACGCCTCCAGCGGGATGGCCGCGGGGATACCGCTTTGCGTGACGTCCAGCTCGGTGCCGCAGCTCACGGCCTTCAGTGTCACCGTCACTTCCAGTTCGCCCGGCAGGCTGGGGTCTTCGAAGCGATCGGTGTAGCGGATGCGCTCGTCCGGCACCAGTTCGAGATACTGGCCGCCAAACGCGTGGGCGCTGCCGGTGCCGAAGTTGCGAAACGAGATGCGAAAACGCCCGTCGACACACGCCTCAAACTGATGCACCTGACAGGTGAAGCCGTGCGGCGGCAGCCACTTGGCCATGGCGTCGGCCTCGGTGAAGGCACGGTACAGCCTGTGCGGCGGGCAGCGCAGCACGCGGTGCAGGTGGATGGTGCGATCGGCCATGCAAGTCTCCAACAACACGCGGATGGGCGTTGGATCAGGCCGGCACCGGCACGTTCACCATCCAGGGCGTGCCGAAGCGGTCGCGCACCATGCCGAAACCGGGCGACCAGAAGGTGGCGCCAAAAGGCATCACCACCTGGCCGCCGGGCGCCAGCGCGTCGAACAGGCGCTGGCCTTCGGCGGCGTCGGTGGCCTGGATCGACACCCACAGTCCCTGCGGCGCTTGATAGCCGCCCGCGCAGGCAGCATCGGCGCCCGGCATGGTGTCGGAGCCCATCAGCGACTGGTGCTTGATCTGCAGGTGCACGTGCATGATGCGGCCTCGGGCCGACTCGGGGATGGGCGGCATGCCGGCTGAGGGGGGCATTTCGCCGAACGTGCCCTGATAGACGATGGTGCCGCCAAACAGCTTGGCGTAGAACGCAAAGGCCTCGGCGCAGTTGCCGTCGAAGTTGAGATAGGGGGTGAATTGCATGAGAGGCTTCCCGGGGTTTGAAATCACATCGAGCGCCCGTCGAAGTGCTTGATGCTCAGGGCGTCTAGGTCGATGCCCTCGACGCAGCGCACGTTGATGGCGGCGATGGCTTTGCCCTTGGCATCGACGCCCTCGCCGTACGGATGGATGCCGCAGGTGGGGCAAAAGCGGTGGCGGATCACGTGCTTGTTGAAGGTGTAGCTGGCGGCAGCGTCTTCGGGGGTGGTGAGGTGCAGGCCGGCACGCGGCATGAACCACAGGAGCGCGCCCTTGCGCTGGCAGATCGAGCAGTTGCACGACACGACTTCCTTGATCTCGCCGTCGAACTCGAACGCCACTTTCCCGCAATGGCAACTGGCTTGGTATTTCATGATGCTGGTGGGTGATGGAGAGCGTGAGGGGTTGGGTTGCGAACCGCGCACCGCAAGGCTCGACCAAAGCATCCGGATCTCAGGCGCAATTTGATTGTGGACGCTGTACACTTATCGTAGAGGCGGAGATGGATCGTGTCCACAGGTGGCCCAATGAATTCGTCAACCAATGAATCGGCACCGATCCGCCGCAGCTATCGCCATGGTGATCTGCGGCGCGCGCTGCTGCAGGCCGGGGTCGAGCTGGCGCGCGAGGGCGGGCCGCCCGCCGTGGTGCTGCGCGAGGCCACACGCCGCGCGGGCGTAGTGCCCAATGCCGCCTATCGCCATTTCGCCAACCACCAGGCCTTGCTGCAAGCCGTGCGGGCCGAGGCACTGGCAGGGCTGGCGCGCGCCATCGAGACGGAGGTCAACGCCGCGCAGCGGCTGCGCGACGGTCGGCGCCGCGCGCGGGCTGCCTTTCGCGGTGTGGGCCTGGGGTATCTGCGCTTTGCGCGCGCCGAGCCGGGCCTGTTTCGCACCGCGTTTGCCGCGCGCCCGTTCGAGCTGGAAGAGTTTGCACCGGAGGACATGGCCCCGCGCGGCGCCAGCGGGCTGGACCCCTATCAGCTGTTGGGCCACACCCTGGATGGCATGGTTGCGGCCGGCCTGCTGCCGCGCGCGCGGCGGCCGGGCGCGGAATTCCTGGCCTGGTCGGCCGTGCACGGCATGGCGATGCTGATGCTCGATGGGCCCTTGCGCGGACTGGACGACGGAGCCTGCCGCGCGCTGGCCGAGCGCCTGGTGGTGATGGTCGAGCAGGGGCTGCTGGCGGCGCCCCGGGCGTGACCAGTCAAAATCGCTGCAACCTCTTGTTGCGAGCCTTCCCATGAGTCCAGCCCACGGCATCCACGTCATCGACACCGGCTTCGTGCGTCCGCGCCTGGACGCGGCCTACCTGGTGGTCGAGCAAGGCCGTGGCGCCTTCATCGACTGCGGCGTCAACCACTCGGTGCCGCTTTTGCTGGCGGCGCTGGAGCAGGCGGGATTGAGACCGGGCGACGTGGACTGGCTGATCCTGACGCACGTGCACCTGGACCACGCCGGCGGCGCCGGTGCGCTGCTGCAGCAGCTGCCCAAGGCCCGCCTGGTGGTGCACCCGCGCGGCGCGCGCCACATGGTCGACCCCAGCCGCCTGTGGGCCGGCGCGACGGCGGTGTATGGTGAGGCCGAGATGCAGCGCAGCTACGGCCGCCTGGTGCCGGTGCCGGCCGAGCGCGTGGTCGAGGCGCCCGATGGCCACGCGGTCGATCTGGCCGGCCGGCGCCTGGTGTGCCTGGACACGCCGGGCCACGCGCGCCACCACAACGCCATCTTCGATCCGGCCTCGGGCAGCGTGTTCAGCGGCGACACCTTTGGCGTGTCGTACCGCGAGTTCGACACCGCGCAGGGCCCGTTCATCGTGCCGGCCACCTCGCCGATCGAGTTCGATCCGCCGGCGCTGCACCGCTCCGTCGACCGCCTGCTGGCGCTGCGGCCCGCCGCCGTCTACCCGACGCACTTCGGCCGCCTCGAGCCGGTGCAGCGGCTGGCGGCGCAGCTGCACGAGCAGATCGACGCCATGGTGGCGATCGCGGCCGCTGCCGACCTGGGGGCCCGGGACGGCCGCCACGCCGCCCTGCGCGCGGGCCTGCGGCAGCTCTACGTCGGCCGCGCGCTGCGCCACGGCTGGTCGGGCGGCGAGGACGAAGCGGCGCGGCTGCTGGCCATCGACATCGAGCTGAACGCGCAGGGCCTGGGCGTGTGGCTGGACCGGCGCGGGCCACGGCCGTCATGACGACCGCGCCTTCGGCCCCCGATGGCGCGGTGCGCGATGGGCTGCGCGCGGCCGCCCGCATTGCCGTGCTGACCGGCGCCGGCGTCAGCGCCGAGTCGGGCGTGCCGACGTTTCGCGATGCGCAGACCGGACTGTGGGCGCGCTTTCGGCCCGAGGACCTGGCGACCGAAGCGGCGTTTCGGCGCGACCCGGCCCGTGTGTGGGCCTGGTATGCCGAGCGACGCGCGAAGCTGCAGGGCGTGCAGCCCAACGCCGGCCACCGCGCGCTGGCGGCCTTTGCGCAGCGCCACCCGGGCCGCCTGACGCTGATCACGCAAAACGTCGACGGCCTGCACCAGGCGGCCGGCAGCCCCGGCGTGCTGGCGCTGCACGGCAACATCCGGCACGACCGCTGGCTCGACCCTTGCCCGCTGGCGCGGCGCGCGCAGGATGCTTGCGCGGTCGAGCAGGCCGCACCCGGCCGGCCGCCGCGCTGCGCGCAATGCGGCAACCTGGTGCGGCCCGGCGTGGTGTGGTTCGGCGAGTCGCTGCCGGCCGAGGTGCTGGCCGCCGCCGAGCGCGCGGCCAAGGCCTGCAACGTGATGCTGGTCGTGGGCACCTCGGGCGCGGTCTATCCGGCGGCTGGCCTCGCGCACCTGGCGCGCGCCGCGGGCGCGCGGGTCGTCATCGTCAACCCCGGGCCGAGCGAACTCGACGAGGTGGCCGACGCGGTGATTGCCGCCCCGTCGGCGCAGGCGCTGCCCGCGCTGCTGGATTTCTGACGAAAGCTATTGAATATATAGCTTGTGACGCTTTATCTGCGGGCCATGGATCCCGATTCGGCTTTTTTGCCGCAGGCAACCGGGATGGCCTGAGCCGCGCCTCGGCGGGCCGCGTGTTCCCGGCCCTGTGCCTGCGCGCCGTCGGCGCCGTGCGAGCGGGCAAGCGCCGCCGGTGTGACCCTGGGCACGGCGCCATGGCGTCCCTACAATGGGCCTGGGCGAAGGCGCTTGGCCGCGGCCCCGGCGTGGGGCGGCGCGGTCATCGCCGTCGCCGGTGGGTGCAGCGGCGCTGCGGCGCCATGGATCATCGACACAGACAGGAGCACAGCCATGATCAAGTGGACATCCTTCCGTTCGACGCGCCTGTTGCTGGCACTGGCAATCGCCGGTCTTGCCGGCTGCAGCAGCATGCCGACACCCGGCGCCTTCACGCTCGGCAGCCCGGACCTGAGCGACGGCCACTTTGCCAACCAGTTCGTGCTGAACGGCTTCGGCTGCAAGGGCGGCAACGTGTCGCCGGCGCTGGTGTGGCGCAATGCGCCGGCCGGCACCCGATCGTTCGCGCTGCACATGTACGACCCGGATGCGCCCACCGGCAGCGGCTTCTGGCACTGGGCGGTCTACGACATCCCGGCGGACGTGCACGCGCTGCCGCAAGGCGCGGGCAACCGGGCCGATCGGCTGCCCGCCGGCGCTTTCGGCGGCACCAACGACTTCATGGACACCGGCGCCACCGGCGGCAATGGCAACTACGGCGGCCCCTGTCCGCCCGAAGGCGACCGGCCGCACCGCTACCAGATCACCATTTACGCGCTGGTCGTGGACAAGATCGAAGTGGCTGCGGGCGTACCGAAGACGGGCACCGCCGCGCTCTATGGTTTCGTGCTGAACAAGGCGCTGGCCGACAAGGTGCTGGGCAAGGCCTCGCTCACCGCCACCTACGGCCGCTGAGGCGCACGCGGCGATCGCCGCAGCGTCGGCGCCGGCGCTGCAAAACTTTCGACAATTACTATCAAATAAATAGCTGCTTGCGCTTTGTTTGCAAGCGCTGGAGCCCGATTTCATTCATGAAACACGACGGCGGCCCGCTCATACCCAGCCCAGCGCGCCCAGCAGCGCGCCGGCACCGATCAGCCACAGCAGGTGGATGCGCGTGCGCCAGACGATCAGTGTGGCTACCGCCGTCAGAAGCCACAGGCGCCAGTCGCGCGCCGGCTGGTCGTGCGCCACCGTCAGCAGCCAGCCGGTGACCAGCAGCAGGCCGACGACAATGGGCGCCATCCCCGCCTTGAAGGCGCGCACCGAGCGCCGCTCGCGGTTGCGGTGCGCCCAGCGCGTGGCGGTGTAGGTCAGCACGCCCGAGGGCAGCAGCATGCCCAGCATGGTGGTGGCGGCGCCCAGCAGCGCCAGCGCCCAGGCGCGCCAGCCGGCCGCGGGGCCGCCGGCGGCGTTCAGCCCCACGTTCCAGCCCATCAGCGCCACGAACAGCACGTTGGGCCCGGGCGCGGCCTGCGCCAGCGCGATGGAGCCGTTGAACTGCGACTCGCTCAGCCAATGGCGGTCGCTGACCAGGTAGCGGTGCATCTCGGGTGCCGTGCCGATGGCGCCGCCGACGGCCAGCAGCGACAGCGACAGGTAGCGCACGAACAAATCCAGCCAGTCGGCCGCGCCCAGCGTGATGGTCATGGTCGCGGCGCCTCGCCGGCGCTGGACGCGGCTGGGCGCAGGCAGTGCCAGGCCCACAGGCAGCCGCCGCCGCCCAGCACCCCCAGCACCACGGCCAGCCGTACCTTGAACACCGCCATCGCCACGACGGTGAGCGCCACCAGCGCCAGGCACACGGCGCGCCCCATCGGGTTGCCGCGCAGCGCGCCGATCAGCTTGAGGCCGGTGGCGATGATCAGCGCCGCCGCCACCGCGCCCATGCCGCGCAGCGCGCCTTGGGCCAGGGCTGAGTCGGCCACGCTGGCAAAGCCGGCCGCCAGCAGCAGCACCAACACGCTGGGCAGCGCCAGCATGCCGGCCAAGGCCACCACCGCGCCCGACAGCCCGAAGTGGCGGTCGCCGATCATCATCGACAGGTTGACCACGTTGGGCCCGGGCATGATCTGCGCCACCGCCCAGTCCTCGACGAACTGCTCGCGCGTGAGCCAGCGCTTGCGCTCGACCAGCTCGCGCTGCACCACCGCCATCACGCCGCCAAAGCCCTGCAGCGCGATCCAGCTGAAGGACCAGAACAGGTCGGCGCGCGAGCGGGGGGCGCCGGGGGCCGGGTCGGCGAGGCGGTCGGCCTGGATGGCGGCTGGCACGGCGGTCAGCCCAGCACTTCCAGAATCCGTTCCACCGGCCGCCCCAGCCGCGCGCCCCGGGCCGTGACGACGATCGGCCGCTCGATCAGCACCGGCGTGGCGTGCATGGCGGCGGCCAGTTGGTCGTCGCTCAAGGCTTCGTTGTCCAGGCCTTGCTCCAGATACTCGGGCTGCTTGGTGCGCAGCAGGGCGCGCAGCGGCTGGCCCGTGGCCTTGGCGATGGCCTTGAGTTCGGCGGTGCTGGGCGGGTGCTTGAGGTACTCGACGATGGCGGGCTCGATGCCGCGTTCGCGCAGCAAGTCCAGCGCCTTGCGCGAGGTGCTGCACCGGGGGTTGTGGTAGATCGTGACGGCGCTCATGACGTCTCCTGAAAACTATGATAGCGATAGCTGCTCGCGGTTGATATACAAGCGCTGGAGGCCGATTTCATTCATAAATCAGAAAAGGCCGGCGCTCTTGCAGCCAAGCCTGCTCGTCGGCCACGGCCTGCGCGTCGAGCGCGGCCGGCGGCGCTTTTGGGTCGTCCACCCACTCGCGCAGCAGCGGGCTGCCGTTGATGAGGTCGATGGCCAGGCGCTCGTGCTCGTACTCGTACGCGAAGTCGCGCCACAGCGGGTAGTCGGGTGCTTGCTGGCGCAGCGCCTTGAAGGCCAGGGCCTGCAGGCGCCAGGGGCGGAAGGCGGCGTGGTTGTAGTGCGTGGGGTCTTCGACGTGGATCTGCACGCCGGCGCACAGCTCGCCCGCGTGCTTGTGAAAGGTGGGCTCGAACCAGCATTCGCGCAGCACGCAGCCGGCCAGCCAGTCGGGCGCCAGCGCGCGCATGTCGGCCAGCAGGCGGCGCGTGTCGATGTCGGGCGCGCCAAACCCCTCCAGCGGGCGCGTGGTGCCGCGGCCTTCGGACAGCGTGGTGCCTTCCAGCATCACAGTGCCGGCATAGGCGCGCGCCATGCTCAAGGACGCGGCGTTGGGGCTGGGGTTGACCCACGTTCGCTCCGTCGGCCAGCCAAAGCCGGGCGCGGCCTCGGGCTGCCAGCCGTGCATGGCGATCACGCGGTACTCCAGTTTCAGGCCCAGCGTGGCGATGAACCAGTGGCCCAGCTCGCCCAGCGTCAGGCCGTGGCGCATGGGCATGGGGCCGGCGCCGACAAAGCTTTCCCAGCCAGCGCGCAGCGTCAGGCCCTCCACGGGCCGGCCGGCGGGGTTGGGGCGGTCCAGCACCCACACGGCCTTGCCGTGCGTGTGGGCCGCCTCCAGCATGTAGCGCAGCGTGGTGATGAAGGTGTAGATGCGGCAGCCCAGGTCCTGCAAATCGACCAGCAGCACGTCGAAGCGGTCCAGCATGGCGGGCGTGGGGCGGCGCACTTCGCCATACAGACTGAACACCGGGATGCTCAGCCGCGGGTCGGTGTAGTCGCTCGACTCGACCATGTTGTCCTGCTTGTCGCCGCGCAGGCCGTGCTGGGGGCCGAAGGCGGCGGTGAGATTCACGTCTGGCAGGGCGGCCAGGGCGTCGAGCGCGTGCGCGAGGTCGCGCGTGACCGAGGCGGGGTGCGCCAGCAGCGCCACGCGCCGGCCCGCCAGCGGGGCGCGCAGGGCGGGGTCTTCGAGGAAGCGTTCAAGGCCGAATTTCATGCGGGGTGGATCGGAGGGGAGGGCAGGCGCGCGGTCCAGCCGGCGCGGTGGTGAAAGTCGGGTTGCGCACGCGGGTGTCTCAGCGCCCAGTAGCTGAGCTGGCCGTCGATGGCCTCGATGACCGCGCTCAGGCCGAGCAGGCCAGCGCCGGGCGGCAGGGCGCTGCACGGCAGATCGACCTGAAGCTGCAGCGTGGCGCCGTCCTGCGCGCGTCGGATGCGCGGGGCGGGCAGGGCGGGCACTTGGGCGTCGCGTATGCGCTCTGCGCTGAAGGCATAGGCCGCCCAGTCGCCCGAGGGAGAAAAATTGAACTCGTGGTACGCCGGCGAGCCCTCGGCGCCGACGAAGGCCTCGAAGCAGGTGTGGCGCCACAGGTCGTCCGTGGCGGCGGGCGTGGCGGCGGGCGGCGGCAGGCGCAGGGCGGCGAGATCGCCCTGCAGCTCATAGTGCAGTCGCCACGCGTGCGGGCCCGATGCATCGACGCGCACCTGCAGGCAGCGCACGGCCGTGCCGGGCGTGGCCGGGTGCACCAGCAGCCGGTGCGTGGCAACAGCGGGCGCGGTCACTTGAGGAATCCGATGAACGAGGTGATCGCCACTGCGTTGAAGAAGTCGATGAACAGCGAGCCCACCAGCGGAATGACGAAGAAGGCCTTGAACGAGGGCCCGTTGACGCGCGTGAAGGCCTCCATGTTGGCCATCGCGTTGGGCGTGGCGCCCATGCCGAAGCCGCAGTGCCCGGCGGCGATCACCGCCGCGTCGTAGTCCGAGCCCATCAGGCGGAAGGTGACGAAGTAGGCGTAGGCGAACATGATCACGCTCTGCACCAGCAGGATGACCAGGAGCGGCCCGGCCACGGCGGCCAGCTCCCACAGCTTCATCGACATCAGCGCCAGCGTGAGGAAGAAGGCCAGCGAGACGTTGCCCACCACCTCGAACTCACGCTCGGGCAGGCGCCAGTCGCGCCAGTCGATCAGGTTGCGGATGATGGCCGCTACCAGCATCGGCCCCAGGTAGGCCGGCAGGGTGATGTGCAGGGTCTTGAGCCAGTTGACCAGCAGGGTGCCGACGCCGATCGAGACCAGCAGCAGCATGGTGGCCTTCAGGATCGCGTCGTCGCTGGTGACGTGGCGGGTCTTTTCTTCTTCTTCGTCAGCGCTGTCCTGGACCGCGCCGAGGTCGTGCGGGAAGGCGCTGCCCTGGATGCCGTGGCGGCGCATCAGCAGCGTGCCCACCGGGCCGCCGATCACGCAGCCGGCCACCAGACCGTACGTGGCCGCCGCGATGGCCGCGGGCAGGGCGCCGACGGCGCCGGCCTGTTCCAGCAGCGGCCCGAAGGCGGCCGCCGTGCCATGCCCGCCGGTCAGCGCGATCGAGCCGGCCGCCAGGCCGATCAGCGGCGAAACGCCCAGCGCCTTGGCCAGCACGGCGCCCACGCCGTTTTGCACCAGCACCAGGCCCACGGCGCAGGCCAGGAACACCACCACCGCCACGCCGCCCTTCTTGAGCAGCTCGAAGCTGGCCGTGAAGCCGATGGTGGTGAAGAACACCAGCAGCAGGAAGTCGCGCATGTGGCCGTCCAGCGTGAAGCTGAACCAGCCGCCGGCATGGCCGACCAGCGCGACGAGCGAGAACACCACGCCGCCGATCACGGGCGAGGGGATGAAGTAGCGCGCCAGCAGCTTGACGCGGTTCTTGATCCACTCGCCCAGCGCCAGCGTGACCGCGGCCGTGGCCAGGGTCAGGGCGATGTTCATCGGGATGACGGTCATGCCGGGGCCCCGGCATCGGGCTGCAGCACCAGCTGGGTCTGCGTGACCACGGCGCACAGCTTGCCCTCGGCGTTGGTGATGGTGGTTTGCCACACCTGGGTGCTGCGCCCGCGGTGCAGGGCCACGGCCTCGCCCGTCACCACGCTGCCTTCGGGCGCGCCGGCCATGAACTTGGTGCTGGAGTCGGTGGTGGTGGTGCTCTGGCCAGGTTTCAGATTGAGCACCGTGCCCACCGCGCCCAGGGTGTCGGCAAAGGCCATGAAGGAGCCGCCGTGCAAGCGGTGGCCAGCGGTGCAGAGGTCGGGGCGCACCGTCATCTCGGCGCGCACGCGCTCGGGCGACACCTGAAGCAGGCGCACGCCCATCAGGCCGGGCAGCAGGGGGGCGAGCAGGGCTTGCAGGGTGGCGAGATCGAGCATGGCGCGAAAAGCTTGCGGGGTGGGCAGCCCAGCATAGCAGGGCACGTATCGGCCGGGTGCAGGGCGTGCCTACAATCCAGCGCACACGAACCGTCAGTTGGCGGAACCCCTGAACCCCGCACAAGAAGCCAAGGAGTTTGCCCATGACCGAGTCCAGCCTGATCCGAACGCGCGTCGTCTGGGCCGCGCTGGCGGCGGCCCTGCTGGCCAGCGCCTGCGGCACGGTGGACCTGGGCCCGCGCTACAACCCGCCGCCCATCCGCATGCCCGGGCCCCTGCCCGCCGCGCCGGCCACGCCAGCGCCGCAGCCAATGGGCGCGCAGTCGATGCCGGTGCCGCCCGCGCCCCAGTCCACGCCGCAGCCGCTGCCGCCGGTGACGGAGTCCGCGCCGCCGGCCAACCCCAACCTGGTGACGCTGACCACCACCCTGGATGGAGCCAGCGTGATCCCGCCGGCGCGCAGCGGCGCCAGCGGCCGGCTCGATGCGCTGTACGACAGCAACACGCGCGTGCTGCGCTGGAAGGCGTCGTGGGACGGCCTGGCGGGCGCCATCACGGCGGTGGAGTTTCACGGCCCGGCCGACGCGGCGCACAACGCCCCCGCCACCATGATTTGGCCCAGCCCCTTCGGCATCCGCTACGAGGGGCGCGCCACGCTCAGCCCGCAGCAGGCCGCCGACCTGCTGGGCGGGCGCTGGTACGTCAGCGTGTTCACCAGCAGCTACCCGCAGGGTGAGCTGCGTGGGCAGCTGCAGGTGGTCAACTGATGCGCGCGCGCCTGGTCATTGCCCTGGCAATGGCGGCCGTGCTGGCCGGTTGTGCCGTGGGCCCGGGGCCGCGCCCGGTAGCGCCCCCGCCGGTGCCCGAGCGCCTGCCCGAGCTGGCCGCCTTCAGTGCGCACCTCAGCGGGCGTGAGGCGGTGCCAAGCAACGACAGCGGCGCACGCGGCGAACTGGTGGCGGTGCTCAACCGCAACACCGGCTTGCTGCGCTGGAAGCTGCGCTTTTCAGGCCTCAGCGGGCCGGTGCGCAGCGCCAGCTTTCACAGCCCGGGCATGAGCGGCGAACTGGCGCCGGCCGTGCTGTCGCTGGGCCGCTCGGTGATCAGCCCGTCCGAGGGTCGAGCCATGCTGACGCCGCACCAGCGCGCCGACCTGCTGGCCGGCCAGTGGTACGTCAACCTGACGACGGCCAGCTACCCCGATGGGGAATTGCGTGGTCAGCTGATCGAGCAGCGCCGCTGAACGTCGGCATCACTCGTCGGTCGGCTGCTGGTATTGGCTGACCAGTTGCTGCTGCACCGCAGGCGGCACCGCCGCGTAGTGCGACAGTGCCAGTGAGTAGTGGCCCTGGCCGGCCGTCATGGCGTTCAGCCGGCTCTGGTAGTCGGCCAGCTCGGCCAGCGGCACCTGGCCGCTGATGGTCAGCTCGCCATCGCGGCCGCTGTCGGTGCCGCTGACGATGCCGCGCCGTGCCGACAGGTCGCCCGTGATGGCGCCGGTGGCGCTGTCGGGCGCGGTGATCAAGAGGCGCGCGATGGGCTCCAGCACCACGGGCCTGGCCTCGCGCATGGCGGCCTGAAAGGCCTTCTTGCCGGCGGTGACGAAGGCCACCTCCTTGCTGTCCACCGGATGGTGCTTGCCCTCGTGCACGATCACGCGCACGTCCTGCACCGGGTAGCCGGCGATCACGCCCTCGGTCAGCGCCTCGCGCACGCCTTTTTCGACCGCCGGCATGAACTGGCCCGGAATGGTGCCGCCCTTGACCTGGTCGACAAACTCGAAGCCGGCACCGCGCGGCAGCGGCTCCACGCGCAGGTGCACCTCGCCAAACTGGCCGGCGCCGCCGCTCTGCTTCTTGTGGCGGTATTGGGCGGCGGCGTTTTGCGTGATGGTCTCGCGGTAGGCGATGCGCGGTGGGTGTGTGTCCACCTCGAACTTGTGCACGTCGCGCAGGCGCTCCAGCAGCACGCGCAGGTGCACCTCGCCCAGGCCGCGCACGATCGTCTCGTGCGTGCCGGCCGCGCGCTCCAGGCGCAGGCAGGGGTCCTCGGCCACCAGCTTGCCCACCACCTCCCACAGGCGCTGCTCGTCGCCGCGCCGCTTGGGGGTGATGGCGATGCCGTGCACCGGCACCGGAAAGGCCATGGGCTTGAGACGGATGGAATCGTCCTCGGCCGCGTCGTGCAGCACAGCGTCGAACTGCAGCTCGTCCACCTTGCCGATGGCGCAGATCGCACCCGGCCCGGCGCTGGCCAGTTCGACGTGCTCCTTGCCCTGCTGCAGGTACAGATGGCCCACCTTGAAGGGCTTTCGTCCCTCGCCGATGAAGAGTTGCGAGCCCGGCGCGATGGTGCCCTGGTGCACGCGCACGAAGCCCAGCTTGCCCACGTAGGGGTCGATGCTGAGCTTGAACACGTGCGCCAGCACGTGGGCCGCCGGGTCGGGTTGCGCGTGCAGGGGCTTGGCCGCCTCGCCCTCGCCGTTCAGGAACTCGGGCGGGTTGCCCTCGGTCGGGCTGGCCAGCAGGCGGGCCATGACGTCCAGCAGTTCCTGCACGCCGGCGCCGCTGCGCGCCGACACAAAGCACACCGGGACCAGGTGGCCCTCGCGCAGGGCCTGCTCCAGCGGGGCGTGCAGCTCGCCGGCGTCCACGTCGCCCTCGTTCAGGTAGCGCTCGACAAAGGCGGCATCGACTTCCACCACTTGCTCGACCAGGGCGCGGTGCGCGTCGTCCACGGTGCCAAAGTCGCCTTGGCCCGTGCGGTTGTAGAAGCAGTCCAGCACCTGGGTGGCGCCGGCACCCGGCAGGTTCAGCGGCAGGCAGGCCTTGCCGAACGTGGCCTGGATGTCGGCCAGCAGGCCGGGCAGGTCCACGCCGTCGGCGTCGATCTTGCTCACCACGATCAGGCGGTCGAGCTGGCGCTCGGCGGCCTGCTCCATCATGCGCCGCGTCATCGGCTCGATGCCGGTGGTGGCGTTGATGACGATGGCGGCGGTCTCCACCGCTTCCAGCGCCGGCAGGCTGTGGCCGATGAAGTCCAGCAGACCGGGCGTGTCGATCAGATGGATGCGGCAGCCGGCGTGATCGAGGTGCAGCACTGAGGACTGCAGCGAGTGTTGCGCCTTGACTTCCATCGGGTCGTGGTCGCTCACGGTGCTGCCGCGCTCGACGCTGCCCATCGCACCGATGGCGCCGCTGGCGTGCAGCAGGGCCTCGGCCAGGCTGGTCTTGCCGCTGCCCGACGCGCCCACCAGGGCCAGCGTGCGCAGGGCTTCGATGGATGCGTTTGCGTCGATGGTCATCGCGGTTCACTCCTCGAAGGTCGCTTCATCATGCCAGCACGGGCGCCAGAGCGCACACAGGCAAACCCGCGGCGGTGCTGCCAGAATGCGTGCATGACCGACATCGCCACCCCGTCCCTGCCCACGCAGGCCGCCGACGTGCTGGGCCTGTGGCTGGGCGCCTATCCTGTCGAGGCCGCCGCCATGCAGCGCGTGCAGGCGCAGTGGTTTCGCAAGGACGAGGCCTTCGACGCCCTGCTGGACCAGCGCTTCGGCGCCACCCTTGCGGCGGCACGCGCTGGCCGGCTGGACGCCTGGGCTGCGAGCGCCCAGGGCCGGCTGGCGCTGCTGATCGTGCTCGACCAGTTCAGCCGCAACGTGTTTCGCGGCCGGCCAGAGAGCTTTTCCGCCGACCCCCAGGCACTGGCCACCGCACTGGAGGGCATCGACCAGGGACACGACCAGGCCGTGCCGCCCATGGCGCGCATCTTCTGCTACCTGCCGCTGGAGCACGCCGAGAACCCTGCCATGCAGGCGCGCAGCGTGGCCCTGTTTGCCGCCCTGCGCGATGCGCCGGGCGCCGAGCCCAGGGCGTTTTTTGACGGCACGCTGGAGTACGCCCACAAGCACCAGGACGTGATCGCGCGCTTTGGCCGCTTTCCGCACCGCAACGCCATCCTGGGGCGTCGCAGCACGCCCGCTGAGGAGGTCTATCTGGCGCAGCCGGGGGCCGGCTTCTGACGCCGGCCAGGGCGGCTGCGAGCACCCCGTCTCAGTTGCTGGTGCAGCGCCCCGCGTTGCCGGCCGCATTGGTGGCGCAGGTCATGTGCGGCGGCGGCGCGGTGTGAATCTCGTTGGTGACCGATGTCGAGGTCGATTTGTTGAACTCGATGGTCGTGACCGGCTGCACCGGGGCCGTCCCCACGCCGTGAGTGCCCATGGCGGCGTTGCCGGCCATGCTGCGCTGGAAGTTGGCGGTGCGCTGCTGGTCGATGTGCTGCATGGCGCTTTGCATGCACTGCGAGTAGGCCACCGAGTCGGGGGCAAAGCCGTATTCGGCACACTGCGCGCGGCTGCGCCGCAGGTCGTCCTCGTGGATCGACTGTTCCATGCCGGCACAGCCGGTGAGGGCCAGCAGGGTCAGGGCGGCAACCGGGGCAAAGCGAGTCATGGCGGACCTTTCGATGGGGCGCGCGCCGCAGCGGGACGCGGCCTGGAGGCAGGCGACGGACGCGAGCCCGATTGTAGGAGCGCCAGGCCTGTGGCGAGTGCCTATGTGGCGCGTGCTGGCGTGCGGCGCGGAAACACCAGGGTAAAGCAGGTACGCCCCTGGCCCGACGTGGCCGTGACCTGGCCGCCGTGGGCTTCGACGATGGCGCGCGTGATGGCCAGCCCCAGGCCGGAGCCCTCCGTATCCGGGTGCGCGCGAGACGCATCGGCGCGATAAAAGCGGTCGAACAGGCGCGGCAGGATCTTGGCGTCGATGTCGGTGCCCGTGTTTTCTACCGCCACGCTCGTGGCCTGCGCCGCACGGGTGATGCGAACGGTGATGGCGCCGGCCTCGGGCGTGTGGCGCAGCGCGTTGGACAGCAGGTTGCTGACCGCACGACGAAACATCAGGCGGTCGCCGTCGATTTCGCCTTCGCCTTCCACCAGCAGCTGCACGCGCTTTTCCTCGGCCACGGCCTCGTAGAACTCCAGCAGGGCCTGCGCGTCCTGGCGGGCCGAGAAGTGCTCGGTGTGCGGCAGATCGACTCCCCGCTCGGTCTTGGCCAGCAGCAGCATGTCCGACACCATGCGCGCCAGGCGCTCGAACTCCTCGGCGTTGGACGCCAGGATGTCGCGGTAGGTCGCCGCGTCACGCTTGGCTGCAAGCGCCACCTGGGTTTGCGTCAGCAGGTTGCTGATGGGGGTGCGCAGCTCGTGCGCCAGGTCGGACGCGAATTCGGTCAGGCGCTGAAAGTCGGCCTGCAGCCGATCGAGCATGCGGTTGAGCTCCTGCGCCAGGTCGGCCATTTCCACCGGTACGGCCGCCACCGGCATGCGTTCGCCCATCTTGCGGCTGGTGATCAGGGCGGCGCGCGCCTTCATCTCGCGCAGCGGCGCCAGGCCCTGGCGTGCCGCCCACCAGGACAACAGGCCGCACACAACGAAGGCCGCCAGCACGTACAGGGCCAGGCGCTGGCGCAGCCCCTGCAGAAACTCGGCGTGGTGCCGGGTATCGGCGGCGATCAGCACCTGTGCGGGCGCGCTGCCGTAGCCTGGCACGACCTCGAAGCTCAGGGTGTGAAATTCGGTGCCGCCGTGCCGCCAGACGCCAAAGCGCGCATGCCCGCCGGCCAGCAGGGCGTCGTCGCCGGCCAGCTCGGGCAGCGTCGCAGTCGGTTGAAACACGATGCCATGCTGACCATCGCGCACTTGCACGATCAACCCGTCGTGATAGCTCAAGGCCTCCTGCAGGCGCGCGCGGGCGTCAGCCGCCGAGTCGGCGCGCCGCAGGATCTTCTCGATCAAATGCTGCTTGTCCTGCAGCGCCATGCGGTCCAGTTCGACGAAATGCCGCTCGGTCTCGACCATGAACAGCGCGCCCAGGCCCAGCACCACCGACACCGCCACGGCGGTGAACAGCAGGGTCAGGCGCGGCGTCAGCGGCAGGCGGCCCCAGCGGATGCCCAGGTTCAATCAATCCTCCTGCGGCGTGTCGAGCACATAACCCATGCCGCGCACGGTCTGGATGAGCTTGACCGGGTGGCCCTCATCAATCTTCATGCGCAATCTGCGCATCGCCACTTCGATGACATTGGTGTCGCTGTCGAAGTTCATGTCCCACACCTGCGAAGCAATCAGGGAGCGCGGCAGCACCTCGCCGTGGCGACGCATCAGCAGTTCCAGCAGGCCGAATTCCTTGGCCGTCAGGTCCACGCGCTTGCCGTTGCGCGAGACCCGGCGGCGCAGCAGATCCAGCTCCAGATCGGCGACGCGCAACATGGTGCCTTCGTTGCCTGCCGGGCCGCGGCGCAAGATGATGCGCACGCGGGCCAGCAGCTCGGCAAAGGAGAACGGCTTGACCAGATAGTCGTCGGCACCAAGCTCCAGTCCCTTGACACGGTCTTCCACTTGGTCGCGTGCGGTCAGGAACAGCACTGGCATTTGCAGGCCGCGCTCGCGCAGCGATTGCAGCACCTGCCAGCCGTTCAGCCCGGGCAGCATGACATCCAGGATCACGAGGTCGTAGGCACCGTGCAAGGCCATGTGCAGCCCATCGGTGCCATGGGCCACCAAGTCCGCGACATACCCAGCCTCACTCAAGCCTTGGCGCAAATATTCACCCGTCTTGGGCTCGTCTTCGACGATCAATATCTTCACCGGTTCGGCTCCTTTGCGGTTTTGGCGCAAGTGTGCCGCGTGTGAGGCCTGCCGACATGAAGCTGACAGGAATGTAATGTTGCAAACATCTTGCTGAAAGGGCGGGCTCTCCAGAATCTCCGACGTGAGATCAGAGATGCTTTCAGAGGAGACCATGGCCCATTCCCGTCATCTGCCATCCTTCAGGGCCCTGTTGCCTTGGACACTGGCGTTGTTCGCAGGGGCGGCTTTTGCACAAGCCCCGGCAGATACCGAAGCCCCCCAGCCTTCACTGCCGACGAAGCTGCAGTATTCGTCCGCCATCGGTGCGTACCAGGCCTATGCGGATCAACAGGTGCAATCCTGGCGTGAAGCCAATGATCGCGTGGGCCAAATCGGCGGTTGGCGCGCCTATGCCAAGGAAATCAAGACGGGCAAGCCCGCGTCCGTCAAGGATGCCGCCCCCTCCAGCGACCCGCATGCGGGCCATCACGGGGGAGGCACGCCATGATGCGTTTGCGTGCCTCGCACGCCAAACTCGCCCTGTCTGCGCTCGGGCTGGCGGTACTGACCGGATGTGCCAGCGTCAGCCTGGAGCAGAACATCGGCCGCGTCAACGATGAAGCGGGCGGCTTCACCGAAGGCAAACTGGCACTGGCACGCACCCAGGAGGAGCGCGACCGGCGTGCGCAAGCCGCCGAAGCTCTGCTGGCGCAGCCTTTGGGGCAGAAGGAGGCCGTCCAGCTGGCCTTGAGCAACAGCCCATCCCTGCAGGCCCTGCTGGCGCAAGGCTGGGCCGAGGCAGCCGACGCCGCCCAGGCGGGGCGGATTGTTAATCCCATTTTCGATTTCGAGCGCATGACGGCCGGTCCGGAACTGGGCTTGAGCCGCGCGCTGTCCTTTGGCCTGTTGGACCTGTTGACCCTGCCGACCCGGTACGGCATCGCCACCCGGCGCATCGAGCAATCTCAATTGCGCCTGACCGGCAACGTGGTGGACCAGGTCACCGGGGTGCGCCAAGCCTGGGTGCGGGCCGTGGCCGCACAGCAGGCGCTCCAATATGCCAAGCAGGTCTATGACAGCGCCGAAGCGGGCGCCGAGCTGGCCCGGCGCATGCAGGGCGTGGGCAACTTCAACCGCATCACCCGTGCGCGGCAGCAGGCTTTCTATGCCGATGCGGCCACCCGGCTGAGTGAGACCCAGCACCAGGTCACGGCGCGCCGGGAAGAGCTGGTGCGCCTGCTGGGGCTGGATGAGAGCCAGGCGCAGGCGCTGAAGCTCCCCGAACGCCTGCCCGATCTTCCCAAGCAGCCGCTGGATCCGCAGGCGGTTGGCGCGCTGGCTACCAAGGCACGCCTGGACATCCGCCTGGCGCAGACTGCGCTGGATGCCGCGGCCAAGGCCCAAGGCTTGAACAGGGTGACCAGCTTCACCGATATCGAACTCACCGGGCGCCGCAATACCACCTTCGACAACGCGGCGGGAACCCGCGCCACCGCGCGCGGCTGGGACATCGCGGTGCGCCTGCCCGTCTTTGACTGGGGCGGCATGCAGCGTGATGCGATGAACGCCCGAACGCTGGCGGCCGCCAACCAGCTCGAAGCGACGGCGCGTGCCGCAGGCTCCAGCCTGCGTGAAAGCTATTCGGCCTATCGGACGGCCTATGACGTGGCGCGGCATTACCGCGACGAAGTGGTGCCGGTGCGCAAGGTGATCGCGGAGGAGAACCAGCTTCGCTACAACGGCATGTTGATCAGCGTGTTCGAGTTGTTGGCCGATGCGCGCGACCAGGTCGGTGCCGTCACCGCGGCCCTGGACGCGCAACAGCAATTCTGGCTGGCCGATGCCGCCTTGCAGGCCTCCGTGATCGGGCGCCCCACCAACACCACCCTGTCAGTCACCACCAGCGCGCCCAGCGACACGGCTGCCGGTCACTGATGCAGAGACGATTGCCATGACATCCAGAAGAGATTTTTTCAAGTTCGCCGGGATTGCAGGCGGCGCCGTCGCGGCCGGCGCGGTCAGCCGTGTCGCCATGGCGGCTTTGCCCGAGCCCGTCATTCAGACCAGCCCAAACACCATGGCGCCACTGATCCCCGATTCGGGCCGGCCGTACAACCCCGTGGTCACGCTCAACGGCTGGACGCTACCTTGGCGGATGAACCAGGGCGTCAAGGAGTTTCATTTGGTGGCCGAACCCGTGGTGCGCGAGATGGCTCCGGGCATGAAGGCCCACCTGTGGGGTTACAACGGTCAGAGTCCCGGCCCGACCATCGAAGTGGTGGAGGGCGACCGCGTGCGCATCTTCGTCACCAACAGGCTGCCCGAGCACACGGCCGTGCACTGGCATGGCCAGCGCCTGCCCAACGGCATGGATGGCGTGACCGGTCTGACGCAGCCGGCCATTCCGTCCGGCAAGACCTTTGTCTACGAGTTCGTTGCGCGCCGCCCGGGCACCTTCATGTACCACCCGCACGCCGACGAGATGGTGCAGATGGCCATGGGCATGATGGGCTTCTGGGTCACGCACCCGAAAGCCAAGCACCCGCTGATTGACGAGGTGCAGCGGGATTTCTGCTTCCTGCTCAGTTCATATGACATTGAGCCAGGCGCTGCAACGCCGAAGGTCTCTGAAATGACGGATTTCAATCTGTGGACATGGAACAGCCGCGTCTTTCCTGGCATCGACTCCTTGAATGTCCGTCTCAATGACAAGGTTCGTATTCGCATCGGCAATCTCACCATGACCAATCACCCGATGCATCTGCATGGCCACGAGTTTGCGGTTACGGGTACTGACGGCGGTCCCACGCCCAAAAGCGCACGCTGGCCCGAGGTGACCACCGACGTGGCGGTGGGCCAGATGCGCCAGATCGAATTCGTCGCCGACGCCGAAGGCGACTGGGCCTTTCACTGCCACAAGAGCCACCACACCATGAACGCCATGGGACACAACGTGCCCACGCTCATTGGCGTGGACCACAGCGGCCTGGCCAAGAAGATCAACAAGCTCATTCCGGACTACATGGCCATGGGCGAGCGCGGCATGGCCGACATGAGCGAGATGGAAATGCCGATTCCCGACAACACCATCCCGATGATGACCGGTGAAGGACCGTTCGGATCGGTGGAGATGGGCGGCATGTTCAGCGTGCTCAAGGTGCGCCGTGACCAGAAGCAGGGCGACTACAAGAACCCGGGCTGGTTCAAGCATCCCGCCGGCACGGTGGCGCATGAGTACACCGGCCCCATGGCTGAGCCGGCGCGTTTCAGTGCGGAGGGCGGCCAGTCCATGCCGCGCGAGCGCAAGCCGGCAACGCCGACCGAAGTCAAGGTGCGCAAGCCCACTTCGCATGGCGAGCATTGAATTTTCCCTTCGATTTTCAACCTGAGAACACCTATGAAATTCACGCGATCCACTATTTCTCAACTCTTCGCCATGCTTGCGCTGGCCGCATCGGGGGCGGCCTTCGCCAGCGGCAACCATGCGGGCGGCCACGGCCATGATGAGGGGGGTGAGACGGCCATTGGCAAGCCCGGCGTCGCCGCCAAGGCCAGCCGCACCATCACCATCGAGATGAGCGACAAGATGCGCTTCACGCCCTCCGACCTGACGGTCAAAAAGGGCGAGACCGTGCGTTTCATCGTCAAGAACGCCGGCCAGGTGAAGCACGAAATCAACCTTGGGACCCAAAAGGAGCTGCTGGAGCACCTGGAACAGATGCGCAAGTTTCCGGGCATGGAGCACGACGAGCCCGGCAAGCTGACCCTGGAGCCGGGCAAGCAGGGCGAGTTCGTCTGGCAGTTCACCCAGGCCGGCGTGGTGGACTTCGGCTGCCTGATCCCCGGCCACTACGAGGCCGGCATGAAGGGCGCCATCCAGGTCCAGCGCCAGTGACGCCGCCCGATCCCTGCGTTGCCCATCCCATGGAACCGAGACCCTCATGAACACCCTTCAACGCCTGCTCGCCCTTTCTGCCCTCAGCCTGGGCATCGCCCTGCCGCTTGCCGGTCATGCCCAGACGGCTGCCATCTCCGGCACCACGGCGGCGCCCGCCGCGGACGCCCTGACCGATGGCGAGGTCAGGAAGATCGACGCGGACAACGGCAAGATCACGCTCAAGCACGGCGAGATCAAGAACCTGGACATGCCCGGCATGACCATGGTCTTCACCGTGCGCGACAAGGCGCTGCTGGCCAATCTGAAGCCCGGCGACAAGGTGAAGTTCTCGGTCGTCCACGAGGGCGGCAAGATGGTCGTCACCGACATCCAGCCGGCCAGCTGAGGCATGCGGCACAAACCTTGGGTCATGCCCCTCGCCGGGTTGCTGGCCGTGCTGGCCGCAGCCGGCTACTGGGCCTGGCGTTCCGGCAGCGGCCCGGACGCGCCGCAGCGTCTGCGCCCGGCCGATGGGCAGGTGTTGCAAAGGGGTGGGCGCATCTACGCCCAGCAATGCGCCGCCTGCCATGGCGCCCACGGCGAGGGCCAGCCCGACTGGCGCGAGCGCGGGCCCGACGGCCTGCTGCCCGCGCCGCCGCACGACGCCAGCGGCCACACCTGGCATCACCCCGACGAGCAGCTTTTTGCCATCACCAAGTACGGCCTGGCCAGGCTGGTCAGCAAGCCCGACTATCGAACCGCGATGCCGATCTACGAGGGCGTGCTGAGTGACGAGGAGATCGTGGCCGTGCTCTCATGGATCAAGGCGCAGTGGCCGGCCGAGATACGGCGCCGCCACGATGAAATCAATGTGCAGTATCGCAAGTCTTTGTCTCAATAGCATGGCTGGTATGGGCCAGTGCACAAGGGACGCGACCCGAGTGGAGGGGGCTTGACCCTGCCACGATGGCAAGGTCAAGAATGAGGCAACTCCACAGAGGCAAGGGTATGGAACAGCACCAGCATCACCACGGACATGTCACCGTGCCGGCCCCGCCGGCTTTTGCCCCCGCACCCGGGCAAGCGCCGACCGGCACGATCTACACCTGCCCCATGCACCCCGAGATCCGGCAGGACCACCCCGGCAACTGCCCGATCTGCGGCATGACGCTGGAGCCGGTGATCCCCCTGGACGCGGAAGACAACAGCGAGCTGCACGACTTTCAGCGCCGCTTCTGGTGGACGCTGCCGCTGACCATTGCCGTCACGGTGCTGGCCATGTTCGGCCATCGCCTGGGCTGGTTCGCCATGCAGACCCAGAGCTGGGTGGAGCTGGTGCTGTCGCTGCCGGTGGTGCTGTGGACCGGCTGGCCCTTTTACCTGCGCGGCTGGCAGTCGATCGTCGGCCGCAGCCCGAACATGTGGACGCTGATCGGCCTCGGCTCGGGGGCGGCCTTCGTCTACAGCGTGGTCGCCACCGTGGCGCCCCAGGTGTTTCCCGATTCGTTCGTCTCCATGGGCCGCGTGGCCGTGTATTTCGAGGCCGCGGTGGTCATCATCTCCTTGACCATGATGGGCCAGCTGTTCGAGCTCAAGGCGCGCTCGCAGACCTCGGCGGCCATCAAGTCCCTGCTGGGCCTGGCACCCAAGACCGCGCGGCGCATCAAGGCCGACGGCAGCGAGGAGGACGTGCCTTTGAGCCACGTTCACGTCGGCGATGTGCTTCGCGTGCGCCCCGGCGAGAAGGTTCCCGTCGATGGCCTGGTGACCGAAGGCCACAGCGCGGTGGATGAGTCCATGCTGACGGGCGAGCCGATTCCCGTGACCAAGCGCGTGGGCGACAAGCTGATCGGCGCCACGCTCAACACCAGCGGCGCGCTGGTCATGCGCGCCGACAAGGTGGGCGCGGCCACCATGTTGGCGCAGATCGTGCAGCTGGTGGCCAATGCGCAACGCTCCAAGGCGCCGATGCAGCGCATGGCCGACGTGGTGGCGGGCAAGTTCGTCCTGATCGTCGTGGCGATCGCCGTCGCCACCTTCTTCGCCTGGGGCCTGTTGGGGCCCGCGCCGAGCTGGGTGTTCGGCCTGATCAATGCCGTGGCCGTGCTGATCATCGCCTGCCCCTGCGCGCTGGGCCTGGCCACGCCCATGTCGGTGATGGTGGCCACGGGCCGCGCGGCCACGCAGGGCGTGCTGTTTCGCGATGCCGGAGCCATCGAGAAGATGCGCGAGGTGGATACGCTCATCGTCGACAAGACCGGCACCCTGACGGCGGGCAAACCGGCGTTCGACACCGCCGTGGCCGCCCCCGGCTTCACGGCGGGCGAGGTGCTGCGCCTGGCCGCCAGCCTGGACCAGGGCAGCGAACATCCGCTGGCCGATGCCATCGTCCGTGCGGCGCGCGAGCAGGGCCTGCCGCTGGCCCAGCCGGCCGACTTCGAGTCGGGCAGCGGCATTGGCGTGCGCGGCAGCGTCGAGGGGCGGCGCCTGGCGCTGGGCAACACCGCCCTCATGGAGCAGGAGGGCATTGCCGTGGCCAAGCTGAAGCTTGACGCCGAACGCCTGCGGGGCGCAGGCGCCAGCGTCATGCACCTGGCCGTCGATGGCCGCCTGGCCGGCCTGCTGGCCGTGACCGACCCCGTCAAGCCGAGCACGCCCGAGGCCATCCGCGCGTTGCACGCCAGCGGCCTGCGCATCGTCATGGCCACGGGCGACGGCCTGGCCACCGCCCAGGCGGTGGCCACCCAGCTGGGCATCGACGAGGTACATGGCGAGGTCAAGCCCGCCGACAAGCTGGCCCTGGTCGAGGCGCTGCAGCGGCAAGGCCATGTGGTCGCCATGGCCGGCGACGGCATCAACGACGCGCCGGCGCTGGCCCGCGCCGACGTTGGCGTGGCCATGGGAACGGGCACCGACGTGGCCATGAACAGTGGCCAGATCACCCTCGTCAAGGGCGACCTGCGCGGCATCGTGGCATCACGCGAAATTTCCACCGAAACGGTGCGCAACATGCGGCAGAACCTGATGTTTGCCTTTGTCTACAACGGCATCGGCGTGCCGATCGCTGCCGGCGTGCTGTATCCGTTCACCGGTTGGCTGCTGTCGCCCATGATCGCGGCACTGGCCATGAGCCTGAGCTCGGCCTCGGTCATCTTCAACGCGCTGCGGCTGCGCACGGCGCGAGGCTAGCGCTCAGGCCACCCGGCTCCCGCCTTGAAGCCTGGGTCGTTTCAAGCCAAACAGGGCTCTAGCGCCCGTCTAGAAAGCGCAGGCAGCTATCAAATCGCAAGTGTTGGAGAGGTGGCCTCAATCGATCTGCTCGAAGTCGATGAAGCCGCGCGTCACGTTGGTATCGACCAGCCGGGCGCGCAGCTTGTCGCCCACCCTGAGGTCGCGGCTGGGCAGCAGCTTGCCGTCGGCCGGCGGCTCGAAGATGCGCAGCCAGGTGTTGCCCTTGGACTGGCCGGTGACGACGCCGTCGAACACCTCTCCAATGCGGCCTTCCAGCAGCATGGCGGCCTCGGACTTGCGCAGCTGGCGCTCGACCTTGTTGGCGGCGTCTTCCTGGCGCGTGCAGTGGTTGGCCAGCATTTCCAGCTCGGTGTGCGAGTAGGGCGCCTTGCGGTCGGCCAGCGCGGCCTTGATGAGGCGGCTGGTGATGAGGTCGGGGTAGCGGCGGTTGGGCGCCGTGCTGTGCGAGTAGTCGCGCACCGCCAGGCCGAAGTGGCCGATGGCGGGGCCGCCGGGGCGCTCGACCACGTATTCGCCGCGGCCCATCAGCTTGACGATGGTGAGCGACAGGTCGGGAAAGCGCAGCGGATCGCGCCGGCGCTCGGCGGCCAGGAATTGCTCCAGCGCGCTGGAGTCGGGGTCGGGCGGCAGGGTGGTGCCGCGCTCGGCGGCCAGCTCGGCAATGCGCGCCCAGCGCTCGGGCGAGCGCACCACGCGGCGGATGGCGGCGCGCCGCTTGCCGGCCAGATAGCGCGCCGCCACGCCGTTGGTGGCGACCATGAATTCCTCGATGATCTGGCGCGCGCGGTTCTGCTCCTGCTGGCGGATGGCGATGACCCGGTCGCCGTCGAACTCGGCGCGCGGCTGCAGGGTCTGGAATTCGAGCGCGCCCTGCTCGCGCCGGCGCGCGCGCAACTGCTGCGCCACTGAATCCTGCGTGCGCAGCTGCTGGTCGAGGCCGGGCACGCGCTCGGCGGCCTCGGGCAGCGGGCCGTCGCCGGTGAGCCAGGCCGAGACGGCGTCGTAGGCGAGCTGGGCCTGGTTGCGCACGCGGGCGCGCTGGATGTGGCTGCGCAGCAGTTCGCCGTCGGGCGCGAACACCATCTCGGTCACGGTGGCGCCGCGGTCGACGGCGGGGTTGAGCGAGGTCAGGTCGGTCGAGAGCTTCTCGGGCAGCATCGGAAAGATGCGCGCCGAGGTGTAGACGCTGGTGGTGTTGATCTGCGCGTGGCGGTCGATGGGGGTGTCCTTTTCGACCAGGCCGTCGACGTCGGCAATGGCCACCCGAATCTTCACGCTGCCGTCGGCCAGCACTTCGCAGACGGTGAGCTGGTCCAGGTCGCGCGAGTCGTCGTTGTCGATCGAGCACCAGGGCAGGCCGGTCAGGTCGATCGTGTCGGGGCCGTCGGCCGGGCCGGGCGCGTCGATCGACGCCAGCTGTTGCAGCGCGGCGCCGGAAAACTCGGGCTGCAGGCCGCGCTCGCGCATGGCGGCCACGGCCAGTTCGGCCAGCTCTTCTTTTTGGTGGGGGTGCAGCGCCATGAAAACCTCCGTCAAAGCCGTCCCGGACGATCTTAGCGGCGCCGCCCCTGAGCAGGCCCGAGTGGCCTGGATTGCCGTTCCGCCAGCGGGCGGCAATAATGAGCCGAACCGCGCGTTGCCCGCGGGGATCAAGCCAAGGAGGGAGCCCCATGTCGCCCAATCAGCGTCTGCGCCGGCCCGGCGTCCTTGTCACGCTGGCATTCATCGGCTGGCTGGCGGCCTGGCAGCCGATGCGGGCGCAGACCGCCGCGTCGAGCGTGGCCACGACAGCCGCTGCACCCCGCGTCATCGCCTTCCTGAGCCCCGGCCCGAGCGAATCGAATCGGCTCTGCGTGAAGCAGGTGCGTGCAGGCCTGGAGCAAGCCGGCTGGTCCTTCGACCAGCAACTGCGACTCGAATGGAGCGACGGATCCAACGACCCGGCCCGCTATGCCAACCTGGCGCAGGAGTTGGTGGCGCGGCGGCCGGCCGTTCTGCTGTCGACCGAGAACATGACGACCGAAGCTCTGATGAAGGCCACGCAGGAGGTGCCGATCGTCGTGATGGGCTCGACCAATTTGCAGCAGGTCCTCGATGCACGGTTGCGCCCGCTGGCCAATGTCACGGGCGTCACGCTGGGCCTGCAGGGCCAGTATTTTCTCAAGCCGATGGAGGTGCTGCTGCAGGCGTTCCCGCAGGCGCGACGCATCGGCATGCTCTCAAACGGCACCCACACCGGACACGAGCGACACAAGGATCTCGGTCCTTTCGCAGACATGCTTAGGCAGGCCGGCGTCGAAGGAGTGCGCGTGCGCTTCTCAGGCGATGCCGGCGTCGCAGCTGCCTGGGATGAATTGGCGCGACACAAGGTCGATGCCGTGCTGATCTGGCCGGATTCATCGGTGCTGCTCGGCGAGCACGCGCGCCAGGCGCTGCGGGTGCGGCTGCCTGCAATCGCCCACACCTCCTGGTTTGCCACCCGCCATGGCGGCCTGCTCAGCTATGGGTCCATCGGACGTGTCAACATGTGTGGACGCGGGGCGTACTACGTGGACCAGGTGCTGCGCGGCCGCCCGCTGACCGAACTACCGGTCGAGGAACTGTACGAGGCGGCACTCGTCGTCAACCTCGATACCGCCGAGCGCATCGGCGTGACGCTGCCGCCCGCGCTGATCGCCCGCGCCGACCGCTTGATCCGGCCGGGCGAGCGAACGCTGCCACCAACGGCGGAAGCCCCGGGTGACGCCAAGGCTGCCGCCCAGCCGCCTTCCCGCTGATGCGCCTGCCTGGCCAGCGTTTGTGGCAGGGCTATGCCCTGTCGATGGCTGCGCTGGTCACACTGGTGCTCGTGGCCAGCGGCCTGGCGCAGCTCTGGCTGATCCAGCGTGAGACGCGCGTTGCCGTGGAGGCGCGGCAGGCGCTCGAAGCCGCCAGAGCCTCGGCCCGGATCGATCGCTTTCTGGGCCAGACCGGTGCCTTGCTGCGCGCCACCCTGGCGCTGCAGGACTCGCGCCACCTGGGGGACACGGACGCCGACATCCAGGTCGAGTTGTATCGGCTGATGAGGCAGTCGCGGGCGATCCAGACGTTGTACTGGATCGACCGGCAGGGCCAGGAGCGCGTGCGCATCTCACGCATGGCGCCCGACCGCATGGGCGTGGGTGAGGATCGCAGCCAGTCGCCCGAATTCCTGCACGCCCTCGCCGACGCACCTTGGTTTGGCCCGGTCACCTACGTTGCCAATCAACCACGCGTGCTGATGGCGCGGCGCGGCCAGCATGCGGAGAGCGGCGTGCTGGTGGCGCAGGTCGATCTGACGCAACTGCGCGACATCATCGGCGAGGCCCGTTTTGGCCGAGAGGGCCATGCCTACGTCGTCGATGGCGACGGGCGCCTGCTGGCACACCCCGATTTCCTCCAGGTGCTGGCACGTCCCGATTGGTCTTCCCGCCCGCCGGTACGCACGGCGATCACCGCCGGCACGTTCGATCATGGCACGCTGATCGAATTCGACACGCCCGAGGGCCGTGCCATGGTGGCTCGCGCCGCGGCGCTGAGCGTGCCCGACTGGCGCTTGATCACGGAGCAGCCACGCACGGAGGCCTACGCTCCCGTGCGTCGTGCGCTCGGCACGGCGCTGCTGATCCTGGCGCTGGCCGTGCTGGCCGGATCGGCCGTCGGCATCGTGCTGGCGCGCCGCGTGGTACGGCCGATCCAGCAACTCGCCGAAGGCGCAGACCGCATCGGCGAAGGCCAGCTGGACCATCGCATCGAATTGACGCGCAGCGACGAGCTGGGCCAGCTTGCCGACCGCTTCAACCAGATGGCCGAGCGCCTGGGCGATTCGTACCGGCTGCTGGAAACCCGCGTGGCCGAGCGCACCCAGGAGCTGGCCGGGGCCAACGCACAGCTGCATGCCAAGCGCGAGGAAGCCGAGCAGGCCAGCCAGGCCAAGACGCGCTTTCTGGCATCGGCCAGCCACGACCTGCGTCAACCGCTGCACACCATCAGCCTGTTGGTGGGGGTGCTGCGCCGGCAGGTGGTCACGCCCGAGGTGAGACAGCTGGTGAACCACATTCAGGCCTCGGTCGCGGCGATGGAGGCGCTGTTCGTCGGCCTGCTCGACATTTCGCGGCTGGACGCGGGCATGTCCCGACCCGTGCGGGGCGACCACGACCTGGCCGAACTGCTGCACCGGGTGGAGGCCAGCCACGGGCCGGAGGCCGCGCGCAAGGGGCTGCGGCTGGCCGTGGTGCCCGCCCGCTGCGCTGTGCACACCGACGTCGTGCTGCTGGAGCGGGTATTGGGCAACCTGGTATCCAACGCGATCCGCTACACCGAGCACGGCAAGGTTCTGGTCGGATGCCGTCGGCGCCCTGGCGGTGTCGAGTTGCAGGTGTGGGACACCGGCATCGGCATTGCGTCGGCGCAGTTGCCGCACGTCTTCGACGAGTTCTATCAGATCGACAACCCCGAACGCGACCGCAGCAAGGGGCTTGGGCTGGGCCTGGCCATCGTCAAGCGCACGCTCGACCTGCTGGGCCATCCGTTTGCGGTGCGTTCGACGCCGGGTCGCGGCACCTGCTTTTCAATCCTGCTGCCGGCGGCCGATGCGCCCCCGGTGGCGCTGCCGCCGCCCGAGGCGCGGATGCGTGGCGTGCGCATGGCCGGCACCTTCATCGTGGTGATCGACGACGAGGCCGACACGCGCTGCGCCATGCACGCGTTGTGCCGCAGCTGGGGCGCGCATGCGCTCACCGCCGCCTCAGCCGCTGAATGTCTGGAACGGCTGCAGGAGCACCTGCGCGACCCCGACCTGATCCTGTGCGACTACCGACTGCGCCAGCGTCAGGACGGCCTGGCCGCCGTGCAGCAGATTCGGGCGCACATCGGCCAGCCGGTACCGGCGATCATCATTACCGGCGACATCGCTGCCGCCGATCTGCGGCGGGTGGCCGACGCGGGCTTGCCGCTGATGCACAAGCCGGTGGGTGCCGACCGCCTGCTGGCGGCCATCGAGGCAGCGCTGGAGGCTCACCCATTTGGGGGAAGCGAGGCGGCGCCAAACCGTGCAGAGTCCGTCCATGAAGATCCTGCTGGTCGATGACCACGCGCTGTTTCGCGACGGCGTGGCGCTGCTGCTGAAGGAGCTGGACGCGGCGGTGCAGGTGTTGCACGCGTCGAACCTGGACGAGGCGCTGGCCGCGCTGGACGGTGATGCGGGCATCGAGCTGATCCTGCTCGACTTCATCCTGCCCGGCATGCACGGCCTGCAGGCGCTGGAAATGCTGCGTGAGCGGTACCCCGGTGTGCCGCTGGTCATGCTGTCCTCGCAGGAAGACCAGGTCACGGTGCTGCGCTCGATCCAGCTGGGCGCCATGGGCTTCATCCCCAAGTCGGCGTCGTCCAGCGTGATGTTCGAGGCGCTGCGCACCGTGCTGGCGCGCGGCATCTACGTGCCGTCGCTCAGTCTGTCCGACTTCATGCTGCCCGGACCGTCGCCGCGCGCCACCACCCCGGCCGATCTGGGTCTCACCGCGCGCCAGACGCAGGTGCTGCGGCTGATCCTGGAAGGCAAGCCGATGAAGCTGATTGCCAGCGAACTGGGGTTGACCCACAACACCGCCAAGACTCACGTCAGCGCCGTGCTGCGCGCGCTCGCCGTCACCACGCGCACGCAGGCGATCGTGGCGGCCAACCGCATGGGGTTGGTGCTGGGGGACGACGCGCCTCGACAGAGTCCGTGAATCCGCCCTTGCTGGCGTTGCTGGAAAGGCGAAAGCACCGGCATGTCACCCATTTGGGTGATGCGCGGTCCCTGCAGCTTTCATAGCATGTTGATGCATACAGCTTGAGGGTTCAAGCTTCGATTTCATCAACCTGAGGGATCATTCATGTCGAGATTTTCCAAATGGCAGGCCATTGCCGCGCTGCTGCTGAGCGTCAGTCTTACACCTGCGCGCGCGGAGATTCCCGCTTCCGAGCGCGCCGTTCTTGAAGCGCTTTACATCAGCACGGATGGCGACAACTGGACCGACAACACCGGTTGGAACGGCCCCGCCGTGTGCCCCGGAGCCGTTATTCCGGGTAACCCCAACGCCACGGCAAGTCCATGGACCGGCGTCTTTTGCGGCGTGATCGGCAGCGCCGACCATGTCGTTAGCATCAACCTCGCCGACAACAATCTGACCGGGCCGCTGCCAGCGCTCGCCAACCTGACCGAGCTGCGCCGCTTCTTTGCCTACAGCACCAATGGCGACGGCAGCAGCAATGTCACCAGCCTGCCGCCCGATCTGGCCAGCCTGACCAAGCTGGAGCGCTTTTCCGTCGCAGGCAACGGCCCGGGCCTGACGGGCACGATTCCGTCCCTCTCTGCACTCACGAATCTGGCGCAGTTCCGCGTCAACCACAACGGCCTGACCGGGTCGCTGCCTTCGCTGGCAGGATTGAGCAATCTGCAGATTTTCTGGGCCCAGAGCAACAGTCTCACCGGCCAGATCCCGCCGCTCAGCGGACTGACGGCGTTGACCGATTTCGAGGTGGACCGCAATCAGCTGACGGGCTCGATCCCCCCGCTTTCCGGCCTGACCAACCTGGAGGTTTTCACGGTCTATACCAACCGGCTCACCGGCGTGCTTCCGTCGTTGAACGGCCTGGGCTCCCTGAGAGCCTTCTCTGCCGCCGACAACCAACTGACCGGCTCCATCCCGTCCCTGGTGGGTCAGGGCCTCGGCGCACTGCGACGCTTTCGCGTCCACCGCAACCAGCTCACCGGTCCGATCCCGGACATCACGGGGCTGAGCCTCGAATCCTTCGCGGTGGGCTTCAACCGGTTGACCGGCCCGGTGCCCACGGCGCCCGCCACGCTGCTGGCCGGCGAGTCCAACCTGTGCCCCAACAACCTGAGCAAACCCTACGCCGACAGCCCCGCCTGGGATGCGGCCACGGGCAGCACGCCTTGGTGGAGTGCGTGTGACGTGGCGGTGGCGCCGGTGCCGACCCTGAGTCAGTGGACGCTGATGGTGCTGGGCCTGCTGATGGCCGGCATGGTGGCACTGCGCCGAGGCATGCGCGCCTGATTCACAGGCGTGCTGCGTGTCGAGCCGCGGTCGAGGGGTGCGCACAGCCGGGTGCCGTGCTTGTGCGCCGGCAAGCCGATCTGGCGACGCCTGCGGCCTTGCCATCCGGAGGGCAGGCCCGAAGGGTCCGCGCCACGGCAGCCCGCCTCTGGCGATTTCTCGCAACCTGAAGGAAGGAGATTTCATGAAAGTCATTGTTTCGACCCTGCTGGCCAGCGCAGCCGTGCTGGCCGGCTGCGCATCCGGGCCGCCGCCGGCCCGGGATTTTCCGCCTGGCGCCAGGGTACCGTCGGTGGCGGA
Source organism: Burkholderiaceae bacterium (assembly GCA_041396485.1). Lineage (GTDB taxonomy): Bacteria > Pseudomonadota > Gammaproteobacteria > Burkholderiales > Burkholderiaceae_C > Ottowia. The sequence goes on along the minus strand of JAWKYM010000003.1, from coordinate 262,069 downwards.
GCTGACGACGTTGTTTCGCGGCAAGACAACCACCACGGAGAGTTCCACCGCGGGCACCATTCGGGTCGACTATGCGGCCGACTCGAATCAGCTGAAGATTCTCACCCGCGGCCGCGCCGACACGGGCACCTGGCGGGCGGACGAAAACGGCAAGGTCTGCTTCGAGTTCAAGACCTTCCAGTCGACCTGCAACGACATCCGGATGGTGGGGCAGGAGGTCTATATCCGGCGCGCCAATGGCGAGGTCACTTCGGTCATGATCTCTCGTTGAACATGAAAATTGGCTGTAGCGCTTGTCTGGCAAGCGCTGGAAGCTATTGAATCGGGAGCAATCGGACCCTTGGCGTCCCGTGGCCTCGACTACCGTGCCAGCGTGACCAGCGGGATGTCGTGCGCCGCGGCCAGCGCATCCAGTTGCTTGCGCGTCTTGCTGGCGGCCCAGGCCGCGATGGCGGCGTGCGCGGCGGGCGCGAAGGGTGCGCGCAGGTCGGGCGCCGGCAGGCCGGCGGCCTTGAACAGGGCGGCGGCAAAGTGCGGCTCCAGCGCGGCAAAGGCCACGCGGCCGTCCTTGCAGGGATAGATTTTGTAGCCGGCGTGCGCGCCGCCGACGGCGCCGCTGGGCAGGGTCAGGCCCCAGCTGCGCGGCAGGGCCAGCCACTGGGCGGCGCCCAGCAAAGTGACTTCGCGGTGCACGCCGCGGCCTTGGGCGCGCGCCTGCAGCAGGGCGGCCAGCGTGGCCTCGACGGCCAGCAGCGCGCCGGTCATGTCGGCCAGCAGGGTGGGGGGCAGGGCGGTGCCGGTGACCAGGCCCGCCTCGGCCAGGTAGGTGAGGTCGTGCCCCGGCTCCTCGGCGCGCTCGGCCGGCGCACCGACGATCTCGATCAGCGACAGCTGCGGGTGCGCGCGGCGCAGGGCGGCCCAGGACAGGCCCAGCTTGGCCAGCGCCGAGGGGCGAAACGAGGTCAGCAGCACGTCGCTGGCGGCCAGCTCGCGCGCCAGGCGCGCGCGGCCGCGTTCGCTCTTGAGGTCGAGGGTGAGGGCACGGATGCCCTCGTGCATCTGGCCGTAGGCGCCGGGGTTGTACTGGCCCATGGGGTCGCCGCTGACGGTGGGCGCCGGGCCGGGCGGCTCGACCTTGAGGCAGCGCGCGCCCAGCGCGCGCAGGCGCATCAGCGCGGCGGGGCCGGGCAGGTTGAGCGCCAGACTGACGATGCGCGTGCCGCGCAGGGGTCGAAAGGCAGTGGGGGCAGGCATGGGACGGGTGTGGAGTGGTCGCCGGCTTTATACCGCAATTTCAAGCAAAATTGGCCTGCAGCGCCCGTCCATCAAGCGCAAGCAGCTATCAGAACAGGAGTATCTGGGCTGCGGCCCTCAAACGCCCAGGTGCTGGGTCAGCAGCGCGGGCTGGGCGCGGATGGCTTCGGACGTCGCCTCCAGCGCCACCGCGCCCTTGACCAGGATGACGTTGCGGTCGGCGATTTCGGTGACGTGGCGCCAGTTCTTGTCGACGATGATGCTGGAGATGCCGCTTTCGCGGATCAGCGCGCAGATGCGCCAGATCTCGCGCGCGACGAGCGGCGCCAGGCCCTCGGTGGCCTCGTCCAGGATCAGCACGTCGGGGTTGGTCATCAGCGCGCGGCCGATGGTCAGCATCTGCTGCTCGCCGCCCGACAGCTGCTGGCCGCCGTGCTGCAGGCGTTCGGCCAGGCGCGGAAAGGTCTGCAGCACGCGCTCGTACGTCCAGTCGCGCTGGCCGTGCGTGCCGGGCCGGGCGGCCATCTTCAGGTTTTCGGTGACCGAGAGGTTGCCGAAGATGCCGCGGCCCTCAGGCACGTAGGCCACGCCGAGCTGGGCCACCTCGTAGGGCGCGCGCCCGGTCATGGGCCGGCCCATCACCAGCACGCCGCCGGCGCGCGGCTTGACCAGGCCCATGATGGATTTCAGCAGCGTGCTCTTGCCCATGCCGTTGCGCCCCATCAGGCCCACCGTTTCGCCGCGGCGCAGCTGAAAGTCGATGCCCTTGAGGATGTGGCTGGCGCCGTAGTAGCTGTGCAGGCCGATGGCGTGGATCAGCAGGTCGGCGTCGGCGCCGGGCCCTGGCGGCACGCCGAGCGCGCGCGGGCGCGGCGCCAGCGGGTCGTTGGGGTCGTCGGGACGGTTGGCGTTCAGCTCGGTCGCCATGTCACAGCTCCTCGCCCAGATAGGCCGCCTGCACGCCGCGGTCGGCGCGGATGGCGGCCGGCGCGCCGCTGGCGATCACCGTGCCGTTGACCATCACCGTCAGGTGGTCGGCCAGGGTGAAGATGGCGTCGATGTCGTGCTCGACCACCATCATGGCGTGGCGCGGCTTGATGCGCAGCAGCAGCTCGACCATGCGCTCGGCCTCGGCCGTGCCCATGCCGGCCAGCGGCTCGTCCAGCAGCAGCACGCGCGGCTCGGTGGCCAGGGTCATGGCCACCTCCAATTGGCGCTGCTCGCCGTGGCTGGCGGCGCCGGCGGTGGCGTGGCGCCGCTCGGTCAGGCCGGCCAGCTCCAGCGCGGCCTCGGCACGGGCGTTGACGGCGGCGTCGGCCTGCGCGCGGCCCAGCCAGCGCAGCGGGTTCCAGGGCTGCTGGGCGGCGCGCGACTGCGCGGCCAGGCGCACGTTCTCCCACACGCTGAAGCTGGGGAAGATGTTGGTCTTCTGGTAGCTGCGGCCCAGGCCGTGGCGCGAGATCTGCTCGGGCGCGGCGCGCGTGACGTCGTGCCCGGCCAGGGTGATGGTGCCGGCGCTGGGCGGCAGGTCGCCCGACAGCAGGTTGGTCAGCGTGGACTTGCCGGCGCCGTTGGGGCCGATGACGACGTGGATGCGGCCGGGCCACAGCTCGAGCGACACGTCATTGACGGCCGCCAGGCCGCCGAACTTCTTGGTCAGCCGGTGGGCGCTGAGCCAGGCGCCGTCCGGGGTGGCGGGGCTCATCGCGCACCTCCGCGCTGGGTCAGGCGCTGCAGCAGGCCCAGGATGCCGCGCGGCGCAAAGCAGATCACCGCCACGATGAACAGGCCCATCCACAGCTGCCAGTGCTTGCCGGTGTCGAAGCCGCCGATGGCCGGCAGGTCCTTGAACACGTCGAGCATGATCTCGAAGGCGAAGGCGCCAACGATGGCGCCGGCGAAGTTGCCCATGCCGCCCAGGATCACCATCATGATGACGTGGGCGCTCTGGTGAAAGCCCATCAGCTCGGGGTTGACGAAACCGCTTTGCGCGCCCCACAGATAGCCCGCCAGCCCGGCCAGCGCGCCGGCCAGGGTGAAGGCCGCCAGCTTGTAGCCGAAGCTGCCGTAGCCCACCGCGCGCATGCGGTGCTCGTTGACGCGGATGCCCGCCAGCACGCGGCCGAAGGGGCTCCACAGCAGGCGGCGCAAAAAGGCGAACACCCCCAGCATGCAGGCCAGGGTGAAGTAGTAGAAGACGCGCTTGTTCTCCAGGTCGAACACGCCGGCGTCGGGCCGGAAGTAGATGTAGATGCCGTCCGAGCCGCCCAGCGCCTTGTTGTCGAACACCAGGTAGAACACCATCTGCGCGAAGGCCAGCGTGACCATGATGAAGTAGATGCCGCGCGTGCGCACGACGAAAAAGCCGATCACCAGAGCCGCCGCGCCGGCCAGGCCCATGGCGGCCGGCAGCGTCCACCACAGGCTGACGGGCCCGCCCTGCGGCGTGAAGAAGGCCAGCGCGTAGCCGGCGATGCCGAAGTAGGCCGCGTGGCCCAGCGACACCAGGCCGGTGACGCCCTGCAGCAGGTCCAGGCTCATGGCGAAGATGGCCAGGATCATCATGCGCACGACCATCTGCTGGTAGAAGTCGCTGCCCACCAGGGGAAACAGCGCCAGCGCCGCCAGGGCCACGGCCAGGGCGATCTTCAGGCCGGTGGGCAGGGCCTCGAGGGGGCTTGCGTGGGCGGTCATGACTTGAACAGTCCCTCGGGTTTCCACAGCAGCACGGCCGCCATCAGCATGTACACGCCCATGCTGGCGATCTGCGGCAGCAGCACCTTGCCGAAGGTGTCCACCAGGCCCACCAGCAGCGCCGCGACCAGTGCGCCGCGCACCGAGCCAATGCCGCCGATGACGACGACGACAAAGCACATGATCAGCACCGACGAGCCCATGTTGGGATAGACGCTGGAGACGGGCGCCGCGATCATGCCGGCCACCGTGGCCAGCGCCACGCCGATGGCGAACACCAGGGCGTGGATCAGCTTGATGTTGATGCCCAGCGACTCGGTCATGTCGCGGTTGAAGGCGCCGGCGCGAATCTTCATGCCCAGCCGGGTCTTGCCGATCAGCAGGTACAGGCCGACGGCCAGCGCCACGCAGATCGCCATCATGAACAGGCGGTACACCGGGTAGGACAGGGTGTCGGTGAGCGGCAGCGAGCCGGTCAAGAGCGGCGGCACCGGCACGCCGTGCACGTCGTCGCCCCACAGCAGCGAGCGCGATTCTTCAAAGATGTAGATCAGGCCGAAGGTCAGCAGCACCTGGTCGAGGTGGTCGCGCTGGTAGAAGTGGCGAAACAGCAGGCGCTCCAGCACCAGGCCGAACACCACCGACAGCAGCGTGCCCACCACGATGGCGGCGGTGAAGCTGCCCAGCTGCGCCGACAGCGAATAGGCCAGGTAGGCCCCCAGCATGTAGAAGCTGCCGTGCGCCAAGTTGACCACGCCCATGATGCCGAAGATCAGCGTCAGGCCCGCGGCCAGCATGAACAGCAGCAGTCCGTACTGCACGCTGTTGAGCAACTGGATCAGGAAGTTGGCGAAGTCCATCGAGGCGGGGCGGCTTGGTTGGAGCAGAAAAAACGGCGGATTGCTCCGCCGTCCACGGCATGGCGCTGGGCGCGCTCGCTCAGGTCAGCCTGCAGCCCGCGCCCGAGTCGGCCAGGGCCTTGGCGGCCACGCCGACCACCACGTTGTCGCCCTTCTCGACCTTGCGCAGGTAGATGTCCTGGATCGGGTTGTGCGCCTTGCTCATGGTCCACTTGCCGCGCGGGCTGTCGACCACGGTGGCTTCAATGGCCTTGTACAGCGCGGCCTTGTTGGCCAGGTCGCCCTTGACGGCGGCGGCACCCGCCACCAGCAGCTGGCCCGAGTCGTAGCCCTGCACGGCGTAGACGTCGGGCTGCATCTTGAACTGCTGCGCGTAGGCGGTGCGAAACTGCTTGTTGCGCGGCGTGTCCAGCGAGTCGGCGTAGTGCAGGGTGGTCATTACGCCCTCGGCGGCGGGCCCGGCGGCCTCCAGCGTGCCTTCGGTCAAAAAGCCCGAGCCCCACAGCGGAATCTTGTCGTGCAGACCCGCGGCGGCGTAGTCCTTCATGAACTTGGCCGCGCCGCCGCCGGCGAAGAAGCAGGCCACGGCGTCGGGCTTGAGTGCGGCGATCTCGGTCAGCAGGGCCTGGAACTCCACGCTGGGGAAGGGCACGGCCAGCTCCTTGACCACCGTGCCGCCGGCCTTGGTGTAGCTTTCCTTGAAGCCTTCGCCCGCGTCCTCGCCGGCGGCGTACTTCCAGGTGATCCACACCGCCTTCTTCAGGCCGCGCTCCATCATCGGCTTGCCAAGCGCCAGCGTGGGCTGGCTGTTGGTGAAGCTGGCGCGAAACACGTTGGGCGCGCACAGTGCGCGCGTGACGGGCAGCACCCCGGCGTTCGGGATGATGTTGAGCACGCCCGATTCGCGCGCCACCTTGTGAATGCCCATCTGCACGCCCGAGTGCACGGTGCCGATCAGCACGTCCACCTTGTCGCGCTGCACCAGCTTGTTGGCGTTCTCGACGCCCTTGGACGGCTCGGACTCGTCGTCCACCTTGAACCACTCGATCTCGCGCCCGCCCAGCTTGCCGCCTTTTTCGGCGATCGCCATGCGCACGCCGTTCTCGATGGCCACGCCCAGCTGCGCGTAGGTGCCGGTGTAGGGCAGCATGAAGCCCACGCGCACCTTGCCCGACTGGGCCCGCACGATCTGCGGCAGCAACAGGCTGGCGGTGCCGGCGCCGACCAGGGCGGCGCTGCGCGAAAGGACCAGGCGGCGGCTGGGGTTGCGGGCAAGGGGGGTGGACTGCATGGGGTGTCTCCTGGGTTGATGGCGGTCAAACAGCGCAGCATTGTGATTCATCGGCCTGGGCTTGTGGCCCTTGGCTTTCCCGCAATTCCCCGGAATCCTGGCCCAAACCGGGGTGGAGACATGAATTAAAGTGCCTGTCAATGCGCAGTATAGTGCGCATTCGGCGCGTGCCAGCTAGGGTTTTCCCAAGCACACTGCCCAAACCGGTGGCGGGCCTTGCGGTGGGCCCGGTGGCTGCAGGAAGCCGGGCGGGACTACAGCGCGAACAGCGCCGCGAGCTGCTTGCGGTCGCGCCGGTCCTTCCAGTGCCACACCTCGCGCCCTTCCAGGCCCAGCGGGCCCCACACCGCGATGGCGTGCTCGTGGCCGCCGCCCACCACATGCAGGCGCGCCGCGCCCAGGGGTGCCTTGCGGAAGGCGCCGCCCGCCAGCGCGGTGCGCAGGTTGGCCTCCAGTGCCGGGCCCACCTCGGCCGGCGCGCCCGCAGGCACCACGAAGACCTGGCGGTGGCTGTCGCTTTGCAGGCGCTCGTTGAGCTGCAGCGAGCCGTCTTCCGCCGTTTGCAGTCCCGACACCTGCAGCCAGGCCGGCGTGTCCAGGCCGTGCGCCAGCAGGGGGGCGTCACATTGCAGGGTGGCGCCACTGGCCAGCGCGATGCGGCCCTGCTCGATGCCGGTGCAACGATCTTGCAGCACCGTGATGTTGAGCGCCTTCAGCCGTGCCAGCACCCGCCGCTGCAGGCTGGCGGGCAGCTCGGGCAGCAGCGGGGCGGTGCCCGCCACCAGGGTGACGCGGCTGCCGTGGGGCGCGGCCAGGGCGTGTGCCGCGGCCATGGCCAGCTCGATGCCGGGCAGCCGCTCGGCGATCACCGCCACCTGCAGCGGGCGCTGCTGCGCCAGCGCCTGCAGCTGGGGCCACAGCTGCACGAAGGCGTGCATGGGCCGCATGAACATGGCGTTGCCGCGCGCGCCGGGCATGGCCGCCTCGACGGCATCGCGCTCGGCCGCGGGCTCGACGTCGATCGACAGCACGTCGTAGGGCAGGGCGTCGCCGGTGGACAGGTGCACGCGGCGCGCGGCCGGGTCGAGCGCCAGCACGTGTGCCGGCACGAACTGGGCGCCGCTGGCCTGCACCAGGCTGTCCAGCGGCACGCGGATGTCGTCCAGCGCGTAGTGGCCGGCCACGTAGCCGGGCAGCATGCCGTCGTCGATGTAGTAGGGATGGGGCGCCACCAGCGACACGCTCCAGTCGCTGGCGGCCTGACGGGCCAGGCCCCGCAGCACCTGCAGGTGCGCGCGGCCCGCCCCGAGCAGCACCAGGTGCTTTCGGGGGGAATTCACGGTCATGGCCCGAGTTTATCGGCTGTGTGTCAAGCCGCGATGAAGGGGTGCGGGCGTTGCAATCCGTTGCAGCCCGGTCGCGGTGGTCAGCCGACCAGCGCCTGCGCGAACTCGCGCGCCTTGAAGGTCTGCAGGTCTTCCAGCTTTTCGCCCACGCCGATGAAGTACACCGGCAGCGGCTTTTCGCGGGCGATGGCGCACAGCACGCCGCCCTTGGCCGTGCCGTCCAGCTTGGTCACGATCAGGCCGGTCAGGCCGATGGCCTCGTCAAACGCCCGCACCTGCGCCAGCGCGTTCTGCCCGGTGTTGCCGTCAATCACCAGCAGCACCTCGTGCGGCGCGGTGACGTCGGCCTTGGTCACCACGCGGCGGATCTTGGTCAGCTCCTCCATCAGGTGCTTTTGCGTCGGCAGCCGGCCGGCGGTGTCCACCAGCACCACGTCCAAGCGGCGCGCGCGGCCGGCGGCCACGGCGTCGAAGCTGACGGCCGAGGGGTCGGCACCCTGCTGGCTGATGATCTCCACCCGGTTGCGGTCGGCCCACACCGCCAGCTGCTCGCGCGCCGCGGCGCGAAAGGTGTCGGCCGCCGCCCGCAGCACGCTGGCGCCGGCGTCGGCCAGATGCTTGGTCAGCTTGCCGATGCTGGTGGTCTTGCCGGCGCCGTTGACGCCCGCCACCATGATCACCGTGGGGTGGTATTCACCCACCACCAGGGTTTTTTCCAGCGGGGCCAAGAGCTCGGCGATGGCGTCCTGCAGCAGCGTCTTGACCTGGGCGGGTTCGGTGGCCTTGGCCTCCTTCACGCGGCGGCGCAGGTCGGCCAGCAGCTGCTCGGTGGCGGGCACGCCGGTGTCGGCCAGCAGCAGGGCAGTTTCCAGCTCTTCATACAGCGCGTCGTCGATGCGCGTGCCTGTGAAGACGGTGGTGATTGAGCTGCCGGTCTTGCGCAGCCCGCTTTTCAGCCGGTCGAGCCAGCCGGCGCGGGTGGGCGAGGCGATCGCTTCGGGTTGTGGTTCGGATTCGGGCGCAGGTTTGGGATCAAATGGGGCTTCGGCGCTTGCTGGTAGCGCGTGGTCAGCTATCAGTTCGATAGGAGACGCAGATTCTGTCGGCAGCATGGCCGCCGATGCATCGACCACCGTTGCCGAGGGTGGCACGGCCGATGGGCGTGGTTCGGCGGGCGCGGTCGGTTCGTCCTGGGCAGGCAGGTCGGCGTCCGAGACGGGGACAGGCGCCGGGTCGGCGGCCTTCTTGCGGCGGAAAAAGCTGAACATGGCCGCCGATTATCGGCGCGGGCAGCACGTGGCGGTGGAGGAGCTGGTGTCCCTCGAACGCGGCATCGGTGGATGTCGGCAGCGCGAGCGAGACGGACTGCAAGATCGCCGTCGCGCAGGCGACTGAATGCATGCTGAAGCACTAAAAATCTGTTGTTACAGTTCGCAGTTTTTCATATTTTGAAAGATTGCGATCATGAGAAACTGGCCCACGTGGGGTGCCCGCGCGCGGATTCTGGGATGCGCTCTGGCCTTGGCCCTGACGGCCGGCGCGGCCTTGGCGCAGACGTCGCTGGGTGACAAGGCGGGCCGGACACCGGCGGAGCGCAAGATGAGTTCGACGCTGGTGGAGCTGACCCGGGCGCAGGCGGCAGGGCGGCTCAAGTCGGGCCGCGCGGCAGACTTGCCGGCCGACGTGCGCGAGTTTGCCCGCCACAACGTGGATGCCGACAACCGCATCTTTGTTGTCATCAAGGCCGACGTGGCGCCCGAGCTGCTGGCCTTCGTCCGCGCGCGGGGCGGCCAGGAATTGCTGGACTACCCGCGCTTTCGCACCATCACCGCACGTGTGCCGGTGGACGCCCTGGGCGCCATCGCCCAGCGCCCGGACGTCCAGGCCGTGGGCCCGCGTGAGCAGGCCACCACCAATCGCCATGAGCCGACGTCGCTTCTGCGCGGCGCGGCGCCGTCCGCACTCAAGGCCTCGACCGGCAGCGTGATCTGGGAAGGCGTCACGGCGCACCGCGCCGACGTGGCGCATGCCGCAGGCCATATCGGCAGCGGCGCCACGGTGTGCGTGCTCTCGGACGGAGTCGATTCGCTGGCCGACAGCCAGGCCACGGGCGAGTTGCCTTCCGACGTGGTGGTGATGCCCGGCCAAGCCGGTGCGGGTGACGAAGGCACGGCCATGCTGGAGATCGTGCACGACATGGCGCCGGGCGCGAAGCTGGTGTTTGCCACCGGCTTTGGCGGGGTCGCGGCGATGGCCAGCAGCATCGCGGCGCTGGCGGCTGCCCCCTACGACTGCTCCATCATCGTGGACGATGTGAGCTATTTCAATGAGGGTGCTTTTCAATACGGACCCATCGCCCAGGTGGTCGATGAGGTGATGGCGGCCGGGGTGCTGTATTTTTCGTCCTCGGCCAACTCGGGCAACCTGACGCATCAGTCCTCCGGCACCTACGAGGGCGACTCTGTGGCCAGCAGCCTGCCGTTGCCGCCCGCCATCGCAGGCGCCTCCCCGACCGCCGGGACCACGCTGCATGACTTTGGGGGCAAGAATTTCGTCGTGCTGACGCAAGCCACCCGCACCATCTCGTTGAAGTGGAGCGACCCGCTGGGCGCCTCCGGCAACGACTACGATCTGATCGTGACCGATGAAACGGGCACGCAGATCCTCGCGGCCAGCACCAGCACGCAGGATGGCACCCAGGATCCTGTTGAGATCGTGCAAAGGAATGCGCCCAACCCGCCTTTTCCGGCCGGCGCGCGCATCTACGTGACGGCGGCGCCCGGCAGCCAGGCGCGCGCCCTGCGGATCGACACCCACCGCGGCCGGCTCGACCCCGCGGTGGCCACCGCGGGCAGCACCCATGGCCACAACGCCACCGGCCTGTCAGTGGGGGCGGTCAACGTGGGTTTGGCGGCAGGCGCGGCTTTTGTGGGCGGCGCCGCCAACCCGGTGGAAGACTTCAGCTCGGACGGGCCGCGCCAGTTGTTCTTCGGCGTGGATGGCGCGCCGATCACGCCCGGAAATTTTCTGGTCGGTACGGGCGGGGGCAGACGCCTGGACAAGGTCGACATGGCGGCGGCCGATTGCGGCAGCACCACCGTGCCGGGGTTCGAGGAGTTTTGCGGCACCTCGGCGGCAGCGCCCACGGCGGCGGCCATCGCGGCCTTGATCCAGAGCGCCAACCCGGGCGCCAAGCCCACCCAGATTCTGGCCGCCATGCGCGGCGCGGCGCTGGACATCGAGGCGCCGGGGCGCGACCGCGATGCGGGCGACGGCCTGCTGATGGTGCCGCAACCCCTGGAGTTTCCCACCACGATCAGCGGCGACACCGGCCTGGGCACGGCCAGCGCCAGCCTGAGCGGCGGCGGCGCCGCGTGCCGCTTCACCAGCGGTGGCTTTGGGCCTGCGCCGGCGGCAGCGCCAGCGGGGGTGAGCTTTCCGCACGGCTTCATGCAGTTCACCGCAGCACATTGCCCGGCAGCCGAAGGCGCGGTCACGGTCACCGTGACCTACCCCCGCGCGATTCCAGCAGGCGCGCAGTACTACAAGTACGGCAAGGAGCCGGGTCATGCGGTGGACCACTACTACACCATCCCGGCCACGATCAATGGCAACCAGGTGAGCTTCACGCTCACCGACGGCCAGCGGGGTGACGACGACCTGACGGCCGACGGCATCATCCGCGACCCGGGCGGCATCGGCGTGCGCACGGCCGACGCGCTGCAGCCAATTCCCACGCTGTCCGAGCTGGCCCTGCTGGCGTTGACCGCGCTGCTGGGCCTGTTGGCGGTGCGTGGCCGGGCGGTGGGGCGTCGCCGGCGCTGAGTCTGAGTACCGGCGCTGCTTGCCGCGCGCAAACGCGGCGCGCAGAAAAGGCGCGCTTACAACGCCAAGGCGCGCTCGCCACGCGGCAGGACGCGGCCCACCACGGCGGCCCGATCAAAGCCCTGGCGCTGGAACACGGCCAGCACTGCGTCGACCGCATCCGGCGCACACGCCACCAGCAGGCCGCCACTGGTCTGGGGGTCGCTCAAAAGAGCCCGGTCCACCTCGGCAAAGCCGGCAGGCAGCGTCACCTCAGCCCCATAGGCCGCCCAGTTGCGGCCGCTGGCGCCGGTGACGATGCCGCGCGCAGCCAGCTCGCGCACGCCGGGCAGCAGGGGCACGGCGGGCCAGTCGATCTGCACCGTGACGCCGGCGCCGCGCGCCAGCTCCAGCGCATGGCCGGCCAGGGCAAAGCCGGTGACGTCGGTGATGGCGTGCACGCCGGGTAGCTGCGCCAGATCGGGGCCGGCGGTGTTCAGGCGTGTGGTGCTGGCGATCATCTGGGCGTAGCCGTCGGCGCCGAGTTCGCCCTTTTTCAGCGCGGCCGACAGGACGCCGACGCCGATGGGCTTGCCCAGCACCAGCACGTCGCCCGGCTGGGCGGCGCTGTTTTTCTTGACGCGATCGGGGTGCACCAGGCCCAGTGCCACCAGCCCGTAAATGGGCTCGACCGAGTCGATGGTGTGGCCGCCCGCGATCGGAATGCCGGCGGCGCGGCACACGCTGGCGCCGCCTTCCAGAATTTTGCCGATGGTGGACACCGACAGCACGTTGATCGGCATGCCCACCAGCGCCAGCGCCATGATGGGCGTGCCGCCCATGGCGTAGACGTCGGACAGCGCATTGGCGGCGGCAATGCGGCCGAAGTCGAACGGGTCGTCGACGATGGGCATGAAGAAGTCGGTGGTGGCCACCAGCGCCTGGCTGTCGTTCAGGCGGTAGACGGCGGCGTCGTCGCTGGTTTCGATGCCCACCAGCAGCTCGGGCGGCAGCGGCATGCCGCTGGTGCCGCGCAGGATGCTGGAGAGCACGCCGGGTGCGATCTTGCAGCCGCAGCCGCCGCCGTGCGAGAGGGAGGTCAGGCGTGGTTCGGCGCCGAGGGAAGCAGAGGTCGTGGTCATGCGTGGATTGTCGGAGATCGGGCGCTGAGGTGATCTCGGGCACACTGCGCGGGCGGGAACCAACGCCGTCGAACGCACTCATGCAGCCCATGTCTTCCATTTCTCTTGCGCGCGCGTCGGCCGCGCTGGCCTTGTCTTGCGCCGTGGCGCTGCCAGCGCAGGCCATGGCCGACACGCCCGACGCGTCCGTGCATCAATTCCAGCTTGCCAACGGCCTGACCCTGATCGTCAAGCCCGACCGGCGCGCGCCCACCGCGGTGCAGATGCTGTGGGTGCGCGTGGGCTCGATGGACGAGGTGAGCGGCACCAGCGGCGTGGCCCACATGCTGGAGCACCTGATGTTCAAGGGCACCGACACGCTGGCGCCGGGCGAGTTCTCGCGCCGCGTCGCCGCCCTGGGCGGGCGCGAGAACGCCTTCACCACGCGCGACTACACCGGCTACTACCAGCAGGTGCCGGCCAGCAAGCTGGCCGAGGTGATGGCGCTGGAGGCCGACCGCTTTGCCCACAACAAATACAGCGATGCCGAGTTCGCCAAGGAGCTGGCCGTGGTCAAGGAGGAGCGCCGCATGCGCACCGACGACAGCCCGCGCGCGCGCCTGTACGAGCAGCAGATGGCCACCACCTTCATGGTCTCGCCCTACCGCCGCCCGGTGGTGGGCTGGATGGGCGACCTGGATGCCCTGACGGCCGATGATGCACGCGCCTTTTATCAGCGTTGGTATGTGCCGGCCAACGCCGCCGTGGTGGTGGTGGGCGACGTCGATCCGGCCGCCGTGCTGGCGCAGGCGCGCAAGACCTACGGCGCCATCCCCGCGCGCGCCGTGCCTGCGCGCAAGCCGCAGCCCGAGCCGCCGCAGCCCGGGCCGCGCCGCATCGAGGTCAAGGCGCCGGCCGAGCAGGCTGTGGTGTCGCTGGCCTTCAAGGTGCCGCGCCTGGATGGCCTGGAGCCTTCGCCCGACAACGACGACGCGCTGGCGCTGACGGTGCTGGCCGCCGTGCTGGATGGCTACAGCGGCGCGCGGCTGGACCGCAACCTGACGCAGGGGCCCGACCGCGTGGCCGACTCGGCCGGCGCCAGCAACGGGCTGATCGGGCGCGGGCCGCAGCTGTTTACTCTGAGCGGCGTGCCCGCGGCCGGCAAGACCGCGGCGCAGTTGGAGGCCGCGCTGCGCGCGCAGGTTGCCCGGGTGGCGAAAGAGGGCGTGAGCGAGGCCGAGCTGCACCGCGTCAAGACTCAGTGGATGGCCAGCGAGATCTACAAGCGCGACTCGGTGATGGGCCAGGCGCAGGAGCTGGGCAGCCTGTGGATCCAGGGCCTGCCGCTGGACGCCGATGCACGGCTGATCGAGCGGCTGCGCCCGATCACCTCGGCGCAGGTGCAGGCGGTGGCCCAAAAGTATTTTGGCGACAACCAGCTCACCGTGGCCACGCTGGTGCCCCAGCCGGGTGGCGCCAAGCGCCCGGTGGACGCCCAGCCGTCCGAGCAGATGCGGTGAGGATGGGATGATGAAAACTATAAAATCAATAGCTGTTCGCGCTTTTCTGATGGGCGCTGCAGGCCTTTTTCTCTTGAATCTTGGGCTGCGTGGCGCGCACGCGGCCATTCCGATCCAGCACTGGACGCAGCCCAGCGGCGCGCAGGTGTGGTTCATCGAAAGCCCCGGCATTCCCATGCTTGACGTGCAGATCGACTTTGACGCCGGCAGCCGGCGCGACCCGGCGGCGCAGGCCGGCCTGGCCGATGCCACGGCGCTGATGGCGGGCAAGGGCGTGGCGGCCGTCGGCGGGCAGCCCGCTCTGGATGAAAACCAGTTGGGCGAGGCCTGGGCCGACCTGGGCGCCGACTTCGACGCCAGCACCGGCAGCGACCGCATGAGCTTTTCGCTGCGCACGCTGACCGACCCCAAGCTGCTGCTGCAGGCGCTGGCGCTGGCCGCGCGTCAGCTCGGCCAGCCGTCCTGGCCCGCGCCGGTGTGGCGGCGCGAGCGCGAACGCCTTTCGGCGGCCATTGCCGAGTCGCTCACGCGCCCTGGCACCGTGGCCGCGCTGGCCTTTGCCAAGGCGGTGTATGGCAGCCACCCCTACGGCTACGAGACCACCGCCGAGACGCTCGGGCGCATCGACGTGGCGGACATGCAGGCGTTCTACGCACGGTACATCCAGCCGTGCCGCGCCAAGGTCAGCGTGGTGGGCGCCGTCAGCCGCGCGCAGGCCGACGCGCTGGTGGCCGAGCTGCTGGGCAAGCTGCCGCCGGCCACAAGCTGCGCGGCCTTGCCGGCCGTGCCCGAGGTGCAGCCCCTGAAGGCGGCGCAGGACATCCGCATCCCGTTCCAGTCGGCCCAGGCGCACGTGCTGATCGGCCAGCCCGGCTACAAGCGCGACGACCCGGCGTTCTTTGCGCTGCTGGTGGGCAACCACATCCTGGGCGGCGGCGGCTTCAGTTCGCGCCTGATGAACGAGGTGCGCGAAAAGCGCGGCCTGAGCTACGGCGCGTACAGCAGCTTCTCGCCGGGCCTGAACGCCGGCGCCTTCGTCATCGGCCTGCAGACGCGCCCCGACCAGGCGGGCGAGGCCGTGACCGTGGCGCGCCAGGTGCTGACCGATTTCGTCGCCCAGGGCCCCACCGCCGCCGAGCTGAAGGCGGCGCAGGACAACCTGGTGGGCGGCTTTGCCCTGCGCCTGGACAGCAACCGCAAGCTGCTGGGCAACCTGGCCAACATCGCCTGGAACGGCCTGCCGCTGGACTACCTGCAGCACTGGGGCGAGCACGTCGACGCCGTCACGCTGGCCGACATCAAGGCCGCGTTTGCGCGCGTGCTGCAGCCCGATCGCATGGTGACCGTGGTCGTTGGCGCGACGCCTTGAGTGCGCGCGGCGGGGCGGTGGCGTGGCATCTCGCGCGCTTGAACGCGAAGGCGGGTCTCGGCTAAATCCTTGATGCAATCGGGGTTGCATCGGCGCGACACAGGAGTATGATTTTGATAATCATTCTCATTCGTGACCATCATGATCCTGACCCGAACCCTCGTCGCCGGCCTCGTCGGCACTGCCTTGGCCATTCCCGCGCTCGCCGCCGAATACCCCATCGGCAAGCCCAAGGACATCAATGGCCTCGAAGTGGCCGCCGTGTACCTGCAGCCGATCGAGATGGACCCGCCGGGCATGATGCGCCCGGCCAAGGAATCGGACATCCACCTGGAGGCCGACATCCACGCCACCGCCGACAACAAGAACGGCCTGCCCGAAGGCGCCTGGGCGCCGTACCTGGTCATCAAGTACACGCTGCAAAAGCAGGGCGAAGGCAAGCCCCTGCAGGGCGATTTGATGCCCATGGTGGCCAACGACGGGCCGCATTACGGCGACAACGTCAAGCTGCAGGGCCCCGGCAAGTACAAGCTGACGCTGAACATCGCGCCGCCGGGCCATCATTTCGGCCGCCACGTGGACAAGGAAACCGGCGTGGCGCCATGGTTCAAACCGTTCGATGTGCAATACGAATTTGTCTTTGCGGGCACCGGCAAGAAGGGCGGCTATTGAAATGCGCCTTGCCTGGCATCTGCTGGCCGTTCTGGCCGCATGCCTGATGCCCGTGGCAGCAGCCCGCGCCGAGCTGCCCACCCACACGCTGACCTTCACCGCGGATGGCCGGTTCGACCCGCCGCGGCTGGAAGTGGCGCCGGGTCGCTTCAAGATCGTGCTGGTCAACCAGAGCACCCAGGCGGTGGAGTTCGAGAGCCTGCCGCTGCGCGCCGAGAAGGTGCTGGCGCCGGGCGTGACCTCGTTCGTGGTGCTGTCGCTGTCGCGGCCGGGCGAGTACCCGTTCTTTGACGACTTTCACCCGCAGGCCAAGGGTGTGCTGGTGGTGAAGCCAAAGTAGAAGAGCACGAGTTCATGGGTGAAATTGCCTTCATCGTCTGGCGCGAGAGTGTCGAAGCGCTGCTCGTGGTCGGCATCCTCTACGCCTGGTTGCGCACCGAGCCTGCGGGCCGGCGCGGGTTGCCCTGGCTGTGGGCGGGGGTGGGCTGCGGCCTG
Source organism: Burkholderiaceae bacterium (assembly GCA_041396485.1). Taxonomy (GTDB): domain Bacteria; phylum Pseudomonadota; class Gammaproteobacteria; order Burkholderiales; family Burkholderiaceae_C; genus Ottowia. The sequence continues at coordinate 245,643 of JAWKYM010000003.1, read as the reverse complement.
CTGCTGGCGGGCGCGCTGGCGCTGGCCCTGCTGGGCGTAGCGGCCTGGCTGCCGGGGGACGGGCCCGAGTGGTTCCAGGCCATGATGGCGCTGGCCGCCAGCGCGCTGGTGGTGCAGATGGTGGTGTGGATGCGCCGCCACGGCCGCGGCCTCAAGCGCGAGCTGCAGACGGGCGCGGCCGAGCAGGTGAGCGGCGGCCACTGGTGGGGCCTGCTGGTGCTGGTGGCGGTGGCGGTGGCGCGCGAGGGCAGCGAGACCGTGGTGTTTTTGTACGGCAGCGTGCTGTCCTCGCCCCAGAACGGCGGCGTGGGCGCGGCGGTGCTGGCCGGGCTGGGCGGCTTCGTGGCGGCGCTGGCCACCTTCTGGCTGCTGCAGCTGGGCGGCAAGGTCATCACCTGGCGGCGCTTCTTCCAGCTCACCGAAGTGCTGCTGCTGCTGCTGGCCGGCGGCCTGCTGGTGGGCGCGTGCGACCGCCTGATCGCCCTGGGCGCGCTGCCCACGCTGATGGACCCGGTGTGGGACACCAGCGCCTGGCTGGACACCAGCGCCGGCCTGGGCAAGCTGCTGGCCGACTTTGCCGGCTACCGCGCCACACCGGCGCTGTCGCAGCTGCTGATCTGGCTGGCCTATTGGGCCGTGGTGGCGTGGCTGTTGCGCCGCTCGGTCCATGCGCCGGCGCCGCGCGCCGTGGCGGGCGGGCACCACGTGGCGGGCTGACGCGTCGCGCAATTCTCCGAAAGCACCACCGTGGCGGTCATCGTTCATCCGGTTCCTCCCCTCGTGCGATCGGCCACCTGGCGCGGTCGGGTGGCGCGCGCGGGCGACTTCCTGCGCGATCATCAGCACGCCGTGCGCCGCCTGCAGTGGGCGATCGTGCTCATCTACGTCGCGCTGCTGGCCATTCCGGCCGTGCTGCCGCTGCCGGACCGCACCGCCAGCGTCTTCAACAACCTCACCGTGGTCGCGCAGTTCGCCTTCTGGGGCCTGTGGTGGCCGTTCGTGCTGGTGTCGATTCCACTGCTGGGACGCGCCTGGTGCGGCCTGTTCTGCCCCGAGGGCGCGCTCACCGAATGGGCCAGCCGGCATGGGCGCGGCGGCGCCATCCCGCGCTGGATGCGCTGGGGCGGCTGGCCCTTTGTCGCGTTTTGCCTGACCACCGTCTACGGCCAGCTCGTCAGCGTCTATCAATACCCCTGGGCGGCGGCGGCGGTGCTGGGCGGCTCCACGCTGGCCGCCATGGCCATCGGTTTCCTGTACGGGCGCAACAAGCGCGTGTGGTGCAAGTACCTGTGCCCGGTCAACGGCGTATTCAACCTGCTGGCACGGCTGGCGCCCTGGCATTTCGCCGTCGACGCCGAGGCCTGGCGCACCGCGCCGCGGCGCACCGAGGCCATCAGCTGCGCGCCGCTGCTGCCGCTGCGCACCATGGAGGGCGCGGCCGAATGCCACATGTGCGGGCGCTGCAGCGACTACCGCGGCGCCATCGCGCTGGAGGCCCGCTCGCCCGAGGCCGAGATCGTGGGCGTGGCTCCCGGCAACGGCTGGGAAACGGCGCTGATCGTGTTCGGCCTGATGGGGCTGGCGGTGGGCGCCTTCCTGTGGAGCGCCAGCCCGTGGTTCGTCACCGTCAAGCAGGCCATCGCGACCGTGCTGGTCAACCACGACATCTACTGGCCGCTGGCCGACAACGCGCCCTGGTTCGTGCTGACGCATTACCCCGAGGTCAACGACAGCTTCAGCTGGCTGGACGGCGCGGTGATCCTGCTGTTCATCGCCGGCGCGACGGTGGCGGTGGGCGGTGCCGTGTTTGCCGGCCTGTGGGCAGCCGACCGCGTGCTGCCGCGCACGCACGGCCTGCGCAGCAGCGCCACCGGCCAGGCGCTGGGCGGGCGGCTGGCGGGCGTGCACAAGCTGGCCCAGGGCCTGATCCCGACCGCGGGCATCGGCGTGTTTTTGGGGCTGACCGCCACCACGCTCACGCTGCTGCAGCACGAAGGGGTTTCCACCGGCTGGGCCAACGCCGTGCGTTTTGCCCTGCTGGGACTGGCCCTGACCTGGAGCCTGCGCTTCGAATGGCGGCTGACGGGCCTGCGCAGCGCCGCGCCGCAGCGCCGCCTGGCCGCCGTGGGCCTGATCGCGCTGGGCCTGGTGCCGTTTTGCTGGGCTTGGGAATTGTTTTTTTTGCAATGGTAGGTGCGAGCGCTACCCCCTGGAGGAGTTGAAGTGAGGAAATCTTTGATCGCATTGGCGGCGCTGGCCGCTTCGAGCGTGGCCATGGCCCAGTCGTCGGTCACGCTGTACGGCGTGGTCGACGCCGGCATTGGCAAGATCAAGAGCGGCGGTGGCGCGGGCAAGGCCCAGATGGTCAGCGGCGAACTGATGAACACCAGCGACAACAAGCTGGGCTTTCAGGGCGTCGAGGACCTGGGCGGGGGCCTGAAGGCGGGTTTCAACTTCGAAACCGCCCTGAGCCTGAAGGACGGCGCGGCGGCGGACCCGTTCTGGGCCGGCAAGGCCAATGTCTGGCTGGGCGGCAACTGGGGCTCGCTCAAGCTGGGCCGCGAAGACACCCCGTCGCACGTGGGCATCCAGGCGTGGGAGCTGACCGAGGAAGCCAATTTCTCGGTCGTCAACAACACCTTCAACAACCTCGACGGCCTTGACGGCGACGCCGGTGGCAGCAGCCAGTTCATCTACACCACGCCCGATTTTGGCGGCGTGAGTGCGCAGCTCGGCTACATCTTCAAGGATGACCATGGCGGTCAGGCCAAGTGGGACCTGAACGTGATCTACGCCGGGGGCCCGGTCACCGCAAGCCTGGTGGCCAACAAGAGCCGTGACCAGAAAGTGGGCTACGCCCTGGGCGGCAAGTACGACTTCGATGGCTTTGCCGTGGTGGCGTCGTACAGCGACAACCATGCGCTGCGGCGCGGCTTCTCGCTGGGCGGACGGCTCCAGCTCGGGGCGGCATCGCTGGCGCTGGACGTGACCCGCGACACCCGCAACACCCTCAGCGACAAGAAGTTCACCAACGGGGTGCTGGAGGGTCGCTACCCCTTGTCCAAGCGCAGCTTCCTGTATGCCGCCTATCTGCGCCTGGACGGCGACAACAACTACGGCGTCGGCATGCGGCACAACTTCTGATCGAGGGCCGGCAAGGGCCGGGGCAGCGACAATGGCCCCATGCCTCACGCTCCATCCGCCCGTCGCGACCGCGCGCCGCATCAGGTGCGCATCATTGGCGGCCAGTGGCGCCGCACACCGCTGCCGGTGCTGGATCGGCCTGGACTGCGCCCCACGCCCGATCGGGTGCGCGAGACCCTGTTCAACTGGCTGGGACAGGATCTCACCGGCTGGCACTGCATCGACGCCTTTGCCGGCACCGGCGCGCTGGGGTTCGAGGCGGCCTCGCGCGGCGCCGCCCACGTGCTGCTGGTCGAGCAGGACGCGGGCCTGGCGCGGCAATTGCAGGTCTTGAAAGAGCGCCTGCACGCGCAGGCGGTGCAGGTGCGGCGCGGCGACGGCGTGTCGGCCGTGGCGGCGTGCCCGCCTGGCAGTGTGGATCTGGTGTTGCTCGATCCACCGTTCGATGCCGCGGCGCTGTTTGCCCCGGCCTTGGCCGCCGCCGCGCGCGCTGTGCGTGCCGATGGCTGGGTTTACCTGGAAGCCCCCGCGGCCTGGGGTGGCGCCGCGCTGGCCGATGCGGGCCTGGCGCTGCATCGGCATCTCAAGGCCGGCGCCGTGCATGCCCATCTGCTTGTGCCGCAGCCGGCGGCTTGCGCATAATCGGCCCCGACTTCTGCACCCGGCCGCACGCCGCCTGACGGAGACCATCCATGAGCCGCCACGTCATCGCCGTTTACCCCGGCACGTTCGACCCCATTACCCTGGGCCACGAGGACGTCATTCGCCGCGCCCGCGAGCTGTTCGACGAGGTCATCGTCGCGGTGGCCGCGGCCTATCACAAGAAAACCCTGTTCTCGCTCGACGAGCGCCTGGCCATGGTGCAGGAGTCGGTGGCCAAGTGGTCGGACGTGCGGGCCGAATCGTTTGACGGTCTGCTCAGCCACTACGTGCGCGCCAAGGGGGGCAAGGCCATGGTGCGCGGCCTGCGCGCGGTGTCCGACTTCGAGTACGAGTTTCAGCTGGCCGGCATGAACAGCAAGCTGGCGCCCGAGGTGGAAAGCGTGTTCCTGACCCCCAGCGGGCGCTATCAGTTCGTCAGCAGCACCCTGGTGCGCGAGATCGCGCTGCTGGGCGGCGACGTGGCGCAGTTCACCTCGCCGCACGTGTGGCAGCGGCTGATGGAGCGCAAGGAAGCCGGCAAAAAGCCCTGACCCGCGCCGCGCCCATCCCGGGGGCACCGGGTCGCGGCACAGGCCGGACCGATAAAATTGGATGGTTCGGTCCGCCTCCGCTCGGGCCTACTCCCAAAGGTTGCGCCGCATGAGCGACATTTCCATCACACGCCGTCGCCCCGAGTCGGGCACCAAGTTCATTTCGCCCGAAGGCACGCGGGCGGTGATGGACGGCATCAAGCCCAGTGCGCTCACCGCGATCCCCGATGTCGGCCGCAAGCCCGACTGGCTGCGCGTGCGCCTGCCCACCGGCGCCAAGTACCAGGAGGTGATGGACATCGTGCGCTCGCACAAGCTGGCCACCGTGTGCTCCGAATCCAAGTGCCCCAACATCGCCGAGTGCTGGGGGCGCGGCACGGCCACGCTGATGCTGATGGGCTCGGTGTGCACGCGCGCCTGCAAGTTCTGCTCGGTCAACACCGGCAATCCCCACGGCTGGCTGGACGCCGATGAGCCGGCCAACGTGGCCGACGCGGTGGCTTTGATGGGCCTGCGCTACGTGGTGCTGACCTCGGTGGATCGCGATGACCTGCCCGACCTGGGCGCGGGTCACTACGCGGCCTGCATCCGCGCCATCCACCAGCGCATGCCCGACACGGCGGTGGAGGCGCTCACGCCCGACTTTCAGGGCAAGCACGATCTGGTCGCCCAGGTGCTGGACGCCGGCCTGGCCACCTATGCGCAGAACCTGGAGACCGTCAGGCGCCTGACGCACCCGGTGCGTGACGCACGCGCCGGCTACGAGACCACGCTGGATGTGCTGAAGTTCGCCAAGCGCCACGCGCCGCAGACCGTGTCCAAGACCAGCCTGATGCTGGGCCTGGGCGAGACCGAGGGCGAGATCGAGCAGGCGCTGGACGACATGCGCGCCGCCGACGTGGACGTGGTGACCATGGGCCAGTACATGCGCCCGACCAAGAACCACCTGCCGGTGCAGCGCTTCGTCACGCCCGATGAGTTTCAGAAGTACCGCGAAATGGCACTGGCCAAGGGCTTTCTCGAAGTGGTGTCGGGCCCACTGGTGCGCTCCAGCTACCGCGCCGAGCGCGTGCTGGAGCACAACAACGTGGGGCTGGACGAGGCGCTCAGCGGCATTCGCGAATCGGCGGTTGCGGCGCTGCGCTGCTGACCCCGCCGCGCCGCGCGCGGCAGATCGCCTTCAGGGCGTCTTGCGCCGCGTGACGCGGTGCACCGGTTCGGCGGGCTTCGCGGGGCTGCTCCCGTACACCGCCTGTGCGCGCTCCACGCCGGCGCTGTGGTCCCAGGGCAGGGCCTCGGCCAGCAGGGTGCCGAGGGCCGCGTCTTCCAGCGCGGCCAGTTCCACCTCGGCATCGGCCAGGTTGTCGGAGCCCAGCAGGTGTTGCACCACGTCGGTGCCGTCCATGGGGCTGAGCACCAGCATCACGTTGCCGTAGGAGGCTTCGAGCAGGGCGGCCTGCCAGTGGCGGCCATGGGAGTCGTCGAAGCTGCGCATCGAAAGCCCTTTCAAAACACCGGTTCGCTATCGATGAAATAGCTGCTTGCGCTTGGTGCAAGCGCGCTGCAGGTCGATTTCATTCAAACTCCTGTCACTGCTCCACAAACGCCCGCTCCACCACGAAGTCGCCCGGCGTGGTGGTGTTGCCCTCCTCGAAGCCGCGCGCTTCCAGCACGGTCTTGATGGATTTGAGCATCTCGGGACTGCCACACAGCATCACGCGGTCCAGGCGCGGGTCGAGTTCGGGCAGGCCCAGGTCCCTGGCCATGCGGCCGCTTTCGATCAGATCTGGAATGCGGCCCTGGGTGGCAAAGGGCTCGCGCGTGACCGTGGGGTAGTAGCGCAGTTGCTGACGCACCAGCTCGCCCAGGAATTCGTGCTTTGGCAGCTCCTCGGTGATGTACGCGCGGTAGGCCAGTTCGTCCACCAGGCGGCAGCCGTGCACCAGCACGACCTGCTCGAAGCGCTCATACGTCTCGGGGTCGCGGATGATGCTCATGAAGGGCGCCAGCCCGGTGCCGGTGCCCAGCAGGTACAGGCGCTTGCCGGGCAGCAGGTAGTCCACCAGCAGGGTGCCGGTGGGCTTGTGGCCGACGATCACCTTGTCGCCCGGCTGGATGTGCTGCAGCCGACTGGTGAGCGGGCCGTCGGGCACCTTGATGCTGAGGAACTCCAGGTGCTCCTCGTAGTTGGGGCTGACGATGGAATACGCCCGCAACAGGGGCTTGTCGTTCACCTTCAGGCCGATCATGGTGAAGTGGCCGTTGGAAAAGCGCAGGCTGGGGCTGCGCGTGGTGGTGAAGGAAAACAGGCGGTCCGTCCAGTGGTGGACGGTGAGGACTTGTTCTTCGTTGAAGGCAGCCATGGGACAGAGGGCGGCGCCGACGCAAGCCAAGGCTCGCGCCAATGCCGCAAACAATCAGGGTTGGTCGGATTCGGCGTGGTAGCGCGTGACGCGCTCGACTTCGTTCTTGCTGCCCAGGATCACGCTCACGCGCTCGTGCAGCTGTTTTGGCTGCACGTCCAGGATGCGCTGATGACCGTTGGTGGCGGCGCCACCGGCCTGCTCGATCAGCCAGCTCATGGGATTGGCCTCGTACATCAGGCGCAGCTTGCCGGGCTTGGCCGGCTCGCGCGCGTCCCAGGGGTACATGAAGACGCCGCCGCGCATGAGGATGCGGTGCACGTCGGCCACCATCGAGGCGATCCAGCGCATGTTGAAGTTCTTGCCGCGCGGGCCGTCCTGGCCGGCCAGGCATTCGTCGATGTAGCGGCGCACCGGCGGGGCCCAGTGGCGCATGTTGCTCATGTTGATGGCGAATTCCTGCGTGTCCTCGGGGATGCGCAGTCCCTCTTGCGTGAGCACGAAGCTGCCCTGCTCGCGGTCGAGCGTGAACATGTCCACGCCGTCGCCCACCGTCAGCACCAGCGTGGTCTGCGGCCCGTACACGCAGTAGCCGGCCGCCACCTGGTGGCAGCCGGCCTGCAGGAAGTCGGCTTCTTCCACCCCGCGGTCGCCCTCGGGCATCTTCAGCACGCTGAAGATGGTGCCGATGCTGACGTTGACGTCGATGTTGCTGGAGCCGTCCAGCGGATCGAACAGCAGCAGGTATTCGTCCTTGGGGTAGCGGTTGGGCACGAGGTGGATGGCCTCCATTTCCTCGCTGGCCATGGCCGCCAGGTGGCCACCCCATTCGTTGGCCTCGATCAGCACCTCGTTGGCGATGATGTCCAGCTTTTTCTGCACCTCGCCCTGCACGTTGGAGCTGCCGGCACTGCCCAGAACGCCGCCCAGCGCGCCCTTGTTGACGGCGTGGCTGATGCTCTTGCAGGCGCGCGCCACGACTTCGAGCAGCAGGCGCAGCTGGGCCGGGATGTGGCCATCGACGCGCTGTTTTTCGACCAGATGGCGGGTGAGAGAAACCTTGGGGTTCATGGCATCGATCCGGGTGTCAAGTGTTCGCAAAGTGGGGCTTCATCCGCAGCGCCTGCAACCAAAAGGGCCCAATGGCCGCGGAGCAGGCCACCCCAGTGCACGCGTGGCCGGGGTTTCCCCGGCCCCTGCGTGCGCCCCCTTGGGGGGATGCCGCAACATCGCGCAGCGAGTGGAGCAACGGGGGCGTCATTCTGCCAGCGCGCGGGTGACGACCTCGCGCACGTCGTTGGACAGCTTGGGCTGGCCCGCCACGCGGGAGATGGCGGCGTGGGCGGCACTGCGATACGGCTCGGCCAGGCGCGCCCAGGCGTCCAGCGTGCGGGCCAGGCGCGAAGCCACCTGCGGGTTGATGGCGTCCAGCGCCAGCACCTGATCGGCCCAGAAGCTGTAGCCGGCGCCATCGGCGCGGTGAAAGCCCGCCGGGTTGCCGCTGCAAAAACCAAACAGCAGGCTGCGCGCGCGGTTGGGGTTTTTCAGCGTGAAGTCGGGGTGCTGCATCAGCCGGCGCACGGCGGGCAGGGCGCTGCCACCCGCGTCGGGCGTGCGCGCCTGCAGCGAAAACCATTTGTCGACCACCAGGGCCTCGTGGCGGAAGCGGGCATAAAACAGATCCAGCGCGCGCTCGGCCAGCGGGTGGCCGCAGCCCAGCAGGGCCTGCAGGGCGTTTTCGCGGTCGGTCATGTTGCCGGCGTCCTTGACGCGCTGGTAGGCTTTGCCGGGCCACACGGCGTCGCCCTCGGCGGCCAGGCACAGCATGGCCAGGGCAAGGCCCGCCAGCGCGCGGCGGCCGCTGTTGACCGGGTCGGGCGTGTAGGCACCGGTGTCGTGGTGTTGCTCCCAGGCCCATTGCCAGTCGGCGCGCAGGGCGCTGGCGAGCTGGCGGCGCATGGCGTCCCGCACGGCGTGGATGCGCTGCGGATCGACGTTGCCGGGCAGTTGGTCGGCGATGTAGCTCTCGCCCGGCAGGCCCAGGGCCAGGGCCTTGAAGGCGGCGTCCAGGCCGGGGTCACGCAGCACGGCGCGCAGGGCGGCCAGATGAGCGTCGTCCAGGGGCGCGGCAGCCACGTCACCGTCGGCGGCCAGTTGGGCCAGCGCCACGCGCAGGGCGAGCTGCTGCCCGGCCTCCCAGCGGTTGAAGGGGTCGCTGTCATGCGCCAGGCGGTGCCTGAGCTGCTCGGGCGTGGCGTCCATCTGCAGCTTGACGGGCGCCGAGAAGCCGCGCAGCAGCGAGGGTACCGGCGCTTGCGCGATGCCGGTGAACACCAGCGTGGCCTCGGGTTCGGTCAGCACGACCACATTGCCGTGCAGCAACTCGCCGCCTTGCAGGGCCAGCGGCAAGTCCTGGCCGTCGGTGCCCACCAGGCCCAGGCGCAGCGGGATCACCATGGGCGGCTTGACGGGCTGTCCCGGCGTGGGGGCGCAGCTCTGCGTCAACCGCAGGGTGTAGGTTTGCGCGGCGGCGTCGTGATGGCCCTGGGCGTGCACCACGGGGGTGCCGGCCTGGCTGTACCAGCGCTTGAACTCGAGCAATCGGTGTGCCAGCACGCTGCCCGGGTTGGCGTCGGCCATGGCAGCAATGAAGTCGTCGCAGGTGACGGCGTGGCCGTCGTGGCGCTGGAAATACAGGTCCAGCCCGGCACGAAAGCCATCCCGGCCCAGCAGGGTCTCGACCATGCGCACCACCTCGGCGCCCTTTTCGTAGATGGTGGTGGTGTAGAAGTTGGTGATCTCCAGGTATTCGTCGGGCCGCACCGGGTGGGCCATGGGGCCGGCATCTTCGGCGAACTGCGCCGTGCGCAGGGTGATGACGTCGCCGATGCGCTTGACCGCGCGCGCGCTGGCGGCGCCGGCCATGTCCATGCTGAAGCTCTGGTCGCGGAAGACCGTCAGGCCCTCCTTCAGCGAGAGCTGGAACCAGTCGCGGCAGGTGACGCGGTCGCCCGTCCAGTTGTGAAAGTACTCGTGGCCGATCACGCCCTCGATGTTGTCGTAGTCGAGGTCGGTGGCGGTGGAGGGCTTGGCCAGCACGTACTTGCTGTTGAAGATGTTCAGGCCCTTGTTCTCCATCGCGCCGAAGTTGAAGTCGCTGGTGGCCACCACCATGAAGCGCTCCAGGTCCAGCTTGAGGCCGAAACGCCATTCGTCCCACAGCACCGAATGCACCAGCGAATTCATGGCGTGCTCGGTCTGGTCCAGATCGCCCGGGCGCACCCACACCTGCAACAGGTGCTGGCTGCCGCTGCGGGTGGTAATGCGCTGCTCGCGTGCCACCAGGTTGCCGGCCACCACGGCAAACAGGTAGCAGGGTTTCTTGTGCGGGTCGTGCCAGGTGGCCCAGTGGCGCCCGCCCTCCAGCTCGCCGCTGGCCGTCAGGTTGCCGTTGGACAGCAGCACCGGCCAGCGCTTCTTGTCGGCGCGCAGGGTCACGGTGTAGGTCGCCATCACGTCGGGGCGGTCGAGGAAGTAGGTGATGCGCCGAAAGCCCTCGGACTCGCACTGCGTGAAGAAGTCGCCCCCGCTCATGAACAGGCCCATGAGCTTGCTGTTCTTCTCGGGGTTGCAGGTTGTGAAGATCTCCAGCTCGAAGGGCTCGTGGCCTTCGGGCAGGTTCTCCAGCACCAGGTGGTTGCCCTCCATGCGGAAGCTGCAGCCGGCACCGTTCAGCAGCACGCGCGAGAGGTTGAGCTCGTCGCCGTCGAGCGTGAGCGGCTGCGCCGGCACGTCGGGGTTGCGGCGCACCGTGAGCTTGCTGAGCACGCGGGTCTTGGCGGGCTCCAGGTCCAGCGTCAGATCGACGGTGTCGATCCAGAACGCGGGAGCCTGGTAGTCCAGGCGCCGGGTGACGGCGGTTTGTCCTTCACGCATGATTGATCCTTTACTATAAATATCATAGCTGTATGCGCTTTTCCAACGGGCGCTGAAGCCTGATTTGATCTGAAAACCGATGGCTCAGACGCCCTGCTTGAGGCTGGCCTCGATGAAGGCGTCCAGGTCGCCGTCCAGCACCTTCTGCGTATTGCTGATCTCCACGCCGGTGCGCAGGTCCTTGATGCGGCTGTTGTCCAGCACGTAGCTGCGGATCTGGTGGCCCCAGCCGACGTCGGTCTTGCTGTCTTCGAGCTTTTGCTGCTCTTCCATGCGCTTGCGCATTTCGTGGTCGTACAGGCGCGAGCGCAGGCGCCGCCAGGCGACGTCGCGGTTGCTGTGCTGGCTGCGGCTGTCCTGGCACTGCACGACGATGCCGGTGGGCAGGTGCGTCAGGCGCACGGCCGAGTCGGTCTTGTTGATGTGCTGGCCGCCGGCGCCACTGGCGCGGTAGGTGTCGGTGCGCACGTCGGCGGGGTTGATGTCGATCTCGATCGAATCGTCGATCTCGGGGTAGACGAATACGCTGGCGAAGCTGGTGTGGCGCCCGCCCGAGCTGTCGAAGGGGCTCTTGCGCACCAGGCGGTGCACGCCGGTCTCGGTGCGCAGCAGGCCGTAGGCGTAGTCGCCCTCGATCTTGATGGTGGCGCCCTTGATGCCGGCGCTGTCGCCCGGCGTCTCGTCCTCGATGGTGGTGGTGAAGTCCTTGCGCTCGGCGTACTTCAGGTACTGGCGCAGCAGCATGCTGGCCCAGTCGCAGGCCTCGGTGCCGCCGGCGCCGGCCTGGATGTCCAGGAAGCAGTTGAGCGGGTCGGCCGGCTGGTTGAACATGCGGCGGAACTCCAGCTCTTCCACGGTTTTTTGCAGGCGCTGGGTGTCCTGCTCGATGGCCAGCAGGGCGCCGTCGTCGCCTTCGTCGCGGCTCAGCTCATACAGCTCGGCGCCGTCGGCCAGCTCGCGTGTCAGATCGTCCAGCACGACGACCACACCGTCGAGCTGCTTTTTCTCCTTGCCCAGTTCCTGGGCCTTCTTGGGGTCGTTCCAGACCGCGGGGTCTTCCAGCGCGGCGTTTACCGTGCGCAGGCGTTCGGCTTTGCTGTCGTAGTCAAAGATACCCCCGAAGCTCGGCGGTACGCGAGCGGAGGTCTTCGATCTGGGTGCCGATGAGGTTGAGGTGTTCTGCGTCCATGGTGCTTGCGTGTTCCGGGATGGGGCGCGCAAGCCCATGCTGCGCGCCAAACCGGGTATTTTCCCATGCACGCGCCGGGGTTGCCGCGCTGCCGGGCGCCGCTCAGGCCGCCGCCAGAAACGTCTCGATCTCGCGCGCCAGCCGATCGGGTTGGTCGTGGTGCAGCATGTGGCCGCAGTCGGGCAGGGTGGTGCGCCGGCACCGGGGTACGGACTGCAGGCGCTGGTGGAACTCCTCCAGCGTGAAGCGGCGCTGCCACCACTGGCCCAGGCTGTCGTCGCTGGCTTCCACCACCAGGGTGGGGGCGGTGATGGCGGCGTACAGCGCCCGCATTTCGTCCACGCGAAACAGCTGCGCGCTGGTGATGCGGTGGGCCGCGTCGCCGCGGATGTGCCAGCGCGTGGCGCCGTCCGGGCCGGTGCGCGGCTCGGCCCATTGCGCGGCCAGCCAGTCGGCCTTGGCCTGCGGCAGGCGGTGGTTGGTCTTCATCAGGCGGGCGGCCACGCCGGCCGCGTCGTCGTAGGTTTTCAGGGCCTGCTCGCCGCGCTGCAGGGCCTTGATCTCGTCCATCCACCGGGCGTAGCGGCCGGGCGCTTGCTCGGGCCGGGTGGCGGGCATGCCAAAGCCCTCCAGATTGATCAGCCGGCGCACCCGCTGCGGGCGCGCACCGGCAACCATCATGGCCACGTTGCCGCCCATGCTATGGCCGACCAGGTCAACCGGCGTGTCGGCGCAGAAATGGTCGAGCAGGCCGTCCAGGTCGCCCAGGTAGTCGGCAAAGGCGTAGTGGTCGCAGGCCGGGCCGGTGCTCTGGCCAAAGCCGCGCCAGTCGGGCGCGATGATCAGGCGATCCTGGCAGAAATCGTCGGACAGCGCGTCGACCATGAACTGATATGAGGCCGCCACGTCCATCCAGCCGTGCAGCAGCACCAGGGGCGGGCGCGGCCCCGGCTGGCCCCACAGGCGCACGTGATAGCGGTACAGTCGCACCGGGACAAAAACGCTGCGCGAAGGGCGAAGGACGGTGTAGGCAGACATCGGCGCGCATCATAGAGCCTGCTCGCGCCAGCCAGCCTCGCAGCAACAGGGCCACAAGGAGACAAACCATGAGCCAGACCGGTGACCACTACGCGGCCATGCAGGCCGGCTTTCACTGGCAGGTGCCGCGCCACTTCAACATGGCCCAGGCGTGCTGCGGGCGCTGGGCGCAGCTGCCGGGCGCCGGCGAGCGCGTGGCGATCATCGAGCACCGGGTGGGCGCCAGACCGGCGACGTACTCGTTTGCGCAGTTGCAGGCGCAGGCCAACCGCCTGTCCAACGCGCTGGCGCGCCTGGGCGTGCGCACCGGCGACCGCGTGGCCATCGTCATGCCGCAGCGCTTCGAGACCGCCGTGGCCTACATGGCGGTGCTGCAGATGGGGGCGATCGCCATGCCGCTGTCGCAGCTGTTCGGCCCCGAGGCGCTGGAATACCGGCTGCAGAACGCCGCCGCCACGGTGGCGATCTGCGACGAGGGCTCGCTGGGCAACCTGCTGGCCGCGCGTGACACCTGCCTGGCGTTGCAGACGGTGATCGGCCTGGGTGCCGGCGCCGAGCGCGCAGACCACGAGTGGCAGGCGCTGCTGGCCAAGTCGCGCGATCGCTTGGCCGCCGCCGACACCCTGGCCGACGACGCCGCCGTGCTGATCTACACCAGCGGCACCACCGGCCCGCCCAAGGGGGCGCTCATCCCGCAGCGCGCCTTGATCGGCAACCTGCCGGGCTTCGTGTGCAGCCACAACTGGTTCGGCTTCGACCCGGCCACGTCCGGCCGCGCCAGCCGCGCCGTGTTCTGGAGCCCGGCGGACTGGGCCTGGACCGGCGGTCTGATGGACGCGCTGCTGCCCACGCTGTACTTTGGCCGCCCCATCGTGGCCTACAACGGCCGCTTCGACCCGCAGGAGGCGTTCGAGCTGCTCTCGCGCCACCGCGTCACGCACAGCTTCTTGTTCCCGACCGCGCTCAAGGCCATGATGAAGGCCGTGCCGCACCCGCGTCCGCGCTACGCGCTGCACCTGCAGGGCCTGATGAGTGCGGGCGAGGCGGTGGGCGACGCGGTGTTTGCCTATTGCCGCAAGGAGCTGGGCGTGGTGGTCAACGAGATGTTCGGCCAGACCGAGGTGAATTACATCGTCGGCAATTGCGCCATGAACGATGCCCGCCGGCCCGGCGTGGGCTGGCCGGCACGCCCCAACAGCATGGGGCGCGGCTATCCGGGGCACCTGGTGACGGTCATCGACGACAGGGGCGACGAGGTGCCGGTGGGCGAGCCGGGCGAAGTGGCGATCCGCCGCACCGACAGCCACGGCCACCACGACCCGATCTTTTTTCTGGGCTACTGGAACAACGAGGCCGCCACGCGCGCCAAATTTACCGGCGACTGGTGGCGCACCGGCGACGTGGCGGTGCGCGACGCGGACGGCTACCTGTGGTATCAGGGCCGCGCCGACGACGTGTTCAAGGCCGCGGGCTACCGCATCGGCCCGGGCGAGATCGAGAACTGCCTGGTCAAGCACCCGGCGGTTCTCAACTGCGCGGTGGTGCCCAAGCCCGACGCGGCGCGCGGCGCGCTGGTCAAGGCCTATGTCGTGCTTAGTCCTGATTTTGTAGCTGCTCGCGCCCTCCAGACGGGCGACACAGGCCAATTTGATTCAAATCTGGTCGCGACGCTGCAAGAGCATGTCAAGGACAAGCTGGCGCCCTACGAATATCCCAAGGAGATCGAGTTCATCGACCAGCTGCCGATGACGACGACCGGCAAGGTGCAGCGGCGCGTGCTGCGCCTGCAGGAGGAGGAACGCGCCCGTGCGGCGGGGGTGCTGTAGCCGCCGCACTGGGGTGGCGTTCGCAGCGCCCTAAACTCGCTGCATGATGAACACGATTTCCCTGGGCGCGAGCGAGCTGCGCGTCACCCCCATCGGCCTGGGCACCATGACCTTCGGCGAGCAGGTCACCGAGCCCGATGCCCACGCCATCCTCGACCGCGCGGTCGAGCGCGGCGTCAATTTCATCGACACGGCCGAGATGTACTCGGTGCCGCCGCGCGCCGAGACCTATGGCCGCACCGAGGCCATCATCGGCAACTGGCGGAAGGCCCGCCCCGGCATGCGCCAACGCATCGTGCTGGCCAGCAAGGTGGCGGGGCCCTCGCGCGACGCGCCCTGGATTCGCGAAGGCGCTGGCATGACGGCGGCCGACATCGAGGCCTCGTGCCACGCCAGCCTGAAACGGCTGCAGACCGACGTCATCGACCTCTACCAGATCCACTGGCCCGAGCGCCAGGTGCCGGCGTTTGGCCGCCTGTACTACGACCCCGCGCAAGAACAGTCGCAAACCCCGATCGCAGAGCAGCTGCAGGCGCTGGCCCGCCTGGTGCAGGCCGGCAAGGTGCGGCACATCGGCCTGTCCAACGAGACGCCCTACGGGGTGCACGAGTTCGTGCGCCTGGCCGAGCAACTGGGCCTGCCGCGCGTGGCCAGCGTGCAAAACGCCTATTGCCTGATCAACCGCTCGGCCGACAACGCGCTGGATGAAAGCTGTCATCGCCTGAACGTGGGCCTGCTGGCCTATTCGCCGCTGGGCGCCGGCCTGCTCACCGGCAAGTACGACGCCAGCGGGTTTGAAGGCCCGGGCGCCCCCGTGGGCCGCATGAGCCTGTACGAGCGCCAGCGCAAGATGCGCTGGGGCCGCCCGGCGGCGCTGGCCGCTGCGCGCCGCTACAACCAGCTGGCGCGCGAGCATGGCCTGACACCCACCCAGTTGGCGCTGGCCTTCTGCTACCGCTCCTGGCGCGTGGCCAGCACGCTGATCGGCGTGACCAGCCTGGCGCACCTGGAGGACAACCTGGATGCCTGGAGCGTGCCGCTGTCGCCGGAGCTGCTGGCGGCCGTCGACGCGATCCGCCTGGAGTGCCGCGACCCGGCGCAGTAAGGCCATGAGCAAGTCCAAAGCGGCGCACGTCAGCGAAACCCCCGCCACCGCCTTCCTGCGCCAGCACGGCGTGGCCTTCAGCGAACATCCGTACGAGTACGTGGAGCACGGCGGCGCCACGCACAGCGCCGAGGCGCTGGGCCTGGACCCCTTCAGCGTGGTCAAGACCCTGGTGATGCAAGACCAGGACGCGAAACCCCTGATCGTGCTGATGCACGGCAACCGCAAGGTCAGCACCAAGAACCTGGCCCGGCAGATCGGCGCCAAGTCGGTCGAGCCCTGTGCGCCCGAGGTGGCCAGCCGCCACAGCGGCTACCAGGTGGGCGGCACCTCGCCCTTCGGCACGCGCCGCGCCATGCCGGTGTTCATCGAGCAAAGCATCCTGGCCTTGCCACGCATTGCGCTGAACGGCGGGCGGCGCGGCTACCTGATCGGCATCGAGCCGCAGGTGTGCGTGCAACTGCTCGCCGCCAAGCCGGTGCAGTGTGCGATTGATTTGTAACAAAGCCATTCCGGTCGGTGATGGCAAAATGCGGCCATGGCGCTTGCCGCCGAAGCGCGGCCAGCTACAAATAGAGGAGTAACACGCTTGAATCCCCTGGGTCCAGTCCTGGCCACGCTGGCCGCGTACCTGATCGGCTCGCTCAGCTTTGCCGTCATCGTCAGCCGCGCCATGGGCCTGGCCGACCCGCGCAGCTACGGCAGTGGCAACCCGGGCGCCACCAACGTGCTGCGCTCGGGCAGCAAGGCGGCGGCCGTCGTCACCCTGCTGCTGGACGCCGCCAAGGGCTGGCTGCCGGTGATGCTGGTCAAGTGGCTTGGCCCCGCGAACGGCTTGGGCGAGGGCACGCAGGCGCTGGTGGGCCTGGCGGCCTTCCTGGGCCACCTGTGGCCGGTGTTCTTTCGCTTCCAGGGCGGCAAGGGCGTGGCCACAGCGGCCGGCGTGCTGTTGGCCTTCGAGCCCTGGCTGGGCGTGGCGGCGCTGGCCTCGTGGCTCATCATCGCCATCTTCTTTCGCTATTCGTCGCTGGCGTCCATCGTGGCGGCGGTGTTTGCGCCGACCTACTACCTGCTGGGCAACGGCGTGGGTTGGAGCGCCAGCGGCGCCAAGGCGCTGGCCATGACGGCCATGGCGCTGCTGCTGATCTATCGTCACCGCGAGAACATCCGCCGCCTGCTGGCCGGCACCGAATCGAAACTGGGAGCGAAAAAATCATGAGCACCATCACCCGCCTGTGCGTGGGGCAGCGCCTGAGCGAGGCCTCGGTCTTCAACGGCATCGTGCACCTGGGCGGCATGGTGCCGGACGACGGCGCCAGCGACATCCGCAGCCAGACCGCCGACGTGCTGGCGCAGGTCGATGCGCACCTGGCGGCCTGCGGCAGCGACAAGAGTCGCATCCTGCGGGTGCAGATCTACCTGGCCAACATCGCCGACATCGCTGGCATGAATGCCGTGTGGGACGCCTGGGTGGCCCCCGGCCACGCGCCACCGTGCAGGCCGCGTTGGCCGACCCGGCGTGGAAGATCGAGATGGTCGTCACAGCTGCACAGCGATAACGGTTGTTACTCCCTCACCCCTCTGGGGAGAGGGGTGAGGTGAGGGGCCGCGGCCCGAGTTCAGTCCCGAAAATTGTCGAAGGACAAGGGCAAGTCCGCCATGTCCTTCCGCAGTAGTGCCATCACCGCCTGCAGGTCGTCGCGCTTGGCTCCGGTGACCCGCACCGCGTCGCCCTGAATGGCGGCCTGCACCTTGAGCTTGCTGTCCTTGATCAGGCGCTGGATCTTCTTGCCGTCCTCGCTGGCAATGCCGCTGCGCACCTTGACGACCTGCTTGACCTTGTCGCCGCCGATTTTCTGCACGCTGCCCTTGTCCAGAAAACGCACGTCCACGTTGCGCTTGGTCAGCTTGTTGCGCAGGATGTCCTCGACCTGCTGCAGCTGAAACTCGGCGTCGCCCAGCAGGGTGATTTCCTTGTCCTTCAGCTCGATGCCGGCGCTGGTGCCTTTGAAGTCGAAGCGCGTGCCGATCTCCTTGGCGGCGTTGTCCACCGCGTTCTTCACTTCCACCATGTCGGGGTCGCAAACCGTGTCGAAAGAGGGCATGGGCCAATCCTTTTCAAGCCAAACGTGAATGCGACAATTGTCCCATGTTCATCGAGCGCAACGTCCCTCTGCAGCCCCTCAACAGCTTCGGCATCGCCGCGCGCGCCGCGCAGCTGGTGCGGGTGCAGGGCGAGCAGGACGTGCGCGCCGTGCTGGGCGATGCCGATCTGGCCGGGCAGGACACCTTCGTGCTGGGCGGCGGCAGCAACATCGTGCTGACGGGCGATGTCAAGGGCCTGGTGCTGAAAGTCGAAGTGCCGGGCCGCCGCGTGCTGGCGCAGACCGAGCGCCACACCATCGTTGAAGCGGGCGCGGGCGAGAACTGGCACGACTTCGTCACTTGGACGCTCGACCAGGGCCTGCCCGGCCTGGAGAACCTGGCGCTGATCCCCGGCACGGTGGGCGCCAGCCCGGTGCAGAACATCGGCGCCTACGGGCTGGAACTGCAGGACCGCTTTCACGAACTCGACGCAATCGATCTGCGCACGGGCGAGCTGTTCACGCTGGATGCGGCGCAGTGCGGTTTTGGCTATCGCGACTCGGTCTTCAAGCACGCACCGGCGCAGGGTCGCGACTTCGGCCTGGCCGGCCGCGCGCTGATCCTGCGCGTGCGCTTCGCCTTGCCGCGCGCGTGGCAACCGGTGCTGGGCTACCTGGACATCGAGCGCAAGATGCAGGAGGAGGGCGTTCAGCGCCCCAGCGCGCGCCAGATGTACGACTGGATCGTCGCCATTCGCCGCGCCAAGCTGCCCGACCCGGCCGAGATCGGCAACGCCGGCAGCTTCTTCAAGAACCCCACCGTCACGCCCGAGCAGTGCCAGGACATCATCGGCCGCGACCCCAAGGTGGTGCACTACCCCATGCCCGACGGCAGCGTCAAGCTGGCGGCGGGCTGGCTGATCGACGCCTGCGGCTGGAAGGGCAAGCGCGTGGGCAACGCGGCGGTGTACGACAAGCAGGCGCTGGTGCTGGTCAACGGCGGCGGCGCCCAGCACCCGGCCACCGGCGGCGAGGTGATGACCCTGGCGCGCGCCATCCAGACCAGCGTGTACGAGCGCTTCGGCATCCGGCTGGAGCCGGAGCCGGTGGTGGTTTGATGCGGCCCGATCAAGCCTTGCGCATCGCTGCCCGGTAGGCAGCGATGCGATCGCGCAGTCCGGGGCGCGCGGCCGAGCGCACCAGGCGTGCCAGGTCCTCGGTGTCGCCAGTCGGGCCGCGTGAGTGTTGGCCGGCGCCGATGGCGGTATGGATGGCGCGCTGGGTCGCTGGGTCCAGCCGGCTGACGCGCTGGCGCAGGCGGTCGCATTCGTCATCGAGTGCCTGCGCGTCGATGCAGCGGGTGGCCAAGCCGCCGGCGCAGGCTGCGTCGGCATCGATCGTTTTTCCGCCTTCGATCCACTCGGCCGCATGGCTCGCACCCACCAAGCCAGCCAGGCGCGCAGTACCCAGCACCAAACCGAAGCCGGCGCCCGGAAAGGCAAACTGGGCGTCACCGACGATCCAGCGTTCATCGCAGGCGGCAAACAGGTCGGCGCCCGCGCCCATGGTGTGTCCGTGGGCCAGCGCCAGGGTGGTGAAGGGGGCGGCGTGCACGGCTTGCAGCAGCAGCTCCACGCGGACAAAGCGCGCCAGCAGGCTGTCGTCGGTCTCGATGTCCAGGTTGGACAGGTCGAAGCCGGTGCAGAAATGGCGGCCGGCGCCCGAGAGCACCAGCAGGCGCAGGTGTTCGTCGCGCGCGGCGGCTTCGATGGCCTCGGTCAGCGCGTTCACCAGCGTGCTCGACAGCGCATTGCCCTTGTCCGGCCGGTTCAGCTGCAGGTGCAGCACGCCGCCATCGCGCCGGCTGATCAGCTCGGCGCCGCTCATGCCGAGGGCTTGGCCCACAGATTGGGCGCAAGAGCGTTGGAGTAGCCCGAGACGAAGTCCCTGATCGCACCCGTTTCGGGATCGAAGACGTGGCGCGAGACGCGGCCGATGTTGCCGCCGTACAGGTGGATGCTGGTGGAGACCGCATCGGCCAAGGCATTGCGCACCAGGTGGATGTCACCGCGCGTGGGCGAGACGATGTCCAGATCGCCCGGCTGGAGCGTGGCCTCGGCGCCGTCCTGCGTCAATCGCCCGTCGGCACCACGCGTGTAGCGCTGGGCGCATTCGCTGCCGCGCAGCATGCCGATGATGCCCCACACCGTGTGGTCGTGGATGGGTGTTTTCTGGCCCGGCCCCCAGACGAAGCTGACCAGCGAGAAGCGGTCCAGCGGATCGCCGTACAGCAGGTGCTGCTGGTAGTACTGCGGGTGCGACGCGGCCATGGCGGCGGGCAGCCAGTCGTCGTGCGTGACCAGGTTCTTCATCAAGGGCGTTGCGCCGTCGATCAGGCGGTCCTCGTCGCCCGGATAGGCCTGGGCCAGCCGCGTCATGGCGGCGACGAAATTCAGCAGGCGGCTTTCCGGTGTCATGCCTGGCTTTCCCGCGCTGTCTGCTCGGCCCGAATCTCGGCGGTGTGCTGGCCCAGTTCGGGCGGTGGCCGGCGAATGGGCGATCCCTGGCCGTTCAGGCGCACGGGCGATGCGAAGGTGCGGGTCTGCCGGCCATTGGGCAGCGTCAGCGGCTGCACCCAGCCCATGTGCTCGGTCTGCGGATCGGCCAGGGCGGCAGCGTAGTCGTTGATGCGCGCGTGCGGCACGCCGGCCTGATTGAAGGCGTCAATCCAGTGGGCCACGGGCTGCTGCGTGAAAACAGCCTCCATGATGTCCTTGAGCGCGGCCTGGTTGCGCGCACGGTCCGTGGGCGTCAGAAAACGCGCGTCCTCGGCCAGCTCGGGCATGTTCACGACATCGAGCACGCTGAGCCACAGCTTGTGATTGCCGGCGGCGATGGCGAAATAGCCGTCCTGCGCGTGAAAGGCCTGGTAGGGCGCGTTGCGCGGGTGGGCCGAGCCCAGCTTGACGGGGCTGACGCCATTGCCGAAATACTCGCTGGTCTGCAGTGCGGCAATGCCCAGGGTGCAGCCGAACATCGGGATGTCGATGTGCGCGCCACGCCCGCCGGAGCGCACCTGCACCAACATGGCGGCGATCGAGAAGGCGGCATACAGGCCCGACGCAAAGTCCACCAGCGGCACGCCACACTTGACGGGCGCGCCATTGGGCTCCCCGGTCACGCTCATCACGCCCGACGCGGCCTGAATTGTCAAGTCGAACCCGCCTTCGCCCGCGCGCGGCCCCGTTTGTCCATAGGCCGAAATCGAGCAGTACAGCAACTGCGGCTTCTCGGCCGACATGGCGGCCCAGCCCAGGCCCAGTCGATCCATGACGCCGGGGCGGTTGTTCTCGACCACCACATCCGCCTCGAGGATGAGCTGGCGCGCCAGCGCGGCATCGGCCGGGTCTTTCAGGTTGAGAACCGCCGAGCGCTTGTTGCGGTTGAGCGACGCGAAATTTTCGCTGTAGCCATCGTTCAGCGGCGGCCATTGCCGCAGGCCGTCGCCGGTCGGCGGTTCGATCTTGACCACCTCGGCGCCCATGTCGGCGAGCAGCATGGTGGAGAACGGGCCGGATGCGGTCGAGCAGAACTCGACGACACGCACGCCGGCCAAGGGTTGCATGGGTGGGGTTGAATCGGTCATGGGGTGGCGGGCCTGGCAAGGCCCGTGTGATGGAAACGGCGCACGCGCCAGAACAGCCAGCCCGCAATGCTCAGGTTCAGCAGGTTCCAGCCGATGCCGTTCAAAAAGGCCGCGCGGTAGCTGCCGGTCATGTCGAAGATCCAGCCGCTCATCCAGCCGCCCAGCGCCATTCCCAGCATGGTGGCCATGATGACGGCGCCCACGCGCGCGCCGACTTCGCGCGGCGCGAAGTGCTCGCGCACGATGATGGCGTAGGACGGCACGATGCCGCCCTGAAACAGGCCGAACAGCGCCGACACCACGTACAGCGAGGCCATGCCATCAAACGGCAGGAACATCAGCAGCGCCAGCCCCTGCAGCACCGAGCCCAGCAGCAGGGTGCGGATGCCGCCGATGTGGTCGCAGATCCAGCCCGACACCAGGCGGCTGGCGATGCCGCTGGCCAGCATCAGCGACAGCATCTGGGCGCCGCGCGCCGCGCCGTAGCCCAGGTCGGTGCAGTAGGCGACGATGTGCACCTGCGGCATGGCCATGGCGACGCAGCAGGCCACGCCGGCCACGCACAGCAGCCATTGGGCGTGGGCGGGCGCCAGGCCAAAGGGGCGCTCGCCCGCCACGGCGTGGCCGGTGGTGCCGGGCACGGCCGGTTGCACCGCGGGCGGACGCTGGCGCATGCGCAGCGACAGCAGCACCATGCCCACGCCGCAGATCCCGCCCAGCGCCAGATAGGTCGGGCGCCAGCCGTGGTGCTCGATGCCCCATTGCGCCAGCGGCGGCCAGAGGGCGCCGGCGATGTAGTTGCCGCTGGCGCAGATCGCCACCGCGATGCCGCGCCGCTTGTGCCACCACAACGTGGTGTCGGCCATCAGCGGTGCGAAGGTGGCCGAGCCGCCCAGAAAGCCCAGCAGCGCATGGGCCAGCCCGAACGACCAGACGTTGCCCGCGGTGGCGGCCCACAGGTAGCCTGCCAGCACGGCCACCGCGCCCGCCACCAGCACGCGCGCGATACCGTGCCGGTCGGCCAGGCGGCCGGTGAAGATGCCGCCCAGCCCCAGGCCGACCATCATCAGCGTGTAGGGCAGCGAGGCGGCGCCGCGGCTGACACCGAACTCGGTCTGCACGGCGGGCAGCACCACCGACACCACGTACATGCCGCTGTTGCCCAGGGTGACCAGGCCCAGCGTGGTCAGCAGGCGCCAGGCGGCGGTGGGCGAGTCGATCAGGCTGGGGTCGGCGGCGGCGGATGTCATGCGTAGTGGCAGATGTAGTGGTAGGCCTCGGCCACGCGGATATCGAAGGAAGAATTGGCCGGGATGGCGAAGCGCTCGCCGGGTTTGGAGGACAGCCATTCATCGCTGCCGGCCAGCTTGTATTCGCAGCCACCCGCCACGCACTCCATGATCTCGGCGGCGCCGGTGCTGAAGGTCAGTTGGGCGGGCAGCACCACGCCTGCGCTTTTCTTGGTGCCATCGGCCAGCGTGAAGCTGTGCGAGACGCACTTGCCGTCGAAATACACGTTGGCTTTGGGGTTGAGGGTGACGTTGGCGAGAGAAGGGGCGCTCATGGGATCGGGGGCAAGGTGGATTGGAAACAGCCGATGTTAGCTGCGCGGCGACAATCGGCGCATGCTCTTGCCCCGCACCCGCTTTGTCCTGATCGAGACCAGCCACGCCGGCAACGTGGGCGCGGTGGCGCGCGCCATGAAGGTGATGGGCTTTGACGAGCTGGTGTTGGTGCGCCCGCGCTGGCCCAACGTGCTGCGGCGCCAGGAGGCGATCGAGCGCGCCAGCGGCGCCACCGACGTGCTGGCGCGCGCCCGCTGCGTGGCCACGCTGGACGAGGCGCTGGACGGCATGACCCACCTGTGCGCCACGGTGATGACGCCGCGCGACTTCGGCCCGCCCACCCGCAGCCCGCGGGCGCACTTTGATTTGCTATTGAATAAAGAGCTGCTTGCGCTTGATGGGCAAGCGCCAGAGGCCGATTTGGTTCATGAATCGGGGCTTGGCGTGGCGCTGCTGTTCGGCAGCGAGCGCTACGGCATGGCCAACGAGGACGTGTACCGCTGCCACGTGGCGCTGAGCATTCCGACCAACCCGGCCTATGGCTCGCTCAACATTGCGGCCGCGGTGCAACTGATCGCCTACGACTGGCGCCAGGCGCTGGACGCACGCGCGGGCGGCTGGGGCGCCCAGGCGCCGGGTGGCGTGTCCGGGCACGCGCCGGCCGACGCCGCGCAACTGGGCGCCATGCTGGCGCACTGGCAGCAGGCGCTGGTGGCCGTGGGCTTTCTGGACCCGGCCACGCCCCGCAAGCTCATGCCGCGGCTGCAGCAGCTGTTCAACCGTGCGCAGCCCAGCGTGGAGGAGATCCATATCCTGCGCGGCATTGCGCGCGCCATGCAGGATGCTGCAGCCGACCCGCGCAAGCGCTAGACTTGCCGCCCACCATGTTCGTGCGCATCCGCTCCTACGCCCAGGCCATTCTCGAGCGCGACCCTGCCGCGCGCAGCGCGTGGGACGTGGTTTTTTCCTACCCCGGTTTTCACGCCCTGGTGCTGCACCGCCTGGCGCATGTGCTGTGGCTGCGCGGCTGGCACTGGCTGGCGCGCTGGATTTCGCACTGGGGGCGGTTCTTCACCGGCATCGAGATCCACCCCGGCGCCACCATCGGCCAGCGCGTGTTCATCGACCACGGCATGGGCGTGGTGATCGGCGAGACCGCCGAGATCGGCGACGACTGCACCATCTACCAGGGCGTCACCCTGGGCGGCACCTCGCTGGTCAAGGGCAGCAAGCGCCATCCCACGCTGGGGCGGGGCGTGGTGGTGGGGGCGTCCAGCCAGGTGCTGGGCGGGTTCACGGTGGGCGACGGCGCCAAGATCGGCTCGTCGGCCGTGGTCACCAAGCCGGTGCCGGCCGGGGCCACGGCCGTGGGCAACCCGGCGCGCATCATCCTGGCCGACGATGCGGCCAAGCGCGAGGCGGCCGCGGCGCGCATGGGCTTTTCAGCTTATGGCGTGACCGAGAACGACGATCCGGTGAGCCAGGCTCTGCGCGGCCTGATCGACGGCACCGCGGGGCACGAACACCAGATTGCCGAGTTGTGGCGTGCGGTCGAGAAGCTGGCCTGCCGCATCGACCCCGACTGCGTGCCCGAGGACGCGGCCAAGGGCGAGCACTTCGCGGCCGACAAGCTCAATCAGCTGGTTGGCAAGTGAGGCGGGTGCCTCAGCGCCGGCGCTGGTTCTTGCCGACTTCGTTTCCGATCAGCGCGCCGGCCGCGGCGCCGCCAATGGTGCCCACCGGGCCGCCGAACAGGACATGACCCACGGCCCCGCCGGCGACGGCGCCCACGCCGGTGCCAATCTGGGCGTTGGTCGGGCGGCTGGCGCAGCCGGTGCTGGCCAAGCCCACAAGCAGGGCGCAGGCGAGGGCCAGCTGGCGCGGCCGAGAAGAGCGGTTGGGGTGATGGTTCTGGGGCAAGACGAAGACTCCTCTGAAAGCACCGATGCTCGCCGCGAGTGCCGAGCGAACTGTCACCAGACGCGCTGAAGTGCAACCAGCTTGCGGGGCGGGCGCGACGCCTCGTGCGCCCGATCCAGGTGCCGATCCACGCATTGCAGGCATCGGCACGCTCTGGACTGCGCAGCATCTGCTGACAATTATTTGTGTACTTTTGACCACTTGCGAAGTGGCGGGGGAGGCTGGACCCCGTCTTTCCGTCTCCGGCCGTGAAGTCATGGATTCCCTGTATACAGCGCCGGGCCGGGATGCTCTAGAGTTTTGGCAGGAGGCGCTCTCGCCGGTGGGAGCGCCCCGAAGAACAAGCCCAAGCCCGAGGAGACCCCATGACCCTGAAAGCAAGGTTTCGCCGCCCGCTGCGCGCCGCCGTGGCCGTGCTGGCCACCGCCCTGTGCCTGCCCGCCTGGGCCGACATCACGCTCAAGGCCTCGCACCAGTTCCCGGGCGGCAAGGGCGACGTGCGCGACGAGATGGTGCAGATGATCGCGCGCGAGGTGAACGCCGCCAAGGTTGGCCTGGAGATCAAGGTCTATCCGGGCGCCAGCCTGGTCAAGGCGGCCGAGCAGTGGAAGGCCATGCAGTCCGGGCAGATCGACATGAGCTCGTTTCCGCTCGACTACGCCTCGGGCTTTCACCCGCAGTTCGGCGCCACGCTGATGCCCGGCCTGGTCAAGAGCCATGCGCACGCCCAGCGCCTGAACAAGTCGCCCTTCATGGACGAGATGCGCAAGCTCATCGAGGCTGGCGGCGCGCGCGTGCTGGCCGACGCCTGGCTGGCTGGCGCGTTCGGCGCCAAGGACAAGTGCATCCGCCAGCCCGACGACGTGCAGGGCATGAAGATCCGCTCGGCCGGCTCCACCTTTGCCCAGATGTGGGCGGGCGCCGGGGCGTCCATCACCTCGATCTCGTCGAACGAGGTCTACAACGCGCTGCAGCAAGGCGTGATCACCGGCACCGACACCTCGACCGGCTCGATGGTCTCGTTTCGCCTGTACGAGCAGCTCGGCTGCGTGACCGCGCCCGGTGAGCACGCGCTGTGGTTCATGTACGAGCCGGTGCTGATCTCCAAGCGCTCGTGGGACAGGCTGGACGACAAGCAGAAGGCGGCGCTGACGGCGGCGTCCGACAAGGCGCAGGCCTTCTTCGCGGCCGAATCGGCCAAGCTGGACGAGAAGATGAACGAGGCCTTCAAGAAAGCCGGCAAGGAGGTCATCACCCTGACGGAGCCCCAGTTCGACGCCTGGCGCGCGGTGGCGCAGCGCACCTCGTACAAGGAATTTGCCGACAAGGTGCCGGGCGGCAAGGAGCTGATCGAGAAGGCGCTGAGTGTCAAGTAAGGCGCGGCCCAAGGCCCCGCGCCTGCCGGCCTGGGCCGCGGCGGTCAATGCCGTCTCGCGCGCGCTCGGCGTGTTTTCCGCCGGGTTGATCCTGCTGGCCATTGCCGTGGTGTGCCAGATGGTGTTCATTCGCGAAGCGCTGGGCCAGTCGGCCATCTGGCAGACCGAGTTCTCGATCTTTGCCACGGTGGCCGCCACCTTCCTGGGCGCCCCCTACATCCTGCTCACGCGCGGGCACGTGGCGGTCGATGTGCTGCCCCTGATGCTCGGTCAGGCCAGCCGGCGCTGGCTGTGCGTCGCCGGCTACGCGGTGGGGCTGGCGTTTTGCGGGCTGTTTCTGTGGGCCTCCATCCCGTGGTGGTACGAGACCTGGGCCAACGACCAGACCACCTCGTCGATCTGGCGCGCGCGGCTGTGGATTCCGTACCTGTCGGTGCCGGTGGGCCTGGGCCTGCTGTGCCTGCAAATGCTGTCCGAGCTGGTGCTGGTGCTCACGCACCGGGCGCTGCCCTTCAATCTGCGCCCGGACGAGGGCATGTAAGACAGGCACCCACCATGAGCCCCTTGCTGATCGGCCTGCTCATCTTTGCCGTCACCACCGTGATCCTGGCCACCGGCATGCCCATCGCCTTTGCGCTGGGCGCGGTGGCCCTGGGCTTCATGATGGTCTTCGACGGCTGGGGCAGCGTGCACTTCGTGCCCGAGACCATCTTTGCCGGCCTGAACGACTTCACCCTGGTGTCGCTCCCCATGTTCGTCATCATGGGCGCGGCGGTGGCCGGCTCGCGCGCGGGCAGCGACCTGTACGAGGCCTTGTCGCGCTGGCTGTACAAGGTGCCGGGTTCGCTGGTCGTCTCCAACCTCGGCGCCTGCGCGCTGTTCTCGGCCTTGTCGGGGTCGTCCCCCGCCACCTGCGCGGCCATCGGCAAGATGGGCATCCCCGAGATGCGCCGGCGCGGCTACGACGCCGACCTGGCCACCGGGGCGATTGCCGCCGGCGGCACGCTGGGCATCCTGATTCCGCCCAGCATCACCATGATCCTGTACGGCATCGCGTCCGAGACCTCGATCGGTCGGCTGTTCATCGCCGGCATCCTGCCCGGCCTGCTGCTGGTGGGCCTGTTCATGGCCTGGGCGATCTTCTTGAGCTGGAAGCGCGGCACGCGCCTGATCGATCACGGCCGCGTGTACAGCCTGCGCGAGAAGCTGGAGCTGATGCCGCGCCTGCTGCCCTTCATCGCCGTCATCATCGGCGTGGTCTATGCGCTGTACGGCGGCATTGCCACGCCGTCGGAGGCGGCGGCCGTGGGCGCCATGCTGTGCCTGCTGATGGTGATCGTGATCTACCGGGTGTGGCGCCCGGCCGATCTGTGGGCCATCTTGCGCGACGGACTGCGCGAGTCGGGCATGCTGCTGCTGATCATCGGCACCTCCATCCTGTTCGGCTACATGATGAGCTCGCTGCAGGTCACGCAGTCGGTGGCCGAGTCGATCGCCGAGCTGCAGGTCAACCGCTGGGTCATCATGGCCGCCATCAACGCGCTGCTGCTGGTGGCCGGCTGCTTTCTGCCGCCGGCGGCCATCATCCTGATGACCACGCCGATCCTGATGCCGGTCATCACCGCGGCCGGGTTCGACCCGATCTGGTTCGGCGTCATCCTCACCATCAACATGGAGCTGGGCCTGATCACGCCGCCGGTGGGGCTGAACCTGTTCGTCATCAACGGCATCACACCCGACGTGCGCCTGCCCACCATCCTGCGCGGGGCTTTCCCCTTCATGCTGTGCATGGTGCTGGCGATCATGCTGCTGTGCGTGTTTCCCCAGATCGCCACCTGGCTGCCGGCCAGGGTGATGGGTTGATTGCTATATTTAATATAGCTGTTGGCGCTTGTCGGGTGGGCGCCAGAGCCCGAAAATGCTTGAAATCAAGGCTGCGGCGGACGAATCGCATTCTTGGGCCGGAAGGCCTTGCACACGCCCTCGTCGGTTTCCAGGTAGGGCCCTTTGATCAAGTCGATGCAGTAGGGCACGGCGGCAAAGATGCCGTGCACCTTCTGCTTGCCATCCGCATCCTTCAAGCCCTCCAGCGTCTCGGCAATCGCCTTGGGCTGGCCGGGCAGGTTGATGATCAGGCTGCCGCCGCGGATCACCGCCACCTGACGGCTCAGGATGGCCGTGGGCACGAAGGCCAGGCTGATCTGGCGCATCTGCTCGCCAAAGCCGGGCATGACTTTGTCGGCCACGGCCAGGGTGGCCTCGGGTGTCACGTCGCGTGGCGCTGGCCCCGTGCCGCCGGTGGTCAGCACCAGGGCGCAGCCGGCGTCGACCAGCTCGATCAGGGTGCGGCTGATGCCGGCTTGCTCGTCGGGGATCAGGCGCGGCTCGAAGTGGATGGGGTTTTTCAGCGCGCGCGTCAGCCAGTCCTGCAGGGCGGGCAGGCCCTTGTCTTCATAGACGCCGCTGGAGGCGCGGTCGCTGATGGAGACGATGCCGATGGTGATGGGGTCGAGAGACATCTTCAAGTCGTCAGTTATTCGCTGGCAGTCGGCTGTTCGGGGTCGTCTGCGGCGTCCAGCGCGGTGCGAATCCATTGAAAGAGTTCGCGATAGGCGCGGGCCTGGCGCGGGGCCTGGCCTGCGCCTTCGGCCGTGGGTGCGTCCTTGCGGGCCTGGCGCACCAGGGCGCGCAGCTGCTGCAGGTCGGTGGCGGCAAATTGCTGGGCCCAGTCGGTCAGCGCCGCGTCGTTCTCCAGCAGGCGCTCGCGCCAGCGCTCGGCCGTGTGCAGGCGCAGGGTGTCGGCGGCCGAGCCGCGGCGCTGGGTGTCCAGTGCGGCGCGGATGGCCGCCAGCTGCGCCTCGTCGAGTTGGCGCATCAGCTTGCCGACAAACTGCGCCTGGCGGCGGCGCCCCTCGAAGTTCCTGATGCGCGCCAGCTCCTCCAGGCCCTCGATCAGGCGCGTGGGCAGTTGCAGCGGCTCGCGCAGGTCGGCGCGCAGTTCCAGCAGCTGCTCGCCCAACGCCTGCAGTTCGGCGCTTTGCGCCTTCAGCTCGGTCTTGCTGGGCGCGTCGCCGCGCTGCTCGCGCTGCAGTTGCTCGTCAAGTTCGCTGCCTTCGGCGACGAACTGGCCGCGCACGAAGTAGCCTTTCCTGGGTTTGCGGGACATGCGTGAATGGGTCGAAAACGGGTCAGTATGATAGTCGTCACCATGCAAGACACATCCAAGCCCCTGGCGGGCTTTTCTTATTCGCGCGCCCAGTTCGAAGAGCTGGTCGATGCCGCCATCGCCCATGCCAAGAAGCTGGGCGCCACCGACGCCGGCGCCGAGGCGTCCGAGGGGCTGGGCCTGTCGGTGGGCGTGCGCCGCGGCGAGCTGGAGACGGTGGAGCAAAGCCGCGACAAGTCGCTGGGCGTGACGGTGTACCTGGGCCAGCGCCGCGGCAATGCCAGCACGTCCGACTTTTCGCGCGCCGCGCTGGAAAGCACGGTGCAGGCCGCCTACGACATCGCGCGCTTTACTGCCGAAGACCCGGCCGCCGGCCTGCCGGACGTCGGCGACGTTGCCACCGAGCAGCGCGAGCTGGATTTGTTTCACCCCTGGGCCGTCAGCAGCGAGCAGGCGGGGGCCATGGCGCTGGCTTGCGAGCGCGCAGCCTTTGCGGTGGACCGCCGCATCAGCAACAGCGAGGGTGCGGGCGTGTCGGCCGCGCAAAGCCACTTCTTTGCCGCCCACACGCACGGCTTTCGCGGCGGCTATGCCAGCTCGCGCCACAGCCTGTCGGTGGCGCCCATCGCCAGTTCTCCGGGCAAGGGCGCCGACATGCAGCGCGACTACTGGTACAGCTCGATGCGCGATGCGCGCGAGTTGGCCGCGCCCGAGGCCGTGGGCCGCTACGCCGCCGAGCGCGCGCTCAGCCGCCTGAAGAGCCGGCGCCTGTCGACGCGCCAGTGCCCGGTGCTGTTCGAGTCGCCGCTGGCCGCCGGCCTGCTGGGCCATTTCGTGCAGGCGGTGAGCGGTGGCGCGCTGTACCGGCGCACCAGTTTCCTGCTGGACGCCATGGGCAAGCCGGTGTTTCCCAGCCACATCGACATTGCCGAAGACCCCTTCGTGCGCGGCGGCAAGGGCTCGTCGCCGTTTGACGACGAGGGCGTGCGGGTGCAGCCGCGCCAGGTGGTCGAAGCCGGGCGCGTGCAGGGGTATTTTTTGGGCACCTATTCGGCGCGCAAGCTCGGCCTGAAGACCACCGGCAACGCCGGCGGCTCGCACAACCTGGTGCTGCGCTCGCGCCGCACGCGCGCCGGCGACGACCTGGACGCCATGCTGCGCCAGCTGGGCACCGGCCTGTTCGTCACCGAGCTGATGGGCCAGGGCGTGAACTACGTGACGGGCGACTATTCGCGCGGGGCCAGCGGCTTCTGGGTGGAGGGCGGGCAAATCGCCTACCCGGTGCACGAGATCACCATTGCCGGCAACCTGCGCGACATGTTCAAGGGCATCCAGGCCGTGGGCGCCGACGCCTACAACTATGGTGCCAAGACCATCGGCTCGGTGCTGATCGGGCGCATGAAACTGGCCGGCAACTGAGGCTCGGCCAGACTCGGCCCACGGCCGTCAGCGGTCGCTGTCGCTGAGCGAGGTGCGCGGCCGCTGCGGCGCCGGGCGGCGCTCGCGCTCATGGTCGCGCTCGGCCTGGCGTGGCCCGCGATCGGGCGGCTGGCTGAAGTGGCGCTCGGGCCGGGTGGCCTCACGCGCGGGGCGGGGCTGTGACCATTGCGGCGGACTCCGATGCTCGGCCGGACGCTCCGACAGGCTCGGGCGCGTGGGCTGCCAAGCGGGGGCCGCGGGCCGCGCCTGTGGCGCCGGCGCCCATGCGGGCTGGCGCTGCGCGGGCCGCGCGTGTTCGAACTCGGGAGGGCGCAGCGGGCGCTCGGTGCCTGGCGGGCGGCGTTCGGGGCCCAGGCTTGGTGCCGGGGGCCGCGGGCCCGGGTTCCAGCCGGCCGCAGGGCCCGGCTCATGCGAGCCCAGGCTGTTGTGCACGGGCGGGCGCGGCGGCGTGCCACCGGCTTGGGGCATGGGCGGCCGCGGCAGGGCGGGACGCTCGGCGTGCCCGGGTGCGCGCGGCGGGCGGGCCGGCGGCGCCAGCGGGCGGCTGCCTTGCATCCAGCCGGGCGGCAGGTGGCTGCCGTCGCCGTAGCGCGGGCGGCGCCCGCCATGCCAGTCGTTGCGGTCAAAGCCGCCGTGCGGCGCCACGCTGATGGCGCCGGGGCGCTGCTGGAAGAAGAAGCTGCCGGCCGGTGCCGGGCTGTGGCCGTGCCCCCAATCGTTGATGCGATCGCGGTAGCGGTTGCTGGCGTGGTAGGGCGGCTGCCAGCGCTCGCCCGGCGCCAACGGGAACCAGGCTGTGCCGGGCCCGCCGGCACTCAGGCTCCAGCCGCTGCCGGCGCCGACGAACTGCACCAGCGCCGGTGCGTAGACCGGGCGGCGCACCACGGGGCCGGGCACCCAGGCCCAGCGCGGGCCGATCTGCGTCCAGCGGCCGTAGTGGAAGGGGGCAAAGCCCCAGGGCGCATCGTCCACCCAGGTCCAGCCCCAGGGGCTGACCCAGACCCAGCGCCCGTCGCGGTAGGGCGCCCAGTCGGTCACCGTGATGCTGGGATACCAGATGGGGCCGTAGGTGGCGTCCTGGCTCCACTGCCCGTAGGCGTCGAGCTGGGTGTAACCCGGCATGTCGGGCGAGACGTAGGCCATGGCGGGCGACTGCGTGCGCTGCTGCTCGCGCGCCGCCGCCCATTGGCCAAAGGCGTCGCGCGCTGGCGCGGTGGTGTTGCTCAGCACCATCAGATCGCGCCCCGCCAGCACGATCTGCTGGCCCGTTGCCACGAGCATGGACTGGCCGGCCTGGCCGTACAGCGTGGCGCTGCCGCTGCGCACGGTGACGCGGGTGGTGTCGGTGGCGGGGTCCACGTCCAGCCGGTATTCGCCGGCCTGGCTGGCCACCAGGGCCAATTGAGGGGTATCGAGCTCGACCCGCTCGCCGGCGGGCGGCTGGCGCACGCGCAGCGAGGCCGTGCCGCTGGTCAGCGCCCATTGGGTGCGGGTGTCGTCGAGGGTGGTGGTGTCCAGGGCTGCGGGGCCTTGCAGGCGCAGGGACAGCCAGCCGCCATCCAGCTCGGCGCGGGTGCCGGGATCAAGCTGCAGTTGCGTTCCCGTGGTGACGGGCCAGTTCAGGCTGGCGGGGGTCCAGTCGTCCGGTGCGTCGGTGCTGATGCGCGCCGAGCCCTCCAGCGCGCTGACGTAGGTCACGCGCGTGGGCGGATCGGCCTGGGCCCAAGCGAGGGCGCTGGCCACCAGCAGCAGCGATGCGGTGAGTGCGCGGCGCCAGCGGGGGCCGGATGAGAGGGAAGGCAGATTCATGGCGGCACATTGCCCACGCAAAGCACAGGCTTTGCTCTTGCTGTCTTAACGTGCCAGCAGCGGCTTTGGTTTGCCCGGTACCGCCCGCCTGCTGCAAAGTTACCGGCCGAGCTGCTACCAGATGCAAGCCGGTGCCAGCCGGACCGGCGGCCTACCTGGCCAGGGCCGCCTTGACGGCGCCACTGACCGCGCCCATGTCGGCCTTGCCGGCCAGCCGGGACTTGGCGGCGGCCATCACCTTGCCCATGTCGCCGGGGCCGCTGGCCCCCAACTCGGCCACGATGGCGGCGACCTCGCTGGCGATTTCGGCCGCGGACAGGCGCGCCGGCAGGTAGGCCTGCAGCACGGTGATCTCGGCACTCTCCTTGTCCGCGAGGTCCTGGCGGCCGGCTTGCGTGTAGGCGGCCACGCTGTCCTTGCGCTGCTTGATGAGCTTGTCGACGATGGCGATGACGGCCGCATCGTCAAGCACCACGCGCTCGTCCACTTCCTTTTGCTTCAGCGCCGCCTGCAGCAGGCGGATGGTGCCCAGGCGCTCGCTGTCGCGCGCGCGCATGGCGGCCTTCATGTCTTCGGTGATCTGGTCTTTCAGGCTCATGGTGATACTCCTTGCACAAACGAAAAAGGCCCGCCAAGCGTCCCTGGCGAGCCTTTGATGGGCGCGAAGCGCTCGGTTGCGATCAGTACAGCTTCTGGGGCCGAAACTCAGTAGAGTTTCTTGGGCAGCTGCATGCTGCGCACGCGCTTGTGGTGGCGCTTGACGGCCGCGGCCTTCTTGCGCTTGCGCTCGGCCGTGGGCTTTTCGTAGAACTCGCGGGCGCGCAGGTCGGTCAGCAGGCCCAGCTTCTCGATGGTGCGCTTGAAGCGGCGCAGGGCAACGTCAAACGGCTCGTTTTCTTTTACGCGGATGGTGGTCATTCGGTGAAGGATGTTTCCAGTGTGCGGCCAGAGGGTGCCAGGGAAGATCGGGCCCTGACGCCATGCGCCGCGGTGCGCCCCGCCTGTAACTAGTATTTGGCCGGCAGGGCATTGCCAGCAAAGCCCGTCATTTTAGTCGATTTTTCGGGCTTGCGCAGCAATGGCGGCCGACTGGCGCCGAGGGCTTCCGCGCAGGCGGCGGCGCTGGCCCAGGCCCACTGGAAGTTGTAGCCGCCCAGCCAGCCCGTCACGTCCACCACCTCGCCGATGAAGTACAGGCCCGGCTGGCGCCGGGCCTCCATGGTTTGCGACGACAGCTCGCGCGTGTCCACGCCGCCCACGGTGACCTCGGCCTTGCGGTAGCCCTCGGTGCCGCTGGGCGTGATCGACCAGTGCGCCAGGCTGTCGGCCAGTTGCGCCAGCGCCTTGTCCGTGGCCTCGTTGACAGGGCGCTGCCAGGCGGAGTCGCGCAGCACCCAGGCCTCGGCCAGGCGGGTGGGCAGCCACGCGGCGAGCTCGCGGGCGATCAGCCGGCGCGACCGGGCCTTGGCGGCGCGCAGCTCGCCCGCCAGGTCAATGCCCGGCGCCAGGTCGATGGCGATGGGCGTGCCCGGCTGCCAGTAGCTGGAGATTTGCAGCACCGCCGGACCCGACAGGCCGCGGTGGGTGAACAGCAGGTCTTCATGAAAGCGCGTGCGCTGCCGCCCGGTGCCGGTGCTGATCTCGACCGGCAGGGACAGGCCGGCCAGTGCGGCCCATGGGGCCCAGTCGCCGCCGTCGAACGTCAGACCCACCAGGCCGGGGCGGGTGTCGACGCAGGCCAGGCCGAACTGCCGCGCCAGCCGCAGCCCGAAGTCGCTGGCGCCGATCTTGGGCACCGACAGCCCGCCGGTGGCGACGACCAGCGCCGGGGCTTCGATGATTCCCCGATCACTATGAATAACATAGCTGCTTGCGCTTTCTGGATGGGCGTCAGAGGCTGTTTTTGCCTTGAACTCGACGCGACTGACCGCGCAGGGTTGCCAGCGCTCGACCTGGCCACCGCTGGCACGCGCCGCGTCGCACTCGGCCAGCAGCAGGTCGATCAGGTCCTGCGCCGAGCGGTCGCAAAACAGCTGGCCCTTGTGCTTTTCGTGAAAGCCGATGCCGTGGCGCTGCAGCAGTGCCATGAAGTCCTGCGGCGCAAAGCGCGCCAGCGCCGAGCGGCAAAAGTGCGGGTTGCGGCTGATGTAGTGGCGCTGCGGCGCGTCGGGATCCAGCGTGCGGTTGGTGAAATTGGCGCGCCCGCCGCCGGAGATGCGCACCTTCTCGGCCACGCGCTCGAAATGGTCGATCAGCAGCACGCGCAGGCCGCGCTGGGCCGCGCGGGCGGCACAGAACAGTCCAGCAGCGCCCGCGCCAAGGACGACGGCGTCAGGCGAGTGCATCGGAACAACGGACGGAGAGAGTGCGCGGCATGCGTCGATGATCGCATGCCGTCGCCCAGAAAAAACGGCTGCCGGGAGAGCCGGGCAGCCGCTGGAGGAAGGGATGGGGCGCCGCCCCATCCGCTGCGTCAATAGACGTCGTGCTGCGTGTTGAAGACGTTGAACTTGCCGGTCGGCGTGACCAGCTTGGCGTCCTTGATCACGGTCTTGCAGGTGCGCGTCTTGTCGTCAACCACCACCAGGGCCGACTCCTTGTCCTTGGCGCTCCACACCGAGAACCAGACCTCGTCGCCCTTCTGGTTGTACTCGGGCTGCACCACGCGCTTGGCGCCGTCATCCTTGAGCTGCGCGCACGCGGCGATGTCGATGATCTGCGGCGGCTTGGACAGGTCCTTGATGTCGAACACGGCCACGCTCTGGCTGATCTTGGCGTCGGGGTTGAGCGTGGTGTCCACCCACAGGTTGCTGGACTTGGGATGCGTCTTGATGAAAAGCGATCCGCCGCCCTGGCCCTTGAGGGTCTGCACCACCTTCCACGCATTGGCCTTGTGGCCCTTGGGGTCGGTGCCGATGATGGCAATGCTCTCGTCGCCCAGCCCCGAGGTGGCCCACACCGGACCGTACTTGGGATGCTTGAAGTTGGCGCCGCGACCCGGGTGCGGGATCTTGCCCACGTCGACCAGCGCGGCCAGCTTGCTTTCCTTGGTGTCGACCACGGCGATCTTGTCGGACGAGTTGGCCGCCGTCAGGAAGTAGCGCTTGCTGGAGTCGAAGCCGCCGTCGTGCAGGAACTTGGCCGCGTCGATCTGCTTGGTCTTGAGGTTCTTCAGGTCGGTGTAGTCGACCATCCAGATCTTGCCCGTCTCCTTGGCGTTGACCAGGAACTCGGGCTTTTCGTGGCTGGAGACGATGGCGGCCACGCGCGGCTCGGGGTGGTACTCGTTGTCCACGGTCATGCCCCGGGTGGCGACGATCTTGAGCGGCTTGAGCGTGTCGCCGTCCATCAGCACGAACTGGGGCGGCCAGTAGGTGCCGGCAATGGCGATCTTGTCTTCCCAGCCCTTGAACTTGCTGGTCTCGACGCTGCGCGCCTCCAGGCCGACCTTCATCTCGGCCACGTTGTCGGGCTTTTCCATCCACAGATCGATCAGGTTCAGGCGTGCGTCGCGGCCGATCACGTACAGGTAGCGGCCGCCGGCGCCCATGCGCGAGATGTGCACCGCGTAGCCGGTCTTGATGATGTTGATGATCTGCTTGGTGTCGCCGTCGATCAACGCGATCTCGCCCGCGTCACGCAGGGTGACCGAGAAGATGTTGTTGAGGTTGTAGTTGTTCATCTTCTTCTTGACGCGCTGGGCCACGGGCACGTATTCCTTGCGCGACTTTTCCATGTCGGCCAGCGAGAATTCGGGCGGCGTGGGTGGGTCGTGCTGGATGTAGCGCGCCATCAGATCCACGGTCTTCTCGTCGAACTCGCCCGAGGTCAGCCAGTTGGGCATGCCGGCGGGTGAGCCGTAGCCGATGAAGACCTTGAGGTACTCGGTGCCTTTTTCGACCGTCAGGTCGGGCGTGAGTGGCTTGCCGGTGGCGCCCTTGCGCAGCACGCCGTGGCAGCCGGCGCAGCGCTCGAAGTAGATCTGGCGTGCGCGGTCGAACTCCTCCTGCGTCATGGGCGGCGCCTTGGGGTTGCTGGTCTGGTGCATGGTCGCGTCCGCCGCGTAGGGCGCGCTGCCGTACCGTGCTTCCGGGCTCGTTATGGAGGTCGTGGGCTCACCCGGCTTGGCCGGTTCTCCGCCGGCTTGTTGGGCCATGGCGCCGAGAGCCAGGGAGGAAAGTGCCAGGGCCACGAGGCTCGCCAGCTTGCGGGTTCTCATGAATCAACTCCTTCGGTCGCCGCCGCCCATGGTCTTGACCCTTTGGAAGGTTGCCCGCCGCGGGCTGCGGCAATGGGGTTCGGCGGGCTTTTTCTGCATTATTCCGACGCGATGGGGGCGCGAACTTGATGCAAAGCAAGCTGTCATCCGATAGGTGTTTGTCCCGAGGTGTTCGGCTGAATAATCGGCTAACCAAACGGCCGATTTGACTTTCGGCAACCTTTTTCTGACTCCTTTTTCATGCCTGCGAACCCTGATCCTGCCCGCCGTCGCCCGGCTCCCATGGCGCCTGCCACCCTCGCTGTCTGCGTCGCGCTGGCGTGCGCGCACATGGGCCCGGCGCAGGCACAGGCTGCCGGTGCGCCGGACGCCACCGCAGCCTTGCCCGAAGTCGTCATCAGCGGCCAGAGCGGCGTGCCCGATCACGAGGCGCTGGACACGCTGCCGCTGTCCTCCGACGTGATCGATGCCACCCAGGGCGGCGCCGACCCCGGCCGCACCCTCGGCGAGGCGCTGCAGGACCTGCCCAACGTGTCGGTGCGCGAAGCGCCAGCACGGCTGGCGGTGGGCGCGGGCTCGTCGTCGTTTGCGCGCGACGGCAACACCGGCATCAACATCCGCGGCCTGGGCGGCAATCGCGTGCTGATGACGGTGGACGGCGTGCGCCTGCCGCGCAGCTACGTGTCGCGCTCGGCCATCTTTGATCGCGAAACCCTGTCGCTGGAGCTGTTCAAGCGCATCGAGGTGATTCGCGGGCCGGCCTCGGCGCTGTACGGCTCCGACGGCATGGCCGGCGTGGTCAACTTCGTCACCTACGATCCGGTGGATTTCCTGCTGGATGAACAGGGCAAGCCCACTCGCACCGTGGGCGGGCGCGTGGCCGCCGGCTGGAGCGAGGATGACCACGGCTATTCGCTGGCCGGCACCGTGGCCGGCAAGGCCACCGACGGCGTGCAGTGGTTGCTGAGCGCCAACCGGCGCACCGCGCACGCCCTGCAGACCATGGGCAGCAACGACGAGCCCAACGCCAATCGCACCACGGCCAACCCGCAGCACGACGGCGATACCGCCGTGCTGGGCAAGCTGGTGGTGCAGCCCGGCAGTGGGCAGCGCCACGTCATCACGCTGGAGCGCACCGAGCGCAACTCGACGGTGGATCTGCTGTCCAGCCGCGCGCCGCAGCCGTCCAAGCCTGGCGACGTGCTGAACGAGGACAGCCGCTACCAGGGCACGCGCGAGCGCATGAGCTGGGACGCGCGCTACGACTTGGGCACGGCCTGGGCCGACCAGGTACGCACCATCGTTGGCGTGCAGCGCACCGACTCGCGCCGCATCGGCACCAGCGACCTGCTGGGTGGCACGCACCGCGTGCGCGACAACTTCTATGGCGAGCACGCCTGGCAGGCCGGCGTGCGCGCCGAGAAGCTGCTGCGCAGCGGCGACTGGACCCATCGCCTGATCTACGGCGCCGACCACGTGCGCAACAACATCCGCAACCTGTACGACGGCGTGGCGCCGCTGGCCCCCGAGCAGTTTCCGCTCAAGCGCTTTCCCGACACGCGCGAAACCTCCAGCGCGCTGTACCTGCAGGACGAGTCGGTGGTGGGCGACTGGACGCTCACGCCCGGCCTGCGGCTGGACCACTTTGCCATCGACGTCACCAGCCAGGCCGGCTACTTTCCGCCGGCCAGGCAACCGGGGAAGTCGCTGTCGGGCTCGGCCGTGTCGCCCAAGCTGGGCGTGATGTACCGCGCCACCCCCGACTGGAGCGTGTACGGCGCGCTCGCCACCGGCTTTCGCCCGCCCGAGGCCGGCCAGCTCAACGACCACTTCGAGGCCATCGCGCCGCCCAACACGCGCGTCATCATCCAGCCCAACCCCAACCTCAAGCCCGAGAAAAGCCGCGGCGTCGAACTGGGGGTGCGCGGCCGCATGGGCAGGCTGAGTCTGGACGCGGCAGCCTTCGCCAACCGCTACGCCAACCTGATCGTGGACGCCGAGTTCGTGCGCGAAGTGGGCAACGAGCGGCTGTTCCAGGCCGTCAACATCCCGCGCGCGCGCATCCACGGCTTCGAGGTCAAGGGCCGCTACGACTGGGGCGTGGTGGCGGGCGGACGGCTGGTCAACACCTTTGCCTTTGGCATGGCGCGCGGCACCGACAGCGACACGGGCAAGCCCATCAACTCGATCGACCCGGCGCTGCTGGTGCTGGGCCTCAAGTACGACACCGCCCAGTGGGGCTTCACGGCCGATGTGCGCCACCATGCCGCCAAGAAGGCCAGGGACATCGACAGCGAGGCCATCATGGCCGCCCGCTCGGGCACCCAATTTGCCACCCCCGCCGCCACCACGCTGGATGTGGGCGTGCAATGGCGCCCGCGCAAGAACGTGCGCCTGAACGTGGGCGTGCGCAACCTGACCAACCGCAAATACTGGCTGTGGCCCGGCGTGTACGGCGTGGCCGGCAATTCCCCGATCCGCGACGCCTACACCCAGCCGGGGCGCAGCGCCCATGTGTCGCTGGTGATGGACTTCTGAGGTTTGCGCCCGGTCTGCGCGCGGCGTTCTTGATGCGCGTCAAGAACGGCCCGCAGGGCCTTGCATAGGATCACCGCATCCCAGCCACCGGCGCCGTTGCCGCCCATCCCATGCCAATTGAGCTTTTCCGCAGTCGCAACCATACCTGCCTGATGTTCACCGACCTGCTCGATGACGAGGGCGAGGCGATCCAGTCCAACCAGTTCCTGATCGTCGACGAGCAGGACAGCGCCATCCTCGATCCGGGCGGCACGCTGACCTTCAACGAGTTGTACATGGCGATGACGCCGCACTGCATGCCGCAGAAGCTGACCTATCTGCTGGCCTCGCACGCCGATCCGGACATCATCGCCTCGCTCGACCGCTGGCTCAGCACCACCAGTGCGCAACTGGTGATCTCGCGCGTGTGGGAGCGCTTTGCCCCGCACTTCACCAAGTCGGGCAAGACTGGCGGTCGGGTCATCGGCGTGCCCGACGCCGGGGGGCGCCTGCCGCTGGGGCGGGGCGAGTTGCACCTGCTGCCGGCGCATTTCCTGCACGCCGAGGGCAACTTTCATTTCTATGACCCGACCAGCCGCATCCTGTTCACCGGCGATCTGGGCGTGTCGCTGACCAGCGGCGCGCAAGCCCGCAAGCCCGTGACCGACCTGGCGCCGCACATCGCACGCATGGAGGGCTTTCATCGCCGCTACATGGTGTCCAACAAGGCGCTGCGCCTGTGGGTCAACATGGCGCGCGGCCTGGAGATCGACCTGATCGTGCCGCAGCACGGCGCGCCCATCCAGGGCCGCGCCATCGGCGAGCTGTTCGAGTGGCTGGAGCAGTTGCGCTGCGGGATCGATCTGTTCGAGCAGGACCACTATCGCCTGCCCACCGCCCGGATCGACCCGGTGACGCGCCAGTCGCGTCCCGAGCTGCGTGCCGTGGGCACCTGAAAGGGCCCGGCCGCGGCGCCGCGGCCGGGCATGAAAGCGCTGGCATCGCGGCGCGGCTTCTGGCACGATGGCGAGCGCAGTGCGTATTTTTCTGGAGGTGACCGCCATGACCACCATTGCCCACGTTCTGACGTCCAAGAAGCAGGCTTCGCTGGCCGCGCTGACGCCCACCGCGACGGTGCTTGACGCGCTCAAGCTCATGGCCGACCGCGAGATCGGGGCCGTGCTGATCATGCAGGGCGAAGCCTTGCTGGGCATCTTCACCGAGCGCGACTATGCGCGCAAGATTGCACTCAAGGGCCATTCGTCGTCGGACACCCTGCTGGCCGACGTGATGACCTCGCGCCTGTACACCGTCGGTCCGCGCCAGACCGTGCAGGAATGCATGAGCATCATGACCAAGGCACGCATCCGCCACCTGCCCGTGGTCGATGCCGGCGGCGTGGTCGGCCTGGTGTCCATCGGCGACCTGGTGAACGCCCAGCTCGAGGAGCAGCGCTTTCACATCGCCCAGCTCGAGAGCTACATCGCGGGCAACATGAGCTGACCGCCGCGGGCGCCCGGTGGCCCAGACGGGCCGTCCGTGGCCCGAACGCTTGCGGCAGCCGCTCCGTTCAGTCTGCCGTTGCCAGCTCTGGCGCCGTCGTGGCCCGCGGCGCCGGCGTGCGGATCAGGTAGTCGAAGGCGCTGAGCGCGGCCGTCGAGCCGGCGCCCGCCGCCACCACGATCTGCTTGTAGGGCACGGTGGTGCAGTCGCCGGCGGCAAACACGCCGGGCACGCTGGTTTCGCCGCGCGCGTTCACTTCGATCTCGCCGAACTTCGTGCGCTGGACGGTCTCGCCCAGCCACTCGGTGTTGGGCACCAGGCCGATCTGCACGAACACGCCTTCGAGTTCAACCGTGGCATCCGTGCCGTCGCCGCGATGCCTGAAGTGCAGGGCGCTGACCTTGCCATCGGTGCCGGCGATCTCGGTGGTCTGCGCGTTGGTGTGCACCGTCACGTTGGGCAGGCTCTTGAGCTTCCTGATCAGCACGGCGTCGGCCTTCATCTCGGGCATGAATTCGAGCACGGTGACGTGCCTGACCACGCCGGCCAGGTCGATGGCGGCCTCGACGCCCGAGTTGCCGCCGCCGATCACGGCCACGTCCTTGCCCTTGAAGAGCGGCCCGTCGCAGCTGGGGCAGTAGGCCACGCCCTTGGTCTTGTACTCCTGCTCGCCGGGCACGCCGACGTTGCGCCAGCGCGCGCCGGTGGCCAGGATGACGCTGCGGCTGTGCAGCGTGCCGCCATTGCTCAGCCTGACGGTAATCAGGCCGCCGGGCTGAGTGGCGGGCACCAGCTCGGCCACGCTTTGCGCGGTGATGAGGTCCACCTCGTAGTCGCGCACATGGCGTTCGAGTGCGCTGGCGTATTCGGGGCCGGTGGTGTGGGACAGGCCGGGGTAGTTGGCGATGTCCAGCGTGTCGTTGACCTGGCCGCCGAAGCGCTCGGTGACGATGCCGGTGCGGATGCCCTTGCGCGCGGTGTAGATGGCCGCCGCCGCGCCGGCCGGGCCGCCGCCGATGATCAGCACCTCGAACGGCGTCTTGGCCGAGAGCTTGGCAGCGTCGCGTTGGGCCGCGCCGGTGTCGACCTTCTGCAGGATCTCTTCCAGCGAGCTGCGGCCGCTGTGGAACATCTTGCCGCCTTCGAACACCGTGGGCACACCCATGATCTCGCGCGCCTCGATCTCGGACTGGAACATGCCGCCGTCGATGATGGTGGTCTTCACATGCGGGTTGTAGATCGACATGAGCGATAGCGCCTGCACCACGTCCGGGCAGTTGTGGCAGGACAGGCTCATGTAGACCTCGAAGTCGAGGTCCACGTCAAGTGCCTTGATCTGCTCCAGCACCTCGGGCTCGACCTTGGGCGGGTGCCCGCCGGTCCACAGCAGCGCCAGGATCAGCGAGGTGAATTCATGCCCCATGGGGATGGCGGCAAAACGCAGTTGGGTGCCGCTGCCGGGGCGCGCCAGGGTGAAGGAGGGCACGCGCGCGTCCTGGCCATCGGTGCGCAGCGTGA
Organism: Burkholderiaceae bacterium; assembly: GCA_041396485.1. GTDB lineage: Bacteria > Pseudomonadota > Gammaproteobacteria > Burkholderiales > Burkholderiaceae_C > Ottowia. The sequence goes on along the minus strand of JAWKYM010000003.1, from coordinate 203,086 downwards.
TCTTGTCGGCGCGCAGGCTGGCGATTTCTTCGAGCAGCTCGCGCATCTCGGCGGACTTGGCGTCCGCGCCCAGGGTTGCCACCATCTCGAACGGCTCTTGCACGCGCTCCAGATAGGCGGCGAGTTGTTGCTTGATGTCTTGGTCCAGCATGGTGGTTACTCCTTTTTCGATAGCTGCTCGCGCTTTATTGGTGGACGTCAGCGGCCAATTTAATCAATAAAAAGCCGAACGGCAGGGCAGGGACGCCCCGTCGCCGTTCGGCGGTGTTTTGCGGCGTAGCGAGCGCGTCGAGGGCAAGGCGCACGGAGCGCAGCAACCGGAACGCACTTGTGGGTGCGTGAGGATTGCGAGCACCGCGCAACGCCGCCATCGGCTCGCGCAGTAGCCGCTGCCTTAGATCTTGCCGACCAGGTCGATCGAGGGCTTGAGCGTCTTCTCGCCTTCCTTCCACTTGGCGGGGCACACCTCGTCGGGGTGCTCGGCGGTGTACTTGGCGGCCTTGAGCTTGCGCAGGGTCTCGCTCACGTCGCGGGCGATTTCGTTGGAGTGCACTTCCATCGTCTTGATGGTGCCGCTGGGGTCGATCACGAAGGTGCCGCGCAGCGCCAAGCCTTCTTCCTCGATGTGCACGTCGAAGTTGTGGGTCAGCTTGTGCGTGGGGTCGCCCACGAGGAAGAACTTGGCCTTGCCCACGGCGTCGCTGGTCTCGTGCCACACCTTGTGGCTGAAGTGCGTGTCGGTGGTCACGATGAACACCTCGGCGCCCAGCTTCTGGAACTCGGCGTAGTGCTCGGCCGCGTCCTCGATCTCGGTCGGGCAGTTGAAGGTGAAGGCGGCGGGCATGAAGATCACGACCGACCAGTTCTTGCCGTTGCTGAAGTTCTTCTCGGTGACTTCCTCGAACTTGCCGTTGTGGAAGGCCTGGGTCGCGAAGGGCAGGACCTTGGTGTTGATCAGGGACATGGGGAGTTCTCCTTGGGTTGATGAAATCGATGGATGAATTATAGGTGATGACTATTAAAAATAGTTATACATTTTATCTAAACTATATTTAGCATCTGCCTATCGGCCGTCGCGGGCGCAAAAAAACCGGATGGCGAGCCATCCGGTTTCGAGGGCGCGGGTGCGCCAGGCGGTCAGTGCGTTGACTGCTCGAACGGCAGAATGATCTTGCCCAGGTCCTTGCGGGTTTCGACCAGGATCAGCGGGCCGTCGTCCAGTTCCACCGCGGGCGGGCGCTCGCGCGGCACATGGATGGGCGCAGGCTCGGCGGCGATGGCGGCCTGCACGGCAGCCACCTTGCCGGCGTCGGAGTTGACCCACTGCAGGCCAGCGGCGTCGGCCAGGCTGGCCAGCGTGTCCACGGGCAGGGCAAAGCCGGTGACCTTGGGCAGGCTGGCCGGTGCCGGGGCTGCGGCCACGAGCGCGGGCGCCGGAGCGACGGGCACGACCGTGGGAGCTGCAGTCACCGGGGCTGGTGCCGGGGTGGCGATGTCCAGCGAGGGTGCATCGGCCAGCGCTGGCGCGGCGGGCAGCTCGTGGGCAGCGGCTTCGGCCTGCTCGGCGCGGGCGAAGTACGAGCGCGGTGCCTCGCCGGACGGCGCGGCCAGGTTGGCCTCTTCGGACGGGGCGGCGGCGCGTTCGTCGCTCACGCCCGTGTCGGCGTGCGCGACGGGGCGCTCGCGGCGTTCGCGGCGCTCGCGCGGGCGGCGCTCGCGTGGCTCGCCGTCGGCGCTGGCCGGGCGGTTGTCGCTGGCGACATCCTGGGCTTCGGGCGCCATGTCCTCGCGCTCACGCGGTTCGTCGCCGCGGCCTTCGCCGCCACGGCGGCGGCCTTCGCCGCGCGGGCCGCGCGGGGGGCGGGTGCCGTTGCCCGCTTCGTCCGCCGGGGCGTGATCGGCGCCGTTGCCGTTGGCGGCAGCGGCAGCGGCAGCGTCACGGCGCTCGCGAGGCGGGCGATCACCGCGCTCGGGGCGATCGCCGCGCTCGCCGGCGCGGCGGCTGCCGTCGCGCGACCTGCGGGAGTCGCCGTTGGCGGTGCCACGCTCGCTGGCTTCAGCGGCTGCGGCCTGGCCCTCGCGCGGCTCGCCGCGGCCTTCGCCGCTGCGTCCGCCACGGCCTCGGCCGCCACGGCGGCCACCGCGTTCACCGCGGGCTTCGCGCTTGTCGTCGGCGGCCGGTGCGGCGGCAACGGCTGGCGCGGGACCGGCCGTGGCTTGCGGCGCCGGCGTGGTGCCGAACAAGCCCTTGAGCCAGCCCATCAGGCCACCGACGGGGGCCGATGCCTGGGGCGCGGCCGGGACCGGCGCCGCGACCACCGGGGCGCGTGCCGGCGTGGGAGCCGGGGCCGGCGGCGGGGGCATGGGCGCATCGCGCAGCACGCCCTTGATGACGGGCTGCTGGCGGTTGGTGGGCTCCTGGCTGCGGCGCGTCACCGTGGTGGGGTCTTCAAACTCCTCGGCCAGCTTGTAGCTGGAGTCGATGTCGTCCAGGCGTGGGTCGTCGTGCTTGAGGCGCTCGAGCTTGTAGTGCGGCGTCTCCAGCGACTTGTTGGGCACCAGGGTGACGTTGACGCGCTGCTTGAGCTCGATCTTGGCGATCTCGGGGCGCTTTTCGTTCAGCAAAAAGCTGGCCACCTCCACCGGCACCTGCACGTGCACGGCGGCGGTGTTGTCCTTCATGGACTCTTCCTGGATGATGCGCAGGATCTGCAGCGCACTGCTTTCCGTGTCGCGCACGTGGCCGGAGCCGCCGCAGCGCGGGCAGGGGATCGAGGCACCTTCGGACAGCGCGGGCTTGAGGCGCTGGCGGCTCATCTCCAGCAGGCCGAACTTGCTGATCGAGCCGAACTGCACGCGCGCGCGGTCCTGGCGCAGCGCGTCGCGCAGGCGGTTCTCGACCTCGCGCCGGTTCTTGCTCTCCTCCATGTCGATGAAGTCGATCACGATCAGGCCGCCCAGGTCGCGCAGGCGCATCTGGCGCGCAACCTCGTCGGCCGCCTCCAGGTTGGTGCGGGTGGCGGTTTCCTCGATGTCGCCGCCCTTGATGGCGCGCGCCGAGTTGACGTCGATGGCCACCAGCGCCTCGGCGTGGTCGATGACGATGGCGCCGCCCGAGGGCAGGGTGACGGTGCGGCTGTAGGCCGACTCGATCTGGTGCTCGATCTGGAAGCGCGAGAACAGCGGCGCGTTGTCGCGGTAGCGCTTGACGCGGTGCGCCTGGTCGGGCATCACGTGCGCCATGAACTGGTGCGCCTGCTCGAAGATGTCGTCGGTGTCGATCAGGATGTCGCCGACGTCGCTGTTGAAGTAGTCGCGGATGGCGCGGATCACCAGGTTGCTTTCCTGGTAGATCAGGAAGGCGCCCTTGCCGGCCTTGGCGGCGCCGTCGATGGCATCCCACAGCTTGAGCAGGTAGTTCAGGTCCCACTGCAGCTCGGGGGCGCTGCGGCCGATGCCGGCGGTGCGCGCGATGATGCTGGCGCCCTTGGGGTATTCCAGCTGGTCCATCGCCTCCTTCAGCTCGGCGCGGTCCTCGCCCTCGATGCGGCGGCTGACCCCGCCGCCGCGTGGGTTGTTGGGCATCAGCACCACGTAGCGGCCGGCCAGGCTGACGAAGGTGGTCAACGCCGCGCCCTTGTTGCCGCGCTCTTCCTTCTCGACCTGGACCAGCAACTCCTGGCCTTCCTTGATGGCCTCGTTGATGCGCGCCTGGCTGACCGAGACGCCCTCGGCGAAGTACTGTTTGGAAATTTCCTTGAACGGCAGGAAGCCGTGGCGCTCCTCGCCGTAGTCGACGAAGCAGGCCTCCAGGCTGGGCTCGACGCGCGTGACGACGGCCTTGTAGATGTTGCCCTTGCGCTGCTCGCGCCCCTCGATCTCGATCTCGTAGTCCAGCAGCTTCTGGCCGTCCACGATCGCCAGGCGGCGCTCCTCGGCCTGCGTGGCGTTGATCAGCATCCGTTTCATGATGCGTATTCCTTTGCGTCAATAGCAATGCACAGCCCCACGATGGAGGCACTTGACGCCGGGACGACGCGCTGAAACGAAAACGAAACGGGAAGCCGTGCGCAATCAGGCCACGGCAGGCGCCGGGCTGAGGACGGCATGGGCCGTGGGTGGCGCTGGCAGGCCCGCGCAGACCTCGCACGCGCGCGCGGGCTCGGCCATGGGGGCCGGCTGCTGCACGGGACAAACGCCGTGACGTGCCGATGCCGACTGCGGCAGCACCGGCCGCAGCCAGTGCCAGCAAATCGTGATCAGGGCCATCAACACGTTGAGATCTCGCTGGGATGCAAACCCGCGGTGGCTTGTGCTGCCACCGCCGGTCCGGGGGTGTTTCGTCGTCAGGGTTTCATCGCTTCGGCCTTGTCAGCACTGCTTGAGGCCGGGCCGTCGGGTTGCGAAGGCCGGGCGCTGGTCGGTGCGGACACGGCGTCAAACGTTTACTGGCCCGGTGGCGGAAAGCGGGTGGATTTAGACTTGCCGCTTGCGGGAAGTCGCATGTCCATCAATGCCGCCAATGAACACGACCGGGTGCCAGTGAAACCGATTATAAAGGCCAAGGCCCCCTTGCCGCGCCCGGCCGAAGCGCCTGCCGTGCTGCATCTGACGGTGGACGAGGAAAGCGCTGGCCAGCGGCTGGACAATTTTCTCATCCGCCACCTCAAGGGCGTGCCCAAGACCCACGTCTATCGCATCATCCGCTCGGGCGAAGTGCGCGTGAACAAGGGGCGCGCCGCGGCCGACACGCGCCTGCAAGCGGGCGACGGAGTGCGCGTACCCCCGGTGCGCCAGTCGGCGCGCCCCGAGGCGGCCGCGGCAGCGCCGGCGCGCGAGTTTCCGGTGCTGCTGGACGACGACTGGCTGCTGGCCATCGACAAACCCGCCGGCGTGGCGGTGCACGGCGGCTCGGGCGTGAGCTATGGCGTCATCGAACAATTGCGCCGCGCCCGGCCCCAGGCCCGCCTGCTGGAGCTGGTGCACCGGCTGGACCGCGAGACCAGCGGCGTGCTGCTGGTGGCCAAGAAGCGCAGCGCGCTCAAGGCCCTGCAGGAGCAGTTTCGCGCCCGATCCACCGGCAAGACCTATCTGGCCGTGGTGCGCGGCGACTGGCCCGAGCGGCTGAAGGTGATCGACGCGCCGCTGCACAAGTACCTGCAGGACGATGGCGAGCGGCGCGTGCGGACCGTGGCGGCTGACCACCCCGACGCCATGCGTGCCGTCACGCTGGTGCGGGTGCGCGAGCGCGCCGGCGGCTACAGCCTGCTGAAAGTCACGATCAAGACCGGGCGCACGCACCAGATCCGTGTGCACTTGGCCGCGCAGGGCCACCCGATCGCCGGCGACGACAAATATGGCGACTTTGCGCACAACCGGCAGTTGCACAAACAGGGGCTCAAACGCATGTTCCTGCACGCCTGGCGGTTACAGTTCGAGCATCCGGCCAGCGGCGAACGCATCGAGCTGCTGGCGCCGCTGCCAGCCGATCTGCCCTGGCCCCTGCCTGCACCCAAAGTTTCATGAATCGCCCCCGCCAGTTCGACCTGATCTGCTTTGATTGGGACGGCACCCTGTTCGACTCCACCGCCATCATCACCCGCTGCATCCAGCAGGCGGTGGTGGACGTGGGCGGTGCGCGGCCCAGCGACGAAGCCGCCTCGCATGTGATCGGCATGGCCCTGATTCCGGCGCTCGCCATGGCCGCGCCCGACGTGCCACCCGAGAAGTACTCCGCCTTGGGCGAGCGCTATCGCCATCACTACCTGCGCCACCAGCGCGACATCAGCCTGTTTGACGGCGTGTTGCCGCTGCTGGCCGCCCTGCGCGAGCGCCACCACTGGCTGGCCGTGGCCACCGGCAAGAGCCGCCGCGGCCTGGACGAGGTGCTGGCCTCGCGCCAGCTGCGCGGCGTGTTCGACGGCTCGCGCACCGCCGACGAGACGGCCGGCAAGCCCGACCCGCGCATGCTGCTGGAGCTGATGCGTCAGTTTGGCGCCGAGCCCGAGCGCACGCTGATGATCGGCGACACCACGCACGACCTGCAGATGGCGGCCAACGCCGGCTGCGCCAGCCTGGGCGTGAGCTACGGCGCGCACCCGGCCGAGGAGCTGACGGCGGCGCTGCAGCCGCGCTTTCTGGCCCATTCGGTGACCGAGCTGCAGCGCTGGCTGGCCGAGCACGCCTGACGCGATCCGCATGACCGGCCTTGCCCCCACGCCCATGCCCACCGACACCCCCATCGAGTTGTGCGCCTCCGTCGAGTTGAGCGAAGGCGGCCTGGCCGTGCCCTTCGACGTGATCTACGAGGGCGAGTCCTGCCGTGCCTTTGCCATCCGCTTCGAGGGGCGCGTGCACGCCTACCTGAACCGCTGCACGCACGTGGCGATGGAGCTGGACTGGCAGCCCAACCGCTTCTTCGACGACAGCGGCCAGTGGCTGCTGTGCGCCTCGCATGGTGCGGTGTACGCACCCGACACGGGCGAAGGCGTGGCCGGACCCTGCCAGGGCGGCCTGGTCAAGATCGAGCTGGTCGAGGCCGATGGCGCCGTGTCGTGGCAGCCCACCGAGCGGCTGCAACCGGTGGTGTTCTGAGTACTGCCGAGTACCGTTTTATCAATCAATTTGGCCTATTGGCCGCACTGCATCTGCGCAAACAGCTATGGAAAACGAAGTAACCATCGACGCCAAGACGATTCATTGGGAACGCGCGGCCATTGAGAAGCTGCTGCTGGCCGACGTGCGCGAACGCCGCGCGGCGCGGCGCTGGCGCATGATCAAGAGCCTGCTGTGGATGCTGCTGTTCGGTGTCCTGATCTGGCTGCTGGCGCGTGACCAGTGGACGAATGCCAGCGCGCCCAGCGGGCCGCACACGGCACTGGTGACGATTCGCGGCGAGATCGCCGACCGCAGCGAGGCCAGCGCCGAGTTCGTGCTGCCGGCCATGCGCAGCGCGCTGGAGGATTCGGGCACCAAGGCCCTGGTGCTGCTCATCAACTCGCCCGGCGGCAGCCCGGTGCAGGCCGGCCTCATCAGCGACGAAATCCGCCGCCTGCGCAAGAAGTACGACAAGCCGATCTACGCCGTGGTGGAGGAAACCTGCGCCTCGGCGGCCTACTACATCGCCTCGGCCGCCGACAACATCTACGTCAACAAGGCCAGCATCGTCGGCAGCATCGGCGTGCTGATGGACGGCTTCGGTTTTGTCGATGCCATGCACAAGCTGGGCGTGGAGCGGCGGCTGCTGACGGCCGGCGAGAACAAGGGCTTTCTCGATCCCTTCAGCCCGCAGAGCGAGGCGCAAAAGCAGTTTGCCCAGGTCATGCTGGACCAGATTCACCAGCAGTTCATCGCCGCCGTCAAAACGGGCCGTGGCGAGCGCCTGAAGGCCTCGCCCGAGACCTTCAGCGGCCTGTTCTGGACCGGCGAGCAGGCCGTCGGCATGGGCCTGGCCGACGCCTATGGCAGCCTCGACTCGGTGGCGCGCGACGTGGTCAAGGCCGACAAGCTGGTGGACTACACCAACAAGGAAAACCTGGCCGAACGCGTGGCCAAGCGCTTTGGCGCGGCCGTGGGCCAGGGCGCGGTGGCGGCGCTGCGCGTGCTGCCGGCGCTGCGCTGAAGTTCAGGCTTCGGCCGCGCGGATCGGCGGCAGGTCGGCCACGTCGAAGCCTTCGGGCGCCAGCCCCTGGGCGTGGCGCTCGGCCATGTGCTCGAACGCGCGCTCCAGGTGCCGCGTGAAGCGCCGGGTGTCGAACAGGGGCGCCGTCGGGATGTGCGCGGCAAGCCGCTGCCGCACGGCGCGCAGGGTTTCGGGCTCGGTGGCCAGGCGCAGGGCCAGCGCTTCGTAGTCGTCGGCGGTGTGCGTGATGAGCTCGGGCAGGCCGACGGCGTCGAGCAGGCTGGCGGCCATGCGGCCGGCAAAGGTGTGGCCGGCCTGGGTCAGCACCGGCAGGCCGGCCCACAGCGCGTCGCTGGCGGTGGTGCCGCCGTTGAAGGGCAGGGTGTCCAGGAACAGGTCGGCCTGGCGGTACTGCGCCAGGTACTGCGCGTAGGGCCGCCGCTCGGCAAACACCAGGCGCTCGGGTGCCACGCCGCGCGCCTGCGCCTCGGCACGCAGGTTCGCGCGTGCGGCCTCGCTGTCGCCCAGCAGCCACAGCACGGCTTGCGGCACGCGTTGCAGCAGGCGCATCCAGCGGTCGAAGACGGTGGGATTGATCTTGTAGCTGTTGTTCAGGCAGCAGAACACGAAGGCCTGCTCAGGCAGGCCCAGCTCGGTGCGCGACGGGGTGTCGGGCGTGATGGCGCGCCGGTCGTCGTTGGCCTGAAACGAGTCGGGCAGGCGCACGATGCGCTCGGAAAAAGCCTGCGCCTGATCGGCTGGCGTGACCCAGCGGTCGCCGATGATGTAGTCCACCTCGGCCATGCCGCTGGTGCCGGGGTAGCCCAGGTACTGCACCTGGATGGGCGCGGGGCGCCGGGCCAGGATGCCGGGGCGGCAGTGGGTGGTCAGGCCATTGAGGTCCACCAGGATGTCGATCTGGTGCTGAACAATCAGGCGCGCCGCCTGGTCGTCGCCCAGGGCGTGGATATCGATGAAGTGATCGAATGCGGTTTGCACGCGCTGGCGCTCGGGGGACTCATCGGGCTGCGGGAAGGTGGAGAACGCGAAGGTTTCGAAGCGACGGTGGTCGTGGGCCTCGAATACACCGGCCATCAGGTAGCTGACGGCGTGCCCGCGCAAATCGGACGACAGGTAGGCCAGGCGCAGGCGTCGACCTGCATGACCTCGGTGAGCGGGCGCGGCGGTTGCCCGCGGTCCCAGGGCCTCGGCTGCGGCATAGGCCCGGTTGGATCGCAGCAGGTCGTCGGCGCTGGCGTCCGGGTGGGCCAGGGTGGACATCGTGACAGAGCTCGCCGCGCCGGATCGCAGCAGCTGCAAGACGTCGGTGAGAAGTTCGGGCAGGCCGGACCAGTGCGCAGTCTTCAGCATGGCGTCGACCAGCCACAGGGTGATGCGCGCATTGGCTGGGTCCAGGGCGTGCGCCTTTTGCAGTGGCGCCAGCGCGGCGGCCGGTCCATTGACTTGGGCGAGGGATTGGGCAAGTCCCAACAGGATTGGAGGCGAGTCGGGGGCCAGTCGTGCCGCCTGCTTGAATCGCTCCAGTGCCAAGTCCGGGCGGCCCAGCTGTTGCAGCACACTGCCAAACTTGGCCCAGCCGTCGGCGTCTTTCGCGTCCAGCGCCACCACCTTCTCGTAGCAGGCCAGAGCGTCGGGCGCGCGCCGTGCTTTCCCCAGCGCCTCGCCCAGTGCCAGCCAGGACCGGGGCTGGCGAGGATCGGCATCGGTGGCGCGCTCAAAGCTTGCGATGGCTTCGTCCAGCCGCTGCAGCGCGAGCAGGGCATGGCCGCGATTGAGCCAGGCGTGGGCATGCCTGGGCGACAGGCGCACTGCCTGGCTGAAACTGGCCAGTGCGGCCTCGTGCTGCTGCAGGGCGTGCAGCGTATTGCCGCGGTCGTACCAGATGTTGGCGTTGCCGGGTTCGATCGCCAGCGCCTGGTCAAACCAGGCGATGGCGTCCTGAGCTTGGCCGGCTTTCGAGCAGGCGGTACCCAGCAAGCACAGAACCTGCGTGTTGCGGGGATGGAGCGCGAGCGCTTGGCGCAGCGGATGCAAGGCGTCGGCAGGCCGGTCGCCGACGATCTGGGCCATGCCCAGCAGTTGCCACGCCTGCGCATGACCGGGTTGCGATTGAACGATTTGCTGACACAGTGGCTGCGCCAGTGCGGCCTGACCGGCGTTGAACAACTCGACTGCGCGGGCGAACCGATCGGCCGTGCTGATGCTCGCCCGTGGCGAGGCTGTGTGATGCGGCAATTTTTTTGACATGGTGAGGCTTTGCCGCGCTCCCGCGGGGTGGGGCGTCAGGGTCGCGGCGTTCGATGTTCATCGGCCGATGGCATACACGGCCGGCAGGGCGAGTGCCGGGTGTGGGGGAGGCGCGCGACGCCATTCCTCCACGCTCTGACTGGCGCAGCGTGCCTGCGCCAGCGTCAGGCCCTGGCACACGGCCAGACGGGTGGTGGGCTGCAAGGCTTGCAGCAGCGCCTGCAGCAGCGCGGCGTTGCGGTAGGGCGTCTCGATGAACAACTGGGTCTGGCCGCTCTTGCGCGCGGTGGCTTCCAGCTCGCGCAGGCGTTGCGCGCGCGCCGCGGCCTCCTGCGGCACGTAGCCGACGAAGGCAAAGCTCTGGCCGTTCAGGCCGCTGGCGGCCAGGGCCAGCAGGAGGGACACGGGACCCACCAACGGCACCACGGAAATGCCCAACGCATGCGCGGCACGCACCACCGAGCTGCCGGGGTCGGCCACGGCGGGCATGCCGGCTTCGCTGATCAGTCCGATGTCCTGGCCTTGCAGCGCGGCGGCCAGCAAGGGGCGGGCATCGGGCGGCGCACTGTGGCGGTCGTGGTCGCCCTTCTTGTGCACCACGCGCGGCAGCTCGGTGATGGCCTGCATCTGCAGCGGCTGCGCCAGCGGCACCAGGGCATCGACGCGCTTGAGAAAGGCACGCGTGGACTTGGCGTTCTCGCTGACCCAGTGCGTCAGGCGCGCGGCCACCTGCAGCGTGCCCAGGGGCAGCACGTCGGAAATGGGGGCTTGCTCAGCACAGCCGTGATCCAGCGGGGTTGGGACGAGGTAGAGCCGGCCCCGGGACTCGGCGGTGCTCACTGGACGCCCCTCCGTGCTGCGCACTGCGGGATTCGCGCTTGGGGGCGGCCCGGCGCGCTCATGGCAGCACCCGGCCGGCAGCGCGCAGCAGGCGTGCGGTGCGGATCAGCGGCAGGCCGACCAGGGCCGAGGGGTCGTCGCTGTGGATGGCCTCCAGCAGCGCGATGCCCAGTCCTTCGCTCCTGGCGCTGCCGGCGCAGTCGTAGGGCTGCTCGGCGCGCAGGTAGCGCTCGATCTCGCCGTCGTTCAAGGGCCGAAAGCGCACTTCCACGGCAGCCAGGTCGCTTTGTTCGAATCCGCTGGCCTGGCACACCACGCTGAGCGCGGTTTGAAAGACGACGGTCTGCCCGCTCATGGCGCGCAGCTGGGTCACGGCACGCTCGTGCGTGCCGGGCTTGCCCAGGGGCTGGCCGGACAGGTCGGCCACCTGGTCGGAGCCGATGACGATGGCTTGCGGAAAGCGCGCCGCCACGTCGCGGGCCTTGGCCAGCGCCAGCCGTCGGGCCAGGGCGGGCGGCGCTTCGCCCGCGAGCGGGGTTTCGTCCACGTTGGGCGCTGCCACCTCGAAGGGCAGGCCCAGCCGGGCCAGCAGCTCGCGCCGGTAGCGCGAGGTGGAGCCCAGGATCAGGGGGCGGTCGGCGGCGGACGAGGCGAAAGCAGCGGTCATGCGGGCGATTCTCTTACACTGCCCGCATGAATTCCGCGTTTCAGCCCCAGCGCCTGGATGTGGCGGCCTTTGCCCACGCCAAGGCCCGTTTGTCGACGCATGATTTGCTACAACAATATCAGCGACTGATCCAGGAAGTCAGAGCGCCAGAGTCCGATTTGACCATTGAATGGCACGTGCAGGGCGAGCAACGCAGCGCCGCCGATGGCGTGGCGCGGCCGGCCCTGCATGTGCAGGCCCAGGCCCGCTTGCCGCTGACCTGCCAGCGCTGCATGGGCGAGGTGCGGGTGGAGGTCCAGGTCGATCGACATGTGCTGTTTGCTGCCGACGAGGACAGCGCCGCGGCGCTGGACGACGTGTCCGAGGACGATGTGCTGGCGCTGGTGCCCGATCTCGATCTGCGGGCGCTGATCGAGGACGAACTGCTCATGGCCTTGCCCCTGGTGCCACGCCATGCGGTGTGCCCGCAGCCGGTCAAGCTGTCGGCGCAGGACGCCGACTTCGACGCGGCGCAGGAAGAACGGCAGCATCCGTTTGCTGCGCTGGTGGCGCTCAAGGACGGCAAGGCGCACTGAGAAGGCCGGTGCGGCCCGTGATGGGCCGGGGTTGGCTCCCGCGGCCAGCACCACCTGCACCGCCAGCTACAGCGTGGTGCAGGCCGACCTGGGCGCAGCCAGCATCATCAGCACGGTGGTGGCCAGCGGCACCTGGGGAACGAGCAACACGCCCGTGCAGTCGCCGCCGGCCAGCGTCACGGTGCGACCCCGGCAAACCGGCGTGGCGCCGGCCCCGACGCTGGGCTCTTGGGGCCTGGCGGTGACGGCGCTGCTGCTGGCTGACGTCGGTGTGTTCATGCTGCGCCGCCGGCATGGTTGACCGAGTGGGCCTGCGCAGCATCCGGCAGGCCGGATGCGGAGGGTGCCGGGCCTATTTGGTGCCGAAGATGCGGTCGCCCGCGTCGCCCAGGCCCGGCAGGATGTAGCCGTGCTCGTTGAGCTGGCGGTCGATGGCGGCGGTGTAGATCGGCACCTCGGGGTGAGCGGCCTGCATGGCGGCAATGCCTTCGGGCGCGGCCAGCAGGCACAGGAACTTGATGGAACGCGGCGTGCAGGCCTTGATGCGCTCGATGGCCGCCACCGCCGAGTGGCCGGTGGCCAGCATCGGGTCCACCACCACGACGTCGCGCTCGGCCATGTCGGCGGGCATCTTGAAGTAGTACTCCACCGCCTGCAGCGTGGCCGGATCGCGGTACAGGCCCACGGTGCCCACGCGGGCGTTGGGCACCACGCGCAGCAGGCCGTCGAGCATGCCGTTGCCGGCACGCAGGATCGAGGCAAACACCAGCTTCTTGCCGTCGATCATCGGGCTTTGCATGGTCTCCAGCGGCGTCTCGATCTCGACCAGGTGCGTGGGCATGTCGCGCGTCACCTCGTAGGCCATCAGCATCGCCAGTTCGCCCAGCAGGGTGCGAAAGCTGGTGCTGCTGGCCTGCCTGTTGCGCATCAGCGTGAGCTTGTGCTGCACCAGGGGGTGGGTGATGTGGTGAACCTGAGGTAGGGGGTGTGCCGGCATGGCGGCGATTTTATGCAGCCTGAGCAGGTGCCTCAGTGCAGACGCAGCCAGTGGTCCAGCGACAGCCGCCCGCCGCCCGAGCGCATCAGATAGAGCAGCGCGGCGGCCCAGGTCAGGTGCGTTGGCCAGGCGTCGGGGTAGACGAAGATTTCGATCACCCCCGTCATGACCAGCAGCGCCAGGGCCGACATGCGCGTGAGCAGGCCCGCCACCAGCAGCAGCGGAAACAGGTGCTCGGCATAGGCCGCCGCGTGGGCCGCCAGTGCCGGGTCCACCAGGGGCAGCCGATACTCGTGGGTGAACAGATCGATCGCGCTGGCGCTGACGTGCAGGCCGTGGTCCACCTTGGTCTGGCCCGACAACCAAAACGTGGCGCCCATGCCCAGGCGCGCGGCCAGGGCGATGAACTCGGCGGGAAGAAGCGCGTTCGCACGTGTCCACACGGTGTTGTAGGTTCGAGCCAGGGTGCTCATGGGGGTGCTCCAGGGGGTGATGTGTCCCAGGTCAGGCGGCCAGCGCGCCAGCCATCGTCAGTTCAGCCAGCAGGGTGCTGGGGTTGGCTTCGGGGTCGACCTGCAGGGCCCGATCCAACGCGTTGGGCAGGGGCAGGGCAGCGGCGCAGGCGTCCAGCAAGGCGCAGGCGGCCCGCCCGGCGGCTTGCCAGTGCACCGCCGCGTGGGGACGGGTGAGCAGCACGCCTTCGCCGCGCCAGCGCAGGTCTTTGCCCGGGTCTTTGCCTGCGCGGGTGCGCGACCACAGCGTCCAGACCGGCGCCTCGTCCGCCCACAGCCAGCGCGCGGCGGGATGCGGGCGCAGCCTGAGCGTGGCGAGCGTCTGGCCTTGCAAGAGGTCTTGTGCGCAGAGGGTGGGTGCGTCGGCGGCGACGTGACACTCGCTCCACAGGCGGTCCAGCCGCGCCACGGCGGGCAGGTAGGCCAGCGCCCGCGCAGGCTCGAAGACGGCCAGGAAGTCCGCGAATCGATCGCCATAGAGCAACAAGGGGCCGTCGCTGGGCGGCCACTGATGCACGTACTCGAGCGCCGCGCCGCAGAACCAATCGGCGCCCACCAGCGCGACGACGCTGGGGTACTGGGCCTGCAGCGCATCGACGCAGCCGCTCAGCACCGTGTTGCGATAGACGGAAAATCCGGGTTGGCCTGTGAGCGAGTCGGCTTCGGGCGCGCGGGCCAACAGGGCGCGCGCAAAGCCGTGCTGAAACGCGGCCATATCGGTTGCAGCCTTGGCAACGCGGATGGAGTTGGCGCTCATGCCGTCACCGGGTCTTGCGTCCGTGCCGCCGCGCGCAGCACCGCTTCGGCGCGGTCACGCTCGGACAACAGGGTGTCGAAGGCGGGGAGTTTGGCGTCGCGTTCAATCAAGGTCGGGCGCGGGCCCGCGCGCTCGATCACTTGGGCGTACAGCGCCCAGACCGGATCGGCCACCGGTGCGTCGTGCGAGTCGATCCACAAGGCGTCGCCCAGCCCGGGGTCGGGACGGTGCCCGGCCAGATGGATCTCCTCCACGGTCTCGAACGGGAAATCATCCAGATAGGTCTGGGGGCTGCAGCGCAGGTTGTGCGCCGACACCACGACGTTGTTGATGTCCAGCAGCAGCCGGCAGCCCGTGCGCCGCGCCAGTTCGCGCAGAAAGTCCGGCTCGCTCCATTCGTGGCTGTCCAGTTCAAGGTAGTGCGCGGGGTTTTCAATGGCGATGGGCCGGGCCAGGGCGTCCTGGGCCTGGCTGACGTTGCGTGCAATGGTGCGCAGAGCCTCGTCGCTGCGCACGATCGGCAGCAGATCCGGCACCCAGGCATCGCCCCAGTGGCACCAGGCCAGGTGCTCGGACACCAGGGCCGGCTCGAAGCGCCGCACCAATGCGGCCAGACGCTCCAGGTGCCGCGCGTCCGGTGGGGCGTGACTGCCCAGCGACAGCGAGACGCCGTGCATCGACAGCGGGTGCGCCTCGCGCAGCGCGTGCAGCCAGGCCAGGCGCGGCCCGCCCGCCACCATGTAGTTCTCCGGGTGCACCTCCAGCCACAGCCCGCTCGCGCGGCAGGCCCGGGCTTCGTCGAAGTGCTCGGGCTTGAGGCTGAGACCGGCGCTGAGCGCTGCGGTGTTCATGGTGGCAGGTCCGGCTTTGGACGGGTACGGATCAGGCCTTGATGGGTGTGAGCGAGCCCATGCCGTGCGGCGTCTTGATGCTGGTGCAGGTGCCGGCGGGCACGTTCTTCCACGCATTGCCCTGGTAGTCCATCTTGGCCGTGCCGGCGCACGTGGTGCCCGGGCCGGCCTTGCAATCGTTGTGGCCGGCCATGGCCACGCCATAGCATTTCTCCATGGCGGTGGCCATCTTGTCGGTGCCCATCTTGTCGGTGGACGCGGCCTGGGCGGCGCCTGCGACGATGGCGGCCAGGCTCAGGGCGATGAGGGCAGTGCGGGTGGTCATGAAGGGACTCCTTGAAAGGCCGATGCGTCGGCGGGTTGATTGAGCGATCGCGATGGCGATCGCCGTGTAGTCCGCATCCCGGGTGACGCGGGTTACGCGAGGTCGAAGTGGATGTGTAACAAAAAAATCTTCGCTGCGAAGTGTCCAGGGCGTAACCTTTGAGGTGTTGGATGCGAACTTGCCAGCATCCGAACAACCCGATGACCGCATCCGATACCGAAGCGCAATTGCGTCGCCTTTTTTTGGCTGGCCTGGCCGGAGACGAATTGGCTTACAGGCGCTTTCTGCAAGAGCTGGCAGGCCATCTGCGCGGCTTCTTGCGACGGCGCCTGTTTGGCTGGCCCGACGACGTGGAGGATCTGGTGCAGGAATGTCTGCTGGCCATGCACACCAAGCGCCACACCTACCAGGCTGACCAGCCGCTCACGCCCTGGGTGCACGCCATTGCGCGCTACAAGCTGATCGACCTGCTGCGCGCCCGCGGCGCGCGGGAGGCGCTGCATGAGCCCTTGAGCGACGAGGCGCCACTGTTCGGCGCGGCCGAGAACGATGCGTTGGAAGCACGCCGCGACGTGCTGGACATGCTGCAGAGCCTGCCCGAAAAGCAGCGCCGGTCAATCGAGTGCGTGAAGATCGATGGTTTGTCGGTGGCCGAAACGGCGCGCCTGACTGGGCAGTCCGAATCGGCGGTCAAGGTGGGCATCCACCGCGGCCTGAGAGCGCTGGCCTCGCGCTTTGGCGTGGGCCGTCAATCCGAGAGACAGGCATGAAAACCGATGAACTGATCACCTTGCTGGCCACGCGGGCCACATCCGAGCGGCAAAGCGCGGCCGCCGTGGCGCTGTGGCGTGCCGTCGCGCTGGGCTTGCTGGGTGCGCTGCTCATCCTGCTGGCGGGCTACCGCATGAACCCGGCCCTGCCGCAGTTGCTGGGCCAACCCATGTTCTGGCTCAAGCTGGGTGCGCCGGCGCTGGTGGCGGCGAGTGCCGGGTGGGCGCTGACCCGCCTGGCGCGACCGGGCGTGGCGCCGGGCCATGTGGGATGGGGCATCGCGTTGGCGCTGGCGCTGCTGTGGGGCGTGGCGCTGGCGCAGTGGCTGGGCGCGCCCGTCACCGAGCGCGCGGCGCTGCTGTGGGGCCAGACCTGGCGCAGCTGTCCCTTCAGCATCGGCCTGATGGCACTGCCGGTGTTGCTGGCCGCGCTGCGGGCGATGCGCGAGCTGGCGCCCACGCGCTTGCGCTTGGCCGGCGCGACCGCCGGGGCGCTGGCCGGTGGCGCGGGTGCAGCGGTTTATGCGCTGCACTGCCCGGAATTTGCCGCGCCCTTCCTGGCCGTGTGGTACGTACTGGGCATGGCGCTGCCGGTGGTGCTGGGCGCCGCGCTGGGGCCGCGCGTGCTGCGCTGGTGAGCCGGCCGGGCTCGACGGCGCGCCAACCGCGCTTGGGGTTCAGCCGGGCGGGAGCACCTGCGGGTTCCAGGCCACCTCCCACAGATGCTGGTCCGGATCCTGGAAGTAGCCCAGATAGCCGCCCCAGAACGCATCGTGGGCCGCCTTGACGATGGTGGCGCCAGCCGCAAACCCGCCTGCAGGTCGAAGAAGGCCACGGCACCGTGCTCGAACTGCCGGCCGACGATGCCCGGCGTGGGCAGCCCCAGCCCGTCGCGGTAAAAGCGCACGGCCCGTTCGAGGTCATTCACGCCCAGCGTGATCAGCGTGATTCGAGGCTGCATGGTCTAGCGCCCATGTTTGCTATCTTGTCAATAGCTGTTTGCGCTTGTCCATAAAGCGCTGGAGGCTTGTTTGACCACGAATCTTCGACCTGGCGTCGGGTGCCCGCCTCAGCGCCGCTTGCCGCCCAGCAGGCTGCCCAGCGCCCCGCGCAGCAGCTCGCGGCCCATGCGGCGCGCCTCGCCCTTGATGATGTTCTGCACCAGGCCGTCGTACTGGCCGCCGCGCGGGCCGGTGCGGCCGAACAGCGCCTCCTTGACCACGGTGCCCACGCTGCCCAGCAGGCCGCCGCCGTCGGCGCCCGCGGCCGGCGCGCCGCCGTTGGCGCCACCCGTGGTGCCCGCGCCGCCCGCGCGCTGGGCCAGCTTCTCGTAGGCCGATTCGCGGTCCACCGCCTGCTCGTAGGTGCCGGCCACCAGCGAGCCGGCGATCAAGGCCTTGCGCTCGGCCTCGCTGATGGGGCCGATGCGGCTGCCGGGCGGAATGACGAACACGCGCTCGGTCACGCCGGGGCGGCCCTTGGCGTCCAGCAGGCTGACCAGTGCCTCGCCCGTGGCCAGCTCGGTGATGGCCTGTTCGACGTTGAGCTGGGGGTTGCCGCGCATGGTCTCGGCCGTGGCCTTGACGGCCTTCTGGTCGCGCGCGGTGAATGCTCGCAGTGCATGCTGCACGCGGTTGCCCAGTTGCGCCAGCACGGTGTCGGGCACGTCGATGGGGTTCTGCGTGACGAAGTACACCCCCACGCCCTTGCTGCGCACCAGCCGCACCACCAGCTCGATGCGCTCGAGCAGCACCTTGGGCGCGTCGTTGAACAGCAGGTGCGCCTCGTCGAAGAAGAACACGAACTTGGGCTTTTCTGGGTCGCCGATCTCGGGCAGGCGCTCGTACAGGTCGGACAGCAGCCACAGCAGAAAGCTGGCGTACAGGCGCGGCGCGGTCATCAGCTTGTCGGCGGCCAGGATGTTGATCACGCCTTTGCTGCCCACGGTTTGCATCATGTCCTCGATGTTGAGCATGGGCTCGCCGAAGAACTTGTCGCCGCCCTGGCTCTCCAGCGTCAGCAGACCGCGCTGGATGGCGCCCACGCTGGCGGCGCTGACGTTGCCGTACTTCGTGGTGAAGTCCCTGGCGTTCTCGCCCACGTGGGTGAGCATGGCGCGCAGGTCCTTCAGGTCGAGCAGCAGCAGGCCGTTGTCGTCGGCGATCTTGAACACCAGGTTCAGCACGCCGGACTGGGTGTCGTTCAGGTCGAGCATGCGGGCCAGCAGCAGCGGCCCCATGTCGCTGATGGTGGCGCGCACCGGATGGCCCTGCTCGCCGAACACGTCCCACAGCGTGGTGGGGCACTGCGCGGGCTGCGGCAGCTCCAGCCCGCGGTCCTTCAGCACCTGGGCGATCTTGCCCTCGATGCGCCCGCTCTGGCTGATGCCCGTGAGGTCGCCCTTGACGTCGGCCATGAACACCGGCACGCCGAGGGCCGAAAAGGACTCGGCCATCTTCTGCAGCGTCACCGTCTTGCCGGTGCCGGTGGCGCCGGTGACCAGGCCGTGTCGGTTGGCCAGGCCGGGCAGCAGGAAGGCCTCGATATCACCGTGCTTGGCGACAAGGATTGGATCGGCCATGGTGCAGTCCCTTGTGAAAAGTAAAATCGCCCGATTATCAAACGACTTTTTTCAAGAAGGTAAGCGCGTCATGGCCGGCCACAGCAAATGGGCAAACATCCAACACCGCAAGGGGCGCCAGGACGAAAAGCGCCAGCGCATCTGGACCCGCGTGGTGCGCGAGATCATGGTCGCAGCGCGCACCGGCGGTGGTGACCCCACGGCCAACCCGCGCCTGCGTCTGGCCATCGACAAGGCCAAGGCCGCCAACATGCCGGCCGACACCATCAAGCGCAACATCGACAAGGCGACCGGCAATCTCGAGGGCGTGAGCTACGAGGAGATCCGCTACGAGGGCTACGGCATCGGCGGCGCGGCCATCATCGTCGACACCATGACCGACAACCGCGTGCGCACCGTGGCCGACGTGCGCCACGCCTTCAGCAAGTACGGCGGCAACATGGGCACCGAAGGCTCGGTGGCCTTCCAGTTCAAGCATTGCGGGCAGATCGTGTTTGCACCCGGCGTGAGCGAGGACCAGGTGATGGAGGTGGCGCTGGATGCCGGCGCCGAGGACGTCATCACCGATGAGGGCGGCGCCATCGAGGTGCTGACCGAGCCCGGCGCCTTCGAGGCCGTGCGCGACGCGCTGGTCGCCGCGGGCCTGACGCCCGAGCTGGCCGAGGTCACCCTGCGCGCGGACAACAGCATCGACCTGGCGGGCGAGGACGCCCAGAAGATGCAAAAGCTGCTGGACGTGCTGGAAGACCTGGACGACGTGCAGAACGTCTATCACAACGCCAACGTCGATCTGGGCGAGTGACAACACCATGAAAGTCCTGGTGATCGGCGGCGGTGGCCGCGAGCACGCGCTGGCCTGGAAGCTGGCGCAGTCCCCGCGCGTGCAGCAGGTGTATCTGGCGCCGGGCAACGGCGGTACGCAGCGGCATGCGGGCCTGGTCAACGTGCCGCTCACCGATGGGGCGGCACTGCGCGAGTGGGCGCTGCAGGAAAAGATTGCGCTGACGGTGGTGGGCCCCGAGCAGCCGCTGGCCGCCGGCGTGGTCGATGACTTTCGCAACCACGGCCTGCGCATCTTCGGGCCGACCCGGGCTGCCGCGCAGCTGGAAAGCTCCAAGGCCTTCAGCAAGGCCTTCATGCAGCGCCATGGCATCCCCACCGCGGCCTACGAGGCCTTCACCGACGCTGCGGCCGCACGCGCCTACGTCGAGCGCCTGGGCGCGCCGATCGTCGTCAAAGCCGATGGCCTGGCCGCCGGCAAGGGCGTGGTGGTGGCGCAAACCGTGGCCGAGGCCCATGCCGCCATCGACGACATGCTGGGCGGCAACGCGCTGGGCGTGGCGCACAACCAAGGCGGCGCCCGCGTCGTCATCGAAGAGTTTTTGCACGGCGAGGAAGCCAGTTTCATCGTGCTGTGCGACGGCAAGAACGTGCTGCCGCTGGCCACCAGCCAGGACCACAAGCGCCTGCTCGATGGCGACGCGGGACCCAACACCGGCGGCATGGGCGCGTATTCGCCCGCGCCCGTGGTCACGCCCGACATCCATGCGCGCGTGATGCGCGAGATCATCATGCCCACGGTGCGCGGCATGGAGCAGGACGGCGTGCCCTTCACGGGCTTCCTGTACGCCGGCCTGATGATCGATGCCCAGGGCCACCCGAAGACGCTGGAGTTCAACACCCGCATGGGTGACCCCGAGACGCAGCCCATCCTGATGCGGCTGAAGTCCGACCTGGTGGATGTGCTGCTGGCTGCCACCGCCGGCAAGCTGGATACCGTGCAGTTGCAGTGGGACCGGCGTGTGGCGCTGGGCGTGGTACTGGCCGCACACGGCTATCCGCTGGCGCCGCGCAAGGGCGATGCCATCACCGGCCTGCCCGCGGCGGCGGACGATGCCATGGTGTTTCACGCCGGCACCACGCTGGAGGGCGAGCAGCTGGTCACATCCGGTGGGCGCGTGCTGTGCGCCACCGTGCTGGCCGATTCGGTCAAGCAGGCCCAGGCCAGGGCCTACGACGTGGTGCGCGGCATCCACTTCGATGGCATGCAGTACCGGCGCGACATTGGTCATCGGGCGGTGGTGTGAATGACCGTGACCGTGTTCCCTTGCCCCGAGGGGCGACGTAGAAAAACCTCTGTTCCCACGCCGACATGACCGACTTCAACACCCAGGTTCGCACCTACCTTGTCGATTTGCAGGCCCGCATCATCGGCGCCATCGAGGATATGGACGGCCGGGCCCAGGCCGTGCGCGACGCGTGGCACAAGGACCCGGGTGAGCCGCTGCAGGGCCAGGGCATCACCCGCATCCTGGAGGGCGGCGCGTTGTTCGAGCGTGCGGGCTGCGGCTTTTCGGATGTGCGCGGGCCGCGCCTGCCGCCCTCGGCCACGCAGCACCGGCCCGAGCTGGCGGGCGCGCCCTTCGAGGCCATGGGTGTGTCGCTGGTGTTCCACCCCTTGAATCCGTATGTGCCCACGGTGCACATGAACGTGCGCATGATCTCGGCCGGCCAGCCGGGCAGCGAGCCGGTGCGCTGGTTTGGCGGCGGCATGGACCTGACGCCTTACTACGGCTTCGACGAGGACTGCCAGCACTTTCACCGCGTCTGCCAGGGCGCGCTGGCGCCGCTGGGCGGCGATCTGTACGGGCGCTTCAAGCCCTGGTGCGACGAGTACTTCTTCAACCGGCACCGCGGCGAGGCGCGCGGCATTGGCGGCATCTTCTACGACGACTTTGCCGAGGGCGGGCCCGAGCACGGCTTTGCGCTGATGCGCGCCGTGGGCGATGCCTTCTTGCAGGCCTACCTGCCCATTGTTGAACGCCGCCGTGCCACGCCCTGGGGCGAGCGCGAGCGGGCGCACCAACTGCATCGACGCGGGCGCTACGTCGAGTTCAACCTGGTGTGGGACCGCGGCACGCACTTCGGCCTGCAGTCGGGCGGGCGCACCGAGTCCATCCTGCTGTCGATGCCGCCGCTGGCCGCGTGGTCCTATCAGCGCCAGCCCGAACCCGGTTCGCCTGAGGCGCTTCTCACCGAGCGCTTTCTGGTGCCGCGCGCGTGGGTGTGACGGCCCCCAGGAGGATCGGCGTCTACGGCGGCGCCTTCGACCCGCCGCATGCCGCGCATCGGGCGGTGGCGCGCGCCGCCATCGAACAGCTGGCGCTGGACGAGTTGCACGTGATTCCCACCGGCGACGCCTGGCACAAGTCGCGTTCGCTGTCGCCCGCCCGTGACCGCCTGGCGCTGTGCCGGCTGGCCTTTGCCGGCTGGCCCCGGGTGCGGGTCGATGACCGCGAGCTGCATCGCCCGGGGCCCACCTACACCGTCGAAACGCTCGCCGAGCTGCGCGCGAACCACCCGCAGGCCGAGTTGTTTCTCATCATCGGCAGCGACCAGGCCCACGCCTTTGCCCGCTGGCAGCGGGCGCAGGACATTGTCGCAATTGCTACTGTTGCAATAGCTGATCGCGCAGACGCAGAGGGCGCTGGCGGCCAGTTTGACTCAATAGACCCGCTGCCCGGCCTGAGCCTCGGTGGCGTCCGCGGCGTGCAGCGCCTGCGCCTTGCGGCGCTGCCGCACAGCTCCACCGACATCCGCGCCCGCGTGGCAGCGGGACGCGCCATTGCGCGGCTGGTGCCTGCCGCAGTGGCGCGGTATATTGCCGATCACCATCTCTACCAAAGCCAATCAATGAGCGAAACCGCCGCCAAGAAAGACGTGCAGAAACTGCAACGCGCCATCGTCGATGGCCTGGAGGACGTCAAGGGCCAGGATATCCGGGTGTTCAACACCGAGCATTTGTCGCCGCTGTTCGAGCGCGTGATCGTGGCCAGCGGCACCTCCAACCGCCAGACCAAGGCGCTGGCCGCCAGCGTGCGCGACAAGGTGCGCGACGCCGGCTTTGCCAAGCCGCGCGTGGAGGGCGAGGACAACGGCGAATGGATCATCGTCGACTGCGGCGCCGCCGTGGC
Source organism: Burkholderiaceae bacterium (assembly GCA_041396485.1). Taxonomy (GTDB): domain Bacteria; phylum Pseudomonadota; class Gammaproteobacteria; order Burkholderiales; family Burkholderiaceae_C; genus Ottowia. The sequence continues at coordinate 180,348 of JAWKYM010000003.1, read as the reverse complement.
CCACGTGATGCAGCCCATGATTCGCCAGTACTACAACCTGGAAGAAATCTGGGGCGAAAAGCCGGTGCGCCTGCGCTCGGCGGCGCCCGCCGTCGCCAAGGCCGCGGCCCGCAAGACCGCAGCCAAGCCGGCGCCTGAACGGGCGGCCGCCAGCGCCAAGCTTGATGCCAGGAAGGCGCCCGCGGCCCGGTCCGCCAAGTCCGGTGACGGCAAACCTGCGGCGGCGCCCAAGCCCGCCGTCCGCAAGAGCGCCGGCAAGGCGGCCGAAGCACCCGCCCGCAAGGCGGGCGCGCGCAAGCCGGCGTCCAAGGTGGCCGTGGCCGAGAAGGTGCTGGTGGTGGGCAAGCCCGCGGCCAGGAAGACTGCTGCCAAAGCCGCTGCAACAGCAGCCACCAAGCCGGCCCCGGCCCGCAAGACCTCCACGCGCCCGGCGCGATGAAGCTGTGCGTCGTCGCCGTTGGCCAGCGCGTGCCGGCGTGGGCCGGCGCAGCCTGGGACGACTACGCCAAGCGCTTTCCGCCCGAGCTCAAGCTGGAGCTCAAGGCCATCAAGACCGAGCCGCGGGCTGGCGGCAAGACCGCAGCCCAGGCGATGGCCGCCGAGCGCCAGCGCATCGAAGCGGCGGTGCCCAAGTCGGCCCACGTGGTGGTGCTGGACGAGCGCGGCACGGCCCTGACCACCACCGCGCTGGCCGAGCGCCTGACGTACTGGCAATCGCTGGGGCAAGACGTGGCGCTGCTGGTCGGCGGCCCGGACGGGCTGGACCCCGCCCTGCGCCAGGCGGCGCATGAGCGCATCCGCCTGTCGGACCTGACCCTGCCGCACGCCATGGTGCGCGTGCTGCTCGCCGAGCAGCTGTACCGCGCCTGGTCGGTCAATGCCGGCCACCCGTACCACCGCGAATGACTATTGCTTTGATAGCTGCTTGCGCTTTATGGACGGTCGCTTCAGGCCTGTTTGATCAAAATGTCTGATTTCATCTATCTCGCTTCCCAGAGCCCGCGCCGGCGCCAGCTGCTCGAGCAGCTGGGCGTGCGCCACGAGCTGCTGCTGCCCAATGCCGCGGGCGACGAGGCCGAGGATGTGGAAGGCCTGGAGGCCGTGCGGCCTGGCGAATCGCCCAGCGCCTACGTGCAGCGCGTCACCGCGCTCAAGCTCGACGCCGCGGTGGCACGCCATGCGCGCCGCGGCCTGCCGCCGGCGCCCATTCTGTGCGCGGACACCACGGTGGCGCTGGGCGAGTGCATCTATGGCAAGCCCGAGGACGCGCAGGATGCGGCGCGCATGCTGGCCGAGCTGGCGGGCCACGAGCACCAGGTGCTGAGCGCCGTGGCGCTGCAGGCGGGCGCGCGGCGCCTGGCGGCGCTGTCGGTCTCGCGCGTGCGCTTTGCCGCCATGACGCCCGCGCAGATTGCCGCCTACGTGGCCAGCGGCGAGCCCGTGGGCAAGGCGGGCGCCTACGGCATCCAGGGGCCGGTGGCGCAGTACGTGGAACACCTCGAGGGCAGCTACACCGGCATCATGGGGCTGCCGCTGTTCGAGACTGCGCGGCTGCTGCGCGATGCCGGGGTGCTGCGCGATTGAGGCCCGGGGCGGAGCGCCCTGGCTTCAGTGTGAGGTGCCCTCGCTGCGCGTGATCTTGTTCCACACGTTGTACTTGCCCACGGGTTTGCTCATGGGCAGGCGCTTGACCTCCTTGAACGTGGTGGCGTCGTAGACCACCAGCGCGCCGTCCATCTCCCACACGCTGGCCAGGGCGTAGCGGCCGTCGCGGGTGAATTCGATGTGCGCCAGCGTCTTGCCCGGCTCGCGCACTTCGGCCACCGGCTCCAGCGTGCGCTTGTCGATGATGGTGAGGCGGTCCTTGCCCTCCTTGCTCATCATCGAATCGGTCCACGCGTAGGGCGTGTTCTCGTGGCTGCGCATGAAAAAGCCCGCGCCGGGCGTGGGGATGGTGCGCACGGTCTTCCAGGTCTGCATGTCGATCACGTCCACCCCGGTGCCGCCCAGGTTGGGGCTGGCCAGCACCGTGCCGCCGTTCCAGGCGAAGGTGATGCCCGAGCCCAGATGCGGCATGCCGGCAATCGGCAGGTCGGCGATCTTGCGGCGCACGTCCAGGTTCACCACCTGGGCGCTGGCCTGCTGCGATGGGCCGCCCTTGGCGCGGGTGGCGCCAAGCACATGGCGGTAGCTCTGGTCGAAGAAGAAGTCGTCCAGCGGCTCAGCGAGCGGCGTGCGGCGCACGCCCAGGTAGCCGGGTTTGGCCAAGCCTTCCTTCATCCGGTAGTCGTGCACCAGGCCGTCGTAGATGGGCGCGGCCTTCGGGTCGTAGGAAATTTCCCAGATCTCGGGAATGTCCTTGAGCGCGACGACAAAGCTGCTCCGCGGCGTGGCGTCGTACACCGCCGAGACGCGCGAGCTGGCCTTGCCGTCCAGGGTCTTGGCCTCGTAGGTCTTGACCAGGTTCAGGTCGGCGTCGAACAGCGCCAGGCTGTGCGGCAGGTAGTTGGCGGCCATGACCCAGCGCCCGTCGCCGCTCACGGCCACGTTGCGCATGTTCAGGCCGGCGCGCACCTCGGCCACCACGGCCAGACGCCACAGGTCGTACTTGGTGATCCAGCCGTCGCGCGAGCCGAAGAACACGTAGCGCCCGTCGGGCGTGAACTTGGGGCCTCCGTGCAGCGCGTAGCGGCTGGCAAAGCGGGTGATGACCTCGAAGCGGTCGCCGTCGAGCAGCGAGATGTGGTGGTCGCCCCCCTCGACAACCACGAACAGGTTCATGGGGTCGGCGTCCCACTTCGGCTTGACGGGCTCATCGGCCGGCAGCGGCGTGGCGATGCGCGAGGCCCGGATGTCCGCCTCGCCCCAGCGTGGCGCCGGCAGCACGGGGCTGCGGATCCAGTCGGCCAGGGCCTGGATCTCGTCGCCGGAGAGCTGCTCGGCAAAGCCCGCCATCTGCGTGGCCTGGCGGCCCTCCTTGATGACGCGCAGCACCTCGGCGGGCCGTGTGCGCTCCAGGCTTTCGGGCAGCAGGGCCGGGCCCATCAGGCCGGTGCGCTGCTCGCCGTGGCAGCTGGCGCAATGCTGCTGGTAGAGGGCGGCGGGGTTGGGCTGGGCCTGCGTTGGGCTGGCAAGGGCCAGGGTGAGGAGGGCGGCGGGGAGGATACGGGGGAGGATTCGCAGGGACAAGGGTGACTCCAAAAATGATAGCTATTCGCGCTGTATGGACGGGCGCTGGACGGCATTTCTCCCTCCCCCTCTGGGGGAGGGATGGGGTGGGGGCCAGCGGTGCCGGTGCTCAGCGGGCCCCGAGCCCCCATCCCAACCTTCCCCCAGAGGGGGAAGGAGCCGAAGACCGGGGTTCAGCAAGCGCAATGTGCTATCAAGATCATGGTTTTCAGGCCGCCACCACCTCAATGCGGCGGCGCTTCGCGGGCGCGGGCTCGAACGGCGTGCTGGCGGCGCCCACTTCGGCGTCGGTCAGGTAGCAGCCCGGGTCTTCAAACCAGAAGTTGCCCGTGAGTTGCTGCGCGCGCACGCGGGTATTGCCGTTGCAGATCGCCAGGTGCCGGCATCCGGCACACCGGCCCTCGACGGGGCGCGGGTGCTGCTTGAGGCCCGCCATCAGCGGGTCGCTGACGTCGTTCCAGATCTCGGAGAACGGGCGGTCGCGCACGCAGCCCAGGTCGTGGTGCCACCACATGGTGTCGGGGTGCACATGGCCGAGGTTGTCGATGTTGGCGATCTGCTGGCCGCTGGCGTTGCCGCCCCAGGCGACGAGGCGCGCACGCAGGGCCTCTTCCCACTGCGGCAGATGCGCCTGCACCCATTGCAGCAGGTAGGGGCCGTCGGCGTCGTTGTTGCCGCTCACGTAATCCTCCAGGCTACCGGCCTGGGCGGCGGCCCAAGCGCGGTCGAACAGCATGTCCATCGCGGCGCGGGTGGCCTGGTGGTGCGCGTCCTTGCCGCGGTGGATGTTGCCGCGCCCGGCGTAGTTCAGGTGCGAGAAGTAGAACTTGTGCGCGCCCACCTCCTGCATCAGGTCGAGCAGGGCCGGCAGGTCGTGGCCGTTCATGGCCGTCATGGTGTAGCGCAGGCCGACCTTGATGCCCACCTGGTCCAGGTGGCCGATGGCGGCCAGGCTGCGGTCGAAGGCACCTTCGAGGCGCCTGAACTTGTCGTGCGTGGCCTTGAGGCCGTCCAGGCTGATGCCGACGTAGTCGAAGCCGGCGTCGGCAATGCGCCGGGCCATGGGGGCGTCGATCAGCGTGCCGTTGGTCGACAGGCCGGTGTAGAAGCCCATCTCGCGTGCGCGCGCCGAAACTTCGAAGATGTCGGCGCGCAGCAGCGGCTCGCCGCCCGAGAGGATGAGCGCGGGCACACCGAAGGCCTTGAGGTCGTCCATGACCGTGAAGACTTCCTGCAAAGACAGCTCGCCCGCGTATTCGTGGTCGGCCGAGAAGGCGTAGCAGTGCTTGCAGGTGAGGTTGCAGCGGCGGATCAGGTTCCAGATCACCACCGGGCCGCGCGCCTTGCGGTCCTTGACAGCGGGATAGGCGCCGCTGGCTTGGGCTTGCGCGAGTTCGCGCATGTATTGGCTGATACGAAACATTCTTTAGCCTTTCAAACGCAGGCCGGTTTTCTTCAGGATGGCCGTGGAATACAGGATGTCGTGGCTGCGGCAGGCGCTGCCCAGCAGCCGGGCAATTTCTTCGGCCTGCTGCGCCACGGCTTCGCGGCTGGTGCCGTGCAGCATGGCAAACAGGTTGTAGGGCCAGTCGGGCCGATGGCGCGGGCGGCGATAGCAGTGGCTTACCCCCGGCAGCTGCGCTACCCTGGCGCCGAGCTCGGAGACCTGTGCGTCATCCACATCCCACACGCTCATGCCATTGGCGGTGTAGCCCAAGCGGTAGTGATTGGGCACGGCGCCGATGCGGCGGATCAGTCCCTGGGCCAGCATCTGCGCCAGGCGCTCGCGCACCTGATCGCCGCTCACGCCCAGCATGGCGCCCACGGCCTCGTAGGGGCGCGCCACCAGGGGCAGTCCCCCTTGGGTGGCGGCGATCAGGGCGCGGTCAAACGCGTCAAGTGCCATGGTGCTCTCCGGCGCGGGGCAGGGCCGACAGGCGCAGCTCGACGAAATACTCTTCCTCCTTGGGGAAGGCGTAAACCTTCAAGCCCACGGCGTCCTCGATGCGGGCGATCGCATCTGCCGCCTGCGCGGGCGACTCGGCCGCCACGACGAACCACATGTTCAGTGCGTGCGTGCGTCGGTAGTTGTGCGCCACTTCGGGAAAGCTGTTGACCACCGCATTGACCACGTCAAAGCGCTGCTCGGGCACGGCAATGGCCGCCAGCACGAACTGGCCACCCGCGCGCTCGATCTGAAACAGGGGGCCAAAGCGCGTGAGCACGCCCTGGGCCAGCAGCTGGTGCAGGCGCTCGATCACGCGCGCCTCACTCCAACCCAGCGCCTCACCGACGACCGCAAAGGGTCGATCGTCGAGCGGAAAGCCGCCGTGCAGGTGGTCGATCAGGCGGGCGTCTTCAGGCGTGAGCATGCGGCGCTCCCTGGGCCTGGGGGATATGGTGGGCAAAGCGCCGCGCGCCGGTCTGTTTGAAGCGGCGCAGCGAAAACAGCGTGGCCTGCGGCTTGTCGCGCAGACCGGCCTGGGCCGCCGCCTGGGCCACCGTCTGGCGCACACTGGCACGGTCGCGCCCATGCACCATGCAGTACAGGTTGTACGGCCAGCCGTGGGCCCGCGCGCGCTGGTAGGCCAGCGTCACGCCGGGAACCTGCGCCAGGGCCTCGCCGCAGGCGTCCACCTCGTGCGCGGGCACGTCGAACACCGTCATGGCGTTGGCGGTATAGCCCAGTTCGTGGTGGCGCACGACCACGCCAAAGCGGCTCAGGATCTTTTGATCGAGCCAGCACTGCAAGGTGTGCAGCACGGCCTCGACCGGTTGCCCGCGCTGCCGGCTCCAGGCATCGTAGGGGCGCTCCACGAGGGGCAGGCCCTGCTCGGCCAGGGCGGCCAGGGGTTCGTCGGCCAGCGGCAGGCGTGATGCCGCCCAGTGCGTGGCACCGGTGGCATCGGACTGGCTGGCGCGCAGGTCAAACCCGGTGTCGATGCGATAGGGCCGCAGCATGGGCAGGCGCAGCACGGGCAGCCGGGTGTCGGCCTCGATGGTGCGCAGCAGTTGCTCGAGCGCTGCGTCATCACGCCCGGTGGCGACGAACCACAGGTTGGTGGTGTGTTCGCGCTCGTAGTTGTGGTTGACGCCGGCGTGGCGTGACACGTCGATGGCCACGCGCTCGAGCCGATCCGGCGGCACGGCCATGGCCGCCAGCAGTGACGCGCCGCCCGCGCCGGGTGCAAACACCGCGCCGATGCGGCTGAAGCTGCCCTGATCTTGCAAACGTGCATAGTGGGCCAGCACCGCGGACGCATCGACGCCGACGCAGCGGCCGATGGCGGCGAAGGGCTCGCGATCGAGCGGAAAGCCGCGCTGCCAATGGTTGAGCAGGGTCAGCTCCAGCGCGCTGTGCGGCTTGTGCATGCTTCAGAACCCCATGCGCTGCGCGCGCGCGGTAAAGAAGATGCCGCTGGGTGCATCGACAGCCAGGCTGGCCTGCAGCTGGCGTGTGTGCGTGTCATACACCTGCACGCGGTTGTCGTCGCGGCAGCTGATCCAGACCGACTCGCCGCGCGGCGTGAACTCCATGTGCAGCACGGCCTTGCCGGGCTCGATGGTGTCGATCACGCGCTGGCTGGGGGTGTCGATCACCTGCACGCGGTTGTAGTCGGGCACCGAGAAGTTGACCCAGACCTGGCGCCCGTCGGGCCGCGCCATGACGAACACCGGCTGGCCGGCCACCGGTATGCGGGCCACCTCCTGCCAGCTGGCGGTATCGACCACCAGCACCTCGTGCCGGCCAATGGCCGGCAGGTAGGCGTGGCGCCCGGCAATGGCCCAGCCGCGCAGATGCGGCATCTTGTAGACCGGCAGGGGCTGCTGGCCGCGCCCGTAGCCGGCGAGGATACGGCGCGCCTGGGGCTGGTCCTCCCACAGATCGACCATGGCCAGGCCGTCCTCGCCGAACAGGCCGGCGATGTAGGTGCGGCCGTTGGGCGAGACCAGGGCGTCGTAGGGCTGCCGGCCTATGCCCTGCAGCGTGGTGATGCTTGGCTGGCGCGGCTTGCTGCAATCGGCAATGCAGATCGCCTCGGCGTCGAACAGGCTGTAGATGAAGCGCCGCTGCGGCAGGTCGGCCAGGCCGACGACGCGCGAGCGCTGGCCATTCGCCATGGTGGCGGGCACATCAGCCAGCAGCTCCAGCGTGGCGGCGTCGAAGACCTTGATGCCGCCGGGCTGGTAGTTCTGCGCCACCACCAGGCTGCCGTCGGCGCTGATGGCGCCGCCGATGGAGTTGCCGGCCTGCATCACGCGGTGGGTGATGCGCTGGGTCAGGATGTCGACGCGGGTCAGGCCGCCGTCGCGGCCAAAGACATGGGCAAAGCGCGCATCGCGCGAGAACACCACCGAGGCGTGCGACAGGTCGCCCAGGCCCTGGACGCGGCCGATTGAAACGCGCTGGCTGGTGTTGACGAGGGTGAGGGCGCCGGCCGCGCGCTCGATCACCACGCCCAGGTCGCCCGTGCCCTGCAGCGCCGACGTCTGCGCACTGGACGGGCCCTGGGTGCCGGTACAGCCGGCTGCCAGCAAGGGGCTGCCGGCCGCGAGCGAGAGGACAAAGCGTCTTTTCATGGGGCGTGGTTCCTGATTTCTTCGGGAAAGCCATGGGCCAGTTGCTGGGCAATCCACAGCGCCTCGGGCTCGCTCAGCAACGCGCTCCAGGGCGGCATGGGCGTGCCGGGAATGCCGTGGGTGATGACGGCGGCCAGGTAGTCGGGTGGCTTGTCCGCCAGCGCCTGGGGCGTGAGCGCCGGGCCCAGCCCGCCGGTGAGGCGCATGCCGTGGCACGAGCCGCAGTCCTGCCGCACCATGCGCACCAGCTGGGCGGCGCGCTCGGGCGCCGGCGGCGTCGGGGCTTGCGCGCAGGCCGCGCCGGCGGCCAGCGCCAGCGTGAGAGCGAGAGGTGCGTTGCGTGCCATGGCGTTGCGGGCGTTCAGGTTCTTTCGGTGCCTTGGATCGTGCCGCGGGTATTCCCTGATGTCCTTGAGTTGCATCAAGGACGGGCGTGCCATGGTCTTTGAACAATCGAGCCTGATGCACGATCAGTCAAGGAAGGCCGCCATGAGCTTTGTAGAAGACGCGCGCTGGTTCGCCGTCCCGCCCACCGCAGAGCGCTGCGGCACACCCGGGCGGGTGACCCTGGTGGGCGCCGGACCCGGCGATCCCGAGCTGCTCACCCTGCGTGCCGCCAAGGCACTGCGCGGCGCGCGCCTGGTGCTCTACGACCACCTGGTCAGCAAGGAGGTGCTGCGCTGCGTGGCCGACGACGCGGAGCTGATCTACGTTGGCAAGCAGGCCGCGCGGCACACCTTGCCGCAGGAGTCCATCATCGACCTGATGATCCGCCTGGCGCACAGCGGGCGCAGCCTGGTGCGCCTGAAGGGGGGCGACGGCTTCATCTTCGGGCGCGGCGGCGAGGAGGTGCAGGCGCTGGCCGAGGCCGGCATTGCCTTCGAGGTGGTGCCCGGCATCACGGCGGCGCAGGGCGCGGGAGCGTGCGCCGGCATACCGCTGACGCACCGCGACCATGCGGCGACGCTGGTGTTTGCCTCGGGTCACCTGCGGGGCGACAACGAGGTCGCCCTCGACTGGGAGGCGCTGGTCCGTCCGCGCCAGACCGTGGTGATCTACATGGGCATGGGGACGCTGCCGGTGATCTGCCGCCAACTGGTGCGCCACGGACTGGCCGCCGACACGCCGGCGGCGCTGGTCGAGCAGGCCTCGCTGCCGGGTCAGCGCTGCGTCACCGGCACGCTCGAGGCGCTGCCCGCGCTGGCGCAGCAGCATGGTGTGCGCGCGCCGGCGCTGATCGTCATCGGTGAGGTGGTGGCCCTGCAGCCGCAGCTGATGCAGGCCATGCGGGGCCTGCATCCCGCGCTGGCGTAGCGGCCCGCGCCGGCCTTCGGCCCGGCGCGCCTTCAGGCATCATGGGCGGCTTCCTGGAAGATGCCCATGCAACAAGACATTCTGATCAACTGGTCTCCGCAGGAGACGCGCGTCGCGGTGGTGGAGAACGGCGCGGTGCAGGAGCTGCACGTCGAGCGCACGCTCGAGCGCGGGCTGGTCGGCAACGTGTATCTCGGCAAGGTGGTGCGCGTGCTGCCGGGCATGCAGTCGGCCTTCATCGACATCGGGCTGGAGCGCTCGGCCTTTCTGCACGTGGCCGACCTGTGGCAGCGTCCGCTGGAGGGCGAGAGCCTGCCCGCGCACCGCAACGGCGGCGCCCAGCGCCCAATCGAGAAGCAGGTGTTCGAGGGCCAGACGCTGATGGTGCAGGTCATCAAGGACCCCATCGGTACCAAGGGCGCGCGCCTGTCCACGCAGATCAGCGTGGCCGGGCGCATGCTGGTGTTCCTGCCGCAGGACGAGCACATCGGCGTGTCGCAGAAGATCCCGGCCAGCCTCCGCGATTCGCTGCGCGAGCGCGTGCAGCAGCTGGCACGTGCCGCCGCGCCGGAGGGCAAGACCGGCGGCTACATCCTGCGCACCAATGCCGAGGACGCCACCGACGCCGAACTGGCCGAGGACATCGCCTACCTGCGCAAGACCTGGACGCGCATCCGCGAAGCGGGCACGCAGCAGGCTCCGGCCACCCTGCTGCACGAGGACCTGCGCCTGCTGCAGCGTGTGCTGCGCGACCTGGTGGGCGAGGGCACGCAGTCCATCCGCATCGACTCCAAGGAACAATTCGACGCCCTGATGGCCTTTGGCAAGGAGTTCATGCCGGCTGCCGCCACGCGCCTTTCGCACTACCGCGGCGAGCGGCCGATCTTCGACCTGTTCAACGTCGACGACGAGATCACCAAGGCGCTGGGCCGGCGGGTGGACCTCAAGTCGGGCGGCTACCTGATCATCGACCAGACCGAGGCGCTGACCACCATCGACGTCAACACCGGCGGCTACATCGGCGCGCGCAGCTTCGACGACACGGTGTTCAAGACCAACCTGGAGGCCGCACAGGCCATTGCCCGCCAGCTGCGGCTGCGCAACCTGGGCGGCATCATCGTGGTCGACTTCATCGACATGACACTGGCCGAGCACCAGCAGGCGGTGCTGGCCGAGTTTCGCAAGCAGCTGGCGCGTGACCGCGTGAAGACCCAGGTGGGCGGCTTTTCGCACCTGGGCCTGGTCGAGATGACGCGCAAGCGCACGCGCGAATCGCTGGCGCAACTGCTGTGCGAACCCTGCGAGCAGTGCCAAGGCAGCGGGCGCGTGCGCACCGCGCGTACCGTGGCCTACGACATCCTGCGCGAAATCCTGCGCGAGGCGCGCCAGTTCAATCCCAAGGAGTTTCGCATCGTCGCCGCGCCCGCCGTGGTCGACATGCTGATCGACGAGGAAAGCCAGCACCTGGCGGGGCTGTCGGACTTCATCGGCAAGCCGATCTCGCTGCAGGCCGAAAGCGCCGTGGGGCCGGATCGGTACGATATCGTCCTGCTTTAGGGCAACGCTGAACAAGCCCCCTGCGCACCGCGCATCCCCGCTTTGGGCGGTCTGCGGCGTTGCAAATCCTCGCAATAGCTACGGCTATCGCTGTGGTTTGCGCCTTGCAGCCCATCCCAAATCAGGGCGCGCGCCATCGCAGAGACTTGTTCAGCGTTGCCTTGGTCATCACTCCCTCGTCAAGGAGAATCGCGCGTGTTCAGCCATATCATGGTGGGTTCCAACGATCTCGAGCGTTCCAAACGCTTTTACGATGCCGTGCTGGGTGTGCTGGGCGCGGGCGCACCCATGCGCAGTGAGGCACCGAGTGGCCACCATCGCCTGTTCTATCGACACGATGGCGGCACGTTCTGTGTTTCGCAGCCGATCAACGATGCACCGGCCACGGCCGCCAACGGCGGCACCATCGGGTTCAAGTGCAATTCAGCCGAGCAGGTCCAGGCGTTTCACGACACCGCACTGGCGTACGGTGGCTGCTCGATCGAAGAACCGCCGGGCTTGCGTGACCGCGACCTGGGTCCCCTGTTTCTCGCCTACGTCAGAGACCCCGACGGCAACAAACTGTGCGCCATGCACCGCCCCCGATAGGTCAGCAAGGCGAGGGTCGAGTGTTGCCCGGTGGGACTTGGCTCAACGCGTCAGCACCACCTTGCCGCCCGTCTCGCCGTCCATCATCAGGCGAAAGGCCTTGCCTGCCTCGGTCATGGGCAGCTCGGCGCCGATCTGCGGGTGGATGTTTGCTTGCACGCAAAAGCTGAGCAGGTCGGCCAGTTCGCTGCGCGTTCCCATGGTCGAGCCGATGATGCGCAGTTGCAGGAAGAACACGCGCTGCAATTCGCTGGCGGTGGCATCGCCCGTGGTGGCGCCGCAGGTGACCAGAACGCCGCCCGGCTTGAGCGCGCGCAGCGAGTGCGACCAGGTCTGGCGGCCCACGTTGTCAAACACGCCATCGACCCGATCGGGCAGGCGCGCGCCGGATTCAAACGTGGCGTGCGCACCCAGCTTTTGCGCCAGCGCACGCTTGGCCTCGGTGCGGCCGGTGGCCCACACCTGCATGCCGGCCGCGCGGCCAAGCTGAATCAACGCGGTGTTGACGCCGCCCGAAGCGCCCTGCACCAGCATGGTTTGTCCGGGCCGCAGGCCGGACTTGACGAACAGCATGCGATACGCGGTGAGCCACGCCGTGCCCATGCACGCCGCCTCGCTGAAGGACATCGACGCCGGCTTGGGCAGCACGTTGGCCGCGGGCACGACCACGGTCTCGGCAAACGTGCCCTGATAGCGCTCGGTCAGCATCGAGCGCTGGGGGTCCAGCGTCTCGTCGCCGCGCCAGCCGGGCGACGGAATGACCGAATGGATCACCACCTCGCGGCCGTCGTCGGTGACGCCGGCCCCGTCCATGCCCAGGATCATCGGAAACTGCTCGGCGCGAATGCCCACGCCGCGCAGCGTCCAGACATCGTGCATGTTCAGGCTGGCGGCGCGCACGTGGACAGCCACGTGGCCGGCTGGCACGTCCGGCTCGGGGCGTTCACCGACGACGAGCGCCGACAGGGGATCATCGGGCTTGGCTTCGGCGGCATAGACGGCAAACATCAGTGGTTTCCTTTCAATGGCTGCACGCCATGCCCACCATGGCGTTCAAGCCCATTGTGCCGGCTGGCGCGGGCCGGCGTTCATCGGCCCTGCCATTGCGGCGCGCGCCGCGCCTTGAAGGCGGCAACGCCCTCCTTGGAGTCGGCAGACTGCCGGGCCACCGTTTTGGCGTGCCGGGTGAGCGCCCAACCCCGGGCGTCGCTTTCGGCGTTCAGCGCCTCCAGCGCCGCCAGGGTCTCGTGGACGGCCAGCGGCGCCCGCTCGGCGATCTGCCGCGCCAGCGCCATGGCCTCGGTCGGCGCCTGGCCCGGCGCGGTCAGCCGATTGACCAGGCCGAGGGCATGCGCGCGCTCGGCGCCGAGCGGCGCGCCGGTCAGCAGCAGCTCGCGGGCGATGTTGAGGGGCAGGGCGCGCGGGCCGCGAAACAGCCCGCCGCACTCGGCGATCAGGCCCAGCCCGACCTCGGGCAAGGAAAACAAGGCCGTGGTCGACGCCACGATCATCGACGCGGACAGGGCGATCTCGAAGCCGCCGCCGGCGGCGATGCCTTCGACCGCCGCAATGATGGGTTTTTGCAGCCGGCGGCCGGCGATGCCGTAGGGGCCGCCGCGTGGCGTGGGCTCGCCGGCCCAGGCCACCACGTCGGTGCCGGCCGAGAAGAACTGCGTTCCTCCGGTCAGCACCGCAACCCGCAGCGCGGGGTCGTCCTCGAACGCATTCAGGGCTTCGTCCAGGGCCGCCGTCAGCGCGCTGTCGAAGGCATTGCGCTTGTCGGGCCGATCCAGGGTCAGCACGGCAATCGATTCTTGCTTGAGGATGTGCACGGGCATCGCGGGTCTCTCGGGTCACGGGCTGGGGTGGCATGCGTGCCATTGCCGAGCGCAGAAGGCGCAGTGGATTCGCAAAGAGCGCAAAGAGCCACCCGAAGGGCACTCCTCAAATAGTAGCTGCTTGCGCTTTCCCATCGGGCGCCAAGGCTCATTTTGATCCGAATCTTGATTCGTTCTGCGTTCTTTGCGCATTCTTTGCGCCCTTTGCGTTCGGCGGTTTTCAATGGCAGGGTTTGCCGAGCCGACGGCGTTGCGGCGACGCAAGCCTTCAGGGCGAGATCGCGCGCTTGAGCACCTGCGCCACCGGCTGCGGCAGGTGAGGCGTGGCGCCCAGCACCCAGGGCAGCACCTTGCGTTTGGCTCCGCTGATGGATTCGGGCACCAGGGCCTCGATCAGGTGCGGGCCTGGCGTGGCCAGCGCGTACTCCAGTGCGGCGCAAAAGGCTTCGGCGGTGTCGGCGCGCACCGCGTGCACGCCCATGCCCTGGGCCAGGCGGGCAAAGTCGAGCGGCGGTGCGCCCAGGTCGAGCTGCGCACGCGAGCACGGCCCGGGCTCGCCGGCGCCCACGCGCTCGAGTTCGATGTTGAGCACCGAGTACGCGGCGTTGTTGAAGATGATGCTGATCACGTGCAGCTGCTCGCGCGCCATGGTCCACAGCGCCTGCACCGTGTACATGGCCGAGCCGTCGCCCTCCAGCACGATCACCGGGCGCTCGGGGCAGGCAATGGCCGCCCCCACGGCGCTGGGCAGGCCCTGGCCGATGGCGCCGCCGGTGAGCGTGAGCAGGTCGTGGCGCGGCGCGCCCGCCGTCATGGCGCCCAGCTTCTGGCCCGAGGTGATGGCTTCGTCCACCAGGATGGCACCCTCGGGCAGCAGATGGCCCACAGCCTGGCAGGCCTTGGCGGCGGTGAGCTGGCCCGTGGGGCGCTCGGGCCGGGTGGCGGCCTGCAGCGCGGGCTGCGCCGCGCCGGCGCCCAGCGCGGCGACCAGTTGCTCCAGGCCGGCCAGCGCGTCCTGGTCGGGCGCGGCCAGTGTGTGCACCGCGCAGCCGGGCGGCACCAGGTCGCTGGGCTTGCCGGGGTAGGCAAAGAAGGAGACGGGCGACTTGGCGTCGACCAGGATCAGGTGCTGCAGGCCGGCCAGCTGCACGCCGGCCAGCTCGGCAAAGTAGGCCAGGCGCTCGATGGCCGGCAGGCCGGCGCCGCGCTCGAGGCGGGTGGGGAAAACCTCGGCCAGCAGCTTGACGCCGGTGGCCGCCGCCAGGCGTGATGCGGCCAGCAGCCCCGGCTCGCGCAGCGCGTGGCCGCCCAGCAGCAGCGCGGCTTGCTGGCCCGAGCGCAGGATGTCGGCGATGGCCTTCACGGAACTCTCGTCGACTGCCCGCGGTGCGGCCAGCGGCGGGGGCGGACAGGGCACGCCGCCGTCGCTCCAGGACACGTCGGCCGGCAGGATCAGCGTGGCGACCTGGCCGGGCAGGCCGCGTGCGGCGGCAACGGCGTCGGCCGCGTCCTGGCCGAGCTGCGCGGTGCTTTGCGCCGTGCGCACGAAGCCGGGCGAGACGTTGCGCGCCACCGTCTCGATGTCGGACTGCAGCTGCGCGTCGTATTGGGTGTGATAGGTCGCGTGGTCGCCCACGATGTTGACGATGGGCACCTTGCCCTTGCGCGCATTGTGCAGGTTGGCCAGGCCGTTGCCCAGTCCGCAGCCCAGGTGCAGCAGGGTGGCGGCGGGCTTGCCGGCCATGCGCGCGTAGCCATCGGCCGCGCCGGTGGCCACACCCTCGAACAGGGTCAGCACGGCGCGCATGCGCGGTTCGCTGTCGAGCGCGGCGACAAAGTGCATCTCGCTGGTGCCGGGGTTGGTGAAGCAGACTTCGACGCCGGCGTCGGCGAGGGTCTTGAGCAGGGCTTGGGCGCCGTTCATGGGAATCTCCTTGCTTCAGTTTTGATAGCTGTTTGCGCTTGATGAGTAAGCGTTAGAGCCGTTTTTCTATATAAGTCCGTATCCAGGTGCTGCGGGCCGATGTCGGCAATGCGCGTGACGCCGGTCAGCGTCATGGTCAGCTGCAGCTCGCGCTGCCAGTGCGCCAGCAGCTGCGCCACGCCCGGCTGGCCCTGGGCGGCCAGCGCCCAGACCCAGGGCCGGCCGACGAGCACGCCACGCGCGCCCAGGGCCAGGGCCTTGAAGATGTCCACGCCGCTGCGCACGCCGCCGTCCAGCAGCAGCTCGGTCTGCGTGCCCACGGCGCGGGCGATGGCGGGCAGCTTGGCGATGGATGAGGCCGCCGCGTCGAGCTGGCGCCCGCCGTGGTTGGAGACGACGATGCCGTCGGCGCCGCTGGCCACGGCGGCGTGGGCATCTTCCACGTCGAGGATGCCCTTGAGCAGCAGCCGGCCCTTCCACTGGCCGCGCAGCCAGGCGATGTCTTTCCACGTCACCGACGGGTCGAACTGCGCGTCCACCCAGGTTTTGAAGGCGTTCAGGTCGCGCGCGCCGGGCACTTGCTGGCTCAGGCTGCCAAAGGTCAGCGGCCGGCCACCCAGCGCCACATCGCGCACCCAGCCGGGGCGCGCCAGCACCTGGCCTGCGCGCAGCAGTGCGGTCCACGCGCCTGTGGCGGCCATGCCGTTGCGCATGTCGCGCCAGCGCATTCCGGTGGCCGGCAGGTCCACGGTAAAGACCAGCGTGCGGCAGCCCGCGGCCCAGGCATCGTCCAGCAGGGCACGCACGGCGCCGCGGTCGCGCAGCATGTAGAGCTGGAACCACGGCGCGGCGCCGGTGGCGGCCACCACTTCGCTCAGTGGGCAGATACCCACGGTGGACAGCGTGAACGGCACGCTCGCCGCCTGCGCGGCGCGCGCCGCCTGGGCCTCTCCGCGGCGCGCCATCATGCCGGCCAGGCCCACCGGGGCCAGCGCCAGCGGCAGCGCGCAGTCCTGGCCGGCAAGCAGGCTGCGAGTGTCCACCTGCGATACGTCGATCAGCACGCGTTGGCGCAGGCGGATGGTGGCAAAGTCCTGCACATTGGCCGCCAGCGTGGCCTCGTCGCCGGCGCCGCCATCGACATAGTCGAACAGAAAGCGCGGCAGGCGCTGCGCGGCAAGGCGGCGCCAGTCGGCGGTGGTGGCCGGGTAGCGCAGATCAGGCCGCATGGGCGGCCCCTGGCGCCGGCTTGTTGGCAAAGCGCCGCATAGTCAACGCAAACACCAGCCCGCCCGCGTACATCAGCACGCCATAGACCGCGCCGGGGATGGCCATGGCGTCGTCCTTGAGCACGGTGCTGGCAATCACCAGCGCCAGCGCGGCGTTCTGCACCGCCGTCTCTATGCCCAGCGTGACCGACTGGCGGTACGACAGCCGCGCGGCCCAAGCCACGGTAAAGCCCAGGGTCAGCATGCCCAGGTTGAGCGCCACGGCAAACGGCGCCAGCGAGCCGAAGTTGGCCACCAGCAGCGCCCAGTTCTTGACCACGGCGGCCGCCACGATGAGCACGAACAGCAGGGTGGAGACCTTGGTGGCGCGCGGCTCGAAGCCCCGCGCCCAGGCTCCGAAACGGTGGCGCACCCACATGCCCAGGCTGACCGGCAGGCCCAGCACCAGCGCCACCTGGCCCATCATCTGGCCCACGGGCACATCCACGGCGCGCGCCGCGCCCAGGAAATGCCCCAGCGACCAGGTCACGACCAGGGGCAGGGTGAAGATGGTGAGCACGCTGGCCACGGCCGTGAAGCTCACGGCCAGCGCCACGTCGCCGCGCGCCAGGTAGGTCAGCAGGTTGGACGTGCTGCCCGTGGGGCAGGCCGCCAGAATCATGAAGCCCACGGCGAACACACCGCCCATGCCCACGGCCGTGAGCAGCCCGTAGCAGGACAGCGGCAGCAACACGAAGTGGCACACCACCCCCACCAGCAGCGCGCGCGGCTGCGCCAGGATGCGCCGGAAGTCGCCGGGCGTGAGCCCCAGGCCCAGCGAGAACATGATGAAACCCAGGATGAGCGGCAGCAGCACGCTCGAAACGATGTCGCCTTGCATGGTGTCTCCTTTTTTTGTGGTCGGCCAATTTCAGCGGGCCTGATCTCTTGATGGGCCGGGCCTGGCGGCTGTTTCTCCCTCTCCCGCTGGCGGGAGAGGGCAGGGGTGAGGGTCGTAAAAGCGGGCGCGGCACCCCCTCACCCCCACCCTCTCCCCCAAGGGGGAGAGGGGGTTGAAGCCCTTGCCAAATAAGCGTTGCGTGCTATCAGAAGATGTGTGCATACACAAGCCAAGAGGGGGAAGGAGTTCCGGTCAGCGGTTCCTCCACAGCATGACGTCCAGCACCTTGCTGGCGAGGCCTGCGTAGGGCGGCTGCAGGAAGTTGACGGTGCGGATCGGCCCCTGCCGGAACACCGGGCGCAGCTTGGAAAACGTCAGGAACCCCTCGTGCCCATGGTAGTGCCCCATGCCGCTGTTGCCCACCCCGCCAAAGGGCAGGTGGTGCTGGCCCACATGCAACAGCGTGTCGTTGAGCGTGACGCCGCCCGACAGCGTTTGCGTGAGGTAGTGCTGCTGCAGCGCCTTGTCGTGGCTGAACAGGTAGAGCGCCAGCGGGTGCGGCCTGTCGTTGATGTACTGCGTGACCTCGTCCCGGCTTTGGTAGCCGAGGATGGGCAGGATGGGGCCGAAGATCTCGCGCTGCATGACCTGCATGCCGTCGTGCACATTCAAGAGCGCCACCGGCGGCATGATGCGCCGCGCCGCGTCGCCGCTCTGCCCCGGGGCCAGCGGCACGGCCTGCGCGCCCTGGGCGATGGCATCCTGCAGCATGGCCTGCAGCCGGTCGTATTGGCGCTGGTCGATGATGGCGGTGTACTCGCCGTTGAGCAGATTTGGGTAGCGCTGGGCCACGATGCGCTGGGCGTTTTGGATGAAGGCCTGCTCGCGCCCCTGGGGCACAAACAGGTAATCCACATTGGTGCAGATCTGCCCGGCGTTGAGCATCTTCACCCACAGGATGCGCTCGGCCGCTTTATCCAGCGGGTAGTCGGGCGCGACGATGGCGGGCGACTTGCCGCCCAGCTCCAGCGTGACGGGCGTGAGGTTGGGCGCGCAGTTGGCCATGACGGCGCGGCCGGTCTGCGGCGAGCCGGTGAAGAACAGGTGGTTGAACGGCAGCTGGGTGAACAGCGGGCCTATGCTGGCGCCGTCTTCGCCCCGGTCGGCAAAGACGCTGACCTTGTCGGACGCAAGGTAGCGTGGCAAAACATCTTGCAGCAGGCGCGCCAGGTGTGCCGAGTTTTCCGACATCTTCACCATCACCCGGTTGCCCGCCGCCAGCGCGCCGATCATGGGCTGCACGGCCATGGCGATGGGGAAGTTCCAGGGCACGACGATGCCCACCACGCCCAGCGGCTGGGGCTGCACCCAGGCGCTGGCCAGCGGGTACTGGGTGATGTCGAGCGAACGCTTCTCGCGCCGCATCCAGCGCGGCAGGCGCTTGATGGCGTCGAGCAGGCCTTCCTGCGCCTGCAGCACCTCGGTCATCAGGGTCTCGAAGCGGCTACGGCAGCCGAAGTCGCGGTTCACGGCATCGACCAGGGCCTCGCGGTGGTCCACCAGCAGGCGGTGCAGGCCGCGCAGATTCTGGCGGCGCTCGGCCAGGCTGGGGCAGCGCTGCTTCTGGAAGGCGGCGTGCTGCGCGGCAAAACAGTCGCGCAGGGGCTGCGGAATATGCGTGGGCAGGCAGGCCTGCAGGTTGGCGGCGAGGGGCTGGGGGTTGGTCGTCATGGGGAGTCCTTGGTGGCATGGCGCAGGGCGCGTTGGGCGATCAGGTCGCCGATGCGGCGCGACAGGCGCGGGGCGTGGCGGGACAGAAAGGCGGTCAGGGCCGGGCGCGGGCCGTCGGTGATCTCGAATGTGCGCCGGGCGATGCCGTGCAGCAGGGCGGGCACGGAGGCTTCGAGCGTGCGGCTGCCGGCAAAGGCCTTCATGGCGGCGGAGACGGGGTGCATGTGGCGCTTTTCCTGCAGCACCATGGGCGTGATGATTTCACCGGGGCAGCACAGGCTCACGTCGATGTCCTGCAGCCGCAGCTCAAAGCGCAGCGCTTCGGCCAGGCCGCGCACGCCGAACTTGGAGGCGCAGTAGGCGGTGTAGCCAAAGTTGCCCGTCAGCGCCGCCAGTGAGGCGATGAAGACCAGATGGCTGCGCGCCTGCATGTGCGCCAGCACGGCGGCGGCAAAGTGGCGCGAGCCCTTGAGGTTGATGTCGATGACGTGATCAAAGTCTGCCGCGCTGGACTGCGCCAGGGGACCGTTGTGCAGCACGCCCGCGCTGTGGATCGCCAGGTCAGGCGTGCCCAGCTCGGCCACGGCCTGGCGCACGGCGGCTGTGATGGACTCGGCCCGCGCCACGTCGGCGCGGTAGGCGGCAAAGCGCTGCGTGGGGCTGTGGGCGGCCGCGCCCAACTCGGCCAGCACTTCCTCGGCGCCGCTGCGGTTGAACAGGGCGATCTGCGCGCCCTCGGCCGCCAGGCGCAGCGCCATGTCGCGGCCTATGCCACTGCTGGCGCCGGTGATGAAGACGGTGCGCGGTGCGCCGTGGCGCCATGGATAGCTAGCTGCGTTCATCGCCAATCCTCGCGCAGCATGGCCGCACCCTTCTCGCCCACCATGTAGCTGGGCGCGGTGGTGTTGCCGCCGGGGATGGTGGGGAAGATCGAGCTGTCGATCACGCGCAGGCCCTGCACGCCGTGCACGCGCAGGCGCGCGTCGACCACGCTGTCCTCGGCGCTCGGTCCCATGCGGCAGCTGCTGGTGGGGTGGTAGTTGGTGCCAGCCACGGCGCGGCAGAACCGGGCGTAGTCCTCGTCCGTGCGGCAGTGCCCAGTGCGCAGGTCGGCCTTCACATGGCTTTGCATCGTGGGCGTGTCGTACACCTGCAGCACGCGGCGCACGCCGCGCACCATGGTGGCCAGGTCGTCGGGGTGCGAGAAGTAGCCGAAGTCGAGCGCCGGGTCGTCCTGCCAGCGCGGGCTGGCCAGTTGCACGCGGCCGCGGCTCTTGGGGTGCAGCAGCAGCACATGGGTTGACAGGCCGTGCCTGGCATAGACCTTGCGGCCGTGTTCCATGGCCAGCACGACGACGAACTCGTACTGGATCTCGGGCATGGGCGCGGCGGGGTCCAGGCGCATGAAGCCCGTGACCTCGGCGAAGTTGGTGGTGCACATGCCGCGCCTCTCCTGGCGCCAGCGGCGCATGGCCTGCCACAGGCTGCGCCCGCCCGTGGGCGAGATGCCCACCAGGTGCGGGTCGCCCGGAATGTGGTGGCCCAGGATCACGTCCAGGTGGTCCTGCAGGTGCTGGCCGACGGCGGGCAGGTGGGCCACGCTGGCAATGCCAAGGCGCTGCAGCGCCGCGCCGTCGCCCACGCCCGAGAGCTGCAGCAGCTTGGCCGAGAGCAGGCCGCCGCAGGACGCAATGACCTCCTTGCGCGCACGGATGCGGCGCAGCTGGCCGCCCTGCATGACCTCGACGCCTACGGCGCGTTGGCCCTCGAACAGGATGCGCGTGGCCGTGCTGTCGCACTGCAGCGTGAGGTTGGGGCGGATTCCTAAGTGCGGCAGGATGTAGGCCTGGCCCGCGTGGTGGCGCTCGCCGTTCTTCATCATCACCTGGGTGGGGCGAAAGCCGTCCTGCGTGGCGCCGTTCAGGTCCGGGTTGGCGCGCCAGCCGGCCTCGGTACAGGCCTGATGCAGCGTGGCGTGCCAGGGGTTGTCGGTGCGCAGCTCCTCCACCCACACCGGGCCGCCCTGACCGTGGTGGGGGTCGTCCGGGTCGGCAAAGGTCTGGTTGTCCTCGCACTTCTTGAAATAGGGCAGAACCTCGCTCCAGCCCCAGCCGGGGTTGCCGGCCTGGGCCCAGCCCTCGTAATCGAGCGGGTTGCCGCGCACATACATCAGCATGTTCAGCGCCGTGCCGCCGCCCAGGCCGCGCCCGTGAGGGTGGTAGGCGCGGCGGTGATTCAGGCCGGCCTGGGGCTGGGTATTGAAGCCCCAGTTGTAGGCGCTGCGCTTGAGGCCGTAGACCAGCGAGCCCAGGGCCGCATTGCTGCCCAGCAGGCCCTTGCGCTGGCCCGGGCCGGCTTCGAGCAGCAACACCTGATGGCGCGCGTCTTCGGACAGGCGCGAGGCCACGGCGCAGCCTGCGGGGCCGGTGCCGATGACGATGAAATCCACTTCGGTGATTGCTATATCAGTCATAGCTGTTCGCGGCGGACGGATGGGCGCTGAAAGCGATTTTCATTGACATTTTCAGCCGCCTGCGATGTGCCGTGCCGCCGCCTGCGCCGTGAGGATGCAGCCCGGCAGAAAGGTGCCCTCCAGCGAGCGGCGGCCAGAGGCACCGCCGCCGCCAAAACCCGCCGCCTCGCCCACGCAGTACAGGCCGGCGACGGGCTGGTTGCTCGCATCCAGCACACGGCTTTGCAGGTCGGTGCGCAGGCCGCCCAGGCTCTTGCGGGTGATCAGCTGCGTCTGAATGGCGATGAACGGGCCCGCGCCCTTTTGTTGCAGCGGCGCGGGCTTGCAGGTGCGCAGCTTGTCCGGCCCCCACTGGCGCGCGTGCAGGATGCGGCGGATTTGGTCGTCGTTCTCGAGCTTGGCGCCATTGCAGAAGTTGGCATCGAAGGCGTCGGCCGTAGCCCGCAGCACCGCGGAGTCGATGTCGTGCGAGGCGGTAAGCGCGTTCATCTTTGCGGCCAACTCGGCCAGCGTGTCGGCCACCAGGAAGTGCGGGCTTTGCTGCACCATCTGCTTGACCAGGCGGTGGTTGCCGAGCAGGGTTTCCTTCAGGAACAGCGCAAACTGCCGGTCGCGGATGCGCGGGTTGTGCTCGGCGCCGGAGATGGCGAATTCCTTGGCGGCGATGCGCCAGTTCAGCAGCTGCCAGGTCCAGGGTTTGTCCTGCGCGGCGACGCGCTGGCACAGCCAGTGGGTGTCGAAGCCCGTCACCAGCGGCTCGGGGCCGATGCGTCGGCCGGTGTGATCGAGCCACAGCGCCGACTTGCATGGGATCAGCGACAACCCATGGCCGGCAAAGTGCGGAAACGGATGCGGGATGCCGGCGGCGTAGTTCCACATCTCGCCGGCGTGGGTGATCTGCGCGCCGCATTGCTCGGCCGCCCAGTGGTGCAGCCGGCCGTCGGCAAAGGGGTGCGCGCCGTTCAGCATGGTGGCGGGGCAGGGGCGCCCGGCCGGCCAGTTGGCGCGTGCCTCGTCGTGGCTGCCGTTGATGCCGCCCATGGCCAGCACCACCACCGGCGCTTGCAGGCGCACCTCGGTGCCGGTGGTTTCGTCGATGGCCGTCACGCCCGCGATCTGACCCGCTTGCCGCTCCAGGCCCGTCACGCGGTGGCGGTGCAGCAGGCTCAATCGCCCGCCTTCGCCGGCGCTGCGCAGCGCGGCGATCAGGCGTTGTGTCATGAAGCGCGAGGTGCCCCACACGATGTGATAGCGCGGCAGGCTGTTGCCGTCGCCCTGCATGCCGCGCTCGACCCAGTTGACGGCGGGCATGAACGTCACGCCCTCCCGGATCAGCCAGTCGTGGACTTGCGCGCGCGAATGCTCGACGTAGTGGCGCGCCCACTGCTGGGGGTACAGGTCACCGGGGTCGAGTTCGCCAAAGCGCTGCCAGTCGGCCAGGGCGCGCTCGGGCGTGTCGGGGATCTTCATCTTCGCCTGCAAGGGCGTGCCCACCAGGGCCATGCCGCCAAAGGCCCACAGCGCCAGGCCGCCCAGGCGCTCGGGCGTGTCGCGGTCGATCAGGGCCACGGTCTGGCCGGCGCGCAGCGCCTCCAGGGCGGTGACGATGCCGGCCAGGCCGCCGCCAACGACCACCACGTCTGCCTGCAGTGTTGCCATGTGCGTGTCTCCTTGGGGCGCGTGCCCCTTTGTGATGGGGCAAAAGATAGCCGCTAAGATCGCCTGGCGATTGACTTTGTGGGACAAGACGATTGACTTTGCAGGCCACCGTCTCCATGAGCTGGGTGAGCACCGTGCTGGCCGCGGCCGAGCGGCTGGGGGTGGCGCGCGAGCCCTTGCTGGCTTGGGCCGGCATTGCCCCGGACGAGCTGGCGGCCGAGCGCTGGCCCATAGACCACATCACCCGGCTGTGGCGCGCCGCGGCCCACTGCACCCAGGACGCCGGCTTTGGCCTCAAGGCCGGCGCCGGCGTCGGGCCGGCCAGCTTCAACGTGGTGAGCTACCTGCTGCAGTCCGCGCCCACGCTGCGCGAGGCCTTTGCGCTGGTGCAGAAGTACCAGCGCCTGATCAGCGACGGCGGGCGCTTCCAGACCATTGCCGGCGAACAGGCCTGCTGGGTGGTGTACCACCCGCGCCAGGGGACGCTGGCCTTCAGCCCGCACCAGATCGAGGCCGTGCTGGCGGCGGTGGTGGTGTTCGCGCGCTGGGTGGCGGGCAGCGGCTTGCGCCCCTTGCGCGTGCAGTTCAGCCAGGCGCGCATCGGCCCGCTGGCGGGGTATCGCGAGGTGTTCCAGTGCCCGGTGGAATTCGAGCAGGCCTTCAGCGGCGTGCTGCTGGCCAACGCCCAGCTCGATGCGCCCCTGCCCCAGGCCGATGCCCAGCTGGCGCGGGCGCACCATCAGCACGCGGCGGCGCGGCTGGCGGCCCTGTCGGCACGCGGCGAGCTGGGGCAGGCGCTGCGCGACTGGATCGCCGGCCAGCTGCAGAGCCAGGCGCCCACGCGAGCCCAGGCGGCGCGTGCCCTGGGGCTGACCGAGCGCACGCTGGCCAGGCAGCTGCAGGCCCAGGGCCTGAGCTTTTCCGGCTTGCTCGACGAGGCGCGGCGCACGGCGGCGCTGCGGGCGCTGGCACAGACACGGCGCCCCCTGGCGGACATCGCCCAGGCCTTGGGCTATGCCGAGCCCGCCGTGTTCAACCGGGCCGTGCGGCGCTGGACCGGCAGCGCGCCGGGCGCCTGGCGCCTGGCGCACCAGCCGGCGGGTGCGCTGCGGGCCGCGGCGCGCGCGACGCTTGCGACGCTCCCGCAATCGTCGGCCGACCCCGTCGCGTGAGGCCGAGGCTTGTTGCGGTCGAACCCCACGCCAGCCGCCGGCTGGCGTACAAACGTACGACGCTGCTGACGCTGACGCCGCGGGTCAGGTCTGGGTCAGGCGCACGCCTCCGTTATGCTGCGCAGGCTCCGCTTGCAACCCGATGGCGCCCGTTCTTCACTTCTCATTGCCCACCTTCATGCGACGAATGCTTCTTGCCTTGTTGCTGGCCCTGGCCCCTTGGTGGCTGGCCGGCTGTGCCGCCCCCGGTCCCCGCGCGGCCGCACCGGCCTGCCTGTCGGAGTGCACGCCGCGCATCGGCGTCATGGCAGCGTTTGGCCAGGAGGCCGACCTGCTGGTGGCTCAGATGCAGGACGTGAGCGAGCGGCGCATCAACGGCAACCGCTTCGTGCTGGGGCGCTTGCAGGGCCTGCCGGTGGTGCTGGTGCTGTCGGGCGTGAGCCTGCCCAACGCGGTGATGGTCAGCCAGCTCATGCTCGATCACTTTCGCGTCACGCAACTGGTGTTTTCGGTCATTGCCGGTGGCATCGACCCCAGGCACCAGGTCGGCGACATCGTGATCCCGCAGGCCTGGGCGCTGCAGCAGGAAACCTATTACGCCGCCAGCCCGGCGCTGCCCAAGCCCTGCGGCACCACGGCGGGCGACCTGTCCTGCCTGGGACTGGCGCTGGATGACATGCGCACGCCGTACGGCGACGGCCAGTTCCTGCGCAAGACCAATGTGCTGAACAGCGCCAACTGGCAGCAGGTGGCGCTGCGCGACAGCCTGGGCGGCGCGCCCGTGGCGCATGGCGAGATGCGCAGCCGCTATCCGGTCGATGCCGCCATGCTGGCCACGTTGCGCGCCGCGCTGCCCGCCATCAATGGCGCGCTGGAGCCGCTGTGCGTGCCGGGCCAGGCCTGCAGCACCCCGCACGCCAGCGTGTCCGCCCTGGGCGTGTCGGGGAGCAGCTTCGTGGCGCATCCCGGCTATCGCGAATACCTGCATCGCCAGTTGGGCGCGGGCAGCGTGGACATGGAAACCGCCGGCGTGGCCCACGTGGCCTACGCCAACCAGGTGCCCTTTCTGGCCTTTCGCAGCCTGTCGGATCTGGCCGGCAGCGACGAGCACCCCGAGCGCGTGGGCCAGTTCTTCAGCTCGGGCATGGCCCAGCGCAACGCGGCGCGTGTGACGCTGGGCTTCTTGAAGGCCTGGGCTGCACGGTAGAACGACGCGGCTGCCGGGCTCGATAGAAAGTAGAGCGGGATCCCGCTTCTCACAGCGCCGGCCCGCCCAGGCGCGCGGGCGTGTCGCGGCCGATCAGTGCTACCCGCTGGCCGGATTTGAGATCATCGCAGCCGTCGCGCCGGCGCGCGCCGCGCCGCGCCCAGCCGACCGATTACTATGATATCAATAGCTGGTTGCGCTTGTCTGGCAAGCGCCAGAGCCCTGTTTGGCTTGAAAATCCGCGCGCTGCAACAGGCCCGCCGCCGGGGGGGCGCATGAACGCCGGTGCCTGGGCCAGCCTGATCGTCACCACCGCGGTCCAGGCCGTGGTGTCGCTGGCGCTGCTGACGCTGCCGGCCATGGCGCCGGCAGCGGCGCAGGCGCTGGGCGTGGCGCCCGCGCTGGTGGGCGCATACGTGGCGCTGTGTTACTTCGCCGCCATGGGCTCGAGCCTGGTGTCGGGCGTGCTGGTGCGGCGCCTGGGCGCCATCCGGGTCAGCCAGTTCGGGCTGTCGCTGTGCGCGCTGGGTCTGCTGCTGTGCGCCGTGCCCTGGCTGCCGGCGGTGGCCGTGGGGGCGCTTGCCATCGGTGCCGGCTACGGGCCGATCACGCCGGCCAGCTCGCATCTGCTGGCGCGCACCACGCCGGCCCGGCGCATGGCGCTGGTGTTCTCGGTCAAGCAGACCGGCGTGCCGGCGGGCGGCATTCTGGCGGGCGCGCTGGTGCCGGGCCTGGCGCTGGGCCTGGGCTGGCAGGGCGCGCTGGGGGTGGTGGCGCTCGCCTGCGCGGCCTGCGTGCCGCTGGCGCAGCCCTTGCGCCGCGCGCTCGACGGCGACCGCGAGCCGGGCGAGCGGCTGGCGCCGGTCGCCTTGCTCGGTCCCTTGCGCATGGTGCTGCGGCATCGGCCGCTGGCGGTGCTGGCGGCGTGCTCGTTCCTGTTTTCGGCCGTGCAGGTGTCGGTGACCGCGTACCTGGTGACCTATTTGAACCAGACGCTGGGCCTGACCCTGCTGGCGGCCGGCGCGGCGCTGGCGGTGTCGCAGCTGGCCGGCGTGGTCGGGCGCGTGGCCTGGGGCGCCCTGGCCGACCATGGCCTGGGCCCGCGCAACACCCTGATGCTGCTGGCGCTGCTGATGGGTGCGGGGGCGCTGCTGACGGCCGCGTTGCAGGCGGCCTGGCCCACCGCCCTGATCTGGGCCGTGGTGGCGCTGCTGGGCGCCTCGGGCATCGGCTGGAACGGCGTGTACCTGGCCACGCTGGCGCGCCAGGCGCCTGCCGGGCAGGCCGGCGTGGCCACCGGCGGATCGCTGCTGTTCACCTACCTGGGCGTGGTGCTGGGATCACCGGCCTTCGGCGCGTTGGCCGCGGGCAGCGGCAGCTACCGGCTGGCGTTCGCGGCGCTGGCGGTGCCGGCGGCGCTGGCGCTGGCGCTGCTGGTCTGGCGGGCGCTGCAGGCGCGCCGCGAGACGCTGCGGAAAACTACCGAATAGATAGCTGCCCGCGCTTGTCCAGCAAGCGCTGGAGCCCGATTTGGCTTGAACTTTTGCTGCTGGACGCCGTGCGCTGCCTCAGATGTGCAAGGCCTGCCCCAGCGCCTTCAGCGCCGCCTCCTGCACCGCCTCGCCCAGCGTGGGGTGGGCGTGGATGGTGTGGCCCACGTCCTCCAGCCGCGCGCCGAGCTCGATCGACTGGCTGAAGGCGGCGGCCAGCTCGGCCACGCCGTGGCCCACGGCCTGCCAGCCGAGGATGAGGTGGTTGTCCTTGCGCGCCACCACGCGCACGAAGCCGCTGCCGGCCTCCAGCGTCATGGCGCGGCCGTTGGCGGCAAACGGGAACTGGACCTCGATGCAGTCGATGCCGGCCGCGCGCGCCTGCGCCGGGCTCTGGCCGGCCACCACGATCTCGGGGTCGGTGAAGCACACGGCCGGGATCGCCATCGGCTCGAAGCGCCGGTTCTTGCCGGCGATCTGCTCGGCCACGCATTCGCCCTGCGCCATGGCGCGGTGCGCCAGCATGGGCTCGCCGGTGACGTCGCCGATGGCCCAGACGTTGCGCATGGACGTGCGGCCCTGCGCGTCGATGGCCACGTGGCGGCCCGCCATGTCGAGTTGCAGCGATTCAAGGCCGAAGCCGGCGGTGCGCGGGCGGCGCCCCACGGCCACCAGCACGCGGTCGGCGGGCAGGGCAAATTCGGCGGCCTGCGTTTCGTCGCGCACGTGCAGGCCGTGGCGCGCGTCGTGCCCCTGCACCTTGCAGCCCAGGTGCAGCACGATGCCGGCCTTTTTGAGCGCTTCGAGCACGGGCTTGGTCAGCTCCTCGTCGTAGCTGGGCAGCACACGCTGGATGGCCTCGACCACGGTGACCTCGACGCCCAGCTTGCGGTAGGCCATGCCCAGCTCCAGGCCGATGTAGCCGGCGCCCACGACCACCAGGCGCTTGGGCAGCACATCGGGCGAGAGCGCGTCGGTGGACGACCAGATGGCGCCACCAAACGGCATGGTCGGCAGCTCGACGGGCTCGGAGCCGGTGGCCAGCAGCAGGTGCTCGCAGTGCACGCGCACGGGTTCGCCGTCCGCCATCTTCACGCTGACCGTCTTGCCGTCCTCGATGTGCGCCCAGCCCTTCAGCAGCTTGACGCCGGCCTTGCGCAGCAGCGCGCCGACGCCGCCGGTCAGGCGCTGCACGATGCCGTCCTTCCAGCGCACGGTCTGCGCGATGTCGATCTGCGGATCGCTTACGCGGATGCCGAGCGGTGAGCCCTTGAGCTGCCCGCGCGCCTGTGCGAACTGCTCGGCCGCG
Source organism: Burkholderiaceae bacterium (assembly GCA_041396485.1). Lineage (GTDB taxonomy): Bacteria > Pseudomonadota > Gammaproteobacteria > Burkholderiales > Burkholderiaceae_C > Ottowia. The sequence goes on along the minus strand of JAWKYM010000003.1, from coordinate 152,207 downwards.
TGGATCAGCGCCTTGGACGGGATGCAGCCGATGTTCAGGCAGGTGCCGCCCAGGCTGGCGCCTTCGACCAGCACGGTGGGAACGCCCAGCTGCCCGGCGCGAATGCCGGCCACGTAGCCGCCGGGGCCGCCGCCGATGATCAGCAGTTTGGTGGAAATTTCTTTCATTGATTGGTCTCCAGCTTTATTCCACAAACAGCAGGGCCGGGGTTTCCAGCAGGGTGCGCATGGCCTGGATGAAGCGCGCCGCGTCCATGCCGTCGACCACGCGGTGATCGAACGAGGACGACAGGTTCATGAGCTGGCGCGCGACCAACTGGCCATCGCGCAGCATGGGCCGCTCGATCATGCGGTTGACGCCGACGATGGCCACCTCGGGGTGGTTGATGACCGGTGTGCTGACGATGCCGCCCAGCGCGCCCAGGCTGGTGAGCGTGATGGTCGAGCCCGAGAGCTCCTCGCGCGCCGCCTTGCCAGTGCGCGCGCCTTCGGCCACGCGCGCAATGCCGGCGGCGCAGGCCCACAGATCCATCGCCTCGGCATGGCGAAGCACAGGCACCATCAGGCCGCCGTCGGTCTGTGTGGCCACGCCCAGGTGCACCGGCTCATAGCGCGTGACCACGCCGGCCTCGTCGTCGAAGCGCGCGTTGACCTGCGGAAAATCGCGCAAGGCCAGCACCATGGCGCGTGCCAGAAAAGGCAGCAGGGTGAGCTTGCCGCGCGTGGCGCCGTGGATCTGGTTGAGCCGCTGGCGCAGCGCCTCCAGCTCGGTCACGTCGATTTCTTCGACATAGCTGAAGTGCGGGATGCGGCGCTTGGCCTCCTGCATCTTCTGCGCGATCTTGCGGCGCAGGCCGATGACGGGCACCTGCTCCTCGCCGTGGCGCTCGACGTAGGGCGATGCGGCGCCGGCCGGCGGCTGTCCCCCGGCCGCCGCATAGGCGTCCAGATCGTGATGCTCGATGCGACCGGCCGGGCCGCTGCCGGGCACGCGGCGCAGGTCAATGCCCATGTCGAGCGCGCGCCGGCGCACGGACGGCGCGGCCAGCGGGCGCTCGCCTTCCTTGCGCGCGACGGCGGCTGGCCGTGACCGCGATGCTATTCGTTCAATAGCGGCTTGCGCTGATTGCGTGGGGGCTGAGGCCACCTTTCTGTCTCGACCTGCCGCTGCGCTTGCTCCCTCCCCCGCTGGGGGAGGGTTGGGGTGGGGGCTGGCGGCGCCGGCTTTCTCAGTCGCCGTGCCTGCGGGGGGCTGGCCCCCATCCCTGCCTTCCCCCAGTGGGGGAAGGGGTGGGGAATCCTTGAGGTTGCCCGCGCCCTCGACCTCCAGCCGCACCAGTTCGGCGCCGACGGCCATCACTTCGCCCGGGCTGCCGCCCAGTGCAATGACCTTGCCATGCACGTGCGAGGGCACTTCGACCGTGGCCTTGTCGGTCATCACGTCGGCCAGGTGCTGGTCCTCGACCACGGCGTCGCCCGGCTTGACGTGCCAGGCCACCAGTTCCACCTCGGCAATGCCCTCGCCGATGTCGGGCACGCGAATCACGTAAATACCCATGATGTCATGCCTCCACAGCGCGTTTGAGGGCTTCGGCGACGCGCGAAGGCCCGGGGAAGTAAGCCCATTCCTGGGCGTGCGGGTAGGGCGTGTCCCAGCCGGTCACGCGCTCGATGGGGGCTTCCAGCTGGTAGAAGCAGTGCTCCTGCACCAGCGCGGCCAGCTCGGCGCCAAAGCCGCTGGTGCGCGTGGCCTCGTGCACCACCACGCAGCGGCCGGTTTTCTTGACCGACTCCACGATGGTGTCCAGGTCCAGCGGCCACAGGCTGCGCAGGTCGATGATCTCGGCGTCGATGCCGGCTTCGCGTGCGGCCGCCTCGCTGACCCACACCATGGTGCCGTAGGTCAGCACCGTGACCGCCTTGCCGGGGCGAAACACCGCGGCGCTGGTGAGCGGCACCGTGTAGTGGCCCTCGGGCACCTTGCCCAGTTCGTGCCTGGACCAGGGCACGACGGGGCGGTCGTGGTGGCCGTCGAAGGGGCCGTTGTACAGACGCTTGGGCTCCAGAAAGATGACCGGATCATCGCTTTCGATGGCCGCGATCAGCAGGCCCTTGGCGTCCACCGGGTTGCTGGGCATGACGGTGCGCAGGCCGCAGACGTGGGTGAAGAATGCCTCGGGGCTCTGGCTGTGCGTCTGCCCGCCGTAGATGCCGCCGCCGCACGGCATGCGGATCACCATGGGGGCGCTGAAGTCGCCGGCCGAGCGGTGGCGCAGGCGCGCCGCCTCGGACACGATCTGATCGGTGGCGGGGTAGAAGTAGTCGGCAAACTGGATCTCGACCACGGGTTTCAGGCCGTAGGCGGCCATGCCGATGGCGGTGCCGACGATGCCGCTTTCGTTGATCGGCGCGTCGAAGCAGCGCGTCTTGCCGTACTTGGCCTGCAGGCCCTCGGTGACGCGGAACACGCCGCCGAAGTAGCCCACGTCCTGCCCGTAGACGATGACGTTGTCGTCGCGCGCCATCGTCACGTCCATGGCCGAGCGCAGGGCCTGGATCATGGTCATGGGCACGCGGGTCGGGTCCTTGTCCTGTTGTGCCATGGCCTCAGACCCCCATTTGCTGGCGCTGCCGGCGCAGGTGCTCCGGCATCTCGTGGTACACGTCGTCGAAGATGGTCGCGGCACTGGGCACGCGGCCGTCCAGCAGGCTGCCGTGGCTTTCGGCCTCCTTCTGCGCGGCGATCACCTCGGCCTCCAGCGCCTTCTGCGTCTGGGCGTGCTGCTCCTCGCTCCACTCGCCGATGACGATCAGGTGCTTCTTCAGGCGCTCGATCGGGTCGCCCAGCGGAAAGCGCTGCCAATCGTCGGCCGGGCGGTACTTGCTGGGGTCGTCCGAGGTCGAGTGCGGGCCGGCGCGGTAGGTTTCCCATTCGATCAGGGTGGGGCCGTGGTTGGTGCGCGCGCGCTCGGCGGCCCATTGCGAGGCCGCGTACACGGCCAGGAAGTCATTGCCGTCGACGCGCAGCGAGGCAATGCCGACACCGACGCCGCGCTGGGCAAAGGTGGTGCCCTCGCCACCGGCGATGGACTGGAAGGTGGAGATCGCCCACTGGTTGTTGACCACGTTGATGATCACCGGCGCGTGGTAGACGTGGGCGAAGGTGAGCGCGGTGTGAAAGTCCGACTCGGCGGTGGCGCCGTCGCCGATCCAGGCCGATGCGATCTTGGTGTCGCCCTTGATGGCCGAGGCCATGGCCCAGCCCACCGCCTGCGGCACCTGGGTGGCCAGGTTGCCCGAGATGGTGAAGAAGCCCGCGCGCTTGTACGAGTACATCACCGGCAGCTGGCGGCCCTTGATCGGGTCGCGCGTGTTGCTCATCAGCTGGCAGATCAGCTCGACCAGCGAGATGTCGTCGCGCGCGAGCAGCAGGCCCTGCTGGCGGTAGGTGGGGAAGCACATGTCGCCGTCCTGCAGCGCCATGGAGTGGGCCACGGCAATGGCTTCCTCGCCCAGGCACTGCATGTAGAAGGACAGCTTCTTCTGGCGCTGCGCCGTCAGCATGCGGGCGTCGAAGATGCGCGTCTTCATCATGGCGCGCAGGCCGCGGCGCAGGCGCTCGGGGTGGATGGCCGGCGTCCAGGGGCCGACCGCCTGGCCGTCCTCGCCCAGCACGCGCACCAGGCTGGTGGCCAGATCGGCGGTGTCAGCGGGCGGGGTGTCGGTGGGCGGGCGGCGCACGCTGCCGGCGGGCGAGGTGCTGAGATACGAGAAATCGGTCTTGTGGCCCGGCCGCCCCGTGGGCTCGGGCACGTGCAGCCTGAGGGCTGGGTGCTCTGTCATGCTCTGTCTCCGAACGCAATCGTGTTGCGTGCCTCGTTGCAAGGTCGCACGGCACGCCGGGTGGGGCGCTCCGTGCCTTGGGTGTGCGCGGTAGCGCGGGCGCCATCGTACCGGAGCGCGTCCCCATGCTCCACCCGCCACGAAAAAATCACCCCAATCAGGGCTTTGAGCGGCAGCCGGTCGGCCGTGGCCGCATGGCCGGCTCAGGCCGGATGCGCAGACGGGTGAGACGCTTTGCCGTGCAGGCGCGCGTACAGGCCGCCGCGCGCCATCAGCTGGGCGTGCGTGCCTTGCTCCATGACATGCCCATGCTCCATCACCACGATGCGGTCGGCGTGCTCGATGGTGGACAGGCGGTGCGCAATGACCAGGGTGGTGCGCCCGGCCATGACGGTGTTCAGCGCCTGCTGCACCAGGCGTTCGCTGTGCGTGTCCAGCGCGGAGGTGGCTTCGTCCAGCAGCAGCACGGGGGCGTCCTTGTACAGCGCGCGGGCAATGGCCAGGCGCTGGCGCTGGCCACCGGACAGCTCGGTGGCGTTGTGGCCCACCAGCGTGTCGATGCCCTGCGGCAGGCCGGCCACGTGCTCGGCCAGGTTGGCCTGCTGCAGGCAGCGCTGCACGCGCTCGCGGTCGATCGGATCGGCGCCCAGCGCGACGTTGGCGGCGATGCTGTCGTTGAGCATGGTGACGTCCTGGCTGACCAGCGCGAACTGCGCCCGCAGCGCGGCCAGTGGCCAATGGGCGATGTCCAGGCCGTCCAGCAGGATCTGGCCCGCGCTGAGCGGAACGAAGCGCGGCAGCAGGTGGACCAGCGTGCTCTTGCCCGAGCCGGAGGGTCCGACCAGGGCCACGGTCTCGCCGGCACGCACGCGCAGATCCACGGCATCCAGCGCCGGCGCCGCGTCGTCGCGGTAGCTCACACGCACGCCGCGCAATTCGATGTCGCCACGTGCGCGCACCGGCACGCTGGCGGCCGGGGCGGCATCGGTCTCGGCTTCGGGCAGCACGCTGTCCATCAGCTCCAGGCCGCGCTCCAGCGCCGCCAGCCCGCGTGTGATGGGGTTGATCACGTCGGCCAGGCGCCGCGTGGGGGCCACCAGCATCAGCATGGCGCCGATGAAGGCCACGAAGCCGCCCACGGTGACGGCGGGGCCGCTGCCGGACGCACCCTGCGACATGGCGATGAGGATCACGCTGGACAGGGCGATGGCGGCCACCAGCTGGGACAGGGGTGTGCTGGCCGCCGAAGCGCGGGTGGCCTTGAGTGCCAGCGCGCGCAGATGACGGTTCAATCCGTCGAAGCGCCGCTCCTGCTGAGTTTGCGCCGCGTGCAGCCGCACCATGCGGTGCGCCAGCACGTTTTCCTCCACCACATAGGCCAATTCATCCGTTGCCTCCTGGCTGTCGCGCGTGATGCGGTACAGCCGGCGCGACACCACTTTCAGGATCCATGCGACCGCCGGCACCAGCACCAGAACGATCAGCGTGAGCTTCCAGTTCAGATAGATCAGATAGCCCAGAAGAGCGACGACGGTGAAGCCGTCGCGCCCCAGGTTGAGCATGGCCTGCACCAGAAGGTTGGAGCCGGTCTGCGCCTCGTACACGATGGTGTTGGCCAGTTGGCTGGCCGACTGCTGGCTGAACAGGCCCAGATCGGCGTGGACCAGTCGATCGAACAACTGGCGCCGCAGCAGGACCATCCCGTCGGCGGCGATGCGCGACAGCGCGTAGCGGCTGGCAAACTGGGCCAGGCCGCGTATCAGGAACAGCCCGATGATGGACGTGGGCACCATCCACAGGGGCAGGCGCCCCTGCGTGAAGCCGTCATCGAGCAGCGGCTTGAGCAGGGCGGGGATGGCCGGCTCGGTCAGGGCGCTCAGCAGCGTCGAGCCGATGGCCAGCACCCAGCCCATCCGGTACTGGCGAAAGTAGGGCCACAGGCGCCGCAGTCGCTGTAACAAAGAGTGATCGGCGTGGGCGGCGGGAGCTGGGTCGGCGTCGGTGGGCATGCGGGGCGATGGAGGAGCAGGGCGGATTTTAGGGTGGCATGCCAGCGGCCCGGCCGCCGCGGCGGGTGGATGGCGGCGGTGGCCGGAACCATTCGGTGTGCGCAATCTCTCAACGGGATTCGACGCAGCGCTACAGTTTGTGACGTTCAACGCCATCGAATGTGTAACATGCGACCCCATGCACGGCCTGCCGCGGGCCGCCACCTTGCCCTGTTGATGAAGCTCAAATATTCCTTTCGCCTGACGCCCAACGGGCGCCGGCGCAGCCTCTTGGCAACCCTTCTCGCGGCCCCGGTGCTGCCGGCACTTGCCCAGTTCCGGGTCGAGGTTTCAGGGGTCGGGCTGACGCAAATGCCCATCGCGCTGGTGCCGTTTCGCGGTGAATCGGCCGCGCCGCAAGCCATCAGCGCCATCATCCGCGCCGACCTGGAGCGCAGCGGGCAGTTCCGCGGTGTCGATGCCGCGGGCGTGACGATGGATGAAACCACTCGGCCGGACATGACCGGCTGGCGCCAGCGCAGCGCCGATGCCCTGGTGGGCGGCAGCGTGGCCCACCAGCCCGATGGCCGCTGGGACGTGCGCTTTCGCCTGTGGGACGTGGTGCGCGATGCGGACCTGGGCGGGCAGGGCTATGTGGTGCCACAGGCCGACCTGCGCCTGGCGGCGCACAAGAGCGCCGACTACATCTACGAGAAATTGACCGGCGACAAGGGCGTGTTCTCCACCCGCATCGCCTACGTGACCCAGAACGGCAAGCGCTACACCCTGTGGGTGGCCGACGCCGATGGCGAAAACGCCCAGCCCGCGCTGTCCAGTCCCGAGTCGATCATTTCGCCGGCCTGGTCGCCCGACGGGCGCCAGCTGGCCTATGTGTCGTTCGAGGCGCGCAAGCCCGTGATCTACGTGCACGACGTGGCCAGCGGCCGCCGGCGCCTGCTGGCCAACTTCAAGGGCTCCAACAGCGCCCCGGCCTGGGCACCCGACGGTCGCTCGCTGGTGGTCACGCTCTCGCGCGATGGCGGCTCGCAGCTGTTTCAGATCAGCGCCGGCGGCGGCGAGCCCCGCCGTCTGACCTCGTCGCAGAGCATCGACACCGAGCCGGCCTTCTCGCCCGACGGCAAGACGCTGTACTTCGTGAGCGACCGCGGCGGCGCGCCGCAGATCTACCGCATGCCCGCGGGCGGCGGCGCGGCCCAGCGCGTCACCTTTGGCGGCAACTACAACGTGTCGCCCAACATCAGCCCCGACGGGCGCTGGATGGCCTACATCGCGCGCACGGGCGGCGCCTTCAAGCTGAACGTGCTGGACCTCGCCAGCGGCACGTCCACCGCCATTTCCGACACCACCGACGACGAAAGTCCCAGCTTTGCGCCCAACAGCAAGCTGATCGTGTACGCCACGCGCCAAGGCGGGCGCGAGGCCCTGATGACCACCACCGTGGACGGCAAGATCAAGGCGCGCCTGGCCGGCCAGGGTGGCGACTTGCGCGAACCGACCTGGGGCCCGTTCAGTCGCTGAACGATTTTTTCACATACCTTTGCAGGAGAAATTTGATGTTCAAACGTTTATTCATGCTGATCGCCATGGCCACGGCCCTGGTGCTCGCCGGCTGCGGCTCCGACGTCAAGCTGGAACAACCGGCTGAAGGCAGCTCCACGGCAGCCGGCGCCGGAGCTGGCGGCGCCGAAGGGCAGGGCACGGGCCAGAGCTCGGTCACCCAGGTGCAGGCCGGCGCGTCGGCGGCCGACAAGGCCGGCCCGGTGGGCGTGGCCAAAGTGATCTACTTCGACTACGACAGCTACGTGGTCAAGCCCGACTACCAGTCCGTGGTCGACCAGCATGCACGCTTTTTGCAGTCGCATCCCAACGCCCGCGTGGTGCTGGAAGGCAACACCGACCAGCGCGGCAGCCGCGAATACAACCTGGCCCTGGGCCAGAAGCGCGCCGAGGCGGTGCGCCGTGCCCTGACCCTGGTGGGCGCCAGCGACAGCCAGATCGAAGCCGTCAGCTTTGGCAAGGAAAAGCCCGCCGTCGAAGGCAACACCGAAGACGCCTATGCGAAGAACCGCCGCGTCGAGTTCCGCTATCAATGACCATGCGTGCGTCCTCCCGGCATCTCATCGGAGCGTTCGCGCTGATCTGGGCCAGCCTGGCCGCCGTGCCGGCGCAGGCCCAGCTGTTTGGCGACGACCAGGCGCGCCAGGCCATCATCGACTTGCGACAGCGTTTTGACCAGGCCGTGACGGCCCAGAACAAGCTGGTCGACGAGAACACGCAACTGCGCCGCAGCATGCTGGAGCTGCAGCAGCAGATCGAGTTGCTGCGCGGCGATCTGGCGCGCCTGCGCGGGCAGGAAGAGCAGCTGACACGCGACCTCTCCGACCTGCAAAAGCGCCAGGACAGTGCACAGGCGAGCGTGGAGCAGCGCCTGGGCAAGCTGGAACAGGCGCAGCCCGGCGCCGAGTCGGCTGGCGCCAGCGCTGCCGGTGCGGCCGAGGGCAGCGCCGAGAAGCCGGAGTACGACGCCGCCCTGGCGGTGTTTCGCAAGGGCGATTGGGTCGCGGCACAGACGGCGTTTGCCGGCTTCGTCAAGCGCTATCCCGGCAGCAGCCTGACGCCGGCGGCGCTGTTCTGGCTGGGCAACGCCCAGTACGCCACGCGCAACTACAAGGAAGCCATCACCAACTTCCGCACGCTGCTGGCGAGCGCGCCCAATCACGCCAAGGCGCCCGAGGCCATGCTGTCCATCGCCAACTGCCAGATCGAGCTGAAGGACACGGCCGGCGCGCGGGCAACGCTGGGCACGCTGATCAAGCAGTATCCGCAGTCCGAGGCGGCGCAGGCGGGCCGCGACCGCCTGAGCAAGCTCAAGTAGGGCTTGGTCGACTGCCTGCTGCTATAATTGCCGGTTTCCTTGCCGCACCCCGCTCGACGCCGGGGGCGGCTTTCCCTTTGGGGCTTTTGAAAGAAGCCCCCCATCCACAAGGAGTGTGAATGCGTCACTACGAGATCATTTTGCTGATCCACCCGGATCAGAGCGAGCAGGTGCCTGCCATGCTGGAGCGCTACAAGGGCATGGTCACCAGCGGCGGCGGCAAGATCCACCGCGTCGAGGACTGGGGCCGCCGTCAGCTGGCCTACCAGATCAACAAGCTGAGCAAGGCGCACTATCTGTGCGTCAACATCGAGGCCGACCAGAACGTGATGGGCGAGCTCGAACACGCCTTCCGCTTCAACGATGCCGTGCTGCGCCACCTGACGGTGCAACGCAAGCAGGCCGACACCGCGCCGTCGTCGATGATGAAGAGCGTCGAGCGCGAGGAAGCGCGCAAGGCGCAGCAGGCGGAGGCCGGCAACTGAGCCCACGCGGGGACGCGGCGGCCGGCGCGGGCATCAACCTGACCCGCCTGTCCGCCACCATCGCCGAAGCCGGTGCCTTGCGCCACACCCCGGCCGGTCTGCCCGCCCTTGACATGCGGCTCGAACACGAGTCGCGCATCGAGGAGGGCGGCCAGAGTCGGCAGGTGAAGGCGGCCCTCAAGGCCGTGGCGCTGGGCACGGTGGCCGAGCGGCTGGCCCGCCAGACCATCGGCTCGCACTGGTGCTTCAGCGGCTTTCTGGCCAGTCCCCGTCTGGGCAAGCACGTTGTGCTCCATATTCAGGATTTTCAGCAAGATCAGATTCACGGAGGCTCTTAAATGCCCGCATTCAAGAAATTCAACAAGGACAAGCGTCCCAAGCGCAACACCCAGTCGCTGCTGTTCAAGCGCAAGCGCTACTGCCGCTTCACGGTGGCCGGTGTCAAGGAAATCGACTACAAGGACATCGACACCCTGCGCGACTTCATCGGCGAGAACGGCAAGATCGTGCCGGCGCGCCTGACCGGCACGCGCGCCATCTACCAGCGCCAGCTCAACACCGCCATCAAGCGCGCACGCTTCCTGGCCCTGGTGCCCTACACCGACCAGCACCGCGTCTGAGGAAGGAAACCCCATGCAAGTCATTCTTCTGGACAAGGTCGTCAACCTGGGCGCCCTGGGTGACATCGTCAAGGTCAAGGACGGCTACGCGCGCAACTTCCTGATCCCCACGGGTCAGGCCCGTCGCGCCACCGCCGCCGCCAAGGCCGAGTTCGAGGCCCGCCGCGCCGAGCTGGAAAAGCACGCCGCCGAAAAGCTGGCCACCGCCCAGGCGCTGGGCGCCAAGCTGCACGAGCAGACCATCAAGCTGACCCAGAAGGCCGGCGTCGATGGCCGCCTGTTCGGCTCGGTCACCAACCACGACATCGCCGACGAGCTGAAGAAGCAGGGCTTTGACGTGCACAAGGCGCAGATCCGCCTGCCCAACGGCCCCATCAAGACCATTGGTGACACCACCGTGGCGGTGTCCCTGCACACCGACGTGGACGCCGAGATCACGGTTTCGGTTTACGGCGAGACCGCCTGACCGGTCGATCGACCCAGGCAAAAAAGCAGCCGCCCTCGGGCGGCTGTTTTGTTTGTGGGCTCGGGGCCCGGCATGCTCCGGCTCCACGCTCGAGGGCCGGCGCCGCAGTCGCGGGCCGGCCATCCAGAGCGGCTTACTTGAAGTACTTCGACAAGGCCGCCAGCAGCCCTTCGGGGTGGGCCGCGCTGGTCAGCGGCGCCAGCTTGTCCACGTCGTAGGTTTCATCGCCGTGGAAGGAAACCCAGTAATTGTCCTTTGCATTCCACATGCCGAAAATGCCGGTCTTGGACTGGCACAACGTGCCGTTGTAGGCCTGGATGCCGAAGGTGGTCTCGGTATTGTCGGGGCCGTTGTTGCGCTTCCAGTTGGCGTTTTGCCACTCGAAGATGGCAAAGCCCTTGACCAGCGACTGAGGGTTGGCGTCCATGTATTCGCGCACGGCGCTGGCCTGGCCTACCACGGCGTCCACCTTGGCGTCCACCGAGCCGATGGCGATGTTGTTGGTGCCCAGTTCGGTGATCACCAGCGGCACGCCCAGCTTCAGGTTGTCGTAGGCCTGCAGGATGTTGTTCTTCAGGTCGTCGCCAGCCTTGAGCTTGAAGGTCTGCACCGAGTTGTAGAAGCGGTTCTGATAGATATCGGGCGGCAGCTGGTCGCGCAGCATGGCGTAGAACTTCTTCTCGTCGGCGTTGCTCACCGGCACCGTCATGAAATGGTCGGGAGCGAGCTTGTGGAGCAGGCCGGCCACCTTCACGGCCTTCGGGATCAGGGTGGCCGAGGTTTCGCCGTCCTTGTCCAGATCCAGCTCGTTGCCGATGCTGAAGGAGTGCACCGCCGGGTGGATGGCGCCGTTTTTCTTGACGCTGGCCACGATCTGCGTGACGGTGTTCTCGATGTTGTCCCACGGACGGTTTGTCGGACCATCCTGGTTCTTGAAGTTGTAGTTGGACACCGGGATGATGACCTTGATGCCCAGTGACTGCGCCTTGTCCAGGAAGGCGATGTGGCCGCTGCCGCCGGTCATCCATTTGTCGGTGCCGCGCTGGTAGTTGTAGTCGTACAGGCGCACCAGGTTCACGCCCTGCGCGGCCATGGTCTCCAGGTCGTTGCGGCCACAACCGTTCTTGCTGCCCCACAACGCCTGGAAGGCGTCCGCGGTGGTGTCGGAGTCGAAGAAGGCGCCCGTGGGTGCGCTGTTGTACTTGGAGGGAATGGCCGAGTACGCCACGCCGCGCCAGGTCGTGGCAAACACGTCGGATGGGGTATTGCGCGCACCTGCGTCGATGAACAGCACGGCATTGCGCAACACCGAGTCGGCATCTGGAATGCCGTCGCCACTGAGCGGCGTGGCGGCAAAACTCAGTGTGCCGGCGACGGCGTCCAGGCGCGGGTCGGACAGGGTGAGCGGGATGATGTCGTAGTCGCCGCCGCCCAGATCGCCGGCTACCGAGGCGTTGGGCAGCGACTGCGCAAAGCGCTCGGGCCAGAGGTTGACGAAGCTGCCCAGGCTCTCGGTGTCGGCGGCGCGCGCGGGGGCGTTGTTCATCCACAGCACGTCGGGGGTTACCCCTTGCAGTTGCAGGCGCCAGCCACCCGCGGCGTCGGCCACCAGGGTGCTGCGCTCGGCCGCCATCGCAAAGGTGGAGCCCTCGGCCGGCGGCGGGATGTTGTTCAGCAGGGTCAGGACCGTCACGCCGAAGCTGCTGGGGGCGGCACTTTCCAGAGGCTTGTTCAGGTGCAGCTTCAGGCGCAGCGTATGGGCCCCGGGGTCGTAGCGGACGTCTTGCACGCTGCCGAACAGGGCGTGCACGCCGTCGTCGGTGTAGACCTGCAGCAGGCCATTGGGCACCACGCCACCATAGACGCGCTGCCAATAGGGGGCCGAGACAAAGTCCTCGATGCGGGCATTGCCCGTCAGGCGTTCCGGCCGGTCGCTGTACCAGTCGGCCTGGGGTTCCACGCCGGTGAGGGTGACGTCGAAGTCCATGGCCGAGCTGCCGGCCTGGGCTTGGCCGCCTGCGGCTGACAGCAGGTAGATGCGCTGCGTCGGGTCGCCGCCGTCGCTCGAGTTGTCGTCGCCGCCGCAGCTGGCCATGAACAGGGCCAGGCTGAGCAGCAGCAGGTGCAGTAGTTTCATCTTGCTCGCTCCTTGTTGTTGATCGGTGTGGATGCGGTTCGGTCCGGGCCGGGCATGCCCAGGGGCCGCGGGTCTGCCGCGACGGGCCCTGCGGCAGTGAATCGACGGGAACCGGGAAGGCCAGGAAGCTCTTGATGACCTGGACCTGTCTCGTGGCTTGGCGGGTGAGGAAATGGTGGTTTCATGAGCCGGCACTCAGGCGCGTGAAGCGGCCGTGGTTGAGGTCTTCGCTGTACAGCTCGATCTGCATCTGCCCGGGTGTGAAGTCCACCGCCGAGACGGAACCGGGCGCGGCGCTTTCGCCGCGCGGCTCGAAGACGAAGGTGTCGCCGTTCCAGTGGCGCAGGGCGTAGCGCACGCTGGCCGGACCGATGAACAGATCCAGCCCGTCGCCCGCGGCGTTCGGCTCGATCCGCGCGACGCCGAAATAGGCGTTCGTGTAGCGGCCCGTGTAGCTGTTCAGCGCCTGCGGCGGAGCGGGGTCGGCCGGCGGCGGCTGACCGGCGAACTGGCCCGTGGGCTTGTACAGGCCGTGCATTTGCGCTTGCATGGCCAGCAGCCACCGGTCGCTGATGGGAGCATCGGGTGCCAAGTCGCCCCACGCACGCTCGCCAAACGCCAGGGCAATGGCCTCGGCGAGGCCGCGCGGCTGCGCGTTGGTCAGTACGGTGATGGCCAGTTGGGCCTGCGGCCACAGCACGATGCTGGTTGCCGCGCCCAGCACGAAGGCGCCGGAGTGCGAGACGCTGGGGTGGCCGAATGGGTCGGGGCCGGCGTTGAAGCCGTAGCCGTACTTGCCGCCCGGACGAGCGGTCATGGCCGCTTGCAGCGCGGCAGCGCTGGCCAGCGGCTGGCCCTGCCATTGGCCTTGCGCCAGCACCAGCTTCATCCATTGCGCCATGTCCGCCGCGCTGGAGCTGACGCCGCCGGCGGGTGACTGCGCGTCGGGCTGGCGCGGCGGCTGCTGCACCACATAGCGCGCCGGTTCGGCGCCGTAGCTGTCGTAGCTGATGCCCACCTGGACGTGGCCCCAGGCGCGGTTGGCCTGCGCCGCAAAGTCGGCGAAGCGCGAGCTGGTGCGGCTCATGCCCAGCGGGCGATACAGCGAGTTCGCGGACAGCGTGGCCCAGTCCGTGCCCTGCGCCTGGGCCATGGCCTGGGCGGCGGCGGTCAGGCCGAAGTTGGTGTACTCGTAGCTTCCATAGGGGTTGAGCGCGGCCCAGCGCAGACGCTGCAGGATGTCGGCGCGCGTGTAGCCCATGTCCTCCAGCACATCGCCCGCGTGGTCGGGCAGGCCGCTGCGGTGGGCGTACAGGTCGCCCAGGCTGAGCCGGGCGTTGGTCTGTGTGTCCGGGTAGGCCAGCACGAAGCCGGGCAGCAGGCGCTCGATGGGCGTGTTCCAGTCGATCGGCGGCCGTCCCTCGGCGGCAATGGCGCCGGGCATGTGGGCCGCCATCACGGTGGCGCCGACGGGCTTGGACACCGAGGCCAGCTGGAACACCGTGTTGGCGTCGACCGCGCCTGCCTCGTCCGCCCGGCGCACGCCAAAGCCCCGCGCATACACCGTCTGGCCCTGGTACACCACCGACACCGCCACGCCCGGCACGCCGGTGCGCGCCAGCCACTGCGGTACCAGCGTGTCCAGGTACGCCGTGGCCTGCTTCACGCTGTCGGCGGTCGGTGCCGGGGCCGGTGGTGCATCGCTGCCGCCACAGGCGCTGAGCGCGACACCCAGGCCGATGGCGCTGGCGCCGGTACGAAGAAGCCGGGCAATGGAGGGCATCGTCATGCGGCGAAGGTCTCGTCCAGCCAGTCCATCGACACGGCAGCCGAATAAGCCAGGTTGGCGACCTGGCAATGGCCGTCGGCGCCTTCCTCGGCGGTGAACACATGGCCCGCCACGGGGCCGGCCACGGTCTTCATGAAGTGCTGGTACTGCGCCATCGGCTCGGCACCCTCGCCGCTGCCGACCAGGGCCAGCGAGGGGCACTGGATGCGCGCCAGGGCCGCGTCGTCGACGCGGAACTCGCGCAGGCGCTGATAGACCTTCTTGAAGCTGGGCTGGCCCATGCGCAGCATCAGGTTGCGCATCATCTCGCGCGTTTGCGCCGGCAGCACGCTGGGCGGAATGTGGTCCACGTCGGCCAGGGCGATGTCCTGCGCATCGGGCATCTCGGCCGGATCGAAGCCGACGAAGGACACCATGTAGGCGTGCAGATCGATGATGGGCGAGTTGGCGATCAGCGCGCGCAGACGCGGCTCGTGCGCGGCGATGCGCGTGGCGAAGTAGCCACCGTAGCTGATGCCCATCAGCGCCACGCGGCGCGCGTCGGTACCGGGGCGCGCCAGCACGTTGTCCAGCGCCAGCTTGCCGATGCGCTCGTAGTCGGGCACAAAGGCCATGCGCGGGTGAAAGCGCAGCGTGTCCATCTGGCCGGGACCGGTGATCAGCATCAGGTGATAGCCGCGCTCCAGCGCCGCGCGGCCGTAGGCCAGCCAGGTTTCTTCCAGCGTGCCGTCATAGCCGCTGATGACCAGCAGCGTCTTGCCGGCGCGCGTGCCGACCTGCGGGTTGCGAAAGTAGTAGGCCGGCAGCGGCGTGTCGCCCCAGGGGAGCGAGAAGGCCTCGAACGGCGCCCCGTGGGCGTGCATGGCGGCGGCAAAGCAGTCGCGGCTTTGCATGCCCAGCTTGGCGTGCTGGGGGTCCTGCACGCCGCAGTAGTACTCGGCGGCGCGATAGCTGTTGCAGGCCACCAGGTATTGGTCGCGCGCGCTCAGGGCGTGGCCGCGTTGCGCGCGCGCCTGGGCGTCGGCCTGTTGGCGGGCGCCGGCCGCGGCAAACTCGCTGATCCAGCTGGCCGGGTCCCCGTTCTTGATGCGCTGCACCAGTGCCAGGCATTCGCCCACCGAGGCGCCGCCATAGCGCGCCGTGCCCAACTGGCGCAGCAGCTGGTAGTCCATCTCGGCGTCGGCAAAGCCGGCCACGCGGGTGCGGCTGCGCTCCAGGCCCTGGCTGGACTTGGGCTTGGGGCTGGGGGCCGCGGCGCTTTGCGCCAAGACGGGCAGGGCCAGCCCGGAGGCGGCCGCGGCCATGAAGCCGCGCCGCTGGGACAGGGCGGTGTGATGCTTTTTCATGAGGGGTAATGGCTGGAAAGCGGCGAATTGAACGATTTGCCCAAACGAAGTCATTGCATGGCCACGGTTCAGGTCCGTCTTGCGCGCGGGATTGCCAGCATGCCGCCAGACGACCGGCCGGGACAGGTGCGGTGGACGCCAGAACCCAAGTTGGGACGCATTCACCCAAGACGGCGCTCGTGGGGTGTGGCGCTGAGTCTCTATGATCTTGCTGCCTGCGTTGGGCGCGGCGTGCGGGCTTCGGCCGGCGCCCGCGGTGGCCGGCCATCGGGGGTCGAAAAACTATAAAAAATATAGCTTGATGCGCTGACCTGCAGGGCGCTGGAGCCCGATTTGATTTATGAGTCTGCTGTCACACCCGCTCAGCGCCGCGAGCCCGCCCGGGACTGCAGGTGCCATTCGGTGGGCGAGAGGCCAAAGCGCGTGCGAAACAGCTTGCTGAAGCGCGACTGGTCGGAAAAGCCGCAGCGCCAGGACAAGGCACCGACGTTCAGGCGGCTGCTTTGTTCGATGAGGGTGCGGGCGCGCTGCAGCCGGATCTCGCGCAAGCTGCCCATCACCGTTTCACCGCGGGCGGCAAAGGCCTCGTACAGTCGCGTGCGCGAGCAACCCGCGCCGTGGGCGATGATGTCGGCATGCAGGTCGTGCCGGTGGGCGTGCTGCTGCATGAAGCGCAGCGCGGCCGCGCGCCGGCCCTGGTGCTGGGGGTCGGCCGCGGCGGGCTGGTCCAGGTCCTGGCCTTGGCGGCCCAGGTTGCGCAGCGTCAGCAGCGTCAGGGCGCGCGTGGCCTCCAGCAGGGCGGCGTATTCGCTGTCGTCCAGCTGGTCGGGCTGGCGCGCCAGCAGGGACAGGTGGCTGAGCTGGCTGGCCAGCAGCGGGGCCAGCGCGCACTCCGCCAGCGCAATGGCCATGTTGGTCGGCTCGCGCCCCAGCGCGGCGGCCACTTCGCGGCGCGTGAGGGCCACATAGGTCTGGCGCGCGCCCGGGCCCCAGCGGTAACAGGCATCCTGGTAGGGCACGTACAGGCCCAGCGTGCCGGGCGTGGCGTGCTGGTGCTCGCCCGGCGCGGCGTTCAGGCGCATCTCGCCGGACTGCAGCAGCGAGATCACCACCATGTCCTCGCCCGCCGGCACGTGGCGGGCGGCGGTGCGCATTTCGTAGGCGCTGGACTGCTTGGTGCCGAAGAAGCAGTCCTCGCCGCGCAGCAGTGACCACGAGGCCTGCAACTGTTCACCCGGGGACAGGGGCTGCACGTCCACCCAGTTGTGCGCCACGTCGTGCCAGTAGGCCAGCCGCTCGGCGGGGGCGAGCTCGCTGGAGTCCCAATGCTCCAAGGCGCAGGCGGACAGTGGCGGAGGCGACATGGGGCGATTTTAGATACATCCCGATACTTCCGAAACCGATCTCCGCCACTCCAGTCGGGGCGCCGGCCAGGCGCGCCGCTTCGGGCGTCGTTCAGGCGGCCGGTCGTCCGGGCGCGCCGACCCGGCCCTGCAGCCAGGCGGCCAGCGGCGCCGCCCAGCCCAGCGGCGGGTGCGCATCGTCCGTGGCCAGCACGCGCCGCCAGGGCAGGCTGCGCAGCCAGGTCATCTGCCGCTTGGCGAGCTGGCGCGTGGCGATGATGCCGCGCTCGCGCAGCACGGCCGGCGGCCAGCCTTCGTCCAGCGCCTGCCAGGCCTGGCGATAGCCGACGCAGCGCAGGGCGGGCAGATCGGGCGTCAGGTCGGGGCGCGCCCGCAGGGCCTGCACCTCGTCCAGCAGGCCGGCGGCCAGCATGGCGTCAAAGCGCTGGGCGATGCGTTGCTGCAGTTGGGCACGGTCCGTCGGCTCCAGGGAAAACAGCGGGATTGCGCCCGCGTCCATTGGGCTGGATGCTCTCTCTTTTGAAGTGTGAAAGCTGGACAGTGGCCGCCCGGTGAGCTGCCACACCTCCAGTGCACGCTGGATGCGCTGGCTGTCGGTGGCGGGCAGGCGGGCCGCGGTCGCCGGGTCCACGCGCGCCAGTTCGGCGTGCAGCGCGGGCCAGCCCTGCTGGCGGGCGCGCTCGTCCAGCTGCTGGCGCACGGCCGGGTCGGCGGGCGGCATCTCGTCCAGGCCGTCGAGCAAGGCCTTGAAGTACAGCATGGTGCCGCCCACCAGCAGCGGCAGGCGGGCGCGCGCCTGGATCTGGGGGATCAGGCGCGCCGCGTCGCGCGCGAACTCGGCGGCGCTGTAGCTCTCGGTGGGTTCGCGGATGTCGATCAGGTGGTGGGGGACGGCCACACGCTCGGCCGGCGTGGGCTTGGCGGTGCCGATATCCATGCCGCGATAGACCAGGGTTGAGTCCACGCTGATGATTTCCACGGGCAGATGCTGGGCCAGGGCCAGCGCCAGCGCGCTCTTGCCGCTGGCCGTGGGGCCGGCCAGGCACAGGGCGGGGACGGTGAAAGGTGAGGCGGCGGCCATGGGCTCAGCGGCCGCGCAGAAAGAGGCCATCGAGCTCGCGCAGGCTGAGCTGGCGCCAGGTGGGGCGGCCGTGGTTGCATTGGTCTGAGCGCTCGGTGGTCTCCATCTGGCGCAGCAGGGCGTTCATCTCGTCGACCGTCAGGCGCCGGTTGGCGCGCACCGCGCCATGGCAGGCCATGGTGGCCAGCAACTCGTGCTGGGCGCGCTGCACCACGGTGGCGGCCTCGTGCTGGCTCAGCTCGGCCAGCACGCTGCGCGCCAGTTCCACCGCGTCGCCCGCCGCCAGCGTGGTGGGCACGGCGCGCACGGCCAGGGTCTTGGGCGAAAACGGCGTGATCTCCAGCCCGAGCTGCTGCAGCACGCAGGCTGCGCTTTCGGCCGTGGCCACTTCGGTGGGCGTGGCGGCAAAGGTGGCCGGGATCAAGAGCGGCTGGCTGGCGATGCGGTTGGCGCCCAGCTGCGCCTTGAGCCGCTCATACACGATGCGCTCGTGCGCGGCGTGCATGTCCACCACGATCAGGCCGGCGCGGTTTTCGGCCAGGATGTAGATGCCGTGCAACTGCGCCACGGCGCGGCCCAGCGGCCAGTCGAGCGCGGCCTCGGCGGGCGCGGCGGTGCTGGCCGGCTCGGGCGTGCGCTCTGGTTGCCACAGGGCCTGCAGCTCCTGCACGGCGTGGCCCGTTGATGCTTCAAAATGAATAGCTGCTTGCGCAAACGGAGCGGGCGCTGAAGCCCCAAAAGGCTTGAAATCCCGGGCGTCGGCGGGCGCCTCGGCGGCGGCCAGGGCGGGCTCGGCCAGCAGCGCGGCGCGCGGCGCGGCCAGCGCGTTTTCGATCGCGTGGCGCACGGCCTGGTGCACTTCGCGGCTGTCGCGAAAGCGCACCTCGATCTTGGTCGGATGCACGTTGACGTCCACGCACGCCGGGTCGATGGCGATGTGCAGCACGTAGACCGGCTGGCGCTGGCCGTGCAGCACGTCCTCATACGCGGCGCGGGCGGCGTGGGCGATGACCTTGTCGCGCACGAAGCGGCCGTTGACGTAGGCAAACTGCTGGTCGGCGCGGGCGCGCGCGATGTCGGGCACGCCGGCGCGGCCCGTGATATGCACCGGGCCGGCATGGTGGTCGATGGCGACCGAATCGGCCAGGAAGTCTGGGCCCAGCACGTCGGCCAGGCGCTGCGCCAGGCCCGTCGCGCCGGGCTGGCGGCGCCACTGCTCGATCAGCTTGCCCTCGTGCCAGATGGCAAAGCCCACGTCGGGCCGCGCCAGCGCGTGGCGGCGCACGGCCTCGATGCAGTGCGCCAGCTCGGTGGCGTCGCTTTTCAGGAACTTGCGCCGTGCCGGCACGCTGAAAAACAGCTCGCGCACTTCCAACGTGGTGCCGGGGCTGCGCGCGGCGGGCCGCAACTCGCCCGTGCGGCCATCGAGCAGCCAGGCGCCGCCTTCGCCGGCCGTGCGCGAGAGCAGGGCGAGCTCGGCAATCGAGTTGACCGCCGCCAGCGCCTCGCCGCGAAAGCCCATGGTGCCCACGGCCTCCAGGTCCTGCAGGCTGGCGATCTTGCTGGTGGCGTGGCGCTTGAGCGCGGTGGCCATCTCCTGCGGCGCGATGCCGGCGCCGTCATCCTCCACGCTGATCAGCCGAACGCCGCCGGCCAGCAGGCGCAGCGTGATCTGCGTGGCCCCCGCGTCCAGCGCGTTGTCCAGCAGCTCGCGCACCACCGAGGCCGGCCGCTCGACCACCTCGCCGGCGGCGATCTGGCTGATCAGCTCGTCGGGGAGTTCGCGGATGGGGCGGTTGGGCTGGGTGTGCATCGGGCAAATTGTAGAAAGCTGGGCGAGGGGAGCCGTTGAACTCCTGAATAATCACGCCCCATGGAATATGCAATGCACCTGGTCGACTTCATCCTGCATGTCGATCGCTACCTGGGCGCCTTCGTGGCGCAGTACGGCGCGTGGGTATACGCGTTGCTGTTTCTGATCGTGTTTGTCGAGACGGGGGTGGTGGTGATGCCCTTTTTGCCGGGCGATTCGCTGCTGTTCGTGGCCGGGGCCCTGGCGGGTGCCGGCTTGATGAGCTGGCCGGTGGCTTGCGCGGTGCTGCTGGCGGCAGCCATCTTGGGCGATCAGTGCAACTACAGCATTGGCCGATACTTCGGGCCCAAGGTGTTTCAGTGGGGCGACTCGCGCTGGTTCAACCGCAAGGCGTTCGACCGGGCGCATGCGTTCTACGAGCGCTACGGCGGCATCACGGTGATCGTGGCGCGCTTCATGCCGTTCATCCGCACCTTCGTGCCCTTCGTGGCCGGCGTCGCCGAGATGAACCGCGCGCGCTTCACGCTGTTCAACGTGGTGGGCGCGCTGATCTGGGTGCTGGGCCTGGTGACGGCGGGCTACCTGTTTGGCAACCTGCCCTGGGTGCAGGCCAACCTGAGCAAGATCATCTGGGCACTGATCCTGGTGCCGGGACTGATCGCGTTGTTCGGCGCCTGGAAGGCCGGGCGTGCGGACCGCGCCGCGGTCTGAATCACACCCCCGGCTGCAGGCAGATCGTCACCAGGGCCGAGGCGTCCTCGATCGCGGTGAGCCGGTGCGGCACGCCGCCGCCCAGGTGCAGGAAGTCGCCCGGCCGCATGCGCTGCGTCTGGCCCGCGATCTCGAAGTCGATCTCGCCCTCCAGGCATTGCACGGTGATTTCGCCGGCGACCTGGTGGCCGGGCATGGTCTTGCCGGCGGGCAGCACCACGCGGATGACCTCGAGCTGCGGCGCCTTGAGCAGCGCGTAGGACGGGGTCTGGGCCAGCTTGCTGCCCAAAGGCAATACGCTGCCGATTTGGCCGGGGGCCAGATGGGGTTGGGCCATGACGAACTCCTGTCGAATGGGTGGCGTGCTGGCGGCACGCAGCCCCAAGCCTACACCCCGCGCTACACCGCCCGGTTGCGTGCCAGCGGCGGGTTGGCGGCAAAGTATTTTTCGATGCCGCTGGCCAGCGCGTCGGCCAGCTGGTTCTGATAGGCCGCGCTGCGCAGGCGGCGCTCCTCGTCGGGGTTGCTGATGAAGGCGGTCTCCACCAGCACGCTGGGCACGTCGGGGTTGCGCAGCACGGCAAAGTTGGCGCGCTCCACGCTGTTCTTGTGCAAGCGCCCGACGGTGCCGATGCGGCGCAGCACGGCGTCGGCGAGCTTGAGGCTGTCGCGGATCTGCACGGTGGTGCTCATGTCCAGCAGCGCGCGCTGCACGTGGGCGTCCTTGTCGTCCACGTTGACGCCGCCGATGCGGTCGGCTTCGTTCTCCTTGTTGGCCAGCCAGCGCGCGGCGGTGCTGGAGGCGCCGCGTTCGGACAGCGCGAACACGCTGGCGCCGTTGGCGTCGGGGCGCATGAAGGCGTCGGCGTGGATGCTGACGAACAGGTCGGCGCGCACACGCCGCGCCTTGGCCACGCGCGTGGCCAGCGGCACGAAGAAGTCGGCGTCGCGCGTGAGGTAGGCGCGCATGGGATTGCCGCCCACGCTGGTGCGGTTGATGCGCTCGCGCAGCTTCAGGGCAATCTGCAGCACCACGTCTTTCTCGCGCGTGCCGCTGGGGCCGGTGGCGCCGGGGTCCTCGCCGCCGTGGCCGGGGTCGATGGCGACGATGATCAGGCGCTCGGCCTCGGGCGGCGCACGGCGAGCGGTGGCGCGCTCGGGCGGGCGCGGCCCGCTGCGCACGGCTTCGTTGGCGCGCTCGATCTGGCGGGCGATCAGCTCGCCCAGCGTGTCGGGCGTGGGCTCGGTGGTCGCGGCTTCGGGAGCGGGACTGGGGCTGGAAGCGGCGGTCGGCGCGGTGTCGCTCAGGCGCTGGGCAATGAGCTGCGCCAGCGGGTCGGGCGGGTGGGCGGGGTACAGGTCGAACACCAGGCGGTTGCGGTAGGCCGCCACGGGCGCCAGGGTAAAGACTTCGGGCCGGATGTCGTGCTTGAGGTCGATCACCAGCCGCACCACGCTGGGCGTGAACTGGCCGACGCGGATGCCGGCGATGTTGGGGTCGTCGGCGCGCACCTTGGCCACCAGTTCGCGCAAGGTGGGGTCGAGCTGCAGGCCTTCGATGTCCACCGCCAGGCGCGGCGGCGACACCACCATCGTGTGCGTGGTCTGGAGCGGACGGTCGGACTCGATGGTGACGCGCGAATAGTCCTCGGCCGGCCAGATGCGCACGGCCACGATGCCGGCGCCGTGGGCGATCTGGTGCGCGCCGATCAGCAGCACCAGCGAGCCCGTCTTGAGCAGGCGCCGGCGTTCGGGCGATGAGGGCCGGGTGGCGGTCATGCGCGCAGCTCCTCGAGCAGGCGCGCGCCCAGGGCGGTGCCGGCGCGCAGCTGCACCTCGCGCTGCGCGCCGGCATCGACCTGCAGGTGCAGGTCCAGGTCGGCAGCGGGCAGCAGCGGCGCCGCGTGCTCGGGCCATTCCGCCAGTTTCAGGCCGGGTGCGGCAAACACGTCGCGCAGGCCGGCGTCTTCCCACTCGCGCGGGTCGGCAAAGCGGTAGAAATCGAAGTGCGCAATGGACAGGCCGTCCGGCGCCTGGTGCGGCTCGACCACCGCGTAGGTGGGGCTCTTGATGGGGCCGCTCACGCCCAGCGCGCGCAGCAGGTGGCGCACCAGCGTGGTCTTGCCCGTGCCCAGCTCGCCATGCAGGGCGATGAAGGCGTTACGCAGCTGGGGGAGGGCGGCCAGGCGGGCGGCAAAGGCAGCGGTGTCGTCCTCGGTATGCCAGGTGAACGCGAGGGCGGGTGCGCTTTCTACAATCGGGGTGTGATGGGACATGGGGTGCAAATCGATGCCGAAGCCTTGCTGGCCAGTATCCGGGATTGGGCGCGCGAGTTGGGCTTTGCCCACGTTGGCGTCGCCGGCGTGGACCTGGCCAGCGCCGAAGCCGGTCTGATGCAATGGCTGGCCGCCGGGTTCCATGGCAGCATGGATTACATGGCCGCGCATGGCCTCAAGCGCGCACGGCCGGCCGAGCTGGTGCCGGGAACCGTGAGCGTGATCACGGCGCGCATGAATTATTTGCCGCGCACGCAAACGGGCGACTGGCCCGGCCGCGAGCGCGCGCGCCTTGCGCGCCCCACCGAGGGCGTGGTCTCGCTTTACGCCCGGGGGCGCGACTATCACAAGGTGGTGCGCGCCCGGCTGCAAAAGCTGCAGGACCGCATCGCGGCGCAGCTCGGCCCCTTTGGCCACCGCGTGTTCAGCGACTCGGCCCCGGTGCTGGAGGGCGAATTGGCCGCGCGCAGTGGCCTGGGCTGGCGCGGCAAGCACACGCTGGTGCTCACGCGCGAGGCGGGCTCGATGTTCTTTCTGGGCGAGCTGTTTGTCGACCTGGCGCTGCCGCCCACGCCGGCCGTCGAGTCGCACTGCGGCAGCTGCAGCGCCTGCATCGACGCCTGCCCCACCGGCGCCATCGTGGCGCCGGGCCGGGTGGACGCGCGCCGCTGCATCTCGTATCTGACGATCGAGCACGACGGCGCGATCGACGAGGCGCTGCGCCCGCTGATGGGCAACCACGTCTACGGCTGCGACGACTGCCAGACCGTGTGCCCCTGGAACAAGTACGCCCAGCGCAGCGATTTGCCCGACTTCGACGAGCGCGAGGGCCTGAGCGGCGCGAGCTTGATCGAATGGCTGGCGTGGAGCGAGGATGAATTTCTGCGCCGCACCGAGGGCGGGCCGATCCGGCGCATCGGCCACGCGCGCTGGCTGCGCAATGTGGCCACGGCCATGGGCAACGCCATTGCCGCGCTGCCGGCTCATGACCCCCAGGTGGCCGCCTTGCGCGCCGCGCTGCGCACGCGCGCCGATCACCCCAGCGCCGTGGTGCGCGAGCACGTGCGGTGGGCCCTGCAGCGGTGAGGGCCGGCGCGGTTCAAGCCATTCAAGCCTGTTGCGGGCGTCGGGATTGCGCAACATGCTGCTGTTTTTATAGCATCTGACGTGGGCTGTCAAGCTCGCACACAGCGGTGTTGTCAGCGCGCACCAGCCAGCTGCAGCGCCCAGCTCAGGCTGGCCAAGCCGAGCACGGTCGAGAGCGTGACCAGGCCGGCGACAAAGGCGCCGTTGTAGCCCATGCGCGCGGCCAGCACGTAGCAGCTCGACGAAGTGGGCAGGGCAGCGAAGATCAGCAGTGCCGTGGTCTCCGCCGCGCCCAGGCCGAAGGCGCGCGCCAGCGCCCACGCGGCCAGCGGCTGCAGCGCGTGGCGGATGGCCAGCACGGTGCCGCCCAGCGCCTTGCCGCGCGCCAGGCTGGCCAGTTGCATGCCGGCGCCGGCGGCCAGCAGGCCCAGCGCGATCGACGAGACGCCGATGCGCGTCAGCGTCGGCTGCAGCCAGCCGGGCGGGCCCAGGCCACTCAGGTTGGCCACCAGGCCCAGGGTCGTGGCGATGATCAGCGGGTTGCGCACGATCTCGGTCATGAAGGGGCGCTCGCCGTGCCGCGCCATCGGCCACACGGCGGCCAGGTTGGCCAGCGGCACGCTCACGCCGATCAGCACCGCGATCAGCTGCTGGCCGGGCGGGCCCAGCACGCGCTCGGCCATGGCCAGGCCGATGAAGGAGTTGAAGCGAAACGCGATCTGCGCGCTGGCGGCGTGCTCGCGCGGGTCGATGTGGCGCCGCAGTCCGGGCAGCTGGGGCAGGGCGTAGGCCAGCGCGATGCCGCAGCCCATCAGTGCCAGGCCGGCACCGATCAGGGTCGAGGCGGTGTGCAGATCGAGCGGGGCGCGCACGATCGACTGAAAGAGGAATACGGGAAACAGGAAGAAGTACACCAGCCGCTCGACCGCCAGCCAGACCGGACGGTCCAGCGCCGTGAAACGGCACAGCAGGTAGCCCAGCAGGATGAGCGAGAAGTCGGGCAGCAGCAGCTGGGCGTCGCGCATCGTTCGAGGATAGCCGAGCAGGGTGCGCCGATGCGGGCCGCGGGGTGCTCCGCGTGCGCATAATGCCGAGTCGCCCCCCACCACAAGCCCCCTGCGAGGAGAAGCGAGACATGCATCGCCGCCAACTGATGGCCCTGGCCGCGTCGAGCGCGGCGACCACCGTCGCTCCCGCCTGGGCGCAGGCCTGGCCCAGCAAGCCGATCCGCCTGATCGTGCCCTTTGCGCCCGGCGGCACCACCGACATCATCGCCCGCGTGGTGGCCGAGCCGCTGGCCCAGGTGCTGGGCCGCCCGGTGGTGGTCGACAACAAGGGCGGCGCGGGCGGCGCCATCGGCGCGCAGGAGCTGGCGCG
Organism: Burkholderiaceae bacterium; assembly: GCA_041396485.1. Taxonomy (GTDB): domain Bacteria; phylum Pseudomonadota; class Gammaproteobacteria; order Burkholderiales; family Burkholderiaceae_C; genus Ottowia. The sequence continues at coordinate 126,930 of JAWKYM010000003.1, read as the reverse complement.
CGCCGCGCCCGACGGCTACACCCTGGGCATGGGCACGGTGTCGACCACGGCGGCCAACCCGGCGATCAACAAGAAGCTGGGCTACGACCCGGTGGCCGACTTCGCGCCGGTCATCAACATCGCCGCCACGCCCAACGTGCTGGCGGTCAACCCCGCCGTGCCGGCCAGGGACTACGCCGCCTTCCTGGCCCTGATCAAGCGCGAGCCGGGCAAATATTCCTATGCCTCTCCGGGCACCGGCAGCATCGGCCATTTGCAGATGGAGCTGTTCAAGAGCCTGGCGGGCCTGTTCATCACCCACATCCCGTACCGCGGCGCCGGCCCGGCGCTGAACGACGTGGTGGCCGGCCAGGTACCCATCATCTTCGACAACCTGCCCTCGGCGCTGCCCTTCATCAAGAGCGGCAAGCTGCGGCCCATCGCCGTTGCCTCGTCGGCGCGCCTGAAGGACTTGCCCGACACGCCCACCTTTGCCGAGGTAGGGCTGAATCAGGTCAACCGCATGGCCTACTACGGCATCCTGGCGCCCAAGGGCACGCCCGCGGCCATCGTCGATCGGCTCAACGCCGCCATGCTGAAGGTGCTGCACGAGGCCGCCGTCAAGAAGCGCATCGAGGACACGGGCTCGATCGTCATCGGCAATTCGCCCGCGGCCTTTGCCCGACAGATCAGGGACGAGCTGGCCATTTACCAGCACGTGGTGGCGCGGCAAAAGCTCAGCATCTGATTCGAAGTGCTATCGAATTAATAGCTGTTTGCGCTTTATGGATGGGCGCTACGGCCCGATTTTCCATGAATTCTGTGAATGAAGACCCGGATGCGTCGATCGACCGCTTCACCGACGCGCTGTGGCTGGAAGACGGCCTGGCGGCCAACACCCTGGCGGCCTACCGGCGTGACCTGACGCTGGCCGCACGCTGGCTGGCCGATCAACACCAAGCCGCCTTGCTCCAGGCGCAGGAGCATCAGCTGCAGGCCTACTTCGCCGCGCGTGCCGACACCCGCGCCAGCTCGGCCAACCGGCGCCTGACGGTGTTCAAGCGCTACTTTCGCTGGGCGCTGCGCGAGGGCCTGATCCAGCACGACCCCACGCTCAAGCTGCTGCCCGCCAGGCAGCCCCTGCGCGTGCCCAAGACGCTGAGCGAGGCGCAGGTCGAGGCGTTGCTGGCCGCGCCCGACACCGACACCGCGCTGGGCCTGCGCGACCGCACCATGCTGGAGCTGATGTACGCCAGCGGCCTGCGCGTAAGCGAGCTGGTCGGCCTCAAGGTCATCCACCTCGGCCTGAACGAAGGTGTGCTGCGCGTGCTGGGCAAGGGCAGCAAGGAGCGCCTGGTGCCGTTTGGCGAGCTGGCGCGCGACTGGCTGGAGCGCTGGCTGCGCGAAGGCCGCCCCGAGCTGCTGGGCGCGCGCCAGAGCGAGGCGCTGTTCGTCACCAGCGCCGGCCGCACGCCGGGCACCGCCATGTCGCGCGTGATGTTCTGGGGCCTGGTCAAGCGCTACGCGCGCCAGGCCGGCATCCATGCGCCGCTGTCGCCGCACACGCTGCGCCACGCCTTTGCCACCCATCTGCTCAACCATGGCGCCGACCTGCGCGCGGTGCAGATGCTGCTGGGCCACGCCGACATTTCCACCACCACCATCTACACCCACATCGCGCGCCAGCGGCTGAAGGATTTGCACGCGCAGCATCACCCGCGCGGGTAGCGAGCGGCCGCTGCCCGGTTATAAATGCGGCGGGGAGGGCGCGAGGGCGACCTCGGCGGGAACCTGAAAGAGAACATGCCCGAAAAGTTGCGCGTGGCGGTGGTCACGCCCTACTACAAGGAGCCGGCGGCCGTGCTGCAGCGCTGCCTGCACAGCGTGCGCGAGCAAACGCACGCCCAATGGCTGCACTACTGGGTGGCCGACGGCTTTGCACAGCCCGAGGTGCTGGCCGGCGAGCCGCGCGTGCGGCACATCGTGCTGCCCAACGCGCACGCCAACTTCGGCTGCACGCCGCGCGGCATCGGTGCGCAGTGCGCGCTGGCCGACGGCATGGACCTGGTGTGCTTTCTGGATGCCGACAACCTGCTGGAGCCCGAGCACGTGAGCTCGCTGGTGCAAACCTATGAGCGCGCCCGGGCCGCCGGGACGCCGCTTGACGCGGTGTTTTCGCTGCGCACCATGTTCCTGCCGGGTCATGAGCATCTGCGCATGACGCCACCGGACGAGCCGGTGGGGGGCACCTTTGTCGATACGAGCTGTATCAGCCTGGCGCGCTCGGCGGGCTTCTTGTGGGGTGCCTGGTGCCAGATTCCGCGTTCCATCACGCCGATCTGCGACCGCGTCATGTGCTGGCTGATGCAGCACCACCGCCTGCGCGTGGCCTGGACCGGCCAGCAGACCGTGCGCTACGAATCCAACTGGGCCGGCAGCTACCGCCAGGCGGGGCTGCCGGTGCCCGCCAGCGGCCTGCACGACGACACGCTGGATCATGTGGGGGGCGAGTTGGCGCCCGAGGAGATCTGGGCCCTGCTGCGCGTGCAGTGGTCGTTCGGCCCCGTCAAGGCGCAGGTCCCGGCATGACACCCACCCTGGTTGCCGGCGGTGCCGGCTTTGTGGGCAGCCACCTGTGCGAGGCGCTGCACGCGCGCGGCGAGCCGGTGCTGTGCCTGGACGACCTGTCCACCGGACGCCGGGACAACCTGGCGTCCCTGATCGACCGGCCGAGTTTCGCCTTCGTCCGCGGCGACGTGGCCGACGCCGCCGTCTGGGCGCGGCTGCCGCCGGTGCGGCGCGTCTATCTGCTGGCCTGCCCCGCCAGCCCGCCCGACTACCAGCGCACGCCGGTCGATACCTTGCGCACCAGCGTGCTGGGCACACTGCACGCGCTGGACTTTGCCCGGGCGCACGGCGCGCGCATGCTGCTCACGTCGACCAGCGAGGTCTATGGCGACCCGCAGGTGCACCCGCAACCCGAGCACTACTGGGGCCACGTCAACCCAGTCGGGCCGCGCAGCTGCTACGACGAAGGCAAGCGCTGCGCCGAGGCGCTGATGCTGGCCCACGCCCGGCAGCACGGCACCGCCGTGCGCGTGGCACGCCTGTTCAACGCCTACGGCCCGCGCCTGCGGCCCGACGACGGGCGCGTGGTCAGCAATTTCATCGTCCATGCGCTGCGCGACGAGCCGCTGCCCCTGCATGGCGGCGGGGCGCAAACGCGCTCGTTCTGCCATGTCAGCGACACGGTGCGCGGCCTGCTGGCCCTGATGGAGCAGGAGCACACCACGGGCCCGGTCAACCTGGGCAATCCGCACGAGGTCAGCATGGCCGAGCTGGCGCGCGAGGTGCTGCGCCTGAGCGGCAGCGCCGCCGGCGTGCAGGACGCGCCGGGGCGCGAGGAGGATCCTCGCTGCCGCCAGCCGGACATCACGCTGGCGCGGCAGGTGCTGGGCTGGCAACCGGCGGTGAGCCTGCACGATGGGCTGGCCGACACCATCGCATGGTTTCGCACGCAGATGCAGCCGGCCTGAAGGCGGCAGGCGTTCTCAGGCGCCACGCGCCGGGGCGCTCCACCACGCCATTTCCTCGTCCGTGAAGCCGGCCCGCCGGCGCGCCGGCAGGTTGAACGGGCCCTTCAGCCGCGGCGCCTGATGGGCTTCCGTCAGGTGCGCGTAGTGGGCCACCGGATCCAGCCCCTGGCGCTGGCACAGCCAGCCATACCAGTGGTTGCCAATGGCCACGTGGCCGATTTCGTCGCGCAGGATGATGTCCAGGATGTCGCACGCGGCCCGCGCGTCGGGCGTGCCCACGGCGCGCAGCTTGCGCTGGATCAGTGGCGTGGCGTCCAGTCCGCGCGCCTCCAGCGTGCGCGGCACCAGGGCCATGCGCGCGGTGATGTCGCCTGCGGTTTTCTCGCACATGGTCCACAGGCCGTCGTGCGCGGCAAAGTCGCCATAGCGGCGGCCCAGAGTTTGCAGGTGCGCATGCAGCAGGCTGAAGTGATGCGCTTCTTCGCCCGCCACGCGCAGCCAGTCGCGGTAATAGGCCTCGGGCATGCCGGCAAAGCGCCAGACCGCGTCCAGCGCCAGGTTGATGGCGTTGAACTCGATGTGGCAGATGGCGTGGATCAGTGCGGCGCGCCCGTCCAGCGTGTGCACCGAGCGCCTGGGCAACTGCGTGTGCTCGATCAACACCGGCCGCGCCGGGCGCCCGGGCAGGCCGGCCGGTGCGTCGATCACGCACTCGGATGCTATTGTCAACGTAGCTGCTTGCGCTGACAGGGAGCGCGTCAGAGCCTGTTTTGATTCAACATCGCCGGCCATGAGGGCCTGCAGGGCAAGGGCGCGCATCTCCATCCATACAATTGTAGTTTTGCCCTTCGAAGGAGCCGCGCGATGGCGGTGTATGAACTCGATGGCGTGGCGCCGCAGGTGGCGGCCAGCGCATGGGTGGCCGACTCGGCCGAGGTGATCGGCCACGTCACGCTGGCGGCCGATGCCAGTGTGTGGTTTGGCTGCGTGCTGCGCGGCGACACCGAGCACATGACGGTGGGCGAGGGCAGCAACATCCAGGACTTGAGCGTGCTGCACGCCGACGTGGGCCAGCCGCTCACCATCGGCCGGCACGTCACCGTGGGCCACAAGGTGATGCTGCACGGCTGCACCATCGGCGACGAGTCGCTGATCGGGATCGGTGCCGTGGTACTCAACGGCGCCAAGATCGGCAAGAACTGCCTGGTGGGCGCCGGCGCGCTGGTGACCGAAGGCAAGGAATTTGCCGACGGCAGCATGATCGTGGGCGCGCCCGCGCGCGTGGTGCGCCAGCTCACGCCCGAGCAGATCGAGGGCCTGCGCCATAGTGCGCAGCATTACATCGACAACGCGCGGCGCTTTCGGGCCGGCTTGAAGAAGCGAGCTTGAGGCCTCATCTGCAACGGATGTCCGAACTGCACAAATTCATCTTTGAGGGCCTGCCCGTGCGCGGTGCGCTGGTGCGCCTCACCGACGCCTGGCAGGAGGTGCTGCGCCGGCGCACGGCCAACACCCAGACCGGTGCCTACCCGCCGCCGGTGGCCGAACTGCTGGGCGAGATGGCCGCCGCCGCCGTGCTGATGCAGTCGGGCATCAAGTTCGATGGCGCGCTGGTGATGCAGATTTTTGGCGACGGCCCGGTCAAGCTGGCCGTGGCCGAGGTGCAGTCCGACCTGCGCCTGCGCGCCACCGCGTCGGTGGCCGGCGCGGTGGCGCCCGGTGTCACGCTGGCGCAGCTGGTCAACGCCAGCGGCCAGGGGCGCTGCGCCATCACGCTGGACCCGCGCCTGCGCCTGCCCGGCCAGCAGCCCTATCAGGGTGTGGTGCCGTTGGCGGGGCCGGGCGGCGTGGCCCTGCCGGGCGTGGCCGAGGTCATCGAGCAGTACATGCGCCAGTCGGAGCAACTGGACACCACCCTGGTGCTGGCGGCCGATGGCACGCGCGCCGCCGGCCTGCTGCTGCAGCGCCTGCCGGTGCAGGGGCGGCACAACCTGGCGCAAAGCCATGTGGCGCGCGAGGAGGGCGTCCAGGACGACGCCTTCGAGCGCCTGTCGCTGCTGGCGCGCAGCCTCAAGCGCGAGGAGCTGCTGGAGCTGGACGCCAACACCGTATTGCACCGCCTGTTCTGGCAGGAGCCGCTGCAGCGCTTCGAGCCTTTGCTGGGCGCCAGCGGCCCGCGCTTTGCCTGCTCGTGCAGCCGCGAGCGCGTTGCCGCCATGCTCAAGGGCCTGGGCCGGGACGAGGCCGAAGCCATCGTGCGCGAGCAAGGCCAGGTCGAGGTGAGCTGTGACTTCTGTGGCCAGCAGGAGCGCTTCGACGCGGTTGACGTGGGCCGCCTGTTTACCCCCGCTGCGCAGCAGCCGCCTCAGCCCGGTTCGGTGCAGTAGCGCCGGGCAGCCCGCGCATGCGCTTCGACGTCATCACCCTGTTTCCGGAGCTGTTTGCTCCGTTTGTCGAAGCGGGCATCACCCGCCGCGCCTACGCCAGCGGCCAGATCGAGCTGAAACTGTGGAACCCGCGCGAGCACGCCGAAGGCAACTACCGCCGCGTCGATGACCGCCCCTTTGGCGGCGGTCCCGGCATGGTGATGCTGGCCGAGCCGCTGGCGCGCTGCCTGCAGGCCGTGCGCGACGACCGCGCCGAGGCGCCCGAGGCCCAGGCGCCGGCCGTGCTGTTCTCGCCCGTGGGCGAGCCGCTGCGGCACGCTGGCGTGCAGCGCTGGGCCCAGGGCCAAGGCGCCATCCTGATCTGCGGGCGCTACGAAGGCATCGATCAGCGCTTCATCGACGCCTGCGTCGATGTGCAGATCAGCCTGGGCGACTTCGTGCTGTCGGGCGGCGAGATCGCGGCGCTGGCCCTGCTGGACGCCGTGGCGCGCCTGCAGCCGGGCGTGCTGGGCGACGAAGGCAGCCACCAGCAGGACAGTTTCAACCCCACCATCGACGGCCTGCTGGACTGCCCGCACTACACCCGGCCCGAGCAGTGGCGCGGCCTGAGCGTGCCGGCCGAGCTGCTGAGTGGCCATCACGCGCAGATCGAACGCTGGCGGCGCACCCAGCGCCTGCTGCTCACCGCACGCGAGCGCCCGGCCCTGATCGCCGCTGCCCGTGCGGCCGGGCAACTGGACGGGCCTGACGAGCAGGTTTTGAAAAACGTCGCCACCGGGCTATAATCAAAGGCTTTTCGATCCTCTGCCCGCCGCGGCCCCCACGATCTGCCGAGTTGCGACAGGTCGGCCGCCCCTAGCGTAGCGTGAGCACGATCGGGACTGGAAATGTGATGAACCTGATTCAAACCCTCGAGCAAGAGGAAGTCGCCCGCTTGGGCAAGGATATTCCCGAGTTTGCGCCCGGCGACACGGTGATCGTCAGTGTCAACGTCGTCGAAGGCAGCCGCAAGCGCGTGCAGGCCTATGAGGGCGTGGTGATCGCCAAGCGCAACCGCGGCCTGAACAGCGCGTTCACGGTGCGCAAGATCTCCAGCGGCGAAGGCGTGGAGCGCACCTTCCAGACTTATTCGCCCCTGATCGCCAAGATCGAGGTCAAGCGCCGCGGCGACGTGCGCCGCGCCAAGCTGTACTACCTGCGCGGTCTGAGCGGCAAGAAGGCCCGCATCAAGGAAAAGCTGCCCGGCCGCGCCGCCCCTCAGGCCGAGAACGCGTGATGCCCGGGCGCCGCCCCTGCGGGCGACGCCGCCATTCGCTGCAAGCCGCCTGCCGCCTCGCGCGTGCAGGCGGTTTTTGCATGGCCGCCTCCCTGTCGCCATGACCAGCATCCCTTCACTGTTGCCCTCGTTCGATCCCCGCCAGGTGCCCGTGACCGGGGTGGACGACGCTTTGCCCGCGGTGCCACCCGAGCGCTTGACGCCGCAGGCCTTGCGCCAGCGCTTTCAGGCGCCGCCGCCCTGGCAACCCGAGGTGCGCCAGGAGCCCCGTTTCGTCGATCGCGCGCCGGTGGCTGCGGCCGTGCTGGTGCCGCTGGTGCTGCGCACGGGCGGCTTGTCGGTGTTGCTGACCGAGCGCGCCCTGGGCCTGTCCTCGCACTCGGGGCAGGTGGCGTTTCCGGGCGGCAAGGTCGAGGCCGGCGACGGCGACGCGGTGCACGCCGCGCTGCGCGAAACCCGCGAGGAGGTCGGTCTGGCGCCGGCCTTCATCGACGTGCTGGGCCAGTTGCCGGTGTACGCGACGGGCTCGCAGTATCTGGTGACGCCGGTGGTGGCCCTGGTGCGCGAGGGCTTCGTCCTGCAGCCCAATGCGGACGAAGTGGCCCATGCCTTCGAGGTGCCGCTGGCCTTCCTGATGAACCCGGCGCACCACCGGCGCCACCGCTTCGAATGGCCGGGCGGGGTGCGCGAATGGTTTTCCATGCCCTACCGCGAGCCCGTTCCGGCGGCGGCGCGCGGCGCCGTGCCGGCGCCCGCCGTGGAGCACTTCATCTGGGGTGCCACGGCTGGAATGTTGCGAAATTTATACAGATTCCTGCTGGCCTGAACTCGGCTGGCAGCGCCAGCGCGGCGGGGCGCGGTGGCCTCACTATCATCGCGGGATGATCCTGCTGGCCATCGTGACCACCCTGCTGCTGGAGCAGGTATGGCCGCTGGCGCCGCGCAATCCGGCGCTGGAAGCGCTGGGGCGCTGGGCCCAGGGCGTGGCGCGCAACGTGGACGCCGGCGCGTCCCAGCACGCCTGGCTGGCCTGGACGCTGGCGGTGGCGGGGCCGGCCTTGGGCGTGGCGGCGGTCCATGCCGCCTTGCTGTGGCTGGCTGGATGGCCGCTGGCGCTGCTGTGGACCATCGCGGTGTTGTACTTCAATCTGGGTTTTCGCCAGTTCAGCCATCATTTCGTCGCCATCCGTGACGCGCTGGAGTTGGGCGACGAGGAGCGTGCGCGGCAGTTGCTGGCTCAATGGCAGCAGGTGGACGAGTCCAGCATTGCCCGCAACGACCTGGTGCGCCTGGTGCTGGAGCATTCGGTGCTGGCCGCGCATCGCCACGTGTTTGGCGTGATGCTGTGGTTCTGCCTGCTGGAGGTGCTGGGGCTGGGGCCGGCGGGCGCGGTGTTCTACCGCCAGGCCGCAGCCGTGGCGCGCCACTGGCCCCTTGATGGTTCGGCACCAGAGGCCGGCGTGAGCGCCGCGCTGGCCGGCGCCGCGCAGGCGGCTTGGGGCTGGATCGACTGGCTGCCGGCACGCAGCACGGCGCTGGCGCTGGCCATCGTCGGCAGCTTCGAGGACGCCATTGACGCCTGGCGCCGCCATGCTGATCGGTTTGGCAATGCCAATGACGGCGTGATCCTGGCCGCGACCGCCGGCGCCGTGGGGGTGCGCCTGGGCAGCATGCCCGCCCGCGTGCCGCCGGCGCCGCCGATGGGCGACGTCGTGATGGGGGCAGGGCAGCCCGACGATCTGCCCGGCGAGGCGCCCAGCGTGGCGCACTTTGCGCGCGTGGTGGGCCTGGTCTGGCGCATGGTGGCGCTGTGGCTGCTGCTCCTGGCCTTGCTGACGGCGGCCCACGTCCTGGGTTGAGCATGGGCCCGGGCCGGCGCTCGCCTTGCGCTCGTGCTCATGGGGCCGGGCGATCGGCATTCAAGGCCCATCGGCCTAGGGAAATTCCCAGCCTCGCGACGGCTTTTTGGGGCAGGCCGGTCGATACAATCATTAACCGACCGCTCGGTCGACTTATCGTGCTGATCGGTTTGCCGATCGGCGCCGTGTGGCCTTTTCACTTTCCGTTGGAGCCAAACCCATGAAGATCAAACACATCGCCCTGGCGTGCATTGCCGCGACCGGCTTTTCCCTGTCCGCCTGGGCCGACGTCAACGTGGGCGTGACGCTTTCGGCCACCGGCCCGGCGGCGTCTCTGGGCATCCCCGAAAAGAACACCGTGGCCCTGCTGCCCAAGACCATGGGCGGCCAGAAGGTCAACTACATCGTGCTGGACGACGCCTCCGACACCACGGGCGCGGTCACCAACGCCCGCAAGCTGATGGCCGAGAAGGTGGACATCATCATCGGTTCGTCCACCACGCCGGCCTCGCTGGCCATGATCGACGCGGTGGCGGAAGGCAAGACGCCGATGATCTCGCTGGGCGCCTCGGCGGCCATCATCGAGCCGCAGGACGCCAAGAAGCGCTGGGTCTTCAAGACCCCGCAAAACGACATCATGATGGCGCTGGCGATTGCCGGCCACATGGCCGACCAGGGTATCAAGACGGTGGGCTTCATCGGCTTCTCCGACGCCTACGGCGAAGGCTGGTACAAGGAGACCGTCAAGGCGCTGGACCTCAAGAAGATCAAGCTGGTGGCCAACGAGCGCTACGGTCGTACCGACACCGCGGTGACGGGCCAGGTGCTCAAGCTGATGGCGGCCAAGCCGGACGCGATTCTCATCGCCGGCTCGGGCACGCCGGCGGCGCTGCCCGAGAAAACGCTCAAGGAGCGCGGCTACGCCGGCAAGATCTACCAGACCCACGGCGTGGCCAACAACGACTTCCTGCGCGTGGGCGGCAAGGATGTGAACGGCACCCTGCTGCCAGCCGGCCCGGTGCTGGTGGCCGATCAGTTGCCGGCCAGCAACCCGGTGCGCAAGTCGGCGCTGGAGTACATCCACGCGTATGAAGCCGCCTATGGCAAGGGCAGCGTTTCGACGTTTGGCGGCCACGTGTGGGACGCCAGCAAGGTCCTGGCCGCCGCGGTGCCCGAGGCGCTGAAAAAGGCCCAGCCGGGTTCCGAAGCCTTCCGCTCGGCGCTGCGCGACGCGATCGAGCACGTCAAGGATGTGGCCGGTGCGCACGGCATCTTCAACATGTCGCCGCAGGACCATCTGGGGCTGGACCAGCGTGGCGTGGTCATGGTCAAGATCGAAAACGGCAAATGGGTGTACCAACCCAGCAAGTGACCGACCGTCGGCGGCCGTAAGCGGTTGCGCTGCTCCGAAACAGGGCGACAGGCCTGTGGCTGTCGCCCTGTTTGCACAAGTGGATTCCTTGAGGTGAACACCCCGCCCGGCGGATCGCGGGTGAGCCGGCTGGACAACCGGGTTTGCGGGGCGAGTGGGTCAGTGGCGCATCTAGTGGTTTTCCATGATCGGCCCTCAATATTGTTGATGTTTAATAATCGTTTTTCGACTGCGCGAGGGGATCATCCGGGCCCTTGCTGCAGCAGCGCCTGATGAGCCTGGCCTTGGCTCCAGGGTGTGCGCTTCATGCTTCTGCAGCCCCGGCAGGCCCCGGAGGCCAGCAAAATTTTGGTGAATTCGGCGATGAACAGGTGTTTTGATTCATGGACGCACAAATAGCCCTGATGCTGGCGCAGGACGGTTTTGTCACCGGCGCCATCTACGCGCTGATGGCGCTGGCCCTGGTGCTGGTGTTCTCCGTCACGCGCGTCATCTTCATTCCGCAGGGCGAGTTCGTCACCTATGCGGCGCTGTCGATGGCGGCCATCCAGGCCGGGGGCGTGCCCTCGGCCATCTGGTTGCTGCTGGGCCTGGCCGTGATCACGCTGGTGGTCGAAGGCTGGCGCCATGGGCGCGGCATCCATGTGGATTGGCGCTCCACCGCGGTATGGGCCATCGCGCTGCCGGCCGTGGCTGCCGTGCTGGCACTGTGGGTCAAGCCGACCGCGGCCTGGGCGCAGACGGTGCTGGCGCTGCTGTTGATCGTGCCCATGGGGCCCTTGCTGTACCGACTGGTGTACCGTCCGCTGGCGCACGCCAGCGTGCTGATGCTGCTGATCGTGTCGGTGGCGCTGCACTGGGTCATGGTCGGACTGGGGCTGTACTACTTTGGCGCCGAGGGCGCACGCACCGCCTCGATGTGGGACGCGCGCTGGGACGTCGGCGGCTTGCCGGTCAGCGGCCAGTCGCTGGTGGTGATCGGTGCGGCGGTGGTGCTGCTGGCAGCCATGTACGTGTTCTTCGAGCGCTCCATCATCGGCAAGGCCCTGCGGGCCACCGCCATCAACCGGGTCGGGGCGCGGCTGATGGGCATTCCCACCGACCTCTCAGGCGACATCTGCTTTGCGCTGGCCGCGCTCATTGGCGCCATCTGCGGCCTGCTGATCGCGCCCATCACCACCATCTATTACGACACCGGCTTTCTGATCGGCCTGAAGGGCTTCGTGGCCGCCATCGTCGGAGGGCTGCTCAGCTATCCCATGTCGGTGGCTGGTGCCTTGCTGGTGGGCCAGCTTGAATCCTTCTCCTCGTTCTGGGCCAGCGCCTTCAAGGAAGTCATTGTGTTTACCCTCATCATCCCGGTGCTGTGGTGGCGTTCCCTCAACACCCGTCACGTGGAGGACGAGGAATGAGCGCCGCCCGGCCGCCCGAAGGCGATCACACCGCAGCGCGCCAGCGCGGAGGTTTACCCATTTCCCGCCGCCATCTGACCTGGCTGGCCATCGCCCTGCTGGCGCTGTCCTGGCCGCTGTTCGGGGCCTTCACCATCACCCTGGTGAACTACATCGGCCTGTATTCGCTGGTGGCCGTGGGGCTGGTCATGCTCACGGGCGTGGGCGGCATCACGTCCTTCGGGCAGGCGGCCTTTGTCGGCCTGGGCGCCTATGCCACGGCCTGGATCTGCACCTCGCCCACGGCCACGCAGGCGCTTTCCGCGCTGCCGGCAGGGCTCCTGCCTTGGCTGGGTCTGGTGCTCGGGCTGGTGGTCACGGCCTTGATTGCCTGGTTTCTGGGGGCCGTCACGCTGCCGCTGGCGGGGCATTTCCTGCCCCTGGGCACGCTGGCCTGGGGCCTGAGCCTGTACTACATCTTCGGCAACCTCGAGGGTCTGGGCGGCTTTACCGGCATCACCGGCGTGCCGCCGCTGTCGATTGCTGGCTATGAGCTGGACTCGCCGCGCGTGCTGGGCCTGCTCATCTGGGCCGTGCTGCTGCTGGCCATCTGGGGCCTGCACAACCTGCTGGATTCGCGCGAGGGCCGCGCCATCCGCGCGCTCAAGAGCGGACGCGTGATGGCCGAATCCATGGGCGTGGACACCGGGCGCCAGCGCATGAAGCTGTTCGTGCTGGCGGCCCTGCTGTCGGCCGTCTCGGGCTGGCTGTACGCGCACCTGCAGCGCTTCGTCAACCCCACGCCCTTCGACCTGAACATCGGCATCGAATACCTGTTCATGGCCGTGGTGGGCGGCTCGGGCTATCTGTGGGGTGCCGTGCTGGGCGCCACCCTGATCACCCTGCTCAAGGAGCAATTGCAGGACTGGCTGCCGCGCCTGCTGGGCGCCAGCGGCAATTTCGAGGTCATCGTGTTTGGCCTGCTGATGCTGCTGGTGCTGCAGCGCGCGGCCGATGGCCTGTGGCCATTGATCGCGGCCTGGGTAAACCCGCTTCTCAAGCCTGCCAAGCCGCGCGCGCAAGGCGCTCCCATCGTCCCGCTGTCGCGCCATACCCTGCCTCCGGCTGGTCAGGTCGTGCTGCAGGCCCAGGACGTCACCAAGCGCTTCAGCGGCCTGGTGGCAAACAACGCCGTCAACCTGGACGTCAAGTCGGGCGAGGTGCACGCGCTGATCGGCCCCAATGGTGCTGGCAAGAGCACCTTCTTCAACATGATCTCGGGCGTGGACGACCCGACCTCGGGCACGGTCACCCTGCTGGGACAGGCCATGGCGGGCAAGCCCTCGCGTGCCTTTGCCGCGCTGGGGCTGGGGCGTACCTTCCAGCACGTGCGGCTGCTGGGCCAGCGCAGCGTGCTCGAGAACGTGGCCGTGGGCGCGCATCTGCGGGCCCGGCGCGGTTGGCTGTCGGCGATGCTGCGCACCGACCGCAGCGAAGAAGCCGCCCTGCTGGCCGAGGCGCGCCACCAGATCGAGCGCTGCGGCCTGGAGCAGTACATCGACACCCCCGCGGCCTCGCTGCCGCTGGGCCAGCAGCGCATCGTCGAGATCGCGCGGGCGCTGGCGGGCCAGCCCTCGGTCCTGCTGCTGGATGAGCCGGCCGCCGGCCTGCGTCACCTGGAAAAACAGGCCCTGGCCCAATTGCTGGCCCAGCTGCGGGCCGAAGGCCTGGCCGTGCTGGTGGTGGAACACGACATGGAATTCGTCATGAACCTGGCCGATCGCGTCACGGTGCTGGAGTTCGGCACCGTCATTGCCCTGGGCACACCGGCCGAGGTGCAGGCCAACCCCCGCGTCATGGAAGCCTATCTGGGCAGCGACGTTGCCGGAGCCGCCGCATGAACGCCCCCTTGCTCAACATCCAGGACTTCAGCGTCTGCTACGGCCCGGTGGAGGCCCTGCATCAGGTCGCGCTCACGGTGGGCGAGGGCGAGATCGTCACCGTCATCGGCCCCAACGGCGCCGGCAAGAGCACGCTGCTGAACGCGGTGATGGGACTGTTGCCCTCGACCGGCGGCGTGCAGTTGGCTGGCCACAAGATCGCGCGACCCACCGTGGAGGCCATGGTTGCGCGCGGCGTGGGCCTGGTGCCGGAAAAGCGTGAGCTGTTTGGCGAGATGTCGGTCGAGGACAACCTGCTGCTGGGCGGCTTTGCCCGCTGGCGGCGCGGCCAGCGCGACCAGGCCGAACGCATGGGCGAGGTGTTCGGCTTGTTTCCGCGCCTGGAGGAGCGGCGCGCCCAGCTGGCGGCCACGCTGTCGGGCGGCGAACGCCAGATGCTGGCCATTGGTCGCGCGCTGATGGCGCGCCCCAAGCTGCTGATGCTGGATGAACCCTCGCTGGGCCTGGCGCCGCTGATCGTGCGCGAGGTGCTGCACATCGTGGCCTCGTTGCGCGATCTCGGCGTGTCGGTGCTGCTGATCGAGCAGAATGCGCGCGCCGCGCTGCAAGTGGCCGACCGGGGCTACGTGCTGGAGATGGGCGCCGTGGCCCTGAGCGGCGAAGCCAGCGCCCTGCTGAGCGACCGGCGCGTGATCGAGACCTACCTGGGCGTCGGTGGCAAGAAAGCCGACTGAAGGCTGGGCGAGCAGTCCGATCGTCCGTAAACTCGGTCTCGGTTCAACCCCTCCATCCTGGGTGCTTGCGGGTGCTCGGGGCCATCCAAGTGAGTCATGACAAGTTCGACGTAGCGCGCTACCTGGGCACGCTGCCGCTGTTTTCCAACATCACCGAGCCCGAGCGCGAGCGTCTGGCACAGGACTGCCATCTGCGCCGGCTGGAGCGCGGACGCATCATCTTTCGCGTGGGTGATGCGTGCCGCGAATTCCACGTGGTGGTCATGGGCCAGGTCAAGCTGTTTGCCATGTCGCCCACGGGGGTGGAGAAGGTCATTCACCTGTGCGGGCCTGGGCGCAGCTTTGGCGAGGCCGTGATGTTCATGCAGGCCCCGTATCTGGTTACGGCCCAGACGCTGACCGACACCTTGCTGCTGACGATCGAGCGGGCGGCGGTGTTGCACGAGATCGAGCGCAGCCCGGCCTTTTCGCTGCGCATGCTGGCGGGGTTGGCGCGCCGCCTGCAAGGCCTGGTGCAGGACGTGGAGGCGGTGTCGCTGCACAGCGGCACGCAGCGCGTGATCGGCTACCTGCTGGGCGGGCGCTCGACGCCCGAACCGCGCAGCCAGGCGCTGACGGTGACGCTGCCGGTCAGCAAGGCGGCCATTGCCTCGCGCCTGTCGATCACGCCCGAATACTTTTCCCGTGTGCTCGGCGAGCTGGCCTCGCAGGGCCTGATCGAGGTGGACAAGCGCGAGATCCACATTCCGGACGTCGCGCAACTGGCGAACTATTCGGGCCGCTGACCGGTAGTGGCCGGCTGGCGGCGCGGATCGCCAATCTCGGGCCAGCGCTTGTGCAGCCACAGCCACGAGAACAGGCCGATCGCCAGAAATGCCGCCGACATGATGGCCATGCCGCTGGCCGAGTGCATGACCAGGGGCGCCACTGCGCCGGCCACGATGCCGTTGGCCACCGAACCGACGACCGACTGCAGCGACGAGGCCATGCCGCGCCGGTCAGGGTGCAGATCGAGCACCAGCAGCGTGACCACCGGCACCATGAGCGCCCAGCCGAAGGCAAACAGGGCGATGGGCCACAGCGACCACCAGAGCTCGGCCTCGAACAGCAGGTTGGCCAAGATGTTGAAGATCGAGGTCGCCACCATGATGCGAAAGCCCTGCATGATCTGGTTCTTGGGCGCCACCCGGCCCGCCATGCGGCCCGACAGCCAGGAGCCGACCATGATGCCGCCGATGTTGAGGGCGAAGAACCAGAAGAACTGCGTGGGTTTGAGGTGCAGCACGTCGCCCAGGTAGGCGGGCGCGCCCAGGATGTAGAGGAACAGGCCGTTGAAGGGCACGCCCGAGGCCAGCGCCAGCAGGAAGAAGCGCGGGTCCGACAGCAGGACCGCATAGCCCTTGAGCAGGTGACGGAAGTGAAAGGGTTGGCGGTCCTTGACATGCAAGGTCTCGGGCAACAGGCGCAGGTTGGCGATGATGAGCACCACGCCCACTCCCACCAGAAACCAGAAGATCGAGTGCCAGCCCAGGTACTCGGACAGCACGCCGCCCATCATGGGTGCGATGGCTGGCGCAATGCCGAAGAAGATGGTGACCTGGCTCATCACGCGCTGGGCGTCGGCGGGCGGGAACATGTCGCGGATGACCGCGCGCGAGACCACCACCCCGGCACCGGTGGACAGGCCTCGCAGCGCGCGAAAGAAGATCAGGTGCCCGACGGTTTGCGACAGCGCGCAGCCGACCGAGGCCAGGGTGAACAGCAGCAGCCCGCCCAGGATCACCGGCCGGCGCCCGAAGCTGTCCGAAAGCGCGCCATGAAACAGGTTCATGAAGGCGAAGCCGAACAGGTAGGCCGACAGCGTCTGCTGCATCTCGACCGGCGTGGCCTGAAGCGAGCCGGCGATGGCCGCGAAGGCCGGCAGGTAGGTGTCGATGGAAAACGGCCCCAGCATGCCGAGCATGGCCAGCAAAATGGCCAGGGCCCAGCGGGGGGCCTTCCAGATCTGGGCGGCGTCGGGGTTCATCAGGTATCCAAATACTACAAATAAAATAGCGCCTGGCGCATATCGGATATGGGCCAGGCGCTGATTTGATCAGAATCGATCAGGTGTTGTCGGTAAAGCTGCGCAGCTTGTCCGAGCGCGAGGGGTGCTTGAGCTTGCGCAGCGCCTTGGCCTCGATCTGGCGGATGCGTTCGCGCGTCACGTCGAACTGCTTGCCGACTTCCTCCAGCGTGTGGTCGTTGTCCATCTCGATGCCGAAGCGCATGCGCAGCACCTTGGCCTCGCGCGGTGTCAGGCTGTCGAGAATGTCCTTGACCACGTCGCGCAGGCCGGCCTGCATGGCGGCGTCCACCGGCGCGGTGTTGTTGCTGTCCTCGATGAAGTCGCCCAAGTGGCTGTCGTCGTCGTCGCCGATGGGCGTCTCCATCGAAATCGGCTCCTTGGCGATCTTCATGATCTTGCGGATCTTGTCCTCGGGCATCTCCATCTTCTCGGCCAGCAAGGCGGCGTCGGGCTCGAAGCCGAACTCCTGCAGGTGCTGGCGCGAGATGCGGTTCATCTTGTTGATGGTCTCGATCATGTGCACCGGGATGCGGATGGTGCGCGCCTGGTCGGCGATGGAGCGCGTGATGGCCTGGCGGATCCACCAGGTGGCGTAGGTCGAGAACTTGTAGCCGCGGCGGTATTCGAACTTGTCCACCGCCTTCATCAGGCCGATGTTGCCTTCCTGGATGAGGTCGAGGAACTGCAGGCCGCGGTTGGTGTACTTCTTGGCGATCGAGATGACCAGGCGCAGGTTGGCCTCGATCATTTCCTTCTTGGCGTCGCGGCTGGCGGCTTCGCCCTCGTTCATGCGCTTGTTGATGGCTTTCAGCTCGTCGAGCGGCACCACCACCTGCGCCTGCAGGTCGGCCAGCTTTTGCTGCAGATCCTGGATGGGCGGAATGTTGCGCCCCATGATGGCGCTCCAGGTCTTGTCCGCCTGCGCCTGCTTCTCGACCCACTTGAGGTCCAGCAGATGCGAGCGCACGCGGTTGCCGTTCTTGTCGCGACCCGAGAAGTCGGTGATGAAATGCTCCTGCGGGTAGCCGCAGCGGTCAACGATGATGCGGCGCAGTTCGCGTTCGTACTTGCGCACGTCGTCCACCTGGCCGCGCAGCAGGTCGCACAGCTTCTCGATCGTCTTGGCGGTGAAGCGGATCGACATCAGGCGCGTGGACAGCGCGTGCTGCGCCTTGACATAGGTGGGCGAGCCCCAGCCTTCCTTGTCGTAGGCACGGCGCACCTTGTCGAACAGCGCGGCGACGTCGTCAAAGCGCTCCAGCGCTTCGGCCTTGAGCTTTTCCAGCAGGCGGGTCATCGACTTGGAGCCGCCCTTGCCGTCGTCGTCGTCCTCTTCGTCGTACTCGTCGAAGTCTTCCTCGGCCACGTAGTCGTCGTTTTCGTCGGCATCGGCAAAACCGTCGACGATGGTGTTGATGACCACCTTGCCTTCGCGAATCTCGCCGGCCATCCGCAGGATTTCGGCAATCGTCGTCGGGCTGGCGCTGATGGCTTCCATCATTTCCATCAGGCCGCCCTCGATGCGCTTGGCGATCTCGATCTCGCCCTCGCGCGTGAGCAGCTCCACCGTGCCCATTTCGCGCATGTACATGCGCACCGGGTCGGTGGTGCGGCCGAATTCGCTGTCCACGGTGGACAGCGCCGCCTCGGCCTCTTCCTCGGCCTCTTCCTCGGTGGCGGTGCTGGTGCCGGTGTTGGTCAGCAGCAGGGTCTCGGCGTCCGGTGTCTGCTCGTACACGGCCACGCCCAGGTCGTTGAGCATGGAGACCACGGCTTCCAGCGTCTCGGCGTCCACCAGCTTGTCGGGCAGGTGGTCGTTGATCTCGCCGTGCGTCAGGTAGCCGCGCGTCTTGCCCAGCTTGAGCAAGGTCTTCAGGTTGGCGCGGCGGGTGTTCATCTCCTCTTCGGAGAGCACGCTTTCGTCCAGGCCGAACTCCTTCATCAAGGCCCTTTCCTTGGCCTTGCTGATCTTCATGCGCAGGGGCTTGGCCTTCTCGACCACCTCGGGCGTGGCGGCCTCGGGCTCGCCTTCCAGATCGGACTCGATGTCGGACAGGTCGGTGTCGTCCTCCTCACGGGCGGTCGCCTTGCCGGCCTTGCCGCGCTTGGGCGGGGTCGATTTTTCGGCAGCGGCCTTGCGGCCGGCCTTTTTGGCGGGCGTGGCCTTGGGCTCGAGCTCGTCGGCGGCGGCTTTCGCCTTGGTGGCGGACTTGGCGGTTTTGGCGCTGGTGGGCATGGTTCGACCTCGGAACGAATCGGAGCGGCCCACCGGTTGCAAGGCCGGCTGGGCAGGCTCCATCGGAATCAATTCAAAAAGAAAGGCACTGCGGTGGCCCCCCAGGCTGACAGGCAGCCAATGCGGGCGCTCAACCGTCATGGGCAAGATGGTCGGGCGAACATTTGGAGTGCAGTCCTTGCGGTGATGTGGCCGCCCCCGTGCGTGGGGCGCGTGCGTTGACGACGCGAAGGCCGATCCGGAGGTGCTGCTGTCGCTCTTGCCGGTGACAAGCCCTACATTATAACAATTCGCCGAATTTCAAGAGGCAGTTGTCGTTGGGCCGGCCATCAATGACCCTGGGTTCCGCCTTCACCGGCCTTGGCCTTGGCCAGCTCGGGCAACAGCATCTGGTACAGCGCCACGTCGCCGGCGGCCAGCGCCGCATCCATGCGCTGCTTCAGGTGCACGGGGCGCTGCTGACGCAGGATGTCCTGCAGTTCCTTGGGGTCGGAGTCGATCTCGTCGTGCAGGCCCTCGATGGCGCGCACGGCCACGTCCTCGTGCGGGTGGTCGCGCAGCGCCTCGCGCAGCGCGCTCCAGGGCTGGGGGCCGTGTTCTTGCACCTGGCCGTCCAGCCACGCAAAGAGGGGGCCATAGGGTGCGGGTTGCTCGCACAGCAACTGGTGGTCGCTGCCGCTCAGGGTCTGCCAGGTGCCGGGTGCGGTCAGCACGATCTGCAGGGCACGGTGGGCGCGGCTGCTGGGGGCTGTCCGCCCGCCCGGTGTCCGCGCCGGCGCCGGGCGGCCTGCTGGCGGGCGCCCAGGGGCGGTGCTGCGATGGGGCGACGGCCCGCCGTGGATCCTGGTCTGTGAGGGCCGTGCCGCGGTGCGCAGCCCCCACAGCTGTTGCAGCTCGTGCACGCCGATGCGTACCTGCGCGGCGATCTCGCCCAGCAGTTGCTGCCCCAGGGCGCCGGCGGGCAGCAGTTGCCACAGCGGCCGGGCGTTGGCGGCAAAGTGCGAGCGCCCTTCGGCCGTTTCCATGTCGCAGTCCTGCGCGGCGGCGTCCAGCACGAAGCGCGACAGGGGTACGGCGGCCTGCACCGCCTGCTCGAAGGCAGCGGCGCCCTCGGCGCGGATGAAGCTGTCCGGGTCGTGTTCGGGCGGCAGAAACAGGAACTTGATGCTGCGCGTGTCGCTGGCCAGGGGCAGGGCGGCCTCGAGCGCCTTGTGCGCGGCGCGCCGGCCGGCGGCGTCGCCGTCGAAGCTGAACACCACCTGGTCGGTGAAGCGAAACAGCTTGTGCACGTGCTCGGGCGTGCAGGCCGTGCCCAGGGTGGCCACGGCGTTGGCAAAGCCCAGCTGGGCCAGTGCCACCACGTCCATGTAGCCTTCGGTCACCAGGGCGTAGCCATGCTCGCGCAGCGCGCCCCGGGCCTCGAACAGGCCGTACAGCTCGCGGCCCTTGTGGAACACCGGGGTTTCGGGCGAGTTGAGGTACTTGGGTTTTTCATCGCCCAGCACGCGTCCGCCAAAGCCGATCACCTGGCCCTTGACATCCCGTATGGGGAACATGATGCGGTCGCGAAAGCGGTCGTAGCGCTTGTCGGCGTCGTCCTCGCCGACGATGACCAGGCCGCTGTCCTGCAACTGGGGGTCGGCGTAGTCGGGAAACACGCTGGCCAGCGTGCGCCAGCCCTCGGGTGCATAGCCCAGGCCGAAGTCGCGCGCCACCGCGCCCGATACGCCGCGCTGCTTGAGGTAGTCGATGGCGCGGGGCGAGCCCTTGAGGTGCCGGCGGTAGGCGTCGGCGGCGCGCTCGAGCACCTCGGTCAGGGTGGCGCGCCGTTCGCTCTCCTGCGCGGCGCGCGCGCGCTCGGCCGGGCTGCGCTCGTCCTCGGGCACGGGCAGGCCGTACTGCTGGGCCAGATCGTGCACCACCTCGACGAAGCCGGCACCGGTGAACTCCATCAGAAAGCCGATGGCGTTGCCGTTCTTGCCGCAGCCGAAGCAGTGATAGAACTGCTTGGACGGGCTGACGGTGAAGGAGGGCGTCTTCTCGCCGTGAAACGGGCACAGGCCCGAGAAATTGGCCCCCGTCTTCTTGAGCTGCACATAGCGGCCGACGATTTCCACCACGTCGGCGCGCGCCAGAAGCTCCTGGATGAAATGCTGGGGAATGGCCACCGGGCGATTGTCGCGCAAGGGGGGCGTCAGCCCATTTGTCTATCATGGGCAGGTTCACCTGCCGGAGCCTTGCGATGCCCTCGATTTTCGATACCGATTTGCCCCGCACCGAAGCCAACTTCGCACCCCTGACGCCCCTGGCCTTCATCCAGCGCGCCGCCGAGGTCTATCCGGACCGCCTGGCCGTCGTGCACGGGGCGCTGCGCCAGAGCTGGGGCCAGACCTACCGCCGCTGCCGGCAGCTTGCCAGCGCGCTGCAAAAAGCCGGGGTGGGCAAGAACGACACGGTGGCCGTGATGCTGCCCAACACGCCGCCGATGGTGGAAGTGCATTTCGGCGTGCCGATGGCCGGCGCCGTGCTGAACGCGCTGAACACCCGGCTCGACCCCGAGGCCGTGGCCTTCATGCTGGACCACGGCGAAGCCAGGGTGGTGATCGTCGATCCGGAATTTGCCGGCGTGATGAAGAAGGCGCTGGCGCTGCGCCAGTCGAAGGCGCCGATGCTGGTGATCGACGTGGAGGACGCGCTGTACGGCGCGGGCGATCCCATCGGCAGCACCACCTACGAGGCCTTCGTGGGGCAGGGCGATGCCGGCTTCGAGTGGGCGTATCCGGCCGACGAATGGGATGCCATCGCGCTGAACTACACCAGCGGCACCACCGGCAACCCCAAGGGCGTGGTCTATCACCACCGCGGCGCGGCCACCAACGCCATCAGCAACATCCTCGAGTGGGACCTGCCCAAGCACGCGGTCTACCTGTGGACGCTGCCCATGTTCCACTGCAACGGCTGGTGCTTTCCGTGGACGGTGGCGGCGCGCGCGGGGGTCAACGTGTGCCTGCGCCGCGTCGAGGCCAAGGCGATCTTCGACGCCATCCGGCAGCACGGCGTCACGCATTACTGCGGCGCGCCGATCGTGCACGGCCTGCTGGTCAACGCACCCGACGAGTTGAAGGTGGGCGTGCGCGCGGCGTCAAGTGCATGGTGGCGGGCGCGGCGCCGGCCTCGATGATCGAGGGCATGGAGCAGATGGGCTTCGATCTGACCCACGTGCGCAGCCTGACCGAGGTCTACGGCCCGGCCACGGTGTGTGCCAACATGAAAGCTGGGACGAGTTGCCCATCGGCGAGCGCGCGGCCCTGAACGCCCGCCAGGGCGTGCGCTACCACCTGCGGCGCGACGCGCGCGTGATCGACACCCGAGACCATGCAGCCCGTGCACTGGACGGCGAAGCCATGGGCGAGATCATGTTCCGCGGCAACATCGCCATGAAGGGCTACCTGAAGAACCCCACCGCCACGGCCGAGGCCTTTGCCGGCGGCTGGTTTCATTCGGGCGACCTGGCGGTGCAATATCCCGACGGCTACATCAAGATCAAGGACCGCAGCAAGGACATCATCATCTCGGGCGGCGAGAACATCTCGTCGATCGAGGTGGAAGACGTGCTGTACCGCCACCACCGGTGCTGGCCGCGGCGGTGGTTGCCAAGCCCGACCCGAAGTGGGGCGAAACCCCCTGCGCCTTCATCGAGCTGAAGGCCGGCGCCCAGGTCAGCGAGGCCGACATCGTCGCGCACTGCAAGCAGCACCTGGCCGGCTTCAAGGTGCCGCGCGCCGTGGTGTTCGGCGAGCTGCCCAAGACCAGCACCGGCAAGATCCAGAAGTTCGAGCTGCGCAAGCAGGCCGGATCGGCGACGGCGATCGACGTGTGACATCAATCGATGCCCGACTGTGCTTGTGTCGACGGCGGGGACCGGCATCCACCTGACGCGTGGGCGCCTCATGGCATGAGTGTGCCCGCTCTGGGCGTGCGGCCTGAAACTACAGGGGTCGCAGATAGACGAAACGCAGCCCCGCCATGTGCTGCACGAACGCGCCGCAAAAATCCAGCGGCGCATAGCGGGGATGCGCTATGGCAACGCCATCCCCCGAAGCCCACGGCCGCACCGCCTGCCGGTCGCTGTGCGTGTGAGTCTGGGCCACACCCTGGCTGCCTGGTGCTGCCATTCGCACGCTGAGGTATGGCGAGCGCAGCAGGCGCCATGCGCCTTGCAGGCCCATGTGCCGCAGCAGGCGCCAGCCCACCGCAGGGGACGACCGCACGGCCTGCCGCACGCCCCCTTCGGCCAGCAGCGCGCCGTCGGGCCGCTCGAAACGAAACGACCAGAGTCCGCTTCCCTCTTGCGCAAACCGGCCCTCTGCCACATGCGCGTTCAGGCCCAGGTGTCCGGCGTTGTAGCGCGCCACCTGCGGTGTGCTGTTCCACAGCGCCACGCACACCATGCGCACCCCGGGCTGCACCAGCAGCGCACGGTGAATGGCGAAAGGGTGGTCCGCCACGGGCGGCAGCGGCCGCGTACTGGCGAACAAGGACAACTGCAGCTCCTGGTGCGGTCCCAGGCTGGCCTGCGTGAAATCGCCCACCCACACCGCCATCAGCGCGCGGCCTTTCGTGTCCAGCAGCGGCACCAGTCCTTCGCCCACCAGAGAAGCCGCCGCGCCCGCGTCGGCAGTGCCGCCCAACATCCACAGCGTGCCGTCATACACGTGGTAGGGCGTGGGCAGCATCCGCCCGTCCACGGCGGCGCTGCCGTCGATGGGAAAGCGCCTGAACAGCGCGTGCTGGCGCCGGTCCATCCCCATCACACCAGCGACGTGCGCGGAATCTGCTGCGTGATGCAGTGCATGCCCCCGCCGCCGGCCAGCACCGCGTCCACGCCGATCTGCACCACGCGCCGGCCCGGATACTGCGCCTGGATGATCTTGGCGAATGCCGCGTCCTTCTCGATCAGTCCCGCGTCACGCCCCGGCCGGTAGAAGCGCGGCACCAGCACCACGCCATCGGCCACCACATAGTTCATGTAGCTCGCGGGCAGCAGGTAGTTCACCGGTTCCTCGTTGGCAAAACGCTCCGCGCCCTTCAGGCGGTGCACGGGGTGCTGGTTCATGTCCTCGATCATCCACCACGCCTCGTCGTCGGGCGTGAGCTGGATGACGATGGGGCCGGGTTCCGGCACGCGCACGATGGTGAAAGGGCGCCCGTCCTGGTCCGTCGCCGCGCTCAGGATCGCATACGCCTCTTGCAGCACGTCGTGCGCGATCTGCGTCACCGGGTCGCCCGCCGCCACGGCGGCGGCCAGCTCGGCATCCGTCACCTCGGGCAACAGCAGCGTGCGCTCGTCCACCCAGGCAATCATCTCGTCGATGTGCGTCACGCCCACGTTGTAGGCCCATTCGCCGCCGGGCATCTCGTAGGGCGTCTGCATCACCGTGTGCGCGTCGGTGGGCATGTTGCGCTTGAGAAAGATCACCTTGGTCACGCCAAACACGCGCTTCAACTCCGCCTCGATCTGCGCCGCCGACCAGCCCTTGTTGCGGCCCAGCAGGCCCACGCCCTCGGTGCCGTCGCCCAGCACGGCGATCACCGTGCCCCGGCCGTTGAAGTGCAGGTTGCCGCCCTCGCACACTAGGGGCGAGCGCAGGCTTTCGGCGCCGAACGCCTGCGCCACGCGCACGGCCAGGTCGTTGTCGTAGTTATAGGCATCGTTGGTGTAGGGGCCGCTAAAGGCGTTGTAGCCATAGCCGTCGAAGTCGAAATCCACCACGCGCACGTTGCCGCGCCCATCGGTCAGGAAGATGCCGCCGTAGTCGCGTATCCACAGCTCGGCATGCTGAACCACCCTGAACTCCACGCGCCCGGCGATGTCCTCGGCTGCCATGCTCTGCGCCATCAGCGCCTGCTCCATGCGCTCGCGGTCCTCGGTTCCGTTGACGAGGTAGACGACCTGCGTGGTCTGCGCCAGCGCGGCGATCATCGTGGCCTGCACCTCCAGCGTGGACCAGCCGTGCTTGTAGTCGAAGTCCATGCTGGCCAGCATCACGGCCCGCTGCGGCTCGATCTCGGCGGGCATGCGCCAGACGGGGGCACCTTCGCCGGGGGCACCTTCGCCTGGGCCATCGCTGCCACCACCGCCACAGGCAGCCAATGCGGCGGACGCCGCGGCGCCCAGCAGCAGGCTGCGGCGTCGCAAAACGGGAAATCGGGACATGGGAGTCTCCTTCAAAAAAACAAAGATAAAAAAGGCTTCCAGCGCCCACCAGACGAGCGCTGGAAGCTATCAAAGCAGGAGTGGCGATGCCCCTGCGTTCCCCAAAAACCCGCTCACCACCGGGCAGCGGGCTTCACCATGACCAGTTCGCTCCCGCAGAAGCGCCCGCGCCCGCGCGCCGCGCGGCCGAGACTTTCAGGTTGACCACTGCCGATTTGCCCAGCACCGGCGCACGCGCGAACATGCCCAGCGCCACCGCCTGCGAACCCTTGTAGGTGCCCACCGCCAGGGCCACCTGCCTGTCGCCGCCCGCAGGGTTGAAGACGAGGCTGGATGCAGCCATCGCCATCGCGCCAACGCCTTCCACCTTCTTGTCCAGGCGGTCGATGCGCCCGCCCAGCTCCTGGCGCAGGCCGTCCACCTGCTGGTCGGTGTAGGCGTTGGCCTGGTCGCGGGCGCTGTCCGCCGCGCCCTGCACGTAGTCGGTGGTCACCGCATTGATGCTGGTGATGCGCTGGTCGGTGTAGTGCTGGGCGCTGGCCAGCGTGGTCGCATCGCCTGCGTCGGCGATGGCCTGCGCCTGGGCGGCGTCGATGCCGCTGCCGCCATTGCCGCCACCGTTGCCAGGCACCCCTTGGGGACCTTGCGGCCCCTGCGGTCCAGGAGGCCCCGGAGGGCCGGGCGGCCCCTGCACACCACCACCGCTGCTGCCACTGCCCAGCGCCGTCAGGCGCTCGTCTACCGCATCGAAGGCCGCGCCCACGTTGGTGTAGGCCGCACCCTGGATGGTGTAGGTAGGCGCCATCAGCGTGCCGCCCGTGTAGCTGGCGCCCCCGCCCAGGGCCAGGCTTAGGGCATGCACCTGGCTCAGGTTCACGGCGTCGGTCATCTGCGTGGCGGCGCCCAGGTGGACGATCTGCCGCTCCTGGCCCGCGGCGCCCACCGACACGGTGGCAGCCCGGTCGTTGCGCGCGCCGCTGCCGATGGCCACGCTGTCCTGCGCCGTGGCCCGGCTGTCATAGCCGATGGCGGTGCTGCGCGCGGCCGTGGCCTGGTTGTTGGTGCCCAGGGCGGTGGCGTTGGCGCTGCCCGCGGTGTTGCCGATGCCGAAAGCGGCGGCGCTTTGCGCGGTGGCGCGGTTGCTGTCGCCCACGGCCGCGGCCTGCTGGGCCGTCGCATGGTTGCTGTAGCCCGTGGCCAGGCTGCGCACGGAGGTGGCCTCGTTGCCCCGGCCCAGGGCCGTGGCGTTGGTGGCGCTGGCGGTGTTGCTGCGGCCCACGGCGGTGCTGGCGTCGCCGCTGGCAACGTTGGTCCAGCCCAGGGCCGTACTGCGCGCGCCTTCGGCCCGGTTGTCGGTGCCCACTGCGGTGCTGGCCTCGCCGTCCGAGTGGTTGCCCCGGCCCAGCGCGGTGCTGTAGTCGCCGTTGGCGATGCTGCGGTTGCCCACGGCGGTGCTGGCAAGGCCGTGGGCCTCGTTCAGGGCGCCCAGGGCCATGCTCTGAACACCGTTGGCGATGTTGTGGTTGCCTGCCCCGAACCCGTACTCGCCCTGCACCTCGTTGTTCATGCCCACGGCAATGCTGCCGCGCTCGCCCGAATAGTTGCCTCGCCCGGCGCCCAGGGTGCCGGTGTGGCAGGTGGTGTTGGCGGTACCCACCTCGACGCCCTGGTGAGTGGAAACCACGGGTATCGGCACGCCGTTGATGATGCAAGGCGCATCCTGCGCCCAGACTGCCGCCGGCGACGCAGCCAGCGCGGCCGCAGCCAAGGCAATGCGTTGGTGATTGAACATGGAAATGTGTCCCTCGTCTTGATGGAGAGGGCGATTCTTCGCAGGCGGCCCCTTGGCGTCTTGGCGCCGAGCGACGCAGGCTTTGCGAAAAACGACGCACTGCACGCAAGGCCCTGGCATGGGGCTTGGGGCAACGCTGAACAAGTCCCCTGCGCGCCGCGCATCCCCGCTTTGGGCGGTCTGCGGCGTTGCCAATCCTCGCGATAGCTACGGCTATCGCTTGTGGTTTTGCGCCTGGCAGCCCATCCCGAATCAGGGCGCGCGCCATCGCAGGGCTTGTTCAGCGTTGCCTTAGGACGTGAAAAAGCCCGCGGTCGCGGGCTCGGTGTTTCGCTGGCCAGCCAATACCGGGGCGGCAGCGTCACGCCATCCACCACCCCGCCATGAACGCCGCCACCGCCCCCAGCGGCCCCACGAACGCGCCTGCCATCGCCGCCTCCACGGCGCGGTCGTGCATGTTGGACGACAGGAGCATGGTGAGCAAATACCCGCCACCGCCGCGATGAGATAGTCCACCGACGGCGCACAGCGCCGCGATCATGAGCCGCTTCATGCGCGCGATTGTCGCCGCCGCCACCCTGCCGCGCTCACCCGAGCGGAGAGCGGCGCCCGCCCTGTGGCGTTGGTGCCCGTTGCGCCCGTCCAGGCGGATGAAGGCATCCGCGCGTCGCGGCCATGGCCGGTGTGTTGGTGCTGGCATCGGCGGGGTCGATGGTGCTGATGACGGTGAAGGTGGCAGCCCAGGCGGGCGCGGCCCGCAGCGAGGCCGCGGCTGCGGTGCGAGCAATGCGGCATGGTGTTCTTGTCTTGCATGACGAACGGCGTGAGTGCCTGTTCAGGAGCTATGGTTTCCAGAGCGTTGCGCCGTGGCGTGGTGGGCGGGTGGTCGGGTCTTCGTGTTGATCTGCACGGTGTCTTGTGCACCTTCTGGCGCGCCAGCACCCGCCGTGCAACCCCGCGGTGCCCATGCTCGCACCCAGTGCGGCCAGCCGCACGGCGGTGGCAAGCAGGTGCTTGGCTCACGGTCAAAGTAGCCTCCAGCGCTTGCCAGCGGCGCAAGCCGCTATCAATTCAAGATTTTGCGCCGCTTGGCGCGCAAGCCCATGCCACCCACCAGCGCACCCAGCAGCCCCAGCGCCGCGCGCCCCAGCGTGGGCACCGGGGCCACGCCTGGCCCCGGCAGTGCGGTGTTGGTGATGGGGCCGAAACTCCGCGTGCGGGTCGTCGCAGCCGGGCGTCACCATGCCGCTGCTGCGGTACCAGGCGGTGGGCCGCGTCGTAGGTGGTGACGGTGATGCGGAACGGCGTGCCGGGCGGCAGGGGAAGGGGTGGGTCTGCGTGCCGGTGTCGTTGACGTCCATCAGGTACGCGTCGGTGTCGCCATCAGGCAGGCCGCCCACGAAGGTCTCGAAGTCGTCCGAATACCGCTGCGCTGTCCACGGTGGTGTGCGCGCTCCAGTCGGCGGTGCTCAAGCCGCACCGTGACGCCTCGTGCCGAAGTTGCCGCTGTTGCAGCCGGTGTTCACCACCATGCCGTTCAACTGGATGGACTGCGCCTGCGCGGCGCTGGCGGCCAGGGCGAGGATAGCGGCGATGGTGATGGCTTGCTGGTTCATGGGGTTTTTCTCCTATTGACCGAAGCAATGGCCCTGGCTGTCCGCCCAGGGATGGAGCAGGGCCGGCAGCATGTGTTGCAGTGCCGAGTAGTGCGAGAGCCCGCGAGGCGCGTGATGCGCGCGCCCGCAGATGTCGGGCCAGCGCATCGCCCATGCCCGGGGCGGCCCAGTTGTCTTCTGTTCCGTGCCAGATGTGGACAGGTGCGGCCACCTCGGCCAGCAGCGGGGACCAGTCCTCCGAAGCAAAGGCAAGCTCTTGCGCATAGGCGGCGGCTCGGCCCCAGGGCGTGCAGAAACAGCGTTGCCACCAGCGCACGGAACGCCGGGTCTTGCGCCAGCGCACGATCGCCGCCACGGCTGCCTGCAGGGCCAGTTGCACCAGGCTGCGTGGCGACCGGCAGCCAGCCAGGCCTGCGCGGCCAGCACCAGGCGCAGCACCGCGCCTCTTGCGCGCCAGCTCGAACAGCGGATAGCCTTTCAGGTCGCGCCCGTAGTGGCCCAGGCTGAAAGGCCCAAGCGGCGCGATGAGGTCGATGCGGACCACCTGCGCGCCCAGGCGCGCCGCCACCGCGCAGCGCCCAACGGCATGGCCGATGGAAAAGCCGATCAGCCGCAGCGGCTGGCTCGCCGCTTGGGCGTCAACACGCAAGCAGTGCGTCCACCAGTTCCGTGCTGGTGACGGCGTTCAGGGCAAAGCGGTCGATGGCGATGGGAGCGCCGTTTGCAACCTCGCCGCTCAGGTCGAGTTCGCGCGGGCCGCCAGGCGCGCGCCGTGGAAGTACACGGCTTTGGCCGACTTCACCGTGCCGATACCGGCCGTCACGGGGTGGGCGGCGTCAAGTGGCGCCGCCGCGTGCGCAACCCCGCGCCGCCGACCAGCACGCCCAGCAGCGCCAGCGCGGCGTGGCCCAGCGTGGGCACGGGCGTGGCGCCGCTGCCGGGGCTGGGCGGGGTGATGGGTGGAATGGGCACCGCCGTGGTGTCCAGGCAGTTGGCGGTGAAGGGCACCAGGATTTACGC
Source organism: Burkholderiaceae bacterium (assembly GCA_041396485.1). GTDB lineage: Bacteria > Pseudomonadota > Gammaproteobacteria > Burkholderiales > Burkholderiaceae_C > Ottowia. The sequence goes on along the minus strand of JAWKYM010000003.1, from coordinate 97,546 downwards.
TCCACGCGGCCCGGGGGTCATCTGCACGCCGCCTGCCGCGTCCTCGAACGACTGGGTGTCGGGCTGGGGGTCGGCCATGTTGAACACCTCGCTCTCGCTGCTGTTGGCGTACCAGTCGTCCATCACCAGCCGGGCGGCAGACCGCGCGTGCGCAGGGCGGCGGCGGGAATGGCGCTGGTGGTGCGGATGTCGGTGAACATCTGCGTCAGCGCGCCATTGCCGCCCACGGCGCTGGCAGTGCCCTGGGCGGCGGTGGGCGGCGAGGCGGCCAGGTCGTGCGCAGCGACGACGTTGCCCGCGTCGTTCATGCGCCAGATGGCGCAGGTGAGCATCTGCGGCTCCCAACTGGCGCTGTCAAACACAGGGTTGCCGTGGTCCATCACCAGCGTGAGGGTGTGGCGCTGGCCGTTGTGGATGCCGGGAATGGTGGAGTTGCTGATGGTGCCCTGGTAGGTGATGGCGAACGGCGCGGCCTGGGCGGCGCTGGCGGCCAGGGCCAGGATGGCGGCGGCGATGTGTTGTGTCTTCATGGTCAAAATGGCCTCCAGCGCTTATGTGGCAAGCGCTGGCAGCTATCAATTCAGGAATTGCGCCGCCGCATGCGCAGGCCCAGCCCGCCGACAGAGACGCTGAGCAGCGCCAGCGCGGCGTGGCCCAGCGTGGGCACCGGGGCGATGCCAGGCTGGCCCGGCTGGGGGTTGCCGCCGCCAGCGGTCTGCCCGGCCAGGCAGCGCGAGAACTCGGACGCTGCCCGTGGGCGATTGCCCCTGGTGCGCGGTGGCGGTGAGGGTGAGCACGGTGCCGGGCAGCAGCGGCTGCAGTTGCGCGGTGTGCTGGCCGCCGCTGGCGTCGGGCAGGTTGATGCGGGTGAGCAGGGTCCGGCCTTCGCCGTAGCCGCTGGCGTCGCAGGCGCTGTTGGTGAAGACCTCGATGTAGTACGCCTGCCCCGGCGGGCCGCTGAACTGGTAGGCCAGTTGCACGCCGCCGCCGCCGACGAGCGCGCTGGTGATGGCGGGGGCGGCCTGGCCGCCGTTGATGGCGGCGGGGCGGCGCGGCTGGCCGCCCAGGGGCGGGATGACGGTGATGTCGATCAGCTCGATGCCCAGGGCGCCGTTGCCGAAGATGCTGTTGCCCAGGATGGTGTTGCGGGGCGATGCGGGGCGGCAGGGTCGTTCAGCCGCGCAATGCGCACGCCGTTGTTGCCCCAGTGGGCGATGGTGTTGCCCTGGTCTTGCGCGGCGCCGCCGATGGCGTTGTTCCACGGCATGGTGGCGGAGCGGCCTGCGTTGGTGATGTGCACGCCGTCTTCGCTGCCCGCGATGTTTTCGCCGCCGGGGCCGATGCCGATGCGGTTGCCACGGAAGGCATGGCGTCGCCCTGCGGATCAGTACCGCCGTGGCGGATGAGCACGCCGGTGTGGGCCGCGCCGATGGTGTTGCCGACCACGATGGCGGTGCGCGCGGCTTCTTCGAGCAGCACGCCGACCTGGGTGGCGTTGCGCTGGGTGCCTGCGCGGTTGGTGCCGATGAGGTTGTCGATGACCTGGGTGCCGTGCGCGCCCAGGCCACGGTGACGGCGCTGCCTTGCACGTCGCCGACGATGGTTGCGGCCGGCCAGGCCGCCGCCGCGATGGCGGTGCCGCCCGCGCCGCCGGTGACAGATGCCGTGCGCCCGTTGGTGAGCCAGCCGTTCACATCGTCATTCACGCCACTGCCGTCGGTGCCGATGAAGTTGCCCCGCAGGAGGATGTCGTTCACGCTGCCGGGCTGGCCTCGCCGTCGATGACGATGCCCCGCCTTGAAAGCCGGTGGCGCACCGCAGGCCGCGCACCTCAGGCCGCCCGAGCCGGGCTTGAAGACGGAGCCCGGCGCTGCCCGCATCCCCGCCGTCGATGCCCACGGCGACGATGGCGTTGGTGCCCACGGGCAGGGTGTTGGGCTGGCTGCCGGGGTGGTGCCGTCGATGGTGACGGGCACGGTGATGTCGGGCAAGCCCGCGTATTGCGGGTAGATGCCGTTCAAGAGCCGCCGCCGGGGATGTTGAAGCGGATGGTGGTTGGCGCCTTCGCCCAGGGCGTTGATCTCCTGGATGGCGGCGCGCAGCGTGCAGTTGCTGGCCGTGCTGAGGCACTGGCCGTCACCGGGGCTGGCATCGTTGAAGTCGTCGGTGGTGACGGTGAAGGTGGCGGCTTGGGCCGTTGCGGCGAGCAGCAGGGTGCAGGCGAGGAGGGCGGTGTAGCACGGGCGGGGTTGCTTCTGCCAGGTTGTGGCGGCGATTCTTCGCAAGCGGGGCGGCGGCGTCTTTGCGCGGGGCGACAAGGTCTTTGCCGCAAACGACAGCGGGCAGCGGGTGTCGCCATTGGCAAAGCGCAGGCGGGCGGGTTTTATGGGTAAAAACAGGCCATCGCCCACCCATCAAGCGCTGAATGCTCCTTTTAAAGAGCAAATGGCCATTGCACGCCCGGCGTCTTGGGCCTGCGCGACAAAGGCTTTGCACCAGGCGACAAGTTCTTTGCCGCAAACGACATGCGGCCCCCTGCTGTCTTGACCCATGGCAAGCAGGCTGGGAATACTCGCCGGGACAAGACCACAGAAAAATGGAGCCCCCATGTCTGCCGCCCTGCCCGCCATGCGCTTATCCAGCGCCGACGTGCCCGTCGCCCAGCGCACCGCCTATGTGCGCGACGTGCTGGCCGATGCCGTCATGGGCGTGGACCTGCACACGGTGGACGGCAGCACGCCCGAGCTGGCGCTGGCGGCGCAGCCCCTGAGCGCGGGCATTGCCGTGATGGAGGGCACCTTCGGCCGCCCGGTGCAGGCCATGCGCAACCAGGGTCGCGTGGTGCACGACGGCATCGACAGCGTGTTTCTGGTGGGCCACCGTGCGGGCGCGGCGGTGGACTGCGATGGCATGGACCGCGAGCGCATCGCCCCCGGCCAGCTGATGCTGGGCACGCTGGCACGGCCCGCCAACATGATCTACGACCGGCCCGGCGACTTGGTGGTGATGAGCTTCGACCGCGCCGCGCTGCGCCGCCGCGTGCCGGGCCTGGATGCCGACACGATGCGGCTGCTGGCCCCCGATGCGCCGGGCGCGGCGCTGATGCAGGGCTACGCCCGGCTGCTGGTGCAGGCCCCGCCCGCCACGGCCTGGGGGCAGCAGCAGGCGGGCGAGCATCTGGCCGACCTGGCCGCGCTGCTGCTGGGCGCGCGCGGCGACGCCGCCGAGGCGGCCCGCGCGGGCGGCGGGCGCGCGGCGCGGCTGGCGGCGATCCGCGCCGACGTGGAGCGCATGTACCGCGACCCGGCCTTGTCGGTGGCGCAGCTGGCGCAGCGCCACCACATGAGTGTGCGGCAGGTGCAGCGCTTGTTCGAGGAGGATGGCGCGACCTTCACCGCCCACGTGCAGCACTGCCGCCTGGAGCACGTGCGCCGCCTGCTTGCCAGCCCGGCGCACGCGCACCTGCTGGTGGCCACGCTGGCCTATGAAGCGGGGTTTTCCGATCTGGCGGCGTTCAACCGCCTGTTCAAGCAGCGCTACGGGGCCACGCCCACGCAGGTACGCGCCGGGGAGGCACCATGACGGCGAAGGTGCTGCCCCACCGCTTCACCACCGACGCGCTGCCCGCCACGTTCTCCACCGCCACGCGCATGGAGTACCTGCGCGACGGCTATGCGCAGCTGGCGATGGCGATCGACCTGGAGCCGCTGTGCGACGAGAGCGCCTTTCGGCTGGACCTGACCACCTTTCAGTTGAATGCCAACGTGGGCCTGGGCGGCGGGCTGCTGTCGCCCTACGCGGCCCGGCGCAGCCGCGTGCTGGCGGCGCGGGTGGGCATTGACGCGGTGCTGGTGACGCGGTTTACGCGGCCTTTTCAGTTCACCGGCGGGCCGCTGGCGCAGACCGCGTTCGCGCCGGGCGACACGCTGCTGGCACCGATGGACGAGGCGTTTGAATACGTTTACCCGGAGGCGGGCGCGATCCAGACCGTCTGGGTACAGCGCGCCGCGCTGCACCCGCTGCTGCCCCGGCTGGACAGCCGGGCGCGCCGCGTGGGTGCCTGCCCGCGCATGGATTTGCTGTTTGGCTACGCGGGGGCCGTGGCGCGCGAGGCGGCGTTTGACGCGCCCCTGGCCGGGCTGGCCGCCGGGCACCTGACCGACCTGCTGGCGCTGGCCCTGGGCTCCCACGGCGACGCCGCCGAGCACGCCCGCATGGGCGGCGAGCGCGCGGCCCGCCTGTCGGCCCTGCGCGCCGACGTGGCACGCGCCTACCGCGACCCGCAACTGTCGGTGGCCGAGCTGGCCGGGCGCTACCACATGAGCGTGCGGCAGGTGCAGCGCCTGTTCGAGGAGGACGGAACGACCTTTACCGCGCACCTGCAGAACTGCCGCCTGGCCCACGTGCAGCGCATGCTGATCGACCCGCGCCACGCGCACCAGTTGGTGGCCACGCTGGCCTACGACGCGGGGTTTTCCGACCTGGCGGCGTTCAACCGGCTGTTCAAGCAGCGCTTTGGCGCCGCGCCGACGCAGGTGCGGGAGGCTGCGCTGGGGCGGTAGCGCGTTGACAGTAATGCAAAAATGCATTACTTTATACCCTTCTGTGGAGAACACGCCATGAGCACATTGACCATCACCGCGCGCGGGCAGGTGACTTTCCGCAAGGAGGTTTTGCAGCACCTGGGCATAGAGCCGGGCCAGAAGATCGACGTGGCCCTGCTGCCCGATGGCCGGGCCGAGCTGCGGGCCGCGCAGCCGCAGGGCACGTTCCGGGAGTTGAAGGGCTTGCTCAAAGGCAAGACCAATGGCGCACGGCTGACCCTGGAGGAGATCGGCGATGCCATCGCTGAGGCGGGCGCGGCTGCCGGGGCGGGGCAAGGGTGAGGATCGCCGCCGACACGAATGTGCTGCTGCGCGCCATCGTGGGCGACGACGAGGCGCAGGCAGCGCGGGCCGTGGAGCTGCTGGAGGCGGCGGACATGGTGGCGGTGAGCCAGCAGGCGCTGTGCGAGCTGGTCTGGGTCTTGCGCAGCCGCTACGGGGTTGCGCGCCCGGACATTGCCGCCGCCATCCGCGCCCTGCTGGGCACCGCGAATGTCGTCACCAACCGCCCCGCCGCCGAGGCGGGCCTGGCGGTGCTGGAGACAGGCGGCGACTTTGCCGATGGCGTCATCGCCTTCGACGGTGCCTGGCTGGGCGCAGAGGTGTTCGTGTCGTTCGACAAGCGGGCCGTGGCCCTGGTGGCGAAGCAGGGCAAGGCGGCGCGGCTGCCGTAGCCTGTCAGTCCAGGCCGCTGGCGCTGACCAGCACCGGCCCGTCCGCATGCACGGGCGGCGCGCACGGCGCTTGCGCAGCGGCGCAGAGCACGTCGGCGGGCGGGGCGTCTTCGCGCCGCAGCAGTTCCAGCGCACCGGCGGCCCAGCCAGGGGCCGTGAGCAGCACGAAGGTGGCGGCGGTGGCGAGGTAGCGGGGCAGATCGGGCATGGGGGCGGGGCCGGGGGCGGCGGCGGGTGGGGAAAGCTGCGATTCTTCCCAGGCGCGGGCGGCGCGTCTTTGCGGCAAATGACAAAGGCTTTGCCGTTGGCGACTTCAAAGCCCCACGCGCAGCTCCGTGGGTGCCACGCCGAAGCGGCGCTTGAATGCCCGGTTGAAGGCCGACACGTCGGCAAAGCCGCAGTCCAGCGCGATGGCGAGCACGCGGCGGTGGCGCTGCGTGGGGTCGAGCAGCAGGGCATGGGTGCGCGCCAGCCGCGCTTCGCGCAGGTAGTCGGAAAAGCACGTGCCTTCGGCCGCGAACAGGCGCTGCACCTGGCGCGGCGTGAGGTGGTGCTGCCGCGCAATCTGCACCAGGCCCAGGTCACTGTGGTGCAGCCGCGCATGGATGGCCTGCTTGATGAGTGCCAGGCGCGGCGCGGTGACGGATGCGCGGCCGGGCGGCAGGCCGGCCTGCGACGCCGGGGCGATGACGGCGGCCAGCAGCGCGTGCAGGTGTTCCACGGCGATCTGGCGCTGCGCGGGCAGCAGGCTCGCATCCTCGCCCAGCAGGCTGGCATAGGCCAGCGCCAGGGCGGCGCCGGGCGTGCCGGGCGGCAGGGCGCGCATGGGCGCCTCTTCCAGGCCGGGCACCAGGGCCGCGATGTGGGAACGCTGCACCTGGATGCAGTCGGACAAACCGCCATGCGGCGTGAACGCCTCGTGCATGCGCGCCTTGGACAGCAGCACGTAGCCGCCAGGCAAGGCCGTGAATTCTTCGAACCGTGCGCCGCGGATGGTCGTGCCGCGCGCTTGCAGGCACAGGTAGATGTCGTCGTTGCCGTCCTGCATCAACTCGGGCGTGCGCAGCAGGTGCATGGGCGAGTGCGTCACGCGCGCATGCACGGCGCCGTCACCCAGCGCGCTGATGCGGGCGTGGTAGTCCACCTGGGCCATGTCGATGCCGGGATGGGGCCGCAGGTCCACGCGCATCAGCTCGCGCCCGTACAGCTCGCGCAGCGCAGGCAGGCGCTCGCGCGCGGCCAGGTCGTGCGTGGACAGGCGGTGGTGCGGGGCGGGGGCGGGTTGCTGGGCAGGCATGGGACGGCGCCAGTCTACGACGCAGGCCCCGCATGCCGCCACGCCTTTCGCTTCAGCCGCGCTGGCGCCGCTGCGCGCGCCGCCTTGCCCCGCCCGTCAGGCCCACCAGGCCCGCCAGCAACGCCAGTGCTGCGTGCCCCAGCGTGGGCACGGGGGTGGGCGGCACGCCCGGCGCCACGGGCGCGGCGCAGGGGCCGCCGCCGTAGGGGGCCAGCAGCCAGTTCGCGGGGTTCATCTGCACGCCGCCCGCCACGTCGTCGAAGGAGCGGATCGCGGCGCCGTCGCGCAGCACGCTGTTGCTGCCGTTGGCAAACCAGTGCAGCGGCACGGGGTGGGTGAAGCCGCTGCTGCTGAAGTCCGGTCCCGCCGGGCTGCTGCTGATCCCGGTGAACATGCCGGTCAGCACGCCCGCGCCGTTGGTGGTGATGGCGCCGGTCGCTGCGGTGGGCGGCGAGGCGAGCGGACTCAGGTCTTGCGCGAACACGGCATTGCCCGCGTCGTTCATGCGCCAGATGGCGCAGCGCAGGTCGGCGGCGGCCCAAGTCTGGTTCACCACCGTGTTGCCGCCGTTGTCGAAGACGAAAGTGATGCTGTAGTGCTCGCCGTTGACGATCTGCGCGAAGCTGGAGTTGGCGATGGTGCCGGTGTAGGTGACGGCGTAGGGCGCGGCAGCGGCCGTGGCGGCGGCGCAGGCCAGCGCCATGGCGATCAGGGTGCGGATCATGGGGATGCTTTCAAATCGATAGCTGCTTGCGCTTGCGGGGAAAGCGCTGCAGGCCAAAAACGATTCAAACCTGTCTGCGCCGCAGGGCCGCGAAGCCCACAGCGGCGGCGGCCAGCGACAACAGCGCCAGCGCCCGTTCGCCCAAGGTCGGAATGGCGGCGGCGCCCAGCCCCGGCGGCGCGGCGGTGCACTGGGCATGCCAAGGCGTGTCGCCCGTGGCCACGTCCCAGTCGTTGCTGACCGAGGGCGTGAGATGGTTGGGGCACAGGATGGAGCCACCCGTCTGCAGCGAGTTGGGCGCGGCGGGCACGGGGCCGGTGAGCTGGTTCTGGTCCACCACCAGGCGCTCCAGGCCCGGCGGCAGCGCGGGGATGGTGCCGGTGAGCTGGTTTTGCTGCAGCGACAGGATGGTGAGCGCGGGCATGCCGGTGAGCGGCGGGATGGTGCCGCTGAGCTGGTTGCCGCGCAGCAGCAGCCATTCCAGCGCGGGCAGGTTGGTGAAGGGGGGCAACGGGCCGCTGAACTGGTTGCCTGCGGCGATGTAGCGCCACAGGTGCTGCAGGCCCGAGGGGTCGGGCAGCGGGCCGCTGAAGTTGCCGCCCAGGTTGATGAAGGTGAGTTGCGACAGCCCGGCGATCGGCGGCACGGGCCCGGTCAGGCTGGTGCTGACGAGGGCGATGGATGTGAGATCCGGCAGCGCCGCCCAGTCGGGCAGCGGCGTTCCCGGGGGCGTGCTGCTCATGTTGTTGGCGACGAAGCTCAACCCGGTGACGGTGGTTTCGCCCGCGTCGCAGGTGACGCCGTACCAGTTGCACTCGGTGCCCGGCCCGGCGCCCCAGTTGTCATGGTGCAGCCAGTTGGGGCCGTTGGCGGCGAAGTAAAAATCCATCAGGTACTGCCGCTGCGACGGCGGGATGGCGGCTTGCGCACTGGCGGCGGCCAGCAGCGCCAGGGCTGCGAGAAGGCGCGGGAGAAGGGTGTGTTTCATGGTGCGGCACATTCTTTGGAATGCGCCGCGCCGCGTCCTTGCCGGCCGCGACAATCGCCTTGTTCAAAGCGACATGCCGCGCATTTCGGTGGGCGTGGTGCCGAAGCGCCGCTTGAAGGCGCGGCTGAAGGCGGAGAAATCGTCGAAACCGTTGTCCAGCACGATCTGCAGCACGCGCCGGTGGCGCTGGCGGGGGTCGGCCAGCGCGGCGCGCACGCGGTCCAGTCGGGCGTCGCGCACGAAGTCCGAGAAGCACGTGCCCTCGCGCGCGAACAGGCGCTGCACCTGGCGCGGCGTGAGGTGGTGCAGGCGCGCGATCTGCGCCAGGCGCAGGTCGGGCTGCGCAATGCGTGCGAGGATGTCGCGCTGGATCAGTGCCAGGCGCGGGACATGAGGCGCATCCACCGCGCCTTCCTCCTGGGGCACGAGGATGCTGGCCATCAACCCCTGCAGATGCGCCTGGGCCGATTGCAGCAGCGGCGCGGAGAGCGCGGGCGTGTCGGCCAGCAGCCGTGCATAACCCATGGCCAATGCGGGCTCGGCCATGCCCGGCGGCAGCAGGCGCAGGGGCGCTTCCTCCAGCCCTGGCACCCGCCGCGCCAGCGCGGCATGCGGGAGTTGCAGCGTCGCGGTCCGTCCGCCCAGGGGGTGGACGATCTCGTGCGCGCGTGCCTTGGAGTGCAGCAGGAAGCCCCCTGGCGGCACGGCGACGCTGCCGCCATCGGTGCGCACCACGCAGCCGGCCTGGGTGGTGGTGAGGAAGAGGTCGTCCCCGCCGTCCCCGAGGTGCGCGGGCCGGTGCGCGATGTGGGCGGGCGTGTGCGCGCTGTACGCATAGGCGGGGCCGGCGCCCAGCAGCGTCAGGCTGACCTGGAAGTCCAGCGGCGCGGTGTCCTCGCAGGGCCACAGGTCCACCCGCATCAGCGCGCGGCCGAACAGCTCGCGCAGCGCGTCGGCCCTGTCGCGGCCGATGAAGTCGCGCGAGCACAGGTGCACGGTCCCGGGCTGGTCCGGCGCGGCGGTGGCAGGGGCGGAGGTTTCGTGCATGGCAGCGGCAAGGCGAGGGCCACGGGGTTGCGCGGCAGTGTCGCACAGCGGGCCCGGCCTGGCGTGGGTGCTGGTACCTCGTTCGCTCGCCGGATCAACGGAAAAGACTCCTTCGGTTCAAGGCCCCGCCCAGGCCCGCCAGCAGCGCGAGCAGCGCCAGCGCCCCGCCGCCGAGCGTGGGCACGCTGACGGGCTGCGCCCCGCCGTTGTCGGGCGGCGCGGCGCCGGGCGCCTCGTAGGCGCCGATGTCGCAAGCCGGGCCCGCCGGCCGCGCCACGCCGCGCTGATCCACCGCCGGGCAGCCGCTGCCGGCGTCGATGGCCGGGCTGCCTGCTTGCAGGGCCATCGTCTGGCTGAAGCCACCGTTGTCGGCCAGGGCCAGGAGCAGCGGGTCGGCCTCGGGAATGGCCACGCCGCACGACTGCGCCACCGAGCCGCCCCATTGCAGGTTGTGGCCGCCGTCCTCGATGGCGTTGCCCACCATGCCGAAGACGGCGCAATTGGGCTGGCTGCCGCCGACCATGTTGGTGATGAGGGTGTTCGCCAGCGTCAGCCGGGTGGGCGTGTTGGTGCCATACACCGCGATGGTGCCGGGCGCGCCGCCGTTGTCGGCGAAGGTGCTGTTGGTGATGGTGCCCGCCGCCACGCCGGTGACGGCGATGGCGCTGCCGTTGCCCCCGCCGCCCAGGCGCACGTTGCCCCGGAAGGTGCTGTTGGTGATGGACAGCGTGCTGCCGACGCCGGGGTTGACGAGGATGGCGCCGCCGCTGGCGCCGAAGGTGTCGGCACTGTTGGCAGAGAACAGGCTTTGCGCGATGGTCAGCGCCGCGCCCGCGTGGACGATCACGCCGCCGTTGCTCGCGTGGTTGCCCACGGCGATGAACTCGGTCAGCGTGAGCCTGTCCGTGCTGCCGCCGGTGGCAATGGCGCCGCCGTAGGTGGCCTGGTTGATGGTGGCGCGCACCCGGCGCAGTTCCACCTCCGCGCCGCTGAAGGAGTAAATGGCGCCGCCTCGGGCGAAGGTGCCGAGCGCGGTGTTTCCGTACAACTCCACATCTTCCAGGTACAGCGTGCCGCCCTCGATGCGGATGGCGCCGCCGCTGCCGCCGCCCTGCGCCGCGCCTTCCGACAGCACCAGGCGGGACATGGTGTAGCCCAACCCGCCCGTCAGGTCGAACAGGCGCACGCTGCCGTCGCCCTGCAGCGTTACCAGGCCGCCGCCGTCGATGTGGGTGCTTTGCGACAGCGTCTTGGTGCTGGTGATGGGGATGGTGATGGGATTTGGCCCGCAATTGAACGAGACCGCGCCACCGGCACTCAACTCCGTGGTAAGCGCGGCCTCGGTGCAACTGGCCGGGGTGCCCGTGCCCACCACGGCCTGCGCGGGCAGGGCGCAGGCCAGGGACAGTGCGGCGGCCGAGCGGACCGTGAGCGCAGTGATGGAACCGGAAAAGCAGGTGTGTGGCATGGCAGGCGTTGGCGGTGGTTCTGGCTGGCGGCATTCTTGTGAAAACCACGCTCCGCGTCTTGACGCCCGCGGCCCTCGCTTTGACGCCTGCGGACATGCGCCGAAACCTGCCACACTGCGCGCCAGCAAGAGACGAGGAGGCTGCCCATGCAGGCACCCAAACCCACCGTGGAGGAACCCGTCGGCGCCGTGCCCATTCAGCGGTTGCGCCTCGCCGGCCTGCCCGGGGACCGCGAGCTGCGCGCCATGCGCGACCACCTGGCCGACATCGTGCGGGCCGACTTCGCGCCGCTGCACGACCACCAGCCCTGGCGCTACGAGGGCGCCACGCGCACCGTGCCGGGCGCGACCTGGAGCACCCAGCGCTTCGACCCCGTCATCAGCACCCGCACCGCCGCCATGTGCCGCGATGGGCAGGACGACCTCATGCTGTTCGTGTCCTCGGCCTGCATGACCATCGAACAGCCGGCGCGCGAGACGCTGCGCATCCTGCCTGGCGGGGCGGCGCTGGTGTCGCGGGCACGGCCCATCCGCGTGGTGCAGGAGCAGGCGGGCATCCTGTGGGCGCTGCGCGTGCCACACCGCGACCTGGCCTGGCGGTTGCCGCGCCTGCCATCGGCCCCGTTGCTGGCGCTGCGCCAGGACACGCCGCTGCTGCACATGCTGCCGCGCCTGGGACGGCTGCTGGACGCTGACCCGCTGCACGGCGCCGCCGCCCAGCAGCTGGCCGCGCGCCAGTTGCAGGACATGCTGGCCGTGGCCCTGGGCCAGTCGCGCGACTTTGCCGATTGGGCGGAAGCGCACAGCCTGGCCGACGCGCGCGTGCGCGCCGTGCAGGCTGACATTGCCGCGCACCTGGGGCAAGGGCGCCTGGGCCTGGACTGGCTGGCCGCCCGCCAGGGCATTTCGGCCCGTCACCTGCGCCGCCTGCTGGCGGCGGCAGGCACCAGCTACCAGGAGGCGCTGCGTACCGCGCGCCTGCAAGCCGCCCGCGCCATGCTGGCCCAGCCGCACAACGCGGGCCGGAGCATCTCGGCCATTGCGCACGCATGCGGGTTCTCGGAGGCGTCGGCGCTCAACCGCGCGTTCCGCCAGCACTACGGGATGACACCGGGGCAGGCGCGGGGAGAAGGCGCCTTGCTTCAGAAAGAGTAGCCGCCGGCGCTCGTTGGACAGGCGCTGGCTGGGCCAGCCTGCCTTGCAGTCGCAAGCGATGCTCGCCAGCATGACGGCCTGTTGCCGCTCGATCTCGGCGGGCACGCGCCCGGCGGTGGCGAATGCGTCGTCGTCACCACCGCCGCCACCGGCAGAGAGCGCGGCCGACGCGGCAGCGCCCAGCAGCAGGGCGCGGGGCGGCGCAGGGTGGGGAGGCGGTGCAAAAAAACCTTCACGAAAAATATGAATAAAAAGAGCCTCCAGCGCCCACCAGACAAGCGCTGAAAGCTATGAAAGCAGAAGCAAAAGCCCCTGCCAGAGGAGAACTCAGGCCCTCAGCTGCGGCGCCGCCGCGTGCGCCAGCCCAGCGCGCCGACCAGGGCCGCCATCAGGCCCAGCCCGGCGGTGCTCAAGGTGGGCACGGCCGTGGGCTGCGCGGGCGTGGGGGTGGCGGATGCGGGGCAGGCGCCGGTGAAAGGCGTGGGGTTGCTCCAGTGGCCGGGAAAGGTCGATACGCCGCCGCCGAAGCCATAGACTCCCCTCGGTCCGTCGTCGAGCACCGAGTTGCCGCCGGTGATGAACCAGCTCAACAGATCGGGTGCCGGGTTGAAGCCGCTGAAGTGGCTGGCCAGCAGGCTGCCCGTGCCGCCCACGCTCCACAGCGCGGTGAAAAAGTTGTCCATCTGGCCGCTGGCGTTGGTACCCAGGGGGCCGCCGGAGCTGGACGGTTGCGCGGCCGCCAGGTTCTGCGCGAACACCACGTTCTGCGCATCGTTCATGCGCCAGATCACGCAGGTCAGTTGCGCGCTGGTCCAGGTCTGGCTGACGGCCGAACTGCCGCCGTTGTCGAACACCAGCGTCACGCTGTACGCCTGCGGCGCGAGGATTTCCGGAAAGCCGGAGCTGGCGATCTCGTTCTCATAGGTGCTGAAAAACGGCGCCGCGCCCGCGCTGGCGGCGGCCACGGCCAGCGCGGCGGCGGCCAGCAGGTTGCGGGGTGTGGTTGTTGCTTGTTGCATGGTTTGCTCCTTTTCTTTCAAGCCCTGCGCCGCGCGGCGCCCCAGCCCAGCGCGCCCAGCAGCGCCGCCATCAGCGCCAGCCCTGCGTGGCCCAGCGTGGGCACGGCCGTGGGCTGCGTGGGCGTGGCGGGCGCGGGCGCGGCGCAGTTGCCCGCGTAGGGCACGGGCGCGCTCCATTCGGCAAAGGCGATGGGCACGCCCGCCGGGGTGCCATGCACTGCGCGGCCGTTACCGTCGGAGTAGAAGATGCTGTTGTAGCCATTGATGTACCAGTACACCCCGTCCAGCGCCGGGCTGAAGCCGCTGGCCGAATACGCGGCGGGCGGCACGTTCTCCGCCAGCACTTCGGAGAACATGCCATCCAGCGCGCCGCTCGCGTCGGTGGACACGGCCCCGGTGGCGCCCGCGGGCGACACCTGCAAATCCTGCGCATACACCACGTTCTGCGCCGTGTTGAAGCGCCACAGCACGCAGCGCAGGTTGGACGATTCCCACGTCTGGTTCACCAGCGAGCTGCCGCCGTTGTCAAACACCAGCGTCACGCTGTAGGGCTGGCCCACCAGCACGGAGGAAAAGCCTTGGGCGCCTCCGTCCTGGGGGTTGCCGATCACCCCCGTGTACGTGGTGGCATACGGCGCCGCGCTGGCGGCGGCGGATGCCGCGAGCGCGGCGACGACAGCGAGACGGCGGGGAATGAACGGATGCCGCATCTGGAACTCCTGGGTGGTTTTTTGCTGCCAAGAAAAATGAATAAAAAGAGCTTCCGACGCTTACCAGACAAGCGCTGGAAGCTGTAAAAACAGGAGCAATTGCCAGCCCTCACCCCTGCGGCTTCCCGGAAGTGGAAGCCCTCTCACCCCCGCCTTCCGCGCCACAGCCCCAGAGCGCCCAGGCCCGCGCCCAGCAGCGCCAGCGCGCCGTGCCCCAGCGTGGGCACCGGGGTGGCGGTGGGCGGGGCGATATAGGGCGTGTCGTCGCACGCGGCCGTGACGCGCTGGGGAGTGCTCCACAGATCGCCGGCCATGCCGATGCCGGTGGAGGTGTCCGCGTCGGAAAAGCCTTGGCCTGCCGAGTCGATGAACACGGGGGCCTGCCCGTTGGCCTGCCAGATGACGGGGATGGTGAGCGCGGGGCTGAAACCGGTGGCCGTGTAGTTGCTGGCATTGCCGATGCCGTCGTCGGTGCCCGTGACGGCGCTGAAGAAGCCCCACAGGCTGCCGTCCGCCAGCGTGGTGGTGGCGCCGACCGAGCCCGCGCCCACTTGGGTGTACACGCGCGAGCCGCCAATGCGCCAGATGGCGCAGGCGACCGCATTCCACGTCTGGCTGTGCGCCGTGGTGCCGCCGTTGTCCATGATGAGGGTGACGGTGTAGGGCGTGTCGTAGGCCACGCCCGTCATGGTGGTGTTGCCGACCCGCCCCTGGTAGGTGGTGGCAAAGGGCGCGGCGGCGGCCGTGGCGCTGGCGGCGGCCAGCAGGGCGGCAAAGGTGGCGTGGCGCAGGGTCATGGTGAGGTCTTTCGGCGGAGGGTGGGTTTGCGGGGGCGGATACATGCCGCGCCGCCTGCGCCACGCGGCCAGGCTCGCCATCGCCGCGCCCAGCAGCGCCAGCGCGCCTTGGCCCAGGGTGGGCACGGGCGTGGGCGTGGGCGGGGCGGGCGGCGCGGCGCAGGTGCCGGTGAACTGCTGGGGCGGTGACCAGAACTGGAGCTGCATGCGCACGCCGCCTGAGGCGTCGCTGAACTCCGCAGGCCCCGAGCCGCCGTCATACCGAAAGACGTGGTTGCCGCCGTTCGCGTACCAGGTCACGTTGCCCGCGATGGGACTGGTGGCGGTGTAGCTGGCGGGTGGAACGCCAGTGGGCGTGACGATCGCGGTGAACATCTGCGTCAGCCATCCGGTGCCATCGGTGTCGGCGTTGCCGCTCCCGGAGATGAGCGAATTGCCCTGCAGGATGGGCTGCGCATAGACCACCGTGCCTTGGCCCGTGCGCCACATCACGCAGGTGATGTCGTCGGGGCTCCAGCTTTGGTTCAGCACCGTGCTGCCGCCGTTGTCGAACACCACGCTGACAACGTAGCCCGAGCCATCGGCAACGCCGGGCATGGTGGAGTAGGCGACAGTGCCGCTGTACGTGGTGACGTAAGGCACGGCCCGCGCCGCGCTGGCGGCCAGGGTCAGGAGGGCGGCGTGGAGAAGGGCGGAGGCCAGTTTTTTCATGGTTTTTTGCTCCGGTTTTGGTAGCTGATGGCGCTTGTCTGGTATGCGCAAAAGGCCGAAAAGGTCTAAAAAAATCCCCCGCGCCGCCTGCGCCAGAACCCCAGCCCCGCCACCGTCGCGCCAAGCAGCGCCAGCGCGCCGTGGCCCAGGGTGGGCACGGGCGTGGGCGTGGGCGGGGCGGGCGGCGCGGCCAGCGCGTCGAACGCGGCCAGCGGGCCGCCGCCGCGCACTAGGCGCACCAGCAGGGTGTCGGTCTTTTCCCGCGCGCCGACGGCGCCGGTGAGGACGTTGACGTACCACGCATGGACCGGCGTCGCTTCGGCCGCGTAGGTGGTGGACGACCAGTAGTAGTTGCCTGCGGTGTTGCCGGGGAAGGCCACCTGGTCGCTGGGCGAGCGTTCGGCGAAGGCGATGTCGATCAGCGATTCCAGCTCGGCCACGTTGGGCAGGCGCCAGTCGCTGTGGCCCCGGTAGCCGCCGGGGCGGGCGTTGAGCTGGGCGACGGTTTGCAGCGCCTGCTGCCAGGTGTGGCTGGCGGGCAGGGCGGCGGCTTCGGCGCAGACGGTGTTGACGCTGGCGTCTTCGCCCAGGTGGCAGCGGTCCCACACGAGGGCGGTGGCGGCGTCGGTGGCGGTGCCGTCGGGGTGGATGGTGAAGGTGGAGGCGGGCGCGGGCGCGCCGCGCACGTAGCGGGCGGAGGCGGTGCTGGCTTGGCTCATGAAGTCGGCGCCGCCGGTGGGCAAGACGTACCAGGCGTGGCCGGCGGCGTGCGCGTAGGCGTCGGCCGTCCAGGCGGAGAGCAGGAAGCCGATGCCGGTGAAGTAGTCCCCGTCGGGGCTGGCGCCGGCGCGGTTGGCGATGGAGAGCAGCTCGCGCCGCGTGGGCATACGCCAGTCGTCGTAGTCGCAGGCGTTGTGGGTGGCGGCGTAGGCGGGGCCTTCGGACCAGTCCAGGCCGTCCACGGTGGCGACCTTCCAGGTCAGGCCGGTGACGTTGTCGCGCACGCAGGGGTGGGTGCCCGCGCTGGGGTTGACGGGCTGGCCGCTGGCGCTGCGCGCGGTGAAGTCGAACGCGGCCACGCCGCCGCCGGTCTTGGGCGGCAACTGGCCCGCGGCCTGGGCGGCGTCGCGGCCGTAGCGTGCGTCCTGGCCGGGAAAGGCGGGGTCGTTGCACGCGGTGGTGCCGGTGTTGCTGTAGCACAGGGTCTGACCGGTGTCGTTGAGCGCGGCCTGGGCGTGGGCGGCGCTGGTGGCGCAGGCGAGCAGGAGGGCAGCGATGCGGTGCTTGGCTTTCATTCTTGGTTCTCTTTTGCTTCTGTTTTGAGAGCTGTCTGCGCTTGTCTGGCAAGCGCTGGGGGCGAGATTTTTCCTTTTTCTGCTCTTCAGGCCCCACCGCGCCGCCTGCGCCACGCGGCCAGGCCCGCCACGCCCGCGCCCAGCAGCGCCAGTGCGCCGTGGCCCAGGGTCGGCACCGGGGTGGCGGTGGGCGTGGCGGGCGGGGCGGCGTAGGGCGTGTCGTCGCACTCGCCCGTGACGCGCTGCGGGGTGGTCCAGTGGGACGGGTCCATGGAGACGCCGGTGCCGGTGGCGTAGAGGATGTGGTCGTCTACGCCGTCGATGAAGACGGGGTTGTGGTCGTTGGCGAACCAGGTCACGGGCCCGGTCAGCGCAATGCTGCCGCTGGAGCCTGCCGGGCTGGCGCTGGTGCCCCTGACGTCGGTGTACATGCCCGTCAGCACGCCGCTGGCGTCGGTGACTGCCGCGCCCGTGGCCGTGCCGCTGGCGGCGTACACGATGGCTCCGCCGCCCACGCGCCAGATGGCGCAGCGGAAGCTTTGCTGCGGCCACGTCTGGCCCAGGGCGGTGTCGCCGCCGTTGTCGAAGATGAGGGTGACGGTGAAGCCGGTGCCGACGGCGACGCCGGGGAAGTCGTTGTCGGGATAGACGTAGGGGCCGACCGTGCCGCTGTAGGTGCTGGCGAAGGGCGCGGCGCTGGTGGCGCTGCCCAGCAGGGCGATGGCCGTGGCGGCGATGAGGCGGCGGGCCTTGTTCTTCATGTTGTTTTTTCTCTTTTTGATAGCTGCTGACGCTTGTCTGGTAAGCGATGGATGCCTAGAAACCCTTGCATCGACTCTTTTCCCCAATGGGGCGAGGGAGCGCGCGCAAGCGCGCTTGCCCGCGTGTGGGAGGGGGGTGGAGTGAGGGGCGACGCGCAGGAGCGGGCATGGGCAGCGATTCTTGGAAAACCGCTGCCGCGTGTCTGTGCCGCGCCCGACTTTTGGTTGTGCAGGACACGACAATCGCGCGCCTCGCGGGCGCGTGGCGGTTGCTTATCCGCTGTCGCGCACGTCGCTGGGCGTGATGCCGAAGCGCCGCCGGAACGCGCGGCCGAAGGCGGAGATGTTGTCGTAGCCGCATTCGAGCGCGATGTCGAGCACTCGGCGGTGGCGGTGCGCGGGGCTGGCGAGCAGGGCGCGGGCGCGTTGCAGCCGCGCGTCAGCCAGGTAGTCGGAAAAGCAGGTGCCCTGGGCGGCGAACAGGCGCTGCACCTGGCGCGGGGTGGTGTGGTGCAGGCGGGCGATGGTGTCCAGGCCCAGGCCGGGTTGGTCCAGCCGGGCGTGGATGCTGCGCTGGATGAGGGCCAGGCGCGGGGCCTGGTGCGCGGGGTGGTCGTCCGGCGGCGGTGCGAGGTGGGCGGCGTGGTGCGCGCCGATGGCGCTGGCGATGAGTTCGTGCAGATGGTGCACGGCACCGGCCAGCGGTGCGCCCGCGAGCGTGCCCTGTTCGGATACCAGGGCGGCGTAAGCCAGTGCGAGCCCCGCGCTGTCGGCGCCGGGTGCGCCGGGGGTGAGGATGTGCAGGGGCGCTTCTTCGAGCGTGGGCAGCAGCGGCGCCAGGGCGGTGCGCGGAATTTGCAAGGTATAGGTGGTGGCGTCCCAGGGGATGACGACTTCGTGCGCGCGGGTCTTGGACACGAGCAGCACGGCGCCGCTGGGCACGGCGGTTTCGGTGTTGCCCACGCCGATGACGGCGCCGCCGTGGGGGCTGTGGCTGGCGGTGAGTGTGAGTTCGTCCAGCCCGTCGCTCATCAGCGCGGGCGTGCGCTGGTAGTGCAGGGGCGTGTGCGCGAGGTGCGAGTACGCGGCGCCGCTGCCCAGGATGCTGTAGCGGCCGTCGAAGCGGAAGGTGTCGAGCGAGTCGCCGCCGGGGGTGCGCAGGTCGAACCCCATCACGTCGCGGCCCATGACGGCCTCCAGCGCGTCGCTGAAACCGCGCGTGGGCAGGTCGCTGGAGGAGACGCGGGCGGTCTGGAGGGCGGCGGCAGGGGGTGGCGCAGTACCGGGCATGGGCCGCGATTCTTGGGGAGGCGGCCTCGGTGTGTCTGTGCCTCGCACGACATTCGCTGTGCTGGGCGCGACAAGGGCGCGGGCGCCGGGAATCTGGAAGGGCCAGCGCGCTTGCCGGGCAAGCGCTGGCGTGCCATGCCTTCAGCCTGCCTCGCGCGCCTCGCTCGGCGTCATGCCGAAGCGGCGGCGAAAGGCCCGGCTGAAGGCGGGGATGTCGTCGAAGCCGCAGTCCAGCGCGATCTGCAGCACGCGGTGGTGGCGCTCGCGCGGGTTGGCCAGCCGGGCGCGGGCGCGCTGCATTCGTGCTTCGCGCAGATAGTCGGAGAAGCACGTGCCTTGCCGGGCGAACAGGCGCTGCACCTGGCGCGGGGTGGTGTGGTGCAGGCGGGCGATGGTTTCCAGGCTCAGGGCGGCGTCGCCCAGGCGGGCGTGGATCGTTTGCTGGATCAGCGCGAGGCGGGGCGCGTCGGCGGCTTCGCGTTCGGGCGGCAAGTTGGCGCTCCATCGGGCGTCGATGGCGCTGGCCATCAACTCATGCAAGTGGGCGACGGCGCTGGCGAGGGGGGCGTCTGCCAAGTTGTCCTGGCGGGCCAGGAGCGCGGCGTAGGACAGGGCCAGTGCAGCGCTGCCGATGCCGGGCGCGCCGGGGTGAAAGATGTGCAAGGGCGCTTCTTCCAGCCCCGGCAGCAGCCGCAGGAGGGCGGCGCGCGGCACCTGCAGGCCGACGGTGGTGGCGTTCCAGGGGATGATGCCGTCATGCATGCGGGCTTTGGAAAGCAACACGATGCCGCCCGAGGGCACGGCCATGTCGCGCCCACCTTCGCGCACGATGCAGCCACCGGTTTCACCGTGAGTGGTGGTCAGGAACACGTCGTCCAGCCCGTCGCTCATCAGCGCGGCGGTGCGCCGCATGTGGATGGGCGTGTGCTCGCTGTGCAGGTATGCAGCCTGTTGGCCGAGCAGGCCGATCTCGGCGTTGTAGCGGAAAACTTCGAGCGAGCGCATGTCGCCGTCGGTGGGCCGCAGGTCGATGCCCATGGTGTCGCGCCCGAGCATGTCGCGCACGGCGGGGATGAAGTCGCTGGCGGGCAGGTCCCGCGTGGAGATACGTGCACGCAGGATGGCGGGCGAGTGGCTGTCGGCGGACGTGGGTACGGGTTCGGCAGGCATTTGACACCAGACGGTTGATCCGGCCGTATTTGACTTGAATTGATCGCTCGCGTCATCCTCGGGTGGTGATGCGAGCAACCGGCGTGAGCGCGCCGCTCATCCGGCTGTGCAAGGCGGGCCGGACCTGCAACGGGACTGCTGCGCAGACGGGCTTGAGCCGAACCGGCGTGCTTGACATCTGAAAATGCCTGGAAGCGGTTGGTGCGCAAGCGTTGCGCGACGCGCCCACCGGACGCAAGAGCGCGATGGTCGGCTTCTGGATGCCAAAGCCATCGAACGCCGCTTGCGCAGCGTGCAGTTCCAGCCTGAGAGGACTCGAAAGCACGTCGAGCGTGATCCGGTCCGCCAGGCGGCCCGCTTCAAGTTGATCGATGCCGGTTCAATAGAGAGGTGGAGGGGCTCTGGAGGTTGACGCGGAGGACAGGGACGTGCGGTCGACAGGCAGCGGGTGCCGTGAGGGGGCTGTGTGCGGCATGCCGACCATTGCGATCTCAGTGCGCCTCGGCCTGCTTGGCTGCGCGCACCACGGCCTCGGTGTCGCCCCTGGCGCCGTTGAACATCAGGTTGAGCAGCACGGCGGCGATGGAGGCCAGCACGATGCCCGATTCGATCAGGATGTGGATCGAGTGCGGCATCCACTGCAGGTACCTCGGCGCGATCACCGGGATCATGCCGACGCCGATCGACACGGCGACGATCAGCGCGTTGTTTCGGTTGCCGGCAAAGTCCACCCCGCCCAGGATGCGGATGCCGGTGGCCGCCACCATGCCGAACATAACCAGTCCGGCGCCGCCCAGCACCACCGTGGGCAGGGACTCGACCAAGGCTGCCATCTTGGGCAGCAGGCCCAGCAGGATCAGGATGACGCCGCCGGCCACGCAGACGAAGCGGCTCTTGATGCCGGTGACGGCCACCAGGCCCACGTTCTGCGAGAAGCTGGTGTAGGGGAAGGTGTTGAAGATGCCGCCCAGCAGCGTGCCCAGGCCGTCGGTGCGCAGGCCGCGCGAGAGCATGGGCTGGGTGACCTTCTTGTCGGTCATCTCGCCCAGGGCCAGGAACATGCCGGTGGACTCGATCATCACCACCAGCATGATCAGCGACATGGTCAGGATGGAGACCGGGTCGAAGATGGGCGTGCCGAAATGGAAGGGCACGACGAAGTCCACCCACTTGGCCTCGGCCACCTTGTCGAAAGTTATCATGCCGCTGGCCGCCGCCACGACGCCGCCCACCACGATGCCCACCAGCACCGAGATGTTGGCCAGGAAGCCCTTGGCGAACTTGGCCACCAGCAGGATGGTGACCAGCACGATGGCCGACACGCCGATGCCCGCCAGCGGCGCGTAGCGGGGGTTGGGTAGGGTGGGCGCCAGCGCCAGCCCCTGTGGCACGGTGGGCACGCCGGCGGCGCCGGTGGCGGCCGCGCTGCGCAGCGTGCTCAGCCACTCGCTGTGCTCGGGGCGCACGATCAGCGGTGCGGTGGGGCCCACGGGCACGCCGAAGATCCAGTTGATGCCCACGCGCATCAAGTCGATCCCGATCACCGCGATGATGGTGCCGGTGACCACGGGCGGAAAAAAGCGCAGCATGCGACTGACACCCGGCGCGATGATGATCGAGATGATTCCGGCGCCGATGATGGAGCCGAACAGCAACCGTGCCCCATCGGTGCCGGGGTTGCTGCTGGCGATGGCCACCATGGGGCTGACGGCGGCAAAGGTCACGCCCATCATCACCGGCAGCTTGATGCCGAACCACTGCGTGGCGCCGAAGGCCTGGATCAGCGTGGCCAGGCCGCAGCAGAACAGGTCGGCCGAGATCAGCATGGCCACTTCGTGCGCAGGCAGCTTGAGCGCGCGACCGACGATCAGCGGCACGGCGATCGCGCCGGCGTACATCACCAGCACATGCTGCAGGCCGAGCGCGGTCAGTTTGCCGGTGGGCAGGCGCTCATCGACGGGGTGGGCGAGGGTGCTCATGGATGTCTCCTGGGGTGAATGGATTTGGCGCTGCCGTTTTAGTTGTGTCGGTGGCAGTCGCCGATGGGGCGGACTACAGCAGATCGGCCAGCGTGCGGGCGATGACCTGGGTGGCGCGGCGCAGGTCCTGCAGGTCCACGCGCTCGTCGTTGCGCTTGGCGTGGCTTTCCAGCACGGTGCGCGGACCGGCGCCGTAGATCACGCCGGGAATGCCGCGCTCCACGTACAGGCGCACGTCGGTGTACAGCGGCGTGCCGACGGCGGGCGGCCTGGTGCCGAACACGGCCTCGGCGTTGCGCTGGATGGCCTCCACCAGCGGCTGGTTGCCGGCCAGCGGGGTCATGGCGTTGGCCAGCAGGATGCGCCGCACGTCGGTGCGCACGGCGTCATCGCCCTTCACGCCGCGCCATCGATTGAAGTGACGCGTGGCGCCCTCGATCACCTGGCGGATGCGCGCCTCGACCTTGGCCGGATCTTCCTCCGGGATCATGCGGCGGTCCAGCTTGAGCACCACCTTGCCGGGGATGACGTTGGTGTTGGTGCCGCCCTCGATGCGCCCGATGTTGAGATAGGGGTGCTCGATGCCGGGCACCTTGGACCTGATCTTTTGGTAGGTGGTGTTTTCCGCGTACAGCGCGTTCATGATGAACACCGCCGCCTGCAGCGCGTCCACCCCGGTGTCGGGCACCGCCGCGTGGGCCATCCGTCCCTGCACGGTGACCTCCATTTGCAGACAGCCGTTGTGCGCGGTCACGACCTCATAGCTGAAGCCGGCAGCGATCATCAGGTCGGGCCGGGTCAGGCCCTGCTCCAGCAACCAGCCGGGGCCCAGCAGGCCGCCGAATTCCTCGTCGTAGGTGAAGTGCAGCTCCACCGCGCCCCGCGTCGGCCGTGCCACGGCCTCGAGCGCGCGCACGGCAAACGTGAAGGTGGAAAAGTCGCTCTTGCTCACCGCCGTGGCGCGGCCGTACATCCGGCCGTCCTCGATCTCGGCGCCATAGGGGTCGTGCGCCCAGCCTTCGCCGGGCGGCACCACGTCGCCGTGGGCGTTGAGGGCGATGGTCTTGCCGCCGGCGCCGTAGGGCCGGCGCACGATCAGGTTGGTGATGCTTTGCATGCCGTAGTCCCGCACCTGCTGGGCGGGCACGGGGTGCTGTTCGGCCTCGAAGCCCCAGGCCTTGATCAGTTCGGCGGTGCGGTCGGCATGCGGCGCGTTGTTGCCCGGCGGGGTGTCGGTGGGCACGCGCACCAGCTGCTGCAGGAACTGGACCTGCTCGTCGAAGTGCTGGTCGATCCAGGCGTCGAGCTGGGCGTGGACGGCGGCGGTGTCGGTCATGGTTTATGAATGAAAAGTGGCTCTGACGCAAGCGGGACAAGCGCAAGCAGCTATTGTTTTGAAAGCATGTCGGCGGCCGTGCCGTCGAGCAGGTGCTGCATCGCGCGCACGGCCAGCTCCATGTCGTCGGCGCTGGTCTGCTCGAGCGGGTTGTGGCTGATGCCGGCGTTTTCGCCGCGCACGAACAGCATGGCCTGGGGCATCACCTCGTGCAGCTTCATGGCGTCGTGGCCGGCGCCGCTGGGCAGGCGAAACACCGGCAAGCCCAGCGCTTCGACGGCCGCCTCCCAGCGCCGCTGCCAGGCCGCATCGCTGGGCGCAGCGCTGGCGCGCATGGTTTCCTGAAGCTTGAGCATCACCCCGCGGCGCTCCGCAATGGCGTGCGCCTCGGCCACGATGTCCTGGGCCATGGCGTCGCGCTGGGCGTCGTTGGGCGCGCGCAGGTCCAGGCTGAAGCTGCAGCGGCCGGGCACCACGTTGATCGAGCCGCTGGGCACGGCCAGCATGCCCATGGTGGCCACCGAGTCGCCGTCCCTGGCCGCGCGCTGCTCGGCAAACAGCGCCAGCTCGGCGGCGGCGCAGGCGGCGTCGCGGCGGCGGTTCATCGGCGTGGTGCCGGCGTGGCTGGCCTGGCCGACGTACTCGCCCACGTGGCGCACGCTGGCGTTGATGGAGGTGACGATGCCCAGCGGCAGGTTCAGCTCGTTCAACACCGGGCCCTGCTCGATGTGCACCTCGATGAAGCCCAGGTAGTCGGCCGGGTTGCGCTTCAGCTTGGGAATGTCGGCGATGGACAGGCCGGCGTTTTGCATGGCCTGGCGCATGGTGATGCCGTCCGCATCCTGCTGCTCCAGCCATTCGGGCTTGAAGTCGCCCACCAGCGCGCCCGAGCCCAGGAAGGTGGCCTTGTAGCGCTGGCCTTCCTCCTCGGCAAAGCCCACCACCTCGAAGTGGTAGGGCAGGCGCCGGCCGGCGCGGTGCAGCTCGCGCACGCAGGCAATCGGCACGAAGATGCCCAGGCGCCCGTCGTATTTGCCGCCGTTGCGCACGGTGTCGTAGTGGCTGCCGGTGAGCAGGGTCTTGGGCTGGGCCATGGCCGGATCGGCGTCGTAGCGGCCCACCACGTTGCCGACGGCGTCGATGTGCACGCTGTCGAAGCCCGCATCGCGCATGACCTGGCTGATGCGCTGGGCGCAGGCGCGGTGCGCATCGGTCAGGTAGGTGACGGTGAGCTGGCCGGCTTCGGCGAAACCTGGATCGCTGTGCCGGGCCAACTGCTCGTGCCAGTCCCACACGGCATTGCCCAGCGCGGGCTCGGCGGCGAATTTGTCGGCCAGGCGGATTTCGACGATGCGGTTGATCTGGCGCACGCTTTCTGCGCGCTCGAAGTCGGGATGGCCCGTCAGGCGCCGCTCGAAGGTGTCGATGATCTGCTGCTTGCTCAGGCCCGTGCCGCGCGGGCCGCGCACGCACAGCACGAACGGGAAGCCGAAGCGCGCGCCATAGTCATGGTTGAGCTGGCGGATGTGCTGGAGCTCTTCGGGCGTGCAGGCCGTCAGGCCGGCGCGGGTTTGCTCGCCGGTCGATTCGGTGGTGAGCGTG
Source organism: Burkholderiaceae bacterium (assembly GCA_041396485.1). Classification (GTDB taxonomy): domain Bacteria; phylum Pseudomonadota; class Gammaproteobacteria; order Burkholderiales; family Burkholderiaceae_C; genus Ottowia. Next base: position 72,919 of record JAWKYM010000003.1, on the reverse strand, counting down.
CCGGCGCTCATGGCCTGGCCGGCCAGCTCGGGGTGCGCGCGGATCAGCGCCAGCTGGGCGTCCACACCCGCTTGGTCCAGGATGCTGGCCATGGCCTGCTTGAGTTGGGCCAGCGACCGATAGGGCCGCGCCTTGACGGCCTGGGCGGCGATCCAGGGCGTGTGTTCGTACAGGCCGTCGAGCAGCTGCTCGGCCTCGGCCGGCGAGGCGCGGTTGAATTGGTCCAGCGTGTAGGGCATGGCTCAGTCCTGGCGGGGGTGGTTGGCGATCCAGTGGCGGGCGATGTCGATGCGCCGGCACACCCAGACGTCGGGGTGGCGCGCGATGTGGTCCAGAAAGCGCTTGAGCGCCGCAAAGCGCCCGGGCCGGCCGACCATGCGGCAGTGCAGGCCGATGCTCAGCATCTTGGGGCGGTCCAGGCCCTGCGGGTCGCCTTCGGCATACAGCGTGTCGAAGCTGTCGCGCATGTAGCGATAGAACGGCTCGGCGTCGCTGTAGCCCTGCGGCAAGCCAAAGCGCATGTCGTTGCAGTCCAGCGTGTAGGGCACGACCAGGTGATTGACCGCGCTGCCGTCGCTTTTGGCCACCTTCATCCAGAACGGCAGGTCGTCGCCGTAGTAGTCGCTGTCGTACAGCAGGCGGCCGTCGTCCACCACCAGGCGGCGCGTGTTGATGCTGTCTCGGCCGGTGTACCAGCCCAGCGGGCGCTCGCCGGTGATCTTCTCGATGATGTCCAGCGCCTCCTTCATCTGCGCGCACTCGGTGGCCTCGTCCATGCCCTGGTAATGAATCCACTTGAGCGCGTGGCAGGCAACCTCGTGGCCGCCGTCCTGGAAAGCCTTGGCCATCTCGGGATAGCGTTGCAGCGCGCTGGCCACGCAAAAGATCGTCAGCGGCAGCCCGCGCGCCTTGAACTCGCGCAGCACGCGCCAGACGCCGGCGCGCGCGCCGTATTCGTAGATGCTCTCCATGCTCAGGTGCCGCTCGGGGTAGGCAGCCGGGTTGAACATTTCGGACAGAAAGGTTTCGCTGGCGGCGTCGCCGTGCAGAACGCAGTTTTCGCCGCCTTCTTCGTAGTTGAGGACGAACTGCACGGCGATGCGCGCGCCACCCGGCCAGCGCGCGTGCGGCACCTCGGCGCCGTAGCCGGCCAGGTCGCGCGGGTAGGCGGCGGTGCTGTCGTAGAGGGTGTGCGTCATGCAGGGCTCCGGGATGTCTTGCGCGCGGCCCGTGGCTGGGCCAGCGCCTTGGTGATGTCGAAGGTCGGGACGGGCTGATCCAGGTTCAGGCCCGCTTCCACGTGGTCCAGGTGGGCGCGCATCAGGCGCACGGCCTGGCTCACGTCGCCGGCGGCAAAGCACTCCACCAAGGCCGCATGCTCGGCCGAGGAGTCGTGCGCGGCGGTGGTGCTCTGGTACATCAGCGTGGCGATGGCGCAGCGCGCCAGCAGATCGCGCAGCACCTGGGCCAGCACCTCATTGCCCAGCAGTTCGGCCATGCGCACGTGAAAGTCGCCCAGCAGCTCGGTGCGGTCGGCCACGTCCTCGCGCGCCACGGCGGCCTGCTCGCGCGCCACGTGCTCGCGCAGCGCCTGGATGTGCGCCGGGGTGGCGGCACGCACGAAGGCGCGCGTCAGTTCCAGCTCCAGCATGCGGCGCACGGCGAACACCTGCCGCGCCTCGGCCACCGAGGGGCTGGCGACAAAGGCGCCGCGGGCCGGCTCGAGCGTGACCAGGCGCTTTTGCGACAGCAGGAACAGGGCCTGGCGCACCAGCGTGCGCGAGACACCAAAATGATCGGCCAGCGTCTGCTCCACCAGCTTGGCGCCGGGTTGCAGGCGATGCTCGACGATGGCGTCGGTGAGGGCCTGGACGATCAGATCGGTGCTGGAGGCTTCCATGTCGCGGTCAATGATAGACGCCAATTTCAAAATTGTATACACTGCCGTGCACAATTTTCAAGGAGCATCCCCATGGGTTTGAGCACGCACGTCCTGGACACCATGCACGGCACGCCGGCCGCCGGCATGCAGGTCAGCCTGTATGAAGTGCATGGCGGCGAGGCCCGGCTGGTCAAGCGCTTTCGTCTCAACGACGACGGCCGCAACCCCGACGGCCCGCTGTACGACAACGCCAGCCTGCGCGTGGGGACCTACCGCCTGAGCTTCGAGGTGGCCGAGTACTTTCGCGCGCGCGGCGTGGCCTTGCCGCAGCCGCCGTTCCTGGACGTGGTGCCACTGGACTTCGGCATTGCCCGCACCGACCAGCACTACCACGTGCCGCTGCTGGTCAGCCCCTGGAGCTTCTCGACCTACCGGGGCTCGTGACGGGCCAGCCGTGCGCGCAGGCGTGCGGCCCCCAAAGAAAATGGCGCCCTGCTGGCGCCATTTTTTTCTGCGCTTGCGCGCGGCGGAGGATCAACCCTGGTGCGGGCGCTTGCCGGGATTCTTCTTGCTGCGCGTGTGCGAGCCGCGCTCCAGGCTGCGCTTTTGGCCCACGGCCAGCTTGCGCACGGCTGCGCCGGGCAGGGGCGGGGTGGCTTTGCGCATGGCTTCGGTGACGATCTGCTTGCCCATGGTGTGATCCTTCCAGGTGGTGTATGTTGGTTGAAAACCCTCTATTTTCACCGATTTCGGGGCTGATCCGGAACGCGGTCGATCGGACGTTGCGTTTTCGTTGAACCAAGGGTAAACCCCCGATTCAATCGAATTGGCAGTTGCACACAAAACTGTATACAATTTTCCTCGGTCGCAGCGGTGCACGGGAAAGCGGGGTCAGGGGCCCGGCAGGTCTCCATGCGCGATCACCTGAAGACGGCTTGCAGCGCCCGCGGTGGCGAGCCCCATCAAGAGGAGACTCACCTTGGAAACCTATCTGCTGGACTGGGCCAACCTGCTGCTGCGCTGGCTGCACGTGATCGTGGCCATCGCCTGGATCGGCTCGTCGTTCTATTTCGTCTTTCTGGACAGCAACCTCGAGCCCCCCAAGGCCGATGACCTGAAGAAAAAGGGCGTGGACGGCGCCATCTGGTCGGTGCACGGCGGCGGGTTCTACAACGCCCACAAGTACATGGTGGCGCCCCAGGGCGGCGCCATCGACAGCAAGCTGCACTGGTTCTACTGGGAAAGCTACTGGACCTGGCTGTCGGGCTTTGCGCTGTTCGTGGTGCTCTACCTGTTCAACGCCAGCATCTTCCTGGTCGACAAAAACGTGTTCGACTGGTCGCCCACGGCGGCCGGCATCACGGCGGTGCTGTTTCTGGTGGGCTTCTGGCTGATCTACGACACCATCTGCCGCGTCTTCGGCTTTCGCAAGAACGGCGACCGCATCGTTGGAGCGCTGATCCTGGTGGTGGTGGCCATTGCGGCCTGGCTGGCCTGCCACCTGTTTGCCGGCCGCGCGGCTTTCCTGATCGTGGGCGCCATGATTGCCACCTCGATGAGCGCCAACGTGTTCTTCTGGATCATCCCCGGCCAGCGCAAGGTGGTGGCCGCCATGACCAGCGGCAAGCCGTATGACCCGGCCGAATTCGCCATCTACGGCAAGCGCGGCAAGCAGCGCAGCGTGCACAACACCTACTTCACGCTGCCGGTCATCATCGCGATGCTGAGCAACCACTACAGCTTCATCTACAGTGCGCCGCACCACTGGTTGGTCTTGTTCCTGCTGATGCTGGCCGGCGCCTTGATCCGGCAGTTCTTCGTCACGCGCCACGCCTGGCACCTGGGCAAGGCAAGTCATCCCTGGCCCTACGCCGCTGTCGGCGTGCTGGTGCTGATCGGCCTGATCGCCTGGATGAAGCCGGCCCCCGAGGCGCCCATGGCCGCCGCTCCCGCCTCGGTGGACTACGCCCAGATCAAGCCCATCCTGGAGCAGCGCTGCTACGTGTGCCACGGCGCGGCCGTGCAACAAAAGGGCCTGCGCTTTGATTCCGAGGAGCAGGCCAAGACCCATGCCCAGCTGATCTACCAGCAGGTGGTGGTGCAAAAGCTGATGCCGCTGAGCAACGCCACCCAGATGACCGAGGCCGAGCGTGGCATGGTCAAGCGCTGGTTCGAGGGCGGCGCCAAATGAGACGCGGCGCCCGTGGGCGCCGCCAGCAGAAAGACGGGGCCTGCGGCCCCGTCTTTCATTTCTTGGTCACCAGGCCGTAGATGAACAGCACGATGATGGCCCCCACCACCGAGGCGATCCAGCCCGCCGGCGTGCCCTGGGCGTACAGGCCGAGGGCCGCACCGCCGTAGCTGGCCACCAGCGAGCCGACGATGCCCAGGATGGTGGTCATGATGATGCCCATGCTCTGGTTGCCGGGCATGATGGCGCGCGCGATCAGGCCGACGATGAAGCCGACGACGATGGTGATGATGATGCTCACGGTGCTTCCTTTCCACCCCGGGGGGTTGTTGTTGATGCCCTGCTACTGTAATCGTCCGCCTCCTGGGCCGGGAAGGGGGCGCCGTCCGCGTCGTGGCGGAATCAGCCGCCAGCGTGGACTTGTTCCGAGCTCGGCGCGGTCGTGAGCGCCTCGATGGCGCTGGCGTGTGCCAGCCAGGCATCTTCCAGTGCGGCCAGTTCGTCCTGCAGGGCCTTCAGCCGGCGGCCGGCATCGGCCATGTCGGCGGGGGCCAGGCCGGCGGTGCTCAGGCGTGTCTCCAGTTGGGTGCGCTCGCGTTCGATGGCCTGCATGCGCTGCTCGGTTTGCTGCAGCGCGCGCTGATGCGGTCGTGCGCGCTCGGCCTGCTGCTGGCGGCGCTGCGCGTCCTGGCGGCGCTGCTCGGCCGGGTTGAGCGCTGAGCTCGGCCGCCCCGCGGTGGGCGCAGGGGCGCCATGGCCGTCGGAGGCCGGGGCGGCCTGTGCGATTCGCTCGTCCCGGCGACGGCGGTTTTCGTCCTGCAGATGGCGCTGGTAGTCCTCCAGATCACCATCGAAGGGCGCGACGCCGCCACGCGCCACCAGCCAGAACTCGTCGCACACGCTGCGCAGCAAGGCGCGGTCGTGGCTGACCAGCATCACGGTGCCTTCGAATTCGTTCAGCGCCACCGCCAGCGCCTCGCGCGTGGCCAGGTCCAGGTGGTTGGTCGGTTCATCCAGCAGCAGCAGGTTGGGGCGCTGCCACACGATCATGGCCAGCACCAAGCGCGCCTTTTCGCCGCCGCTGAACTGGCCCACGGGTTGCGCGACCATTTCGCCCGGAAAGCTGAAGCGCCCCAGGTAGTTGCGCAACTGTTGCTCGCGCGCCGCCTCGCTGGAGGCCTGGCCGGTTTCGCGCGCCAGCCGCACCATGTGCTCCAGCGGCGTGTCCTGCGGGCGCAGCACGTCCAGCTCCTGCTGCGCGAAGTAGCCGATGGACAGGCCTTTGCCTTCGGTCAGTTGGCCGCCCAGTAGCGCCAGCGTGCGCGCGACGGTCTTGACGAAGGTGGACTTGCCCTGGCCATTGGCGCCCAGGATGCCGATGCGCTGGCCGGCCAGCACGGTGCGGTCGACGCCGCGCAGGATCACGCGGGGTGCCGCGGTTTCGGGGTCAAATTGGCCTGTAGCGCCCGTTGGTTCTAGGTTGTTTGCTCCCGTATCAGGAGCATTCGAGGCGTCGTGCGCGGCATAGCCAAACACCCCGTCGCTGACCACCAGCATGGGGTTGGGCAGGTTGGCCGGCTCCAGAAACTCGAACTGGAACTCGGCCTCGGCCAGCACCGGAGCGATTCTTTCCATGCGCTCCAGCGCCTTGACGCGGCTTTGCGCTTGGCGCGCCTTGGTGGCCTTGGCCTTGAAGCGGTCGATGAACTTCTGCAGGTGGGCGATCTTGTCCTGCTGCTTGGCGAAGGCGGCCTGCTGCAGCGTGAGTTGCTGCGCGCGCAGCTCTTCGAAGGCGCTGTAGTTGCCGCCGTAGCGCGTGAGGCGTCCGCCCTCGATGTGCAAGGTGACGCGGGTGACGGCGTCCAGGAATTCGCGGTCGTGGCTGATGACGACCAGCGTGCCGTCGTAGCGCGCCAGCCAGCCTTCCAGCCACACCAGCGCATCCAGGTCCAGGTGGTTGGTCGGCTCGTCCAGCAGCAGCAGGTCGCTGGGCGCCATCAGCGCGCGCGCCAGCTGCAGGCGCATGCGCCAGCCGCCCGAGAATCGATTGACCGGCTGCTGCAACTGGCCGGGCAGGAAACCCAGGCCCAGGATCAGGGCCTCGGCGCGTGCGCGCGCATCGTGCGCGCCGGCGTCCTGCAGGTCGGCGTGCGCCTGGGCGATCGCCATGCCGTCACCCGATTGCTCGGCGTGGGCCAGCTGCACGCGCAGGTGTGCCAGGCGCTGGTCGCCCGCCAGCACGAAATCGGTGGCAGCGGCCGATGTTTCGGGCATCTCCTGCGCCACCTGCGACAGCCGCCAGCCGGGCGGCATGAAGAATTCGCCCTGGTCCTCGTGCAGCGCGCCGCTGAACAGGGCCATCAGGGTGGATTTGCCGGCGCCGTTGCGCCCGACCAGGCCGACTTTTTCGCCCGGATGGAGCGTGGTGCTGGCACCTTGCAGCAGAACCTTGGCGCCGCGGCGCAGGGTGACGTCGTTGAGTTGGATCATGAAGTTTGAAAAAGGCCACGCCAGCGCGGTGTGTGGCGCTGGCGTGTGCCGGTGCACGGATGGCCGGTGCGCTCCAGGCGCCGGGCCGCGCCGGCGCTCAGCGCGGCGTGTTCATGTCTCGCCCAGGCGCGAATCGAGCGCACTGCCCAGGCGCGAGTCGCGAAAGCCCGATACCTCGAAGCCGGTGGCACCAAAGCCGGAGGGGCCAAAGCCGCTGGGGCGAACGTCCAGCGTGATGTCGGTGAACGTGGGTTGGTTGCTGGTCGCGTCGTCGATCTGCGCCGAGTTGGCCGAGACGCGCGTGGCCGAATTTTGCAACCGCCACAGCAGGTTGGTCGGCGAGTCGGCAAAGGCCAGCGCGTCCTTGCGGTCAATGCGCTGCTCGTGCACCAGACGCGCCAGGTCGTGCTCGAAGGTTTGCGAGCCTTCGGCAATGGCGTTGTCCATGGCTTCCTTGACGCCGCCGAAATCGCTCTTCTCGATCAGGTCGGCCACCAGCTTGGTGTTGAGCAGCACTTCGACGGCCGGTACGCGGCCGCCGCCCAGCGCCGGAATCAGGCGCTGCGAGACGACGGATTTGAGGGCCGCCGCCAGATCGCCCAGCAGGGTGGGGCGCACCTCCACGGGGTAGAAGCTGAGGATGCGGTTGAGCGCCTGGTAGCTGTTGTTGGCGTGCAGCGTGGCCAGGCACAGGTGGCCCGACTGGGCATAGGAGATGGCGGCGGTCATGGTCTCGCGGTCGCGGATCTCGCCGATCATGATGACATCGGGCGCCTGGCGCAGCGCGTTCTTGAGCGCCATCTGCAGCGTGGCGGTGTCGGTGCCGACCTCGCGCTGGTTGATCAGCGACTTCTTGTTGCTGAACATGTATTCGACCGGGTTCTCGATGGTCAGGATGTGGCCGGGCACCCGCTCGTTGCGATGGTCCAGCATGGCCGCCAGCGTGGTCGACTTGCCGGCGCCGGTGGCGCCCACCATCAGGATCAGGCCGCGCTTTTCCATCACCAGGCGCTCCAGCACGACCGGCAGGTTGAGCGAGTCCAGCCGGGGAATGTCGGGGCTGATGAAGCGGATCACGGCCGCGTAGGTGCCGCGCTGGCGCATGGCCGAGATGCGGAAGTTGCCCACGCCCGCCATGGGGTGGGCCATGTTGAGCTCGCCCGTCTCGCGCAGCTCCTCGATGCGGTTGGGCGGCAGGATGTCCATCAGCAGGTTCATCGTTGCCTCGGGCGGCAGCGGCTGGTTGTTGATGGGCACGCATTCGCCGCTGATGCGGATGGTGGCCGGGGCGTGCGCCGTCAGGTACACGTCCGAGGCCTGCTTTTCGGCCATCAGGCGCAGGATGCGTTCCATCATGGTGGTGGGGGCTTGCATGGCGTGGCTCCTTGCGGTTGGCAATGGCGGCGGACGAATGGCAGGGGCGCGGCGCAGCGCGGGGGCGGCGCTGCGCAACCGCCTCCGGCGCCTTGCGCCCTGAATGGCTGCATTGTAGGGAGCGCCGCTCTCCGGTTGGGCGGCGGCGCGGCGGGAGTGGGGCGGCAGCGTATTGGGTGTGCAACGCTATGGAAATTCCCTAGGCGGTTGGTCTTGTCAAGCGACTGGTTTCACTTTGTAATGGGGACACTTTTGTCTAGCGGTTGGGCTTGCGGGTGACGATGTACACCAAATCCGATTTGGGCCTGCGGGCCATGAAGGATCGCCATGCGGTGGACATCACGCGCGTGCAGCGCTCGGCGCTGATTCTGTTTGACGGCCATCGGTCCGTGCGTGCGGTGCTGGAAGCCACGGCGGCAATGGGCGCCACGTCTGAGGACATCGATCGGTTGGTCACGCTGGGCCTGCTGCAATCGGTCGAGACGGCCGACATGGCGCCACCGCCGATGGCTGCCCCGGCCCGGCCGCCCGAGCCCGCTGCGGCGCCCACGGCCCCGCCCCCGCCGGTGATGGGCGCCCATGCCGATCCGTCATCGGACCAACCCAGCGCCCAGGAGCGCGTCCAGCGCTACCGCTTGGCCTATCCGCTGGCCACCCAGCTCACGGCCCAGCTGGGTCTGCGCGGCTTCAAGCTGAACCTGGCGGTCGAGGCCGCGCAGGGCTTCGAAGGCCTGGTCGAGCTGCTGCCCAAGCTGCGCGCCGCCGTGGGCGACGAGCGCATTCGGCCGCTGGAAGACGCGCTGCTGGGCCGCTGACCGCTGCAGTCGCCCCGCAGCAGCATCACGGCGCCTGCTGGTTCGTGCGCAAACGCACGGCTTGTTGCCTTTCCTGCCCCACATCCTGACGGCACATGCCGCGGGGCGCGCGTTGGGCCAACACGCATGGCCTTCATGCGCGTGAATCAGGCAGGGAGATCGATCATGAAACTTGCCCCGATCATGCTGGCGCTGGGCCTGGTGCTGGCGCCCGCGGCCTTTGCCCAGGCGCCCGCTGCCGCCACGGTGCACGCGGTCTGCAAGGACGGCAGCGCCTTCGACGGCGCCAGCCCGCGCGGCGCCTGCCGCGGTCACGGCGGGGTGGACCAGAAGGCCACCCGGCAGGCCAAGGCTCCGGCCGCCGCACCGGCCGCCAAGGCCAAGCCGGCCACCACCGTGGCGCGTGCGCCCGGGGGCGGCGCCGGCCAGGTGTGGGCCAATGACTCCACCAAGGTCTATCACTGCAGCGGTGACCGCTACTACGGCAAGACCAAGCATGGCGAATACATGAGCGAGGCCGACGCCAAGGGCATGCACGTGGCGCGCGGCAAGGCCTGTTCCTGAGTTCGCGCAGCGCGCCGTTGCGGGACCGGGCACCGCGCCTGCTACCTGGCGCGGCGGTGCGGGCGTCCCTGGCTCCTCAAACGCCCGAGCGCCTCTACTTTTTTTCAGTCGGATGGCGCTCCAGCCACTGCGCGAGCGTGCGCCGGTAGCGCGCCAGGGCTTCGGCGTGAAGGTCGTGCACGCAGGGGTCGCAGCCACTCTCGCAGCACGCGCCGGGCCCAGGGGGTTCGGGCGGCGTGGGGCGAGGGTCGTCGGCAGGGGGATGGGGGTGGCTCATGGCGCTTGCCTGCGCGGTTCATCGACAGCCGGGGCGGCGTCAGCAAGGGCGGCCACGGCCTGATACAAAAGATAGCACGGCATGGCGCGGGCTGCCGGGCGGCAGCGCCAAGGCCCGCTGAAACCGGCGCATCGGCGCGCCGGCCGCGGGTCGCCGTTTCATACATCAAACTGGCCTCAAGCGACCGTGTGACAAGCGCTGGCAGCTATTGATGTGATAGTCGTTGAGCGAGCGGGTCGCGGAGCCGTGCACGGTATCATCCAACTCTTCCCGTTCCTTGCCTTTCACGGCCCGCGGGCCGCTGCCGCCAGTGCGTCTCAACTCCATCAAGCTCTCGGGCTTCAAGTCCTTCGCCGAGCCCACCAACTTCATGCTGCCGGGGCAATTGGTCGGCGTGGTGGGCCCCAACGGCTGCGGCAAGTCCAACATCATGGACGCCGTGCGCTGGGTGCTGGGCGAGTCCAAGGCCAGCGAGCTGCGCGGCGAGTCCATGCAGGACGTCATCTTCAACGGCACCACCAGCCGCAAGCCGGCCTCGCGCTCGTCGGTGGAGCTGGTGTTCGACAACAGCGACCACCGCGCCGGCGGGCAGTGGAGCCAGTTCACCGAGATCGCCGTCAAGCGCGTGCTGACGCGCGACGGCACCAGCAGCTACTACATCAACAACCAGCCGGTGCGCCGGCGCGACGTGCAGGACGTGTTCCTGGGCACCGGCCTGGGCCCGCGCGCCTACGCCATCATCGGCCAGGGCACGATCAGCCGCATCATCGAAAGCCGCCCCGAGGAGTTGCGCCTGTTCCTGGAGGAGGCCGCCGGCGTCAGCAAGTACAAGGAGCGCCGGCGCGAGACCGAGAATCGCCTGGCGGACACGCGCGAGAACCTCACGCGCGTCGAGGACATCCTGCGCGAGCTGAACAACAACCTGGACAAGCTGGAAAAGCAGGCCGAAGTGGCCCAGCAGTACCAGAGCCTGCAGGCCTTGGCCCAGCTCAAGCAGAACCAGCTCTGGTTTCTGAAGCGCGCCGAGGCCGACGACGGCCAGGTCCGCCTCAAGCAGGAGGCCGAAAAGGCTGTCAACGACCTGGAAGCGCGCGTGGCCGACCTGCGCCACGTCGAGGCCGACCTGGAAACGATACGCCAGGCGCACTACGCCGCCGGCGACGGTGTCAACCAGGCCCAGGGTCGCCTGTACGAGGCCAGCGCCGAAGTGGGCCGGCTGGAGGCCGAGATCCGCTTCGTGGTCGAAGGCCGCCAGCGCGCCGAAGCGCGCCTGGTGCAGCTGGCCGAGCAAATGGCCCAGTGGGCCACGCGTCGTGTCGACGCCGAGGCCGAGATCGAGCAGCTGGCCGAGCAGGGCGCCCAGGCCGAGGACGCCGCCATCACCCTGGCCGCGCAGCTCGAGGACCAGCAGCAGGCCCTGCCCGAGCTGGAAGACGCGCTGCGCGCAGCGCAGGCGCGTGCGGGCGAGCAGCGCGGCGCCGTGGCGCAGGTGCAGCAGCAGATCCAGGTGCTGGCAGCCGAGCAACGCGGCATCGAGGAGCAGTCGCGCCAGCTGGGTGCCCGGCGCGACCGGCTGGGTGCCGACCGCAACGCCCTGGCCGCGCCCGACGAGCAGCGCCTGCTCAACCTGCAGGGACAACTGGCCCAGGCCCAGGAAGCAGCCGAGGTGCAGGAAGCGCGCCTGCACGAGCTGCAGGACAGCGTGCCCCAGCTCGACGAGGCGCGTCGCGCCGCGCAGCAGGCCGTCAATGCCGAGTCGGCGCGGCAGGCCGACCTGTCGGCCCGGCTGGAAGCCCTGAAGGCACTGCAGGACAAGCTGCGCACCGACGGCAAGCTCAAGCCCTGGCTGGTCAAGCATGGCCTGGACGGCCTGCAGGGCCTGTGGAGCCGCATCCACATCGAGCCGGGCTGGGAAAACGCCCTGGAGGCGGCGCTGCGCGAGCGCCTGGCCGCACTCGAGGTCAGCCGCCTGGACATGGTGCGCGCCTTTGCGCAGGACGCGCCGCCGGCCAAGCTGGCCTTCTACCACCCGCCGGCTGCCGCCGCGCCCGAGCGCGCCGGCGCGCTGCCGCGCCTGGCCGCGCTGCTGCGCCTGCACGACGCCGGTCAGCAGGCGCTGCTGGCCGACTGGCTGGCCGGCTGCCACACCGCGCCCACCCTGGAAGACGCGCTGGCTCGGCGCGGCGAGCTGCAGCCGGGCCAGGCCATCTACGTGCCCAGCGGCCACTGCGTGACGGCGCACGGCGTCAGTTTCTACGCCCCCGACACCGAGCAGGCGGGCCTGCTGGCGCGCGCGCAGGAAATCGAAAACCTCGAGAAGCAGTTGCGCGCCCAGGCGCTGATCGGCGAGGAAGCGCGCAATGCCCTGGTCCGCGCCGAGGCCGCCTACAGCGACGCCAGCCAGCGCCTGGTGAGCGCGCGGCGCGAGGCCAGCGAGGCGCAGCAGCGTGCGCACGAGCTGCAGGTCGAAACCCTGCGCCTGGCCCAGCTGGCCGAGCAAAGCCGCGCACGCAGCCAGCAGATCGACAGCGACCTGGCCGAGGTCGATGCCGCGCTGGAGGCCTTGCAGGAACGGCGCGTGACGGCCGAAGCGCGCTTTGAAGAGCTGGACATGCAGCTGGCCGACACGCAGGAGCGCCACGCCCAGCTCGACGAGCAGGTCATTGGTGCCGAGCGCAAGCTGGGCGAGGCGCGCGAGCAGCAGCGCACGCTGGAGCGCCAGGCGCAGGAAGCGCAGTTTGCCCAGCGCAGCCTGCAGGCGCGCCGCGCCGAGCTGGCGCGCACCATCGACACCGCCAGCCAGCAGGCCGGCGGCCTGGCCAGCGAGCAGCAGCGCGCGCAAGACGAACTGACGCGGCTGACCGACGCCGCCGCACAGGCGGGGCTGCAGTCGGCGCTGGCCCTGAAGCTGGAACGCGAGCAGGCGCTGGGTGCGCTGCGCAGCAGCTACGACGACCTGACGGCCAAGCTGCGCGCCAGCGACGAGCGCCGCCTGGGCCTGGAGCGCGAGCTCGACCCGCTGCGCCAGCGCATCACCGATCTGCAGCTCAAGGAGCAGGCTGCGCGCCTGGGCACCGAGCAGTACACCCAGCAGCTGGCCGAGGCCCAGGCCGACCTGGAGGCGGTGGCCCGATCCATCGAGGAGGGCAACGTGCGCCTGGCCGGCCTGCAGGGCGAGATCGACCGCCTGCACCGCGAGATCCAGGCGCTGGGCGCGGTCAACCTGGCGGCGCTCGACGAGCTGGCCAGTGCGCGCGAGCGCAAGCAATTCCTCGACGCCCAGTCGGCCGACCTGACCGAGGCCATGACCACGCTGGAAGACGCCATCAAGAAGATCGACGGCGAGACGCGCGAGCTGCTGGGCGGCACCTTCAATACCGTCAACGAGCACTTCGGCCGCATGTTCCCCGAGCTGTTCGGTGGCGGCCAGGCCAGGCTGGTGATGACCGGCGAGGAAATCCTCGACTCCGGCGTGCAGGTCATGGCGCAGCCGCCGGGCAAGAAGAACCAGACCATTCACCTGCTGTCGGGTGGCGAAAAGGCGCTCACGGCGATCGCCCTGGTGTTCGCCATCTTCCAGCTCAACCCGGCGCCGTTCTGCCTGCTGGACGAGGTGGACGCGCCGCTGGACGACGCCAACACCGAGCGCTATGCCAAGCTGGTGTCGGCCATGAGCCGGCAAGGCACGCAGTTCCTGTTCATCAGCCACAACAAGATCGCCATGGAGATGGCCGAGCAGCTGATCGGCGTGACCATGCAGGAGCAAGGCGTCTCACGCATCGTGGCGGTGGACATGGAAAGCGCCGTGGGCATGGCGGAGGCCGCATGAATTCCTTGCAAGTGAGCCTGGCCATTGCCGGCGGGCTGATCCTGATGGGCGTGATCGCCTACAACACTTGGTACACGCGCCGCAACGAGCCGCGCCAGGCCCAGCCCGAGGCCCCGCCGGCGGACGAGCGCCAGGAGCCGGCCCCCAGCGATGATGGGCCGATGGCCGAGCCCGAGCGCGTCGAGCCTTCCTTCGACGGCGACGCCGCACTGCCGCCGCTGGGCCCCCTGCCCACGCCCGACAAGCGCCCCAGCCTGGACGCGCTGATCGACGTCATCGCTCCCATCGCCCTCGACGGCCGAGTGGTCTCGGGCGACGCCCTGCTGGCCGCGCTGCCGGCCACGCGCCGCGTGGGCAGCAAGCCCTTTGCCGTCGAAGGCCAGCCCGAGGGGGCGAGCGAGTGGGAGTTTCCGGTCGCCGGCCGGCGCTACTGGGCAGTGCAAGCCGGCGTGCAGCTGGCCAACCGCACCGGCGCGCTCAACGAGATCGAGTTTTCCGAGTTCGTCGCGAAGGCACAGCACTACGCCGACACCATCGGCGGCGCTCCCGAGTTTCCGGACATGCTGCCCGAGGTGCTGCGTGCGCGCGAGCTCGACCAGTTCGCCAGCCAGCACGACGCGCAGCTGGGCCTGAGCCTGCGCGCGCGCAACGCTGCCTGGAGCCCCGGCTACGTGGCCCAGCAGGCCGCGCGCCTGGGCTTTGTCGCCGGCGCCGTGCCGGGGCGCATGGTGCTGCCGGCGGCGCAGCCGAGCCTGCCGCCCATGCTGGGCCTGGCCTTCGACGCCCAGGCCGCGCTGGCCGAGCAGCCCGAGCAGGCCGCCATCCACGAAGTCGCCCTGCACCTGGACGTGCCGCAGGTGGAGCGCAGCCAGCAGCCTTTTGCGCGCCTGTGCGACGCCGCGTTCGCCCTGGCCGAAGCCATGGACGGCGTGATCACCGACGACGCCGGCCAGGTGCTGCGTCCCGAGATGATGAGCTCGATTGGCGTCGATCTGGAGCGCCTGTACGACACGCTGGCCCAGCACGACCTGGCGGCCGGCTCGCCACAGGCGCGGCGCCTGTTCAGCTGAAGTTTCCAGCTGAATTTTCAAGCCAAATCGGCCTCTGGCGCCCGCCCATCGAGCGCGAGTAGCTATGAACATTGAAGCAAACATCCAAGCCCGGGCGGCCGAGCTGCGCGCCGCACTCAATCGCGCCGCCCACCAGTACTACACCTTGGACGCGCCCGAGCTGCCCGACGCCGAGTACGATCGCCTGTTTCGTGAGCTGCAGGCGCTGGAGGCCGCGCACCCTCCGCTGCGCACGCCCGACTCGCCCACCCAGCGCGTGGGCGGGCGCGTGCTGGACGGCTTTGCGCCGGTGCGCCACCGAGTGCCCATGCTCAGCATCCGCACCGAGACCGACACCACGGCCGCGGGCGCCCAGGCCTTCGACGCGCGGGTGCGCCGCGAGCTGAAACTGACGGACGACGCACCCGCCATCGACTACGTGGCCGAGCCCAAGTTCGACGGCCTGGCCATGAGCCTGCGCTACGAACACGGTGTGCTGGTGCAGGCCGCCACGCGCGGCGACGGCGAGACCGGCGAGGACGTGACGCAGAACATCCGCACCATTGGCCAGATCCCGTTGCGCTTGCGGGGTGCCGAGCCCCTCACCCCAACCCTCTCCCCAGAGGAGCGAGAGAGCCGGAAACCCCCTCTCCCGCTGGCGGGAGAGGGCGGGGGTGAGGGCAGTGGTGTTTCCATACCTCCCGTGCTCGAAGTGCGCGGCGAGGTCTACATGCGCCGCGACGATTTCGAGGCGCTCAACGAGCGCATGCGCGCGCGCATGGCCGCCGGCGACAAGGCCGCCAAGACCTTCGTCAACCCGCGCAACGCGGCGGCCGGCGCCGTGCGCCAGCTCGACCCGGCGATTGCCGCCGAGCGTCCGCTCAGTTTCTTTGCCTATGCGCTGGGCGAGGTGACGCCGGCGGCCGAGGGTGGTCCCGACTGGGTGTCGCACTGGCAGGTGCTGCAAAATCTGAAAGCATGGGGCTTTCCGGTCTCGGCGCTCTCCAGACAAGCGCAAGGCGCTCCGGATTTAATAGCATTTCACGAGGATCTGGCGGCGCAGCGCGATGGCCTGCCCTTCGACATCGACGGCGTGGTCTACAAGGTGGACCGCCTGGCGCTGCAGCAGCAACTGGGCTTTGTCACGCGCGAACCGCGCTGGGCCGTGGCGCACAAGTACCCGGCGCAGGAGCAGTTGACGACCGTGCAGGCGATCGACGTGCAGGTCGGCCGCACCGGCAAGCTCACGCCGGTGGCCAAGCTGGCGCCGGTGTTCGTCGGCGGCGTCACCGTGACCAACGCCACCCTGCACAACGAGCTGGAGGCGCGGCGCAAGGACGTGCGCGTGGGTGACACCGTGATCGTGCGCCGCGCGGGCGACGTGATCCCCGAGGTGGTCGGCGTGCTGGCCGACAAGCGCGTGGCGGGCGTGCCCGAGTTCAGCATGCCGGCGCAATGCCCGGTGTGCGGCAGCGCCGTGGTGCGCGAGGAGGGCGAGGCCGACCACCGCTGCACAGGCGGCCTGTTTTGCAGTGCCCAGCGCAAGCAGGCCCTGCTGCATTTCGCCAGCCGCCGCGCCATGGACATCGAGGGCCTGGGCGAGAAGCTGGTCGATCAACTGATCGACGGCAACGTGGTGCGCGCGCTGCCCGACCTCTACCGCATGGGTTTCGTCAGCCTGGCCGCGCTGGAGCGCATGGCCGACAAGTCGGCGCAGAATCTTCTTGAGGCGCTGCAGAAATCAAAGCAAACCACGTTGGCCCGCTTTCTTTTCGCGCTGGGCATCCGCCACGTCGGCGAGGCCACGGCCAAGGACCTGGCGCGCCACTTCGGCACGCTGGACGCCGCAATGGCCGCCGACATCGACCAGCTGGCCCAGGTGCCCGACGTGGGCCCGGTGGTGGCCGCCAGCATTCACACCTTCTTTGCCCAGCCGCACAACCGCGAGGTGGTGGAGCAGCTGCGCGCGGCCGGCATCACCTGGCCCGAGGGCGCGCCCAGCGCGGCCGCGCTGCAGCCCCTGGCCGGCAAGACCTTCGTGCTGACCGGCACGCTGCCCAGCCTGAGCCGAGAGGAGGCCAAGGCCCTGCTGGAGGCCGCCGGTGCCAAGGTGGCCGGCAGCGTCAGCAAGAAGACGCACTACGTCGTGGCCGGCTTTGATGCCGGCAGCAAGCTGGACAAGGCCCAGGCCCTGGGTGTGCCGGTGATCGACGAAGCGCAGCTGCGGGCGCTGCTGGCGGAGGGCGCGTGAGCGGCATCCGCCTGGGGCTGGACTTGGGCGGCACCAAGATCGAGATCGCCGCGCTGGACGGGCAGGGTGCCATCCTGCTGCGCGAGCGTGTGCCCACGCCCCAGGGCGACTACGCCGGCACCCTGCGCGCCGTGGCGGGCCTGGTGGCCATGGCCGAGCAGCGCCTGGGCACGCCCGGCCTGCCGCTGGGCATCGGCATGCCAGGCAGCCTGTCGCCGCTCACGGGCCGGGTGCGCAACGCCAATTCCACGGTGCTCAACGGCCAGCCCTTGCGCGAGGACTTGCAACGCCTGCTGGCGCGCCCGCTGCGGCTGGAGAACGACGCCAACTGCCTCGCTTTGTCCGAGGCCACCGATGGCGCCGGTGCGGGGGCCGAGGTGGTGTTTGCCGCCATCCTGGGCACTGGCGTGGGCGCGGGCGTTGCCGTGCACGGGCGGGTGCTGCCGGGTTGCAACGGCATTGCGGGCGAATGGGGGCACAACCGGCTGCCCTTGCTGGCGGGCGAGCAGCGCACGCCCCGCACCTGCTGGTGCGGGCGGCCCGACTGCGTGGAGGCCTGGCTGTCGGGCCCGGCGCTGGCAGCCGACCATGCGGCGACAGGCGACGGCGTGCCGAGCCCCGAGCAGATCGTCGCGGCCATGCGCGGGGGCGACGCGGCGGCGCGTGCCACCTTCGAGCGCTACGCGCAGCGGCTGGCGCTGGCGCTGGCCGGCGTCATCAACCTGCTCGATCCGCAGGTCATCGTGCTGGGCGGCGGGCTGAGCCAGGTGCCGGAGCTGTTCGAGCGCGTGCCGGCGCTGTGGGGCCCGCACGTCTTCAGCGACCGCATCGACACCGCGCTGCGCCCGGCGCGCCACGGCGATTCGTCGGGGGTGCGCGGCGCGGCCTGGCTGGCAGGTGTATGCGATTGAAAGCCTGTGTCGATCGGGTCGGCGGCGCGGCGGCGTCGGACGTTCAGGACATGGGGCCAGCGGGCCCGCCGCTTCATGCGGGATTTACATCGGGCGGGTACAGTGGCTGGCGCAATCCGGCCGGTGCCGGCCGGCTTCATTGCGGAGGTATCACCATGACAACTCGGACTTCTTCACGCCGCGGCGTTCGGCTGCTGTGGGGTGCGGCCGGCGCCGCAGCCCTGCTGCTGGGCGGCTGCGTGGTTGCGCCGGTGGACCCCTACTACGACGTCGGCACGCCCGTGACCACCTATCCGGCCCCGGTCTACGGTCCGTCCTACGTCGCGCCCGCTTATCCCGTTTACTCGGCGCCGTACTACTATGGCCCTTCCATGTCGCTCGGCATTTATGGCGGCTGGTCCAACGACCGCCATCACTGGCGCGAGCCGCCACGCCGTCCGGGCTGGAATGGCCACCATGGGCCACGGCCCGGCTGGAGCGGCTCCAATGGCCCGCGCCCCGGCGGCTGGGACCGGCCCACGCGCCCCAGCCGGCCCGACGTGCGCCCCCCGGTCCGCTCCAACCCCGACTGGCGCCCCGGGGCGCCCCGCAACCGCCTCAGCGGCGTGGAAGGCGGCGGTTGATGGCCGGCCGGTCGGACTGACGTGGCCATCCGCGACATCCTGAAGATGGGCGATGCGCGTCTGCTGCGCGTGGCCCGCCCGGTCCAGGCCTTTGACAGCGATGCGCTGCACGCCTTGGTGCGCGACATGGTGGACACCATGCGCGCGGCCGATGGCGCCGGGCTGGCGGCGCCGCAGATCGGCGTGGACCTGCAACTGGTGGTCTTTGGCAGCAACGCCGTCAACCCGCGCTACCCCGATGCCCCCGTCGTGCCGCGCACGGTGCTGTGCAACCCGGTCATCACCCCGCTGTCCGATGAAGAGGAAGAGGGCTGGGAAGGCTGCCTGTCCGTGCCCGGCCTGCGCGCCGTGGTGCCGCGCTGGCGCCGCATCCGCTATGCCGGCGTGGACGTCTACGGTGATGCGATCGAGCGCGAGGCCGAGGGCTTTCATGCCCGCGTGGTGCAGCACGAATGCGACCACCTGCAGGGGATGCTGTACCCCATGCGCGTGCGCGACTTCACGAGCTTTGGCTTTACCGAGGTGCTGTTTCCGGGCCTCGATGTCCAGGACGATTGACCGGCACGTGCCGCCGCCAAAAAAGAGGGCCCTTGCGGGCCCCGTACCTTTGGAGGAGGTAAAACCGGTGGAGTGGACGCGTGCGACAGCGCGACGTCACGTCATGTTTCAGATGTTGCCGTTCATGGTAGCGCGATTGGCGTCGGCTGGCGAGGCCTGCTCGCTTGCCGGCTCGCCGCCCAGGCGCACGGCGCTGGGGGCCGCGGTGTCGCGCGTGAGCACGCTGGATGGGCGCAGGTTGAGGGTTGCGGCCGCGGCCACGGCGGCGGCAGAACTGGCCTCGGCCTTGTCGTCCAGCACGCGGCGGGCGCCGTTGAAGCGCTTTTTCCAGTAGCTCTGGTCCATGCTTTCCACGCGCACCCGTGCGCCGGTGCGCGGGGCGTGAATGAACTGGCCCTCGCCCAGGTAGATGCCGACGTGGCTGTAGGCGCGGCGCAGGGTGTTGAAGAACACCAGGTCGCCCGGTTTCAGTTCGCTCTTGTCGATTTTCTCCGTCGCGGCGGCCTGCTCCTGCGAGCGCCGCGGCAGCACCAGGCCCATGGCCTGCTCGAAGGTGGCGCGCACGAAGCCGCTGCAGTCGAAGCCCGTTTCGGCCGAAGTGCCGCCGCGCCGGTAGGGCACGCCGATGGCGCTGAGCGCGCTGCTGACCAAGCCGCTGGCGCGGTCGGTGGCCTGGTGAATGCTGTCGCCCAGCCGCGCGCTCAGGCTGGCGGGGGGCGGTGTGGCGGGAGTCGAATCATCGGCCAGTGGCGTGGCAAAAACAGGGGTGGCGCAGGTGGCGAACACGGCAACGGCGACGATGATGGACTTGAGCATGGATCCGGTCGGTGCGGGCGCCGTGGACCAGCGCTTCATGGTGAAGTGCGCCATGGCCCGATCGGGCCTTGCCGCGGTGCAATTTTGGATACCACTTCCTGCCTCGTGGCTTGGATAGTGTAGGGGAAAGTGTGGCGGATTCCGGAGGCGGGACTGGTGTGGAATAAAGGGTTTTCCCTCAGTTTTGTTCCGCCGCTCAAAGGCCGGGGCGCAGGCGTTCCCAAGCGGGGATGGGCGCGGCATGATGGCGCCTGATGGGGTGAACGGGAGTTTGACCGTGGGCTTGTTGCGTCGTATTGCTGTCGGCGGGTTGTTGTGGAGCGCGCTGATGACCCCGGGCTTGGGCGCCACGGGGCCGTCGCCGGCCCTGCGCGTGCAAACCGTGGCCACGGGCCTGGAGCACCCCTGGGCGGTGGCCTTTTTGCCGGACGGGCGCTTTCTGGTAACCGAGCGGCCGGGGCGCCTGCGCGTGGTGGCGGCCGACGGCGCGCTGGGTCTGCCGCTGGCGGGGCTGCCGGCGCTGGCGGCCGGCGGGCAGGGCGGCCTGCTGGACGTGATCACCGATTCGGACTTCGCGCGCAATCGCACGATCTATTTCTGTTTCAGCGAGCCCGGCGCCGCCGGCACCAACGGCACGGCGCTGGCACGCGCGCGGCTGGCCGATGACCTGAGCCGGCTGGAGGACGTGCGCGTGATCTTCAGCCAGCGGCCCAAGGTGGCCAGCCGCCTGCACTTCGGCTGCCGCATCGTCGAGCGCCGGGTGAACGGCCGCAGCGACGGCACGCTGTTTCTGACCCTGGGCGAGCGCTTTTCGCAGCGCGATGCGGCGCAGCAGCTGGACAACCATCTGGGCAAGATCGTGCGCGTGGGCAAGGATGGCAGCCTCCCGCCCGACAACCCTTTCGTGGACCGACCCGGCGCGCGCCCCGAGATCTGGAGCTATGGGCACCGCAACGTGCAGGGCGCCACGCTGGCCGCCGACGGCACGCTGTGGGTCACCGAGCACGGTCCCATGGGCGGCGACGAGCTCAATCGGCCCCAGCCGGGCACGAATTTCGGTTGGCCGCTGGTGAGCTTCGGCCTGAACTACGAGGGCACGCCGGTGGGCACGGGCCAGAGCAGCGCGCCCGGCATGGTGGCGCCCGTGCATCACTGGACCCCCTCGATCGCGCCCGCGGGCATGGCCTTCCTGACCAGCGAGCGCTACGGGCCGGACTGGCGCGGCAACCTGTTCGTCGGCGCGCTGAAGTTCCAGTACCTGGATCGCATTGAACTCAAGGACGGCCGGGTGGTGGCCGAGCATCGGCTGCTGCAGGAGCTGGGCCAGCGCATCCGCGACGTGCGCCAGGGCCCCGACGGCCTGCTGTACGTGCTGACCGACAGCAGCGACGGTCGCCTGCTGAGATTGCTACCATAAAGAGAGCTGGTGGCGCCCGGTGGATGGGCGCCAGGCCCTGATCTGGCTTCGAAGTTGAAGCCGCTGCCCGGCGCGGCTTCGCGAGGTGCTGGGCGCCGGCTCAGGGCTTCACGTCGATGGCCGCATTGGGCACGGCGCCGAACATTTCGGGCGCGTACAGCGCCTCGACCCGGCTGGGCGGCAGCTGGAAGTGGCCGGCGTTGTTCAGGCGCAGGGTGTACTCGACCTTGATCGTGCCCTTGGGCAGGTAGTCGTAGTAGCTGCGGAAGGACTCGAAGCTGCGCTCCTCGAACGCCGGCCAGCCGTGGCCTTCGCGCTTTTCGCCCTGGGTGGCGATGATGGAGTCGCGCCCCAGGCCGCCGCCCAGGATGGTGGCGCCGGCCGGGATCGGGTCGGTCACCGCCACCCAGGTCATGGGCGCGGCGGCGGTCACTTCCAGCGTCACGCGCACGATGTCGCCGCGGGTGTAGGTGCCATCGGCGGGCGCACGGGCGGCGGCATCCACCAGGGCCATGCTTTTGCGGATCTGGTAGCCGGCGGCCAGCGGTGCCTGCAATGGCACCGCCGCCAGCGCCTGCAGCGTCAGCCAGGGCTTGCCGCTGCCCTGATGCGTCACCGTCAGCTCGCCCGCGCCGCCCTCGGGCCAGGGCAGGCTCATGCGGTTGCCGACCAGCTGGCCGGGCAGCGCCGGCGTGCCCAGGTTGCGGCCCTGCTCGATCGGCTGGCCGGCCTTGAGTGCCTGCACGTGGCGCCAGTCCACCTGCTCGCTGGCGGCACCCAGCGTGGCCTGGGTGATGCCGGCCACGGGCGTGGATTCGTGCGTGCGCGAGAACTGCTGCAGCGCCAGCGAGCCCCACAGGTTGGCCGTGGTGGTGGACCAGGCGCCGCCTTTCTGCCGGCCGATGAAGCCCGCGACCAGGCGGCCCACGTCGCCCCGCCAGGCCGGATCGTCCATCACCGTCAGCAGCAGGCGCGCGGCGTTGACGTCGCCGCCGGCCATCAGCCACCACCAGGCGTCGCCGTCCTCGGTGGCAAAGATCAGGCGCGTGCCCTGCACCGACAGGCGCGCGCGTAGCACCTGCAGCGCCTCGGCCAGCTTTCTGGGCTGCTCGGGGATGCCCTTGACGCGGCGCAGCACGTTCACCCAGTCGATCACGGCGCTGGTGGGCCATTGGTTGGGTGCGACGGTGATGCTGCCCAGCATGGCGGCGCTGGCGGCGTCGTAGCGCGACAGCGCCTCGATGGCGGCCAGCTTGCGCTCGTCCAGGTCGGCGCGCGGCGACCAGTGCCGGCGCTCGATGCGGCCGGCCACGAAGTCGCTCAGGCCCTTGATCATGGCCTGGCGTGGCTCGTCGGGCAGGCGCCAGGCCGGGTTCAGGCGCGCGGCCTCGTCGGTGGCGGCCAGCAGCCAGGCGGTCAGCGTGTCGCTGCCGCTGTGGGTGTCGCCGGCGCGCGGCGGAAAGTAGTTGGCCAGGCCGTCGCCGTCGAGGTAGGCCGGCAGTTGCGCCGTCGTGCGCTGCCAGGCTTTTTCGTCGCCCATGCCGATGGCCTTGCTGGCCTGCTGCTCCAGGCAGGAGTACGGGTAGCGCGCAAACCAGTCGCGGATGGCGGGCAGACCGCCGGCCAACCGGGGTTGCAGGGCCAGTTGCAGGCCGCCGTGCTTGGGTCCGCTGGCAGGCAGGGCGTCGGCCGGGGCGGCCACGGCGACGCTGAAGGGGCCATCCAGTTGCACCAGCGTGGCCTGCTGTACCGTCAGCGGCACGGCCGGCACCACGCGCTGGCTGAGCTTGAGCGTGTCGCGCGCGCCGCCGTTCAGGTCGCGCGCCTCCACGACCCACAGCAGGGCCTCGGCGCGGGTGGCGGCCAGTTGCGGCGGTGCGGTCACGTCCCACTGCAGCTCGCGCGCCTCGCCGGCGGGGACCTGAACGGTCTGGGCCTTCAGCTCCAGCAGGGTGGCGCGCGGCGTGAGCTCGACCTTCATCGGCTTGTCGGTGGTGTTGCGCACCGTCAGCAGCGCCGTGAAGCGGTCGCCGGCGCGCACCAGGGGCGGCAGGCCGCTGATGATCTGCAGGTCCTGCGCGCTGCGGATGCTGGCCTGGCCGGTGCCGAACAGGCCCAGGCCCATGTCGGCCACGGCGACGATCCGGAAGGTGGTAAGCGCGTCGTTCAAGGGCACCTCGACCTGGGCCTGGCCTTGCGCGTCCAGCTTGATGCGGGGCTGCCACAGCAGCAGGGTGTCGAGCAGCTCGCGCGTGGGATGGGTGCTGCCGCCGTCGCCGCCGGCGGGCACGGCCTTGCGGCCATAGTGGCGTCGGCCCACGATCTCCATTTGGGCGGTGGCCGTCTGCACGCCCCAGGCGCGGCGCGTGAGCATGGCGTCCAGCAGGTCCCAGCTGCGGTTGGGCATCAGCTCCAGCAGGGCCTGGTCGACCGCGGCCAGCGCCACCTCGGCGCCGGCGGCCGGGCTGCCGTCGGGGCGCGTGACGCGGATCGTGACCTGGGCCTTGCCGCGCACCGGATACGTGGCCTGGTCGGTCCTGACCTCGACCGCAAGCTGGTGCTCGGCCGCGCCCAGCTTCAGCTCGGCCATGCCCAGCCGGAAGGCGGGCTTGCTCAGGTCCACCAGGGCGGTGGGGGGCACGTAGCTCTTGCTGTCCACCCAGAATGCCTGCCACCACTGGCGCGGCGCCTTGTAGCCCCAGGTGAAGAAGCTGTACCACGGCACCTCGTGCACGCGTCCGCGCAGCGCCAGCACGCTCACGTACACGTTGGGGCCCCAGTCGGGCTGGATCTTGAGCTGCACCGTGGGGTTCTTGCCCGACAGCTGGACGACCTCGGTGTGCAGGATGCCCTCGCGCTCCACCGACACCAGGGCGCTGGCGTGGCGAAACGGCATGCGCACCTGCAGCGTGGCGGTGTCGCCCGGCCGGTAGGTCTTGCGCTCGGCCAGCACGTCCATGCGGTCGTCGTTGCGGCCGCCAAACCACAGCTCGCCCTGGCCGCTGACCCACACCGAGGTGGCGGCGCGGGCGCTGCGGCCCTGCTCGTCGCGCGCGCTGGCCACCAGCTCGATTTCGCCCGGCTGCGTCAGCTTCACGGTGCAGGCCAGCTGGCCGTGGGCGTCGCTGGTGCCGGTGCAGACGGTGCCCAGGTCCTTGGTCTCGGTGTGGCTGTCGTAGGTGTAGAAGCCCCCCACCATGCGCTTGCGGCTGGTGAGCGTGGTGCGGGCGATGGCGCGCACGTCCAGCGGCACGCCGGCCCGGGGCTTGCCCTGCAGGTCCAGCGCCAGCACCTGCACCGGTGCCGTCTCGCTGGCCGCGGCCCAGCCCTCGGCCTTGATGCCGGCAACGACGGCCGCCGGCCACAGCGTGCGCGCGGCGCGCAGGGTCTGCAGCTCGCCGTTGGGATCGGCGTAGGTGGCCTCCAGCACCAGCTGGCACGGCGCGGGCGCCGGCGCGATGGGCTCGACCACCACCTGCCCCAGGCCTTCGCGGTTCAGCGTGGCGGGCAGCTTGTCGGCCACCAGATGGGCCTCGCTTTCGGGCGTGGCTTCGCCTTCGCCCGCGGCCGGCCGCGGGGGGTTGAAGCTGAAGGCCTCGAAATCGGCATACGCAGGCGTGAAGCCGCGCGTCAGCGCCGACACGCGCACCGGCAGGTTGGCCGCGGCGCCGCCGCCCACGTAGCTGACCTGAACCTGCACCGGCACGCGCGTGGCGGCCACCAGCGCGGCGCTGCCTTCGGGGCCGATGCGGCCCTGCATGACGGGCAGGCGAAACTCCTCGACGCGGAAGCTGCCGCTGTCCAGGACCGGGCTGTCCTCGCCCGCGCCGCGCAGGCTGATGCCGTAGACGCCCAACTTGGCGGCCTGCGGAATGGCAAACGTGCTTTCGGCGCTGCGCCCGCCCGTGGCCGTGGTGCGCCATTGCAGGGGTTGGGTGTACTCCTGCCCGCTGCCCAGGTGGGTGATGACCAGGCGGGTCGGATCCTTCCTGGGCAGGCCGAAGCCGGCCAGGGTTTCGGTGCGGATGAGGTGTTTCATCGACACCGTCTCGCCGGCGCGCAGCAGGGTGCGGTCCAGCACGGTGTGGGCGCGCAGGTCGGGCGTGGGCGCCATGCTGGTGGGCACGTTGAAACGCCAGGGCTCGATGCCGCGCTGCCACGACGACCAGGTGAACGCCATGTCGGCCACGCCGTGGTTTTGCGCCCGGGCGCTGACAAACCAGGCTTGCTGGAAGTCGCCCAGCCAGTCGCCGTCGCGGGCGCAGTTGGGGGGTTCGGACGGCAGGTCCTTGAAGCGTGCCAGGCCCTGCGCGTCGGTCGTGGCCTGAGCGACGGGCTTGCCATGGCAGTCGCTGACCTGAACGGTCGCGCCCGCCACCGGCCGGCCCTTGTCCAGCGTGGTGACCCAGGCCAGCGCGTTCTCACGTCCCAGCTTGAAGTGCACGGCCAGGTTGGTCACCAGCACCGCGCTGCGCACCGCCATGGCGCGCTGGGCGCCGTAGGCGGGGTCGAGCAGGGCCTGCCCCAGCAGGGCGGAGCGGACCTCGAGCACGTGAAAGCCCGGCGCCAGCGGCACGCCAATGACCTCGAACGGGCGTTCGCCGGTCTTGGGCACGTCGGGCAGGGCGATGTCTTGCACGCCCGCCTGGCCGGCCAGCAGGGACAGGGTGCGCGACTCCACACTGTCCTTTGTCGCATCGCCCACGGGCGGCGGCAGCGCCCCCTGGATGTCGCGGCGGGCCTGCTCACGCGGCACCAGCCAGTTGTCGTAGCGCTGCACCTTGGTGAACCAGGCAATGATGTCGGCGTCGGTCTTGGCTTGCAGGTCACCCAGCTTCAGGTCATGGGCGCTCAGCGTGGGCTCGACGCGGCGCAGCGTGAGCGGCATCAGCGCGGGGCCGTCGGGTCCTTCGGCAAAGCGCTCGACGATGCCGAAGGGCGCGGCGGCAAACTTGGCCAGCGGCGGCATCGGGCCGGTGGCGATCGTGAGCGGAAAGCTGGCGGCGTTGGCCAGCGGGCGGTCGCTGGCATCCTTCAGGTCGGGCGGCAGGGCCAGGCTGAGCGTGGCGCGCTCGGGAAAGGGGCCATCAAAGCGCAGGCGATCGAGCAGCTCGTCGCCGGAGCCGTCTTCGCCCAGGTGCGGCGAGAACTCGGTCTTGTCGGCACGCAGCCGCACGGCCTGCAGCTGCTTGCGCGCCACCGGTGCGCTCAGCACCAGCTCGATCGGGCGGATCGGCATGCACGCGGCCTGGGCGTTTTCGCGCTCGCAGGTGGTGCTGGCGGTGAAGGGCTCGCGCACGGTGAAGGCAAAGCGGCGCTCGACTAGGTTGGCCACGCCGCTGGGCGTGGCCACGCCCTTGCCATAGACCAGTTGCATGCGGGTGGCGGGCGTGAGACGCCGGTTGCAGGCCAGGGTGAGATAGCGCAGCGGCTCAGCCTGCGCGGCCTTGTCCAGGCCCAGCGCCTTCAGGATGGCGGCGCGCGGCGCGCCATCGACCAGCTGCACCGGCACGCGCTCGCCCAAGCCGTCCGCCAGGCAGGCGATGTGCGCGCGCGCGCTGTCGGGCGTGGCCGCGCCGTTGAGGCGCAGCACGAAGGTCTGCTCCTCCTCGATTGGCTGGTGGGTGTCCGGCCAGATGTGCTGAACGAAGGGGCCGCCGGTATTGAATTGATAGCTGGTGGCGCCCGTCAATGCTGCGCCAGAAGGCGATTTGAACCCAGGGACGGTGCTGACCTGGCAGCGCACGCCCGGCGGAAGGTCGGCGGCAAAGTCGAACACCCACTGCTGCGCGCTCACCCAGCGTCCCTGGCCGCGCGCGGCGGTGGCGTCGTCGCAGCGCACCGCCAGCGGTGCGGGCGCCTGCGCGTCGCCCATCGCCACGGCGTCGGTGCTGAACTTGGCCACCACCTGCCGCACCCGCGCTACCTCGCCCTGGGGGCTGAGGGCGGTGATGGTCAGGGCCTGGGCGGGCAGCGCCAGCACACATGCGGACAGCGCGAGCCAGCGCAGGCGGCGAAGGGCGAGGGCAGGAATGTGCATGCGCCAGCATAGCGCAGCGCATACGCCCCACGGGGCGGGGATCCGCCTCAGGGCCTGGGTTCGCCCACCAGCCGCGCGCGGTGGCGCGCGATCTGGTGGCGCACCTGGGCCGGCGCAGTGCCGCCCAGGGTGGCGCGCGCGTTCAGGCTGCCGCGCAGCGAGAGCACGTCGTACACGTCCTTCTCGATGGCCGGGTGAAAGCCCTGCAGCGTGGCCAGGGGCAGCTCGGACAGGTCGCAGCCGTGCGCCTGCGCGGCCTTGACGGCGTGGGCCACGGTCTCGTGCGCGTCGCGAAAGGGCAGGCCCTTCTTGACCAGGTAGTCGGCCAGGTCGGTGGCGGTGGCGTAGCCTTTTTGCGCCGCAGCCTGCATGGCCTCGGCGTTGACGCTGATGCCGCCTTCCTTGGCGCCGGTCTGCGCGTTGAGTTGGCCGCCGATCATCTCGACAAAGATGCGCAGCGTGTCGCGCAGCGTGTCCACGGTGTCGAACAGCGGCTCCTTGTCTTCCTGGTTGTCCTTGTTGTAGGCCAGGGGCTGGCCCTTCATCAGCGTGATCAGGCCCATCAGGTGGCCGACCACGCGGCCGGTCTTGCCGCGCGCGAGTTCCGGCACGTCGGGGTTCTTCTTCTGCGGCATGATCGAGCTGCCGGTGGTGAAGCGGTCGGCAATGCGGATGAAGGCAAAGCTCTGGCTCATCCACAGGATCAGTTCTTCGGACAGGCGCGAGACATGCACCATCACCAGGCTGGCGGCGGCGGCAAACTCGATGGCGAAGTCGCGGTCGCTCACGGCGTCCAGGCTGTTCTGGCACACGCCGTCCATGCCCAGGGTGCGCGCCACGCGCTCGCGGTCCAGCCGGTAGGTGGTGCCGGCCAGCGCGGCGGCGCCCAGCGGCAGCTGGTTGACGCGCCGGCGCACGTCACCCAGGCGCTCCTCGTCGCGACCGAACATTTCCACGTAGGCCAGCAGGTGGTGCGCAAAGCTGACGGGCTGGGCCACCTGCAGGTGGGTGAAGCCGGGCAGGATGACCTCGACGTTTTGCTCGGCGACTTCCACCAACGCCAGCTGCAGCTCGCGCAGCAGCTCGCGGATCAGCCGTCGATCTCGCCGCGCAGCCACAGGCGGATGTCGGTGGCCACCTGGTCGTTGCGGCTGCGGCCGGTGTGCAGGCGCTTGCCGGCGTCGCCCACCAGCGTGGTCAGGCGCGCCTCGATGTTCAGGTGCACGTCCTCCAGCGCCAGCTTCCAGTCGAACTCGCCGCGCTCGATCTCGCCGCGGATTTGCGCCAGGCCGCGCTCGATGTCGGCCCGGTCCTGCGCGCTGATGATGCCCTGCGCCGCCAGCATCTCGGCGTGTGCCAGGCTGCCGGCGATGTCGGCCTGCGCCAGGCGCTGGTCGAAGAACACGCTGGCGGTATAGCGCTGCACCAGCTCGCTCATGGGCTCGGAAAACAGGGCCGACCAGGCCTGGGACTTGGTGTCGAGTTGGTTGGTGGACATGGGCTGTGGCATGGGTTGCAGCGCGGCGGCTGCGGGGCGACGGGCGGGCGACTGCGGCGGACGAGCGGGTGCGCCGCCGCCCTACACTGGGCGGGCCCATGAAGGATTCGCAAATTCTATCGACCCTGACCGAGCGCTGGCTGCCGCCCGCGCCGCCGCCGCCTGCGCCGGTGGGGGTGTTCGACGCCTGCGAGGTGGGCGTGATCCTGCGCGCCGTGCTGTACGTGGAGGCGGTGCTGGCGGTGGCGCTGATGTACGGCGCCGGCTCGCTGGCCGAGTGGATGGGCAGCGTGGCGGTGGTAACCGGCGCGGCGCTGCCGGCCACCTTGCTGTGGCTGGTGATTGGCTGCGCGCTCAAGCGCCCGCTGGCGCGCCTGCAGCCGGCAGCGCAGCTTGGCGCGGGCGTGGCCCTGGGCGCGCTGGGCGGCGTGTATGCGGCCGGCATGATGGCGCTCACGGGCCTGAGCGTGCAACCCGCCTGGCTGGCCAGTGCCTGCACCGGCGCGCTGCTTGCCGCGGGCCTGGTGGCTGGCCTGATGTGGCGCGCGCGCGGGCGCCTGCCGGCGGCCACCACGGCGCGCCTGGCCGAGCTGCAGGCGCGCATCCGCCCGCACTTCCTGTTCAACGCGCTCAACTCGGCCATGGCCCTGGTACGCGAGGAGCCGGCCCAGGCCGAGGAGGTGCTGGCCGATTTGTCGGACCTGTTTCGCCATGCGCTGGCCGACCAGCACGGGCCGTCCAGCGTGGTGCAGGAGATCGAGCTGGCGCGCCGCTACCTGGCCATCGAGCGGGTGCGCTTTGGCGAGCGCCTGAAGGTGGAGTGGGCGCTGGACCCCCGCGTGGACGCGGCGCAGCTGCCGCCGCTGATCCTGCAGCCGCTGGTCGAGAACGCCGTCATCCATGGCGTGGAGCCCAGCGCCCAAGGCGCGCGCCTGCGCATCTCCACCCAACTGCGCGGCGCCATGGCGCTGATCAAGATCACCAACACCGTGCCGGCCGGGCAGGGCGAGACCGGCCACGGCATGGCGCTCACCAACGTGCGCGACCGGCTGCGCCTGTTGCACGACCTGCAGGGCAGCTTTCGCACCGCGCTGGTCGACGGCGTGTACCAGGCGCGCATCGAAATTCCCATGCCGCGCGGGGGGGCAGCGTGACGCTGCGCGTGCTGGTGGTCGACGACGAGCCGCTGGCGCGTGCGCGCCTGCGCACCCTGCTGGCCGACTGCCGCACGCCGGCGGCGCAGGTGGCCGGCGAGGCCGCCAACGCCGCCGACGCCATGGCGCTGCTGGCGCACCAGGGGTTCGATGTGGCGCTGCTGGACATCCACCTGCCCGGCGCCGACGGCATGCAGCTGGCCCAGGCGCTGCGCGCGCTGGCCCAGCCGCCGGCGGTGGTGTTCGTCACCGCCCACAGCGAATACGCCGTGCGCGCCTTCGAGATCGAGGCGCTGGACTACCTGACCAAGCCGGTGCGTCTGGAGCGCCTGCAGGCGGCACTTCAAAAAGCGGAGCGTGTAACGCAGATGGGCAGGGCGCCAGAGGCCGATTTGACGTCAGAAAATCTGCTGATTTCGGAGCGCGGCCGCACCCTGCGCGTGCCCCTGGCCGAGGTGCTGTACCTGCGTGCCGAGCTCAAGTACATCACGGTGCGCACGGCCGCGGCCAGCCATCTGCTGGATGGCAGCCTGAGCCAGCTGGAGGAGCGCCTGGGCGAGCGCTTTGTGCGCATCCACCGCAACGCGCTGGTGGCGCGCGCGGCCATGCGCGCGCTGGTGCGCCAGGCGGACGCCGACGAGGGCGAGGGCTGGGCCGTGCAACTGGCGGGCGTGGACGAGGCGCTGGCCGTGTCGCGCCGGCAGCTGGCGGCGGTGCGCGCGGCGCTGGGGTCGTGAGCGCGGCGTGGGCGGGCCACGCGGCCCGGCCGTTCTTGTAGCATCCCCATCCATGTCGTTGAAGATCACCATTGCCACCCGAGAAAGCCGCCTGGCCCTGTGGCAGGCCGAACACGTGAAGGCGCTGCTGGAGCAGCGTGGCCACCAGGTTGCCCTGCTGGGGATGACCACGCGTGGCGACCAGATCCTGGACCGCAGCCTGTCCAAGGTGGGTGGCAAGGGCCTGTTCGTGAAGGAGCTGGAGGCCGCGCTGGAAGACGGCCGCGCCGACATCGCCGTGCATTCGCTCAAGGATGTGCCGATGGACCTGCCGGCCGGCTTCGAGCTGGCCTGCGTGATGGCGCGCGAAGACCCGCGCGATGCCTGGGTGTCTCCGGGCTGCGGCCGCCTGGAAGATTTGCCGGCCGGCGCGGTGGTCGGCACCTCCAGCCTGCGGCGCACCGTGCTGCTGCGCGCGCTGCGGCCCGATCTGCGCATCGAGCCGCTGCGCGGCAATCTGGACACGCGCCTGCGCAAGCTGGACGAGGGTCAGTACGCCGGCATCGTGCTGGCGGCCGCGGGTCTCAAGCGCCTGGGCCTGGCCGCGCGCATTCGCCACGTGTTCGACACCGAGCAGATGCTGCCCGCCGCCGGGCAGGGCGCGCTGGGCATCGAGATCCGCGCCGGGCGCGCCGAGCTGGCGCAGGCGCTGGCGCCGCTGGCCGACGCCGCCACCGCGCTGTGCACCGCCGCCGAGCGCGCCGTCAGCCGCGCCATGGGCGGCAGCTGCTCCATGCCCCTGGCCGCGCACGCCACGCTGGACGGCGCACAACTGCGGCTGCGCGCCGCCTGGGGCGATCCCGCAGGCGCGCCCGGCCTGGTGAGCGCCAGCGAGCAGGCCGAGGTCCGCACTCCCGGGCAGGCCGACGCCCTGGGCCAGCGCGTGGCCGCGGCCTTGCGTGCCGGCGGCGCGCACTGACCGGCGCGTGGCCGCCATGCCCGCCCCGCGCGTGCTCGTCACCCGCCCGGCCGAGGCCGCCGCGGCTTGGGTGGCACGACTGGCCCGGCATGGCATCGCCGCCGAGGCCCTGCCCCTGATCCAGATCACGCCCGAGCCGGCAAGCGGCGCCATCGCCCAGGCCCGCCAGCACCTGCAGCGCTACGCTGCGGTCATGTTTGTCAGCGGCAACGCCGTCACCGCCCTGTTGGGGCCAGGCCCCATTGATTTCAAAGGAAATTCGGTTGCAGCGCCCGTCTATCAAGCGCAAGAAGCTATTGAAACAAGAGCATGGTCACCTGGCCCCGGCACCACGCAGGCCCTGGCGGCCGCCGGCTGGCCGCGCGCGCGCATCGACGAGCCGGCGGTGGATGCCGCCCAGTTCGACTCCGAGGCCCTGTGGGCCCAGGTGGCGCCCCAGGTGCGTGCCGGCCTGCGCGTGCTGATCGTGCGCGGCGGCGACGCGGCAGGCCGCCTGGCGGGACGCGACTGGCTGGCCCTGCGGCTGCAGCAGGCCGGGGTGCAGGTCGATCAGGTGCTGGCCTACCGCCGCGCCGCGCCGGTGCTGGGCACGGCCCAGCGCGCGCGCGCCCTGGCCGCCGCCAGCGACGGCACGCTGTGGCTGTTCAGCAGCTCCGAGGCCGTGGCCAACCTGCGCCACGGACTGCCGGCCGTCGACTGGCGCGCCGCGCGCGCGCTGGCCACGCACCCACGCATCGCGCAGGCCGCGCAGGACGCCGGTTTTGGCATGGTGCAGGGCACCCGTCCGGCGCTGGCGGACGTGGTGGCGTCGATAGAATCGCTGGCATGAACCCCGAGCCGTCGCCCGCCGCGCCCGCCTTGGAAGCCGCGCCGCCGGCACCGCCCGTGACTCCCCCCGTGACGCCGCCTCAAGGGCCGCCGCCGGTCCTGCCCGCGCTGGCGCCGCGCGGGGCTGCGCCCGGCCCGGGCCTGATCCTGGCCTGGGTGGTGGCCGCACTGGCCCTGGCGGCAACCCTGCTGCTGTGGCAGAAGGTCTCGTCCATGCAGGAGCAGCTGGCGCGCCAAAGCGCCGACGCCAGCAGCAAGTCGGTGGAGGCGCGCACCCTGGCGCGCCAGGCCGACACCCAGGTGCGCGACGCGCTGGGCAAGCTGGCCGCGCTGGACGGGCGGGTGAGCGATTTGGCAGCCTATCGCATCCAGATGGAAGAGCTGGTGCAAAGCGTGGCGCGCAATCGCGATGCCAACTTGGCCGCTGAGCTCGAATCGGCCCTGCGCGTGGCGCAGGACCAGGCGCAGCTGACCGGCAGCGTGCAGCCCCTGCTGGCCGCGCTGCGCAGCACCGAGCGGCGCGTGGCCGCCAGCAACGATCCGCGCCTGGCGCCGGTGGCGCGCGCCGCGGCGCAAGACCTGGAACGCGTCAAGAACGCCAACATCACCGACACCGCCGGCCTGCTGGCGCGCATCGACCAGCTGCTGCGCCAGGTCGACGAGTTGCCGGTGGCCAACGCCGTGGGCCGCCAGCGCAGCGGCACCCCGCTGCACGAGCGCGCCCAGCCGGCGCCCACCACCTGGTGGGAACGCTGGGGCCGCAGTGTGCTGGACGAGGCGCGCGATCTGCTGCGTGTCAGCCGCATCGAGCGGCCCGAGGCCAGCATGCTCAGCCCCGACCAGGCCTTCTTTGTGCGCGAGAACCTCAAGCTGCGCCTGCAGGGCGCGCGCCTGGCGCTGCTGGCGCGCCAGTACGAGGCGGCCCGCGCCGACCTGGCCGCCGCCGCCGCCTCGCTGGGCACCTGGTTCGACCCCGCCTCGCGGCGCACGCAGGCGGCCGCCACGCTGCTGCAGCGCCTTCGCGCCGAAACCCACGACGCCGCGCTGCCGCGCGTGGACGACACCCTGGTGGCCCTCAGCCAGGCCGCCGCGGCCAGCCAGCAACGCTGATCGCGGACCGGACCCCAACCCATGCGCGCCGCCCTCTGGTTGATTGGCCTGTTTGCCGCTGCCGTGGCGCTGGCCCTGTTTGCCGGCGACAACGAGGGCACCGTCACGGTGTTCTGGCCGCCGTACCGGGTGGACCTGTCGGCCAACCTGGTGCTGCTGCTGCTGGCGCTGCTGTTTGCCCTGCTGTACGGCGCGCTGCGCACCGTGGCCGCGGCGCTGGACCTGCCCCGCCAGGCGCGGCGCTGGCGCGCCCAGCAGCGCGAGCGCGCCACCAATGGCCTGCTGATGGATGCGCGCGTGCAGTTCACCGCCGGGCGCTACCTGCGCGCGCGCAAGGCGGCCGAGGCGGTGCTGGCGCGCGTGCACGCCAGCACCGCGGACAAGCAGGGCGCGCCCGGCGTGCTGGGCCTGCGCACCCTGGCCCATCTGACGGCCGCCGAGAGCGCGCACGCTCTGCAGGACGAAGCCACGCGCATGCGCCACCTCGACGCCGCGCTGGCCGCCGCCAGCAGCCCCGGCGCCGCCGCCGAGCTGCGCGAGGCGGTGCTGCTGCGCGCCGCGCACTGGGCGCTCAACGCACAGGACCCGGCCGCCGCGCTGGCCCGCCTTGGCGAGCTGCCCACCGGCGCGCAGCGCCGCACCGCCGCCCTGCGCCTGAAGCTCAAGGCCGCGCGCCAGGCCGGCCACATCGTCGACGCCATGGAGACCGCGCGCCTGCTGGCCAAGCACCGCGCGTTCTCGCCGCAGGCCGCCGCCAGCCTGCTGCGCGGCCTGGCCGCCGAGCAGATCGCCGGCGCCTACGACGCCGAGCAGCTGCGCCAGATCTGGGCCGCGCTCGGCCCGCGCGAACACGCCATGCCCGAGCTGGCCCTGCGCGCGGCCCAGCGGCTGATCGACCTGGGCGGCGACGCGGCCCAGGCGCGCACCTGGCTGGCCCCGGTGTGGGACGACATGCTGGCCGAGCCCGAGGCCTTCACCGACGCCCAGCGCGTGCGCCTGGCCCAGGTGCTGGAACTGGCCTTGGGCGAGCAGGGCGCCGACGCCGACTGGCTGGCGCGCATCGAAGCCGCCCAGCAGGCCCACCCGCGCGAGGCCACGCTGCAATACCTGGCCGGCATGGCCTGCCTGCAGCGCGGCCTGTGGGGGCGCGCGCAATTGCTGCTGGCCCAGGCCGCCCGCTCGCTGGACGACGCCGAGTTGCGCCGCAACGCCTGGCGCGCGCAGGCGCGGATGGCTGAGGAACGGGGCGATGAAGGAGCTGCGGCGGCGGCTTGGCGGGAGGCGGCGCAGGCATAGGGGCGTGCGGCTGGTCGCTGCCCCGGCCCGAGGGCCGGGTCATCAACAAGAGGGCCACCAGTTCAGGTGGCCTTTTTGCTGGAGTTGCGATGGCCGATGCTTGACGGGTTCGCTCCTGTCTCAGTCACTTGAATAGCAATGCAGCGGGCGCGAGCGGCGATGGAAGGGGTTGCCTCAAAGGACGGTCTCCAACCCCTTGCGCTCGAGGACATCCAGCAGTTTCTGCGACGGCCCGCTGGGGCGCTTGTCGCCCACCTCCCACTTGCGGACGGTGGACGTGCTGGTGTTCAGCACGCTGGCCAGCACGGCTTGACTCAGGTGCAGTCGTTCGCGCAGCGCCTTGACCTTCGTGGCGTCGTAGTTCCGCACCGGCTCCAGGCACAGTGCGCCGTACTTCTGCATCTTGCGCTTGTCGATGAGTCCCAGGCGATGCAGATCGCTGGCCGATTCGTGAACGGCTTCGAGGGTGCGGCTCTTGGTCTTGGTGGTCATTGGCAAATGTCCTGCAAAGCGCCGTCGGCAACGGCGTGGTCACCATGTAGCCTATTTGGTCTCCACGCCAAGCACGGCAGGAATATCGCGCGCTCCGTGCAAGATACGCACGATCAGCACCCCATCAGGATCGGTTTCGAAGAAGATGACGTAGTTGCCGTGCGCGCAGGATCGAATGCCGTCGCCCAGCTCCTGACGCAGGCGATAGCCGGGTGGGTTGAGGGCGATGCGTTGAACTGCGCGCGCAGGTCGCGCACGAAGCTCAGGGCGCGCACGGGATTGTCGACCGCGATGTAGTCGGAGATGGCCTCGAGGTCTTGCTCGGCCAGCGGGGTGAAGGCCAGACGCATCAACGATCAGCTTGTGCCGCGTACTTGGCCTCGAGGCGGTCGAACACGGCATCGGCGGACTTGGCGGGGCCGCTCGCCCGGCCTGCCGCAATCTCCGCGCGCAAGGCATCGAGTTCAAGCTGCTTGCGCTCCTCGCGCTCTTCCAGCAGGCGCAGCCCTGCCCGCACAACCTCGCTGACGTTGTTGTACCGACCGCTGTCCAGTTGATCGCGGATGAAGGTTTCGAAGTGATTGCCAAGGGCGACGCTGGTGGGCATGGCAGCCATCCTATCTATTAACATCTATTATTATTCGCTCCGCCTGTCCGCTCGTCAATGCGTGGTCACCTCGCGTCGTGTGGGAGCGAGGCATCAAGCACAACGATCTGCGGAACACCGGTCAACAGGCCAAAAAACAGCACGAAACCAGCAACCCGAGAGCGGGCGAGAAGATGAGTTCTGGTGACGGCACAGATTGTGCCGCGACCAAACAAAGCCCAGACTCAAAAAGCAACGATGGCAGCGCTAAAAGCAAGCCCAAACCTGACAGCCGCCCAGCGCAAAACGCCAAAGCCGCCGCAACCGGGCGAAGAAGGCGCAATTCAGCTGACCCGGCAACGACAACGCGGCAAAACGCGAGGATCAAATTGATCCACGCGATTCACTGTCCACCGCCGAAAAGCTCGCCACCGAGCACGGCGTAAGCCCGGCCGCGTGCCAGGTTTTTTGTGCCTAGTGCGCGGCGGTTTGCTGACCCGCCTGCAGGGGCTGCTGCTGCTGTAACGGGCTGGTGATCCGACCCGCCGGTGGGGAGGGTGAGTCCCAGGATTTGCTGTTACCCTGCTGTTACCAACGAAAAGGCCACCGGGTTAAGGTGGCCTAAGTCGTTGATTTATATGGTGGAGAGGAGGAGGATCGAACTCCCGACCTCCGCATTGCGAACGCGGCGCTCTCCCAGCTGAGCTACCCCCCCACAAGGGATCAGTATTCTAACGCAAATCACGCAGCTGGCTTGAGCGCCTGCTCCATCTGTCGGCGGATCTGCCAGGCACGCGTGCCGGTGTCCATGGCCACATCGGCCCAAGTGAGGCACTGGCCCTTGGCCACCGGGCGCAGCATTTTCACGCCGTGCGCCAGGCCCAGCGGTAGGCCGCCCATGGCCACTGACTTCGATGCCGGTTGCAGCTTGCCCCACACGGTGGTGCCGCCTTCGCCGTCCAGCAGGTCGCCGGGCCTCAGATCACGCTTGGCGGTGGCCACCACGTCGGCATACCAGCCCTGCGCCACGCCGGTGGCCTCGCCGCGCAGGGCCACGCTGGCCACGCTCAGGCCCACTTCCAGGCCGATCAGGTGCCAGCGCTTGTACAGCGTGAAGTAGCGGCCGCTGTCGTCGGTGTGGGCGTTGTATTCCTCGAAGCAGTGCTGGATGTAGTCGGTCTCGGCCTCGACCGTGACCCACACGCCCATGCGGATGTCGTAGTCGATCGGCGTGCCGTCGGGGCGCAGGCTGGAGATGACCTCGACCATGCCCTTGTGCTCCAGTACGCCGCCTGCGCTGCGCGGGCGCGTGAGATTGGGGATGTCGGCCACGCTGCCGCTGGGGTACCGCAGGCCGTCATGCGGCACGGCCAGGCCGGTGGCGTTGGCCACCGCCGTGCTTTCGATGGCGGGTTTGCTGCCGTCGAGAAAGCTGTTGAACATCTTGGGGTTCAGGCCGCCGCGCGCGGCCTGCTCGGGCGTGAGGCCGTAGTAGCCCCACACGGTCTCGGGCGTGCTCTCACAAAAATGCGGCAGCCACTTGTGGCCGCGCCCGGCGGCCATTACCGGAAAGCCGCAGGTGCGCGCCCAGTCCACCAGATCGCAGATCAGCGCGGGCTGATCGCCGAAGGCCATGGAATAGACCACGCCCGCTTCGTGCGCGCGGCGTGCCAGCAGGGGGCCGCAAAAGGCGTCGGCCTCTACCGTGACGTTGACCACATGCTTGCCGTACTCAAAGGCGGCCAGGCAGTGGTCGACGGCGGCGATGGGGTGGCCCGTGCACTCGACCACCACGTCGATGGCGGGGTGGCGTACCAGGGCCTGCCAGTCGTCGCCCACATGCGTCGTGCCGGTCTTGAGCGCGTCGTCGATGGACGCGGCCCGCGTCCGCTCGGGCTGCCAGCCCACGCGCACCAGGTTGGCCCGCGCGCCGTCGGGTGCCAGATCGGCAATGGCGGCCAGATGCACGCCGGGAGTGCGCGGCACCTGGGCCAGGTACATCGAGCCGAACTTGCCGGCGCCGATCAGGCCGACGCGGATGGGGCGGCTTTCGGCCGCGCGTTGCTTCAGTTGCTGGTAGAGGCTCATGGCCGGATGATTTTCGAAGAGTGCGTGGGTGTATTGACGCGCTGCGCTTGTTGGAGTCGCCGCAGCCCCTCACCCCAGCCCTCTCCCCAAAGGGGCGAGGGAGCGGGGTTCACTTCATGTGGTTGCGGCGCGCGAGCTCGACGAACAGGCCCGAGTGGTCCAGTTCGCCATCGCCGTGCTCGATGCCGTCGGCATACAGGCGCTCCAGCGCGGCGGTGATGGGGGCGTCAAAGCCCATGCTGGCGGCGGTGTCCAGCGCGTTGCGCATGTCTTTCAGCTGCACCGTCATGCGCCCGCGCGGGGCGAAGTCGCGCGTGACCATGCGCTCGCCATGCAGTTGCAGGATGCGGCTTTCGGCAAAGCCGCCGCCGATGGCCTGGCGCACCCGGGCCGGGTCGGCGCCGCCTTTCTCGCACAGCAGCAGGGCCTCGGCCACGGCGCCGATGGTGATGCCCACGATCATCTGATTGGCCAGCTTGGCCAGTTGCCCGGCGCCGTGCGGGCCGACGTGGGTGGCGCGCCCCAGCACGGCGAACACGGGCGCGGCGCGCGCAAAGTCGGCGGCGTCGCCGCCCGCCATGATGGCCAGCGTGCCAGCCTCGGCGCCGACGGTGCCGCCCGACACCGGCGCGTCCAGGTGCTGCACGCCGCGCTCGCCCAGTCGCGCCGCGTGGTCGCGCGCCTCGGCCGGCTTGATCGAGGCCATGTCGATGAACAGCGTGCCGGCCCGCATGGCGGCGGCCGCGCCTTGCTCGAACAGCACGCTGGCGACGACGGGGCCGTTTTCGAGCAGGCTGATGACGATGTCGGCAGCCTGCACCGCATCGGCGATTCGGGCATGGACCGTGGCGCCGTACTGGGCCAGCGGTGCGGCTTTTTCCGGGCTGCGGTTCCAGGCATGCACCGGGTGCCCGGCCGCGGCCAGGCGGCGCGCCATCGGGAAGCCCATGTGGCCGGTGCCGAGGACGGCGAGTGTCATGCGAGACTCCTGAAATATGAGCGACCGGCGCGCGTGCACAGGCGCGTTGCCATGACTCGATGCAGTGCAAGCACCGGTGGACGGGCAGGGCAAAAGATTGGCATTCTGCCGCATCCCGGAGTTGCTCAGGTGCGCAGGGCCTTGCGTCAGAATGGCGCCTGATGATGCCCCGAATCGACGACTTTTCCCATCCCCATTCCCTGCCCATGCAGCCCGACACGCAGTGGCTGGAGCGCATGTACAACAACCTCATGCGCGTGCCCGACCATCGCGACTATTTCGCCCGCTGGACGGCGCAGTCGTCACAGGTGCGCACCAGCCTGCCGTGCACGCTGGACGTGGCCTATGGCGAGGCCCCGCGCGAGCGGCTGGACGCCTTTGCGGCGCAAAAGAAGGGCGCGCCGCTGGTGGTGTTCGTGCACGGTGGCTACTGGAAGGCGATGGACAAGTCGCATCACAGCTTCATCGCCGGCGCGCTGCACGACATGGGCGCCGCGGCCGTGGTGCCCACCTACACCCTATGCCCGCAGGCCAGCATTCCGCAGATCACGCTGCAGGTGGCGCGCGCCGTGGCCTGGGCCTGGCGCCACGCCGGCGAACTGAACGCCGATGCGCGGCGCCTGACGGTGATCGGCCATTCGGCCGGCGGCCAGCTGGCGGCCATGATGCTGGCCTGCGCCTGGGACGTGCTCGACCCCGGCCTGCCGCCGCGCGTGGTGCGCAGTGCCATGGGCGTGTCGGGCCTGTACGACCTGCAGCCGCTGATGCACACGCCCAGCCTGCAGGAGGTGCTGCGCCTGACGCCGGATCAGGTGCACCGCGCCAGCCCGGCCCGCCTGCCCGCGCCCACGCATGGGCGCCTGATCAGCGTGGTGGGGGCGCACGAGAGCGGCGAGTACCTGCGCCAGAACCATCTGATCCAGCAGGCTTGGGGCCGCGCGCGCGTGCCCACGGCGGTGGCGCTGCCCGGGCTCAATCACTTCAGCATCGTCGACGCGCTGGCCACGCGCGGGCACCGGCTGAACCGCATGGTGCGCGAGCTGATCCGATGACGTGCCGAATGCTATTTATTGCATAGCTGCTGGCGCTTGATCGACAAGCGCTGGAGGCCTGAAATGCTTGAAGTTTCGGGGCGAGTGCGGGGCCTTCACATGAACAGGTGCTCGCCCGCGTTGTCGCCGCCCAGGATGACGTAGTTGACCTTGCGCACGTCGGCCAGCCGGGTGCCGCCGGCGTAGCTGATGGAGCTTTGCACGTCCTGCTCCATCTCGATCAGCGTGTCGGCCAGCTTGCCCTTGATGGGCTCCAGGATGCGCTTGCCCTCGACGTGGCGGTATTCGCCCTTGTTGAAGTCGCTGGCCGAGCCGTAGTACTCCTTGTAGAGCTGCCCGTCGACCTCCACGGTCTGGCCGGGCGACTCCTCGTGGCCGGCGAACAGCGAGCCGATCATCACCATGCTGGCGCCAAAGCGGATGCTCTTGGCGATGTCGCCGTGGCTGCGGATGCCGCCGTCGGCGATGATGGGCTTGGTGGCCACGCGCGCGCACCACTTGAGCGCCGACAGCTGCCAGCCGCCGGTGCCAAAACCCGTCTTGAGCTTGGTGATGCACACCTTGCCCGGGCCCACGCCGACCTTGGTGGCGTCCGCCCCCCAAGTTTCCAGATCGATCACGGCCTCGGGCGTGGCCACGTTGCCGGCGATCACGAAGGACTGCGGCAGCTTGACCTTGATGTGGCGGATCATGTCGCGCACCGTGTCGGCATGGCCGTGGGCGATGTCGATGGTGATGTACTCGGGTGCCAGGCCTTCGGCGGCCAGTTGGTCCACCGTGGCGTAGTCGGGCGCCTTCACGCCCAGCGAAATGCTGGCGAACAGGCCGCGCTGCTTCATCTCGCGCACGAACACCACGTTGTCCAGGTCGAACCGGTGCATGACGTAGAAGTAGCCGTTTTCGGCCAGCCAGCGACTGAGCGGCTCGTCCACCACCGTCTTCATGTTGGAGGGCACCACCGGCAGCTTGAAGCGCCGGCCGCCAAAGTCGATGCTGGCGTCGCACTCGCTGCGGCTTTGCACGCGGCACTTGCGCGGCAGCAGCAGGATTTGGTCGTAGTCGAAGATTTCCATGGTGTCCAAGCTCCATTCAAGGGTGAGAGATAGGGGCGCTTGGTCCGGCTCCGGCTGCTGGGCCCGGCAGCTTGCGGGCACAAAAAACCGGGCCAAGAAAATCTTGGGCCCGGTGCTTGATTCTAAGGGTAAATCCGAGGGCAGGCAGCGAGAGGGTCGGCGGTGCGCGCCATGGCCTCGCCCCGGCCCACCTGATTCAAAATGTCGCCACCTCCGATCGCCGTGTCGCGGCGCTCAAGCTCTCCAGGAAATCACCATGACCCACCTGACCCTTGCCGACTGCCGCGCCATGGACGCGCACGACCCCCTGGCCCCCTTGCGCGCGCAGTTCGAGCTGCCGCCGGGCGTCATCTACCTGGACGGCAATTCGCTGGGCGCCATGCCCAGGGCCGCGCTGGCACGGGCGCAGGAAGTGATCACGCAGGAGTGGGGCACGGGCCTGATCCGCAGCTGGAACACGGCCGGCTGGTTCGAGCTGCCCAGGCGCCTGGGCAACAAGCTGGGCCGCCTGATCGGCGCCCAGGACGGCGAGGTCATCGTCACCGACACCACCTCGATCAACCTGTTCAAGGTGCTGGCCGCCGCGCTGCGCCAGCAGCATGGCGTGGCGCCCGAGCGGCGCGTGATCGTGTCCGAGCGCAACAACTTTCCGACCGACCTGTACATGACGCAGGGCCTGATCGAGCTGCTGCAGTCCTTTGGCGGCGCGCACTACGAGCTGCGGCTGATCGACGGCCCGCAGGACCTCGACGCCGCCCTGACCCAGGACGTGGCCGTGCTGCTGCTCACGCACGTCAACTACCAGACTGGCTACATGCTCGACATGGCCGGCGTGACGGCGCGCGCGCACGCCCAGGGCGTGGTGACGATCTGGGACCTGTGCCACTCGGCCGGCGCGGTGCCGGTGGACCTGAACGGCTCTGGCGCCGACTACGCCGTGGGCTGCACCTACAAGTACCTCAATGGCGGGCCCGGCTCGCCGGCCTTTCTGTGGGTCAACGCCAAGCATCAGGAAAGCTTCACGCAGCCGCTGTCGGGCTGGTGGGGCCACGCGCGCCCGTTTGCGATGGAGCCGCACTACGACCCGCACGCCGGCATTCGGCGCTATCTGTGCGGCACGCAGCCGATCGCCTCGCTGGCCATGGTCGAAAGCGGGCTGGACACCTTTGCCGCCACCGACATGCAGCAGCTGCGCACCAAGTCGCTGCAGCTGACCACCTTGTTCATGGACCTGGTGGCGCAAGAATGTGCCGACTTCCCGCTCACGCTGAACACGCCGGTGGACACCCGGTACCGCGGCAGCCAGGTCGGCTACGAGCACCCGCAGGGCTATGCCGTGGTGCAGGCGCTGATCGAGCGCGGCGTGATCCCCGACTACCGCGAGCCGCGCATCATGCGCTTCGGCTTCACGCCGCTGTACATCGGCTTCGAAGACGTGTGGAACGCGGTGGCCGTGCTCAAGGGCATCCTGCAGAGCAAGAGCTGGGACCAGCCGCGGTTTCACCAGCGCGGCGCCGTGACCTAGCCCCGGCGGCGATCGCACTT
Source organism: Burkholderiaceae bacterium (assembly GCA_041396485.1). Classification (GTDB taxonomy): domain Bacteria; phylum Pseudomonadota; class Gammaproteobacteria; order Burkholderiales; family Burkholderiaceae_C; genus Ottowia. The sequence continues at coordinate 30,436 of JAWKYM010000003.1, read as the reverse complement.
CATTCAGGGCTCGCCGCCTTGTCGCAACTCGACTCGGCGGCCGCCAGCACATGGCCCTGGGCGTCGCTCACCCAGCCCAGCAGCTGCAGCCGGTTGGGGTCGGCGCCTTCGGGCACGTTCATCGGACGCCACAGCTGGCCCATGATCTCGGTGTTGCGGGGCGGGATGGTGTCGCTCAGAAGATTGCGCATCAGCACGCGCGGCACGGGCGAGCCCTCGGTGCCGGCGGGCAGCACTTCGATCAGTGCCAGCCAGCCGGTCAGCGGCTGCCTGAGGGGGGCGCGGCTGTCGAAGGTAAGCGAGGCGCCGACGTAGCCGTCGTACACCGGCCCGCGCGACACGCGCACGTGGTGGCGGCCCCCCTGCACCTTGCTGGACAGCTCCTTGTGATCGTCCGGCACCGGCTGATGCAGGAACTCGAGCCGCTCCAGGGATTCGCGCCGCGCCACCGTGGCAAGCGGCGCGTCATCGCCCTGGCTGCCGGGAATCACCCAGTCCAGCACCGCTGTTCCCCTGTGCGGCGTGGGGCCGGCCTGGCGCCAGCAGGCCGCGCAATCGGCGTTGATGAAGCGCTCTTGCAGGGTTCGTGGCGCCGGACGACCGTCGCTGGTGCACAGCGGATCGGTCTGCGCCCAGGCGGCCATGCAAGGCCAAAGGACCAGGCATGCGGCCAATGGGTGGATGGTCAATGTCATGGCGTGCGATCAGGCAGAGGCGAGGCTCTTGGTTATAGGCGCTTTCTACAATCGACGCATGCTTCCAAACCCTGAACGCGCAGGCGCCCCAACGCGCTTGGCCGCAACCCCGGACCTGCCCCTGCTGGCCGGCCTCAACCCCGAGCAAAAGGCTGCCGTCACCCTGCCGCCCGTGCCCGCCCTGATCCTGGCCGGTGCCGGCTCGGGCAAAACCCGCGTGCTGACCACGCGCATCGCCTGGCTGCTGCAGACGGGCCAGGTTTCGCCCGGCGGCGTGCTGGCCGTCACCTTCACCAACAAGGCGGCCAGGGAGATGCTGACGCGGCTGACCAGCATGCTGCCGCTGAACGTGCGCGGCATGTGGATCGGCACCTTCCACGGCCTGTGCAACCGCCTGCTGCGCGCGCACCACAAGCTGGCGGGCCTGCCGCAGGCCTTTCAGATCCTGGACACGCAGGATCAGCTCTCGGCCATCAAGCGCCTGTGCAAGCAATACCAGGTGGACGAGGAGCGCTATCCGCCGCGCCAGCTGCAGTGGTTCATCGCCGGCTGCAAGGAAGACGGCCTGCGCCCGTCCGATGTGCCGGCGCGCGACGCCGAGGCGCGCCGCAAGGTCGAGATCTATCAGCTGTACGAAGACCAGTGCCAGCGCGAGGGCGTGGTCGACTTCGGCGAACTGATGCTGCGCAGCTATGAGTTGCTGCGGGACAACGACGCCGTGCGCGAGCACTACCGCCGGCGCTTTCGCCACATCCTGATCGACGAATTCCAGGACACCAACCGCCTGCAATACGCGTGGATCAAGCTGATTGCCGGTTTGCCGGCCGAGGGCGGCGGCGGTGCGATTCTGGCCGTGGGCGACGACGACCAGAGCATCTACGCCTTTCGCGGCGCGCGCGTGGGCAACATGGCCGACTTTGTGCGCGAATACCACGTGGCGCACCAGATCAAGCTGGAGCAAAACTACCGCAGCCACAGCAACATCCTTGACGCGGCCAACCAGCTCATCAGCCACAACCAGGGCCGCCTGGGCAAGAACCTGCGCACCGACGCCGGTGCGGGCGAGCCGGTGCGCGTGCTGGAGGCGCCCAGCGACTTTGCCGAGGCCGAATGGGTGGTCGATGAGCTGCGCCAGCTGGTGAAAAGCGAGGACTACGAACGACGCGAAGTGGCCGTGCTTTACCGCAGCAACGCGCAAAGCCGCGTGTTGGAGACGCAACTCTTCAACGCCGGTGTGCCCTACCGCGTGTATGGCGGCCTGCGCTTTTTCGAGCGCGCCGAAATCAAGCACGCACTGGCCTACCTGCGCCTGCTGGAGAACCCGCGCGACGACACCAGCTTTCTGCGCGTGGTCAACTTTCCGCCGCGCGGCATCGGCGCGCGCACGCTGGAGAACCTGCAGGACACGGCGCGCGGACTGGGCTGCGCGCTGCACGATGCGGTGAGCGTCGTGCCCGGCAAGGCCGGGTCTAACCTGGCCACCTTCGTGGCCAAGGTGGATGTGCTGCGCGAGCAGACGGAGGGCCACACGCTGCGCGAAATCATCGAGCAAATGCTGGAGGCCAGCGGTCTGCTCGATCACTACCGCGGCGAAAAGGAGGGGCAAGACCGCATCGAGAACCTGGGTGAGCTGGTCAACGCCGCCGAGAGCTTTGTCACGCAGGAAGGCTTTGGCCGCGACGCGGTGGCGCTGCCGATAGATGAGCAGGGCACGGTGCTGACGCAAAGCCCGGCGAGTCAGGGGATTGATCTGGACGCGGCGATGTTGAATGCGCCGCTGCCCTCACCCCAACCCTCTCCCGCCAGCGGGAGAGGGAGCGAGAAGCCCCCTCTCCCCTCTGGGGAGAGGGCTGGGGTGAGGGGCGACGGCGTTTCGATGGCCCCTGATCTCGACACCGGCGAAACCTTGAGCCCCCTTGCCGCCTTTCTCACTCACGCCGCGCTGGAGGCCGGCGACAACCAGGCCCAGGCCGGCCAGGACGCGGTGCAGCTGATGACCGTGCACGTCAGCAAGGGGCTGGAGTTCGACGCCGTCTTCATCACCGGGCTGGAGGAGGGCATCTTCCCGCACGAGAACGCACTGAGCGACCACGGTGGTCTGGAGGAAGAGCGGCGCCTGATGTACGTGGCCATCACCCGTGCGCGCAAGCGCCTGTACCTGAGCCATGCGCAAACACGCATGTTGCATGGTCAGACGCGCTACAACCTGCGCAGCCGCTTTCTCGACGAGCTGCCCGAGGACGTGCTCAAGTGGCTGACGCCGCAGCGCAGCGGCTTTTCTGCTCCACAATCAATAGCTGCTCGCGCTGACTGGACAAGCGCCAGAGGCCCATTTGGCTCGGATTTCTCGGTGTCACCCAGCAAGCCTGTCGCCAGCCCCGCCGCCAGCGGCCACGCCATCCGCGCCGGCCAGCAGGTGTTTCACGTCAAGTTCGGCGAAGGCCGTGTGCTGGCCGTCGAGGGCAGCGGCGATGATGCGCGCGCGCAGGTCAACTTTCCGCGCCACGGCATCAAGTGGCTGGCGCTGGCGATTGCCAAGTTGACGGTGGTCGAGTGATCGCGGCTCAGGGCGATGTCCATGCGCCCGAGTCACAGGCGGCTTCCAGCCGCTCCTGCCAGGGGCCGATGTCGTGCCCCTGCGCACTCAGCCAGGCATCGCTGTAGTACGTGTCCAGGTAGCGCTCGCCGCCGTCGCATGCCAGGGTGACGATGGAGCCTGATTCGCCGCGCGCGCGCATCTCGCAGGCCAGTTGCAGCGCGCCGCAGAAGTCGGTGCCGGTGGAGCCGCCAAAGCGCCGGCCGACCCGGCGCTCGAGCACGCGCAGCGCGGCAAAGCTGGCGGCGTCGGGCACGCGCAGCATGCGGTCGATCACGCCGGGCACGAAGGAAGGCTCGACGCGCGGGCGGCCGATGCCTTCGACCCGTGATGGCACGTCGCTGGTGACGCCGGAGTTGGCGCGGTTGTCGTAGTAATCCTTGAACACCGAGTGCTCGGGATCGACCACGCACAGCTGGCTGGCATGGCCCTGGTAGCGCAGGTAGCGGCCGATGGTGGCCGAGGTGCCGCCGGTGCCCGCACCCACCACGATCCAGCGCGGCACCGGGTGCGGCTCGGTGCGCATCTGGTTGAAGATGGACTCGGCGATGTTGTTGTTGCCGCGCCAGTCGGTGGCGCGCTCGGCGTAAGTGAACTGGTCCATGTAGTGGCCGTTGCACTCGCGTGCCAGGCGCTCGGCCTCGGCATAGACCTGGTCGCCGCGCTCGACGAAGTGGCTGCGCCCGCCGTAAAAGGCAATCTGCGCTACCTTGGCGGCCGAGGTGCTGCGCGGCATCACGGCCACGAAAGGCAGGCCCAGCAGGCGCGCGAAGTAGGCCTCGGACACGGCCGTGCTGCCCGACGACGACTCGATCACCGTGGTGCCTTCGCGGATCCAGCCGTTGCACAGCGCGTACAGGAACAGCGAGCGCGCCAGGCGGTGCTTTAGGCTGCCGGTGGGGTGGGTCGATTCGTCCTTCAGGTAAATCTGCACCCCGCCCAGCGCGGGCAGATCGATCGGAAACAGGTGCGTGTCGGCCGAGCGCTGGTAGTCGCGCTCGATGCGACGAACGGCCTCGGCAGTCCAGGGTGTGGTCATGTGGCGGGGGTGTCGATGAGCGGCTCGTCGTCGGGCTGAAAGCTGCCCAGGAAGGTGAACCACAGGGAAGTGAAGAACATGGCCGCCAGCACCACCGACAAGGGAAACAGCGCCATGGTCGCCAGGCCGATGTCGCTGTGGGAGGTGGTCATCAGCAGCACCAGCATCATCAGCAGGCCCACGCCCAGCGACAGCGCGGTCCACAGCAGGCCATAGACCAGAAAGGCACGCGCGTTGCGCAGCACGGCCACCACGCTGAAGAACAGGCTCTTGGCCGGTGGCACGCCATACCAGTGCACCAGCGCCGGCGCATACCAGAAGGCCAGCGACACCGGCAGATACAGCAGGGTGCTGACCCACAGCGCGGTCAGAAAGCGCGGGTCGTTCATGCGCTCGGCCGACAGGCCGCCGCCGCCGCCCATGTACATCTGGGCAAACTGGCCGCCGTCGATCAGCGCCGTCAGGCCCACCACGCACAGCACGGCAACGGCATAGAAGGCGCCCACCCACAGCATGGCGCGGGCGTGCGCCTTGCCCTGGTGAAAGGCCACGAACAGGATGCCGGGCAGCGGAAAGCGCCCGGCGTCGGCCGCGCGCGTGGCGTCCATCAGCCCCACCGTGAGGGCGGGCACCAGCACCAGCGCGATGACGCCGCCGATGAGCGGCACGATGGCCACCAGGGACAGCGCGGCCATGAACATGAAGAACAGGCCGGTCAGCGCGATGGGGCGGCGAAAGAAGGTGCGGATGCCGGCGCGCACCCACTGGGCGCCCGCGGAGGCGGGTACGACGTTGAGCTTCATGTCAGGGTGAGCGGCACGGCCACGCGCTGGCGCAGCACGCGCTCGAAGTGGCGCGGGTCGTGCGGGGTGAGCAGGCTGGCGCTGCGCGGCAGGTAGAAGTCCCACAGCCGCGAAATCCAGAAGCGCAGCGCACCGGCGCGCAGCATGGCCGGCAGCAGGCGCCGCTCGGCATCGGTCAGCGGGCGCACGGCCTGGTAGGCGTCCAGCAGCGCGCGGGTGCGCGCCTCGTGCATCGCGCCGGTGGGCAACTCGATCGCCCAGTCGTTCAGCGTGACGGCCAGGTCGAACAGCCAGGTGTCCACGCCGGCAAAGTAGAAGTCGAAAAAACCCGTCAGCTCGGGCTGCTCCGGGGTGCCGGCAAACATGACGTTGTCGCGAAACAGGTCGGCATGCACCGCGCTGCGGGGCAGGGCGGCATGGGCGCTGCCGGCGGCGATGTGGTTCTGATACGCCAGTTCGGCGCGCAGCAGCGCGGCCTGCGCTTCGTCCAGGTGCGGCAGCACGGCGGGCGCCGTCTCATTCCACCAGGCCAGGCCGCGCAGATTGGGTTGGCGGCGGTCGTAGTCGCGCGTGGCCAGGTGGGCGCGCGCCAGCATGTCGCCCACGGCGGCGCAGTGCGCCGTGCCGGGGTTCAGCTCGCTCTTGCCGCGCAAGCGGTTGACCAGCGCGGCCGGCTTGCCGCACACGGTGTGCAGGAGGTCGTCCTCGCCCACCGCGATGCGCGCGCCCGCGGGCTTGGCCTGCGGGTCGGGCACCGGCACGCCATGCTGCGCCAGGTGCTTCATCAGGTGCAGGTAGAACGGCAGCTGCGCGTGCGTCAGGCGCTCGAACAGGGTCAGCACCCAATCGCCGGTGCTGCTGGTGACGAAGTAGTTGGTGTTCTCGATGCCGCCCTCGATGCCGCGCAGGGCCAGCAACTCGCCCAGGCCCAGCTGTCGCAGCAGGGCACCGGCCTCGCGCTCGGAGACTTCGGTGTAGACAGCCATGGGCCAGCCTAGAAGCTGAGCACGTTCCAGGTGCGACGGCCGGCGCCATCGCGCCCATCGGGGTGGCTGGGGTTGGCCGGCTGCACGTTGTAGGACGGTACGTCAGCCTTGGGGTGCACCGTGATGGACTGCGTTTGGCCGCCCACGCGCAACTCGTCGATGCGGTTGCCGTTGTCTTCCAGCTCGATGCGTTCGATGCGCTGCGAGGCGCCGTCGCTTGTCGTCTGATCACGCACCACCGGCCCATGGGCGGGCGCCGGACTGGCGAGTGCCGGCGCGGAGGTCTGGGCGCTGGCTGCGGCGCCGACGCCCAGGCACAGCGCCATCAGCAAGGCTCGAGAAACGGGGTATGAACGCATGATTTCATTGTAGTTGGGATGGCGCAATGCCGTGCCCGCGCGCGTGCACAATTTGGCCATGACCGACACCCCCCCCACGCCCGCCGGCGGGCACCCTCAGCTGCTGCTGGTCGACGGCTCCAGCTATCTGTACCGGGCGTTTCACGCCATGCCCGACCTGCGGGTCGATCCGGCCGACCCGCACAGCGCGCCCACCGGCGCCATCCGCGGCATGATCAACATGCTGGGCGTGCTGCGCAAGGACTACCCCGACGTGCGCTACGCGGCCTGCGTGTTCGACGCGTCGGGGCCGACCTTTCGGGACGCGATCTACCCCGAGTACAAGGCCAACCGCTCGGCCATGCCCGACGACTTGCGCAGCCAGATTGCGCCGATCCACGAGGTGGTCGGCCTGCTGGGCTGGCCCGTGCTGGCGGTGCCGGGGGTGGAGGCCGACGACGTCATCGGCACGCTGGCGCATGCGGCGGCCGAGCAAGGCCTGCAGGTGCTGATCTCCAGCGGCGACAAGGATCTGGCCCAGCTGGTGACCGAGCACATCAGCATCATCGACACCATGAGCGGCAAGCGGCGCGATCTGGCCGGGGTGCAGGCCGAGTTCGGCGTGAGCGCGGCGCAGATGCTGGACTACCAGACCCTGGTCGGCGACGCGGTGGACAACGTGCCCGGGGTCGACAAGGTCGGGCCCAAGACCGCCGCCAAATGGCTGGCCGAATACGGCTCGCTCGATGGCATCGTTGCGCATGCGGATGAGATCAAGGGCGCAGCCGGCCAGAACCTGCGCGACAAACTCGGCTGGCTGCCCACCGGCCGCGAGCTTTTGAAAATTCGCACCGACTGCGATCTGGCGGGCCATGTGGATGATCTGCCAGCTCTTGATTCGTTAGCTGTTGGCGCAGAAAAGACGGACGCTCTGGCCGAGTTTTATCAAAAATTCGGGTTCAAGACCCTGGTCAAGGCGCTGGCCCGTCCGGCCGCCGCCGCACCCGCGTCGGCGCGGGCGCCGGCGGCCGACCTGTTTGCCGATGCGCCTGCTTCTTCGACCGTGATCGACGCCACCTTGCGCTACGACACCGTGCTCGACTGGCCCGCGTTCGAGCGTTGGCTGGCCCGCATCGAGGCCGCTGAGCTGACCGCGCTGGACACCGAAACAACCTCCATCGACGAGATGCAGGCGCGCATCGTCGGCATCAGTTTCAGTGTCGAGCCCGGCGCGGCGGCCTATATCCCGCTGGCGCAGACCGGGCCCGACGCGCCCGTTCAGTTGCCGATGGGCGAGGTGCTGGCGCGCCTGCAGCCCTGGCTGGAAAACCCGGCCAGGAAGAAGCTCGGTCAGCACATCAAGTACGACCGTCACGTGTTCGCCAACCACGGCATCGAGGTGGCCGGCTACGCGCATGACACCATGCTGCAAAGCTACGTGCTGGAGGTGCACCGCCCGCACGGCCTGGCCAGCCTGGCCGAGCGCCATCTGGGGCGCGGCGGCATCAGCTACGAGGACCTGTGCGGCAAGGGCGCGCACCAGATCCCGTTTGCCCAGGTGCCGGTGGAGCAGGCCGCGCGCTATTCGTGCGAGGACTCGGACCAGACCCTGGATGTGCATCGCGTGCTGTGGCCGCGCCTGCAGGCCAACGAGCGCCTGCGCGCCATCTACGCGCTGGAGGTGCAGTGCAGCGAGGTGCTGTATCGCATCGAGCGCCACGGCGTGCTGATCGACGCGGCCCTGCTGCAAAAGCAAAGCCAGACCCTGGGCCAGCGCATCGTCGAGTTGGAGGCCGAGGCGCACGCGCTGGCCGGCCAGCCCTTCAACCTGGGCAGCCCCAAGCAGATCGGCGAGATCTTCTTCGACAAGCTGGGCCTGCCCGTGGTCAAGAAGACCGCCACCGGCAAGCCCAGCACCGACGAGGAGGTGTTGGAAAAGCTGGCCGAGGACTACCCGCTGCCGGCGCGCATCCTGGAGCACCGGGGCCTGTCCAAGCTCAAGAGCACCTACACCGACAAGCTGCCGCAACTGGTTGATCCCAAGGGGCGCGTGCACACCCACTTTGCCCAGGCCGTGGCGGTGACGGGCCGCTTGGCCAGCAATGACCCCAACCTGCAGAACATCCCCGTGCGCACGCCCGAGGGCCGGCGCATCCGCGAGGCTTTCATCGCGCCGCCGGGGCACCGCATCCTGAGCTGCGACTACAGCCAGATCGAACTGCGCATCATGGCCCATCTGTCGGACGACGCGGCGCTGCTGGCCGCCTTCCACGAGGGGCTGGACGTGCACCGGGCGACGGCCAGCGAGGTGTTCGGCGTGCCGGTCGAGCAGGTGAGCAGCGAGCAGCGCCGCTACGCCAAGGTCATCAACTTCGGCCTGATCTACGGCATGAGCCGCTTCGGCCTGGCGCGCAACCTCGGCATCGACAACACGGCGGCGGGCAACTACATCGAGCGCTACTTCGAGCGTTACCCGGGCGTCAAGCGCTACATGGACGAGACGCGCCAACTGGCCAAGGCGCAGGGCTACGTCGAGACCGTGTTCGGCCGCCGCCTGATGCTGCCCGAGATCAACTCGCCCAACGGCCCGCGCCGCCAGGGCGCCGAGCGCGCCGCCATCAACGCCCCCATGCAGGGCACGGCGGCCGACCTGATCAAGAAGGCCATGGTGGCGGTGCAGCAGGCGCTGGACGAGCAGCAGCGCGCCAGCCGCATGGTGCTGCAGGTGCACGACGAGTTGGTGCTGGAAGTGCCTGAGGCCGAGCTGGACTGGGCCCGCGCCGAGGTGCCGCGTCTGATGGCTGGCGTGGCTGAGTTGAAGGTGCCGCTGCTGGCCGAGGTGGGGGTGGGCGCCAACTGGGAGCAGGCGCACTGATCAGCGCGTCTCGCGCGCCGGGGGATCGCCGGGCGATTCCGTTGTGCTGGCCGGATGCAGCGGCGGCGGCAAGTTGGCCCCCGACGGCTTGCGTCGCTCGCGAAACAGCGCCGCGCGGCTGAGCACCACGGTGGTGATGGGCACGGTGATGGACAGCACGATGATGATCAGCCAGGTGCGCAATTGCAGCGTGCCGTCGTGCAGCGAAAAGAACAGCACCGAAGCCAGGGTGACGCACCAGGCACTGCCCACCAGGGCCAGCGCCGGCGGGTGCAGGCGCTGGAAGAAGTCGCCCAGGCGCAGCACGCCCCAGGCGGCCGCCAGGGTCAGCACGGCGCTCAGCAGCAGCAGGCAGCCGATCAGGATCTGGGCCCACAGGGGCACCGTGTCCAGCGTCATTCTGGTGGACTCCGACGATTTCGTGCGTGGGAATGGGCCCGGTTGGTCGGCCGCCCGATTGAATTCGCTGGCCGATCCCCGCACCCGGGGCCCCTGGTCCGGACGCTCATTCGGGCGGCCTCCGATCGCTTGCGGGTACGTGAAGGGCGGGTGGTCGGCCGCCCGATTGAATTCGCTGGCCGATCCCCGCACGCGGGGCCCCTCGTCCGGACGCTCATTCTGGCGGCCTCCGAAGATTTCGTGCGCGGGAATGGGTCCGGGTGGTCGGCCGCCCGATTGAATTCGCTGGCCGATCCCCGCACGCGGGGCCCCTCGTCCGGACGCTCATTCAATCACCTCCCCGCGCAGCAGGAACTTGGCCATGGCGCACGAGCTGACGAAGCCGAGCAGGGCGATCAGCAGGGCTGCTTCAAAGTAGACGTGGCTGGCATAGCGGATGCCGATGACCAGGGCCAGCAGCATGCCGATGCCGTAGATCAGATCCAGGGCCAGCACGCGATCCTGCGCCGTCGGGCCGCGCAGCACGCGCACCATCAGCAGCAGGCTGGCCAGGCCGTAGGTGCCCAGCGTGATGGCGATGGCGGCGGACAGAAAGGGGCTCATGACTCGAAGATCTCCCGCAAGGGCTGCTCGTAGCGCTGCGTGTAGTGTGCAACGAAGGCGGCCTCGTCCGGCACGTCCCACACATGCAGCAGCAGGGCGCTGCCATCGCGCGCCAGCTCGCACCACACGGTGCCGGGCACCACGGTGGTGATGACGGCCAGCGCTGCCAGCCCGCTGGGGTCGCGCAACTGCAACGGGACGCGCACGAAGCGCGCGCGCGTGGGCCGGCCCGGCCGGGTGACGAGGGTGCGCAGCACCACGATGTTCGATTCGAGCACGTCGCGCCCGACCACCGCGATCAGGCGCAGCACCTTCAGGGGGTGGCGAATGCGCGGGCGCGCCGGACGCAGTGGCGCCAGCAGGGCGGGCACGACCAGGCCCAGTCCCACGGCCAGCATGACGTCGCCCACGGCCAGCGAGGCGTTCAGCAGCAGCCACAGCGCGATCAGGGCCGCGCTCAGCAGCGGGGCGGGAAACAGGCGCTTCATCATCGCCGCAGTCCCTTCTCGCCGTTGGCGACGGGGGAGGGCACGGGCTGGGCTGCCATCACCGTGCCGATGTAGTGCCGCGGGTCGTGCAGGTCGCGTGCGGTGGCGTTGACGTAGCGCAGCACGTCGTCGGCCCGCCACACCAGCACGCCGATCAGCAGCAGCAGCGCGGCAATCGGCAGGGTTTCGATCAGGCGCAGGCGCGGCACGGGCCGCCCGGTGGGCGACCAGAAGTAGCGCGCCCCGGCGCGTGACAGCGCGATGATGGACAGCAGGCCGCTGACCAGCAGCAGGCCCAGCAGCACCCAGGCCGCGGGCGACACCGGCGCGTTCTGGCCAAAGCCGGCCGGGTTGAGCAGCGCCGACAGCATGACCACCTTGCCGACGAAGCCGGCCAGCGGTGGCAGTCCGGCCAGGGTCAGCCCGCAGACGATGAAGGCCAGGCCCAGAAAGGCCATGGCCGCCGGAATGGGCAGGCCGATCAGCGCCTGCTCGTCCTCGTCCAGGTTGACGTCGCGCATCGGCACCAGGTTGACGGGGAAGGCAAAGGCATCGTCCGTTTGCACGTCGCTCAAATCAGCCGGTTGCTCCTCCATGTCGCGCGCGCGGTCGATCAGCTCGGCCAGCAGGAAGAAGGCGCACACCGCCAGCGTCGAGCCCAGGATGTAGTACAGCGCGCCGCCCGTCACCGCCGGCTGCCCGAATCCCAGCGCCGCCAGCAGCGTGCCCGAGGACACGATGGCGCAGAACGCCACCATGCGCCCCAGGTGCTGCGTGGCCAGCACGCCGATGGCGCCCAGGGCCAGCGTGACCAGGCCAATGACCACCAGCGCCGGGCCGCCAAACAGGGTGGACACGCCGGCGTCGGGGCCGAACAGCACCGTCCACACGCGCAACACCGCATACGCGCCCAGCTTGGTCAGGATGGCGAACAGTGCCGCCACCGGCGTGGACGCGCTGGCGTAGCTGGCCGGCAACCAGAAGTTCAGCGGCCAGGCCGCGGCCTTGACCAGAAAGCCCACCGCCAGCACCGCCGCGCCGGCGTGCAGCAGGCCGCGGTCCGTGCCGGCGATGGCCGGCACGATGATGGCCATGTCGGCCAGGTTGAGCGTGCCCGTCACGCCGTACAGGATGGCCACGCCGATCAGGAACAGCGTCGAAGCCATCAGGTTCATCGCGATGTAGTGCAGCCCCGATCGCACGCGCGCCCAGCCCGAGCCGTGCAGCAGCAGCCCGTAGGACGCGGTCAGCAGGATTTCGAAGAACACGAACAGGTTGAACAGGTCGGCCGTCAGAAACGCGCCGGACAAGCCCATCAGCTGCAGCTGGAACAGCGGGTGGAAGTGCGCCCCGGCGCGGTCCCAGCGCGCCACCGCGTACAGCATCGCGGCCAGGCCCAGCACGCTGGTCAGCAGCAGCATCATGGCCGACAGGCGGTCCACCACCAGCGTGATGCCGTAGGGAATGGGCCAGTTGGAGGGCAGGTACACGCCCACCGCATGCGGGCCGTCGCCGTGCTGCACCCACAGCAGCAGCGCGATCGACACCGCCAGCCCCAGCGTGCACGACAGCACCCCCAGCAGCGCCTTCAGCGGCCGGCGCGTGTCGCCCAGCAGCAGCATCAGCGCGGCCGTGGCCATGGGCAGCAGGATGGGCACCACGATCAGGTGCGGCATGAACGGGGCCATGGCACTCGTGCTCATCGCCGCTCCTGTGCGTCGGCGTCGGGCTCCTCGCCGTCGACGTGGTCGGTGTCCGACAAGCCGCGCGAGGCCAGCAGCACCACCAGAAACAGCGCCGAGGTGGCAAAGCCGATCACGATGGCCGTCAGCACCAGCGCCTGGGGCAGCGGGTCGGTGTAGTTGGCCAGGTTGGCCACCAGGCCAGGCCGCACAATCGGTTCGCGGTCGATGAACAGGCTGCCCATGGCAAAGATGAACAGGTTGACCGCATACGACAGCAGCGCCAGCCCGATCAGCACCTGAAAGCTGCGCGGGCGCAGCACCAGCCACACGCCCGAGCCGCCCAGCACGCCGATCGCCAAGGCCAGAATCACTTCCATGGCAGCGATCCGTGGTGTCCCGTGGCCCCTGCGGCGCACCAAACGCGATGAGCCAGATGGCCGCGGAGCAGGCCGTGCCAGCGATCGCCGTGGCCGGGCTTGTACCGGCCACTGGCGATGCCCCCTTGAGGGGGCTGAGGTCTGCGGCTCCAGAGCTGCCTGCGCAGCTCTGGACAGACCGAAGGGCCGGCGCCTGTGGTGCCGAGCACCGGGCGAAACATCGCGCAGCGAGTGGAGCAACGGGGGTGATTCATTTCAGTCCACCTCCCTGGGTCCGGTGCTGGCCGTGATGGTGCTCTCGGGCGTCCTGCGGTGGCTGCGCACCGACTGGTGCGCCAGCGCGGTGAGGATCAGCAAAGTGGAGCCCACCACGGTGGCAAACACCCCGGCGTCAAAAAACAGGGCGCTGGCCACGTGCAGCTCGCCGACCAGCGGCAGCGTGAGGTGGGCCGTGTGCGTGGTCAGGAAGGGGTAGCCCAGGACCAGCGAACCCAGGCCGGTGGCCAGCGCCAGCAGCAGCCCGACGGCGATCCAGCGCGTGACCTTGAGCGGCAGGTGCGCCTCCACCCAGTGCGTGCCGGCCACGATGTACTGTGCCACGAACGCGATCGACACCACCAACCCGGCGACAAAACCGCCGCCCGGCGCGTTGTGCCCGCGCAGGAACAGGTGAATGGCGACCACCACCATCACCGACATCAGCAGCCGCACCAGCACCGCCGGCACCATCAGGTAGCCCAGCGCCGTGTCCTGCGCGGTGCGGGGGTTGATCAGGTCGCTCACCAGGTCGGGCGGCACGGCCAGCTGCTGCGGCGGCAGCGCCACCACCTCGCGCGGCGGGCGAAAACGGCGCAGCAGCGCATACACCGTGAGCGCCACGATGCCCAGCACGGTGATTTCGCCCAGCGTGTCGAAGCCGCGAAAATCCACCAGCATCACGTTCACCACGTTGGTGCCGCCACCCTCGGGCAGGGCGCGGTCGATGAAGAAGGGCGCGATGCTTTGCGGTGCCGGCCGCGTCATCATGGCGTAGGCCAGCACCGCCATACCGGTGCCAGCCACGATAGCAACCAGGCCGTCGCGGCCGCGGCGTGCCCGCACCCGCAGGCCTTCGCGCGGGTCACGCTCGGGCAGCCGGCGCGGCAGCCAGCGCAGGCCCAGCAGGAAGAGGATGGTGGTGACCACCTCCACCGTCAGCTGGGTCAGCGCCAGGTCGGGCGCCGAAAACCACAGGAAGGTCAGGCTCACGCACAGGCCCACCACCCCGGTCATCACCAGCGCCGCCAGCCGGTGGAACTTGGCCTGCTGCGCCGCGCCCAGCGCGCACAGCCCGCCCATCAGCCACAGCAGGGCAAATTCGAGGTTGGCCGGCACGCGCTCGCGGTGGCCCCAGCTCACGCCACCCGCCCATAGCGAGGTGGCGGCCGCCAGCACGGCCGCCAGCACCAGCAGCAGCATCTGCGGCTGCAGCCGGTGCGTGGTGAGGCGCGTCAACAGCCAGCGGCAGCCATGGTCCAGCGCCAGCAGCGTTTGCAGGAACAGGCGCTCGCCATCCAGCCAGCGGCCCAGCGGCGGCTGGCGCAGGTGCCCGCGCGCGCGCCAGGCCCGCAGCGCCATGTGCAGGGCCGCGCCGCCGATCAGGGCCACCAGGCTCATCGCCAGCGGCTTGCCCCAACCATGCCACAGCGCCAGGCTGTAGGGCGGCAGGGCGCCGCCCACCACCGGCTGCGCCGCCAGCTCCAGCGCCGGGCCGATCGACCACTGCGGCACGATGCCCACCAGCAGGCACAGCAGCACCAGCACCTCCACCGGCACGCGCATCCAGCGCGCGGGCTCGTGCGGCGCCAGCGGCAAGTCGCGCGCCGGCGGGCCCCAGAACACGCCCGCAAAGCGCAGCGAATACACCACGGCAAACACGCCCGCCACCGTGGCCGCAATGGGCAGGCCCCAGTCCAGCAGCGCGTTGCCGCGCAGCTCCACCGTTTCGGCAAAGAACATTTCCTTGGACAGGAAGCCGTTGAGCAGCGGCACGCCGGCCATGGCGGCGCTGGCCACGAAGGCCAGCGCGCCGGTGACGGGCATGGCCCGTCGAAGCCCCGACAGGCGTCGCAGGTCGCGCGTGCCGGTTTCGTGGTCGATGATGCCGGCGGCCATGAACAGCGAAGCCTTGAACGTGGCGTGGTTCATGACATGGAACACCGCCGCCACCGCGGCCAGCTTGCCGCCCATGCCCAGCAGCAGGGTGATCAGGCCCAGGTGGCTGATGGTGGAATACGCCAGCAGGCCCTTCAGGTCGTTCTGGAACATCGCCGCGCCGGCCCCCAGCACCAGGGTGATCAGCCCCGCGCCGCCGACCAGCCAGAACCACTCGGGCGTGCCCGCCAGCGCCGGCCACAGACGGGCCAGCAAGAACACCCCGGCCTTGACCATGGTGGCCGAGTGCAGATAGGCCGACACCGGCGTGGGCGCGGCCATGGCGCGCGGCAACCAGAACTGGAAGGGAAACTGTGCGCTCTTGGTCAGCGCCCCCAGCAGCACCAGCACCAGCATGGTGGTGTACAGCGGATGGGCCTGGATGCGCGCGCGCGCGGCCAGCACCGCGTCCAGCTCGTAGCTGCCGGCAATGTGGCCCAGCATCAGCACGCCGGCCAGCAGCGCCAGGCCACCGGCGCCGGTCACCGTCAGCGCCATGCGCGCGCCGCGGCGCGCGTCCTTGCGGTGATGCCAGTAGCCGATCAGCAGAAAGCTGAGCAGGCTGGTCAGCTCCCAGAAGAACACCAGCTGCACCAGGTTGCCCGCCAGCACCACGCCCAGCATGGCGCCCATGAAGGCCAGGAAGAACGCAAAAAAGCGCGGCACCGGGTCTTCGCGCGACATGTAGTAGCGCGCATACACGGCCACCAGCAGGCCGATGCCCGTCACCAGCAGCGCGAACATCCAGGCCAGGCCGTCCATGCGCACCACCAGGTTGATGCCGGCCGAGGGGATCCAGCGGTACTCCTCGCGCAGCACCGTGCCGGCCTGCAGCGTGGGCGTGAGCCACAGCACCCAGCCCAGGCCCACGGCCGCCACGGCCGCCGCCCACGTGGCCGCGGCGGTGCGCGCGTGCGTGGGCAGTAGTGCGGCCACCAGGGCGCCAGCAAAGGGCAGCAGAAGCAGAAAAACCAGATCCATCGGGTGGTGGTGTCGGGGGCAGGGGAGGGCACCCGAATATAACAGCCAACAGGCGCTGGCAGTCAGCACCGGCCATGGATCGCGAGCTATGAAATCAGGAGTTTTCAGGCCCGCCGCCACTGCGGTCACAATGGCTCCATGCGAATTTTGCTGGCCGAAGACGACGCCATGATCGGCGAGGTGGTGCACGACGCGCTGCGCGCCGAGGGCCACGCCGCCGACTGGGTGCGCGACGGCGCGCAGGCCGACACCGCGCTGGCCGCCACCGACTACGACCTGCTGCTGCTGGACCTGGGCCTGCCGCGCCAAAGCGGCCTGCAGGTGCTGCGCGCCTTGCGCGGGCGTGGCCAGCGCCTGCCGGTGCTGATCGCCACCGCGCGCGACGCCGTGGCCGACCGTGTGGCCGGGCTGGACGCGGGCGCCGACGACTACATCGTCAAGCCCTACGACCTGGACGAGCTGCTGGCGCGCGTGCGTGCCCTGCTGCGCCGCGCCCACGGCCGCGCCGAGCCGGCCTACGAATGGGGCGCCGTGCGCATCGTGCCGGCCACGCGCGAAGTCACCCTGCACGGCCAGCCGGTGCAGCTGTCGGCGCGCGAATGGGCGGTGCTGGAGCCCTGCTGGCGCGGCCCGGACGCGTGCTGTCGCGCCAGCAGCTGGAGGACAAGCTCTACGCCTGGGGCGAGGAGATCAGCAGCAACGCGGTGGAGGTCTATATCCACGGCGTGCGCCGCAAGCTGGGCGCCGGCCTGATCGAGAACGTGCGCGGGCTGGGCTATCTGGTGCCGACGGCGGCGGGCGGAAAGGGTGGGGCGCGCACGTGAATACCCCTAATTTGATAGCTGTTCGCGCTTGTTTGATGGGCGCTGGCGGCCCTTTTTCTTTCTCCTTCCCCCGCTGGGGGAAGGTTGGGATGGGGCGCGACCCAGGCAGCCCGACCCGCTTGGATGGGCACGCCGCCAGCCCCCACCCCAACTCTCCCCCAGTGGGGGAGGGGGCCCGAGGCACGCGCTGAAAGATGGCGACCATCACCCCACGCCCTGCCGACCCACCCGCCCGCTCGCTGCGCGTGCGCCTGACGGTGCTGCTGCTGGGGGCGGTGCTGGTGACGGCGCTGGTGCAGGGCGTCATCACCTGGCGCGCCGCGCGCGCCGAGGTCGAGGCGGTGTTCGACGCCCAGATGCAGCGCATCGCCCTGTCGCTCACCGGCGGGCTGGCCGCCACCGTGCTGGAGGGCAGCGTGCTGGACGGCCCGCCGGGCTCGCAGGAGCTCATCATCCAGGTCTGGCGCGCCGACGGCATCATGCTGTACCGCTCGCCCTCGGCGCGCCTCTTGCCGCCGCAGGCCGTGATCGGCTCGGACGTGCTGGCCGCTGGCGAGCCTACCGCGTGTACACGCTGGAGACCGCCACCCAGGTGATCCGGGTGGCGCAGGCCGTGAGTGCCCGCCGGCGCATGGCCGGCCAGCTGGCGTTGCCGCGGTGCTGCCGGTGGCGCTGCTGGCGCCGCTCTTGATGCTGATCGTGTGGTGGGTGGTGGGCCGCGCACTGGTGCCGGTGCGGCAGCTGCGCCGCCAGTTGGCCGCGCGCCGCGCCGACGAGCTGGCGCCCATGCCGCTGGCTGGCCTGCCGGCCGAGGTGGCGCCGCTGGTGGGCGAGATGAACGGCCTGCTGGCGCGCCTTGACGCGGCGTGGCGGCAGCTGTCGGACTTCACCGCCGACGCCGCGCACGAGCTGCGCTCGCCCTGGCCGCGCTGCGCCTGCAGGTGCAAAGCCTGCAGCGCGCCGACAGTCCCGAGGCGCGCCAAGTCGCCACGAGCGCCTGCTGGCCGGCGTGGACCGCGCCACGCGCCTGGTCGAGCAACTGCTGGCGCTGGCGCGCCACGACGGCCGCGGCGCGGCGGCGGCCGCCACACCCGTCGACCTGGTGGCGCTGGCGCGCCGCGCCGTGCACGACGCCGCGCCCGAGGCGCAAGTGCGCCAGATCGAGTTGCGTGGCCCTCAAGAACTGGTCCCGGTCGAAGTCCAGGGCCAGGCCGACGCCCTGGCCGTGCTGCTGCGCAACCTGATCGACAACGCCCTCAGGCACACCCCCACCGGCGGCGTGGTGCAAGTGAGCGCGCGCCGTGACGAAAACGGCGCGATCGAGCTGGTGGTGGAAGACAGCGGCCCCGGCATCCCCCCGTCCGAGCGCCAGCGCGTGCTCGACCGCTTCTACCGCGTGCCCGGCGCCGCCGGCCACGGCAGCGGCCTGGGCCTGGCCATCGTGCAGGCGGTGGCGCGCCGGCATGGGGCGGGGGTGGAGGTGGGGGAGTCTGCGGGGCTGGGTGGGGCGCGGGTCAGTGTCGTCTGGCCCATCGACTGACATTGATCAAAACCATGCCCGAATTGAACTCGCCAGGAACGGAGTGGACACCGTCGGAGATCGAGCTGATCGTGACCGACTATTTCCACATGCGTGCCAAATTCCTGCGAGGCGGAGCCTTCGTCAAGGCGCGCCACTATCAGGCGATCATGCGGAAGACCGGTCGAACGAAAGGCTCGGTCGAGGCCAAGTACATGAACATCAGCGCTGCGCTGGAGCGTCTGAGCTTGCCTTGGATACCTGGATACGCGCCCTTGCGCAATTTCCAGGGAGCGTTGTTGCGGGCGGTCGAGACCTTCGTCGCGCGAGAGTGGAACGAGGACATCGTGTCGGCGGCGGAGGGCGACGTGGCGGCCAGTCTGGCGCCGCTCGTCATCACAGATCCTCCGCGCATCGGTGGGGAAACGACTTCGAGCAACGCCGAACTTGAGCGCTTGGTCCGCAAGTTCGATCCTGCCTTGCGCGACGAGCGCAACCGCAAGACCGGATTGGCGGGTGAAAAGCGAGTGTTCGACTCGGAGGTGGCGCGCTTGACCGCTGCCGGCCGGGTCGATCTCGCACGGCGCGTCGAGTGGACGTCGCAAGAGCTTGGCGATGGCGCGGGCTACGATGTTCGCTCATTCGAAATCGATGGCCGAGAGCGCTTTCTCGAAGTCAAGACAACCATTGGCCACAAGCGCACGCCGTTTTACCTATCGAGAGTGGAACGTGACTTTGCCGATGAGGCGGGAGATCGCTATCGGATAGTTCGCCTCTACGAGTGGGGCAGGGAACCGAAGGCCTTCCTGATCGCGCCGCCTCTCGAGCACACGCTGATTCTTGAGCCGTCGGTGTATCGCGCTTCGTTCGGTGGATGAATGATTTTCTGGTCGAATCGTTGTCCAGTGCCCGCCCATAAAGCGCAAGAAGCTATAAAAATAATAGTTTTCAGACCTTAAGTTTCACCTAACTGTCTAGACCCACAGTCCATTCATCGTCCCAGCCCGGGACAAGGCTTGAAAGGACTGACCATGACTTCCCTCAAATTCAAAACTTCCCGCCTGGCGCTGGCCTTGCTGGCCGCGGGCGCGCTCGGCGGTGCCGGCGTGACGGTGGTGCGCGACTTCTCGACGCCGGCCTTCGCGCTGACCGCGCCGGCGGTGACGGCGCCGGCGGCCGCCAATGCGCTGGTCACGGCGCCCAACTTTGCCGCCATCGCGGCGCGCGAAGGGCCGGCGGTGGTCAACATCAGCGTGAGCGGCGTCGAGAAGGTCAATGACGGCGGGGCGCAGATCGACCCCGGCATGCGGGACTTCCTGCGCCGCTTCGGCATTCCGCCCGGCATGCTGCAGCAGGGCCCCAACGGCGGCAGCCAGACGGTGCCAGTGCGCGGCCTGGGTTCGGGCTTCATCATCAGCCCGGACGGCCTGATCATGACCAATGCGCACGTGGTCAAGGGCGCCAAGACGGTGACGGTCAAGCTGACGGACCGGCGCGAGTACAAGGCCAAGGTGCTGGGCATGGACACGCGCACCGACATCGCGGTGCTCAAGATCGACGCGCACAACCTGCCCACGGTGACGATCGGCAGCAGCAAGGCGCTGCAGCCGGGCGACTGGGTGCTGGCCATCGGCTCGCCCTTCGGCTTTGAAAACACCGTCACCGCCGGCATCGTCAGCGCGCTGGGCCGCTCGCTGCCCGACGACAGCTCGGTGCCCTTCATCCAGTCCGACGTGGCGGTCAACCCCGGCAACTCGGGTGGCCCGCTGTTCAACGCGCAGGGCCAGGTGGTGGGCATCAACTCGCAGATCTACAGCCGCTCGGGCGGCTTCATGGGCGTGTCGTTCTCGATCCCGATCGAGCTGGCCACGCACATCGAGGAGCAGATCGTCGCGCACGGCTCGGTGCAGCACGCCCGCCTGGGCGTGACGATTCAGCAGGTCAACCAAGCGCTGGCCGACTCCTTCAAGCTGCCCAATCCCGAAGGCGCGCTGGTGGCGCAGGTCACGCCGGGCAGCGCGGCCGCCAGGGCGGGGCTCAAGCCGGGCGACGTGATCCTGAAGGCCAATGGCCAGACCATCGTCGATTCGGGCGACCTGCCGGCCAGCATTGCGCTGGCCAAGCCGGGCGAAAAGCTGCAGATGCAAGTCTGGCGCGACGGCAAGCCGCAGGAGATCACGGCCACCCTGCAGGCCATCAAGGGCTCGGGCGAGGCAGTGGCGCAGGCGGGTGACTCGGACAGTGGCAAGCTGGGCCTGGCGCTGCGCCCGCTGCAGCCGCAGGAGCGCCGCGAGGCCCATGTGACCGGCGCCGGCGGCCTGCTGGTGGAAGACGCCGAGGGCGCTGCTGCCGCCGCCGGCGTGCAGCCGGGCGACGTGGTGCTGGCCATCAACGGCCAGCCCGCCACCAGTGTCGAGCAGATGCGCGCCGTGCTGGCCAAGTCCGGCAAGTCGGTGGCGCTGCTGATCGAGCGCGATGGGCAGCAGCTGTTCGTGCCCGTGCCGTTGGCCTGATCGATTTTTTGGGTCAAATCGGCCTCCAGCGCTTGTACATCAAGCGCTGGAAGCTCTTTTTTTGAGAGTGGCGCAGCGCCGTTCGGCTACTGGGTATAGCCCATGCAGGCGCCCGCATTGGGGCGGCCCCGGCATTCGCGGCGCAGGCGCGCGTCTTCGTTGCGCTGGCGCTCGGCGGGGGTGTCGCCGTTGGCGTAGGTCGCCTGGGGCGAGGGCTTCAGGCGCACGCCGCGCGAGCCGGCGCCGCTGCGCGATTTGGCGGCCTTGGTCCCGCTCTTCTTGCGGCGCGTGGACTCGGCCTGCGCGGCCGGCAGTGCGCCCAGCAGGGGCAAAAGCAGGGTGCCGGCAACGAGCCGGCGGCTGATGGCTTGCATGGCGAATCCTCCCGGGTGTTGGTCAGCGCGGCGCCGGCAAGTGTGCGATGCTCGCGCTCCGTTGCATTAGAGAAGCTCCGTTTTCATGCGTCAAGCCATCCTGAACCTCGAAGAATCCAAGATTCGTGAAGTTGCCAACGCCGGCATGGGCCGCGCCGACGTGCTGCCGTTCTGGTTTGGCGAAAGCGACGAGGTCACGCCCGAGCCGGTGCGCGCGGCCGCCTTGGCCGCGCTGCAGGCGGGCGAGACCTTTTACTCGCACAACCTGGGCGTGCCCGAGCTGCGCCAGGCCGTGGCCGACTACGCCAGCCGCCTGCACAGGCCCATTGCGTTTGAGCGCATCGCCATCACCTCGGGCGGCGTCAACGCGCTGATGCTGGCGATGCAGATGCTGGTGGATGCCGGCGACGAGGTGCTGGCCGTGACGCCGGTGTGGCCCAACCTGACGGCGCAGCCGGTGATCTTGGGCGCGCGCCTGAAGTGCGTGGCGCTCAAGCCGCAGCCCGACGGTGCCTGGGCGCTGGACTTGCCCGCGTTGCTGGCCGCCATCACGCCGCAAACCAGGCTGCTGGTGATCAACGCCCCCAACAACCCCACCGGCTGGACGCTGTCGAAGGCAGAGCAGCAGGCCATCCTGGCGCGCTGCCGCGAGACGGGCACCTGGATCCTGGCCGACGAGGTGTACGAGCGCCTGTACTACGCGGGCGACACCGCCAACGGGGCTGCACCATCGTTTCTGGACATCGCGCGGCCCGACGACCGGCTGGTGGCGGTGCAGAGCTTTTCCAAGGCGTTTTTGATGACCGGCTGGCGCCTGGGCTGGCTGACCATGCCCACCGCCATGACGCCGCACATGGGCAAGCTGCTGGAGTTCAACACCTCGTGCGCGCCGGTGTTCGTGCAGCGCGCCGCACTGGCCGCGCTGGCGCAGACCGACACCATCACCCCGCGCATCGTGGCGCACCTGAAGCAATGCCGCGACACCTTGGTGCCATTGCTGCAGGCGGTGCCCGGCGTGCACACCTGCGCCGCGCCAGGCGGTATGTACGCCTTCTTGCGCATCGATGGCTTCGATGATTCGCTGCAACTGGCCAAGCGCCTGGTGGCCGAGGCCGGCCTGGGCCTGGCCCCCGGCGTGGCCTTCGCGCCCGAGGCCGAGGGCTGGCTGCGCTGGTGCTTTGCCTCGAAGGACCTGGCGCGGCTGGGGCAGGGCGTGGAGCGGCTGCGCGGCTGGCTGGCGGCGCAGCGTTGAGAGCCAGCCGCGGGTGCGGTCAGCCGCCGTGCTGGGTGCGAGCGCGCGTCAGCACAGCGCCCACGATGCGGTCGCAACGCGCGCCGTCAAAGGCAAACACCTCGCCCAGCGTGGCGTCGATGTCGCTGGCAAGGCCCTCGCGCAGCAGGCCACGGGCGCGGAAAAAGCGGGTGCGTACCGTGGCTTCCGGAATGCCCAGCACGAGGGCCACTTCGTCCACGCTCAGCTCCTCCACGGCGCGTAGCATGAAGACGGTGCGAAACACCTCGGGCAAGCGGTCGATGCGCGCCTCCATCAGGTGGCGCAGCTGGGCGCGCTCGGCCAGGCTGTCGGGTTGCTCGGCCGCGTCGTCGGTCAGGGCCATCTGGATGTCGGGGTCGGCGGAGGTCATGGCGGCGTCCAGGGGAATGATGGGGGCGCCGTGGCGGCGCAGGCGGCCCAGCGCCTCGTTGGCGACGATGCGCACCAGCCAGGTCGACAGCCTGGCGTCGGCGCGAAAGTGGGCCAGCGCGCGCCAGGCGCGCAGATAGGCCTCTTGCAGCGCGTCCTCGGCCTCGCTGTCGTTCTTGAGAATGGCGCGCGCGGTGCGAAACAGCAGCCGGTTGTGGCGGCGCATGATGGCCTCGAAGGCGGCTTCGTCGCCCGTGGCGGCGCGTGTGGCCAGCTCGAAGTCGGTGGTGGTCTTGCCGATGGGGGCGGGTGCGGCTTGCAATGCGGCGGTCATGGGGGTCATCGCGGTGAAATTATTGGTCTTGCGGGCCGATCAGGCTCAGGAACTCGCGGCGCAGGCAGGCGTCCTGCAGGAAGGCGCCGCGCATGATGGAGTTCTTCATCAGCGCCTGGCTGTCCTTCACGCCACGCCAGTGCATGCAAAAGTGGCTGGCCTGCATCACCACGGCCAGGCCTTCGGGGCGCACGCGGCGCTGCAGCTCGTCGGCCAGTTGGGTGATGGCTTCTTCCTGGATTTGCGGGCGGCTCAGGACCCAGTCGCACAGGCGCGCGTACTTGGACAGGCCGATCAGATCCGAGTCCGCCTTGGGCAGCACGCCGATCCACACCTGGCCCATGATGGGGCAAAAGTGATGCGAGCAGGCGCTGCGCACGGCAATCGGGCCGACGACCATCAGGTCGGTCAGGCCCGCCGCGTTGGGAAAGGTGGTGACGGCCGGCGGGGTCTCGTAGCGGCCGCGAAACACCTCGTTCACGAACATCCTGGCCACGCGCTGCGCCGTGTCACGCGTGTTGTGGTCGTTCTGGGTGTCGATCACGAGGGCGTGCAGCAGGGCCTGCATCTTGTCCTGCACCTCGGCACGCAATTCGTCCAGTTCACCGTCGTGAACGAAGGCGGCGATGTTGTCGTTGGCGTGGTAGCGCTGGCCGGCTTGCTTCAGCCGGTGGCGGATGCGGTCGGAGGCGCTCAGGCGGGGGCGCAGGTCGGGGCTTGGGACGGTGGCCAGGACGTTGGGGGGCATGGGCTGTGCTTGTGGTTGGTGGCGTTGTAAAGGGCGGGCGGCTCAGAACCGGATCAAGCCCGATGCGTCCAGCAGGGTGGCGAACGCACCCAGCCCGATGACCGCATGAACCACCACCACCACCTTGGGAGCGGTGAGCTGGCGCAGGTGAAAACTCGCCAGAAAGAACCCCCCGACCGCGGTGATGAGAAACAGCAAAAAGCTCAGCAGCACCGGGCGCGTGGTGACGCCCTTCAGCATGCCGTCACCCAGCAGCAACAGCAGGCCGGTGGCGCCCAGCAGGGCGTGCAGCAACGAAACGGCCCAGGGCGCAAAGCGCCCGCGCAGGACGCGGGAAGCCATGTACAGCCCGATCAGGGCAACGGCGGAAAAGACAAGCACGGCGCTCGATAGCATGGTGGGCTCCCTGACTTTGTGCCGTGCCAAAGGGCTCTGGCCGGCTTGCCCATCAGATGGACGGGCCGTGTTTGCTGTTCCCGCCACCGGATTGGGGCGCCCGGCGCGAGGCCTTGGGATGGCCACGGGAGCCTGCACAAGCGGCCGCGGCTATAATTGGCGGGTTTTGCATTGCGCACAAACGCACGCGGCGCGCAGTTCCGACGCACCGCGCAAGTCAAATCATTTGGAACAAGGACATTGAAATGATCTCCAAAGAGAACAAGGCCGCCGTGGTCAAGGACAACGCCCGCGCGGGCAACGACACCGGCAGCCCCGAGGTGCAGGTGGCCATCCTGACGGCCCGCATCAACGAGCTGACCCCGCACTTCAAGGAGCACGCCAAGGACCACCACGGTCGCCGCGGCCTGCTGCGCATGGTCAGCCGCCGCCGCAAGCTGCTGGACTACCTCAAGGGCAAGGACGCCGACCGCTACCTGGCCCTGATCGCCAAGCTGGGTCTGCGCAAGTAAGCGCATGAGCACGACAAACGCCTGACGCCCCCAAGGCTCAGGCGTTTTTGTCTTTTTTCGTCCCCGGACAGCGGTTTCCAGAAGCTGAAGCTGTGTCATTCCACAAGGCCGGATATCCGGTACTTTTGGAATGGCATCGTTTTCTGAACCAAATCCGGCTCCAGCGCTCGACCATCAAGCGCAAATAGCTATTAATCAAGGAGCAAACATGAGCTTGTTCAACAAAGTCACCAAGTCCTTCCAATGGGGCGACAAGACCGTCGTCATGGAAACGGGCGAGATCGCCCGCCAGGCCACCGGCGCCGTGCTGGTCAACATCGACGGCACCGTCATCCTGGCCACGGTGGTGGCCAGCAAGAGCGCCAAGCCGGGGCAGGACTTCTTCCCGCTGACGGTGGACTACATCGAGAAGACCTATGCCGCGGGCAAGATCCCGGGCAGCTTCTTCAAGCGCGAGGCCAAGCCCAGCGAACTGGAGACGCTGACCAGCCGCCTGATCGACCGCCCGATCCGCCCGCTGTTTGCCGAGGGCTTTCTGAACGAGGTGCACGTGGTCATCCACACCGTCTCGCTCAACCCCGAGGTCGATGCCGACATCGCCGCCATGATCGGCGTCAGCGCCGCGCTCACCATTTCGGGCATTCCGTTCAACGGCCCGATCGGCGCCGCGCGCGTGGGCTACATCAACGGCGAATACGTGCTCAACCCCGGCCAGAGCGCGCGCAAGAACAGCCAGCTCGACCTGGTGGTGGCCGGCACCGAAGCGGCCGTGCTGATGGTCGAGTCCGAGGCGCACCAGCTGTCCGAGGACGTGATGCTGGGCGCCGTGGTGTTTGGCCACGAGCAGGGCCGCATTGCCATCAATGCCATTCATGAGCTGGCGCGCGAGGCCGGCAAGCCCCTGTGGGTCGAGAACGGCACCTGGGCGCCCGAGGCCAAGGATGAGCCCTTCATCGCCAAGGTCGAGGGCCTGGCCGAGGCCAAGCTGCGCGCCGCCTACCAAATCCGCAGCAAGCAGGCCCGCACCCAGGCCCTGCGCGAAGCGAGCAGCAGCGTGCTGCAGGCGCTGAAGGACGAGGGCGTGGCGTTTGACGCCGCCAAGGTGAGCGATCTGATGTTCGGCTTGGAGGCGCGCATCGTGCGCAGCCAGATCCTGGCCGGCGAGCCGCGCATCGACGGCCGCGACACGCGCACCGTGCGCCCGATCGAGATCCGCAACGGCGTGCTGCCGCGCACCCATGGCTCGGCGCTGTTCACGCGCGGCGAGACGCAGGCGCTGGTGGTCACCACGCTGGGCACCGACCGCGACGCGCAGCGCATCGATGCGCTGGCCGGCGAGTTCGAGGACCACTTCCTGTTTCACTACAACATGCCGCCCTTTGCCACCGGCGAAGTCGGCCGCATGGGCTCGACCAAGCGCCGCGAGGTTGGTCACGGCCGCCTGGCCAAGCGCGCGCTGATCCCGCTGCTGCCCGCGCGCGACGAGTTCCCCTACACCATCCGCGTGGTGTCGGAGATCACCGAATCCAACGGCTCCAGCTCGATGGCCTCGGTGTGCGGCGGCTGCCTGTCGCTGATGGACGCCGGCGTGCCCATGAAGGCGCACGTGGCTGGCATCGCCATGGGTCTCATCAAGGAGGACAACAAGTTCGCCGTGCTGACCGACATCCTGGGCGACGAGGACCACCTGGGTGACATGGACTTCAAGGTGGCCGGCACCACCAACGGCATCACCGCTTTGCAGATGGACATCAAGATCCAGGGCATCACCAAGGAGATCATGCAGGTGGCCCTGGCGCAAGCCAAGGAAGCGCGTATGCACATCCTGGGCAAGATGCAGGACGCCATGGGCGAGGCGCGCGCCGAGATCAGCTCGTGGGCGCCCAAGCTCTACACGATGAAGATCAACCCCGAGAAGATCCGCGACGTGATCGGCAAGGGCGGCGCCACCATCCGCATGCTGACCGAGGAAACCGGCACCACCATCGACATCGCCGAGGACGGCACCATCACCATTGCCAGCAACGATGCCGCCAAGGCCGACGACGCCAAGCGCCGCATCGAGCAGATCACGGCCGAGGCCGAGATCGGCAAGGTCTACGAAGGCCCGGTCACCAAGATCCTGGACTTCGGCGCACTCGTCAACATCCTGCCCGGCAAGGACGGACTGCTGCACATCAGCCAGATCGCGCACGAGCGTGTCGAGAAGGTGAGCGACTACCTGCAGGAGGGCCAGGTGGTCAAGGTCAAGGTGCTGGAGACCGACGACAAGGGCCGCATCAAGCTGTCGATGAAGGCGCTGCTGGAGCGCCCGGCGCGCGAGGAGGGCGGCGAGGACCGTCCGCCGCGTGAGTATCGCGAGCGTGGCGACCGTCCGCCGCGCGGCGACCGTGGCCCGCGCGAAGACCGTGGCGAGCGTGCCCCGCGCGAAGAGCGTGCGCCCCGCGCCGAGTCGCCTGCGCCCGACGCGCCGGCCGACGACTCCGCGCATCCATCGGCCTGATCAGGACAGGAGGCGCCCGCGCGGCCCGCACCGGGCCGTTGCGGTGTCTGACCGCCATGACGATGAACTGCATTGAAATCAGCACGCCGGGCGCACCCGAGGTGCTGGTGCCCGCGCAGCGCCCCCGGCCCGTGGCCGGCGCCGGCGAGGCGTTGATTCGCGTGCGCGCGTCGGGCGTCAACCGCCCCGACGTGTTGCAGCGCATGGGCCACTATCCGCCGCCGCCGGGCGCGTCCGATCTGCCGGGCCTGGAAGTGGCCGGCGTGATCGAGTCGGGTGACGCCGTCGCCCTGCGGGCCGCGGGCCTGGCCGTGGGCGATCGCGTGTGCGCGCTGGTGGCCGGTGGCGGCTATGCCGAGTACTGCGTGGCCCCGGTGGTGCAATGCCTGCCCGTGTCCCAGGGCTTGAGCGACGCCGAAGCGGCCAGTCTGCCCGAGACCTTTTTCACCGTCTGGACCAACGTGTTCGACCGTGGCCGCCTGCAGGCGGGCGAGACGCTGTTGATCCAGGGCGGTACCAGCGGCATCGGGGTGACGGCGATTCAGCTGGCCAAGGCCGCGGGCGCCATCGTGATCGCCACGGCCGGCAGCGACGAGAAGTGCGCCGCCTGCCTGAGCCTGGGGGCTGACCACGCCATCAACTACAAGAGCAGCGACTTTGCCGCCGAGGTGCTGCGCCTGACCGACGGGCGTGGTGCCAACGTCATCCTGGACATGGTGGCGGGCGACTACGTGGCGCGCGAGGTGGGATGCCTGGCCGAGGAGGGGCGCCTGGTCATCATTGCCGTGCAGGGCGGGGTCAAGGCCCAGTTCGACGCGGGTCTGGTGCTGCGTCGGCGCCTGGTCATCACCGGCTCCACCCTGCGCGTGCGGCCAACGGCGTTCAAGGGTGCCATTGCCCAGGCGCTGCGCCAGCAGGTCTGGCCCTGGCTGGAGCAGGGCCGCGTCAAGCCCATCGTGCATGCGCAGTTTGCGGCGCTCGAGCCCGCGGCGGGGCTGCCCAGTGGCGCCGCGCGCGCGCACGCGCTGATGCAGGGCGGCCAGCACGTCGGCAAGATCGTCCTGACCTGGGAGGGTGCGTGATGCGCAAGCTGATAGCGGGCAACTGGAAGATGAACGGCAGCCTGGCCGCCAACCAGGCCCTGGTGCAGGCGCTGCGTGCCGACGTGGGCACGCCAGGCTGCGATGTGGTCGTGTGCCCGCCTGCGGTCTACTTGGCCCAGGTGCAGCAACTGCTGGCGGGTTGCCCCAGCATCGCATTGGGCGCGCAGGACGTTTCCGAGCAGGCCGGGGGTGCCTATACCGGCAACGTTTCGGCGGCGATGCTGGCCGACTTCGGGGTGCGCTTTGCCATTGTGGGCCACAGCGAGCGGCGTCAGTATCAGGGCGAGAGCGATCTGCTGGTGGCGCGCAAGGCGCAGCAGGCGCTGGCCTCGGGCATTACGCCCATCGTGTGCGTGGGCGAGACGCTGGCCGAGCGCGAGCAGGGCTTGACGGACTTCATCGTGCAGCGCCAGCTGTCGGCCGTGCTGGCGGTCAACGGCACCCATGTGGCCGAGATGGTGGTGGCCTACGAGCCCGTGTGGGCCATCGGCACCGGACAGACGGCCACGCCCGAACAGGCGCAACAGGTGCACGCGCTGCTGCGCGGCCAGCTGCGGGCGGTGAATGCCACCGCGGCCAGCCAGGTCCGCATCCTGTATGGCGGCAGCATGAACGCGGCCAATGCGCAAGCCTTGCTGGCCCAGCCCGACATCGACGGCGGCCTGATCGGCGGCGCGGCGCTGAAGGCCCCGGATTTTTTGACGATTGTTGGCGCAGCCGCTTGATGGATAAGCGCGGAATGCTATTGAATTTGGAGTGATTGAATGGGACTGAACTTCGTATTGAACCTGGTGCTGGTGCTGCAGATTGTCTCGGCCTTGGCCATGATCGGCCTGATCCTGATGCAGCATGGCAAGGGCGCGGACATGGGCGCTGCCTTTGGCAGCGGCAGCTCGGGCAGCCTGTTTGGCGCTTCGGGCAGTGCCAACTTCCTGTCGCGCGCCACGGCGGTGCTGGCCACGGTGTTCTTTGCCTGCACGCTGGCGTTGGCCTACTTCGGTTTCAGCATTCGCAGCAGCGAGCCTTCCGGTGGCAGCGTGCTGGAGCGCGCGGCCGTGACGGCGCCTGCTGCTGCGGCGTCCAAGTCGCCTGAGGCTTCGGCGGCCGGTCCTGCAGCGGGCATTCCGACCGCCGTGCCGGCAGCCGCGAGCAACAGTGCGGTGGTGCCTGCCACGCCGGCGGTGCCGGCTTCGGGCGCGGCGCAGATTCCGACGCGTTGACGGGTCGCAAAAGTCGCCTGAATCCGCGGCCGATTGCAGGAATCGGATATTTTTCAGGGTAAACTCTTACAGTTGTCCGGGGCGTGAATTTGGACGGTGGCAGGGCCACCCGATGCCTCGGGGCGACAATGCCGTCGTGGTGGAATTGGTAGACACGCTATCTTGAGGGGGTAGTGGCGAAAGCTGTGCGAGTTCGAGTCTCGCCGACGGCACCAGACATGCAAGGGCCAGGGTTCAAGAGTCGAGCGCCTGGCACCGCAACCGAGAGCGCACGATGAACCTGGCCGACTACCTTCCCGTTTTCTTGTTCATTCTGGTGGGTCTGGCTGTCGGAGCCCTTTGTCTCGGAATGGGGGCCTTCCTGAAGCCCCACAAGGCCGACCCGGCCAAGAACTCTCCCTACGAGTGCGGATTCGAAGCCTTTGAGGACGCGCGCATGAAGTTCGACGTGCGCTACTACCTCGTGGCCATTCTGTTCATCCTGTTTGACCTCGAGATTGCCTTCCTCTTTCCCTGGGCGGTGACGCTCAGGGAGGTGGGTGCGACCGGTTTTGTCGCCGTCGTCATCTTCCTGACGATCCTGGTGGTGGGCTTTGTCTACGAATGGAAGAAAGGAGCACTGGACTGGGAGTGAGGGATGCGTCCCAACTCGGCTTCAGGAAATACGCTCATGAATGAACAGTTTCAACA